>CAVZCG010000001.1:0-368830 GCA_963773675.1 uncultured Acidobacteriaceae bacterium
ACTCCCGACGACTTGCGAATTCTGCTTGCCGTCGCCTCCAAAGTGGCTCTCTCCGTAGAGAATGCGCTGAAGTACCAGCAGGCTGAGAGTTCGGCTACCACCGACTTCCTGACCGGCCTGCCAAACGCTCGGTCACTGTTCGTCCATCTAGCGCAGGAAGTGGCCCGCTGCCGTCGCATGAAGACATCGCTCGCCGTCATGGTCTGCGACATTGATGGGCTCAAGAAAATCAACGACTCCTTCGGACATCTGGAGGGCGACAAGCTACTGCGCGAGTTCAGCATTCGATTGAAGGAAGCCTGCCGCGGATACGACTACGTAGCGCGCATGGGAGGCGACGAGTTTGTAGTCACCGCCCCCGGACTCACTCCGGAAGCCGCCGCCGAGAAGGCTAGCCGCTTGAACGATGCCGCCATCGAAGCGGGACGCCACACCTGCGGACGAGAGGTAACTACATTAAGCGTGGGTACGGCGTTCTGTCCGGAAGACGGCTATGACGTCGAGGCCCTCCTCGCGGAAGCCGACCGTCGGATGTACTCCGTAAAACAAAACCACTACGCTCAGGCCGCCGCCGCACCCTCTCTGACGCAGGGCGCTTCGGGGAAATAAATGCTGAAATCAAGAATTGCCGGGCACGCCCTCGCGCTCATAGCCACCGTTCTGCTCGGAGGCTTTCTTTCCGCAACCTTGGTAAGGCTTGCGCCCGGTTTCGATGCAGATGAGCAACAACTCGATCCCCACCTAAGCGCCGAGAGCGTGCAGGCATTGCGTGCCGCCCGGCAACAGGATCACAACGTGTGGCGCTTCTACTTCTCCTACATGAATCGCGCGGCACATGGCGACTTGGGCACTTCTCTCGCGTTGGCGCAGCCCGTGCGAACTCTCTTGCGGGACCGCGCGCCTCTCACTTTGCGTCTCCTGGCCTTTGGACTCGGTCTGGCGTGGGTCGCGGCCATGAGCCTCGCACTGACCGCTGCCTGGTTGCGTATCTCTACTTACGACGCGCTGACCACAATGGTGAGCGGAACGTTCCTCTGCATCCCGGCCGCCGTTCTGGCATTGTTTTCCGTCCTCTGGAATGTTCCTGGCTCATTGGCGATTGCTCTGATCGTGTTCCCGCACATTTACCGCTATGCGCGAAATCTTCTGGCGAAATCCTACTCGTCGCCCCACATCATCACGGCAAGAGCGAAGGGCTTGGGAGAAGGTCGCATTCTTTTCTGGCACGTCGTTCCCGCAGTAGCGCCGCAATTGCTGGCGGTCGCTGGCGTGTCGGTCAGCATGGCGGTTGGCGCAGCGATTCCGGTGGAAGCGCTGTGCGGACTTCCAGGCGTTGGCCAGCTCGCATGGCAAGCGGCGATGGCGCGCGATCTGCCGCTTCTGGTGAACATCACGATCTTGGTGACGCTGGTAACCTTGCTGGCCAATTCCGGAGCAGATGTAATCGCTCTTATGGTTCGGGGCCAGAAATCGTGAATCTCTGGCAGAAGCTGGCGTGTGTCGCCTTGGTCGTAGTCGTGTGCGCGTCCCTCGCAGCGAACTGGCTTGCTCCCGCGGGGTATGAAAAGCAATACAGGGAAGCTACGGACGCTCCACCATCCCACGTGCATTGGCTCGGGACAGATGAACTCGGCCGGGACCGCTTTGCTCGCGTGCTCTACGGGACTCGCATCTCGCTGCTGTTGGCGCCCGCGGCGGCGCTGCTTTCCACACTGATGGCGGCGTTCATCGGTGGTCTCGCGGGATATCTCGGCGGGACCTGGGCGCGCTTGGCGATGGGAGTGACGGATCTTTTCTTGTCGCTGCCTTGGTTGTTTTTGCTAATCACCGCGCGGGCATTCATGCCGCTGAACGTAGCTCCACTGATCTCGGTGATGGTCACTTTTCTGTTGCTCGGGCTGTTGGGCTGGAGCACAGCAGCGCGAGTATTGTGCGCGACGGCAGCATCGTTGCGCTCGGCAGATTTTGTCCGTCAGGCGCGCGCCGCGGGCGTCTCCGGGCGAAGGCTTTTCTGGATCCATGTGATGCCGAATTTGAAGCCGGTCCTCTACGCGCAGTTCTGGATCTCGATTCCAGTTTTCATCTTGAGCGAGGCGAACCTGGGCATTCTCGGACTCGGCGTGGCCGAGCCCATGCCTTCGTGGGGAAGTCTCCTGAGGGAGTTGGAAGGCATGGTCTCCGTCAGAGAAGAGCCTTGGAAGTTTGTGCCGCTGGTTCTGCTGGTGGTGGTCGTGATGTCGTTTCAGCTTCTGCTTTCCAGGCAAGAGGAAGTGCCGGCGTGAGGCACGACGAGAAAATGCGGGGAGAAATGAAAAAGAAACGCAAGCTTGCGCTCGTGCTTACAATCCTCTGCTTGGGATCTCTACTGGGGCGCGCGCTGGCCCAAGGTGGCGGCGAACTGAGGTTTTGTATACGCATGGAGCCCAAAACCTTTGATCCTATGAAGGTAGAGGACGAGGCCTCGGCTTCAATCCGTTATTTGACAGCCGGCGTGCTGGTCCGCGTGAATCGCCAGACGCAGGAACTCGAACCAGCGTTGGCACAATCCTGGAAGGTTTCAAAAGATGGACGCCAGATCACGTTCCGCTTGCGGAGCGGCGTTTCGTTTTCCGATGGCACACCGTTTTCCGCCGGAGACGTTGCTTACACGATTCAGCAATTGATGGACCCGGCTCTGCATTCGCCGACAGGCGACGCCTTCCGTTCGGGCACAGGAAACGTAGAAACCAAAGTGATTTCTCCGACGCAGATCTCCATAACCTTCCCCGCTCCGGTCGCTGGACTGGATCGCCTCTTCGATCAAGTCGCAATTCTTTCTGAACGCTCGCAGCGAAAAGAAGCAGCAGTGCTTGGACCCTTCATGCTGGCGGATTACAAACCTGGCGCTGCGGTACTGTTAAAGCGAAATCCCAACTACTGGAAGTCAGACGAACAAGGACGCAAGCTGCCTTATCTGGATTCGATTCGCTTGGACATCCAGCCCAATCGTGACGTCGAGATGCTGCGCTTCAAGCGCGGGGAGTTGGACCTGATCAACTCGCTCGATAGTGAGTACTTCGACAAGCTGGAAGCAACCTCGCCCCAACTGGTGCACGATGCGGGCCCGTCGCTCGATAGCGAGCAGCTGTGGTTCAACGAGGTCGCAAAGGCGCCCATTCCAGGTTACAAAAAAAATTGGTTTCGTTCGGCAAGCTTCCGGCGCGCGGTTTCGGAAGCGATCAACCGCGAAGACTTGAGCCGCATAGTTTTTCACGGCCATGCTCAGCCCGCGGCCGGACCGTTTTCCCCCGCGAATAGATTCTGGTTCAATAGCAAACTCAAACCTCAGGTCTATAGCCCCGATGCAGCTCTGAAGGCGCTGCAGAGCGACGGCTTCCGATTGGAAAACGGGGTGCTGAAAGATAAAGACGGCAACGAGGTTGTATTTTCGATTATCACCAACGCGGGCAGCAAAACTCGCGAGCGCATGGCCGTGCTCATTCAGGACGACCTGCAAAAGATCGGCATTCACGTGAATGTGGTCACTCTGGACTTCCCCTCCCTGATCGAACGGATGACGCAGAGCTTCGACTACGAGGCCATTATTCTGGGCCTGACCAATGTCGATCTCGATCCCAACGGCGAGATGAACGTCTGGCTAAGCTCTGCAGAAAATCACCAGTGGAATCCGCAGCAGAAAACTCCGGAGACTTCCTGGGAGGCCGAGATCGACCGTCTGATGCGCGCCCAGGCATCTTCCACCGATCTCAAGCGGCGCAAGGAAGCATTCGATCGCGTTCAGGAAATCGTCGTCGAAGAGCAACCATTCATCTTCCTGATCAACAAGAATGCTCTCTCCGCAGCCTCGCCGGCGGTGCATGGCGCTGCTCCAGTAATTTTGTCGCCGCAAACTTTCTGGAATGCGGAGCGGCTCACGGTATCGACGAAGTAACTCGGCCTCTGCCCCGAATTGCCACGAAGGTGGAAACTCGAGAGCAAGCAACGCAAAATGATGTCATCCTCCAATTCGCCAGACCAGCCTCTGCTCTCCGCCCACCTGTCGGTGCGATATGCGGGCAAGGAACCGGTTCTGCGTGACGTGCAAATCGAAATCCAGCGCGGCGAAGTCCTTGGCCTGGTCGGACAAAGCGGTTCGGGCAAGAGCACTCTGGCCATGGCGATTCTCGGATTACTCGATAAGAAGAACGCCCAGCCCGAGGGCACGATCCGGTTTCAGAATTCCGATCTGTTGCAACTCTCGGAGCGAGAATTGCGGACGTTGCGTGGTCGCGCCATTTCGCTGGTATTGCAAAGCCCGCTCTCTTCTTTGAATCCAGCGTTGAAAATAAGGACCCAGCTTAAGGAGGCGTGGCGGGCCCACGCGTCGGGTACAAGCTCCGATTGTGCGAAAGCAATCAGTGCGGCTCTGCAGAGTGTCTCTCTTCCGGCGGACGACGAATTTCAGCGCAAATATCCTTCGCAGATGAGCGTGGGTCAGGCGCAACGCGTGCTGATCGCGATGGCAATCATGCATCGTCCTGCCCTCCTGATTGCCGATGAGGCGACCAGCGCACTCGATGTGATAACGCAATCCGAGATTCTGGCGCTCTTTTGCGAACTGAACCGCTCCACTGGAATGGCCATTCTCTACATCTCACATGACCTCGCTTCCGTAGCCGGGATCTGCGACCGCATCGCCATCCTTCATCAAGGCGCGATTGTAGAGAGTGGAGCCACCGATCAGATCTTTTCCCAGCCGCAGCACGAATACACTCGGCGCCTCATGGCAGCCTTGCCGTGCGTGCAACCTGTCAATCCCGAACCACAGAGCAAAGCGACGGCCGCAGCCCGCTAAATTCGCGTTGCGCCATATCCAAGATCTCGAAACTAAGGTAACCAGAAACCCTGCCTGAGACATGTGACAAACTGGCTCACGCCCACCGTAGAGGACAGACTGGCCCAACACTGCCTCGCAAGATCGTATTCATCCTTAATATTTGCAATAACTTACAAGAGCCCGAGTGGCCCGGCCCGTGCATGAGTCAAGCCGAGTTGAAGCACAATTTCGTCCCACGGAAGGTGAGACTTATGTTGCAGACACGGAAACCTAAAGGCTCTGGGCGCGGAGAGCGTCACAGCGCTGCCTGGGGAAAACGCCTAGGCACGCTGTTGCTCGTCTTGTTGGCGCAGACCACATTCGGCCAAGGCTTTGGAGGTGGCAGGCCGGTCGGGAAGTTTGCCCCAGACCTCACGCCCCAAGTTGAACGAGCCCATCAAGGCACGGCCGGAAATGAGACTGTACAGGTGATCGTGCAGTATAAACAGGTACCGCAGTCGGCGCAGGAAGGTCGAGTCCAGCATCTTGGCGCTCGCTTGAACCACCGCCTCGGCATGGTCAAAGGTATCGCCCTCACGATTCCGGTGAGCGCCCTGCCAGCCTTGGAAGCCGATCCGGAAATTCTTTCCGTCAGCGTCGACCATCCCATGAAGGGCCTGGATGACACTACGGATGTGGTCACAGGCGCACCCTCGGCCTGGACCGCCGGACTCAATGGAAGCGGAATTACTGTCGCTGTAATCGATAGCGGCATCAACGACACTCATCCTGATCTACTGGATTCCACTGAGTCCCATTCGCGCGTGCTCTATCATCAGGATTTCACTGGCACCCAGAATACGAACTCGAACGGCGGGAAGTACGACCTCTATGGTCACGGCACTCACGTCGCCGGAATCATCGGCGGCAATGGTTACTTGTCCAGCGGGAATTACAGCGGCATCGCGCCGAACGTCAGCTTCGTGGACCTTCGAGCTTTGGACCTTTACGGCGCGGGCACCGACAGCACCGTCATCGCAGCTATTCAGGAAGCCATTGCTCTGAAGAACACCTATAACATCCGCGTGATCAATCTGTCGCTGGGGCGCGGAATATTCGTCAGCTACGCGCAAGATCCTCTCTGCCAGGCTGTGGAGTCGGCTTGGAAGGCTGGGATCGTAGTCGTGGTAGCCGCCGGAAATTATGGACGCGTCAGCCTAAACGGCAGCAACGGATTCGGAACCATAACAGCTCCCGGCAACGATCCTTACGTTCTCACCGTTGGCGCAATGAAGAGCAACGGATCCACTTCGCAATCGGCTGAGACCCTGGCCAGCTACAGCTCCAAGGGCCCCACCACATATGATCACGTGGTGAAACCCGACATCGTTGCTCCCGGCAACGACGTAGTTTCGTTGGCTGCTCCCGGCGCCACGTTGGAGAGTTTATTTCCTGCGGAACTGGCCACCGGCAACGACGGAAGGAACGATTACTTCACCCTGAGTGGCACAAGTATGGCGACGCCGGCGGTCAGCGGTGCGGTTGCGCTGCTCTTGCAGCAGAACAGCGGACTGACTCCGGACCAGGTAAAGGCGAGGCTGATGAAGACTACCTACAAACTCTTCCCAACCTCGACCGTCGCATGGGTCCCGCATCTCTCGCAGAACTTCACCAGCACCTACGATCTCCTTTCGGTCGGTTCTGGCCTGCTCAACTTGCAGACTGCAATAAACAACACTGATCTTGCTCCGTCCACGGTGGGCGCGGCATTGTCTCCGTCGGTGGTGTACAACCCGAATACCGGCGCAGTCTCGCTGGTAAACGGAAACAGCAGTGTTTCGGTGAACTCAGTGGTTTGGGGCTCATCCGTGGTCTGGGGTACATCAGTAGTGTGGGACTCAAATGTAACCGGCAGTTCGGTGGTCTGGGGCAGTTCGTTGCCCTGGAACAGCAACCTGCTTAGCGCCTTTAGCGTAGTTTGGGGCTCGAGCACCGGCACAGGTACGCAAGCCACCAGCGTGGTTTGGGGTGCGGCCGTCTCGACCACCGATGGCGCGTTCTCCGATGCTGGAGACGATGAGCAGTAGCCGTGAGCAACAAAACCAGAGAAAGGAGAAGATCATGGATCGCAAGACACGGCTAACAAGAACATTCATCGGACTGATGGTCCTTGCAGCGATTACAGGCACTGTATACGCCGGCATCGGAAGCCACACTCTGCACTCGTATTACGCGCTGGCGATACTCGCACTCGCAGCGGCAACATCGCGCATGCGAGTGAAACTGCCGGGGATTGAAGGCAACATGTCCGTCAATCTTCCGTTCCTGCTCATGGCAGTGTTGAGTCTAAGCGCGGTAGAAGCTGTCTTGATTGCATCTGTCTCTACCGTCGTTCAGTGCTGGCCGCAATCGAGCACCAATTTCCGGCCGGAGCAGATGCTGTTCAACGTCAGCATGATGGCGTTCGCAACCAGCATGGCGAACCTTATCTGGAATGCTGGTTGGCTGGCCAAATCAAGTTGGGCATCCTTGCCTCTTGTTCTGGCTGCAACCACTGCTGCTTTCTTTCTGGGACAAACGGTTCCGGTGGCGGGCATCATCAAACTGACTCAGGGCGCGGGCATGCGGAGCGTCTGGATGAGCATCGCGAAACTGTCATTCCCCTATTACGTACTCAGCACGGGAGTGACTTCCATGCTCAACCTGGCTAGCCATCGGTTCGGATGGCAAGCAGCTCTGGTTGTTTTCCCCGTTATGTATGGAATCCACCATTCCTACCGGTTGTACTTTGGCCGGGAGGAGGAAGTAGTTCGGCCTTCACCCCTTGCGCGAACGGCAAGAGCGGGTGCATGAGGCCAATCGATAGCCCCAAGTGGCGTTCCGGCGAGGTCAAACTGGAACGCCATTTTTCTTGGTAAGCGGACAATCACGTCTTTACCCGCAAGCACTCAGCAATTCTCGCGG
This sequence comes from uncultured Acidobacteriaceae bacterium, assembly GCA_963773675.1. Taxonomy (GTDB): domain Bacteria; phylum Acidobacteriota; class Terriglobia; order Terriglobales; family Acidobacteriaceae; genus Sulfotelmatobacter. Next base: position 7,760 of record CAVZCG010000001.1, read on the forward strand.
TAGACTTTCCAACCTACAGCGTCACTCCCGGTGACTCATGCATTATTTGCGTGGGAGGAGATCAAGCCCACGTTGCCTAGTCAAGGTTTCGGGTGTATAAGGGAATCGCTTTTCCGCCGCATTCAGGACCCCACTTTCTGGGCGGGATGTGGGTGAGACCGGAATCGGGCGGATTCTCTATTTGTATTTCCGCGCGTCTCCCCGACTTGACGCCCCGTTAGTCGGGCTAGCTCAGTCTGTCAATCTGTGGGCCCCTGTTTCTAGAAAATCCAATTTAATGTCGCAGGAGGACACCATGAAGAGTGTGTGCGTTTTGTGGGCTTTGCTGATGTTGTTTGTGGCGAGCCAGGCATGGGCGGGAACAACTTACACCATGGGATATCCACCGGCCGGTGGCGTAACCCTGACTCAAAGTGGCAACCCGATCTCGACTGGCGGCGGGACCTTCGCATTTAGTGGCTTCAACACGATGGATTACGTCAGTCTGTATTGGGGCGTCAACACTGTCGCTAACGTGGCGCAGTCCAACGTCGCCTCGCCCGGCAACATGACGTTTTACTCCTACAATCCGAGCACCGGGATCATCGCCTTTGTCTCTACCGCACCCTGGACCTTTACCAACACTCTTACTAGCGGGACTGTCAGCGTGCAGACTCAATTAGTCGTGCAGTTGCAGCCTTATGATTCCTCCGCAGGTTTCCTGGGCTCGGGATTTCTGGTAGGTGACACCACAACCAAAGGCGCTCTCGGCATCAGCGGGGAAGCCACCGATCCTCTGTATCAGATCGCCAGCGGTGGCGCGTATCAAGCTACTTTTGAATTCGAGACGTGGGACGGCTCCAGCGGGGGCATTGGCAATGGAACCGACGTCCTGGACTATTACAACAACTTCAACGGAGGAAACCCTACCACCGTGTTTAACACCTCCGTCGATTTTGAATTCTGGTGGAGCACCCAGAAGACCACTTCCAAGAGTGTCCAGGTCGGAGCGTGCAAAACCAATTTGCAGAACTACAGTTCGATTCAGAGCGCCGTAAATGCGGTTCCGTCCGGAGCCATTATTCAAATCTGCCCAGGCACGTATCCCGAGCAGGTCACCATCAACGCGCCGGTCACCTTGGAAGGAGTTTCGACCCAACCGGACCAGGTTGTTCTAGTCACGCTTCCGCTGTCTGGGCTTACCCAGAATGGCACCGGGCCGGTAAGCGGCTACCCGATTTATGCCCAGCTGCTGGTTCAGGACGCCGGCCCCGTTAACATCTCTGGCCTAACCGTCGATGGCAGCGGTAGTAGTTGTCCCAGCGGGGCGAGCGCTGGCATCGTGTATCTCAGTACCGCTGCCGCTTCCTCGGGTAAGGTCAGCACTTCGGTCATCCGTAACATCGCGGGCGGATGTAGCTCACCAGCCATCGCGGTTTACGGCGAGAATGGGTCAGGCTCGGCCTCAACTCTTACCGTGGAGGGCAACAGTATTCACTCCTTCAGTGGCCAGGGCATCGGCTTTGGTCCTAACCAGGGCGGCACCATCACCAGCAACACCATCTCCCAGGTTAACGAAGGACTTTCTTTCCAGAGCGCGGGCCCAAGCGTGAAGGTCACCTCCAACAACATCAACTCGACGCAGACTGCTGTCAGTTTGAGTTCTGCGAACGGCGTGGTTGTGCAAACTAACTCGCTGGTGAATACCAGCAATACCGCCATTTCCCTGAATGACCTCTCCGGCGGTGGCAACACCATCACCAGGAACACCATCAACGAGGCCAACTGCGGAGTTTCCAAGAGCAACGCGGGCAGCGACGTCTTTTTGCCCAACACCATTGTGAACGTCGCCGCCACCACCTGTCCCTAGATGGATCGCGAGAGGGCGGGCTTCGGCCCGCCCCTTCTCAGGCTCCCGCCTCAGTTGCGGTGCGGTGGAAAATTACAATCGGCTCCGGCGTCTCGGTCCCTGACTTATGCGTTGTCACTTGGATGGGGGCCCCGGGCGGAGTCGAACCGCCGACCAACGGTTTAGGAAACCGCTGCTCTATCCAACTGAGCTACGGGGCCGCTGTGAATTGATCCATTATCGCACGTCAAACTCGAGCGAAATTCGCGCTTCAGCGGCGGCTCAAGAACTCGAATGACCGCCCTCTCGTTGCAAACCGTAGCCCGTCCCAACCGCGTTTGCCCCATACGCCAGAAATGATTTACCCTCGCCGCAGTCATCATGAATCCAATTAGCACCGCACCGAACGCCGCGACTGACCACTTTTCCCACGCCATGCGCCGGGAAATTTACGAACAGCCGCAAGCCATTGCCAAAACCGTAGATCAGCATCTGAAAGAGGACATCCTTTTCCCCGGCGCCTTGCACTCGATTGAGAGCGCGCTGCTTACCTTCGAGAAGTTGATCATCGCCGCCAGCGGATCCAGTCGCCACGCCGGACTGGCCGGCGAAATCATGATCGAAGATCTTTCCGGCGTTGCCGTTGACGTGGAATACGCCAGCGAGTACTGCTATCGCTCCACGCACGCCGCGGTTGATCCCATCGTGATGGTCATAACGCAGTCTGGCGAAACGGCCGACACCATCGCCGCGCAGCGCGAGGCGCTCACCCGCGGCGTCAAGACCATCGCCGTCTCCAACGTGGCCGAGGCTACCATTCCTCGTGAAGCCAGCGCAGCTTTGATCACGGGAGCTGGCCCCGAGCTTGCCGTTCCCGCCACCAAGAGTTTCACCACGCAAGTCACCGTTCTCTATCTCATGGCATTGTTTCTTGCGCGCAAGCGCGGCCGCATGACAACCGAGGTCACGCGGTCTTACTTGCAGCGCCTCTTGCAGCTTCCAGACGCCATTGATCGCAATCTCCGCTGCTGGGACGATCTCGCCGACAAATTCGGCGACCACCACTTTCAGGCGGAAAAATTCCTATACCTCGGCCGCGGCGTCCACTACGCCATTGCCCGCGAGGGAGCGCTCAAACTCAAGGAGACTTCCTACGCTCACGCCGAAGGCTATCCCGCCGGCGAGCTGAAGCACGGTCCCAATGCCCTGGTCGATGAAAAGCTTCCTGTGGTTGTGCTGGCCACTTGCGACCATAACGATCCCGATTCCGTCTTACGGTATCGCCGGACTCTCGACGTGATGAAGGAAGTTCGATCCCGCCACGGCCGCCTCGTGACGGTGGCCACAGAGGGCGATCGCGAGATCACCAGCATCGCCGACGACGTCTTCTTCGTCCCCGCTGCTCCCGAATTGCTGCTGCCCATCGTTGAAGTCATTCCCCTGCAACTCTTCGCCTATCACGTGGCGACGAAAAAAGGCTACAACGTAGACCACCCGCGAAACCTGGTAAAGGCGGTGGTCACCGAATAAGAATTCTTCACTACAGGAACACAGGGGCACAGAAAGCCCAGAACGCAACAGCTAAGGAAACTAAATTCCAAGAAGATTTTCTCTGAGTCTCTGTGCCTCGTGGTGAATTTGCTTTTGGATTTCTATCCCGACGAGAATTCATGCCCAACGCTCACGCACCACACATCGATCTGCAGGCTATCGCAAAAGAAGTCGTCCGTCAGCGCGGATTTGATCCCGATTTCCCTCCTGCCATCCAACAGCAACTTTCAGACCTGCGCGCCCATCCTCCGCAAATCGCCGCCGGAAAAGATATTCGTGATCTACGAAACCTTCTCTGGTCATCGATCGATAACGACACGTCCCGCGATCTCGACCAGATCGAAGCTGCAGAGCGCCAGACGAACGGCGACATCAAAGTGTTCGTCGGCATCGCCGACGTCGACGCCTTCGTACCCAAGCTCACCGCCATTGATCAGCACGCCGCCAGAGAAACCACCACCGTCTACGCCGGAGTACGCAACTTCCCCATGCTTCCCGAAGAACTTTCCACGGGCAAGACTTCCCTGCTGGAAAATCAGGACTGCCTTAGCGTGGTTATCGAATTCGTGGTCGACTCCGGCGGCCACGTCACTTCCAGCAACATCTATCGCGCCCTGGTTCGCAACCACGCGCAACTCCAGTACAACTCCGTCGGAGCGTGGCTGGGAGCAACTGCGCCGGCGCCAGCCAAAGTGGCCGCGTCCGCAGACCTGCAGGCCCAGCTACACCTGCAAGATGAAGTCGCGCAGAGACTGAAAAACCACCGCTTTGAAAACGGAGCGCTCACGCTTCAGACCGACGAACTCCAGCCCCTGCTCTTCAATGGCCAGATAGTCGACATGGTGAAGCAGCAGAAAAATCACGCGACCGAGCTGATCGAAGACTTCATGATCGCCGCCAACGGCGTGGTCGCGCGCATGCTCGAAAAAGTTTCCTCTCTGCGCCGCATCGTGAAGCAGCCCGAGCGCTGGGACCGCATTGTTCAACTCGCCGCTACACACGGCGAGAAGCTCCCTCCCGATCCAGATTCCAAAGCCCTCAACGATTTCCTGCTGAGGCGCAAAGCAGCCGACCCTGACCACTTCGCCGAGCTCTCGCTTGCCGTCATCAAGTTGATTGGCCCCGGAGAGTACGTTCTCGAGCGCCCCGGCGATCCCTCAGCCGGTCATTTCGGCCTCGCAGTGCAGGATTACACCCACTCCACCGCCCCCAACCGCCGCTTTCCAGACATCGTGACTCAGCGCCTGATCAAGGCGATGCTTGCGGGCCGGCCTAACCCTTATTCCGACGACGAGCTCACCGCCATCGCCGCCAACTGCACCGAGAAAGAAAATGCCGCTCGTAAAGTCGAACGCGATATGTCCAAGCGCCTCGCCGCCGTCGCCATGCAAAACCGGATCGGTGCCACCTTCGACGCCATTGTCACCGGCGTGACCCCTAATGGGACTTTTGTTCGCGCCCTGCAGCCGCATGTCGAAGGATTATTGGCGCAAGGTGCACAAGGGCTCGATGTCGGAGACCAGCTTCGTGTCAAACTGATTCGCACCGACGTCCAACACGGTTTCATCGATTTCGCCAGAGCGTAGCCCGCGCCAGTCGCCAGCCTCAAGGCATCACGCAAGCCAATACCCCCGATAAATCCTGCACGTTATCCTTGGCCAAGCAGTTTGTGCGGGAGAAAAGGCGGGATTTCGTTTGCTGGAATGGCGCAACCTGGTTTGCGGCGTAATGATCGTTCTTGTGCCCAGTTCTCTCATGGCGCAGGAGAATGGCCGTGCCATGCTCCATAACAATGGGGGAACCTGGCTGAACGAGAGTCTAGCGCCTCTGTCCACCGCGATTTTTCCCGACTCCCTCCTCCAGACGCAAAAAGGCTACAGCGCCCGAATCGATGCGGAAGGATCCACGGTTCTGGTAGCACCTGAAACTGTGGTGCAATTTCAAGGTCTGGAACTAGCCCTTGATCATGGTCATTTGCAGCTTGATACCGCACGCGAAATGAAAGTGCTGATCGGTTGCGTCACCGTAACTCCCATCACGTACGACCGCACCCAATTCGATGTGACCGACATCGATGGAAAAGTTAAAGTGGTGGCGTACAAGAACGACGTCAAGATCGAACTACACGGGTCAGCCCTGCGAAAAACAAAAGGCGAGTCCTCCAGCACAATCGTGCGGGAAGGCGAGCAGGCCACGCGAAGCGAACACTGCGGAGTACCGGTCAGACCTGGCCAAGCAACGGCCGGCGGCGGAGCCTTCATGGATAGCGCTTGGGCAAAAGGCGGTGGAATCCTCGCCATCGGTCTTACATGCTTGATCATATGCCGCGGCGATGATCCCATCAGCCCTTCAAAACCTAACTAACATCCCACTAGTTATTGATTGCCCAGCCAGAGATCGCCGTCCGCTTTACTTGCCCCCTCCCGCGCTGGACTGCGAGTCAGCTGCAGCAACAATTCCCGCTCCCAGGCGTCCTGCACGCAAAAGATAAAGCATGTAAAAAACAATGACCAGATTGCCCACGAATACGGCGGAGCGGAGGGGCGTAACGCCGCGCCACAGTTCACGAATTTCGAGGGGTATTAGTAGAGTTCCAGAGCCGAAGGCAAACCATTCCGCCCATCTGCGTTGCTTCCACAATCCGTAAGCTTCGGCAAAACGAAGGGCGGAATATGCGAACGCGAGCCGCGCCGCCGCCCATAAGCGCGCGTCGGTCAGATCATCCGCAAAATCGAGGAAGAGTTGTGCTGAGTGCCGGTCGGTACTGATGTGCAGAAGCGCAAGCAGGCTTTCTGCGATCACCCACGCGTCCTTGTGCACCAGCAAGATCGCGCTCAGCCCGATCAGCAAAACGAAAACGCCTTTGGTGAATTCGAAGGAAGCAACCAACCGCAGGAGACGCCGCTGTGCGGGACGGAGACCGGTTTTCGTTGCAGGCGAGGACATGCCGCTAACAATTCTCAGAGTACCATGGCTTCCCTCTTTCTTTCCTTACCTCCGTAACTGGAGTGGATCGCTCTCTGATGACAAGATCGTGGGGTGGCAAAGGAAGGCATTATGAGAAAGCTTACGACTCTGCTGGTACTGGCAATGATCACTTCCCCGATGGCACGGGCACAATCTTCAGCAATCCCATCTCCGCAGACCGCACGGCAAGCGCTGATGGAGATGTTCTCTCTCAAAAGCCAGGGAACATTCGTGAAGCACTTACCCGCTGCCACTCTCACGGCCCTGGAGAAGGCGGGCGCTCTAAACACGTTGCAGCAATACTCCTTGCTGACCAGCCAGTTGCACTCGACCGGAAATCAGCTCGAAACTTTTGAAACTGGACCTGTCTTGCTCACCTCGGTCGATCCGAAAACCAGCCAGAAAGTCGAGGTCATTGTCGAAAGCGACTCTCAGCAAGGCGAAGACGACAACATCGTCCTCACATTTCGAACTTACAAGGACAAACAGATCCAGAAGACTCCCTTCATGCCTCGCATTACCTTTGCCATGAAAATGGAGTCCGGGGTCTGGAAGCTCAACGAAATCCTCGTCAGCATCCGCCTGCCATTGGCTGATCCTGACTTCCTCAAAAGCATTACTGATGGGATCAAATCACGAACCGCTACGCCGGCGATGCAGCCCCAGATCAAGCTAACCCAGGGCCCATCCATCCAGACTCAATCAAACCAGAGCCAGCCAATCCAAAACCAACCTGTCCAATGGCAGCCAGGAACGCAGAACCACGGCTTTGACAGCTCGATACAGACGGCGATGCGATCCATCCTGACCGCCGAGATCGCCTACAGCGCCACCTATCGCGCGGTTGGCTACACTTGCACGCTTTCTGATCTGGATGGCTTCGGAGGCGGCGAGCCGAATGAACATCAAGCCATGCTGATCCCCAGTGGCTTGGCCGGCGGAAAAAGATTCGGTTACGTGTTTACGCTCTCGGGATGCACGGGAAGGCCGGCAACTGGTTTCTCGCTTGCGGCTACGCCGGGTGGAAATACCTTTGGACGGCGTGCTTTCTGCGCTGATCAATCCGGAGTAATCCGCTACTCGGCCGATGGCAATCCTGCCACCTGCCTCGCCAGCGGCACTCCCGTCCAGTAGCTTTCAGCGTTTGCTCGAACGCACCGCTGCGCGTAGCTCATTCACGATCTCCCGGGACGCTCGGATGGCTGCGGCGTGCTGATTGACGTTGAACGAGATCGCTCCCACGCGTGCGTGTCCGCCGCCGCCGTAACGCTCGCAAATTTTTGCCAGGTTAACCACCGGCTCTTCCGGCGCCCACGGATTCGATCCCACCGACACCTTCACGCGAAAGCTGCTCTTGCTGAGGCCCACGCTATAGATGGACTCCGGATGGAGGTAGTAAGGAACGAATTTGTTGTAGCCCTCCAGTTCCTGATCCGTGATATCGAAAAAGATCGTGCCATCGGTGCACTCCGCGCGCTGCCTCAGGATTTCGATGGAGATTTCGTGGCGCTTGAGCAACGGCGGCAAAAGCGGAGCCACAAACGGCTCTTCCAGAATTGCCGCCAGCGGCTTCGACGCGAGCAGCGGAATCAGGTGGGGAACGAATCCCTGGTCCGGCGCCGATTCGATGACCATGGTCAGCTTCATCGCCGGCTCCTGCATCTCCACCGCCGTCTTGGCGTCAGAGTAAAGAGCACCGTCGATCACATCCGTCCAATGTACGAGGTCCGCCAGGGGCGCGGGATCGAAGCCAAAGCGTTGCTGCCCGATCATCGCAATAAAACTGGTGCAGGACTTGAAGGCCGGATCGTAGAACTTCCGGTTGCTCTCGTCGCGTTCAAAATGCGCGGCGTCTGCCGGGGACAGGAACGCGCTCTCATGATGATCGAACCACCAGGTGATCTTCGGTGAACTCGAATACTTGAAGTCGACGATGGCATTTTCGTCGCCATCGAAGTGGGATTCGTCGAAAAGTGCTCCCGCGCGATGCAGCAGGCCTGAGAATTCAAAATCTACATCGCTGCGGATGCGCTCGCGGTAGAAACGGGAAAATAGCGCAGCCGAAGACGCTCCGTCGAAACACTTGTTATGGTAGAAAACCTTGACTTTCAATCCGATCCCCAATTGCGCCAAAATTTCCGCCGCCTGCGTCACCCACAAAATGAACGCAATTCAGCTGCGAAGTAAAAGCTAATAGGAATGACAGCTTAGAGGAGGAAAGTCAAGGCCGCGGCAGTGAAATCTACATGCGGCGAATTGCAAGTTGTCAGATCCGCCTATCACACCTGCTTCTCGGCGAGATCCCCGATCACCGGCAACTTATACATTTGCCCCTGGTTTGCCTTGATCAGCAGAATAATCCACACAATCAAACCCCCAAGCCCGACCAGCGGCCACATCAAAACCGTGAAGAACCCGAGTAAGGGGAGATGAGCCACGATGCGCAGCCCGAACCACAGAATCCACCAGGCTACGTTGAAAAATATGCATTGCCAGGCGTGAAAGCGGACGAACCGGTTCCTGTTGTACGGCTCCACCACGAGAAAAATAATCGCCGGGATGATCGTCACGTACGCCAGCATTCCCGCCACATTATCGGCGAGTCCCGAGGTCGTTCCCGTCTGAGCAACTGCCACCGGTCCCCGTTGGCTACAGGCTGCGCATACCGTTGTGCCATCGGCAATCTGTGCGCCACACATATTGCAAAACGCCATCGGAGACCTCCTTGAACTTCTCAGTCCGTGACCGCGCGGGCACGTCCGGACAACGTCGCGGCAAAGTACCAGAAAGCAGCTTGTGAAGCAATCAATAACTTGGTGATCTCAGCCCAAGTTTGCGTCTGCTTGCAATTCCGCAAAGTCGCCGATCACCGGTAGCTTGAAGCGCTCGCCCTGCAAAGCCTTGACCACCAGTACCAGCCAGATCACGAAAAACCCGAGGCCCACTAGCATCGAGACCAGCAGCATTAGCAACTGGCCGACCACCGGAATGAAGAAGATCAAGAAGCCCGCAAGCCTGAGCGCCGCACCAATCACGCCACCCGCTAGCCACAACCCGATGCACTGTAAGGAATGAAAGCGTACGAAGCGGTTCTTGTTATAGGGCTCGACGAGCAGAAAAACGATCGCTGGGATAAAAGTGCAGTAAGCCAACGCGCCAGCCACCACCTGCGGCAGAGCGCCTACATTGCCTTGCACCCGTTCCACCGGGCGCATCGCTATACCGCAGCCGGGACAAAACGCCGCGGTATCGGGCATCGACGCGGCGCACTCGGGGCAGGAGATAGACATAATTCCTACGATAACCCGCAACAACACACGTTACCAGAAAGCCGCATTCAGGCGCGTCCCGTATTTCTACGCGTGCAGACTGAAAAGTCCGATATAATTCCTGTTCCAAATTCAATGGACTTCGATCAGCTCGTTACATTTTTGGAAGTTGCCCGTCAGCGCAGCTTCTCGCGCGCCGGCGAAAAGGTATTTCGCTCGCAATCGGCGGTGAGCGCGCAGATCCGCCAGCTGGAGCAGGAATACGGCGACCGCCTCCTGGACCGCTCCGGTAAAACCGTCAAACTTACTCCGGCGGGCCAAATTTTCTACGAATACGCGTTGCGGCTCAAGAGCCTGCGGGACGAATCCCTCGTCGCGGTTGCCGATCACGGCCAGACTCCGCGCGGCACCTTGATGGTCGGCGCCAATGAAGCCACTTGCCTCTACGTTCTTCCCGAAGTCTTCGGGGAATACTGCCGCCACTATCCCGACGTGCAAATCAGCATCTACCGCAATTTTACTTACAAGATCGTCGAGAAGCTGGAGAACGGATCTCTGGACGTAGGTGTACTCAGCCTGCCAGTCCAATCGCCCAGCCTCAAGCTCCAGCCCATTTTCCGCGACCGGTTAATGTTGATGGTGAGTCCCAGAAATCCGCTTGCAAGGCTGAAATCGGCCCACGTCAGCGAGGTCGTGAAGCACCCGCTCCTTCTACCCAAGACCGGTCACACCCGCAGGCTGCTGGATAAGCTTTTCCGCGAGTACAACTCCGAACTGAAAGTCCGCATGGAGTTGCCGAGTATCGGAATGATCAAGAGCTTCGTCGCCGCCGACCTTGGTATCTCCCTCATCAGCGCCTCGTTCGCGCGCGACGAAGTAGCCGCCGGGCGAGTCAAACTGATTGAACTGGAAGGGGCGGAACTTTGGCGCGAATTAGGTCTCGCCTACAGGCGCGACCGCACTCTTTCCGTCGCTGCCAAAGCCTTCATCACGGTGTCACGGCAATTTGCCACCCATCCCAAGAAAACAGATTCCTCGGCGCATGGCTAGGCTGGAAACTAGGCGACTTTGGCGCTTCTGGATTTCACGCTCTGAACCACCGTTGCCGGAAGCTGCAGAACGCGAACTGTCGAATTCCTCCTGCTCTTGACGCGAACCGCAATTCCGTCGTCTTCCAGGAACGGCTCCGACACCACTTCGAACTCCTCGCCATACAACCGAATACGTCCCGAGGTTGTGTAGCCGAGATGCTTCACGTGATCACACATTTCAGAAATAGAGGGGGATTCAATATTGCGAGTCATGATACTCCAATTATAGCCTCTGGAAGGCGATCTGGACACCGCCCGCGCGAAATGGCCAAGCGCCGTTTTCCCCCAGACTTCTATGGCAGTTCCTCCGATCCAGACTCCCAATTTCACCCGATTATGCTATATAGCACATTGTAGTTTGCGATCAAATGTTCCAACGTCGGCCGAGGAGACACTTGTACCCTTTGATCTAAAAACATTAGCTTCTCCGACCGTCACTCTCCACTTATGGGTTTCGAAGTTTTCCCTTTACACCAGCCCCCGAATACGCTATATAGCACAAGAACACATGAAAACCTCGCTCTTGGGATCAAGTCCGTGCCCGCGATGCCAATTGCCAGTCAGTTCTTGGGCCGATAGTCTGGAAATCGAACATGTCAGGAAATCACCGCAACGGAACCCCGGCCTACAAGCTCATCCAGAATGAGATCCGCAAGCGAATTGATGCGACGGAACTTAAACCGGGGGACTCAGTCGCCTCCGAACGCGAACTAGCCAAGACCCACAAGGTCAGCTTGATGACTGCCCGCCACGCGCTCGCGGGGCTCGAGCGCGAAGGCATTGTCGAAAGACGGCGCGGCGCTGGCACCTTCGTGGCCGCGCCCAAAATTCACTTCAACAAGCTCATGAGCTACACGGAACATATGTCCAGCCGCGGACTGGCGCCGCGTTCCCGCGTGCTGGTGGCCAAGATCATCGAAGACGAGCAGGAAGTCGCCGCGCGTCTCAACTTGCCCGCAACCAGCCGAATGATCAAGATCGCCCGGCTACGCCTCACCGGCGAGGAGCCTTTCGCCCTTGAGACCTGCTATCTTCCCGCATTGGAATTTTCCGCGCTCGTGGCTGCTCCGCTGGGCAGGAGTTCCCTGTTCGGCGCCTTGGAACATGACTACGGCGTAGAGTTGGCCTATGCCGATGAGGAGATCGACGCCACCCACGCAGATGCTCAGCTTGCCGAGATGCTGGCTCTTCCCAAGGGCTCGGCCCTTCTACGGATCCGCCAGGTCATCTACTCCACCAAGGGCAAGGCCACCATTTACGGCGTGGGCTATTACCGTTCCGAGCGCCACACTCTGTTTATCCGGCGCTTCCGCTAGTCTGCCGTAGTATTCTCGCGAGGACTGAATTTGCTCGTCACTTACATCCGCGAAAGGAGCGCGCCCCGTGCCGCAGAACGAAAAAGCCGGCTATAACCGTTTCTTACTGCTGGTTGCCGGCCTCGGCGGATTGCTCTACGGTGTGGATGTCGGCATCATTGCAGGGGCGCTTCCCTACCTCGATGCCACTTCCGGCTTGAATGCGGGCCAGCTTTCCTTTGTCGTCGCAGCCGTACTTCTCGGTAGCGTCATCTCCACTTTGTTTGCCGGCATACTCGCCGACTGGTTGGGCCGCAAGCTGCTCATGACCCTCAGCGGCATGCTGTTCGTTGTCAGCATACCTGTCATCGCTCTTGCGCACGGCTATCAACCCCTGGTTCTCGGCCGCTTGCTGCAAGGCATCAGCGCTGGCCTCATCGGGGTGGTCGTCCCGCTCTATCTCGCCGAGTGCCTGGCAGCGACCAATCGTGGAAAAGGCACCGGCATCTTCCAATGGTTGTTAACCCTCGGAATCGTCGCCGCCGCCATCGTCGGAATGTTCTTCAGCATTCGCGTCGAGGAGGTTGCCAAGCTCGGCGATCCCGCCCGGCTCTTCGCTTTCAAAGACACTGCCTGGCGCAGCATCTTCTGGGTCTCGCTGCCGCCTGGCATCTTGTTCGTGGTCGGCAGTCTAATGGTGGCGGAGTCTCCGCGCTGGCTGTTTCGCCGCGGCCAGCGCGATGCCGCTCTCAGTGCGCTCCTTCGTTCCCGCACCGCGCAGCAGGCCGATCTCGAACTCGCCGAGATGGAGCAAGCGGCTGAGGCGGAGAAAGCGCAGACCCCTTCCGGAACGAAAATCAGGGAATCTCTGCTCCGGCGAAAATACGTGATCCCGTTCGCGCTGGCCTGCGTGATCCTCGCCTGCAACCAAGCCACCGGCGTGAATTCCATCATTGGCTATAACGCCAACATTCTTCTGCAAAGCGGCCTCTCCGATGTTCAGGCGCATTGGGGCTATGTACTTTTCACCATTGTGAACTTCCTGACGACCATCGGGGGCGTCATGCTGGTCGATCGCAAGGGACGCAAATTCCTCCTGTCTCTCGGCAGCGCCGGCATCATCGTCTCCCTGCTCTGCACCGGATTTTTGTTTCGCCGCACAGAAAAACTACGCGTGGATTCCCGCGCTGCCGTTCAATCCCTCGTCACCGCGGATCAAAAGCTCTCCCTTCTTTATGACAAGAAGACCGCCGACAATCTACTAGGAGCGGCAATCGGAGCTACCGACAAATCTCTTATCACCCGGCCTACATCGCTGATTATCATTTATTCCTGCGGAGACTTCCGCGCCGCCAGCAAAGTGGTCCGCTCCGACGATCTGGCAGCCAAGCCTATCGAGATCACGCGCGAAAGCTGCCTGCCCCCCAACAAGGTGGTCGCCTTTTTCTCCAACCCGTTCAACAATCTCGACGCCTCGCGCCAGGCTCCGCTCAAAATCGATAATGCGCTCATCAGTCCGGTTCCAAGCACCCACAACGGCTGGATGGTGGCTATCACGCTCTTCGTTTTCATGGCATTTTTCGCCATCGGTCCTGGCGTCTGCGTATGGCTCGCCCTCTCCGAGTTGATGCCAACCCGCATACGCTCCAACGGCATGAGCATCGCCCTGTTGATTAATCAGGCTGTTTCTACCGGTATCGCCGCCACTTTCCTTCCCACTGTCGGCAAGTACGGATACTCGACCATGTTCTTTGCCTTTGCCGCGTGCACCGTCGTTTACTTCGTCACCGCCGCTTTCTTTCTTCCCGAGACCAAGGGCAAGACGCTCGAAGAAATCGAGGCTCATTTCGAAGGCACCGTCCAAAAGCCAGGCCTGGCAACCGCTTGAGCTAGAACCACGTGTATCGATTCACTACACTCTAGTGGGGGTCTATGGCACGAGCGTGCCATTTACCAAATTCGCGCCCTATCCTATGCTCCTAGGTGAGCAGCACTTGGGGGAGGGCTGATCAACAGACGTCCCGGGACTCAAACTGAGTCTGGGGCGTTTTGTTTTGCGCCCAAATTTTCAGCCGTTCGGATTCCCCTTGACCTGCAGCTTCTCAGGCACTAGCCTACAACTACCGAATCGTCTCTGGGAGCTTTGTACGCGAAGAAGCCTAACTCCTATGGATTGAATATTTTGCCCGTAAGCCACTGCAGCTCTAGGATTTTTCCAGGTTTTGGCGCTAACTCGATGATTGCAATAGCCCGGGAGCAGGGAGGGGATACTCCCGCCAGCCGAGATTCCCAATTCGGGAGTAGCAGCGAGATCCTCGCTGCCGCAATTCTCCTTCTCGCCGCGTTCGCCTTCACTCCATCCGCCTTCGCCGACGCCATCCGCGGAACGCTCGTACATGAAGAAACCATCCGCGTCGCTCCAAGTGCCGACGCGGCCCGAGTGGGAGAAGTCACTCGCGGAGTCGAACTCATCGTTCTGGATACCAGCCGTGACTGGACCAACGTTGAGGCGATCGTGCGCGCTCCCAGCAACGAAGAGGGCGCCACCGAAGACGAGTCCGAAGGCAAAGCCATCACCGGCTGGGTTCCCACGCAAGCCCTGGTCAGAAGCACCACACAGGACGGTGACCGGATCATCTTCGGCGAAGCCGCCGACTCCGAAGACCAGGCCAGCCGCCGCCGCGGCCGTCGCGACGCCGCCCAGGACGCCATGCGGCTCTACTATCGCGTCTACGATCTGATGCCCGCCTCACCGCTCGCCGCTGAGTCGCTCTACCGCGCCGCCGATATCCGCTGGCAGATCGAGCGCGCCGACGTCATGTCGCGCCCCTCGGCGCATGCGCGTGAATCCTACATGCGCGCCCAGATGAAAGAAGACTGGATGAAGTTGGTAATCAAAAAGTATCCCGCGACAAAATGGGCGGATCTCGCCTCTTTCCGCTTGATCGATAACAAACTCTGCGGCGATTGGGAAGGCTTTGCCAAATGTCCTGACAAGGAAGCCGATCTGTATGAGAACTACGTCAAAGATCATCCGCAATCTCCCGCAGCCGCGGAAGCCTTATACAACGCGGCCTGGCGCCGGGCGGCGCTGATCGAGATTTACAAGAACGAACCCAATCAGAAAAAATCTGCTGAATCGAAGGATCGCGCCCTGGCTCTGGCTCAGAAACTCGTCAGCCAATATGGCCAAACCGATTGGGCCTTGCGCACCGAGCGACTGGTCTTTTACATTCAGCAAGGCATCCCAACCTACGGAAACGCGGCGGACTAATTTGCCCATCTATCAAGCTGTTGTTCTTGCCATCATTCAAGGACTGGCGGAGTTCATCCCGGTCTCGAGTTCAGGACATCTCATCATTGTGCGGCGCTTGCTGGGATGGAACGAATTGTCGCCAGCGCATGAGCTCACCTTCGACGTCGCGCTGCATTTCGGAACCCTGCTCTCCGTGCTCTTCTACTTCCGCCGTACGTGGTTTCAGATTGTCCGCGCGGCATTGGGAGGAAAAGTCGTCCGCTTCTCCGAAGCCAGCGGTTCGGACGAGAACCTGACGCTTCAGGAGCGGAAGGAAGAACGTATGCTCCTGTGGTTTCTGGCTCTGGCGACGATTCCGGGAGCCATTGCGGGCAAACTCCTCGAACACTCCACCGAAGATTACTTCCGCGAACATATCGTCCTGATCGCGGCGGCGTTGATCGTAGTTGCGCTTCTCATGTGGCTGGGAGAAGTAGTCGGCAAACGGGAAAAACCACTGACTCGGACTTCCTTCGCCGATTCGCTGGTCGTGGGCATCGCGCAGGCGTTTGCCCTTATCCCCGGCGTTTCACGATCCGGCTCAACCATCACCGCCGGTTTGTTCCGCAATATGACGCGGGAGGCCGCAGTCCGCTTCAGCTTTTTGCTCTCCACCCCGATCATTGCCGGTGCCGCGCTGCTAAAGGCCCACGAGCTTCGCAAAGAAGGCCTGCCCGCCGGGATGCACGCGCCTTTCCTGGTTGGGATTGTCGTCTCCGCGCTGGTTGGTTACGCGACCATCGCGTGGCTCATTCGATACCTGCAGTCTAATAGCCTGCGGGTGTTCATCGTCTACCGCATCGTGCTTGGCATCGTCGTGATCGCCTTGGCGTATCTATGGCACCTCCAATAGTAACGCTGGCTTTCGTACCGTTCCCGATATCCCCGGAAACAGCTTCTGGCACGGCATTCTGGCGGGAAGCCAACTGTACACTCCTGGCGAATTCCGCCATTGCGGCGGCCCTTCCTTCTTGGCATAATGATGAGGCTCTGGCCGATTTGCGCCACGGGACAAATTTGCGTCCGGTGTGAGAAACGGCCCACATGCATTTTCTGGCAAGCATTTTTGTCCCCACGGGCAATCGGCGGCTGAATGAGCTCGTCGGTTTTCTGCTGTGCGTCTCTGCGCTCCTCCTTTTCCTCGCACTGGCCTCGTATTCGCCGCTCGATCCTTCGCTCAACAGCGCCTCCGTTCTGACCGGCACTCACGCCGCCCGAAACTGGATCGGTGTAGTCGGGGCGCTGATCTCAGATCTGGCTCTCCAGTTCTTCGGCATCGGAGCATTTCTGCTGCCCATCTTCCCTGCAATGCTTGGACTGCGCTGGTTTGCTTCACGCAAAATTCAGTCGCCGATAGCCAAGGCCCTGGGAGGAATCTGGCTGATGATGTTCGTCCCCGCGCTACTGGCGCTATTGCCGGGCAATGCGCGCTGGCTGCATGTGATGCCCATTGAAGGCCTTCTCGGACGAGTCGTGGGCGATGTGCTCATCCACTATCTGAACCTGGCTGGCGCCTACATCGTTTGCGCCAGCGTGCTCGCCGTCGCGCTTTACCTTTGTACAGCGTTCTCGTTTTCTTCGATCCAGCTCTGGGTTCCGACGCGCTTTGCCTTTGTGACCGCACTGTGGAACCGTTACCTCGATTGGCAGGAAGAACGCGCCAAGAAACGGCAGCAGAAAGAACTGGAGAAGCGACGGATCTCGAAGCCGGTAGTGAAGACGCAGTTAATTCCGTCGCGCCAGACCGCTGCCTCCGAACCGACCGTGCAGGCCCGCGTTGCTCCCGAACCACGCCGCACCGGCATCGAGCGCACGCTTGATCCGGAGCCCGCGGAAGCCGCCACTAATACGTCGACTACCACCGGCGGAATTCTGCACGAGTCTTTGACGGAAGTTGAGTCGCCGGTCGATCCCGAAGTGACGGAGCGCGCGGACAGCGATCACAAGGCTAAGACAACCATGCCCCGAATCGCGGGGGGATACAAACTGCCATCCAGCAGCCTCCTACAGCGCCCTGATGAACAGCAAGTCGTGGACGCTGACGAACTTAAGCTGCTGGCCCAGGTGCTCACCGAGAAATATGCCGAGTTCGAAGTGCACGGGCAGATCACGCAAATCAACCCCGGTCCTGTGGTCACTACCTTTGAGTTCAAGCCCGACGCCGGAATTAAGTACAGCCGCATCACCAATCTCACTGACGATCTTTGTCTTGCGTTGAAAGCCGAGAGCATTTTGATCGAACGCATGGCGGGAAAATCGACCGTGGGCATCCAGGTGCCGAACCGCGAACGCGAAATCATTTGGCTCCGCGAGAACATCGAGTCGCAGGAGTTCATGGGCTCGAAGTCGAAGTTGACGATGGCGATGGGCAAAGACATCAACGGCCGCATCGTCACCGCCGATCTGAATGGCATGCCCCACTTGCTGATCGCCGGGTCCACCGGTTCCGGCAAGAGCGTGGCCATCAACGCCTTCATTATGTCGATTCTGTACAAGGCGACTCCGGAGCAAGTCCGGTTGATCCTGGTGGATCCAAAGCGGCTGGAATTGGGCAACTACGAGGGCGTACCGCACCTGTATACGCCAATCATCACGGAGCCAAAGCTGGCGGCGAACGCGCTGCGCAATGCCGTACGCGAAATGGAACGCCGCTTGAAGTTGCTGGCAGCAAAGGGTGTGCGAAATATCGACCAGTACAACCGGCTGTTTGATAACGGCGGCACGCCGTGCCTGTTCGGGGAAGATTCCGACGACAAGCCGATTCCCTACATCGTGATCATCATCGATGAATTGGCCGACCTGATGATGCTCGATTCGAGCAATGTTGAAGAATCGATCACGCGCCTGGCTCAGATGGCGCGCGCCGTGGGTATTCATCTGGTGCTGGCTACGCAGCGTCCTTCGGTCGACGTGATCACGGGACTGATCAAGGCGAACTTCCCGGCGCGAATTTCTTTCCGTGTAGCGACGAAGGTGGATTCGCGAACCATTCTCGACGCCAACGGGGCCGAGGCATTGCTGGGCAAGGGTGACATGCTTTACCTGCCTTCGGGATCAGCACGGGTTCATCGCCTGCATGCACCGCTGGTCACGGAAAAAGAAATCGCAGCGGTGGTGGAATTCTGGAAGCAGCAAGGTTCCGCAGAATACCAGCAGCAATTCCTGGAGGCGCCGAAAGACGAACGGGACGCTGGAAGCGGGTCGTCCGGCGGCGAAGGGTCGGGGGAAGCTGGCGAAGACGATCCTTTGTACCAGGATGCGGTAAAGCTGGTGGTCGAGTTTGGGAAGGCCTCCACTTCCCTGCTGCAACGCAGGTTGCGCATCGGATACGGGCGGGCCGCGCATCTCATCGATCTGATGGAACAGGATGGCATCGTGGGTGCGGCCGATGGTCCCAAGCCTCGCGAAGTGTTGAAGCGTCCCGACTGGATTTCCGAGATCGAAGAGACGACCCGTTAGTTTTATCCGCGCACAAACAGCGCCATGCCCAAACGAAATCTCCGAGTGCTTAAATGGCT
Source organism: uncultured Acidobacteriaceae bacterium (assembly GCA_963773675.1). Lineage (GTDB taxonomy): Bacteria > Acidobacteriota > Terriglobia > Terriglobales > Acidobacteriaceae > Sulfotelmatobacter. The sequence continues at coordinate 26,574 of CAVZCG010000001.1, forward strand.
TGGGACCGTTCCTGCCGTAGCGATCTGCACCAAGTGCAGTCGCGAATTTAAGGTTTCGCTGACGGACTTAAGACGCGTCACAGACGCGCAGGAAAGCCTCAGGCTCCAGTTTGCAGAGCACCAATGTCCAGCGGCTTCGCCCAAGTTAGAGGTTTGATATTTTATCTGGCGGTTTTGGCGTGGTATGTCCTGTCAATCGCTTCTCTCGCGCTTCGAAGAGACGATTGATTTCGCTCACCAGTTCCAACAGCTTCTTTGGGTCCTGCTCCACCGCCGCCCGTTCGCACAGGGCCATCCAGGTTCCCCCGTTTTGAATTTTGTCGTGCAAGGCAGTTCGCAAGTCGGAGAGGATTGGTTCTATCTGATCTCGATCGGTCACGGCCATGGCTCGATTGCATAAGTCTTGGATTCGGATCCTAGGGTTTGAGACCATGCCAGGTGAGATGCTCCGTGCCTCTGAACCTGGCGTGCGGTGAATCCTGTAAAAGCGAAGCCGCGGCCCACCAAAAATAAAGCGCCGTGCTTTTATCATCCGTAAAAGTAGTTAGGCTTCTCCAGAAATCAATGTAAGCGAACTGCCTACTCCGGCGATGCTTTTCGTCGTGAAGCGCTGCGTGGGAGAGGGGGGCGTGCAGGGCTCAGCTGAGATCGACGTAGATAGACTTACGGGGGAAGACCCCGAACACGCTCAGCCCGCTTCAGACTTGCGCCAGCGGCGAACGTTGAAAACATATAGGCCAATGCAGAAAAGATTTGCAGGAATAAAACCAAACTGCGCGGTGCGGAAGCCGATCAAGCAAATGACGACGCTATTGATCGCCGCTAGAATCCAACCTTCCCAACAACGCCGGCCTACTAAGATAGTCGAAACAATCGTAAGTATGCAGGATAGGAAATCAAGTCTGATAAACACAGCAGCCTCCCTGAACATCAGTATGCCGCAGCGTGGGCTGCTTGGCTGTAATCCTGCGCAGAAAAGGGGTTACGAAAGGCATCGCCTGAAAGATCAAACTGCTTGGATAAAATCTGGCTACCCAGGAAGGAATCGATGAAAGTACTTACCGAATACCTGAAGTTTCATACCAAGACGCACCGGGCGTACGTGCACATGACGCCCCAGGTGGAAGAAATCGTGCGCAAGAGCGGGGTCCAAGAAGGCATGGTGCTGGTCTCAGCCATGCACATCACCGCGGGCGTGTATGTCAATGACAACGAGAGTGGGCTAATCGAAGACATCGATCAGTGGCTGGAGCACTTGGCGCCCTTTCGGAAGAATTACAAGCATCATGAAACGGGCGAGGATAATGGCGATTCACACCTGAAGGCGCTGCTGATTCACCACGAAGTGATTGTCCCAATCACCGCCGGGAAACTTGATTTAGGGACCTGGCAGCGGATCTTCTACGCCGAATTTGATGGCCAGCGGGACAAGCGAGTGATCGTGAAGCTCATGGGCGAGTAAAGTTACGACCAGGCCGCCGGCGAGTTCTCAGTGACCAGCCGGAGACCTCGGCGTTTCTTAGGGGCTCCAAGTGAATCATCGCTTGCCCCAAGGATGACGAATCCGTACTATCGAGGGCTGCGACTCACGCCTTCCCAAGTCGCTCGGAGGATTGAATGAGTGAAGAGCTTCAGGAATTGCAAGAGCACGCCGAACATGCCCGCGAGAATCCCAGTCTGGCGCCCGTATCATTAACCATGGCAGTGTTGGCCGTGCTGGTGGCTGTAGTGTCACTGCTGGGACATCGAGCGCACACCGAAGAAGTAGTGCTGCAGGCAAAGTCATCCGATCAGTGGGCATATTACCAGGCTAAGAATATTCGCGAGCACCAGGACGAGCTATTCGCCGACTTCAGCACCGCCGTGGCCATTAAAGACGCTGGGATGATGGACAAATTCCGCGACAAGTCCTCACAAGAGGCGGAGCGTTACAAGCACGAGAAGGCAGAAATCCAGGACGAGGCACGCAAGTTAGAGGGCGAGGTTGCCATGGAGCGCAACCGCGCCGACCGCTATGACCTGGCAGAGGTCTTTTTGGAGATTGGTCTGGTAATCACCTCGATCACCTTGCTCTCAGGCAGGCGAATCTTCTGGCACTTGGGGATTGTGCTAAGCGTGCTGGGAGTAGTGGTCGCAGTCACCGGCGCGATGATCCACTGATGGTTTGATTTCAGGGCAGAAATGCTTTCATGCAGAAAAGGCTACCGCCGGATTTCTCGAACTCCGACGTATCGATAACGACCGGAGTCAAGCCTTCCCGGCCGAGCATGGATTCCAGATGTGGCGTGACGTAAGGGGTGAGATAGCGTCCATTGATGACGATGCCATTGCCCATGAATCTGTGAGCCTCGTCGGGAGTGAGTTCGTACACGCGCTTCCAGAACCCGCGCAGGACCGCCAGCGACTGCGCGGTGTAGGCTGCCGGGTGGAGGAGAACCGCTTCGTCGTTTAGCGGACAGAAGCAGGTATCCAGGTGGTAGCAGTAGGGATCGACCAGTTGGAGAGAAACGACGGGAATCTCCATCGTAGCCATGGCCTCGCGGAACTTTTCGACCCCTCCCTGCGTCGAGCGAAAGCCGTATCCCGCGTAGATGCGCGACCAATCCGGATGCCAAAGGAGGTCGCCATGACCTTCCAGGTGATCGTCGTGCAAATCTAGGTCAATGATCCTGAACCCGCGCTGGCGGTACCAATCCAGATAGTACGGAACCTCGCCCTGGCGTGAAGGGTGCACCATCCGGCTGGGCACAACAAACTTTCCCATACCAGCTTGAAAACCGATGAAGACCTGATTGGCGGCGAAGACCATGTCTTCGTGTCCCGGCACAGGATCGATGCTTTCAACCTTGCAGCCGGCGTCTTCCAAAGCGGAACGAAGGGCGTCCCATTGCCGCTGCGCTTTTTCGCGATTGATCGGAGATTTTCGTGACATGTAAGGATTTTTCTCGTCAACCACATCGAAATAAGCAGGAGGACAGAGGAGAACTCGCATCGGCATTTGTAGAGATGGTAGCGACGCGGGGTTGAGGAAGCAAGGAACAGGAGAGACGTGGCGTCGGCACGGTGCCGATGCATCGGCACGTAAGCGGACCGAGGCGAGGCGAAATGCTGCGAAGAGAAGACTAAAGCCAGCTAAGGAAGATTGGTACTCGGGGTGCACGGGCCATAAAACCCAGCCTGTTGTTGCGCGTTCGTTTATTTCGTCGAACACGCTGAACGGGTAGAGAAGAGGAAGGGTATGCTCAGCCACTGCGCCAACTCGCAGTGCTTAAAGCCGTTTCTGCGACTGCGGGAGGGCCGGTTGTTTCTGGTTGAAACCCAGAACGTGACCAAGCAGGGAGGTGCAACGCCTATTCATAGGGATCGAAAGCCTCCCCAGAGGGTGGAACACTTCTGGCTGTGTGACCGGTGCTCGTCAGTGTGGACCTTGATCCAAAATGGGACGCACGGCATTGCATTGGTTCCGCTCGCTGAGTCAGCGGTGGCAGCGAGCCAACTTCCGGAAAAACCTTGCAGCAAAGTTACGTGCAGCTGAGAGAAATCACGGTTGGTTTCTAGTGCGAACCTGTGCGCCGGTGCGGAGCACGGTACCCCATCCCCAGCGAGATGTGGCGGGCGGCGTCCTTGAGCGCTTCCACAATCCGGGGCATGGTTTGCGGACTGACTTGCTGAGCTGTGCCACTTAGTCCCAGGCCCGCTTCAATCAGGCCGCGATCATTGAAGACGGGTGCTCCAACGCAGCGTGCGCCGAGATTGTTTTCTTCGTCATCAACGGCATAACCCTGGCTTCGGACTTTCTCCAGCTCTTTGAGCAGCCGCGGCAGCGTGGTGATGGTCTTGGGCGTCCGCTTTTCCATGCCGCTCTTGCGCAGAATCTGCTCCAACCGATCCTCTGTAATATGCGCGACCAGAGCCTTTCCCACGCTCGTGGCATGCACGCGCATCCGCCGACCAACCCAGGTGTCCATCCGGATGAATCCCTCCGGCTCAACTTTCTCGATGTAGACTGCATCGGGCCCATCGAGAATTGCCAGATGGCAAGTGAGCCCGGTCTGGTGGGTAAGGTGGCGCATGATGGGTAGGGCCACGCCGCGAACATCGAGTCCGCTGAGCGCCCCGCGGCTCAAGCTTAGAATCTTCAGTCCTACCCGGTATTTCCCCGAGTCCTCGTCGCGCGTCAGATAGTTCCGGCTCTCAAGGGTGCGCAGGATGTAACTCGCCGAACTCTTTGGAATCTGCAGTTTGCGGCTGATTTCCGCATTGCTCAAGCCTTCCGACTCCTGGGCTACAGCCTCCAGCATGGCAAGGGCCCGTTCTACGGCTGCGGAAGGGGAATCAGGCGAAGCCGGCATAGGTAAGGCTATGGTAGCAAACTGTAGTCGGCCAAGAAAATGAATGTAAGTTCACCCTATTGAACGAGCGGCTTGACCGCGAGATAGAGATCGCCTACGCTTCGCCAGTATAGTGAAGCTATGTTCAGTATCGTGAACAGTGAAATCCAAAATATCTTTCTGCGTCAGGGGAATTCTAGAATGCCAATAACCGTTGCCTTACCTGAGACTGGCGGTCTTTTGAACACGAGCAACAGCGCCCCGGCGGACTTCGATGGTGCGAAGGATCTGCCTGCAGGCTTCTGGAACTTCTTCTTGCCGCTGCACCAGACTTTCACTCCGCGACAGCGAGAACTGGCAAGCCGTCGAGCCAAGATACTGCAAGCCGCACTGGATGGCAGCAAGCCCTCGCATCGCTTCCCTTCCGACACAGTGCGCAATGGCTGGAAGATCACTCTGCCCACATGGTGCCAGGACCAGCGAAACCAGATGACCGGGCCGGCTGACGATGCTGAACTATGCGTCAAGATGCTGAACTCCGGCGCTCCCGGCGTGATGCTGGATCTGGAAGATTCCTGTGTGAACGAGTGGACTCATCACCAGACCGGCGTTGCCAACATTCTGGCCTGCCTCCGCGGAGATCTGACCTACTACGACACGAAACGCCAGAGGGCGGTCGAAATCCAGCCCAGCGGCACTGTGATCTTCACGCGCCCTCGCGGACTTCACATGAATCAATCTGGACTGATTCCGAACGAAATGGTTTCCGCGTCCTTATTCGATGTTGCGCGTGTCTTCTTCGGCGTCGATCCGGCGACCCTGAAACATCCCTTGTGCTTTTACATTCCAAAGTCGGAATCGGCGGAGGAAGCGCTCTGGTGGCGCGATCTATTTCAGACCCTGGCTAAGTCGCGGGGAATGGCGCATGACTCGATCAAGTGCATGGCTCTGGTGGAATCCCATCCACTCGCGTTTCAGATGGAGGAGTTCGCCTACAACCTGCGCGAACATTTGATCGGACTCGACCTGGGGCGCTGGGACTACATGGCGAGCTTGATTCACTTCAATTTGGATGATCCCGACTGGGTGCTGCCCGATCGAAACACAATTCCGCATGATGTGCCGTTTTTCCAGAACCTGCGCGAACTCATGCCGGAGATTTGTCATCATCGCGGCGTTCTCGCCATCGGAGGGATGACTGCGCTGTTCCCCAGCCGCGAAGATGCCGAGTTGAACGCTCGCGCTCTCGCGGTTCTCGAGAAGGACAAGAAGAACGAAGCCGATTGCCTGATGGATGGAGCGTGGACGGGACATCCCGATCAGAACGCGATTGCGGTGGCGCAATTCCCTTACCCAAATCAGATCCTCGCACGTCCGAAGAATGCGAGCCGCTATCCTGATTTGCGGCCTGTGCCAAAAGACGTAGGTCAGCGTACGGTCGACGGAACGCGCGCTGCGGTGCGGACTGTGATCCGCTATCGCGACGGCGTGCTGCGTGGCAATGGCGCCAGCCTGCTCGATGGTTACATGGAGGATCTAGCTACCGATCGTATCTACCGCCTGATGATTGCGCAGCGTGTGCGACATCGCGATCTCGTCCGCATCGAGGACAGCCACGGCCAGAACGTCAAACACTCTCCGGAATTTGTCACACAGCTGTTTGATGAAGAACTCGATCGTTTACTGCGTGAACTTCCAATCGGCTCTGGCGATGAAGAACGCGAAAGATTCCGCCGCGCCCGCGAGCTCAGTGAAGCGATGATCGTAAACGGAGGATTCGATCCCGTTTGAGCCAGCGCAATCCGATCTCCCAAACTCGACCGACTTAACAGGAGAAATACAAATGCCCACGAATGATAACGGAACGAAGAACATCCAACCGCGCTCCAGCTCACCACTGATGAGCGAAGAAGAAATGTCCGTACAGCACGCGCTGGCCCAGGAGTGCATGGAATACGAGTGGGGGGCGAATAACCCGCGATGGAAAGGTGTAGAGCGCCCATACAAAGCCGAAGACGTGCTGCGGTTGCGCGGTTCCGTTCATATTGAGCACACGCTGGCCCGCCTGGGTGCGGAGCGGTTGTGGGATCTGCTGCAGAGTGAGACGTACGTCAACGCGCTAGGCGCGGTCACGGGCAATCAGGCGGTACAGCAGGTGCAGGCCGGCCTGAAGGCGATTTATGTAAGCGGATGGCAGGTTGCGGCCGATGCCAACAACGCCGGCCAGATGTATCCCGACCAAAGCTTGTATCCGGCGGACAGTGTTCCGAATCTTTGCCGCCGCATCAATAGCGCTCTGCAACGGGCCGATCAAGTGCATCATGCGGAGGGAAAGGTTGCTCCCGGGCAAACCTGGTTTGCGCCTCTCGTGGCCGATGCTGAAGCCGGTTTCGGCGGAACGCTAAACGCGTTTGAACTGATGAAGGGAATGATCGAGGCGGGTGCGGCGTGTGTCCACTTCGAGGATCAGCTATCGTCGGCCAAGAAGTGCGGGCATCTCGGTGGCAAAGTACTGGTTCCGACTTCTGAGGCTATTCAGAAACTAGTGGCTGCCCGTCTCGCCGCGGACGTCATGGGCGTGCCAACGCTGGTCATGGCTCGTACAGATGCCGACAGCGCGCATCTGCTGACAAGCGACATCGACCCGCGCGACCGCGCCTTCTGCACCGGTGAACGCACATCGGAGGGTTTCTTCCGCATTCAGGGCGGGATCGATTCTGCAATCGCACGCGGCTTAGCCTATGCACCCTATGCAGATTTGATCTGGTGCGAAACTTCACATCCCGATCTTGAAGAAGCGCGACAATTCGCTGCCGCCATCCATGCCAAGTATCCCGAGAAGATGCTGGCCTACAACTGTTCGCCCAGTTTCAATTGGCGCAAAAAGCTGGACGAGGAAACCATCGCGCGCTTCCAACCAGAACTCGCCCGCATGGGATACAAGTTCCAATTTGTAACGCTCGCCGGCTTCCACGCCCTCAACCTCAGCATGTTCGAACTGGCGCGCGGCTACAAGCTTGCCGGGATGACTGCCTATTCGCGCTTGCAAGAGAAAGAATTCAGCCGCGAAACCCAGTATGGTTACGAAGCGGTCAAACACCAGCGCTTCGTCGGAACCGGCTACTTCGATCAAGTGCAGCAAGTGATCAGCGGCGGTCTCGCATCTACCATGGCCTTAACCGGATCGACCGAAGCCGAGCAGTTCGGCGGGATGAAAGCACTGGTACGACCTAAGAGCGGTCCGGATGCTGCCTGCCAGCCGATCCTGGGCGATTGCCCTCACCCACCCGTTCAAATTGAACCCAGCCGGCCTGAGGAGATGCTCCTTCCCTCGGGAGACTAGGAACTTTTTCGATCCTGATCCAAAGCAGCGGAGCCGATGGGATGGCTCCGCTGCCTTTTCGGAACTGCCGAAGACGGAGCCTGGGCCTGGGCCCGGCCTGTTGCTGGGAAATCCTCTGTTATAATCGGACACGCCCTTGCGGTCTCGTTTCACATCCGTGCGGAAGTGGTGGAACTGGCAGACACACCATCTTGAGGGGGTGGCGCCGAAAGGCGTGGGGGTTCAAATCCCCCCTTCCGCACCAATTTTCCAATCAGTTACGAGTCCCCGACAGACTGTTACGGTCCGTTAAGACAGGGCTGGGCCGTGGGTCGCCCCCATCACGGGGCCGTGCGCCGAGGAATTATGCTTAGCCTCCCCTGCCGTCGTGTCCTGTTCCGTTGCAATCGGAGCATCTGATGCGCATGAACGCAACTCCGTGCCCTCGATCGGCGATCCGCACGATGAGACCTGTGCCTCCGCAACTCGGGCAAGAGTCATCGGCTGTTTCGTGCCACACTACATCGTGCATTGGCAGCAGGAACTCAAACCCATGCCGAAAGACATTGCGGCTCCGCACAATAGCGCGGGTGGTTGCAACCGTTATCGGCAGTTTGATCTTCAGCTCGACGGTCTCGCCGATTTTCAGCTCGACTGGCAGAATTGCAGTCATGCCGGACTCGCTGATGTCCAGGCTCTGACCGGGAAAGAATCCACTCCCTGAATGGACTGTCACTTCCGTTTCCAACTCAAATCGCTGGTGACGCCGTCTTTCGCTTTTGTTATCGTCTTGTTCGCCTTGCTGCGGTGAACCCTCTTTTGCGTCGCTGCTTATGATTTTGTTCTTTTCTTCCTTACTATCAGTCACCGTACTGCTTTCTTATAATCAGCTTCCGAGCCTCGGCTTATGTATGGTTCTTTTTGGCATCGCTAGCGTCAGACACACTTGCCCCTTCGGGCGAGAGGCCCTACAGCCTTCCCTTAGCTCATTAGCATTGTTAGGATGTTAGTATTTCTCTACAGCTATTAGATGCAAATGAATTGCCGTTAGCTGCATCCTCGGGGTCGCGACGAAAATTCTATTTCCTCCAGGGCTTCCCACACCTTCAACGCTGCGGAGGATTCCGGGCTTTTCTCACCGTAGCGATTCTGTACATGCCACAGCGTATCGCGTACATTTCTCCAGCACGGGCAGCGCAGAAAGACCCTGGTTCGGTCGCCAATGCTGCCCCCGATAAATCCGGTTTACTTCCTCCTGACGCCTGTGAAACGATTGGGGGGCTCGGCTCACTATCTATCAGGGGGCAATGGCGAAATGGACCACGCAGTTGCGGTGGATCGAAAAATGACGGAGAGATACCTGCTGGGCGAACTCGATCCCCAAGCCTGTCAGGAATTCGAAGAGCATTTTTTCGACTGCCCGGATTGCGCCCTCGACGTCCGCACCGCTGCACTGTTCATCGAGCACAGCAAGAGTTCACTGGCGAAAGAATCGGAATCGGTTGCCGCGCTCTCGCCAGTGGCCAAACCTGTACCTCCCAAGCCGGGATGGCTCGCATGGTTGCGTCCTGCTTTTGCAGTACCTGTGATGGCCTTGTTGCTGGCGGTGATCGGGTACCAGAATCTTGTGATCTACCCGCGGCAGCAACAGGCGCTCGCCCGTCCGCAGGTCTTGCCGTCCGCCTCACTGAGTATCGGCGCCATGGGACCCGGAGATCAAACGATTTCCGTTGGGCCGGACCAGAGCTTCCTGCTGCTTGTAAGAATTCCACCTGACAGCTATCCCCGCCATACTGCGGAGTTATATAATCCCGCCGGAAAGCTGGAATGGTCGCTGACGTTACCCTCCTCATCGACGCAAGAGCAGTGGCCGCTGCAGGTGCCGGGAGCAAAGCGGGAATCCGGTGCTTACAGTTTGGTGGTGCGCGGCTTTACAGACAACGGAGAAGGCAAAGAAGTTGGTCGGGTGACATTTGATTTACAAATTCAGAAATAGGCTCAATCTGAGCGGAGTGGAGCAATTATGTCAGCGCTGCCGAATGAACTACCCTCGATCGAGGCGGAGCATATCTACGACGCCGAAGCTTATGTTTTCAGCGCCGAATTGGAACAGCCGATTCGGCGAGTAATCGACAAGGAAGCGTTCGTCGAGTTACCTAAATCAGGCGGATACAGGTTCAAGCCTGCGGAACCTCTGCGTGTGGACGGGATCGTTTCGCATCGAGGTGGCTACACGCAGGTCGCCGGGCACCGCGGCTGTCACGGTCGCGGCTCAACTACGCTGGCTACAGCCGCCCTTGAAGACGTCAACGTGCTCGACGTGCTCACGGCCGATCGCGTGGTGGCGCAGATCACGACCGAGCATCCGGACGACGGCAGCGTACCATCGGTAAGCTTTCTGGGCACGCGCTTCGAGAATCTCCGCATCGGCGGAGAGAAGATCGAGCTCGAGCCTCATCTCGAAATTCTTGGTCCCAAGCCGGACAAAGACGAGTCCTACTTCAACGATGGCGGCGTCTTCAGCCGCATCGCGCACCAATACGCCAACATCAAGCGCATGGCGGGTCTTCCCAAGTGGGCCAGCGACCAGTTCAATTGGGACCCGGCTGAGGCGCAGCGTCTGAATGAGATCAACTGCTCCCTGGTCAACGGCGTGTCTGGGTCTCCGGGGAAAACGTTCGGACACGTGATCGAACTGCCCCACTTTGGCAAAATCTTCCTCGGCGAACTGACCGTGAAGCGCGAGCCTGCGAACGATGGTCCCAGGCTCGAGCCTTCGGAAGCCGAGGAGTACAAGTACCGGTTCGAACTGACCATGGTCCGTGTAGAGCTGGACTGCCCCGCATGTGGAAAAATTCGTGTCATTGTGTTGGACTCCAACGGCAAGGGGAGCGGCGGAGATGGCGGTCACAAATAGATCTAATCTTAGGAGTGGCGCTGTTATAAAAATCCATCGCACGCTCAGCACAGTTTAGCGGTGCGCCGAGTTGGTCGCGAGGAAAATCACGCCCGAGGTTATCGAGGCGCCAGGACTGTGCTCGTCATCTGGATTCCGATAGTTCGGCGTAGCCTTTCCATTTTTGCAACGGGGCGCTAAACTCCTCTCGCCGGCTGCATCCCAAGGTCTTGTGGGGTTCGCAAAACACTGCACCCGGAAGAGGTAGAGAGAGTGCTCTCCCGGCCCCAAGATTCAGCACTGCTGTCGGTCACCATCGCTCTCGCCCTATGGTGGGGTTGCGCTCGCCGAGCTGATCCCCAGACGGCGTTCGACCACGCCTGGCAGACCTTCCGGAACGGCGACTTGGTCCATGCCGAGGAGGAAGCCAGGAGGGGATACCAGGAATTCCATTCCACGAGCGGTGAGTGGGCGTGGAAGTTCACGATCCTCACGGCGAGAATTCTCCATCGGCGGGGCGGAGATGATGAGGCGCTGGATCTCTTAAGTTCGAAATTAGACGTTCCCCCTCAAGGCGAACTAGCAGTAAAAAGGCTCTGGTTGCAAGGCTTAATTCACACACACAAACACATGTTCCGGGGTGCGGAGGAAGATTTCGCCGAGGCAGAACGGCTCTGTGACGGCCGCAATTACCCTTCCTGTGAAGACGTACCTCAGGCACGAGGCGACCTGGACATGGAACGCTCTCACTATCCAGACGCTCAGGTCTTGTTCGAGCGGGCTTTGAGGGTTGCAAGAGCGGGCGGCAGCGAATTCGGCGAGGCCGCTGCGCTTCTGGACCTCAGCCATTCCGCAGAGGAGCAGGCGCATTTTGACGAGGCGCTTGACTGGGCTAATGCCTCCCGTACCATCGCAGTACCTCACGGATTCGATGGCCTGGCCGAGACCGCACTCGGGAACATGGGTTGGGCATATTACAAACTTGGCGATTCAGAAAAGGCATTGGAAGCGTTCGTCGAGGCCAGGAAGCAAGCTGAGAAACTGGGCGACGTAAGTGACCAGGTGAGCTGGCTCACTAACGCCGGCTACATTTACATGGATGCTCGCAACTTCCAGACAGCTGAACAGTCGTTCCAGCAGTCACTCGAACTCGCACGACAAATCAACAGCCGGGAAGACATAATCAATTCGCTGATCGCCTTGGCATTCGTCTCCGAGCAAGCCGGGAAGCTGGACGACGCAAAGCTTTACGCGGATGAAGCGCTTGCGAAAGCGCGAGAGGATAAGAACGGACGTGACCAAGTCTATCCGAGGCTAGTCCAAGGGCGAGTTGCCGCCCGGCTGCATGACATTGCTGCCGCCGAGAATACCTTCAACGAAGTCGCGCAATCTCCAGATTGTCCAGTCTTCTTGAAGTGGGAGGCGGAGCGCTCGCTGGCGCGGCTCTATGAAGACGAACGCCAATTTGATTCCGCCAACCGCGAATATAAGACCGCGCTCGACACCTTCGAGACTGCGCGCTCCGAGCTCAAGCACGAGGATTCCCGACTGCCATTTCTTACCAACGCTTCGCGCATCTATGACGACTACATCCATTTCCTCGTGGCTCGAGGCAAGAAAGATGAGGCGTTGCAGGTCGCAGATTTCAGCCGCGGCCGAACCCTGGCCGAGGGCTTGGGATTGCTTCAGAAGGAAACCTCATTCAAACCAGTTGCCATAGATGCGCAAGGAGTCGCGCGCCGGGCGGCCGCCACCATCCTGTTTTATTGGCTAGGGGAGAAAGAATCGTACTTGTGGGCGATCACGCCGCAAAAAAACGTTTTATTTAGCCTGCCTCCCGGTGCCGAAATCGATGCGGCAGCGCAGCGCTATCGCCAGGACCTCGCCGGACCGCGAGACGTTCTTGAATCGGCCGATGGTGATGGCCAATACCTCTATCGCACCTTGATCGCACCCGCACAATCGCTGTTGAAGAAGGATGCGAAAGTCCTCATCATTCCCGATGGCAGCCTGAACAATCTGAATTTTGAAACGCTCCTGGTCGCTGAGACAAAGCTGCCCGCGGCGAACCCTCCCAAGCCGAAGCTGCACTATTGGATCGAAGATGTAAGCATTGCCGATGCTAGTTCGTTACGGATTCTGGGCGCTGCGTCCGCGGCGAAACAGAAACGGGATCGCAGCCTATTGCTCGTCGGCAACAGCGTTGCTCCGAGCGATAAATATCCGCAGCTCGCTCAGGCCGGAGCTCAGATGGAAAGCGTCGCCAGACATTTTCCGACGGCGGGGGAGAAGATACTTACGCGAAAAGATGCGACGCCATCGGCGTATCTCGGTAGCAATCCGGAACGATTTTCCTACATCCATTTTGTGGCACACGGCACGGCGAGCCGATTGAGTCCGCTCGATTCGGCGATCGTGCTCTCGAAAGACAGCGCCGAAGACGATTCTTTCAAGCTCTATGCGCGCGATATCATTCGCCATCCATTGCGGGCCGAACTGGTTACCGTTTCGGCGTGTTATAGCGCCGGTGAGCGCTCTTACACTGGTGAGGGGCTGGTCGGGCTCTCCTGGGCCTTCCTCAGGGCGGGCGCACATAACGTGATCGCCGCCTTGTGGGACGCGACGGACGCGCCGACCGAGCAACTCATGGACAAGTTTTACGATGAACTCAACCAAGGCGCGGCCCCGGACGCCGCTCTGCGCGCTGCCAAACTCTCCCTGCTTCACCACAGCGGATTCCACAATCCCTATTACTGGGCGCCCTTTCAACTCTACGCACGGCTGGGCTGAAGTGCCGGTCAGTAAAACTCTCTTGCGATTTCGAGCGTTTGGGCCCGCTTGAAAAATCCAGTAACATAGCTCTATGATTCTTTCTCGGTGCTTGATTATCCCCCTCAAACATCCCTTTTCGACGCGGTCGTATTCCGCATGAGACCTTCTGACGGTTTACACTTTAAAACCTATCTCTTGATCTTTCTAATGGTGATCTTCGGCCCTCTTGGCAATGTCCTCCTCGGCAAAGGGATGAAGCGGATTGGCCCGGCGAGTACTGGTACGCTGGCGCAGGCGCTCGAACTCCTTTCCCGCGTCCTCACTTCGGGCACAATTTGGTTGGGCATCGGCTCTCTCATTACGTTCTTCGTGGCTTACATGCTGGTGCTCTCCTGGGCGGATTACAGTTACGTTCAACCAGCTTCGTCGGCAGCTTACGGTATGGTCGCATTGCTGGCCCATTTCCTCCTGCGTGAAGTAGTCACACCAATGCGCTGGATTGGAGTGCTGGTCATTTGCATGGGCGTCCTGGTGGTCGGGTATACGCCTCCCCGTACCACGGAGCCCCGCTAAATGCGCGAGGTCTTCCTCTATCTACTAATTATCGGCGCCGGCACGGGTGGCGAATTGTGCGTAGCCCGAGCCATGAAAGTCGTCGGTGAGGTGAAGGATTTCCGCCCGTCCGCTCTGCTCCGCTTGGTCCCCCGTGTGTTGCGAGTTCCGTGGATATGGATCGGTCTAACCCTCATGGGGACTGCGTTTTTCTCCTTGCTCGCGGTTCTATCGATGGAAAACGTAAGCCTCGTAGTTCCGGTCACAGCGCTGAGCTATGCCGCGGGAGCGTTGGGAGGGAAATTCTTCCTGGGCGAACAGGTGACGCCGAGGAGGTGGGCAGGCGTGCTTCTGGTTTGCGTTGGTGTCGCTTTGGTGGTCGTAGGGCGGGGATAATTTGCCGACAACAATTAATAAGTATTCAAGTACCGGTATAGCGAGGAGGGTTGTTTTAGAGCCTTGCGTAAGATCTCAACCGCGACGAGCGGTCGTGGCATCATATAGAATTCATTAAAGTTTCTGTTTTCGCGTTTCTAGCTGGCAGATTTTCGACGTCCCCTGGCTCCGGAAGTCACGGCTCCCGTGCACCAATCTGCGGGAATCGCAAGCTGATTCTAGAGCAGTAATGAGGGTCAGGCGTTTGTGTGGGATAGTCGGCTTCACGCATAAAAATTGGATACCTGATTCCGGCCGCATTCAGCGCGCCGCCGCCACACTGGTTCATCGCGGACCAGAGCAGCAGGGTGTATTCCAATCCAGTTCCTGCTCCTTGGGCGCGACACGGCTCAAGATCATAGACCTCGGCTCCGGCGATCAACCCATCCTGTCGGACGATGGCGATGTGGCCATCGTATTCAACGGAGAGATCTATAACCACCAGGAACTGAACAGCGCAATCAAGTAATAAATAAAAGGGATAGCAGCGACGGCGAGAAGCACGTAGCGAAGATTAGAGATCATCAGGTGCCTCGTGCGCCGGCCACGAACGCCTTGCCAAAGATCTCACGAGAGCCTGGCTCCCGCCTCCAGCTAATACTTGGCATAGAAACGACCATGATTGGCTTCGTCGCACTGCTTCGTGACTTGGATGCCTCAATGGCGTGCAGCGATAACACTTTTTTTCTCGTCGAGCATAGAAGGTAAAGTCGCATATCCGAAACCAGCGCAACATGGTCCGAGCTCGTCTCGGTGAGAAATGGTCAAGTTTCGGAAGCCTGGTTTCAATTCCGCGCGTGCACGATCCTCTATTTGCTCGGGGCTGCAGCAGGCTTGATCGAATCGGCTGCTCTTTGCAGATCGTCGACGGAGCTAGCACTGAGTTGGTAGAGATCCGTCCCATCCTCGCGTTTGGCCACGTAGCCGTCATGGGCTTTGGCGATCAGGATTTTCTCCACCCGCTTGCCGTCGTCAGAAGTTAGAACGATCTCGATAGTTGGATTGACAAAGCCAGAGTCAGGAAATTTAACTGCAGTCAGATCGCGAAGTTTCGAAATGACTGATTGCACGCTCACAACATCCATCTTCTTCCCGTCCTGCCACCAGTCTTCACCGCTGCGAACCAGGAAGTAAACTTTGGAGTTAACATGCAACTCAACCTTGTTGGGTTCAGCGAAACCGAAATCGAACAGCTTTTTATCGCGGAAATCGTCGAGGCTTTTGTCGAGGGCCTGTCCGAGGTCGGAATTTATTTTGTACGCGCCTTCGACAGCGCTAGACATTGCGTAATAGACGCTATTGCTTTTGTCCGTCTGGCTCCGTCGCACCTGAAGTTCCTGCGTCCCTGACTGGTCCGTGAGCCTCGCAGTGGCCAGTGGCGTGGAGTGCGCAAACGCCGAAGCCGCCTCCTTGGTGTCAGAGCTGCTGAGATCCATCTTAGCGTCGGTCAACTTACGGAGCAACTCACTCACTTGATCGCTGTCGGCGCGCATCGGCTTGGGCTTCAGGATCTGCCACTCATCTTTGTTACGCCTAAACTCGATATCTTGATTTTTTCTGTGAATCTCGACACGGCTGATCTTGTCAGGATCCACGGCGAGCAAGCGCTTGTCCCGCAGATCGTTCAGACTCTTATTCACACTCGTTTTTGCATAGCTCCCCACGGTAAAAACGCGCGGATCGCCGGCGAGCATCGCGTAACTAGCCGAGCCCGTCGGGGTATCGACGCCGATGAGAAGCTTTTGCGTCCTGTTGTCTTTTTCGGCGATGTCGACTTGAAGCGTGGGCTCATCCAGACCATATTGCTTCAGATTCGCTGTCTTGTCCTCGACCAGTCGCTCTGAGTTCAATGAGGACAACGTGGAGAGCATCTCCGAAACTACGGACTGGTCTGCGCCGAACTGCTGCGGCGCCGTGATTTTCCACTTTCCCGAGTCAGTCTTGGTAAGATCGATTGGTTGCGTCCCGCTCTTCTTAAGGTCCAACCTAGTAATGGCCGCAGAGTCGAGTTTTAAAATGGAGGGGGCAGCATCCGCCGACGCCTTGGCACCATCCTCGCCCGGTTTGTGATGTTCTGACCAGTAGAGAATTCCAGCGAGAATAAAGAAGACGAAAGCCGCAACAATCAAACCACGGATCTTCATAGCGCTTCTCGAAACATGGTCGGGCGAGTCGAGAGGTTTCCTACCTCCTCTTCCACCACACTCCAACCCCCACAATCACCACAGCCAGCGGCAGGGCGAATTGGCTGGTGAGGCGCACAAGGTTCAGCTGAGCGCGGGTCATAGTAATCCGCCGATCTTCCTGCTGCTTCGGCCGGATGGAAATCAAGTCTTCGTCGGACGCCAGCCAGTTTATGGCGTTCAAAGCCAGGTCACTATTGCCGGTGAAATTGATAAAGCTATTGGCCGCCCACGACGAACTGCCGACCACCACGAAACGTCCCTGCCCGTTCTCCTTCCCGGTGTCGTAAGTTCCGGCGGCGGCGATGGTCAGCGGGCCTTTCTTGTTCTTTGGATCGTTGACATTGACACTTGCGGAGCTCAGGTTACTCGTCGCCAGGCTGCTACTGGAGGAATCGAAGAGTTTCTGCACGCTGGTTTTGTCCGTGCTCTTGATCTCCATGGAGCGAGCCAGCGGAAAACTGGTCGCCGTTCCCTTCATCTCGTTCACGATGGGCTGCGAGCTATAGCTGGTAACAAGAGCGACTTGCGGCCCGAGACCGGCGAGCTGCCCGATCGGATTGAGATCGAGAATCAAATCCTTACTCAGCGTCACACCCCAGCCCTGCAGCAAATTCGTCAGCGCCTCGTTGTCGGCGATTTCCGAATGACCAAGCTTAAGGGGAGGGTCCAGCATCAGCAGAGCGCGCCCCCCATCCTCGACATATTTCTTGATCGCCTCCACCTCCGGCTGCTCATAATTTCGTGTCGGTCCGGCGATCACAAGAGTTGTGCAATCGCTCGGGACCTCGGCTTTCTGCAGCAGGTCGATCGTCTTGCTCTCGTAATCATCTTTGGACAGGAGATCCTTAAAACCGGAAAGCCCCTCACGCTGCCGGTCGTCGGGCTGATGTTCTCCGCCGCCAGTCACAAAGCAAACCGTTCTCGTGGTGCTCTTCAGGTCGCGAATGAAGGCGCCGGTGATGCCCTCTTCCGTCATGTTCTTGGCTTCTTCCTTTTTCGCGCCGATCTGCACCACGGCGGTTCCCAGATTCCTGATCCCCTCTTCTCGCGCCAGTTGCGGATTCTTGTCCGGATCGACATACTCCACGTGCACTTTGCGGGAGAGGTTGGCGTATTGATCGAGCAGATCCTTGGCCTCGCGGAAGCGCGTACTCTGGTCGAAGTACGTGATTGTCGCGTCCTGCTTGAGGCCCTTGACGATCTTGGCGGTCTGCGCGGAAAGGCTATAGCGCTTATTCGAAGTCGCGTCGAATGACTTGTTGTACCGGTCAGCGAGTATGTTGGCTACGACAACCGCTGCCAGAACGATCGCGATGTAGGCCGTCGCATAGGCTGCATACTTGGTTTGTCTCGCCTTTAGCCATTGATTCGCCATCATGACCTCCAGCGCAGCGATTCCATGGAACGCGCGGTGAAGAACAGTCCCAGGAAAATCACGGTGAGATAAAAAACAGCGTCCTTGGAATCGAGCACGCCTCGGCCAAACGATTCGAAGTGCGTGATCACGGAAAGATAAGAGAGAACGCGCGCCCAAGCTGCCGTTTCGTATTCCCCCGCCCAACCGATCACGAAAAGAAGCAACTCCACGCCAAAGGTTGCGGCCCCAGCGATGATTTGATTCTTGGTGAGCGTGGAAAGAAATGTTCCAATCGCAAGAAACGCCCCTGCCTGAAGGAGTAGGCCAAGATATCCGATGGCCAGGGGTTTCCAATCAGGATTTCCATACTTAAAAAGGAAAGCAAAATTTAGCGCTGTAAACAGCAGGAGACACGAATAAAGAATGAGCGCGGCCAGCCACTTTCCGACGATGATTTCCAGATCGCGAATCGGCGAGGTCGCCAGCAGTTCGATGGTGCCGGTACGTTTTTCTTCCGCAAACAGACGCATCGTGATCATCGGAATAAAAAAGAGTCCTATCACGCTGACATTCGACAGCAGGGGGCGGATGATTTGTTCGTTCACGTTCATGGGGAACGATTGCCCGCGCATCTGCATCTGCATCCCCTCGATCACGAAAAGTCCGAGTGCATTCCAGAAGAAGAAGCCAAAAATGAGACCGAACATCGTCAGGAGAAGGTACGCGACGGGCGAAACAAAGTAGCTGCCCAGTTCTTTTCGGCAGATGATCCAGGCGTTTCTCATTGCTTCTCCTCTTTTTTCTCCACGTCCGCCGCTGCTTCGCTCCCGGTGAGTTGCAGGAAGACTTCTTCCAGGCTCATGGCAGCAGGCCTAAGTTCATTAAGGTCCCACCCGGCTTCGACCACCGCCCTGGCCAGGTCGCCGCGAACCAGTCGTCCTTTGTGACTCTCCACTTCGAAGAATGCTCGCCCATCCTCCTGCCCTTTGCTCAGCACGCGACTGACTCCAGAAATTTGTTCCAGCTTGTGCTGCACAACCCCAGCCTCCAGGTTTCCATTACGCCCGGCAATCTCTACCACAACGGATTCAGCGCCGCGCGCCCGCGCCTGCAGGTTGCGCACAGAATCGGTCGCTACCAGCTTTCCTTTGTTGATGATGATCACCTGCTCGCAGGTCTGCTCGACTTCGGGAAGGATATGGGTGCTGAGAATGATCGTGTGATCCCCCGCAAGACCCTTGATCAGGTCCCGCGTTTCGTTGATCTGCTTGGGATCGAGACCCGCAGTTGGTTCATCCAGAATCAGAACATCGGGATTGTGAATGATCGCCTGCGCGAGTCCGACCCGCTGTCTGTAGCCCTTCGAAAGTTTGCCGAGAAGCTTCGTTTTGACATCGACCACAGCGCAACGCTCGCAGGCGTAGTCGACTCGCTTTTGCAAGTCAGCGCCCGAGAGCCCTTTCAGTCTGCCGACGAACTTCAAATATTCCGCCGTCTCCATCTCCGGATAGATCGGAGGCGTTTCTGGCAGGTATCCGATTCGTTTCTTGACCTCCAGCGGCTGTTCCAGGACATCAAAACCCGCCACGGTGGCCGTTCCCGCGGAAGGCGGAAGAAAGCATGTCAACATGCGCATGGTCGTCGTTTTCCCGGCGCCGTTCGGGCCCAGGAAACCGACGATCTGGCCTTTCGCCACGTCAAACGAAATCTGATCGACGGCGACGGTATGCGCATACTTCTTGGTGAGCGCCTGAGCTTGGATCATAGAAAAGTTGTTGGCAACAGTAGGCAGAATGCTATTGCGCCGATCCACACCTGAACAGTGCGGGGCTGAAAAATATTCTAGAAAGCGCAGCCACAGAATGTCAATTGGCGGAAAACGGCTAATCGCTGAGATCTGTTGATAGAGCCAGAGCTCGTGTCTCGAGCCATACCATCTCCCGGCCTCATAGTCTTGACGGATCGAGTGGCGAGTGTCAAACTATTGATGGGAAAAAAGATACTAGCTTCATCGCTGCCCGCAAGATAAGCAGCGATCAGACCCTTTAGGATCTCTCAACTCCATGATCGTTCTAGTCACCATCATCCACGTGCTTGTATGCCTGTTTCTGATCGTCGTCGTGCTTCTGCAAAGCGGTAAGGCCGGCGACATTTCCGCAGCGTTCGGTGGTCAAGGCAGCCAGGCGGCCTTTGGACCACGGGGTGCGGCTACGGCTCTCTCCAAGGCCACGACCATTTCGGCCGTCCTCTTCATGTTGACCTCGGTAACGCTTTCCGTTAACGCCATCAAACATGGCGGCCCACGCTCGGTCCTGCAGGGCGAGAAATCCGCTCCCGTCAAAACGCAGCCTACAACACCGGCGAATCCAACTCAGAAGTAACCTGATTTCTTGAGCAGGTTGCGGTGTCACGGATTCCCGCCTACAGCTTCCGCCGTAATTGTATTTACGGGATGCGAGTGCTACCATCCGATTAGTACTTACGCTGGAATCAAGCACTTGTTCAGGAGGTAATTCAATGTCTGACCGTGATGGCAGCAGTTTGGTATGGTTCCTTGCGGGCTTGGGTCTGGGTGGTCTGGTTGGAGTTCTGTATGCTCCTCGCGCGGGAAACGAAACCCGCGAAGAGCTCCTGGCGAAAGCGGAACAAGGTCGGGAGTATGTTCGGAATCGTGCACGCGAAGCTCGGGAGCAAGCTTCCGAGTGGGTCGATAAGGGGCGCGACGTAGTAAACCAGCAGAAGGATCAGTTCCGCGCCGCCTATGAAGCAGGACGCCAAGCCTATCAGGAAACTACAACCGAAACCGGAGCAGCCAAGAACCTTTAATTCTCTTGTCGCAGTTTGGCGGCTAGGACCGTCAACTCGGGAGAGCGCTCTATGGAAAACCTTATTCCGCTGTTCGTCGCGTTGACCGGAGCAGCTGTGCTGTTACAGGCAGGAGTGCTCGTGGCCCTATATTTGGCCGTCCGCAAGACCAGCGCTCGTCTGGAGGCCGTGTCAGAAGAGTTAAAAGCCAAAGCTCTGCCCGCACTCGATACCGCGCAATCGATGTTGATCGAGTTGCGCCCCAAGCTGCAAGTAGTCGCCGACAACATGATGGACACCTCTACCACAGTGCGGTCTCAAGTAGAGCGCGTTGATGCGACTGTTAATGATGCTCTCGACCGCGCTCGGCTGCAGGTGATTCGCGCTGACGAGATGCTCGGTCGGACTCTCGACCGGGTGGAGCACACCTCTGATATCGTGACCCAGACCGTGGTTTCCCCCGTACGCCAGGTATCCGGAATTATCCGAGGGGTCACCGCGGGAGTGGAATTCCTGCTGAGCAATCGTGCGCGGAAAAACGGCGATAGTCGCCGAACCCGGCGTCCGGTTCCGCAGGATGAGATGTTTATCTAGCGCAAAACATCTCCCGAAGCGAGTGGAAGGTCCGGCGAAATCCTACGTAATCCAAGCCCCGCCTACAACAACATCGCCGTCATAGAAAACCGCAGCCTGACCTGGAGTGATGGCACGCTGCGGTTGAGCGAAGGTCACGAGAACCTCATCCGCCCCAATCTTCTCCAGCGTTGCTGGCGCAGCTTCATGACGATGGCGGATTTTCACCGCAACGCGCATGGGCTCTCTCAACTCCTCGACGGAAATCAGGTTCACCCGCCGGCCACGCAGAGTTCGCGAATAAAGATGCTCATCGCCGCCCACCACCACTTGCTTCTCCGCACCATTGATCTGGATCACATAAAGCGGCGACCCCGTCGCAACACCTAGGCCCTTGCGCTGGCCCACCGTGAAATTGTGAATGCCGCCGTGCTCGCCGATCACTTCCCCGTTCGCGGTAACCAACTCGCCCGCCGTGTCAGGCAATGTCTCTCCCCGCTCGGCGAGGTAGGCGTCGATAAAACGCTTGTAATCTCCGCCGGGAACAAAACAGATCTCCTGCGAGTCGGGCTTCTCCGCCAGAGCCAAGCCATGCTTGCGGGCCAACTCGCGCACTTCGGGCTTCGTCATGCCGCCCAGCGGGAAAAGCGTCCGGCTAAGCTGCTCCTGTGTCAGGCCAAAAAGAAAATAGGTCTGGTCCTTACTTCGATCCGTGGGACGCTCGAGCAGCCAGCGTCCGCGGCCATCGTCATACTCGACCCTCGCGTAGTGACCTGTGGCAACGCAATCAGCGCCAATCTGGCGAGCCACCACGTGGAGCTGATCAAACTTCAAGTGATTGTTACAGAGGCTACAAGGAATGGGAGTGCGCCCAGAGAGATACTCCGCAACAAACGGACGCACGACATCGTGCTCGAAGCGCTCTTCATGATTGACCACATAGTAAGGAATGCCGATGTGCTCGGCGACGCGACGAGCATCATAGACGTCGTCGAGCGAGCAGCAACGACCAGTTACTTGTTCCGGCATGCCCTCGTGTCCAGCCAGACGCCGCTGGTTCCAGAGCTGCATGGTCAGCCCGATAACGTTGTTCCCTTCGGCGCGCACCATGGCCGCGACGGTGGAAGAATCTACACCGCCCGACATAGCCACGGCGATTGTCTTAGGAATTGGCATGCTAAGAAATAACAGCTTGCTTCTTGTACCTCGGCGATAATTCTCGTAGGCGCGCGGCGGCCTCCGGCACCAGCGCCAGCGCCAAATCGATATCTTCAGCCGTATTCTGCTTGCCCAGGCTGAAGCGAATGCTGGAGCGAGCCCGATCGGCGGGCAAGCCCATCGCCATGAGCACGTGCGATGGCTCAATCGCTCCCGAGGAACACGCAGCGCCCGTGGAGACCGCAAGGCCCTTCAAATCGAGCGAGATGACCATTGCTTCGCCTTCGACGTGATCGAAATAAATGTTCGACGTATTCGGCACTCGCGGCGCACCTTCTCCGTTTACGCCAGCTTCTTCCACCTGAGCAAGAATCCCCTGCTCCAAACGGTCGCGTATGGCGGACATTTTCTTGTCGTCGCCGCGCTCGAAGCTTTGCATCGCCAGCTCGGCGGCTTTGCCGAGGGCAACAATTCCCGCAACATTTTCAGTTCCGGCACGCCGCGAGCGTTCGTGTCGTCCACCATAAAACAGCGGTTGCAGATGAGTTCCTTTGCGAACGTAAAGCGCGCCCACTCCCTGAGGCGCATGCATCTTGTGGCCGGAAATCGACATCACGTCGCAAGCAATTCGATTCACATCAATCGGAACCTTAGCCGCGGCCTGCACCGCATCCACATGGAAGACCACATCAGCTTCTTCCGCAATCCTTCCAATCTCCTCGACCGGCTGCAGCACTCCGGTTTCGTTATTCGCCATCATGACGGAGATCAGTCTGGTGTTTGGACGCAACGCACGCCGCACGTCATCCGGGTTGACCAGACTGCGGCCATCCACGGGGACGCATGTAGCTTCGCAACCCATTTCCTCTGCATGCTTGCAGGCGTGCAATACGGCGTGATGCTCAATGCTGGAGGTAATGATGTGATCGCCAGCGCTGACCAGCCCGGCGATCGCCAGATTATCGCTCTCCGTGCCGCCACTGGTGAAGACGATCTCCGTCGATCGGCAACCCAACAACAATGCCACGGAGTCTCGCGCCTGCTCGACCGCCGCGCGCGTCTCCTGTCCGTGATGGTGGATCGACGAAGCGTTGCCAAAATGCTCGCCAAAATACGGACGCATGGCCTCGAGCACCTCCGGAAGGACCGGCGTGGTGGCATTATTGTCGAGGTAAATGCGGCGCATCACCCCTTTATTCTACCTTGCTTTCTTGCGAGGCCCCGTGCAGATCAGCGTTTTTCGATCGGGACGTAGCGATTCGGATAGTCCGGTCCAAGATATTCCGCGCGCGGCCGGATCAGGCGGTTGTCGTCGAGTTGTTCGATGACGTGTGCCGCCCATCCGCTGATTCGTGAGACGGCAAACACGGGGGTAAAGAGGTCTTCGTCAATACCCAGCGTGTGGTAGGTGGACGCCGAATAAAAGTCGACATTGGCATTGAGCTTCTTTTCCGCTCGTACGAACTGCTCAATTTTCTCTGACATCTCGTACCACCGCGGTTGTCCGCTGGCCTCACCCAAGTCACGCGACATGACGCGCAAGTGCGTGGCGCGCGGATCCTCCGTGTGATACACGCGATGGCCAAAGCCTGGAACCTTTTTCTTTTGAGCCAGCATGTTGCGAACGTACTCGATGGGGTCGGCTTTCTCACGTTCAATCGCTTCCAGGATTCGGAAGACAGCCTCGTTAGCGCCTCCGTGCAGCGGCCCTTTCAGCGTGCCGATAGCCGAAGTGATCGCCGAATGCATGTCTGACAGAGTGGCCGCGGTCACGCGCGCCGCAAATGTCGACGCATTGAGTTCGTGGTCGGCGTGCAGGATGAGTGCAATATCCAGAGCGTGTTCGGCCGTGTCGGAAGGTTTTGCTCCACTCAGTTGCAGTAGAACATTGCCTGCGTGCGACAAAGATCGATCCGCTTCCACAACCGGCTTCCCTTTGCGAATCCGGTCGTAAGTGGCAACGATCATCGCAAGCTGCGAAGTCAGCCGGATGGCCTTGCGCACATTGGCATCGTGATCATTCTTCTTGTCATCACCATCATAAAATGCCAGCGCCGAAACCGCGGTACGCAGCACATCCATGGGCAACGCGGTTCGTGGAGCATCCCGAAGGAAGCGGATAATTGCCGGATCAAGATGACGCTCCTCCGCCAGCCGCCCTTGAAGATCCTTCAGTTCGTTGCGATTCGGCAAACGCCCAAACCAAAGCAGGTAGCAAGTTTCCTCAAAATTCGAGTGTTCCGCGAGTTCGTGGACGTCGATGCCGCGGTACGCAAGTACGCCGCGGTCGCCATCGATATAACAAATTCTGGAGGTCGTGGCTACGATGCCTTCCAGCCCTTTAGCAGTGGGAGTGCTTATCACGCTCGACATAGTATCTCGCTCATCGATTGATAACGCTGCGGAGCTATGCTAACGCTGCGCGGAGAGTGCAGCTTTCCTTCTGTTATACCCCAAGAAGCGCTTGCCATCCAAGCCAACGGGATGTGGAAGCCGAGATACGCACAATCAAGCTCGCCAGATGCTGAGGGCTGTCTTACTCAAAATCTGCTGCTGCACTTCGTCAGCCAGCGGCAGCGCGCGAAACTCTTCAAGATTCTTCTTGACGTCCGGCACGCCCGGTCCTGGCCAGTCCGTGCCAAACAACGTCTTGTGTGCGATCTCATCGATTCGCGGGAAATACTTGAGCAGCGTCTTCGGCGGGATGCCGCTGATATCCAGATAGACGTTGGGATGACGGCGCACGAGAAAAAATGCAGTATGCATCCAGAGCGGACGCCCGCCGTGCGCCAGCAAAATCTTTAACTTTGGAAAGTCGACGGCAACATCATCCACATGAATCGGATCGCCATACTTGTTGCGAGCCCCGGGAAAAATAGAAGTGCCAGTGTGAAACATCACGGGAACGCCGTTGGCCTCAGCGGCGCGATAAATGATCTCCAACTCCTTCACGCCATTCAAATAATCGTTGGGAAACAAAAGCTGATGTGGCGGATGGATCTTGATCATCCGGATTCCGAGCCGCAGAATCTGCTCCATATCAGCCAAGACGTTCGTAGTATGCCGCGGATGCAAGCTACCGCATGAAAGCAGCCGCTTGGGATCCTCCTGAACGTAGTCTGCGATAAATTGATTGACCCCGTTCGTGAAGCCGATCACTTCGGGGGCCACGTAGTTTATAAGCACGGCGCGATCAATACCACACGCATCGAGATACTTGAGGAACGCCTTGGGCGAACGGCAGAACTCGGCAATCTGCTCGAAGTTCGCGCGCTTCTTCTTCATAAGTTCCAGCGCGTGGGGCTTGAACATTTCCAGGGGCGAGATGTGGATGTGGCAGTCGGTGATCATCGGATGACGCTCAGTTGTTCGCCGCTGCCAGCACGGCGCGCTTGGTGAAAACTCGAATCATCTCTCTCCGGTACTCCGGAGTGAGAGCAGACGTAGTCAAAGGCTTGGCCGTACGCGCTGCTAGATCGCCGACCGCTTCCGCCAGGGCCTCATCAACCGCTTTGCCGATAAGCATCTCTCCCGCTCGCTCAACCAAGTACGGTGCGGGGTTCACGGCCGTAATGGAAATCCGCGCGTCGGCGACGTGTCCATTCGATCGCTTTATTACTACTGCGACGCCGGCCAAAGGATAGTCAATCGAACCACGGACCCGCAGTTTGCGATAGACACCACAGTAGTCCGCAGACTCAGCCGGCAGAAACACACGCGTCACCAGTTCCGTGGGCAGCAGATTCCGGTACCTTTCTCCGTCTCCGGTATAAAAATCCCGCAAGCCAATGCGGCGGAAGCCGTTCGCGTCAGCAATCTCTAATTCCGCGTTCAGACAAAGTAAGGCTGGCGGCGTATCTCCGGAAAATACGGCCCAGCACTTCGTTCCTCCCGGAGCCACGTGGCAGAGATCGCCGTCCTTCTTGATACAGAATCCGCACCCCTTGCGCCAAGTCAGGGATTGGTTATACCAGAGGCAACGCGTATCGAGACAAATGTTCCCACCGATCGTGCCCATATTGCGCAGCACCGGCGAAGCAACCGTGGCTGCCGCCTCGGTAAGCACGGGATAATGTTCGCGCAGGCAGGTTGACTTCTCAATTGCGCTGAGCGGAGTGGCCGCGCCAATTTCTACGGCCCCATTTTCTAGCCGCTTGGTCCCCCGCAATTCCGCAAGACCACGCAGGTCCAATACATACTCAGGCTCAAAAAGCTTCTGGCGCATCGACGGAATCAAATCCGTTCCACCCGCGAGCACGCGTATGTTTCCTGCGTATTTAGCAAGGTAGGCTACCGCCTCTTCGACGGTTCGTGGCCGTAGCAATCGAAACTGCGGGAGGCTCAATCCGCGCCTCCGATCGTGGCGGATGCTTCGCGGCGCGCTGGATCAAGCGTATGGCGTTTGGGTCCTTTGCCCTTAAAGCATAGCGATCCCCCATGTTCGCGAAAATGCACGGGCGAAGTGGGATCCACTCCTTCGGTCAGGTTCAGACTCTTCGCATTTTTCTTCGCACGCAGTGCCGCCAGCACACGCTCCGGCGTAAACGGAGACTCATGCAAGCGCACGCCCACGGCATCATAGATTGCGTTCGAAATCGCCGGAATCGTCGCGGCGAGCGATCCCTCACTGCACTCCTTGGCACCAAACGGACCTCCGGGATCGATGCTCTCCACGATGATTGGCTCGACCTCCGGCGACTCCGCCGAAGATGGACTGCGATACTCCAGCATGCCAGCATTCATCAGCATGCCGTCTTTCCAAATCATTTCTTCGGTCAGGGCCTGCCCCATGCCCATCCACACTGAGCCGATAATCTGGCCTTCCACCGCAACTGGATTCAACGCGCGACCGCAATCGTGCGCTGCCCAAACCTTGTGGACCGTGACTTCACCAGTATCTTCATCCACGCTAACTTCGGCCACCTGGGCGGAATAAGAATACGCAGGCGATGGCCCTACGCCACCACCCTTGTGTTTGCCGCCCCGCGCTTCCGGCGGAGGAGCATACGAACCGGTACCGGTGAGCGCTCCGTGGAAGTCGATCGCGGCGACGACTGCTTCCTCGAAGGTCATCCAGTCTTTTGGGCTTTCCTTTTTTCGCTTCTGTTGCAGCGAGCCCCGCAAAATCTGGCCCTCCACGCGTCCGCTGACCGATGCGCCAGCCTGCGTCACCTCGACTTCCTCGGTCTGCTCTTTGCTGGCAGGCCGAACATTTCCCTTCTTGAACACGAGATCGTCGCAGAATACAAGATGTTCCTCAGCACAGTTCATCTTTCTTGCCGCGGCCGCCGCGATTCGCTTCTTCACGTCTTCGGCCGCGCGTAGTGTTGCGTTGCCGGCCATGAAGGTAACTCGGCTGGAATAGGAACCAATGTCGATCGGTGTGAGGTCTGTGTCAGCGGCAATTACTCTCACGCGCGGAAGCGAGCATCCCAAAACTTCAGCCGCGATCTGCGCCGTCATCGTGTCGGATCCTTGCCCGATCTCCGACGCCCCGGTGTACACCACGACTCCCCCGTCACGGTCGATTTTGATGTTCACGGTTGAATGCGGCATATCGGAACGGATGATCGAATTAGCCGCGCCGCTCACATAGTGACTACAGGCTATCCCGAGCCCGCGCCCCTTAGGCAGTTTGCCCCTGCGTTCTCTCCAGCCAGAGCGCTCGACCGTTTTTTCGATACACTCCGGCAATCCGTAACTTTGCACCCTCAGGCCATTCACCGTGATGCACGGCGGCTTGAGTAAATTGCGCTGTCGAATTTCTGCCGGAT
The DNA here is from genome assembly GCA_963773675.1 of uncultured Acidobacteriaceae bacterium. Classification (GTDB taxonomy): domain Bacteria; phylum Acidobacteriota; class Terriglobia; order Terriglobales; family Acidobacteriaceae; genus Sulfotelmatobacter. The sequence continues at coordinate 54,735 of CAVZCG010000001.1, forward strand.
CCATCCCGATCTTCGCGGCGAGTTCGTCGAGCTGCGATTCGAATGCGAAGCGCACGTTCACCGTTCCGTGACCGCGCATCGCTCCGCATGCCGGCTTGTTGGTCAGCACCCGATAGCCGTCATATTGAATGTTTGGAATGTCGTAGAGCGCGCCGAGCAACGCTCCCGAGTAAAGAATGGTAACGACACCGTAGGAGCAATATGCGCCACCATCCTGCACGACGCGCGCTTTTACGGCGGTGATTGTGCCGTCGTTCTTGATTCCAGTCTTGAGATCAATGATCGTCCGCGGTCGTCCGCGATGGGCCCAGAATACCTCCTCGCGCGTATACGTAATCTTCACCGGAGCCTGCGCTTTACGAGCCGCAACGGCTGCAATGATCTCCAGCGGAATAACTTCGCTCTTGCCGCCAAACCCGCCGCCCACTAGCGGCTTGATCACCCGTATCTGCGCCATCGGCATTTCCAGCACAAGGGACAGTTTGTGCTGCAGATAGTAAGGCACCTGGGTGGAAGACCACACGGTGAGCCGTCCCAATGTTCCGGTATGAGGATCGAGCTCGAACGAAGCCAGCGTGGAATGTGGCTCCATGGCCGCATGTGTTACTTCATTCGCGATGAAGCGCGCCTCGGCCACATGGTCCGCTTCGGCAAAACCTTTGTCCGGATCGCCAAACACATGGTGATAATCCTTCTCCAAGTTGCGCGGCTTGTTGTCATGAATCAGGTCGGTCTGCGCTTTCATCGATTCTTCGGGATCGAAGTAGGCGGGAAGAACTTCGTACTCAACGTCGATGAGCTCCAACGCTTTCTCGGCAACGGCCTCGGAAAGCGCGACGACGCATGCCACGTTATCGCCAACGTAACGAGCCTTGTCGAGCGCAAGCGCGTGTTCGTCGTGACCGACCGGAAGGATGCCATAAGGATTGGGCGCGTCTTTGCCAACGACAACAGCGACGACACCCTCGAACTTCTCGGCGCGGCTGGTGTCGATGCGCTTGATCCGCGCATGCGGATATGGCGAATGCAAGATCTTACCGACCAGCATGCCGGGCACGCTCAGATCATCGGTATACTTCCCCCCGCCGGTGGTTTTTTCCGCCGCGTCGACCATGGCGGTCGCTTTGCCGATGACGCTGAAATCGCTCATTTGAATTTGTACCACGCGCTACTTGCGACTCGCTGCTTCGTGAGCTTCGGCGCCAATCGCCGCACGGATTGCTTCATACATCTGGCTGTAGCCGGTACAGCGGCACAAATTGCTGCTCAGAGCGGCGCGGACATCGGCTTCCGATGGATCCGGATTCTCAGCCAGCAACGACTTAACAGTCATAATGAATCCTGGGGTGCAGTAGCCGCATTGCGCGCCACCCCAGTCCCCGTAAGCTTTTTGGATCGCTGCAAGACTACCTTTCTGACTTACGCCCTCAATCGTTGTAATCTCCTGCCCTTCGCAGCTCGCTGCCAGCAGCGTGCAGGACATCATGGCGACGCCATCGAGCAACACCGTACATGCTCCGCAGGATGACTCATCGCATCCGCGCTTGGATCCGGTGAGGCCCAAATCCTGCCGCAGGACGTCCAGCAGCAACGCGCTCGGCTCGATGGCCAGCTCATACCTGCGACCGTTGATCCTGAACTCGACAAGTTCTTTTTTCATGAGCGTTCGTTTCAGTAGGTTGGGACTGTACTATCGACGACGCGAGACCAGGCATCGATGCCGCCGCGCATCGACTGCGCCTTCTCAAATCCTTGCTGCCGCAGCCACGCGGTCACGTTCATCGAGCGCACACCGTGGTGGCAAATCACCACGATGTGATGTTCAGGGTCCAATTCCTGATTCGCACGGGCCGGGATGTCGCCCATCGGAATCAGTTTCGCCCCATCGAGGTTCGCCGTTTCGAACTCCCACAACTCGCGAACGTCGAGCAGGGTGAATTTATTACCCTGATCGAGCTTCATCTTCACTTCTTCGGGCGTGATCTCGTAATCCATGTGTGGTCTTTAATACTTATTTCCCCGTCCACTTCGGCTGGCGCTTCTCCATAAAAGCCTGGATACCTTCCTGCGCGTCCGCCGTCTTCATCAGCTCTTCCAGATAAATCTTCTCCGCCCGAGCCAAGCCCTTGTCGAAGTGCATCGCATCCCAGCCATACATGGCTTTCTTGGTCACTGCCAACGCTGCCGGGCTCAACCCGGAGAACTCATCCAGAGTTTGGTCGACCACTTTCCCCAATTCGTCCTCGGCCACTGAGCGATTTGCCAGCCCCATTCCCGCTGCGTCAGTACCGCTGATCATCCGCCCGGTCAGGATCAATTCCGCCGCCCGTTTCTGCCCAACAAGCGCGGCCAACGTCGAGCATGCCACCGGCGGATAGCAGCCCAGCTTGACCTCCGGAAATCCCCAGCTCGCCGAAGCAGCGGTGTAGACAAGGTCGCAAACCATCGCCAACTCCGCACCACCACCTAGACAATTTCCGTGCACCGCGGCGATCGTCACTTTCCTGCTCGCAACCAAAGCGCGAGTCACGGCGTGAAACTTGAACAGCATCTCCCCGACTTTGTCAGGAGTGTGTGCCGCCACATCGACTCCAGCTGAAAACGCCTTGCCTTCGCCGCTCAGTACGATAGTCGAAATCTCCGGACGAGCCTCACTGTCTAACAATACAGCGCGCAACTCGTCCATCATCGGAATGTCGATTACGTTTAGCGGTGGATTTCGCAGTGTAATCCGAGCCACCGGCGCATCAACCTCAAATGCCAGGCGCGCGAGTTTCGCATCCAGCAAACCGGTTGTCATGCCTTCCCCACTATCTCTTTGCCTAGGCAGCGAATCACTTCGACTCACAGATTGATTGCCGATTTTCGAACTTCGCCGATGCTCGCCAGCGGATCGCGCGCGCCGGTTTTCTCGGCTATCCACTTCTTCTCGGTCCCGATGATATCCAGCAGCAATTTCTTGTCCTCCTGTGACGGCATGTATTCCCTCAAATGTTCTTCGTAGGCGCTATCGTCAAGCGGCTCACCGGTCTGCGCGTGGAACTTCTGTCCCTTCCAATGTCCGATCTCCCGATTGAACTTGATATCCGGCGCGTAAAGCTTCGGCTGACCGGGCTTCAACGCCCCGTTGAAGCGCTCGATCAATCCCGCCACTTCGTCACGATAGAGATTCCGGTTGTAATCGTTGAGATCATCGAGGTCGGGAGCACTCTCGTTCTTGGGCTCGTCGTAACGTCCCTTCACGCCCCAAACGTAGGCCCAATGCGCCGAGGAAGAATGATCCGTGCCGAAAAGGTCGTAGGAACTTGAAATCCACTTGTTGAGATATTTCTGAATCAACCACCCAGGGATCACTCCCGCTTCCACAATCCGCCGCAGGCCATCGTTGCCCGTGCCCATGTGGAAAGCCTCCTCGCGCAGCATGTAGGACATCGACCGTCCCAGCGGCGCGAAGGCCGAATACTTCAGCATCTGTAACTGGAATTTTCCATCTCGATCGACGAAATCGGTGTAGGTGAAAAAATCCATCCAGTTGTCGACTTCCACGTTGAATGCGCCAAGCAGCCGCTTGTTCTCAAAGGCACGGCGCTCCAGCATTTTCTGCGCCTCGACTTTGCCGGAATACCCAAAGTGATCCACCAGCAGCGCGCACATTTGCCAACCATGCCGCATTTCTTCGATCATGACCCGTGTGATGGCACGGCGGTCCCAGTCCGTAGGGGCGTTCTCGAGAAGATTTCGCTGTTGTTCAACGCTGGCAAACTCGGTGTCGCCCTGATACACAATCATGTTCATCAAGGCATCGCGCATCTGCTGCGTCGGAATCTGGCGCAGGTTCTCCCACTTGCGACGGCCTTTATACGAGCCGAATTCGATCTCTTCCGTATCAATCGCACCATAGAGCGTGTCGAAATGGAAGGCTTCAATGTCGTTCGTATTGACGCCGATATCTTTGCGCCAATCGTTGAACATGCCAATCCAGTCACTGAACGTTCCGATTTTTGCTACTTTTCCTGGCATAAAACCTCGAGATTTGACCTCAATCCTTCAACAATCTTTCAACTATTTCGCTTTGAACACCGCAGGCCGCTTCTCAACATATGCAGCCAACCCTTCCTTCGCATCTTCGCTCTGAAAAAGAATCTGTTGATTCTCCCGCTCCACCGCCAGGGCCGATTCCATTGGAATCTCCCATCCAGTCTGCACCGCGCGCTTGATGCGTCCCACAGCCTTGGCCGCTTTATTCGGCGGGCAGAACTGCTTGGCATACTCCATCATGTTTTCCATGAAGCCATCGCGGTCGTAAATGTCGTTGATGATGCCGAGCTCCTGCGCCTCTTCAAACGAGAACGTGTTACCCGTGACCATCAACTCAATCGCCTTGCTCTTGCCGACGAGCCGCGAAAGCCGCTGCGTGCCGCCGGTACCGGGAAGCACGCCCAAATTCACTTCCGGCAGACCAATCTTTCCCGCATCCTTGCGTGCGATGCGAATATCGGCGGCCATGGCAATTTCCAGCCCGCCGCCCACGCAGTGGCCGTTGATCGCCGCAATCACCAGCTTCGGAGTGTGCTCCAGTCGCAGCAGCATTTCGTTGGCGTGCAGGCAAAAGTAATACTTGAAAGTCGGATCGACACTGGAAAGCATTTTGATATTCGCCCCAGCCGAGAAAAACTTGTCGCCCGCACCGGTCAGCAAGATAACGTAGACATCGTTCTCCATACGCGCTCGCAGAATGGCTGCGTCCAGCTGCTGGTTCATCTCGTAGGTATACGTGTTGGCCGGCGGATCGCACATCTCGATCACTGCTACGCCGCCATCGGTGCGGTAGTTGACAAGCTGCTTGGTAGTTTCGCCGGTCGTCGGCTGCATCGTCGTTGCCATGTTTCTCACTCCTCTAAATTTCGTATCTTAGGTTGATCAATCGTTAGTTAGCGAATTCTGATTTCCATTCAACTGGGCTGCTCATTTGCGAAACTTCGAAGGTGCCATTACCCCGCGCAGAAAAATGTCACCCATTTCACGCGCAATCTCTTCTGCATCGGCATCGACTCGCGGGTTATGCCACGTGTAAATCCAATTCATCATGCCAAATAAGCTGAGCACTGCGATGCGCGTGGAAAACTGCAAAGACCGCTGCCGCTTCAGCTCGTCCAGAAGACCCACGCAGATGCGGTAATATTCCCGCTTGATCGCGGCGACTTCCGAAGCAAAGCCGTTGTTTAGTGCCTCCGCCTCATGGGAGAGCACCTTCATCGCCGCCGGGTTCGCCAGAAAATATTCAAGATGATTCAGAATAAAAATGCGGATTTGCTGTTCCGGATCGCTGACTCCCTCCAGCCGCGCCTTCAAACGCTGCACGATGGTTGTAAAAGTATGCTTCTGGATGAGGAAGAGGAGCCGCTCCTTTGATTCGAAGTAATAGTAGAGCCCGGCCAGTGACATTCCGCTGGCGCGCGAAAGGTCGCGCATGGAAGCTCCCTCGTATCCCTTTTCGCAAAAGACGTTGGTGGCGTGCGTGAGAATCTCTGACAGCCGGCGGTCGAATCGCGTAGCCGGCGCGTGCGCTGCGCTGTGCCGCCTCGTTGAAACTCGGGTTGCAGTCGACAGACTTGCCATGAATTACCGCGGGAGGTCCTATTCGAACGTTCGTTCGAAGATAGTATACGGCAATGTGATCTTGATCACAAGGGCATGGTTGTGCACGGGCGGCAGAGATTCTTCGAAGTCAGGCAAGCTGGCCCAAACTCAATTCCTTACATCGGCCAACAGTCGCTCCACTTCGGCTTTCGCGTCGCCCGTCAGCGGGAGCAGGGGCAGCCGCACTGTACCGCCAAAATACCCATTGAAGTCCATGGCATGCTTTGCGCCGGAAATTCCAAGACCGGCAACGACATATTGCGAGGCCTCAGTGATGCGCTCCTGCTTCAATTGCGCCAGGTCGACGTCGCCTTCTTTCCATGCGGCGTAGATTTCATAGCACGCGGTCGGCGCGAAACAGGCAAAGGCCAGAATCGCTCCTACCGCTCCAACTTCCAAAGAAGCGTGAAGCTTGTCCGCCGCTCCCACCATCACCTGAAATCCCACTTCTTTCTGTCGGGTTTTCATTTTGCCGACGACCGTGACAGCCGCCGACGACGGCTTTGTCGAAGGCACTGATCCCGAACCCGCCAACGCTGCAATTGAAACCAGTTCCCCGCCCTCGGCGCCTGAGCCGACAGTGGCAGCCGCGAGCATTCGTGGCGTAACTGCCTCAAAGGTCTCGGTCACCGTCGCGCTGCGCTGGATGTGGCAAGTGCCTTCCACCATTTTGCGAACTTTCTCCACGTCGCCGCCCGATTCTTTGATGCCAATCACGTTCGGATGATCCGCCAGCTCAATCACCAGCTCAGCGGGAATGTCATACCCGGTACCCTGCGGAAAGTTGTAAATAATCACCGGAATCGGCGAGCGGTCAGCCACGGTTCGGTAAAATGCCAGGATGTTGGCTGGCAGCATCTGCTTTTTGTAGTAATACGGCGTGCGCACCATCGCCACGTCGTAGCCCAGCTCCGCAGCGTATTCCGTAAGCCGCAATGTCTCGACCGCCGACTCAATCCCGGTGCCGGCTATCAGCACTTTGTTGGGCGCAGCCGCCTCCCGCGCGGACTTCAGCACGTCGCGGCGTTCCTGGTCGGAAAGCAGAATCGCTTCGCCGGTCGAGCCGAGCGCGACAATTCCAGCGCAAGGAGTGCGCGAATAGCGCTCGACATTGCTTTCCAGTTTCTTGAAGTAGACGTTGCCGTCGGGGTAAAACGGCGTCGTGATGGGAGGAAAAATACCGTGAAGTAGCATGCGAAGCCTCGCAACCAGTATCGCACGCGATCCGAGCCAGACGCTCTGTTTTATCTGCTCTTGACGATTCGCTCGGCGTGCAGCTGTTGCAATGCCCGTATGTTCACTTCTCCCCGCTGCAGCGCCGCGATCCCTTCCGCAGCGGCGCGGGCAGCGGAAAGCGTTGTAATGGTAGGAATCCGCGCCATCACGGCAGCCCGCCGGATAGCTTTTTCGTCAAACCACGGCTCCAGCCCAGTGGGTGTGTTGACGATAAGATGAATGCGTTGGCCCTTGATGAAATCCACCACGTTCGGGCGCCCCTCTTTCACCTTGTAGACACGCTCCACCCGCATGCCTGCAGCCTCAATCACGTCTCCGGTGCCCGAAGTGGCTACCAGCTTAAAACCCATGTCGACAAATTTACGCGCCACATCGGCAACATACCGCTTGTCGTGCTCGGTGACGCTCAGGAACACTGTTCCCTGCGTGGGCAACTTCTGGCCTGCAGCCAACTGCGCTTTGCCGAACGCCTCGCCGAAGCTATCGCCCACGCCCATTACTTCACCGGTGGATTTCATCTCCGGCCCCAGCACCGTGTCCACACCGGGAAATTTGTTCCACGGAAACACCGGAGACTTCACGTAATAGCAGCGTCCGGTGTCGAGGTCGGCGCGGCGCTCGATGTTATCTGGCAGGAACTCGCGCAGCTTGCGTCCAGTCATCAGCCGCGCCGCGATCTTTGCCATCGGCACTCCGGTTGCCTTCGAAACGTAAGGGACGGTGCGCGAAGCCCGCGGGTTCACTTCCAGCACGTAGACCTTAGCGCCTTCCGCCCCATTCCCCGACCCGCCATTCCCGCGTGGGATAGCGAACTGAATATTCATCAGCCCAATCACTTTCAGCGCCCGCGCCAGCTTGAACGTGTAGTCGCGCATGCGCTCCATCAGCGGCTGAGGAATATCCACTGCAGGCAGCACGCACGAAGAATCGCCGGAGTGAATGCCCGCCTCCTCGATATGCTGCATGATTCCGCCAATCACCACATCTTCGCCATCAGAAAGCGCGTCCACATCCACTTCAATCGCATCCTCCAGGAAGTGGTCGATCAGCACCGGACGATCGTGCGAATACTCGACCGCCTCTTTCATATACCGGATTACCGATTCCTCGTCATAAGCGATCACCATGGCGCGTCCGCCAAGCACGTAAGAAGGGCGCACGACCACTGGATACCCAACCTGCTTGGCTCCCTCAATGGCTTCGTCGAGCGACGTCGCCATCACTCCCGCCGCCTGCGGAATCTGCAATTCTTCCAGCAACTTATTGAAATGCTTGCGATCCTCCGCCAGATCGATCGACTCCGGAGACGTACCGATAATGTTCACGCCCGCGGCCTTCAACGGCAAAGCCAGGTTCAGCGGCGTTTGCCCGCCGAACTGCACAATCACCCCCACGGGCGCGCCTTTCGAAGCCTCGTGCTGATATATCGCCCACACGTCCTCAAATGTCAGCGGCTCAAAGTACAGGCGATCACTCGTGTCGTAGTCGGTCGAGACCGTCTCAGGATTGCAATTGATCATGATCGTCTCGTAACCGTCTTCATGCAGCGCGAACGAGGCGTGACAGCAACAGTAATCGAACTCAATTCCCTGCCCGATTCGGTTAGGCCCGCTGCCCAAAATGATGATCTTCTTTTTGTCCGTAGGCGCCGCTTCGTCTTCCTCTTCGTACGTCGAATAAAGATAGGGCGTGAAGCTTTCGAACTCCGCCGCGCATGTGTCCACGCGCTTGTACACGGGCAACACGCCATGCTTCTTGCGCAGGTGTCGAACTTTCTCTTGCCCCTCGAGTCGCCATACATTCGCCAGCCGCCCATCGGAGAAGCCCATGCGCTTTGCCTCGCGCAGCACCTCGGTAGGAATCGACTCCATCGGGTGCTTTTCCAGCTCAAGCTGCATGTCGTTAATTTCTTTGAGCTGGTACAGAAACCACGGATCCATCGACGTCATCTTCGCGATTTGCTTTACCGTATGCCCTTGCCGCAGTGCGTACTGCACGTAGGCCAGCCGCTCGGGATGCGGCGTTACCAGCCGCTGCGTCAGGATCTTGGGCTCGATCTTCGCACCACCAACGCGCTTCCCAGTGTCGAGCGAGCGCACGCCCTTCATCAACGCTTCTTTGAAGGTGCGTCCGATCGCCATCACTTCGCCCACCGACTTCATCTGCACCCCGAGGTTCTCGTCGGCTCCCGGAAATTTTTCAAACTGCCACTTGGGAATCTTGACGACTACGTAGTCGAGCGTCGGCTCGAAGCAGGCCGGAGTCTTGCGCGTAATGTCGTTGGGAATCTCGTCGAGCGTGTAGCCGACGGCAAGTTTCGCGGCAATCTTCGCAATCGGAAAACCCGTGGCTTTCGAAGCCAGCGCCGACGAACGCGAGACGCGCGGGTTCATCTCGATGACCACCATGCGCCCGGTTTCCGGATTCACTCCGAACTGTATGTTCGATCCGCCAGTATCCACGCCGATTTCACGGATCACGGCAATCGACGCATCGCGCATCGCCTGGTACTCGCGATCGGTCAGCGTCTGGGCCGGGGCCACGGTGATCGAGTCACCGGTGTGCACGCCCATGGGATCGAAGTTTTCGATCGAGCAGATGATGATCACGTTGTCCTTGGTGTCGCGCATCACCTCGAGTTCGAATTCTTTCCATCCCAACACCGACTCTTCGATCAGCGCCTCGTGCACGGGAGACATATCCAAACCGCGGGTCAGCACCTCGACCAATTCTTCGCGATTAAAGGCGATGCCGCCGCCCGTGCCGCCGAGCGTGAACGAGGGCCGTATGATTACGGGAAAACCGATCTTCCCCGCGAACTCCAGACCGTCCTTTGTGCTGTTCACCAGCGCCGACTTCGGAACGTCAAGCCCAATCCTCTGCATCGCGTCCTTGAAGAAGAGGCGATCTTCGGCCTTCTTGATGGCCTCGACGTTCGCCCCGATCAGGATCACGTTGTATTTTTCCAGCACGCCACCGTCGGAAAGCTCAATCGCCAGATTCAGCGCCGTCTGTCCACCCACTGTCGGTAACACGGCAAAACCCGCGCCCGGCGAGAGTTCCCGCTCGATGCGAATAATCTCTTCCAGATATTCGAGCGTGAGCGGCTCGATGTAGGTGCGGTCCGCAATCTCCGGATCCGTCATGATGGTCGCAGGATTGGAGTTGGCGAGGACCACTTCATAGCCCTCAGACTTGAGCGCCTTACAGGCCTGCGTGCCGGAATAATCAAACTCCGCCGACTGCCCGATGACGATGGGCCCGGAGCCAAGAATCAGTATTTTCGAAATATCAGTGCGTTTAGGCATTTAACTATGCAGTCTTCTCAAGTTTCTTTTCTCTAACCGGCGCTGGTACATCTCCCATCACCGAAACAACACTCGTCACTAATATTTCGGACGATACCCTTTCTTGCTTATCCCGCCCCCTCCGCATCCTCCGAGGCTTGGCTGCACGAGCAACGGGTGTGCGCAACTTACATAGCGTTTCGAGCTGGTCACCTTCACCGACGCCGCAAGCCGCCAGCCGCCTGATGTTGTGGTCATGCGGTACAGTCCTTTGGTCACGGGCGGAAATCGAAAATCACCTTTTGCATCCGTACGCACCTCGCTGACAACATCCAGGTTCTCGTGTACCAGTCGCAAATCGAAGTCGGCAATCGGCGCGCCAGTGGGATCCTGGGCGTGACCGCATAAGGCGGATGCTTTTACTGGATTCCTGGGGGCGATAGTAGTGCACGCTCCGGCTGAAGCGGCACAACAAGTCATCGCAAGTACCCACCGCGCAGCGCTCACCCTTTCCACTCCTCCATCATCTTCACGAAATCCTTGAACAGATAATGCGAGTCGTGCGGCCCGGGCGCGGCCTCCGGGTGATACTGCACGCTGAACAGTGGCAGGTTGCGATGCCGCAATCCTTCAAGAGTCGAGTCGTTCAGATCGATGTGCGTGAGTTCCACTTCGCTGGTCGGCAACGAATCGGGATCGACGGCAAAGTTATGATTGTGAGCCGTTATCTCGATCTTCCCAGTCGTCAACTGCTTCACCGGATGGTTGCCGCCGTGATGCCCAAACTTCAGCTTGAAGGTTTTTCCGCCAAGCGCGATGCCCGTCAGCTGATGTCCCAGGCAGATTCCGAAGATCGGCTGCCGTCCCATCAACCGCCGGATCGAATCCACGGCATAGGTACACGGCTCGGGGTCGCCCGGGCCGTTCGACAGAAACACTCCGTCGGGTTTCAGCGCCATGACATCTTCGGCCAGCGTCTGCGCCGGGACCACCGTCACCCGGCATCCCTCACCCCGCAACTTCCGTAAAATGTTTTGCTTAATGCCGAAGTCATAAGCCACTACATGAAAGCGCGCAGGCTCATCCTTCACTCCAACCTGCGCTACCGGCTCGTGCGAACGTTCGCCCACTTCCCACACGTACGAACGCTTCGTGCTCACTTCTTTCGCAAGATCCGTGCCATCCATTCTCGGAATCGAGCGCGCCTTGGCGACAAGCTTATCGGTATCGGTCTCAAGCGTCGAAATCACTCCGCGCATCACCCCATGGTCGCGCAGATGCCGCACCAGGCAGCGCGTGTCGATATCCGAAAGCACGGGCACCTTGAACTGCTCCAGATATTCTTCTGTCACCTGCGACGATCGCCAGTTCGAGCTCACCTTCGAAAACTCGCGCACGACCAGCCCTTCGATCCACGGACGCGTGGCTTCGTTGTCTTCCTGGTTTGTACCGTAATTACCGATCTCGGGATTGGTTAGGACAACGATCTGCCCTGAGTAGGAAGGGTCGGTGAAGATTTCCTGGTAGCCAGTGATGGAAGTATTAAAAACGACTTCGCCGTAACATTCGCCTTTGGCGCCGTAGCCTTTGCCTCGGAAGACTCGCCCGTCTTCCAGCGCAAGGATAGCCTGCATTCTCGCTCCAATGTATGGATTTGAAGAATTTTATCAGGGATTGTTACCAGCACCAAGCACGGAACGTGGCTTCGGTGTGGAAATCTCGTGATCGAAAGATGGCGATGTCAGAAAACGAACGGAAGAAACCGTTTCGTTCGCCGCATGTAGTCCCGATAACGGTCCCCCAGATTGGCCTGTAGCGCCTGCTCCTCCACTCGCACCCGGTACAGGTACGCGACTCCTCCAGCCGTGGAGATAATCAGAGCGCTCAGCCAGTTGGTCAAAGCCAAGCCTGTGCCGAGATACATCAGCATGCCGCCAGTATAGGAGGGATGGCGCACCCAACGATATATCCCCTGCTGAATTACCGGCTGATCGGCTGAGGCCTTCACGTCGCCGGTAAAATGCTTGCCCAGCATGCGCCAGCAATGACGGCGCAGCATCCTGCCACCAAACAATGTCGCCAGTCCCGCCACAAACCAAGTCTTCTGACCAGTCGTGATCACGAAGGCCGGAACCCCCGCAACCATAAAAGCTCCCAGCATCCCGACCCATCCTGCCAGCACGATGAAGGTCATCGAACCACGATCCGTCTTCTCGCCCTGTGCCGGACGCGACCGCGCAATCAACCTAAACTCGGGCCCGTAGGCAAACAGGAGCACAGCCCAGAACAACCAGCAGTAAGGCGAGGTGTAGGCCAGCGGTTTCATCAGCGAGCTCTGGAGACACCGTACGAAACTGTTCGGTGAGTATAACGCTCGGGATAGTCAGCAAGTTACCGGAAAAGAAAAGAAAAGGACCGAAAGAAGAGGATTACAGTGCCCGCGGCACCCGTTACCGCACTCTTCCCAGCTTATCCATCGGCCAGTAGCCAAACACGGCCTTGCCATAAATGTAGCTCTGATTCACTGGCCCGAAGTCGCGGCTGTCATTCGACATCGACCGGTGATCCCCCAGCACGAGATAGCTGTCCGGCGGCACGATTGTTTCGGGATACGATCGCGAATCCGCATAGGCGGGCGGAACGTAATCTTCATCCAGCGCCTCGCCGTTAACATAGACTTGGCCACCGTCAATGCGGATGCGATCTCCCGCAACGCCAATCACGCGCTTGATATAGCTTTTCGAAGGATCGCGCGGATAACGAAACACGACAATGTCTCCCCGCGAGATCGGTTCCAACCGGTATACGAACTTGTTGACGAAAATTCGCTCCTGGTCCTCGAGCGACGGCATCATGCTGGTGCCTTCCACTTTCACCGGCTGGTAGATAAACACGATGATGAAGGCCGAGATAGCCAGTGAGAGGATGAGGTCGCGTAGCCACACTCCCAAGCCGGGGCGCAAGCGAGCTCCGGCCTCCCCCATTGCCTGCGGAAGGGCTGGTGATATTGTGGTCGGATTCCCTGGGATCGGTGCTTCTGACATGCGAATCTTCTTATTGTATACAGATCAGACCCGCGCCGTAGTTTTCCAGCTTACACCTTTGCAACTAGGCCCTGCTTGCGCGTCTCTCGCGGCCTCTCGAAAAGCAGGTTAGAATGAGAAGGCTTAGGAGACAGTATGCCAGCGACCCGCCTGCTTCGGCGAAACTTTGTGTACCGTGCTTTTACCCTCGCCTTGCTCTTATTCGTCACCTTAACGATGACTTCCCTTTGGGCCGCTCCTCAGGGAGAAGAAGGAACGGGCATTCCCGCTTACAACGCCGGTCCGCCGCCAAAAGGAACCAAACTTCCAGCCGTCCTTACGAAAGATCAACTTTGGGGAGCCGATGCGCAATATCCGTATCAGACTCACGCCTACGACCTGGCAGCGAAGATTCCGGCTGTCCTCCACCAGCAGCCCTGCTACTGCTTTTGCGACCGGATGGGCCATAACAGCCTGCATAGCTGCTTTGAGAGCACCCACGGCGCCCGATGCGCCACCTGTTTGAAAGAACTCTACTATTCTTACAAGCAACACCAGGCCGGGAAGACCGCAACCCAGATCCGTGCCGGTATTATCAAAGGCGAGTGGAAGCAGATCGATCTGGAGACAGCCGCGACGATCAACTAGTGGCTGGCACCGAGTCCCGTGTGCCGAATACCGAGTCGCTGGTGGACGGTTGGAATCTACGGCTTTTCCGTGGTTTGCTAGGTACTCGCGACTCGGTACGCGGTACTACTTCCACGCCGATTGCCCTATACTCGAACTTTGAGTGATACTTGAGAATCCGTTCTTAGAGGTTCATGCTAAGGAGTACCTAATTACGACCAGCACAGGAAAAATTCTTCACATGGCGCAAAAGGCTAATCCAAAAAAGTCTTCTATCGCAGACGATCCACGCGCTGCCCAAGCTCTCCAGAACTACGAGTCTGGACTTCGCGCCCTGCAGGAACACAAGTTCGAAAAAGCGAAACCACTGTTCGAAAAGGTGCTCGCCAGCGCCAGCAAAGAACTGTGCGACCGGGCGGCAATCCACCTGAGCATCTGCAATCAAAATCTCGAGCGCTCAGCCACTACGCAGTTCAAGACCGTTGAAGAGCACTTCGATTACGCGGTTTCGCTCATGAACGTTGGAGACTACGTTACTGCCCGCGAGCACATTGAAAAGCTGGTGAAGCAGGCCCCCAAGACTGATTTCGTCGTCTATGGCTTAGCAGCACTCGATTGCCTTACCGGCCACGTGGAGGACTCGCTCAAGCATTTGGACGAAGCTCTTCAACTGAACGCCAGCCTGCGCTACCAGGCGCGCAATGATACTGATTTCCACAACCTGGCCGAAGATCCTCGCTTCACTGAACTCTTGTACCCGGATCCCGCTGCCGACCTGGCTTCGCCGGAAGGCTCTTTCCGGGAAGACGAGTCGTTTTAGTCGCGCTGACAATCGAGACTCTCTCGATGGAAACAAAAACCTCACAGCTTTTGTCCTTGGAGAAATCTACGCGCGAGCGTGGCCTCCGCGTGGTCGCCATCGGCGGCGGCACCGGATTGTCGACACTGCTCAAGGGTCTCAAGGGCTTTGTCCTCACTCCTACCGAGATGGCTGCTGCACGGCCCGATACACCAACCATCCGTGACCTCTGTGCCGTCGTTACGGTAAGCGACGACGGCGGCTCCAGTGGACGGCTGCGCAAGGAGCTCAACATGCTCCCTCCGGGCGACATTCGCAATTGCATCGTCGCCCTTAGTCAAGACGAAGCTCTGCTCTCTCAGCTTTTTCAACATCGATTCAACAAAGGTTCCGGCCTGGAAGGTCACAGCTTCGGGAATCTGTTTCTCGCCGCGCTGACCTCCATCACGCATGATTTCTCCGAAGCCGTACGCCTGTCTTCCGAAATCCTGCTGACGCGCGGTCACATCTACCCCGCCACAACCTCGAACATCGAACTTGAAGCCTTGATGGAAGACGGTACTCGCGTGCGCGGCGAGACCAAGATCACCGCCAGCAAAGTTCGCATCAAAGAGCTTTCGCTCGTTCCTGCTGATGTGGATCCATTGCGGCAGACGCTCGACGCCATCGCCACCGCCGATATCATCAGCATCGGTCCGGGCTCGCTGTTTACCAGCCTCATCCCTAACCTGCTCGTGCATGGCATTACCGATGCCATCGTCAGCTCTCCCGCAACCAAGGTCTACATTTGCAATCTGATGACGCAGGCCAATGAGAGCCTCGGCCTCACCGCCGCCGATCACATTCGCGCTCTCAACCGCCATGCCGGCCAACAACTCTTCGATTTCGCTCTGATCAACCGCACGCCCATCTCCGATCGACTCAAGGCCAAGTACGCCCTCGAAGGCGCATGCCAGATTGTTGCCGACCTCGAGGCGATCGAATCGCTGGGCGTGATCCCTGTCTTAGGAGATTACCTGGAAGAGGCTGGAGTTGCGCGCCATAACACGGCGCGTGTCGCGAGCGACTTGGTCCAGCTGGGATCCCAGCCCACGAGCATCGAGCGCAAACTCCGCTCCGCCATAAAACCTTGAAGCGAAGTCGGCGCGTGCTTCTGACCAACTCACTTCCCCATACCCTCCGCAGTCGCTAGAATATTCACTTATGAAATCAGCAACGGTGTTGCCGGACGGGGAGCTAAACAGGAAAATAAAATTCCATTTCCCGGTCTACCTGCTCGTGATTCTCGCACTTGTCGGCGTTGCCGCCGCACAGCGTGACAAAACGGAAGACCCCACGGCCATTCTGAATTTTCTAGTGATCAAGGACGACAACGGCAAACCCGTGCGCAACGCCGCCGTGATCATGCATCCTGTGAGCAACAATGGAAAGCAAAGCCGGGGCGGCGTCGAGCTGAAGACTGACATCGACGGCAAGACCAGCTTTGACGGCATCCCTTACGGCAAGCTCAGGGTGCAGGTCCTGGCTTCCGGATTTCAGACTTTCGGCGAAGATTACGACGTTGACAAGGCCAAGCTGGATTTCGTCATCAAGCTCAAGCGCCCTCAAGGCCAGTACTCGATTTACGAAAGCCATCCCGAGGAAAAAAAGGATGACAAGAAGGACGATAAGTCATCGCCTCCCGCCGATCCTAACGCAAAGCCGCAGTAGCCCGCATCACACGAACCGCCTCTGCGCATGCAGCCAATAGGCGGGCAATTTCTCTGGCAGCCCAAACAAAAGAAATGTTAGTGTCATACTCCGATCTCTGGAGGTGATCATGCCGATGCGTCGCGCGCTGCTCAGCATTGCTCTCTGCGTTCTTCTCTCACCCGTTCTGCTCGCGGCGACTACTCCCGAGTCCGCTACCACTATCCGCGACCGAACAAAAGGCTTGAAAATTTCCGAAGGTTTATTCCCCACCGCATGGGATGAAAAGAGTGGACACCTCTACCTCACCATCCGCAAATTCGATCAAGACTTCCTCCTCATCGTTTCGCTGCCCTACGGCCTGGGTTCCAACGACGTTGGTCTTGACCGCGGTCTGCTGGGCGTGGAGCGGATCGTACACTTCACTCGCGTTGGTCCTCGCGTTCTGTTGGTCGCCCCCAATCTGCAGTACCGTTCTTCCTCCGCTAATCCCATGGAGCGCCTTGCCGTCCGCCAGTCCTTCGCCGAGTCCATTCTGGCCGGGTTCCCAGTGGAAGCAGAAGAAGAGGGTGCGGTCCTGATCGACGCAACCGCTTTGCTGCTGAGCGATGCGCTAGGCGCAGCCGAACAGCTCGAAGCCACTAAGCAGGGCTCTTACAAGCTGGATAAGGACCGCAGCGCGCTTGCGCTGGAAAACACTAAGAACTTCCCGCTCAACAGCGAGTTTGAATCCACTCTCACTTTCACGTCCGAACACCCCGCGGAAGGCTCATTCGTAGCCACTGTCGCTCCAGACGCTCACTCCATTACTCTGCGCGAACATTACTCCTTCATCCAGTTGCCGGATGACGGCTATCAGCCACGCGCCTTTGATCCTCGTTCTGGCTTTTTCGATGCCAGCTATCGCGACTATTCCGCGCCTCTCGGCTCGCCCCTGGATGTGCATCTGATTCACCGGCATCGCCTGCAAAAGAAAGATCTCAATGCCGCCGTCAGCGAAGCGGTTAAACCCATCGTCTACTACGTCGACCCGGGAGCGCCCGAGCCCATTCGCAGTGCGCTGGTGGAGGGTGCGAACTGGTGGAATCAGGCCTTCGAAGCCGCCGGCTTTAAGAATGCCTTCCGTGTGGAGATATTGCCGCCCGGAGCCGATCCCATGGATGTGCGTTACAACGTCATTCAGTGGGTTCATCGATCGACTCGAGGATGGTCATTCGGCACCACCGTGTCCGATCCCCGCACCGGCGAAATTATTCAGGGCCGCGTCACGCTCGGCTCTCTGCGTGCCAGGCAAGACTATCTGATCGCCGAAGCCTTGCTATCGCCCTATGAAAAAGGCAAGCCCGTCTCGCCCGAGATGCAGCAGATGGCACTCGCCCGACTTCGCCAACTCGCGGCTCACGAAGTCGGCCATACTTTAGGACTGGCACACAACTTCGCCGCCAGTTCGATCGCTCCCGGCACATCGGTCATGGACTATCCGCACCCTTGGATCACGCTGGATTCCAGCGGTCGCCCCGATCTTTCGCACGCTTATGCCACCGGAATCGGAGCTTGGGACAAGGTAGCGATCCAGTACGGATACGCGCAATTCAAGGCGGGTAGCGATGAGCGTGCGGCCCTCGACGACATTCTGAAGCAGGCTCAAACCAGCGGGCTTTATTTCATCACCGATCAGGATTCGCGCCCGCTGGGCAGCGCTCATCCTCACGCGCATCTCTGGGACAACGGCCCGGACCCCGCAGCCGAACTCGAACGCATTCTCACAATTCGCAGCGCGGCGCTAAAGCGTTTCGGGGAGAACGCGATTCCTTCCGATGCTCCTATGTCGCAGCTGGAAGACACTCTGGTTCCGCTTTATCTGCTGCATCGCTATCAAACCGAGGCCGCTGCTAAGGAGATCGGGGGCTTGGAGTACCGTTACGCTCTTCGTGACGATGGACAGCTCGTTACGGCGGTCGTTGACGCCGCTGCTCAGCAAAAAGCACTGAACGCGGTGCTGAAAACGCTTGCGCCGCAGACACTCACGCTCCCTGAATCCCTCCTGCGGATTCTGCCGCCGAGGGCTCCGGCTTATCCAGCGACGCGCGAATCATTCGCCGGACACACCGGCCTCACATTCGATCCCAATGGGGCAGCAGAAGCGGCGGCAGACCTTACCCTCAAGTTGCTCTTTGATCCGCAGCGAGCCTCGCGTCTGGTGGAATATCATGCGCGGGACGCATCTAATCCCAGCCTGCCTCAGGTTATCGACGCCGTCTTTCAAGCCACGTGGAAAGCGCCACGCGTTGAGGGACTAGAGGGTGAGATTCAGCGCGCCACGGAAATCTCCACGCTGGAGCATCTGCTGGCACTGGCCGCTAACCGCAGCGCTTCATCAGAAGCGCGCGCCTTAGCCCGTGCTCAGGCATTGGGCTTACGCACCTGGATGTCCGCTGCGCCCTCCGGAGCTCCCGCAGAAAGAGCGGTGCGTGCCGCAGCGATTGCGCGGATCAATTCGTTCGAGAAGGATCCGGAAAAGTTTACGCCAGCCCCCGATGTAGCCGTGCCTCCCGGGCAACCCATCGGAGACGACGAGCAGGATTAGGAAAAACTGAGAGGACGTGAATGTCGATCCGAGGACGAGTAAAATCTTGCCTATGCCCTACCTCTTGAAGACCGAACCCACCGTCTATTCTTTCGCCGATCTCCAGCGCGAAGGCACTACCATCTGGGACGGAGTAACCAATCCCGTCGCGGTCAAGAACCTGCGTGGCATGAAGCCGGGCGAGCAGTTGGTCATCTACCACACCGGAGACGAGAAGAGCGCAGTCGGCACTGCCACAGTAGTATCGGTGGATCCGAGCGACCTCAAGAATCCACAGGTGAAAATCAAGGTGGGCAAGCCGATCGCCAAGCCCGTGACTTTGGCGGAAGTCAAAGCCAATAAACTTTTTGCGGATTCTCCGCTCGTGCGCCAGGGGCGACTCAGCGTCGTCCCTCTCACCGAGGCGCAGTACAAGTTCCTCATCGGGACATAAAGTTCCGGTCGCCAAGCCCTCAGTGCGCTTTCGCATCCCGTCGAATCAACGCGTGATCCACAAAGAAGCCAATTCCTACTGCCAGCGGAATCACGCCAAAGGTGGCCGCGATCATCGCCTCCGGTTCCTGGCGCCCGATCAGGACAAAGGTCACAATGTATCCGATCGCTCCCGCCACCAGCAGAATTCCCGACCGCCGCGATCGCGCCGCCTCGGAGAGTTCCGCCTGCATCGGCACGTCCGCCCCTCGCGCGATCGCTGCCAGCCGTTCTTCGCTGCGCAGTTTGCGCACCCGGAAGAACGTATACATGGCCGCCATCGGGATTCCGAAGATCATGACGACGGCTGCCAGTCCCACAAAATTCCCGTCCATAATCCCTCCTGACTCTGCGCCGGTCCGATCTTAGCGCCTCAGTCATGGATAGTTACGAATGCCGCCAGGAAAAGTTCCGCACCTGTCCTGCCAAGTGAAGCTCTCCTGACAAAACTTTGCAAAACTCTCGGCTGTCGGTTAGCAACCCCACGTTAGACTCGTGGTTCTTAGCGAATGGCGGACGACGTCGACGCCGGAGGCGATGCCCGGCTAGTGTGTCCAGTCGTAAGTCTTTATCGATGAAATTCGCGAGGTACGAAGAAAATGAACGCTAAAGGGATTGCAGTGAAGACGCACAATCGTTTCGGCCTCCGCCTCTACTGCATGCTGGCGGTCTGTGCCTTGGCAGCAATCCTCGTGGCTCCCTCGCCGGCGCAGGATGCGCAAGAAAAGGACACGCCAGGAAAAGACGCGCAGGAGAAGATCGACGTCAATGACGTCTCCCGCACCTACACCGTGCACCTGCCGAAAGGCTACGACCGGGCGCAGCATTATCCCGTGGTAATGCTTCTGCACGCGCGCAGTCAGAATGCCGACGATATGGAGCGGCTCACGCACTTCAACCAACTCGCCGATAAAGATGGCATCATTGCGGTCTATCCCAACGCCGCGCGCGGGCAGTGGAACATCGGAGTCCGCCCGGAGCAGCAATCGATGGCACCCCGGCGTGGGGGCGGTCGCCACGGAGGATGGGGAGGCGGAGGCGGCTGGCCGGGCGGAGGTGGCGGAGGTTATCCCGGCGGTGGTGGAGGGTACCCGGGCGGTGGTCAAAGCGGAGGACAGAATCCCGACGAAACTACGCGGCACCGGCCTGAGCCGGCAGATGATGTCGCCTTCCTCAACCAGATGCTGGATGCGCTCGCTCTGAAGTATTCAGTAGACACTCGCCGCGTCTACGCTGCCGGATTGGAGGATGGTGGCTTCATGGCTCTGCGCACGGGTTGCAACATGGCCGATCGCGTCGCTGCCATTGCCGCCGTGGGGGCAGCACTTCCAAAAACCATGATCTGTCTGCCCTCCCGCTCCGTGCCGGCATTATTCATGAATGGCACCGATGATCCTATCGTTCCTCACAACGGTGGCAACTACAAACCGGGCCAGTTCCATGTCCTCTCTGCGGAAGATAGCGGGAAGGCATGGGCCAAGTTCGATCGCTGCGCGGAAAAACCAGCCCAGGACAAGATCCCGCCCTCACAAAAAGGGGGCAAGGAAACGAAAACCTATACCTACAGCGGCTGCCAGGACAACGCTCAGGTCGTACTTTACAGCGTAAAAGGTGGCGGGAGCACGTGGCCCGGCGGCGAACAATACATGTCGGAAAAAGAAATTGGCAAAACCAGCGATGCCCTTAACGCCAACGAAACCATTTGGGCTTTCCTGTCCACGAAGAAAATCGCGGGAGACAGCGGCGCCGAAAAATAGCTTTTCAGTTACTCCAGGTTCGGATGCGCATCGGGATAGAACTTGGCAATCATCCGCCCCGTCATCAGTCCGCCCTCGTATTCCGGAATAATCACCTCGTCTGCACCCGAATTCCTCATGGCTTGCGCGTAGCGCGATTGCCCCGCTCGCGTAATGATACGCGCCTTCGGATTCAGCGCCTTCGCCGTTACCGTGATGTAAAGATTGTCCGCGTCATTATCGATCACGATGCACACGCCGCGTGCCCGCTCGATTCCAGCCGATTGCAGCACGTCGTGCCGCTTGGCATCTCCCTGAATGGCCAGCACTTTTTCCTTCAACAGTTCCCGGCATAAACCTTCGCTGGTTTCGATCAGGACAAAAGGAATCTGCAGCCGGTTCAACTGATCCACCACCGTCCGTCCCACCTGCCCGTAGCCGCAGATGATGAAATGATCGCGCAGTTTTTCAATGCTGATATCGTTCACCATGGTTCTCCAGGCCTCCATTCCTTGGCGGTTGAAAATCGTGACGGCCACGCGCTCCGCAACCCAAATCTGAAATCCAAACACGCCGCAATACACAAAAATCGAGAACAGTTTGGTTGAATTGTGTACCCGCCTCGCATCAATCGCATGGGGCTGGATCATCCAGAACAGCGCGTCCTGCCAGGACAAGCCTTCGAGATGCCGGTACACCAGCACACACATTACGCTGAATCCGGCGAACACTACTAAGGGCAGCCATAATCGGCGCACGAACAGCAGCAGAACTCGGAACATGGGGGAGTGATACTACCGCAAGTGTGCCAGCATAGCAATTGGAATGAGGCTCCCCGAAACCGCAATAGTCGCAATCGCTTTTTCAAATCGCTCTAGAGTTAAGAAACAACCTTCCGCAACTCTCGCCGCAGAATCTTTCCTGAGGCTGTCTTGGGAACGACCTCGACAAAATGTATTTCGCGGGGCTGTTTGTAGTGAGTCAACCGCTCGCCCACAAAAGCACACAGCTCCTCTTCCATCTTCTTGCAGGTCGCAAATCCGTCCCGCAGCGCCACGAATGCCACAGGAATTTCACCCGCCGCCGCATCAGGCCGCCCCACCACACCACACTCCCGAACTGCCGGATGTTCCAGCAGCACCGCTTCCACCTCCGCTGGCGCTACCGGAAATCCTTTGTACTTGATCATTTCCTTGCGCCGGTCCACCACGCGATAAAAACCTTCTGCGTCACGCGTCACAACATCGCCGGACCAATACCACCCGTCGCGCAGCACAGCTGCCGTCGCGTCTGGCTCCTTCCAATACCCCTGCATAAACTGTGGCCCACGCATCACCAACTCCCCCGCCTCGCCGGTCTGAACCTCGGCCACGCTCTCTGCCGGCGCAGCCATATTCTCCGCTCCAATCACTCGACACTCGGTCTTCGCCAGAGGATGCCCGATCGAATCCGGCCGATAAAGCTCCGGCTCCAGATATCCCACATGTGTCACTGGCGAAGCCTCCGTCATCCCGTAGCCTTGACACACCAGGATGCCGGTCAGCGCCGTGAATCTTCGCGGCAACTCCGGTGCCAACGGCGCCGCTCCAGATTTCACCCAGTGCACTTTGTGATCCTTCGGAAACTGCCCAGCCTCCGCGGCCAGGCAGAGTGCATTCATCGCCGGTGGAACCACCAACATCGTGCTGATTGTTTCCTCCGTCAGCAAAGAACACACTTGGCCTGTGCTGAACCGCGGCATCAACACGACGGTCGCTCCCATCATCAGCATCGGATTAAGAGCCACGTTCAACCCGTAGATGTGATACAGCGGCAGAAAACAGAGCAGATTGTCGTTTGCGTTCAACAGCGCTGCGCCCGTGCCCAGCAACTGATAAACATTCGCCACCAGGTTGTAATGGGAGAGCATCACGCCCTTCGGCAGACCTGTCGTCCCGCTGGAATAAGGCAGCGCCGCCAAAGTTTCTCGCGAACTATGTGAAGGCGCAGGCAGCGCAGCGCTCATCGGCTTCAGCAAATCGGAGAATGCCTCAGTTCCATCTCCCTGCTCTCTTGTGCAAAACACTCGCCGCAAATTCAGCAGGCCCGCTAAATTGATGCCAGCCATCGTAGGCGCATCGGTGACCACCAACACCGCTTCAGAGTTTTGCAGCTGATATCGCACTTCCCGCTCGCGGTATGTCGGATTCAGCAACGTCGGAATCGCTCCAGCCAGCGTGGCCGCATGATACGTAGCGCAGAACTCCCACGAATTCGGCAGAAAAATGGCAACGACTTCTCCCGGCTTCACTCCGGCCGCAACCAACCCGTGAGCCAGTGCCTCCACCGTCTCTCCGTACTCTGCATAGGTAATTCGCCGCGCGCAGGAAACATCCACCAGCGCGGTCTTCTCCGCATGCTTGCGGCACGAGGCCAGCACCGCATCGTGAACAAAGATATTGTCCGGATCAGCGTACAGTTCGGAGCGCGACATGGCGGGATGATTGTAGCGGAAACCTCGAGATTGGGCTGTGCGTGGAAGCCTTCGACTGCCAGTGCCGATCGGCCGCCAACTCCTGTGAAGCGATTTTTTATCACCTATCCCTTCGTCCGGGTGTACGATTCCTCTGTCTTCCTCGAGAGCTACTGAGTAACCGGCCTTATTGTTAGCGAAAACTATCAGTCAACCCGAGAACCGGCGGAGGCATTGTTCCTGAGGGTGCCGGAAAATAGAGAGGCATCTCGCGTCAACGTTCGGTTGTCGGGAAAAACGAGGAGGAGCCGTGACGCTCGATCTTCAACGTCCTACCCTGCCATACAAAAGCATCAAAACGCTTTCCCGAGTCGCTTTATCTTTGGTCCTATGGATAACGCCGGCACTCGCGCAAAAGGGCCAACCAGAAGGCACTCGCCTCCCCAATTACGACCTTCAGGCGGAGATGAAAACTAAAGGAGAGATCGATGAAGTGAATCTGCTCTCCGTGGGAACCAGGAAAGATTTCACGGAACTGATCATCAAGCAGGGTGAGGAAAAGATCCACATTTATCTGTGCCCTAAACCGTTCGAAGAGGAGATGGGCATCAGTTTCACCAAGGGTGACCAGATCGCTGTTACCGGCTCCAAAGTGAAGCACGAAGGGGCGGACGTGATTCTGGCACGAGAACTTGTGAAGGGCGAAGATACTCTTATGTTCCGCGATGCCAAAGGCGCCCCGGTGTGGGATGCTCGAACCGGCAAATGAATGCTGGGACCACGGCGCTCATAAAAGTCACTGAAGCGAACCCGTTCACTGTTGCTCGCGATCGCAACCGGCAGATTATTTCCCAAGGCGCACGGCGATTCCGGCCCCAATCCGCAAATTGTCCTGGCGGTTGTTGAGACCGTCGGGGATTTTGGTCATGAAGTACTCGGCCTGTATGGGGCGAACCGAGACGTGCCTGGACACCTTGAAGTCAATGCCACCGCCCGCCGTCATGGCGAAATTATTTTCGGTCCCAGTTGATTGGGCAATGCCATCGGTTGTGCGAACACCTCCGAAGAGGGCTTGAACGAAAGGCGTAAGCTTCCCGTGCCTGAAATTTACTCTGGGCCCAACAAGATAGGTGAGGAATGCTCCGGCAAATGCGCCGTTCCCAGCGCTCGTGGCATAAAAGCCGCTCACATCTCCCACTACTCCGAGCCAGTCTTTGGCCTTGTACGCAAGCTGACCACCCCCGCCCTCTCCAATGTATGTCGCCGAGGGCGCAATCCCGGGGACGTTGGCATTTACATTGATGCGCGCGTAATAGTACCCGCCATATACCTCGAACTTTGAGGATTCCTCCTGTGCTTTCGCGCCCAATACGGTTCCAAATAGTCCGAGCAACAAACCGAGGACGATTCCCTTGCTCATTTCTGGCGCTCCTTTTAGAGCAAAGCCCTCAAACGCGCTGCATCATATCTTAACTAGGCCGCCAAGTTGTCAACCATCGAAAGCCTGATGGGCGAATCGGGGACGGCCGAGTCAGCCGTCCCCCACCCACTTTGTTAACCCACGCTGGACGCGGGCATACCACCCCGTGCTGCGAATCGCTCGGACCAGCGAATCCTCCCGGTTACCTGCATCACCACGAACAGTGTAATGATGGCGATGATCGTGATGGCCAGCCCCGTGAATCCCTTCCAGAAAAACGCATATGAGAACAGCACGAGATAAATCAATTGCGCTGTGCCCGCCTCCAGAGCCGCAAATCGCAGTCCCACCACCAAGCGCAGATAAGTTACCACCAGGGTCACTGAAACCACCGACGCCAGCACCATCGCGCCGTGGATCGAAATATGGTCCACCAAATACGCCAGCAACAGATGAAAGGCGAAAAACGCCGTCGCCAGGAAAAAATAGTTCATCGGATGCAGATCAATCTTGCGCAGCGTAGTGATGATGAACATCAGGAAAAAGAAAAAGAATAACGATACCGGCGCGGCGTAACTGATTTCCCCTGCCAGCGGGCCAGGCTGCAACTTCGCCGGCATGGTCATGCCGATCTGGAAGCCCGAAACCAGGTTCGAGTATTGCCACGTCAATTGCCAGCCACCGGGAATCGGCTGCTTGGAGGTTGGCGAAAGCGTATCGTCGGCGAAGTCGATATCCCGGAAATTGGTTTGCATGGTCAGCATGAAATCGCTCGCCTGCGCCACGCCGTCCCCCAGCTGATAGCGCCAACTATCCAGGCCTTGCGAACGATACCCAACGTGCAGACTAGCGGTCTGTCCCGGGCGCACCGTCGCCTGCCCCACGGTGCCTTGATCGTCGGTAGAAAGCGCAACCGGCTGTTCGTTTATTTTCATCTGTAGCCCGTCGTAGATCGCTTTTTGCGCAGGAAAGTTCAATCGAAAATCAACCGTCTGCGCCTCTGCCGTGTTGTTGCGGAAAGTGTAGTCCCCAGCAAAATCCACCGCGTAGGTGCTGTACCACAACAATCCCTTCTGCCGGGGAGCGAGATCAAAGTTCACGTGAACCCGGCTGGCTTCCATTGGCAGTGGAACCTGCCGTTGTCTGTTTTTCTTGTGGACGATGACCTTGCCGTCTTCCACCGTGGTCGAGTCCACATCTTCATTCACCACGTAGGCTGCGGTCGGCGGCGATTGTTGTTGTGACGTGCCCCAGGTGGAGGCCACATGGCCTTGCAGTTGCTCATTGCTGCCGTAGGTGCGGGAGAAAATGGTCGTGCCAAGAATCACCCACGCAATCGTAGTGCACACAAAGATGAACGCCACTGCCAGAATTTGTCGTAGCAAAAGACTCCCTCCCTTAGCGATAGGTCGCACTTCTACCCATGCAAGGAGGTTGCCGCTGCAGGTGTGTTGAGCGCAGGCAGGTTAGGGTCAGCTGACCGGCATCGCTGTGTCAGCCGGGACACGTGTGTGTCACCGCGTAGACAATTCGTTGCTGAAGTTAGAAAAAGCCGATCTAGCTGGCCAGCCTGCGCAGAAATTCTCGCTCGTCCATGCGGTACTTGAAAGCTTTGCGCCCGTCGATAAAGACAACCGGGACTTCGTCGTTAAACTGTCGGCGCAGTTCGTTGTCGCTGTCCACGTCCACTTCGTGCCACGTAAACCCGCCGCGGCGCGAGAGCTTCACCAGGCTCTCCTTCACGACCTCGCAAAGATGACATCCTTTGCGCGAATAAATCACGACCTGGCGAGAGTCTGGCACGCCGCGATTGTAACGTTGCCTCCTTACCCTCTGGCAAGAGAAAAGCAACGAAGCGCCTGCACCAGTGGTCATACCACTCCCGATGTAGGCTCGTCTACAAAAGCCTGGAGTAGAATCCCAAAATGATCGCGCCCGACCTGAAGCCTCTGCGCGGCAAGGCCTGCCTCATTACCGGTGGCAGCCGTCGTCTCGGACGCGCCTCCGCCCTCGCCCTCGCTCAAGCCGGAGCCGATGTAGCCATTACTTTTCGCAGCTCCGCCCGCGAGGCGCAGCACACCGTCGTCGATCTCTCCAGTCTCGGCGTCCGCGCCTTCGCCCTGCACTGCGATGTCACCGACGAAGCCAGCGTTAAATCCATGATGGCGGACGCTGGACGCGAACTAGGCCGCATCGACATCCTCGTCAACAACGCTGCGAATTACGCGACCTCGGACTTCGAGCGCCTCACCCTTCGCCAATGGGATGCAATGTTCGCCTCGAACACGCGTGGACCATTCCTGGTTTCGCGCGAGGCCCTGAAGTGGATGCGCCGAAAGCGAACCGGACCGGAGCGCTCAGAGAAAATCACCGCCAAGATCATTCACATGGGCTCACTCGGCGGCCTGCGTCCCTGGGCCACGCACGCGCATTACTGCTCGTCCAAAGCCGCCCTGCACATGCTCACCAAAGTCATGGCCAAGGCACTGGCTCCGGAGATCGCCGTTAACGCGGTCGCACCCGGCATGATTGATCTCGGCGAGAAGTCCGCTGCGGCTTTCATGCGGCGGATGGCCAAGCAAACTCCCATGCAGCGCAACGGCCGCGGCGACGAAATTGCCTCTGCCGTTCTGTTCTTCGCCACCGCTCCACAGTTCATCACGGGCCAGATTCTAGCCGTGGACGGCGGCTTGGGCCTTTAGCGGTTACAAACCTCGAGTTCCTCTCCTCGAGAGGGGTGTGGCAAGGATTTGCCCGTGCCTTTGACTCGGGAAAGGCACGACTTTAGTCGTTCCGTTAAGCGGACGAACCCCTCTTCTGCGAATGTTCTGTCTCAAGGTATATTGGGGCGAATGCCGAAATCCAGAAACGCACCCTCTTCGAAGACATCCGCGTCGGCCGCGCCTCGCGTCGCCGTCGCCATCATGGCCGCTGGGAAAGGCACGCGCCTCAAATCTCAGTTGCCCAAGGTGCTGCATGAAGTCGGCGGCAAGCCACTGCTCGCGCATGTCATCGCTGCGGCAACACACGTTGTCCCGCCGACCGACGTCTACGCCATCATCGGCCACGAAGCCGATCGGGTTCGCACTGCCCTCGCTCACACCGGCTCAAATTTCGTCCTGCAAGCTGAGCAGCGCGGCACTGGCCACGCCTTGATGGTCGCGCAATCCGCTCTCTCGGCCTACGACCACGTCATCGTTCTCTCTGGCGACGCCCCTCAGATCACTCCGCAGACCATCGCCCAATTGCTGAACTTCCACCTCGACGAACAAGCTGCCATGACCCTGCTCAGCGCCGACCTCGAACGCCCCACCGGCTACGGACGCGTCATTCGCAAGAACGCTCGCAGCTCGGAAGTGCAGGCCATCGTCGAAGAAAAATCTGCCACCGCTGCGCAGAAAAACATTCACGAGATCAACGCTGGCTTCTACGTCTTCGCAGTGCCGCAATTATTCGGCTACATCAAGAAGCTTTCGACCGCCAACCCCCACGCCGAGTATTACCTCACCGACATGGCGCAAGTCCTACGCCAAGCCCGCCAGCGCGTGGTTGTCTGGAAGACGGAGAACCCCGTCGAAGTTCTTGGCGCCAACACCCGCGCCGAACTCTCTTTCATCGACTATCAACTCCGCATGCGCAAGTGTCACGAACTCATGGACGAGGGCGTCACGGTTTTCTATCCCGCAACCTGCGTGATCGACGCCGACGTCACCATCGCTCCCGACACCGTGCTTGAACCCTTCGTGCAGATCCTCGGCCGCTCGCGCATCGGCGCCGGCTGTCGCATTCGCTCCTATTCTGTGATTCGCGATTCCGAAATTGCCGACAGCGTTCTCATCCGCCCCGGCTGCATTCTGGAGGAAGCTCGCATCGCCGCAAATGCCGTTCTCGGCCCTTATTCCCATCTCCGCCCTGGCAGCGATATCGGCGAAGGCGCGCACGTCGGCAATTTTGTAGAGACCAAGAAGATCAAGCTCGGCAAAGGATCAAAAGCCAACCACCTCACTTACTTGGGCGACGCCGAAATCGGCGAGGGCGTCAACATCGGTGCCGGAACCATCACCTGTAACTACGATGGCGTCCACAAGCACACCACCGTGATCGAAGATGGCGTCTTCATCGGCAGCGACAGCACGCTGGTCGCGCCCGTCCGCGTAGGCAAAGGAGCCTACGTCGCCGCTGCCTCCTGCATCACGGAAGACGTTCCCGCGGACGCACTCGCCATCGGCCGCTCAAGGCAAGTCATGAAGGAAGGCTGGGCCCGCGAAAAGCGTGTCCCCCGAAAGACAAAGTAGCGTCGCCCCGGAAAACTCCTAGACTTATCGCTTCAACAATCGGGAAGGGCACGAGCTTCACTCGTGCCAAAACAGTCGGCGAAAAGGAGAGCGGCTTCACCCGCTGAGGTACGCGCGAATAGACTGCGCTCCCGGCAACTCCGGAAGAACATTCCGGAAAAAGCAAAAGCACTGAGACCGGTTTCTCTCCGTGCCTCAGTGCCTCCGTGGTAGACCCCGTTTCCCTTAGCGCGAAACCGCCGCAAACAAATCCGAGTGCATGATCGACTGAAACTGCTGGTCCGTCGATTTGAAGTGAAAATTTACGTCGGAGCCGTCGGAATCGACGCTGGTATTGTCCATCGCTACTTTCTCCGTAGCGCTGGCGCTCATCTTCTTATAGAGCAGCCCCGCCTTCACCAATGATGCTAGCGTCGCAGCACTCATGGAATCGGACGAGACCACGGTCAGGTCGAAGTTCACGCCTCCGCTGAAACTCATGGTGTAACGCGAACCCAGCAGCCGCTTCTTGATGGTTTCATAATCAGCAATCTTCGCGGCATCGCCCAAGGCCGAGCGCATCACGTTCTGCGTCCCCAATTGATCCAGGATGCTCCACACCGGCGACGAATCCACGCTCGACATCATGTCGGCCATGGTTTGATTGGTATCGAGGCTCAACACTTCGCCGTCGCGGGTATCCAGCGCAATCTTTACCGCGGATATTTCTCCGAAGAGCAACGTGCTGTCGTCCAGGAAAGTCATCACGAAGCCGCCGTCCATCGGATAAATATTCGATTGGTGATACTTCGTAGGCTTAATCTTCTGTACCGTCATTTTCTTGAGTACGGTCTTCATCGCGAACGGCCCGGCCGCCACGCCCACGCCCTTGATTCCCTGCTTCGGCGTGCGAAATGAAGCGAACGCTAGCGTGTCCACATCTTTATCGGGATTGATTCCGATGCCTTTCAGTGCCGTCTCGAATTGCTCGAGATTCTGCTGCGCCGACATGATCTGAGTCTTTAGGGCGGTCGCGGTAGGAGAGTCGTGGATAGCCCGATAATCTACCGAAATCAACTGCTGCAAGTCTGCGGGAATCACGGTGCGCGCCGAGGAATTCAGCGGCATCGCATTCGCTGCGCCCAGCAACACCGCAACCAGCATCACGGAACTCAGACAAACGTTGATAGTCTTCATAACGGTTACGAACCTCAAATTGTTAGGGTTTTCCTTAAGGGGAACGGAATTCTGCCTTCATCTTGCGAACTTAGATGCCAGTTCAGAGTTTTCCGTTATCCGCTTCCTCATTCTAAGCCAGCCCCGCGCTTTCTTGCGTGGCCAAAGGTGCTAGACCCATAACCAGCGTGGTCACCCTCGCCGCTCCGGAACAAGCGAGTGTACGGTGTCGAACATTTATCTGTCACGCACCGTCAATTTGGTTGTAAGATACTTTTCGACCCAGCCACCATTTCCCACTAGGCGCATTTCTGGGCGCACGAATTCCACCGCAAGCTGAAATCAGGGCACTAATGAAAATCCTACTGTACAACCCCGATAACGGGGTCACGCGCAATTTCATGCCACACCTCTGGATGTTCCTCTTGCAATCACTCACTCCCGCAGGCCATGAAGTGGTGCTGATCGATGGCAACGCCCAACCCATGGATGAGGTCGGCATCGCCCGTTACGTGCGCGAGGAAAAAATTGATCTCGTCGGCATCGGCGCCATGACCAGAATGATCGCCAAAGCCTACCGCATGGCGGACGCGGTGCGCGCCGCTGGCGTGCCGGTGGTAATGGGTGGACCTCATGTTACGGAAATGGCGGACGAAGCCCTCGGTCGCGATGGCGGTCCGCGCCACGTCGACGCCGTCGCTCTGGGCGAGGCCGACAATACCTGGCCGCAAATTGTGGAGGATGCTGCTCGCGGCGAACTAAAAGATATTTACGCCCCGATCGATGCCGCAGGCAAAGAACTCAAGCCATCTCTCAAGCAGTATCCCGTTATCCCGTGGGACACGATCGATCTTCACCAATTTAATCTCGTACCCAAGGCCTTTAACCACTGGCTCAAGAAGCACGGCGAGGGGTGGGGCACGTTCCGCATTGTGCCCGTCGAGTCGGGACGCGGTTGTCCCTACGGCTGTGAGTTCTGCACCGTCACCGGCTTCTTCGGCGATTCCATCCGATTCCGCAGCAATGAAAGCGTGGTCAACGAACTCCTCCTGCTAAAGGCTCGCGCCAGAAAAGAGCGCGGCCAAATCGCGGTTTTTTTTATCGACGACAATTTCGCCATCAATCTCAAGCGCACAAAATCTTTATTGCGGGACATCATTGCCGCCGGAGCCCAGCTCAACTGGATCGCCCAAATCAGCGCGAACTTGCTGCGTGATCAGGAACTCGTCGATCTTATCTCCGCCTCCGGTGGCAAGTGGGTCTTCATCGGCATGGAATCCATCGATCCCGCCAACTTGAAAGACATGAACAAGGGCTTCAATAAACCGGAGGAATATGCCGCCGTGCTGCAGCGCCTCGCCCAGCGCAACGTATACGCCATCACTTCCTTCATCTTCGGCATGGATAATGACACGGTCGGCGCGGCTGAGCGTACCCTCGCGCAGGTTCGAACCTGGCCGCCGGGCCTGCCCATTTTCGGCCTGCTCACTCCCCTGCCCGGAACTCCCCTCTACAAGCGTCTCGACGTCGCTGGCCGCCTGACCCGGCCCAAGCACTGGCAAGAGTTCATCCCGTTCAACATGGCTCATACTCCGCTGAAAATGACTATCGACGAAGCCCACGACGAAGTGAACTACGGCTGGTCCCATTCCTATGGTCCAGAAGCTATCGCCCAAGCCGTTGATTCGATCGCGGATCAACCCATCGGATTCCGCGTCAACATCCTGATTGCTCGACTCTGCTTCCGTGGAATCTATTTCCCCATGCTCGGCCGCTTCGCCTGGTGGAAAGTCATCTCGGAAAATCGCCGGACGATCACAAAACTTGTTCGCCAAGGATTGCAGGCCTGGTGGAATTCTCGATCCCGAGCCGAACCAGCGCCCGCTACCAGCGCAGGAGACTAGATTGAGCTAGGGTGAAAATGCCAGGAGAGACGTAGCGAAGACACACGTTCGCTACGTTGCCTCGCGGCATAAGACTCCAGGCTCGGCTACTTCTCCGCTCAGTCATCATCCGGATCGGTGGCCGGGCTCGTGTCGCCTTTGCACTGGGCGTCGTTTGGCGGCGGCGTTATCGTTTGAAACTTTGTCGCGGTCTGGCTCAAATTGAAAAAATCGGAGAGATCATCGGCGGGCGCGTCCGCGTAACCCAGCGACGGCAGATGGAACGTCGATTCGATAAACTTCAAAATACTTCCGAAGTCATGCGTAGCGTGTGAAATGTAACCCTGCTTGGCGTACGGCGAGATCACAATCATCGGCACGCGGAATCCATACACATAGCCGGATCCCCAACTGGTACCGTTGTTGACCACCGTCGGTGCCACGTGGTCGTACCATCCTCCCCAGTCGTCCCATGTGATAACGATCGCGGTATTCGACCAATACGGGCTGTTGCCGATCGCATTCACCAGCGACGTGACCCACGACGGACCACACCCGTTGTTGCTTGAGGCGTGGTCGGAATCCGCGCCATCGGGAATCACCCAACTCACCTGCGCCAACTGATTATTGGCGATGTCGCTCAAGATTTGCGCATTGCTCTGCGTCTGATTGAGAACTACCTTGGGAGACGTGCCAGTCCAGTTCGATCCCACGCATTCGGTTGCATTCGGCGGGGTTGCATTCGGTCCACACATGTGCTGAATCGCATTGGGGGCGGTCCAGATCGATCCTGCCGAAGGCGCGTAGTAGCGCCACGTAATGCTCGCCGTGTCGAGCAAATCGGTAAGCGTTGGATGCTCAAAACACGGGTACATCGAACTGGACTCCATGCCTGTCGGATCAATCAACGCGACTAGCTGCGTGGGCGGTGCTGCGCAACCCGCAGCCCCCGCATTCGTCATATTCTCGGCCGCAAACAAATTGCTGGTTGCCGTGGGTGCGGAAGTTCCGGAAATGATGAACTGGTGAGCGGGAAAGCTTGGTCCCTGGTTGGTCTGGAACATGCGGTCAGCGAACGCGTACTGTTCGGCCATTTGGAAGTAGGGCTGCACCTCGGCCGGATTCACGTACTTAAACTGCGGATTCGCTGGTGGGCATCCCGTCGCTGCCTTCTGGCAGGTGTAGACAATCTTGTCAGCGCCGTCCATCGCACACACACCCGTGGAGCTTTTCAAGTCGCACATTTCCACGAAGGCGCTGTGGGCATGGCTCAGGTCATAATTCTGTGGATTGGAGCCGACGGTGCCCAGATCCATCTGAGTCAGTGGGATGGTCGCTCCCTGCGAGTTCACGCCATAATTCCGGATATCGGCGCCTCGCCCGATCAGCACTGGATCCTGAAAGAGGTTATCCGGCGTGCGGTTTTCCTGGAAGATGATCACGACATGCTGAATCGTCGGGAGCGGTGGCGTACTGGTAAAGGTGACGCCCTTGCTCCCGCTGCACCCGTTCAAACTCAGAAGAAATGCGCAGGTGCACAACAGCAAGATCGAGATGCATAACCATGCCGCGCGATTCATGCCAGGACGCCCCCGCGAAACTGTACAGTCTTACTCTGAGGATAACCCTGTGGCATGGCTTTCCACTCGGTATGTTAAGAATTAGCGGAAGCAGCTTGATGGCTACCAGAAAATTGACAATCCCGCGCACCTCTGGTTCCATCGAGAGAACCTCGCTTTCCGAACGGCTGTGGGAGTTTCTAGGCTCGAGTCCACCTTCAAGGCTACATCCAAGGAATTTGCATGCTGGCTGGCATACGAACTCAGGATTTACGCAAAATCTATACCTCACCACCTCCTCTCGCCTCCGGCGGCGGCTTCGGCTTCACTTCGGCGCGAGGCAAGGGCAAGAAACAGCCAAAGCCTGAGATCGTCGCCCTCAACGGCCTATCCCTCGAGATTTCACCTGGAGAAATCTTCGGCCTGCTCGGTCCCAACGGAGCAGGCAAGTCCACGACGGTAGGTATCCTCACCACTCGCGTGCGGCCCACCGCCGGCCAGGCCTGGATCGGCGAGCTCGATGTCTGGAAGGAACAAGTCGCTGTGAAGCGGCTGATTGGAGTGGTGACTCAGCGTCCGAATCTTGATTTTTCTCTCACCGCTCGCGAAATTCTTCTCTTCCACGGTGCCTACTTTGGCCTGGACTCCCACGAACGGGCCCAGCGAGCCGATGCCCTGCTCGATCGCTTCAAGCTCCGCGACCGCGGCAATCAAATGGTGCGTGGATTTTCCGGCGGCATGATGCAACGCCTCTCCATCGCCCGCGCCACGATGCACGATCCCCAGGTTCTTTTCCTCGACGAACCGAGCGCCGGCCTCGATCCCCAGACTCGTTTGCTGCTCTGGGAGATCATCCGCGAATACAACCAGAGCGGAAAAACCGTTCTTCTGACCACACACAATATGGAAGAGGCGGACGCGCTATGCCAGCGTTTGGCCATCATCGACCACGGACGCAACATTGCTCTCGGCACTCCTGCCGAGCTGAAAGCTTCCGTTCCAGGTGGATTCTTGCTGCGACTGCGCTTCGGACGCCACTCTCCGGAGTTGCTGCAGCGTCTGCAAGGATTAACCGGAGTCCGGGAGGTGCGCGCGAATCCGGACACGCAAAATCAAAATAAGGATTCGCAAAACGACAGCTCGGCTGACGTTTACGCTGACGGCGGAGGTTCTTTGGTTTCCGAGATTGCCAATCTTGCCTCCGGTGCCAATATCGAGTTGTGCGACGTACACATCTCCGAGCCCAGCCTGGAGAATCTTTTCCTGCACCACACCGGTAGGAGCTTGCGCGAATGAACTGGAAAACATTTCTGGCGCTGCTGGCGCGCGACGGTCATGTCGCCCGCCGCAACATCGTTCCCTTGTTGCTGCAAACATTTCTGCAGCCCATGATGTTCGTCTTTATCTTTGGCCGCGTCATGGTCAGCAGCGGCTATATGCCCGCCGCCTACAAAAGCCTGCTACTCCCCGGAATCATGGCGATCAGCATGGTGTTCACCGGAGTCTGGGCGGTCGCCATGCCGTTGATCGCTGAATTTCAATTCACTCGCGAGATCGAAGACCGCCTGCTGGCGCCGATGGAAATCTCATGGCTTGCCATTGAGAAAGTGTTCTTCGGAACGCTGCAAGCGCTCTTCGCGGGACTGGTCGTCATTCCCGCAGCCTGGTTGCTGCTACGGCCGGGAGTGGATTTGAACCTGCGTTCTCCGCTAAGCTTTGCCGGCGTCACCGTTTTGGTGGCGCTCTTTTCGGCCTGCGGAGGTCTGGCTCTCGGCTGCAGCATCAACCAGGCTCACATCGGTCTGATGTTCAGCATGGTTCTGACTCCCATGATTTTCTTCGGGTGCACCTATTATCCCTGGAGCGCGTTAGCGCACTTCCCCATTCTTCAGAAAATTGTGCTGGTGAATCCGCTGGTTTATGCCAGCGAAGGCCTGCGAGGAACGCTGGTACCGCAGTTCCCTCACCTGCCAGTTCTGGCTGTGCTGGTCGCGTTAACCGTTTTTGACGCGCTATTCCTGGCAGTCGGACTCCGCCAGTTCCGCGGGAAGGCAGTTAGCTAGCGTTCGTGGGATTAAAGTCAGTTTGCGATAACGCCGGTCCGCTTTCGCACTTCCGCCGCAAAAACCTGATCCTTCAGCGACGCCAGATTGATCTCTACATTGGCTAGCGCGCCGGTAACCGCCGCGCGCGCCAGAGCCTGTGCCGTCGTCAGGTCTGACTTCATATTCGGATTCGTAATCGCTTCCAAACTCGACGCCATCCGCGCCACTTCGCGCGCCTTCTCCGCTACGCCCAGAGGAACGCTCGTCGCCTGCTTCAGCCCAGCTTCAATCAGCCCCTCGCCCTCTTGCGGACTCACTGTCTTCGCCAGCTTATAAGCCTTCATCACCGAGTTGTATGACTCCGCATCTGCGTCGATCGCCGCCTTCAACTCTTCTCGCAGCACGCCAAGTCTTGCGATTGCTTCGCTCAACTGCGCTTCGTATTGCAGATAAGCTTTCTTCCCCCGCGACATCGACGCCACCATCGCCGCCAGTCCCGCCGCCATCGCACCCGCCGCAGCGGCCGCGCTTCCGCCTCCAGGCGTCGCCGTCGGCGCGGCGAGTTGTTCAACAAACGGCTCAACTCCAGCCCGCAAGCCGCCTACCGCCATCTTCCCGGCCATTACCGCGGTCAACCGGTTTTCCAGAATCAGCGACGAATCAAAATTCTCCACTTGCAGAAACCACTCCGCCGCCTGCTCCAGTGCCTTCTTCGGGATCAGCCCTACAATCTCACTCGATACCGGAGTCACGCCATACCGCGCCGCCTCCCGCTTCACCATTTCAAACACACGGTGCACCGGCGTCTGCTCAAAGTCCGTCAGATTCATCGAAACCTGCGCCAATCCTCGCACCAGAAATCCCGCACCCTTCACAAACCGCATTCCGCCATTCGAAAATCGCACCGCCTTGGCAATCTTCTTCGCAATCTCAACATCCGGCGTGTTTAAGAACACGTTGTAAGCAATCAGAAACTTCCGCGCTCCCACCACGGTCGCGCCCGCCGTCGGATGCACCCTTGCTTCGCCAAAGTCCGGCTTCCGTGCCGGATTCGTGGCAATCTCCGCCCGTATCCCTTCAAACTGGCCCCGCCGAATGTTCTCCAGATTCTGCCGCTCCGGCGTCCTCGCCGCCGCCTCGTATAGATAAACGGGAATTTGATATCGCTTCCAGATCTCCTCTCCCACATGCCGCGCCATGGCCACACAGTCTTCAATCGTCACCCCATCAATCGGGATAAACGGCACCACATCAGTCGCGCCCATCCGAGGATGCGCTCCCTTATGCACGTTCAGATCGATCAACTCCGCGGCCTTCCCCACTCCGCGAATCGCAGCCTCCTGAATCGCATCCCGCTCGCCTACAAGCGTAATCACGCACCGGTTGTGGTCTGCGTCCATCTCGCGATCAAGCAGGAAAACTCCATCCACTTTCATAGCGGAAACAATGGCATCAACTTTGCCTGAATCCCGCCCCTCCGAAAAATTCGGCACACATTCCACAAGCGTAGACATAAGTGGGAAGAATAGCTGGCCCACGCTCAACGAAGCAAGACGTCCCAAGACTTACCTTCCACGGTTCTTGCGTGAAACTTCCATTCACTTTGGCGTTCCTTCGCTACTAAGATTAGAATTGCGAAATTCGGCGGGCACTTCGTCCATGGCAGATCAGATCAAGACGCCCCCACCGGCCTCGCCTGCGGAAGCTGGCGCGGACGCTCTGGCGGGCACCACCGTCGGTCGCTTCGCGATCTCCAAGCGTCTCGGCGCGGGCGGCATGGGACAGGTCTACGGCGCGGAAGATACCACGCTGAAGCGTCATGTCGCCATCAAGCGCATGGCGCCCCGCGCCGGTTCCACCGAGGCCGACCGCAAACGCCTGCTCAAGGAAGCTCAGCGCGCCTCCGCCCTCAACCACCCGAACGTTGGAGCGATCTACGACGTGGTCGAGCACGCCGGTGAGCTCTGGCTCGTGATGGAGTACGTCGAGGGTGAGACTCTCCGCCATCGCCTCTCGCAGCCCATTTCTACCGACGAATTTTTCTCCATCGCCACTCAGTGTTGCGAAGGCCTGCAAGCCGCTCACGAGAAAGGCATCATCCACGGTGACATCAAGCCCGAGAACATCATGCTCACCGCCGGCAACCGGGTAAAGATTCTCGACTTCGGCGTCGCCCGCCGCGCCTGGAGCAGCAATCCCGACGAAGCCACCAAGAGCTTGGAGACCATGACCGCTTCCGGCGGAACCCCCGCTTACATGGCGCCTGAAGTCCTTCTGCAACAGCCCGACGACGGACGCTCCGATCTCTTCTCGCTTGGCCTGGTCTTCTACGAGATGCTCGGCGGCGATCAGCCTTTCCGCAGCGAGAGCCTCGCCACCACCATCGCCAAAATCGTTCACGTAGAGCCCGCGCCACTCAAGAATGTTCCCGCCCCGCTCGCCGCTGTGGTCTCTCGCAGCATGGCGAAAACCCCGGACGCACGTTATCCCAACGCTGCCGCTCTTCTTGAAGACTTGCGCCGCGTTGAACAAGGTGGCAAGCCCAAGCGTGCTCCTTCAGATCAAGGATGGTTCCATCAATACCGTGCCTTCGCTGCGCTGGCGCTCGTTCTCGTGCTCTTTGCCCTGCGTCCCGTCCGTCACTTATTCCGTTCCTCCGCCGCACATACAGCGGCTTCTCATCCTCAATCCGCAGGCCTACCCGAAACCAAGATTCTCGCTGTCCTTCCTTTCACTGCCGCAAATTCCGACCCCAAACTCACCGCTCTCGGTGAAGGCCTTGCCGAAAGCGTGGCCGCCAAGCTGGGCAAACTCACCGAAGACCGCACCTTTGAAGTCGTCCCGCCCGGCACTCTGCAGGAAAAGAAAATCTCCACGCTCGCCGATGCCGCTCGCATGTTCGGTGCAAACCTTGGGCTCACCCTCACTCTCGAACCTGCAGGCGACCTCGTTAAAATCACATACTCCCTGCTAGGCACGCAGTCCGAAAAGCCCCTCTCCTCTGGCTCTCTCACTGTTCCCCGCAGCGACGCCTTCTCCGCCGAACAATTAATCTCCGACGGCACCGTCAAGGATCTGCACCTGCAACTCAGCTCCGAAGAAGAAGCTGCCCTGAAATATCACGGCACCGATCAGGCCGCCGCCTATAACTACTATCTGCAAGCTCAGGGATATCTGCTCGATGGCACCAAAGTCGAGAATACTGACAACGCTGCCCTAATGGCCCGTGAAGCCCTCAAACTCGATCCCAACTTTGGCATGGCCATGGCTGCCTTAGGCGAGAGTTACTGGCTCAAGTATTCTGATACCAAGCAGAAGCAGTGGATTGCACCGGCACAGAGCGCATGCAACGACGCCGTCAAGCTGGGCAACGCCGGAGCTGCCGGGCATGTTTGTCTTGGCATCATCGACAATGGCACCGGACACTACCCCGAAGCCGCTGCTGAGTTTCAGCTTGCTCTCGGCCTCGAACCTACGAACGAAGGAGCTGCCATCGGCCTAGCCCATGCCTTCCAACTCGAGGGCAAAATCACCGAAGCCGAACGAGCCTACCAGCAGGCTATCCAGGCGCATCCCAACAGCCGCTCCGCCTACAACAATTTCGGAGCCTTCTACCTTGGGCGCAACGAGTACGAAAAAGCATTGCAGATGTATGCCAAGGCTATTCAGATCGCTCCGGAATGGTACGCGACGTACTCAAACGTCGGCAACATTTACAACCAGATGGGGCAATACGAGAAGGCCATCGATCCCTTGAAGAAATCAATCGCTATCCGTCCAACCTACGCGTCCTACGTCAACCTTGGTGTCGCCTACTTCGGTCTGAATAAGTTCTCCGAAGCCGCTGAGGCCTACGAAGCGGCCGCCAAACTTGATCCCCAGCAGTATGTAATCTGGGGCGACCTTGGCGACGCGCTCTTCCACTCCGGCAAGAAAGATCAATCCGTGACGCCGTTGAACAAGGCGGTCGAGCTAGCGAAAGCCGAACTGAAAGTGAACTCCCACGACCCGGGAGTGCTCGGCGACTTAGCCAGCTATAACTCACTGCTGGGAGACCGCAAGAACGCCCTGCTTTACCTGGGACAGGCCCTGCAATTCGGCCACAATGATAAAGACCTACTCTTGGACGCGGCTTCGGTGTATAACCATCTGGGCGAAAGTGGCCTGGCTATCGAGTTCCTGGCTAAGGCCGTGCAAGCAGGCTACACCGCGGACAAGATTCGAAGTCTGCCCGACTTTGACAATCTCGCCCCTATGCCTGCCTACCAACAGATGATCAAATCGAAGTAGCTCCAGTGGGAGTGGGGCTGAGTAAGAACCCGTGGGGCGTCGGTTTCCTGGAAATATCGCGTCCTGACAAGACAACAGACAATTCAAGAAAAATAACGAGAGGAGCATCTATGGCAACTCAAAGAGTAACACCGGATCCAGACACGCCAAACCCGGTCAGCACGAACATCTGCGACCCTTTCTCGGCGGAATTGGGAGCCCTGGTCACCTTCACCGGCGTCACAGGAAAGCAGAGCATCACTGCGGTCAAGGGTCAAACCTGGCCATTCACCATTGCATCCCCGATCGACTTCCCGCTCAAGGCAAACGAATACATATACATATTGAGCAGCGGGCTGAACCTAAACCAGACGTATCCTTACACCGTAAGTCAGACATGTGCTAACGGAGTGCAGAAAGGCGTAACCATCATCGACCAGATGCCAAAGCACCACAAGTAGACACGCCAACTGATTTCAGGGGACGGCCCAGCGCCGTCCCCGTATCATCTACTACTTCTTCTTCCAGAACCTTCCCACTCCCAACCGCACCTGCACCGTATTCAGCCCGGGGTTGTAACTCCCCAGCCCCGCGCTCGATATATGCAGATATCGCACGTCCACGCTCCAGTTATATTTCTCGCCCAGAATGTGCGTGCCCAATGCCGCGCTGGGCGTGAAATTCACCGTATTGGTGTAGGTAGGAATGGCGTGATTGCTGAATACCGTTCCGCCGCTCAACTCGAAGTAAGGTGAGAAGCGTCCGCGCCGCTCAAAATTCCATTTCAGCACCAGCGCATTGAATCCCCATCCATACGCCGTATTGGCCGGTTGAAAAATCAGGTATACCGGAACAATATCCGCTGCATACTCGAATCGTCCTCGCAGAATCCCGGGCCAGTGCGGCCCAGTAAGAATCCTGCCGTACCGCAGCCCGGCATCGAAGGCCTCCGTCTGGGAAGTCCCACCCGGCACCGAGTGGCCCCCTCCGGCCCACACCTGTACCTCGTTCCCGTCCGTTTCCGGCCCACTCTGCGCCCAGCCCAGCCCAGTTACCGCGATCAAGCAGACAAAGAGAAGAAAACCGTTCATTCGCACCATGTCATCGAGGTTGCCCGACTCGCGCTTATTTTGCAAGCGAGGTCCACACGAGCCTGAGACCATCACACCTTCCGTTCTGAATCAGTTACCCCTGTGATCTAGGTCACAGCCGGGTCCCGCTGCCCGCTCTATGATCCATTCGAACGCGATAGTGTTCATCGGAGGCTCCGATGTCACGACAAGTTTCCAAACCGATTTTCAGGGTTGCTCTGGTTCTTTCCGCCGCACTGGTCTTCATGGTTGCGCTTTGCGCGCAAGACACGCCGCCGGCGCCGAAAACCACGCAGCAGCCCTCTTACGCCGCGATCCCCGTACAAGCCGCCAAGCAGGCTAATCCCGTCAAGTCTTCGCCCGAATCGCTGACCCGCGCCAAGAAGTGGTGGGCGCTCGATTGCGTCATGTGCCACGGCGCCAACGGCGACGGCAAGGGCAGCCTCGCCACTGACATGAAGCTGAAGATTGCCGACTTCACCGATCCCAGCACGCTCAAGGAGCGTACCGACGGCGAGATTTTCTACATCATCAAGAACGGCCATCAGGATATGCCACCCGAAGGCGACCGCATCAAGCCCGAGGAAAACTGGGACCTGGTCAACTACGTGCGCTCTTTATCGAAGGGTAAGTAGCCGTTTCGCAAGCGACGGCGTTTGCTTTTGAATTTTTCCTCTTCTGCTCGTCGGTGAGCAAAATACAAAGAGCGCGGCCAGCAAGCCGCGCTCTTACAGTCCTCATAAAATCTTTACCAGTAGCCTCGTTACGCCAGCCGATTCCGCCGCCCGCCCTTTTCCCACCACACCGCCGGATCTTCCGGCCGGTTCAGCATCTGCGACAATTCCTTCTTGATCTCCAACAAACGGTTGGCCCGCATCTCCACCGCCGACTGGTCAATCTGGGTGTCTGACCCCTTGCCCGTAAAACGGGCGTTCATGTTCCGTAAGTCCGTGATTTCCTGACGAAGGCTGGTGAGATGTTCCAATATGTAGGGCATACTTTGATCTTACCCCAGAATCCGGAACCCGCCAGATTATTTCCTGCGGTGCAATGTTTCCGCATCGCTTTGAGCTTGAGAGCGGTTGAGATTCGTTCCGGGAGTTCAGATTTCCGGTGAAATCTGGGTATACCCCTCCCAGTAGGCCCCGTATTGGAATCATCGAGTTAGCAGAAAAATCCTCGCAAGATACGTCGCCTAAAAGACTTACCATGCAAAATCTGCCAAACACAGGAGTTACGAGCCGATTGTTGGCCGGGCTCGCAGAGCTCGAGGTACTACCTTTGCTGGGACAAGGATGAACGAATCAGAACTGCGGGGCAAGGGCAGATGTCACGTGGGGCTGTGGATTGTGATAGGACATGGGCGGGTGGCCGAACCCTTTCCATGTTTTTCCTTGCCGTTCCAGAATTGTGGGTGCCCGGTCCCTGCGCACTTTCCAAGGGCGGGGGGCGTGCTGCTGCACCATGCGGTTTCGGGATCGGGCAACATAAGGCAGACACTGCAAGCGTCCGTGGTACCCGCCCTTCGCAGAGAACGCGAAGGACGGGGCACCCGGCATAAGCATAGTTCGACCCTAGCCCGGCAGTGAATTGCATTAGTTCTTCGGCGCGGCGGGATGCGCGGGCTTGGCCGTTTGCGCATGCGGCTGAGCGGCCGGTGATTTTTTCTGAGCCGCCTTGAAGGAGGCGGCCTGGGAGCTGGCGTTGAGCTGTGACGCGGGTAGACTTTGCGGCACCCAGCCTGGCGGCGCGATCATCGGCGTAGCGCTCGCCGGCGGGGGCGCCGGGGCGTTGTTGGATTGATTGCCCGATTGCGCCGCGACGAGTGCGGAGATGCTCAGGATGAAAGCGATTTGAACTATTGCCCGTTGCATGGCATATCTCCCCAAAAAGAAGTCTGTTGTAGTGGTCTGGCCAATGTTCGAGTTGCTCAGGAACCCAGGGGAACTCGGCGTTTGTCCCCAGTTTCGGTTATCCATGCGGTTTTTCCCCTAACGAATCGGTCAGCGTCCGCCATTCGTTGACGAACCAGGAAATCACTGTGCAGATAGAGTCAGCGACTTCGTCTGTATCGTCGAGTGTGTAGAGATCCCACGAGGTCTGCCCAGCAACTCCCGTGCAACCGCA
Organism: uncultured Acidobacteriaceae bacterium; assembly: GCA_963773675.1. Classification (GTDB taxonomy): domain Bacteria; phylum Acidobacteriota; class Terriglobia; order Terriglobales; family Acidobacteriaceae; genus Sulfotelmatobacter. Next base: position 98,126 of record CAVZCG010000001.1, read on the forward strand.
GAGATGGATGGGTGGCTGGAGTGGGCTCCGCCTGACCGCCGTTGGAGTTATAGTGTGTGCATAAGTGATTTGCCCATAACTGCCGCCATAGTCTATCGCCGTTCGCAGCCGCCAGCCGGGAGCCTCTACCGCGTAGCTTTGGGTACCTGACGGCTTCGACGTTGGCGCGCCCAGCTTTTGCTTGAGTCGTTCAGAAAGCGCTCTCCGCACTAGGGATGCTCTGCCCCTTTGTGCGCGACCTGAGTGTATTTCGTCGCTGATGCGGCGCTCTGCCTCGCTCGCGAAAGGCAGCATCCGTCTTTTGCCAGCTTCAGTAATGCGAATGTTGTAGTCCAAGTATCCTTGTGTCAAACTCTGCTCTTCCGCATTTATAATCTGGCCCTTCAGGCCCATCGCTCTCTCATTGAACCGTTTCACGAGAGCAACGGCCAGCCCTCGTCGCTCATGTATGCCTAAGGATTTGGCGTATTCGATCAATTGGAAAGCACTACGTCCGCGAACGAGGGAAAGTAAAGGGAATTCCCCCAGAAACTCATCGGTCGCTCGATTCAAGGACCATTCGTAGTAAAGAATTGCCCAACGATCTATCAGTTCCATACTTAGTATCCAAACTGCGCCGTCAGCGCCGAGACACCGATGGAGAGCCCAAGTGCGACAACGGAGGCAGCGAGAGCAACCGCGACGAGCCCAGTGATGCCTCCGTGTCCGCTGTCTATCAGATCGTACGTAATTATTCCGCCTTCGGTTGGGTTGACGCTCGCGTCTAAGTTTAGGTAATAGATCGGAACTTCTGAAGGGGCCTGGTAGGTGATGCCGGGCTTCCAGGGCCCCAGCGCGTCTGGAGGAGTTGCGGCGTTCAGCTCTTTGATGTAGTTGGCAAGCCGAATCGCTCCAGCCGCCGCACCCTTGACCGTCTTAATTTCGTAGACCTGACGCGTGGAGGGGTCAACGAGGTCTGGGCGCAGATAAACAGCACTTGAATCATCATCGAATAGATAGGAGACGATCGTGGCCATTGCATTGTTTGATATGCCGCCGGTCCTTGCAACAAAGTCGTTCCCAATGTAGGTGTGAACGGCCTGTCCTGCAAGCATGCGGTCCAGGAAGGTAAGGTTGCCAGCGGGGTCAATTCTGTTTACCGGATCGGAGTAGGCATATTGATAACGATGCAGAGATGCTGGCTGTTGCGGATCGCCCGCGAACGGATCCATCGTCCAGAATCTGCCGGTCGTCGTGTTCAAGTACCGGGCGCGGTTGTAGTAGAGGCTGAGGGCGGGGTCGTACTGTTCGCCGGCGAAGAGGTAGTTGTTGGGGGTCGAGCCGGTGGAGTTGATGAGGTTGCCGAAGGCGTCGTAGTCGTAGGTATCTATTCAGTTTTCAAAGAACGCGAACTTTCTCCACTCAAGCAAAATCGGCTGGAGTGGACCTCCTTCAAGATGTTCGCTGCGGGCCCAAGCCTTGGATTTCCTCCAAAACGCGGTTACGTTGCTCGGCGGACCCGATCGCCTCAGCAACTTTCAGGGCCTCCGACGAATATCCCCATCGAGACAGCAACCGAACACATCCTGCTAGCGTCTTTGAAGCCTCGAATTGTTGAGGGTGCCGCTTAGCTTTTTCAATAGACACATGTAAGAGGTTTACCGCGTCCTCTTTTTCGCCAAGGCTCCACAGCTCGTCGCTGACTTGCAAGAGTATAGCGGGAATTTCCCAAGCGTCGGGGTCGAGCTTCTCGGCAGCTTCGATTGTTAACCTCAAAACTTTCTTTGCAAGCGAGGGAGAATTCGCCCTGCCCAGCTCACGACCGATATCAAAGAGCGCATCTGCGTACTCCAGCGGGTTCTCGATTGCGCGTGAGAATATCATGGCCTGCTCTACCTGTCCCTTACTAGCAAAATGCAGAGCAAGCTTCGCTAATGTTCCTTCGCGATAGTCGACATCGTCTATACCACTAGCGAATGCGAATATTTCGTCAGGCGACTGTCCGCTGTTCAGTCGCGCGAGAGCTTCTGAGTAGTAAATTTCGTATTGGGTACGATAATTGGACATTTTCAATAGTTAGGGTTTCTCGGAAAGCGATTCGGATCTTGCGCCTTGATTCGTTTTGCGGCTTCGGAAAACCGCTCTTCATACTGGGAGGGGCGGGTGGCCCACCCTTTCTGTGTTTTTCCCTCCCGTTTCACAACTGTGGGTGCCCCGTCCTTGCGCTTTTTGCAAGGGCGGGTACGATGCTGTCTGCGCCATGTGTTTTCCGTCGGGCAACATAAGACCGTCACTGCAAACGTCCGTGGTGCCCGCCCTTCGCACAGAACGCGAAGGACGGGGCACCCATTCATTGCAAACGCCATCAAGCTTAGAAGCCTGGGCCACCCGCCACTAGGCCCCGTATTGGAATCATCGAGTTAGCAGAAAAATCCTCGCAAGATACGTCGCCTAAAAGACTTACCATGCAAAATCTGCCAAACACAGGAGTTACGAGCCGATTGTTGGCCGGGCTCGCAGAGCTCGATCTACTACCTTTGCTGGGACAAGGATGAACGAATCAGAACTGCGGGGCAAGGGCAGATGTCACGTGGGGCTGTGGATTGTGATAGGACATGGGCGGGTGGCCGAACCCTTTCCATGTTTTTCCTTACCGTTCCAGAATTATGGGTGCCCCGTCCTTGCGCTTTTTGCAAGGGCAGGATCGGGCAACATAAGGCAGTCACCGCGAGCGTCCGTGGTACCCGCCCTTCGCAGAGAACGCGAAGGACGGGGCACCCCTTTTTGTCGCAAACGCTAGCGACCTTAAAAGCCTGGGCCACCCGCCTCAAAAGGTCCCCTGAATCTGAGCCGTCATTTCCCCCGGCTTGCCAATGCGCAGATAACGCAAATGGGTCTGCTCTGGGGCGAAAAAACCCACTGCTTCGATACGGGCACCTTTGGGCGTTGCTGTAAACGCCGTGTAGAGGGCCATGCAGGCGTCACCGCAGGCCGCAGGAAAGTCACAAAGTACATCGAAATCTATGCTGTTAATCCTTAGAGCGCTCAATTTAGGCGCCTGCCCCACTTGGGACAGCCAGTTCAGCCATTCGTCTAGTGCTTGCTCAACACTTCTGCCCGGAGTTCCTTCCCCGAGCTTGCCCCCTATCCGTATCGTGGTTGCGAGCTCCCAATCGGTCGACTGTCCGAGCCACGGCAGATCAAGACGTTTATAGTCAAGGATCCTGTACGTCGTGCTCCTCAGGAAGAGCCCAAGTTTATTGCCTTGCCAATGACGCGGCCTCCCTTCATAGAGAGGCGCTAGAATGTCCCTCTCTGCATCCGCGACTTGCCTCACATAGCTGCGAATTTCGTCGTTCCACCTCGTTGGATCGGCGTACCTGAAGGACGGGTCATCCAGTTGTTCGAAAATCGGATCGTATATCTCAAGCAGGGCGAATTTCCACGGCATAACCCAGGCCTTCCTCACGAAGCGGTTTTTCTCGAGGCTCGAAAGATCAGCAATGTTGGCGCTTCTAGTGATGTTCACTCGCCGCAACGCCATCGTCTTCATCCTCTCTAATGTGACAGGGCGGGTGGCCCAGCCTTTCTGTTTTTTCCTTCCCGTTCCGAGACTATGGGTGCCCCGTCCTTGCGTTTTTTGCAAGGGCGGCCACGATGCGGCCTGAGCCATGTGTTTTCGGGACCTGAAAACATAGCCCGTCACTGCGAACGTCCGTGGTACCCGCCCTTCGCATAGAACGCGAAGGACGGGGCGCCCCATTTGTTGCTAACGCAAGCGAGCTTAAAAGCCTAGGCCAGCCGCCCAGCGATGGCATCAAGATCACCGGTAATAGTGCCACAAACGATCCTCTTGAAGTCCGTACGCCGAACAGTGTGCGTATATTAAGAATTTGGAGACCAGGTTGAGAGTACCTGAGAGGATCCTGATAAACGTTACCGCAGACGGAAAGCCTCTGAAGGGCGTCCCAGTAAGGTTGAGCTTCATAATGGCCCGCAAGAATCATCACGGTTTCATTTTTGGTCCGTCCGATCCTTTGGGCTTGATCCAGGTTGACGGTGACGAGATAAGGCGGGAAGCTCGCAAGGAAATGGAGATTTTTCTGATGGACTACGCAGACATCGACACCTACTGGACTGGAGTCTTGCGAGCCACGCTAGTGAATAGGGAGTCTCTGCAAAGAGCTCTCGCGGCGTACCGGCAGTTTCGGCACTGCGAGTTTCCTCCAGGTACGAGGAAATGCTTCTCCGCGCAGACGCCATCTTAAGCAAGATCCCGACAGCTGCGTTGAGAGCAACTGTTCGATGTGAGCCGGATCAAAGGTTCACTGTCGAAGCGGTGCCGGTGCAGGCCGGGTAGATAGCTGCTGCACCATGTGGTTTCGGGATCGGGCAACATAAGGGCAGTACTGCGAGCGTCCGTGGTACCCGCCCTTCGCATAGAACGCGAAGGACGGGGCACCCCATTTATGCTAACGCCAGGGCGTTTTAAAGCCTGGGCCGCCCGCCACCCACGCCGTCCCCAACTGCAGGGATCCTTCGTCGGAAGAACCTGCGCTTGGGGCGCAGGTCTTCGCTTCCTCAGGATGACAAGGTCACGGAGCGGGTTCGAGGTCGGCTTTGAAGCTGCGGTTTTGCCTCCCTGATGACGGAGAAAGCAGGTTCCTCACCCAGCCTTCAGCCGGGTTCGGAATGACAAAGGATCAGGAAGTTACCGGGACGCAGCAGCGGCCAGAGGCTTGATTGCTCTGAGTTCCTTCGAATACTTTTTCTTGACCTGATGAACCGCAAAGGCATCCTGCAAGTTCAGCCAGAACTGCTCGGAGGTGCCGAAATACCTGGCTAGCCGGGCAGCCATCTCGGGAGTGATGCCCCGCTTCTCCCGGACAATGTCATTGACCGTAGGAGCGGAAACCCCCAGCTCCACCGACAACCGGTAAGCGGAAATGCCCATGGGTCCGAGGAACTCCTCCCGCAGAATTTCTCCGGGATGCACCGCCCAGCCTGCCGGACCATCATTTTCGATACTCATTCTCTTCTCCATACCTAATACTTGTCCCTTTTCCACTGCCGACGATTTCCTCTACATACGATCAGTGGTAATCCGTGATCTCTACATCGTAGGCATCCCCGTTCCGCCACACAAAGCACAGGCGAAATTGGTCGTTGATGCGAATGCTGTGCTGGCCGTTCCTGTCGCCGCGCAACTCCTCCAGCCGGTTGCCAGGAGGAATTCGCAGGTCCTCCAGGTTTGTGGCCGCATGCAGCGCCGCCAGTTTCCTCTTGGCGACATTTCGCAGATTTGCCGGAGGCATTCCCTGGCTCTTTCCTTTGTCCCAGAACTCCTTCGTGTTCTTGTCCGCGAAAGACTTGATCACCAAATATAGTTTAACGATGATCGTTAATAATGTCCACCATTAAATCGCTAGAACCTGTGGCCCCTTGACAAGCGCCCACTCAACTCCGTACAATTAGCACTCAGTAGGCGAGACTGCTAACAGCCACGCCGAATCCCAAATAAATCATAGGTTTACGTAGCATCAACCTTCTACACAACTTTTGAAAGGAGTTGCAACCATGGCGAAATTCAGCCCACTGCATGACCGCATCCTCGTCCGTCGCGTGGAGGAAGCTTCCACCACCCGAGGCGGCATCATCATCCCCGACAGCGCGAAAGACAAGCCGCAAGAGGGCATCGTGGTTTCCACCGGCAAAGGCCGCACCAACGATGAAGGCAAGACGTTCCCTCTGGCCGTTCATGAAGACGACCGCATCCTGTTCGGAAAGTATTCCGGCACCGAGATCAAGATTGACGGCGAAGACTTCATCATCATGAAGGAAGACGAAGTCCTCGGCATCCTCACTGGCGCCGCTACACCGGCCAAGAAGGAACTCGCCGGCTCGAAGAAATAAGGAAGGTCGCGTCGCGCAGTATTGTCACCCCGCTTCGCGGGCTGACGCGCGGTCGCTCCTTCAGATCCTTCGCAACGCAAAAAGCGCGCTGCTCAGGATGACAAACGAAATTCTTGAATTCATTAGGAGAAGACAAAATGGCAAAACAAATCGTACACGGCGAAGAGTCCCGGCAGGCGATCCTGCGCGGCGTCAATCTTCTGGCCGACGCTGTAAAAGTCACCCTCGGCCCCAAGGGCCGCAACGTTGTGATTGAAAAGAAATTCGGTTCCCCGACCATCACCAAGGACGGCGTCACCGTGGCAAAAGAAATCGAACTGAAGGACGGCCTGGAGAACATGGGCGCCCAGATGGTTCGCGAAGTTGCCAGCAAGACTTCTGACGTCGCCGGCGACGGAACCACCACCGCGACCGTTCTCGCCCAGGCAATTTATCGCGAAGGCGTGAAGACGGTTGCTGCTGGCGCCAATCCGATGGCGATGAAGCGCGGCATCGAGAAGGCTGTCTCGCTGGTTTGCGGAGCATTCGACAAGAAGACCGGCGAACGCTCCAAAGGCGAGCTCGACAAGTTCTCGAAGCCCGTCTCCGGCGAGATGATCGCGCAGGTCGGAACAATTTCGGCGAACAACGATGAGACCATTGGACACATTATTGCCGAAGCGATGAAGAAGGTCGGCAAGGATGGCGTCATTACCGTGGAAGAGTCGAAGACGCTGGAGACGCAGCTGGAAGTGGTCGAAGGCATGCAGTTTGACCGCGGATATCTGTCGCCTTACTTCGTCACCGATCCCGAGCGGATGGAAGTTGCGCTCGAGAATGCTTACATCCTGATCAACGAGAAGAAGATCAGCTCCATGAAAGATCTGCTTCCGTTGCTCGAGCAGATTGCCAAGAGCGGCAAGCCGTTGGTCATCATTGCTGAGGACGTTGAAGGCGAAGCACTCGCTACCCTCGTCGTCAACAAGCTGCGTGGCACGCTGCAAGTGGCGGCCGTCAAGGCTCCCGGCTTCGGCGATCGTCGCAAGGCGATGCTGCAGGATATCGCGATCCTCACCGGCGGCAAGGCGATCACGGAAGATCTGGGCATTAAGCTCGAGAACGTGCAGGTCAGCGATCTCGGCCAGGCCAAGAAGATCACCATCGACAAGGACAACACGACCCTGGTCGAAGGCAAGGGCAAGCACTCGGAGATCGAAGGCCGCGTAAAGGAAATTCGCAGCCAGATCGATAAGACGACCAGCGACTATGACCGCGAGAAGTTGCAGGAGCGGTTGGCGAAGCTGGTGGGTGGCGTGGCCGTGATCAAAGTCGGCGCCGCGACCGAGACCGAAATGAAAGAGAAGAAAGCCCGCGTCGAAGATGCGATGCATGCAACCCGTGCAGCCGTGGAAGAAGGCATTGTCCCCGGCGGCGGCGTGGCACTGGCACGCTGCGTTGCGGCTCTCGACAAGCTGAAGGTCGAGGATCCGGATGAGCAGATCGGCGTGAACATCGTGAAGCGCGCCCTGCAAGAGCCGATGCGCCAGATTGTCGAAAACGCCGGCCAGGAAGGCGCGGTCGTGCTCGGCAAGGTGCTCGATTCCAAGGAGACCAACTTCGGCTTCAACGCACTGACCGACGAGTACGAAGATCTGGTCAAGGCGGGCGTGCTCGATCCGACGAAGGTGGTGCGCACTGCACTGACCAACGCCGGCTCGATTGCCGCATTGATGCTGACCACAGAAGCGCTGGTCGCGGAGATTCCGGAAAAGAAGGAAGCTCCGATGGGCGGCGGTGGACACGGCGGCGGCGGCATGGACGGCATGTATTAAGAACAGCTGCTAGCTTCTAGCTCTTAGCTGTTAGCTTGAATCAAAGGCCCTGCTCGCGAGAGCGGGGCCTTTTATGCTCACCGGCAACTGCGCGGTCCTATAATTAGCAGTTCGAGTTTGCCGGAGGCTGGACGAGATGAGGGTGCAAGACCTGATCTATTACCTGAAACTGCTGGAGGCACCCGAGTCCTTTGCGCTGCTTGAAGAGCAGGTGGCCTCCCAAGTTAGGCGTATCCGATCGAAATCTGTACCAAGGTACATTCGAGAGCTTTGGGTCGACGAGGCCCCGAGAACGCTCCGGTATGCTCTCTTTCTAAGGTACTACGCGGCATTCGAGAATCAGCTCAAAATGCAGTGCGAGCGTTGCGCAACCGACGGGAATCTTGCGCTTCGGCTGTCCGACTTGAGCGGCGACGGCACCCTCGACAAAGTGGATAAATACCTGACGAAGGTCGCGAACCGAGCCCCGTTGCACGAACACCCACTCTGGAGTGATCTGCTGGCCTACGCGTGGATACGAAATCGGATCATGCACGATGATGGCCGGATAGCAGATCACCGAAACATGCCTCAATACGTTACCCGGCAATTAAAGCGGAAGAGCGTGGGTTTCGCACTATCGTCTGGCGGAGTCGTGCGGTTAAATCGACCGTTCTGCCGCCGGGCGGTCCGATGTATGGCGCGGATTCTCTACGACGTGTACAGCAGTTCGTCATCGAAGGGCTTGAAGACCCAATAGTCGCCGCCTCGTTGGGAGGCTCCCCACCGTTCGCGCTTTTTGAAATGTGGGAATTCGCGGCGTCGTAGCATTCAGCCTATCCAGCGCCTGAAAGCCGCATTCCTTTAGCGGACTTTTGCGGCACGAGTGAACTCGTGCCCTTCCCGAGCGCCCTCGCGCGCAAGAAAGACTCGCCACGACCATGCTTGGGAAGGGCACGACTTTCAGTCGTGCCGCAACGGCGTCCCCATTGCGCCGCTTTAGCCGCTGAGGGCCAGCCATCCAGTTTGAACCCGGGAAATGCCGAGCAATATCGATACTCCGCGGATAACGCTACGAGCCCTCGCTTTACTGGGTTGTCGTGAATGTAGCCGCGATGTGCGTTGAAATCGGCAGTGTCGCGGATGCGATGATCTGTGAATCCGCGTTGCCATATTTCGCCTTTTCGACCCAATTCCACTCCTAATGTGTGAGAGTAGCCGCCTTTGATGAATTGGATCGCGCGCTCCAAAGTGTTGTCGGGAGCTGGCGTAAGCAGCAAGTGAATGTGTTCAGGCATGAGGACGAACGCATGCAGTTCGAATCTTCCTTGCCGGCGATACCCGTAGAGCGTTTTGAGAAAGAGACGGGAGTACGATTCAACGACGAAAAGCCTGCGGCGTTGCCAGGTTGAGAACGTCACGAAATACGTTCCATGTGGATTGAAGTCCCGAGTCGGCTTCAGGAGCGCACCCCAGCGGCTGAAGCCGCTCTCTGGCCAGCTTAATACGGCACGAGTGAACTCGTGCCCTTCCCGAGCGTGGTTCTTGGCAGCGGTGTGCCGCTTCGGAAACGCTGGCGAGTGGTCCGGCCCCAAAGGTTGGGCGGGGATTTTCTGTGTAGATCAGCTGTGACCTCTGACCTTGTCCGCCACCTCGAATTAGCCCATCATCGTCAAAGCGGAGGCGGTAGGTTCGGCCAGAACGGCGGGTGCGCCAAGTCCTTTGTTCTCTAGATTTTCACCTCTATACCGAGGGGGAGGGGGTATGCCCCAAAGCATGGGAACCTATATTCGAGAAGCACGGCAAGCCTGATGGGTGATGACGGGGAAGAAATTAGGAAAAAAAGGTCCCCACTCTTGGAATGAAGAGTGAGGACCTCAGATTACTGAACGACGATTACTGAACCACTATTGAACGATTACAGTGACGTTCAAGTTGTGGGTAACGCCTGAAGCCGCCGCCGTTACGGTGACTGTGTAGTTGCCCGCCGGGGTGCCGGGGGTGGAACCACCACCGCCGCCGCCGCTGCTCCCGCCGCCGCAACCGACGAAGGTGATCATCATCATCAGAACGAGCGTTCCGAGGACGATGGCCATCTGGCGGCTGCGCTTTTTGCCGGTCCCTGCCAGGATCAGACCAAAGAGCCCGAATCCGCCGAGGCTCGCCCACAGCGTGGGGTTCATCGGATCGGAGTTCGGATGGAACGGCGTGACGAGAGATGTGGTTGCCGCTGCGGTGGTGATGGTGAGAGTAGTGGGTACGGCTGTTCCCGCCAAAGTCACCGATGCCGGACTAAACGCGCAGGTAGCTTTCGACGGACATCCGCTGGCGGTGAAGGCGATCGTGCCAGTGTAGCCGTAGACGGGAGTTGAGGTAACAGTGAAGGTGGCCGAATTGCCGGCAGTGATGCTGGCACTGGTGGCCGACGGAGAGAGACTGAAATCCGGCTTGCCGTTATTGATCACTTCGCTCAGCACTTTTGAAGTGCTGGAGTGGAAGTTGGAATCGCCGCTGTACTGCACGGTGATGCTGTGGGTGCCGATGGCAAGACCGGTGGTGGTGAAGGTTGCCACGCCGCTGGTCAGGGTTGCCGTACCGAGCGAGGTGCTTCCATCGAGGAAGGTGACCGTGCCGGTAGGGACCGCCGTGATGCCGCGCACAGTTGCAGCCACATTGGCGGTGAGGCTGACCGACGTTCCGACGATTGCCGGGTTCGCCGAGGAAGCGACTACACTGCCGCTGCCACTGCCGTTGAGCATAACGGTGACGCCGGAATAGAAACCGTCCGCCATCACGATATCCTTCGCGCCATCGTTGTTCACGTCCGCCAGGGCGAGCGAGTAGACGAAGCTTCCGGCTGGGTACTCGACCGCGTCATAGAACATTCCTGCGGCGAAGGGATTGGTGCCGGTGTTGTAGAGAATACCCACCGTGCCGTAATCCGGCTTGGTGCCAAAGCTCGCGTTGCTATAGACGAGGTCTTTATTGCCGTCGCCGTTGAGGTCAAATATCTTGACGTCGCCGGGATACGGTGGATTGAGAGCGATGTTTTGCGGCTGCGTGGTCGGGAACAGGATCGCGGGCTGGAACGTGCCGTCACCATTTCCCTGAGCTACGGCCAAGCCAGGGCCGGTTGGATCGTCGATGGTGACCGCGAGGTCCAGTTTGCCGTCGCCATTCAAATCATCCAGGGCGATATTGCCGGGGTACTTAAAGGCGAAAGTGATCGGGGAATGTGGAGCAGCGAGGAATGTGCCATCTTTTTGGTTCAGCAGAACATTGATCACGCCTGGAGAAGCATAGTTGGTCACGACCAAGTCGTAGTAGCCGTCGTTGTTGACATCGGCTGTGGCGATGGTTTGTGCGTTGCCGCTGACCGTGTAGGTAGCGGCTGTCAGGAAGCCTCCGTTGCCGTCGTTCAGAAGAACGCTGACATTGTTGCTGGAGTAGTTTGCAACGGCGATATCGATATGGCCGTCTTTGTTGAAGTCGCCGGTTACGATCTGGTTGAAGCCGCCATTCTTGCTGCCATTCGCATTGTTCCCGAGGGTGGGGTAGTTGTTGCTCTCGGTGAAAGTGCCGTCACCGTTTCCCGTGAAAATCTGCACGCTGTTGCCGGTAAGGTCGAGAGCGGCGATATCTGGTATTCCGTCCCCATCGAAATCAGCAATGGCAACGCTGGTCAACGACCCGCCCGCTCCGTAATTCACGCCGGGCTTCATACTGCCGTCGGGCTGGGAAAGAAATACCGTGATACCGATCAAATTGTTGCAGCAATTGCCTACTACCACATCGGGATAGCCATCCCCGTTTAGATCGGCGGTGGCGATGACTTGTGCGAAGGGACGGCCCGTGCTACTGGTTGGAATCGGCGAGAAGAAATCCATAGCGCCGCGGAAAGTTCCATCGCCGTAGCCTTGCAGGTAGACAAAGCTGAAGTTGTCATCGGGGACAACGATATCCATGAAGCCGTCGCCGTTAAAATCCGCGACCAGCGCGGAGGTGTGCGGCGATCCTCCCGTGGAATACCCTACCGTGGGCAGCGACAACAGGGTACCGTCGCCTTTGCCCAGCATGACGGTGATGTCACCGCTATCGAAATTGGAAGAAATAATGTCCTTGTTACCGTCGCCGTTCACATCCTCAATAGTGACAGCCTCGGCCATGAGATACGGCGAGTTGGTAGCGAGGGCATAGGTTACGCCAGGCTGGAAGGTTCCGTCTCGATTGTTCACATAAATGATCAGATCGTCGAAGCCGCAGTTGGCGGTAACGATCTCCGGGAAGCCGTCGTTGTTCAGATCGCCGGAGGAATTGTTGCAGGTACCGTAATCGGCTGGGATGGCTGTCAATGGGGCGCCCGCTACGTAGGTACCGTTCGGTTGGCCGAGATAGACGACCGTCTGATTGTTACCTGAGTCAGTCGCAGCAAAATCAAGGATCTTATCCTGATTGAAGTCGTCGAATACGATGTTGTTCAACTGACCGCTGCCGATGAGCGCCATGGAAACAGCCGGCTCCTTAAAGCTGCCGGTGCCGGTATTGGTTAGGGTGTAGACGTTGGCAGGATTCTGATCGTCGATCGCTATGATGTCGCCGCTCTTAGTCAAAACGCCGCCGTCCAGGTCGTTGGGGGCGATCTGGTTCAGGGTATTGCTTTGAACGTTGAAGTGTCCGTCGCCGGTTCCCAGCCACACCTCAAAGGTAGAGGGTTTGGTGGCGTGAACCAAAATCAGATCCTGTGTGCCGTTATTGTCGACATCTCCTACCAGAATTTGGTCGCCATAGCTGCCGTTCGGATTAGGCGTAAGTATCGGGCTCTGGAAGGTGCCGTCGCCGTTGCTGAGCACAACAGAGACGGAAAATGTCTTGCCGTCATCATTCAGAACCGGCGTGGCCATGTCCTGCTTGCCGTCGTTATTGAAATCGGCGGAGACCGCGGTCCAGTAAGGAGCGCCACCGGCGGGGATCTGGAGAGCGCTGACGAGTCCCACCGTGCTGATCGGAGGATTGCTGGTGTACGGGTGCGGTCTCGCGGAGTAGGCCTTCGCGGTTGTGCTGGCTTTTGCCGACTTCTGGCTGGCCTGCTGGGCGCCGTTTTGCTTCTGCGATCGGACGGAAAACTGACTCAGATTGCTTTGGGACGCCGAAAGCTGCATCGCTGCCAGCAACAGGAACGCAAAGAAAGCAAGAAGCTTCTTCATAGACGTGTGGTACTCCATTTCAATTGGCTTCGACTGACAAGGTTAGGAAACTCTGGGCTCTTTTGGGGGACGATTTTGGGGGAACGACTTCGGACTGGTAGACAGTCTCGGGGAAACAACGCAAGAGAGGAATGGCACAAACGTGGGAGGCACGAAGGTCACACTCGCCGAACCCGATCGTAACCGGGGGCGAACGCTGAAGGTTTGGAAGTTATTCGGAACTTACCAGGAAGCACTTGTTGCTTGCGAGAGTACGGAAGTAACCGGTAGTAACCTCGCCTGCCGAGGCTTCAGTTCTCGTGATTTGAGGAGAGGGATTGAGCCGCTGAGGCTAGCGCGGCCGCTAGATTCGTAGATTGAGGGACGCCGCCTTGAGCGAGGTCTTTGCTGCCGCCGCCGCGTCCGCCAAGGGAAGACACGGTTTGTTTTAGAAGCGCGGCCATGTCATGGGGCTGACCAGTTGACTGGGCGAAGACGAGCGCGGGCTGAGGGGATTCGCCGGCAAGCAGTGCGATGACGGCAGAAGATTGCCGCGTGATTTTCTGGGCAAGCAGTTTGAGATAGGCGAGATCGCGGCCGGAGAGAGTGCGGGCAATGATTTTGCGGCCGCTGGTCTCCGGTGTTTCCGCGAGCAAAACTGCGGCTTGCGCGGCGGCAAGATCGTCCTGCGACTGCTCATATTGCTTGCGCACCGACTTTATTTCGTCAAGCGACTTGCGAGCTTCCTCAGGAACATCGTAGAGGTGAGAGGAAAACAGCGCAGCGGTTTCGGTAAGGGTGGAGAAATCGCGGCGGGCGGTGGCGACGGCGCGCAGGCCGGCGACAAATTCGACGCGGTATCCTTGACGCACTTTTTCGAACTTGCGCAAAAGCAGCCCGGCAATCTGGCCGGTATGAGTGACGTGCGTTCCCCCGCAGGCGGAGAGGTCCAAGTCGCGGATATCGATGATGCGGAGTTGGTCGCGGTCAGCCGGCGGAAGCTTGCGCAGGCCAAGGCTGGCGGCTTCATCGCGGGTGACATAGCGGACATCGACGGGACGGCTCTCCAGAATAATCTCGTTGGCCAGCCGTTCCGCCGATTCGACTTGCTCTGCCGTGAGCGAAGGCGTGTCGAGATCGCTGATCTGCAAATCAATCGAGCAGTAATCGTCAGCCATGTGGAAGGAAACCGTGGGCATATTGAAAAGGCGGACGAAAGCCGCGGACAGCACGTGCTGCGCGGAATGCTGCTGCATGTGGTCGCGGCGGCGGGCGGCGTCGATGGTGCCATGGACGCGGGTTCCGGGGTGGACATCTTTCAGCGGAGCTTCGAGATAGTGAACGATGTGACCGTCTTCGGTATCGGCAACCTCGGTGACGCGGAATTTAGCATCGGAATTTTCAAGCCAGCCGGTGTCATGGATCTGGCCGCCGCTGGTAGGGTAGAAAGCAGTGCGGTCGAGAATGAGCGCCGGGCGCGGGCTCTCAAGGACGGAACGGACTTCGGCGTCGAAGTTGTAGAGAAAGGAATCCCGGTAGTAAAGGCGATCGGTCATGGAAGATATTTCATTTTACTTGAGCATCGGAGCTCAGCAAATCTGGAAGCGAGGAGATCAAATTCCTGAACACAGAGGCTACTGAGGTACATTGTGGCAGAACTCAAGCCTGTGGCACCGGCTTCGATGTTATCTTGGGTGGTTGCGCGTGAAGCGCAGACCAATCTATGGACGTTCTCCAGAAGCTGTTTGAGCAGCGCTTTCACGCTCCGGCGGCGCGGATCCAGGCCCTGCAGGGAGAGCTGGGAGGGTCGGGGCGAAAGATCATCCGGCTGGCCAACGACAAGGTCAGCGCAATCGGAATTCTGTACGGCGTGCGCGAAGAAAATGTCGCTTTCCTGGAGTTCTCCAAGCACTTTCGCAGGCATGGTCTTCCGGTTCCAGAAATTTATGCGGAAGATTTGGATGCCGGCGCGTATCTGGAAGAAGATTTCGGCGTTACGTCCCTGTTTGAGTTTTTGTCGAACAATCGCACTGGGGAGAACGTCGCGCCTGCGGCGGTGGAGGCGTACCGCAAGGTGGTAAGCGTGTTGCCGCGCTTTCAGATCGAGGCCGGGCGGGACCTGGACTACAGCGTTTGTTATCCGCGCAGAAGTTTTGACCGGCAATCGATTGCGTGGGATCTGAATTATTTCAAATACTACTTTCTGCGGCTGGCGGGGATTCCTTTTAACGAGCAGGCGCTGGAAGACGACTTCGATACGCTGACGAATTTTCTGTTGAGCGCAGACCACGACTATTTTTTGTATCGGGATTTTCAGTCGCGCAACATTATGCTGCGTGATGGCCTACCCTTCTTCCTGGATTACCAGGGCGGGCGCAAAGGGGCGCTGCAGTATGACGTTGCTTCCCTGCTCTACGATGCGAAGGCTGATCTGCCGCCGGAGTTGCGCCAGCAATTGCTGGATCTTTATATCGAACGGCTGGGCGATTTCATTAAGGTCGAGCGTGAGGATTTTCTGCGCTACTTCTACGCTTATGTTTATGTGCGTATTCTGCAGGCGTTGGGGGCGTACGGGTTTCGTGGATTCTACGAACGTAAGGCGCATTTCCTGCAGAGCGTGCCCTACGCGCTGAAGAATCTGCGCTGGCTGCTGCATAACGTGAAGCTTCCGATTGCGCTGCCCACGTTGATGGAAGCGTTTAACAGCATGCTGGCCTCGGAGAAGCTACAAGGCCTGGCCTCCGAGGCGGACAACTTGACGGTGCGGATTCTCAGTTTTTCCTTTCATCGAGGAATGCCAAAAGATGAGAGTGGCCACGGCGGCGGATTTGTTTTTGATGGCCGCAGTCTGCCGAATCCCGGGCGGGAAGAACGATTCAAGGCGCTGACGGGAAAAGATGCGCCGGTGATTGAATATCTGAACCAGCAGGAGAGCGTGCATCAGTTTCTGGCGAGTGTGATGTCACTGGTGGATGCGAGTGTGAATGAGTATCAGCGGCGGGGGTTCAAGAGCTTGATGGTGTCGTTCGGGTGCACGGGCGGACAACATCGGTCGGTGTACTTGGCAGAGCAGTTGGCGAAGCGGTTGCGTGGGAGAAATGGAGTGGAAGTGGTGTTGCGGCATAGAGAGTTGGAGAGTGCGAATGCGCTTTAAGTGTCCGAAAAGCAAGTTCCTCACCGGGCTTGGCGCCCGGTTCGGAATGACACCGCCATCAGCGCCTGCGCTGGGGACAGCGTCGCGATGAAGGCGATGATTCTTGCGGCGGGGCTGGGGACGCGGTTGCGGCCGCTTACGAATGATCGTCCTAAGGCGCTGGTGGACGTGGGCGGGCGAACGCTGCTGGAAATCACGCTGGCGCGGCTGCGTGAGTTTGGCGTATGGGAAGTAATTGTGAATGCTCATCACTTCGCCGACATGGTGGTGGAGTATCTGAAGAAGAATGAAAACTTCGGGATGCGCATTGAAGTTTCGCGCGAGGACGAGTTGCTGGATACTGGTGGGGGGTTGAAAAAGGCGGCGTGGTTTTTTCTTGAGAATTCTACGGGAAGATACGAACCGTTTATTCTGCACAACGTGGATGTGATCAGCACGATCGATCTGGAACGGATGGCGCAGTTTCATCGCGAGCGTCAGGCGCTGGCTACGCTTGCCGTACAGGAGCGGAAGACGTCGCGCTATCTGCTATTCGACGAAAATATGCAGCTGTGCGGAAGGCGCGCAGGGCTGGATGGAAAAAGCGAAGTAGTGCTATCGTCCGCAAAGATGCAGGCGCTGGCCTTCTCCGGTGTACATGTAATTTCGCCTCGCATTTTTGAAAGCATGACAGAGAATGGCGCGTTCTCGATCATTACTTCCTATTTGAGGTTAGCTGCACAGGGGAAAAACATTCTCGGATTTTCCGCCGATGAATATTACTGGCGGGATTTGGGACGGCTAGAGAGTATGGCACGGGTGGAACAGGATGCCGCCAGCGGATTGTGGAAGTAAACGCTTGCGGAGGCTTCACACGTGCTGCCGAAAAGTGATCAGAAGTGGAAAATCAGGTCGCTCGCCGCGGTGAATTGATTCTGGTATCGACCGTTGTCATACGCCTTCCGATCCCAGGCACGTTCGAAACGCAACTCTGGACGGATCTGGATGGTGGTGCCGATCCAATGACACCACATGATCGTGTTCTCCGAGTATCGAGTTGCGTAGCCGGTACGCTGACCCTTTTTGTCGTCGAGAAAGTCGCTGCGAAACGACAGGAAGTTATGCGTTGAAAGCTCCTTCTGCAGAAAGTTGACCACGGCATACTCGGGAGCGGTGCACCGTTGCTCCCCCGGCAAACAGGAAGCGGCATTGGCGCCTCTTTCCGGCTGAATTGGGCCGCCCACGGCGGGCACGTCCAACTCATACATGTACCAGGTTTCGGTTGCCATGTGCCAGGTCTTTGAGAACCTGTGATACCACGTGGCGTCATACTGCTGCAGATTGTTGTAGGCATACTTGGCGTCATTGACCCCGTTGGCGCAGGCATACAAATTATCGTTCACCGATTGGGTTGTATAACTCACGCAGGCCGTGCCGGAAGGCTTTGCATCCGGCGTCCAGAAGGCAACATCGTGGCCGTCGGTAATCCCGAGTTGTACCAGCCACTGGTCACTTAATTTCACGGTCGCGATCAGGCCCGTGTCGGTAAAGGGGTCAATGGCATAGAGAAGCGAGTGGCTGAAGATGTAATTGTTGGGTGCGAGTTGCGCCTCGATCCCCGGCACGGAGATGTAGCGTCCGACTCTCACGTTCATGCCTTGCGCAACCTGCGGAATGTAAACATCGACATACTCCAGCGTAGGATCAAAGCCATATTCATGGTGATTGTTCACCCACTGGCTGGCACCGTAGCCCTTGGCTGTGGTGAAGCGATAGTCCGTGCCGTAGAGGGCGGTGAGGTGATAGCCCCAGTCGATGTGATCGCGCTGCACGGAATCCGGCAGCCGCTCAGCGTAGAGAACAAGTTGATTCAGCTCAAAACGATTGGAGTAAACATCGTTCGCCTCAGGAGCATTGCTGTTGGTTGACGTGCTGAAATTGAGGGTGGGATCGATCCATCCATACAGCTTTGTGCGGCTGCGCGCCTGGTTTATAGCGGTCATCAGCGGATAACTGTTCGAGTCCGGCTCTCCAATCACCGGCGAACCGCCGTAGGACCAATCAGAATTTGGGAATGGCGGTGAGTCGAGCGGCGAGGGCAGACCGCGCCGGGCAGGGGCGGGTGAGGAAGCAGTTGTTGGCGACCAGTCCTGATGGTAGAAGTCCGCCCAGCGGGCAAAGAAGCTCTTCTTCTCGGGCGTGGTCTGGCGAGGAGAGTTGGGTGGAACGGTATCTTTATCCTGCTGTTGGGCCTGAGAAAAGCCGCAGGAAAAGAGTGCGATCGATGTCAATGCGAGAAAGAAGTGTGCGGTGCGGCACAAGAAGCGATTATTTGAGCGCATGAAATGTGGGGGAACTAAGTCTACAGGGTCGGACGCTGTCCAGTGCTCGCGTTAGTTGTCGTTAGTATGGATCGACGATTCTGGCGATCGCGCGGAAGGAGTCTGGGAGCATAATCTGGTCAATAAGTGTAATGGGGATGCTACTCGAGCTTAACGAAAGCGGGCGACGGCGAAGGAGATACTCGCGTAGGCCAAAATTCCGAGCAGACCCGCCGCCGCTATACTTTCTAGGCTTAGCCAGACGACGTAGACAGTCCTGTTGGAAACGGTCCCAACCCGCCTCCACGCTCGGTTGAAGTAAGTTGCCAGGGCGATTGGCGTTCCGACGAGAAATAGCGCATATACGACGGCGACGACTGCCTTCACGGCAGGGTGGACGCGTGTGTGAGAATCAAGGTTAGGCAGCACCAATCCGGCGCACCACAGAAACACGCCCCAAGCAAGAGCGATCCGGCCAACCGTCAGGCGAGATAGCGGCATTTCAAGAAAATAATACGCCGCCGGCCGACGCCCGTCGAAAACCAGGCCATTCCACTCATGATCATCGTCCTCGCCCTTCCATGAACACACAATTTCACTACTTCTTAGTATGGCCCAATGATTCCGGCAATGGCGCGGGATGCGGGCGAGGGGGCTCGGTCGATACCTGCAACATCCAGCACATCCAGATATTTCAGGCCGGAGCCGGTGTTGAAGAGCACGACTGCGTCATCGGGCGTAAAGAAATTGCTGGCCAGCAGTTTCTGATAGGCGACCAAACTCGCTGCGCCTTCGGGGGCAGCGAAGATGCCTTCTACTTTGGCCCAGTGGCGCGCCGCGGCGAGGATTTCGGCGTCGGTGGCAGCGAGGGCGAGGCCCCCGCTTTGTTTCAGAATGTCGAGGATCAGATAGTCGCCATATGGCTTGGGAACGCGCAGGCCGGAGGCAAGGGTAGATGCATGCGGCCACATTTCCGAGGCTGGGCGACCTTCATCCCACGCTTTAACAATGGGCGCACATCCCGAAGATTGCACGCTGATCATATTCGGGCGTTCTGGACCGATAAAACCCAGCTGTTCCAATTCGTCGAACGCCTTCCACATGCCGAGCAGGCCGACGCCGCCGCCCGTGGGATAGATGATGCCATCGGGAACCTTCCAGCCGAGTTGTTCGGCGACTTCGTAGCCCATGGTCTTCTTGCCTTCGACGCGGTAGGGCTCTTTGGTGGTGGAGACGTCGAACCAGCCGTCGTTTTTCCAGGAATCGGAATCCTTCAGCTCGGCAACTTTTCGGGCACAGTCGGAGATGAGGCCGTCGACCAGGGTGACGTGGGCGCCGTAGTAATCGCATTCGATGCGGTTGGCCATGGGAACGTCTTTGGGCATGAAGATGTGGGCTTCGAGGTTGGCGGCGGCGGCGTAGGCGGCGAGAGCTCCGGCGGCATTTCCGGCGGAAGGAATGGCCAATTTCTTCAGGCCGAAATGGCGGGCCATGGTAACCGCGGCAGAGAGTCCACGAGCTTTGAAGGAGCCGGTGGGATTCAGGCCTTCGTCCTTGATGAAGACGTTGGGGTATTCGCGGCTCCGCAGCATGGGAGTGAACCCTTCCCCGAGGGTAACCGGTGGGGCTTGGGGAAGAACCGCATCGTATCGCCACATGGTGGGAGCAAGCGGCAGCAGCGCTGCGGGCGAGAAAGTTTTCTTGATGGCGGCAAGATCGTAGCGGGCATAGAGAATGCCGCCATCTTTCGGACAAACCGTTTGCGGACGGTCGGCGGGGTAATGCTCGTGACAGCGGGTGCATTCGAGGTGAGTGGGGTGAGGCACGGAGAGAGTTTAGCAGGAGCGACGG
Source organism: uncultured Acidobacteriaceae bacterium (assembly GCA_963773675.1). Taxonomy (GTDB): domain Bacteria; phylum Acidobacteriota; class Terriglobia; order Terriglobales; family Acidobacteriaceae; genus Sulfotelmatobacter. The sequence continues at coordinate 118,296 of CAVZCG010000001.1, forward strand.
TTTACGCCTGCGGGAACCGAAGGCATGGCTTCTAGTGGACGGGAGTTCGGGCCTGGGCAAAGATGACTGCCACGTCGTCGATGTAGATCGGCTGCCAACGCGGGGTTTCGCGAAGAATGTTGGCGAGCGCGGAATCCTTGGGAACGACGATCACGCGAACTTCATGCTGGTTGAGGAAATCGTTCCAGCCCGGCTCGACGTGCACGGTCTTCAAATAGGATTTAACAAATTCCTCGCCGTAGAAATCGTGGCGGTCATCCACGGCAACTTTCACTTGCGGATAAAGCCGGTAGATGAAATAACCGCCCCAGTAGTCCGGGCCGAAAACCGGACCTGATAGATGGTGGCTCTCCAGATAATCCACAGCGGCCACGGGGAAACGCTTGGCGCCAAAATGTGCGCGCATCAGCGGCGTGGCGCCAAGGTTGCCGCCATGGAAAACGATCCAGCCGACCACGGCGATTGCGGCGAAGGACCAGAGGCGAGTCCGCAAACTCAACTCGATCGCCTGCATTCTCTGAACAAAATGCTTCGATGAGCCCTCTTGCGAACGAAACCCGAACAGCCGTTGCGCGAATAAGTCTGCGAGATTTCGAGCCGCATCCGAGAGCCACTGGCCCATGATCAGAATCAGCAACAGGGCCGACACCGGAATGTTGCGCGAGGCATACAGTCCGGAATAGACGGCGAACAAAACAACCAGGGCTTCGCTTACCCGGATGCCGTGTGCCTCGCGCCTTCGGACCGACAAGGCTATCAGTGTGAGCAGCAACAAGACGGCAAAGCACTTCTGCGCCGCGCCGTGAAAATTCGGGGATTGAAACTCATCAATGTGATCCATCAGGAAACGATTGGAAAGATAGCGGTAGATATGGACGTGCAATCTCCAACCGTAGGGATTTGCGAGCGTTGCCAGCGCACTTATGATTCCGACGAACACCAAGTCTCGCGCGCGATTCCTGGCTCGGATCTTTCGAAGAACATCGTCGAACCGATCTTCCTTTAGCGTGAACCATTGCCAGGACGCGCTGATCCAGTAAACGCCGAGAAGGATGAAGCCAAGGAGAAATCCTCCGTGAACATTGACCCAGAAAATCATCAGCAGGGGAAGAAGCCATAGCGAGGACTGGCGACCATCGGCGTTTCTCTCCGACGACTCCAGAAGGCAGAACCACAGAACAGTAAAGAGCCAGCTCACCACGTGAGGGCGCGCGAGAAAGTGAATCATGCCCGCTGACATCGCGAGCAGTACGAGAGCGAGAGCCACGAGAAAATTTGTGCCCCTTTGCAGAAGCAATCGAAATGTCAGCGAAAAGGTCAGGGCGATGATCAGAGCGGTGAAGAAGACCACTCCGTTCAGACCCGCAACCGTATCCAGCCAGCCGGCAAGTACGTCATAGAGCCACTCCCAGGCAAACCAGGGATGGCCCGACATCGTGGAAGAGAAGGGATCGACGCGAGGAATCGCATGAGACGACAGAATCAGTTGCCCTGTACGAATGTGCCAGCCGATTCCGGCATCGCCCAGCAAACGAACCGACAGGATGGTGAAGGAGAGCAACCCAAGCAGGGAGATGAAAATCAAATCCGCGATCGAAGGGATTAACCATTGCACATACTTGTGCGCAGAAACAGAGGAAGGGTCATTTTTCCCAGAACTTCTGTAGCCGATTGCCATCGCGGTGAATCTTATAGAGTGACGCTATGAACAGCAAGGCTACGCATGAAGTAGTGATCGTGGGAGCAGGCTTCGGCGGCCTGAATGCGGCTACGTCGCTGGCCGGGGCGGATGTCAGAATCACCGTGATCGACCAGAAGAACCATCACACCTTCCAGCCTTTGCTTTATCAGGTGGCAACAGCGGGCCTCTCGCCGGGGGAAATCGCAGAACCCATCCGGTCGATTCTGCGGCGGCATAAAAATGTCGAGGTGCTGATGGCCGAAGTCACGAGCTTCGACCTGGAACGGCGCGTCGTGAAAACGGCGGAGGAAGAAGTTCCCTACGATTCTCTAATCGTTGCCGCTGGCGCGAGCCATGCCTATTTTGGACACGACGAATGGGAACCGATCGCACCGGGACTGAAGACGATCGAAGATGCGATTGAGATTCGACGCCGGGTTCTGCTGGCGTTCGAACTTGCGGAACGCCGTGCTGCCGCCGGCCAACCCGATGAACCATTGCATTTTGTTGTGGTGGGAGCCGGACCCACGGGAGTGGAACTCGCAGGAACTCTGGCCGAAATTTGCCGTCATGCGCTTGCCCACGATTTTCGCTCGATCGATCCGCGGCGGACTCATATCCATTTGATTGAAGGTGGGCCGGTTGTGCTTCCGTCGTATCCCGCTGACCTTTCGCGGAGCGCGTTGGAACAATTGCAGCGGTTAGGCGTGGAGGTGCGCACCGGCACCATGGTGACGAACATAGAGCCGGGCGTGATTTCGATGGGCGAAACACGGATGAAAGCGTCGGTGATTTTGTGGGCCGCGGGCGTGGCCGCTTCTCCGCTCGGCAAGAAGCTGGGTACACCCTTGGATCGCGCGGGGAGGGTACTCGTAGAGCCTGACTTAAGCATCCCTGGTCATCCGGAGGTTTTTGTCATCGGCGATCTGGCAGCTTTGAAGGACAAATCGGGAAAGATGCTGCCGGGCGTGGCGCCCGTGGCCATTCTGGAAGGACGGTATGTGGCCAAGCTGATTCGCGGGGAGATTAAACTCGCCAAGAGCCAGCCAGGCCAGCCGGCACCACGCAAGCCTTTTCATTACTGGGATAAAGGCAGCCTGGCGACGATCGGCCGCGCGGCAGCAGTGGCGCAGTTCGGCAAGATTCACATCTCCGGATTCATGGCGTGGCTGGCCTGGCTGTGTATCCACATTCTTTTTCTGATTGGTTTTCAGAACCGCGTGCTGGTACTGATCCAGTGGGCGTGGTCATACTTCACGTACGAGCGGGGTGCGCGGCTGATCACGGGCAGCACGAATCTTCCCGGATGGAATGACACGTCTGCCAGAAATAGCGGCGCAATCGAACGCGAGCAAGAAATTCCTGCCGCGATCCACAAATAAGAGTAAGAATATTCCTGAGGGCTAGGGCCGATTCATGAAACTCAGGCTAATTTTCCGCATCGTTCTCGGCCTTGTCGCGATTTGTGTTTTCAGCTCTATTTCCTTCGCCGAAGTCCTTAAGATCGTTGTCGATGACACCATTCAGCCCATTACTCAGGAATATATCTCGCGGGCCATCGACGAGGCGCAGCGGCGCGGCGATCAAGCTGTATTGATCGAGATCAATACACCCGGAGGGCTGGTCGATTCCACCCGGAAGATCATCGAGAAGATTACCTCGTCGCAGGTTCCGGTCATCGTTTACGTTGCTCCCGGCGGGAGCCGCGCGGGTTCCGCTGGAATTTTCATCCTAGAAGCGGCCGATGTCGCAGCTATGGCGCCGGGAACCAACGCGGGCGCGGCGCATCCCGTGCTGATTGGGCCTTTCGCGCCCAAGATTGATGACGAGATGAAGCGCAAGATTGAGAACGACACTGCTGCGCTGATGCGTTCGGTAGCCTCCAAACGCGGGCGTAATGTCGAGGTTGCCGAGAGTGCGGTGCTGGAATCCAAATCGTTCACGGAACAGGAAGCGCTTTCGCAGCGGCTGATCGATTACGTAGCCAGCAGCAACGACGATCTCTTCCGCCAAATGGAAGGCAAGAGTTTTAAACGCTTCGACGGGCAAACGGCCACGCTGAAACTCTCCGGCCAGCCCGTCGTGCCCTTTGGCATGACGCTAAAAGAACGCATCCTCGGTTATTTGATGGATCCGAATGTTTCGTTCATTTTGCTGGCCATCGGAGCGCTCGCGCTCTATGCGGAGTTCAATCATCCGGGCGCGGTGATCCCGGGAACGGTGGGCGTTGTCTTTATTCTAATTGCGGCCTTTGCCCTAAACCTGCTGCCAACGCGCTTTGCGGCGCTGGTGCTCATTCTGGGGGCATTCGCGCTGTTTGCCGCGGAGGCCAAATTCGCGAGTCACGGAGTTCTCACGGTTGGCGGGATTACGCTGCTGACACTTGGCGGACTGCTGCTGGTGGATTCGCCGATCCCGGAAATGCGTGTCCACTTGCTAACAGCGCTGGCCGTGAGCATTCCGCTGGGATTGATTACGGCGTTCCTGATGACTCTGGCTTTAAGAGCCCGACGAAACAAAGTTGTAACTGGCATGGAGGGCCTTGTGGGAGAAGTTGGAGTAGCACAGACCGGGCTCTCACCAAGAGGCAAAGTTTTCGTCCACGGAGAACTTTGGGATGCAATCTCACCAACCGATTTGGAAGCGGGCGAGTCCGTGGTCGTGCGTCGGGTCAAGGGCCTCTTGCTTGAGGTTGAACCGGTGACGGTGACGCAACGCTCCCCAGCATCGGCTATTCCCTAAATGCGACGGCGCACCAGCGCAAGCAACCGTATAGTGTCCGAATTTCGCGCCCATCTCTATTCCCTGCGTTACAATCCGCGGTAGGCGAGTCACTCGCTTCGGGCGTGGAGGTACAGATGGAAATCTTTGGAGTCGGAGCCGGATTCTTCGGCATTGTCCTCGTTATTCTCGCTGTATATGCGTTGAGTTCAATCAAGATTCTTGCCGAATATGAGCGGGGAGTGATTTTTCGCTTCGGCCATCTGTACCCAAGGGCAAAAGGGCCTGGGATCATTCTGGTGCTTGCGCCGATGGACCGTATGGTGCGGGTCTCGCTTCGCCAGGAAGCGCTGGAAGTACCGCCGCAAGACATCATCACTCGTGACAACGTTACACTTAAAGTGAATGCTGTTATCTTTCTGCGCGTGATCGATCCCAGCAAAGCGGTGGTGGAAGTTTCGAATTATGTGTATCAGACCTCGCAATTCGCGCAGACTACCTTGCGCTCTGTGCTGGGCGAGCAGGAACTCGATGAATTGCTCGCTCATCGGGAGAAGATCAACCTGCGGCTGCAGAGCATTCTCGACCAGCACACTTCGCCGTGGGGCGTGAAAGTGACGAATGTCGAGGTGAAGCAGGTCGACATGCCGGAATCGATGCTGCGCGCCATGGCCAAGCAGGCGGAGGCGGAGCGCGAAAAGCGGTCCAAGATTATTCACGCGGAAGGCGAGTTCTCGGCCGCGCAGCGATTGGTGGATGCGGCGCATCTGCTGGCTACCGAACCAGTCAGCGTGCAGCTGCGGTACCTGCAGACTTTGACGGAAATTGGCGTCGAGAAAAATACGACTGTCATCTTCCCGGTGCCCGTGGATTTCTTTTCGGGCTTACAGAAGATGTTGGGCAAGGTCGGCGAGGATACCGCGCCCGTGCCGAAGTCTGCATAGGCTCTAAGGCTGCCTGGCGTTCGAATCGCGGATGGCTGGGCGGGTTCGCGTTCAATCTTGAGGAAGGGTTATGGCTTCATCACAAGATACGGAAATTACACTCGGTACGGCGAAGCTGCTAGGACTTTTCTTCGCTCTGGTGGGGATCTGCGCCGTATTTTTTGCCCTTGGCTACACGCTGGGACGGAAGTCGGACTCCGCCCTTGCCGGGTCCACGACGCTGGCCCCGGTGCCGGCAAATGGCGCTAGGCCGGTGAGTTCTGGCGCTGCCCCATCGGCGCAGATGACATTTTACAAAGCGGTGGAGCAGCCGAACGTTAACCCGCAACTCACGCCTGCCGCTGCCGTTGCCGCGCCCACGGACGCTGCGGCGGCGCAAACTTCTGCCGCGCAAGCCGCAACTTCTTCTGCGAGTCCGTCTCCTTCCTCGAGCACACCATCGCAGGGCGCGCAGGCTGCCGGACTGCCTGACCCCATGGCCCCGGCTCCGGGCACAGGTTATTTCGTGCAGGTAGCGGCGGTCACCAAGCAGGAAGACGCGGATGCGCTGGTGGATGCTCTCAAGAAAAGGCAATATCCCGCCTTTGTGGCGAGCAATGCGGCTGACAAACTATTTCGCGTGCAGGTAGGACCCTTCGGCGATATCAAAGAAGCAGAGGCGATGCGCTCCCGGCTGATCAACGACGGATATAACCCGATTCTCAAGAAGTGAAGTCTCCCTATGAAGCGTGACCGCCTGCTGAACCGCCGTGTGGTTTTCAAACTGCACGGCATGGATCCACTTGACGCGACGATTCTCAAACAGGACGAAGCGGGTTACTGGATTCAGGGCGGCACGCTGGCCGGCCAACTCGATCAATCCAATTGTTCTTTGCCGGAAAGCGATGTGCGCTACCTGGAGTTCAGCCGCATCGAGTGGCTGCGCGCTCCACGACAGCGTTCCTGATGATTCGCTTTGGCGTCTTCCTGCATATTGACAAGCGTCGATCTAGAAGATATTTGCGATCTCAGCTATGCCGACCACAGTAACGGTTCTCGACAGCATGCTGCACGCTATTGCTGACCCAACACGACGCCGGATCCTGGGCGCTCTGAAACAGCGTGGCGCTGCTACTCCCGGAAAGTATGACGGCCTCTGTGCCGGCGACATCGAAGAGCGCGTGCAGCTGTCACAGCCAACCATCTCGCATCACATGGCGATCCTGACCAAGGCTGGATTGGTGGAGGCGGTGAAGCAGGGGCAATGGCGCTGGTACCGCCGTAATGAAAAAGCGCTGCGACGGCTAGTAAAAGGCTTGCGCGCGCAGCTTTGATCAGACGGTGCGTCTAGCTTGCGGAGGCTGCGGCCGCTTGCGCCTTCTGCAACAGCCGACGGGCTTGCGAGATCAAGTCCGCCACTTCGAAGGGTTTCACGAGGAACGGAATCTTGTTTTCCTGCAGGAAGGCTCTCTCATCGCTCTGTTCGACGTTGGAGAAGGTAAAGAGCGTGTGATTCTCCATGCCGGAGCAATGTTGTTTGAGCCATGCGTAGGCTTCCTTGGCATGCCAATCGCCGGGCATCTTGCCACTCATAATCACCGCATCGAAGGGCTCGGAGAGCAGACGGGTCTTCACGTCTTCGCTTCTGGAGGCGGTGACCACATTGGCGCCGGCGCCGGTGAGCACGTCGCGCTCGAACTCGAGCACGGCTTCCTCTTCCTCGACCAGCAACACCCGGCCTTGGATGGCGCCTTCGCGTCTTGGCGGAGCTACCGGGATCACTTCCTGTACGACTCCGACCGGCGCCGCGATCGGCAGCCTTACTTCCACCACTGCGCCGCCTTCGGCAGCGTTATGCGCCGTGATGTCGCCACCGTGTTCCTTCACGATTCCGTAGCAGATGCTCAAGCCCAGCCCGGTTCCCTTCCCAACATTTTTCGTCGTGTAGAAGGGATCGAATATCCTTTTGGGATCTTTGATTCCGGGACCGTCATCGGCAAACTGTGCGGCCACGAAGCCACCGGCGCAGGAGACGTTAATCTTCAGCTTCCCGGAGCGTCCGGTTTCCAAGATGGCGTCCACGGCGTTGTTGATGATGTTCAGGAAGACTTGCTCGATCTGGTGGGGATCGGCGACCACTATCGCGGCCTCGGCTCCCAAATCTTTTTCCACGACGATGTGGTTGACTTTGAGATCGTAGTCGCGAAGCGCCAGAGTCTCCTCCAGCACCTTCCGGATGTCGACTTCCGAACGCTCAGGCTTTCGCTGCCGCGCGAAGGAAAGCAGATTTTGCACGACGCGATGAGTACGTTGCGCCTGTTTGAACATTTTACCCACGTAGTCTTGAGCGCGCTCGTTCAAGCCTTCGCTCTCCAGTAGCTGCGCGTAGCCCAGAATCGCGGTTAAAGGATTGTTCAGTTCGTGCGCGACGCCTGCGATCAGTTGGCCTACGGCCGACATCTTCTCGCTCTGCAAAAGCTGTTCCTGCGTGCGCCGCAGGTCCTCGTAAGCCTTGCAGGTTTCTTCGTATAAGCGGACTTTTTCGATGGTGGTGGCCAACTGGCGACTGATGGCCACGAGCAGATTTTCTTCGCCGCTGGAATATTCATACTCCACGTGGCTGCGCAGTCCCATCATGCCAATGGGGCTGTCCTTGCCCCAGAACAGCACCCAACTCCACGCACCGTCGCTGCTGGAACGGATGAAGTCCGCGACCGCTCCGGTGAGGTGAGGTAGATATTCGGCGGTGATAACCTCGGCGCGCGACCGCATGACCAGATCGCCAAATCCATCGGCAAAGTTGATTTCTGCCGGGCGCGATTTATCGCGGCTGCGCGGCCCCCAGGCGGCGCGGCGGCGATAGGTTGGAGCGTCGGAGTCGGAAAGATAGATGGCTCCGCTCTCCGCGCCAAATAGTGAAACGACCTGCCGCAACGTCAGGTTGAGGATTTCATCGAGGTCGAAGGATTGCGTTGCCACCACCGCCATCGCGTTCAGCGCATTGAGTTCGCGGTTACGGCGCCGCATTTCGTCTTCGGCGCGGCGCTTCTCCGTGACGTCCAGAACGAAGCCCTGATAGCGCTCGATATTTCCTGCCGCATCGCGAGTCGCGAAGCTGCTTTCGGAGGCCAGCAGCAACGTGCCATTCTGCCGGCGCATGGTCACGTCGAAGTTGCGAACGTAGTTCTGCTGGTCGATGGCCTTACGAAACGCATCCCGCTGCGCGGCGTCTACCCGGACATCTTGATCGAGGTTCAGGTTCAGCAGATCTTCCCGGCGCTGATATCCCAGCATGTTCACAAAAGCGTCGTTGCAATCGAGCAAACGACCACCAGGCATCGCCACGTAAACGCCTTCCTGCACCTGGTCGAACAACAGACGATACTTTTCTTCCGCCGAGCGACGTTCGGTAATATCGCGAACGATGTGGATGGTTCCCTTTTGTTTGCTGCCCTGCTCGCTGTAGGAGGAAGTGGAAACCAGCGAGAAGCCGCCGAAACAGGGGTCAGCCCCTTCGGTAATTTCTTCGCCACCGCGTGCGCAGTAGGGACAGCCCGTCCACTCTCCTAAACCGTGCGGCAGTACCGATTCGCAGGTGCTGCCAATCACGTCGGCGGACGATTGTTCCAACTGTTCGAGCAAAATCTGGTTGGCTTTGATGATGCGGAACTCGGCATCGTGCGCCAGGATGATGTCATGAACCGAATCAAACGTGTTCCTCCACTGCCGCTGCGAGCGCAAGACCTGCTCGAGCAAGCGGAAGTTTTCTACTGCGATTCCCAACTGGCGACCGCAGGTTTCGAGGAAGTCGAGTTCCTCGGCGGTCAGCTTTCTCTCGCGATCGCTGGCTAGAATCAGTAATCCGATAGGCGCCTTTTTGCCGAGGACGGGAACCATCAGCAAACGGCGGAGTTTTTCGGTCTTGAGCAGTTGCTCGTCTTCGGGGTTCGCGCCATTTTTTCGCGCGATCTCAGGCTTACCCCGTTCCAGCGTCTGGGAGACGTCCGCGGTTATTTCGGCGATTCCTATTTCGCGCAGGAATTCCGGCGAAACTCCAACCGCGTGGGTGGCTACGAGATGTCCGCCCTCGATGAGCCGGAACCACGCGGCCTTGCACTTGGTGAGCCGCTGCAGCTCTTCGAGGGCCTTATCCATCATGCCGCCCTGCTGTTGTGCGAGAACAATGCTCTCGGTCAAAGCGCGCAGCGCACTCAAACGTTGGTTACGGGCACGGGCTTCCTGAAACACGATCAGCAAGACGCTCAATCCCAGAGCGACGTCGAGGGCGGTAAAGATTCCGGCTGGAACCTGGTCGCTGAAGGGCGACCAATGCAGACGCTGGGCGACGAGGAACGCAGCGAGCATCCATGAGGCCATCTCACGGCGGCCGCGGCGGGCGTTTAGCAAGGCAATGGCAGCGGTCAGGAGGATAATTCGATAGGAGACTTCGAGAGCAACCCGCAGAGGTAACGAATTGGGCCAAAGAAGAACGCGGGCAGCGGCAAAACCTGCAGTGCTCACGGTAACTGCAACCAGCGGCGCCAGCAGATTCCGTTCTCTTATATATACGAAGATCGCCCCGGCGAACAAGCCCATTGCAATCACGAAGGCGGCTTGTTCGACCGCGGGAACATAACGCTGCGGGATTTGCATCCCCGCGCCGTGAACCTCTACCAGACGGGAAGTGACGAGCAGAGTCCAAGCGGCTGTCCAGACCGCAAGATAGCGTTCGCGGAATACCGACAACACGAGTATCGACGCCGCCAGGGTAATCAGCAGCGCAAACTCGCCGGGCTTCAACCGGGAAACGGCTGGTTGTACCGCGGTGTTCCAAACGGACCAAAGGGAAGCGATCATTTTATTGGTGGATCACGTAGGAGTGAACGCCCGGGTTTCGGACGTGACACTGCCTGGCTTCTGAATATCATGCTTTGGGCCGATCTCGATGGTCTTTCCGGACCTGGATGGTTACTTTCGGCATCTCAACTCTAGGGTAGAATCGCCGATAGTATCCCTGAGACAACCATGCCCGACCGCATTCTGGTAGTGGACGACGAAGAAGCAATCCGCGAGATTGTCTGCGCCATCCTTATCGCCGCTGGTTTCTCCTGTAAACAAGCGGCTTCCGGCATGGAAGCTCTGGCCTTGCTGAATTCCGGCGACGTGTTTGAGTTGATGCTTTCCGACTTGATGATGGCGGATCTGGACGGGATTGGATTGCTCGAACGCACGAAGGAAAAATTTCCCGACATGCCGGTGGTGATGGTTACCGCGGTGCATGATATTTCGGTAGCCCTGGCCGCCATCCGTAATGGCGCGTATGACTATCTGCTCAAGCCGTTCGAACGCGAGCAGTTGCTGAACGCGGTAAAGCGGGCACTGGAAAACCGCCGGCTGAAAGTAGAGAATCGCACCTATCAAACGAATTTGGAGTCTTTGGTCGAAGCGCGCACCGATCAACTGCAAAAGGCGATGGCGGACCTGGAGCGCTCCTATGACATCACGCTGGAAACCCTAGGCGACGCTCTCGATCTGAGGGATCGTGAGACCGAAGGCCATTCCAGGCGAGTGACGGCCTTCACCATGGCAATCGCGAAAGCGATGGGAGTACCACGCGAGCAAATTGATATGATCGCCCGCGGCGCCTTCCTTCACGACATCGGCAAGATTGCCATCCCCGACCGCATTCTGCTGAAACCCGGAAAGCTGGACGACGCCGAAAAAGAAGTGATGCGCGAGCATTGCTATCACGGCTACCAGATGCTCAAGAAGATTCCTTTTCTCGCCGAGGCTTGCGAGATCGTTTACTCCCATCAAGAACACTTTGACGGTTCCGGCTATCCTCGAGGCCTGAAAGGCAATGACATTCCTCTCGGCGCTCGCATATTCTCGGTTGCCGATACGCTCGATGCCATCATCTCTGATCGCCCCTATCGTGCCGCCAGATCTCTTTCAGAGGCTCGGGCAGAGATCAAGGCCTGGTCCGGAAGACAGTTTGATCCTGAGGTTGTCAAGATCTTTTTGGGGATGCCGGACGATATCTTCGAATATGTCCGCCGCGAAATCAACGGCCAGGCCTCTCCCTCATTTGCATCCTCGGCTAGCGCCAAGGGTGCATCCTAGCTCTCGATCCTCATTGTGAAGCGGTATCCACTTGAAAGCAGGATAGGTGCTCCGGCGCGATTCGTACGACCGCTTATGGTGTGGCCTTCGCCATTGCAATGCGAGTTGCGTCCACGGTAATCGGACGCTGAATCTCCATCTCGATCGATGTTCCTACATCCAGCTTCACATCCGGGCCGCGTTTTAGTAGCGCCCAGGCGACGCCGGCTGCCGCACCAACCCCCGCTCCCACCCGTGCTCCGTTCAATCCGCCGGTGGCCAGTCCGCCCGCCGTCGCGCCACCCAGGGTGCCGTACACGCCATTCTTGGCCGCATCCTCAACTTTTTTTCCTGTATCGCTGTCCTGCTGGATCGTTCCTTCCGAGTCCTTCACCGATTTGTTATCAGCACCCGGAGTGTTCTGGACTGAACCCGGCAACATTACGGTGTATCCGGTGGGATAAATGATCGAGGTAAAGTGCATCAGGATTTCCGAGCGCCCTTTGCCGTGCCCGGCGCGCTCTACGTGCGCGATCCTGCCCTGAACATAGGACCCCGCAGGCACGACCACGCGATCAGCGACCACAAAGGGAAATGCCGTTTCCGCGTAAACCGCGTCGCCCTCGCGCGCATTCTTGCTAGAAATCGCCTGCTTGAGCGACAAAGGAATCCGGGTGCCGGCGGGAATCGTAATCGCACTTGGATCGTGAGCGGGCGCCGGGCTTGTCGCTAGAGTTGCCGGTGGCGAATTTGGGGCCGAACTTTCCGGCTTCGTCGTATCCGCCGTTTGCCCCAACGCCATGCCCGATAGCAGCAAGAAAGTCCACGCGAAGCGCATTTACGACCTCCAGTTCCGCGGTTCAGCCCGAGGATAGCACGCTCAAGCCCTACGATGCGGACTTCCCGCTTCGGGGTTATCCGCAGCAAGAGACGGTCATTTCGTCCAAAAGGGGCGGAGCGGGTCGTGCTTCAGAATCTCGTTCACTTCTGCTCCGCCCGTAAGGTCGCTATTGCGGACGCGGGGAGCCAGAGCAAATACGTACTTGCGGTTGCGCCCGAGTTCAGCTGGCCCTACAGACGCGGCACTTACAGAGAGGTTGCCGTGCTCAATCGAGTCCCACTGCGCGACCGTGAATATCATGATAGGAATATCCTGACGAGGCTTCTCTTTTGTCCAGTCGGGATGCCGGATGGAGATGACGGCACCGTGTTCGACGCTACCTTTTTCCGCATCCCCACTTTCCCACTTATCCGCGAGAATCGTGTAACCCTTCCAGGTTTCAGGCAATAAGAAACTAAAACCGTACCTCGTATTCTTATACAAAAGCGACTGTGCTGATGAGTCTGCGGAAGATGCTTCTTGAGCCTGCTGCGCAGAAGAAGTGGAGTTTTCCTGCTGGCCGCTCGCAGACACCGGCGAGATCGCGACCGCTGTTATGAGCACAACGAGCATTCCCAGAGTCAATTTCATTCTTTGTACAGCTCCCCAGATAGGCCAACCGAACTACTTGTAGATTAAATATTTTTGCCGCACCAGCTGGAATTTGTCCAACCCATCCTGCCAATCCTGCGCGATCCGCCGCGGATCCTCACCTGCTACCAGTGCATCGTAAGTTGCCTGATTGACCAATAACTCCGTCATCCGTTCCATCTTATAGTCCGCCGGATAGAGCTTTTTCAACGCGGCCGCCAATTCGATTCCTAACTCCGGTCCATCGAGCGCGTTTCGTTCGGTGAGAACTACATTTACACCCTCGCACTTCTGTCCCGAGTAATTACTGGTGGATGGCGTGAAGGTTATTGGAACAAACCTTACGCCCGCGATCCCGCGCGCGTTCAAATACGCGGCCAGTTCCCGGCTCTTGATCCACGGCGCGCCGACTAGTTCAAACGGCGTATCCGTTCCGCGTCCCACAGAAACATTGGTTCCTTCGATCAGTCCCACGCCTGGATACAATCCCGCCTCTGTCACGCTGCGCAGGTTCGGTGAGGGATTCACCCACGCCAGTCCGGTCGAATCAAACCAGTCGCCGCGCTGCCAGCCCTCCATCGGCACCACGGTCAACTTGGCGTTGATATTCCGTTCGGCGTTGAACATCTTCGCCAGTTCGCCGATGGTCATGCCATGACGCACAGGCACCGTCCAATAATTCGTAAAGCTTTGCCGTCCGGCATCCGATACTGGGCCCTGCACGAAGGCTCCTGTAATCGGGTCGGGACGGTCCAGCACGATCACTTCAATTCCCGCCTGGCTGGCAGCCTCCAGAAAATATCCGAGCGTAGTCTCGTAGGTGTAGAAGCGCACACCGGCATCCTGAATATCGATGACCACCGCATCCAGATCCTTCATCAGATCGAGGGACGGGCGACGGGCCGCGTCCTTCGCGCCATACACGCTGTAGACCGGAATTCCGGTTGCCGCATCTTTGGAGTTGTTAACGTCCGTCGTATCGAGCGTTCCCGTGACTCCGTGCTCGGGGCTGAAAATCGCGTCCAGCGAAACGGCCGGCGCGTGCGCCAGCACGTCAATCGTGCGGCGACCGTCCGCATCCACGCCCGTCTGATTGGTAAGCAGACCAATGCGCTTCTTGCGCCCGGCAACTTGCAGAACATCGAAGCCGTGATCTTCCAGGACGTCGATGCCAGTCTTCCCGTTGCCATTGCGTGCGCTCGTATGGCGCGCAGCGCTTTGCGCCTCGTTGTAGCCGGTAATACTTTGCCAGCGCAGTGATTCTTTCTCGCTGATGGTCAGGGGCAAGGCCGCAGCTATTGCCGTCGCCACTTTGGAGCGCAGGGCCATTGCGTTTTCTTTTCCCCGCGGATGCACCGCGTTGGTCAGCAAAATGATGTAGGTTTGGGTGGTTGGATCGATCCAGATCGATGTTCCGGTGAACCCAGTGTGGCCGTACCCTCCGACCGGCAGCAGAGCTCCGCGGTTGGTCGAGAATGGAGAGTCGATGTCCCAGCCAAAACCGCGCAGCACGGGAGCGGTCGGAGGCTGCTCCGGACGCGTCATCTTCTCCACCGAAAGCGGTGAAAGAATTCCTCCGCCGCCATTCAGCAAGGCTTGCGCAAACTTAGCCAAATCGTCTGCGGTTGAAAACAGGCCGGCTTGCCCAGCCACGCCACCCATCCTTCGGGCGGTGGGATCATGGACCACGCCGCGCAGCATGTGTTCATTCTCGTCATACTGGGTGGGGGCGATTTTCGCCCGCCAACCCGCAGGAGGCACGAAGCGCGTATGTGTCATCTTCAGCGGCATTAATATATGCCGTGTTGCATACTCATCCAGCGGCTCGCCCGAAATCCGCTCCACCAGCGCGCCGAGCACGATGAAATTTATGTCGCTATAGGAGAACCTTGAGCCTGGCGGATCCTGCGGCGTGGCCGCAAACGCCATCCGATAGGCTGTCTCCTTACCTTCCCACATCGTTTTCAAATCAAGATCCGGCTCCAGCCCAGAATAGTGCGTCAGCAATTGCCGCAGGGTAATGTCTTCTTTTCCATTCTGTCCAAACTCGGGCAGATATTTTGCTATCGGGTCATTCAGGCGTATCTTGCCCTGTTCGACGAGTTGCATCACCGCCGGCGCGGTAACGATCACCTTGGTCAGCGAGGCCAGGTCGAAAATCGTATCCAAGGTCATGAGTTCCCGGCGCGGCTCCAAGGCGCGCCAACCATAGGCTTTTCGGTAAATTACATGGCCGTCATGACCCACAATCAGAACCGCTCCTGGAATCTGCTGATCATGAATGGCTTGCTGAACCACGGCGTCCACTTCGCCCATACGCACCGCGGCCGCCGGCTTCTTGGCGTCCACCGCAGGCGAGGCTGTGAGCGCACTCGCGACCATCACGCTGTAGACGACGGCAAATAAAATCAGCCTGAATGTCCCGCCTTTCCGCGTCTTTTGCGGAGTAGAGGGCTGGCGCAACGGAGCTTCCAACGAGTTTGATTGAATAGGAAGGATGCTCTGACTCTACACAACCTCCACGGCAGGACTCAAGAAACTCAAGTAAGGGGGTGCCGCGTATGCCATATCATGGAATTCTCAATGACCGTACCAGATCGCGCATTCCCGCTGATCGAAAGCTTCGAACACCAGGACGACGATTTCGCCTCCGCCTTCACGATTCTGCAAGAAGCTATCGCTCGGCGCGCGTTTCCCGCTGCTTCTGTCGCGATCACGGAGAAAGACCGGCTGATTGCACTTAAAGCTCTTGGCCACTTCACTTACGAGGTCGACTCGTCCGCTGTTGTTCCCACCACTCTTTTCGATCTGGCGTCTCTCACGAAGGTTATAGCTACCACGCCAATGGCGATGCTCCTCTATCAACGAGGCCTGCTTGATCTTGACGCGCCCGCCGCCGCCATCCTCCCTGAATTCACTCGCGATGCCGAAAAAGATCCCCGCCGCCACGAAGTGACCATCAGGATGCTGCTGGCCCATTCGTCCGGATTGCCCGCGTATGAAAAGCTGTTCCTTAAAGCGCAAACTCGCGACGAGCTGCTGCACGCGGCTTTTACCATGCCGCTTTCCGCCGACCCCGGATCGCGCGCTGAGTACAGCGACATTGGATTCATCCTGCTTGGTGTCGCCCTCGAGCGACTCGCCGATGAATCGCTCGACCGTTTCTGCCAGCGCGAAATCTTTGCTTCTCTCGGAATGGTCAACACGGCCTTTAATCCGCCGAAGGAAGTCCGCGCGCAAATTCCTCCGACGGCGGATGATCGCATCTTCCGTCATCGCATCATCCAAGGCGAAGTGCAGGACGAGAACGCCAGCGTCCTGGGTGGCGTCGCCGGCCAAGCGGGAGTTTTTTCTAACGCCGCGGATCTTGCCAGATTTGCCCATGCCATGCTCTATCCGGAAAACTCGGTCCTCCGCCTCGAAACGATTGCACTGTTCACGCGCCGCGAGTCCGCGCCCGCGGGCACGTCCCGCGCGCTGGGATGGGACACTCCTTCCGGGGCCTCGCAATCCGGAAAATATTTCGGCCCTGCATCTTTCGGTCACCTGGGGTATACGGGAACATCCCTGTGGATCGATCCCGACCGAAAACTATCGATCACTCTGCTCACCAACCGCACGTGGCCCGACTGCTCTAATCAGGCGATCAAACAGATCCGACCCATTTTTCATGATGCTGTAATCGAAGCGATCGAAAAATCCAAATAAACTACGGATATGAATTCCTTTGAGCGGCGTGGGACCGACAGCAAAGTGGAAAGCAGTTAGAATGACCAGTCGCTCCCACACCGAAAGGCGCGTGACTCTTGAACTCAACTCGCAAGCCTCAGCTCAGTCTCCAGCGCCTTCGCACCGAGCAGCCGAATGACGCCGCCCATGACCTCGATTGCAAATCTTCTCTCGAGATTGTGCGACTGATCAACGCTGAAGACGCTACAGTGGCTGGAGCGGTCGCCCGTGTATTGCCGCAGATTGCGCGGGCTATCGATTTGGTGGTCGCTGCGTTGCGCCGCGGTGGGCGCCTGATCTACGTTGGCGCTGGAACCAGCGGCCGCATCGCCGCCCTGGATGCCGCGGAGTGCCCGCCCACGTTCAACACGGATCGAGTCCAGTTCATCATCGCGGGAGGCCCGAAGGCGTTGGCTTCCGATTCTGAGATCAGCGAGGACGACTCCAAACAAGGTCGCGAAGAAGTGAGGCGCCGCAAACCCGGAAAGCATGACGTCGTTCTCGGCATCGCTTCCAGTGGCCGGACACCCTTCACGCTTGCGGCAGTTAAAGCCGCCCGCCTACACGGAGCCCGCACCATTGCTCTCACTTGCAATCCGAATTCCCCGCTGGAACGCGCGGCTCACTTCGCCATCATCACCCGGGTCGGCCCGGAGGTTCTTGCCGGATCTTCGCGGATGAAAGCTGCGACCGCTCACAAGATGGTGCTCAACATGATTTCGACGGGCGCGATGAGCCGGCTTGGCTATGTTTATGGCAACCTGATGGTCAATGTTGTGCCGAAGAACGAAAAGCTGACACAGCGCTCCATCGCCATTCTGGAACGCGCTTCGGGAGCTGAGAACGTCGCTGCTCGCGCCGCTCTGCGGGCTTCCGGACATCGCACGCCCGTAGCTCTCGTGATGCTGGTTGCAGGAGTCTCTCGGGCCCGTGCCGTGGCGGGTTTGAAAGAGTCTTCCGGCCACGTTCGCCACGCAATCGAACTCGCCACCCAGAAGTGAGCAAACAGCTCTTCATTCCCTACGGTGCTGCTTTAACTGCGACTCCGTTGTTTGACCCTCCGGGCACAGTCATTTACCTTGGGAGTGCCGTTTCCGCTTCGTGTTGCGAGGGTCGCGGCGCGAGGATTCTTCCCTTCATGGATAAAAAGCGCATCGTGGCCAGTGCGGTCGTGTTCCTGATCCTGGCTGCTCTGGTTTACCTGCAATACCGGCACTGGCAAACGTTTGATTGGGGCACGTTCTGGGCTCAAACTGGGCGCATCCGGAAGATTCACGTATTTCATGCGATCGCGCTGATTTATATCGGATATTTCCTGCGCGCCGTGCGCTGGAAAATTTTCCTGAAGCCGGTGCGTCCCAAGGCGAAGATCATGGATCTGGTCTCACCGACCCTGATCGGATTCACCGGCCTTGCGCTGCTAGGGCGGGCGGGAGAATTTATTCGTCCCTACTTGATCGCGCGGCGGACGGATCTTCCATTCTCTTCGCAGTTGGCGGCATGGGCCGTGGAACGAATCTTCGACGTTGGCGCGTTCACGGTGTTGATGGTGCTGGCGATTTTTCTGCCCAGCGCGCTACCCGCGATTCCTCATCCTGAGTACTACCTGCGTTTCCGCGAAGGCGGGTTTTTGCTCATCGGAGTAGTGGTCGCGCTGACTATCGGGGCAATCATCATCCGGCGTGGTGGCGACGCTGTCGCGCGATGGGTGGAGGAACGATTCGGGCATCTCTCCGCAAATTTTGGCCACAAGCTGGCGCAGAAAGTACGAGAGTTCGGCGCCGGGCTGGACACGATTCATGGCCCCGTCTCGATGCTTTGGCTCACGCTGGTTTCGGTCGGGATGTGGTACATGATCGCTTTGGCCTATAAGGAAGTGACCCACTCTTACGGCGTAGCTTCGCTGGACATCCCGGTGTCACAAGTTCTGATTCTGATGGGGGCGAGCATGCTCGGCTCCATGCTGCAATTGCCGGCGGTGGGCGGCGGGTCGCAGATGGCGACGATCGCCGCCCTATCCAGCGTCTTCGACGTGCCACCGGAAATGGCCGCGAGTTGTGGAATTTTGCTATGGCTAGTCACGTTCGCTGCCGTTGTGCCCTTGGGCTTGATATTGGCGCATCACGAGAGATTGTCCTTACGAAAGTTGTCGGAGGAAAGTCACCGCAGCGAAGAAGCGGAACTCAGCGGCCCACCTGCGTAAGCTGACACCCCATGTCTACTACGCACGCACTGCCTGTTACAATTCTGGGTTAACCACAAGCCTTCAATCGCTAGATCGGTTCGATCACCATCAGCGCCATGAAATGTCCCTTTTGCGGATTTGCAAACGATAAGGTCGTGGATTCTCGCGAGAGCAAAGAAGCGGAGTCGATCCGGCGCCGGCGCGAATGCCTCAAGTGCGGCAAGCGCTTCACCACCTACGAGCGCATCGATGAGATCCCCTATATGGTGGTGAAAAAAGACGGGCGCCGTGAGAAGTTCGATCGTCAAAAAGTTCTGAATGGATTGTTGCGCGCCTGTGAGAAGCGCCCAGTTCCCATCAGCAAACTGGAACAAATTGTGAACGAGGCGGAGTCGTTTGTCATCGAGTCGCAGGAGCGCGAGCGCAAGACCAGCGAACTGGGTGAATTGATCATGAACCGGCTTCGTCGCTACGACAAAGTGGCTTACGTCCGCTTTGCTTCGGTTTATTTGGATTTCAAGGACGTCAAGGAATTTATGAACGAACTGAGGGATTTGGTGAAAGCCAAAGAAGCCGGAGAGGTACGAGTTAAGAAAAGTGGTCCGTGACCAGTGGTTATTGGGTAGTGAATTAAGAATTGAGAAATGTCTACTTTTGCTGATCACCGACCACTGAACACTCTCCACTAAGAAGGCAGTGAAGCATGAGTCACAAAGTTACGTTGATCCCTGGCGATGGAATCGGTCCGGAAGTGACGCAGGCAACGGTACGTATTCTGGAAGCGACTGGCGTTAAGTTTGAGTGGGAGTCGTTCGCGGTTGGCGCTGATGCGTTCGAGAAGCACGGTGAGTACATCCCGAAAGAAGCGCTGGAATCGATTGAACGCACCTGCGTGGCTTTGAAGGGCCCGGTGACAACGCCCGTGGGTGGCGGCTTTTCGAGCATCAACGTGGCGTTGCGGCAGAAATTCGAGCTGTATGCGAACTTCCGCCCAATTCGCAATCTGCCACACATTCCTACGCGTTACCCCGATGTCGATCTAATTATTGTGCGCGAGAACACGGAAAGCCTTTACTCCGGACTGGAGCATGAAGTTGTACCGGGCGTGGTGGAGAGCCTGAAGATCATCACGGAAAAAGCTTCGACCCGCATCGCGAAATTTGCCTTCGAGTACGCGCGCAAGAATCAGCGCAAGAAGATTCACGCGATTCACAAAGCCAACATCATGAAGTTGTCCGACGGACTGTTCCTGCGCTGCTGCCGTGGCGTGGCCAAGGGATACCCTGAAATCACCTACGGCGAACACATCGTGGACAACACTTGCATGCAGTTGGTGATGAATCCGTATCAGTACGACATGCTGGTGATGGAGAATTTGTACGGCGACATTATTTCCGACTTATGTGCGGCGTTTGTCGGTGGCCTGGGATTTGTTCCGAGCGCGAACCTTGGCGATCACTGCGCCATTTTCGAAGCCGTTCACGGATCGGCTCCTGACATTGCGGGAAAGAATTTGGCGAACCCAACGGCGCTGCTGCGCTCGGGCCTCTTGATGCTGCGGCACCTGGGCGAGTTCGATGCGTCGCTGCAGATTCGCAATGCGCTGGAGAAGGTATATCGGCATCCCGAGAAGCTGACAAAGGATATCGGCGGTCAGGCGGGGACATCGGAGTTCGCCGACGCCGTGATCGAAGAAATGGATAAGGCGAAGGTGACACCCGCCGCCGTTCACTGAGAGTGTGTCTTAATTTGCTTGGGGCCTCGTTAACGAGGCGAAAGGGGCGTTATGAAAAAGAACTTGCTCGCAACTCTGATCAGTAGTTTGGCATTTCTGTTTCTTCTTGCAGGGTCAGCGGCAGCGCAGGGCGGCCAACTGGTCGCCGCGGAGTACGGAGCCGGAAACCACCGTATCGATGTAACTCCGCAGGTGCGGTCGTTCCTGCATGATGGCATCTTGCAATTTGACATCAACGACCGCAACCTGGGTGTCGATCCGGCGCGCAATCACGTTAAAGAGCTTTTCATCCGCATCCGACACTGGGATGGAAATGTAGAAGAGTTCCGCTTTCCTGAATACGCTCACGTCAACCTGGAACTCGATCCCGATGCTGCTTACGAGTGGCATGATCGCGAACTGCACATCATGCGCGCCTACTACGGAGGGGCAGGACATTTCGTGAATGTCACTGAGCAGTTGCGCAGCTACAAGCATGAAGGCCATCTTTTTGTAATCGTGGATAACCGCAGTATGGGCGGCGATCCCGATCCGGAGATCCACAAGGTGCTGCGCGTACTCTACTGGCACGATGGCGAGCGGCATCAGATCGTGGTTCCAGAGCACGCTGAGTTGCGGCTACCGTAAAGCCTAAATTGAGTTTCGATTTCGCATTCTGAAAATGTGCGGACGCGGGGGATCGATTCCCCGGCTCCGCACATTCTTGTTTTCAAATTGCTTGAGTTGTCGCCGAGCTTTCTCGTTTTTACTTTCATTTTGCAATTCCGCCATTGACTCTCCTCTCAGATGGGAGTACATTGCCCACCGTCTGGGGAATCTGGGGGATGACGCGCACAACACGGCGTGTGGGGGTTATTCTGTTTCAGCTCGGCGGGCCTGATACGCTGGCTGCGATAGAGCCTTTCCTTTTTAATCTTTTCTGTGATCCCGACATCATCGATTTCCCTTTTGCCCGCCTGGGTCGCAAACCACTGGCCAAACTGATTTCGACCACCCGCGCCCGTAAAGTGCAGCATCACTACGCGACTATCGGCGGAGGATCGCCCATCCGGCGTTTCACCGAGCGGCAAGCGCAGGCTCTGGAAACGGAGTTGGCCCGTCAGGGAGTCGATGCCCGCTGTTTTGTCGCCATGCGCTATTGGCATCCCTTCACCTGCGAAGCCATTGCAGAGCTCCAGGCTGCGGAATGTGACGAAGTGGTTTTGCTGCCCTTGTATCCGCAGTATTCCTCCACCACCACGGGTAGCAGCCTGAACGAGTGGCAGCGGCTTTTTCGCGATGACGTCCCCGTACACAACGTTGGACACTTCTATCGGCATCCGATGTATTTAGAGGCGGTTGTGGAGAAAGTGGACGAGGCGTTGTCACGCTTCGAAATCCCGGCCCGAGCAGAGCTTGTTTTCAGCGCACACAGTATTCCCATGTCAATCGTTGCCAAGGGCGATCCCTACCAGCGGCAGATCGAAGAAACCGTGCGCCTGCTTATGGCCCGCGGTGGATGGCCGAATCGGCACCGGCTCTGCTACCAGAGCAAGGTGGGCGCCAGCAAGTGGCTTCAACCTTCGCTGCACCGCACGCTGCGCGACCTGGCCGCGGAGAAGGTGCGGGAAGTTTGTATCGTGCCCGTGGCCTTTGTCTCCGACCATGTGGAGACGCTGGGTGAAATCAATCACGAGGGCCGCGAGGAAGCCCACCGGTTGGGCATTACACACTTTGAGATGAGCGCTGGCTTGAACGATTCTCCAAAATTCATTTCGGCGCTGGCGCAGTTGGTGTTCCACGCGCTGAACAATGCAATGCGCTCCGAAGAACCGATTCTTGCGACCGGGGGGCAGTTGGTTGCGCCAGCGTTGCTGGCGGCCGCAGGAGACTGACGAGTTTATAGAAGCAGGAGGGCACCCATGACGGTTCCCGGAAACGAACCACCAAACCCGACTCCGGCAGACCCGGCGCAACCTGCGCCGCGGACCGCGGTAGATGCCACGAAATACGTGGGCACACCGGCAGTCGGGACTTCCAAGGCAGCAGCGGCGGGTGGGCTTTCCTCTTCTGGCCCATCGAACACAGATATCGACCGCCGACGGCGCCGCTTGGTTTGGGTGGGTGTGACTGCATTCTTAACCGCCTGGTTTCTTGCCTTCTTCCGGTTCTTTCTTCCCCGCACTCTTTTCGAACCCAATTCCGTTTTCAAGATCGGCTATCCCTCGGAGTTCGCGCTCGGCGTCGATACCAAATTCCAGCAGAAATATCGCATCTGGGTTGATCGCACACCCGATCGAGTGTTCGTGATCTACGCGCGCTGCACGCATCTCGGCTGTACGCCTGACTGGAAACCCAGCGAGAACAAATTCAAGTGTCCGTGCCACGGCAGCGGGTATGACAGTGAAGGGATCAATTTCGAAGGCCCGGCACCGCGCCCTATGGATCGCGCGCATGTAGAACTCGCGCCGGATGGGCAAATCATCGTCGATACGTCTCGGCTTTATCAGTGGCCAAAAGGACAGCCCAGTAAGTTTAACGATCCCGGAGCATTCTTGACGGGAGTGTAGGGACAGTTTTGATTCAAGGATTTCATTGATCTGGGTCTCCGGTCTTAGGTGTTAGGTCTTAGGCAGAGCCCTGATACCTAACACGTAGGACCTAAGACCCGCTGACTCAGGACTCAAATGGCTGACGAAAATAATCCGAACGGCAAGAACGGTAAAGTGGGCTTAGTCGATCGCGTCAAAGAAGATATTCAGGCGATGAAGGTCGACATCCCGACTAAGGCGAAGGAGCAGATCGAAGGCCTTAAAGATCCGACCAAGACTCAGGTCTACACTTCGATCTTCCGCCACAAACACGACGACACACCGCGCAACCGGGCTCTGGGCGTGCTCTCCAACGTCTTCTTGCATTTGCATCCCGCCAAGATAAACCGTGATGCGGTGCGCTACAGTTACACCTGGGGCATGGGCGGGATCACGTTTTTCCTGTTCATCATCCTCACCTATACCGGCGTGTTGCTGATGTTCTATTACCACCCGAGCAAGGTGCAGGCGTTTCGCGACGTGTTGTATCTCGAGCACGATGTACCTTTCGGAAAGATCCTTCGCAATATGCACCGCTGGGCCGCGCACCTGATGGTGATTGGCGTGTGGCTGCACATGTTCCGCGTATTTTTGACGGGGTCGTATAAAAAGCCGCGTGAATTCAACTGGAACATTGGCGTGCTGCTGCTGGTGTTTACCTTGCTGCTTTCGTTCACTGGTTATCTTCTGCCTGATGATCAACTCGGATTCTGGGCTGTAACTGTTGGTACGAACATGGCGCGAGCAACACCGCTGCTGGGACATGAAGGCCCATTCGGCTCAATGCTGGGCATGACTCCTTACAACGATGTGCGCTTCGGTCTTCTAGGCGGATCGATCGTGGATGCGAACGCTCTGCTGCGTTCTTATATCTGGCATTGCATCGGCATTCCGATCGTCGCTTCGATTCTGATGATTGTGCATTTCTGGCGGGTGCGGAAGGATGGCGGAATCTCCGGGCCCGCGCCGGTGATGCTGGCAGCCGAAGCGGATAAGCCACGTCGAGGACCGAAGGCCGCGGGAGAGTAGAGCGGAAAAACAACAAGCAGGTTCCTCACCAGGCTTTCAGCCCGGTTCGGAATGACAAGAGTTAGGTTTCAGCCCGGTTCGGAAGGACAAGACTTTTTTGAAGTGATTGACGAGAACAATTTATGGACTGGCGACAATTGTGGGAGATTTGCTCGGCTCCAGACAACGTGCCGATCGTTGGCTTGATTCCACTGTTAGCCTTCTACATTTATCTGGCGTGGAAGCAGGCACATGCCAACGACGAACTGATCGAGCAACTCGAAGGTGACGCCACCCTCGCCAAAACCCACCATCGCAAGACCTGGCCCTTCAAACCGGGCTGGCAGAAGGAAGTTCACGTCTGGCCGTTTCTACTTCGCATTGAATTCCTCGCCGCCATCATCGTCACCATCATCCTGATGGTCTGGTCGATCACGCTGAACGCGCCGCTCGAAGAACCCGCCAATCCCAACTTGACGATGAATCCAGCGAAAGCGCCCTGGTATTTCCTCGGGCTGCAGGAGATGCTTGTCTATTTCGATCCGTGGATCGCCGGGGTCGTCATGCCCACGATGATCATCATCGGCCTTATGGTGATTCCTTACATCGATACGAATCCGCTGGGCAGCGGATATTACACGTGGAAGCAGCGCAAGTTTTCCATTGGGACATTTTTGTTTGGTTTCATCATTCTGTGGGTTGCGATGATCATCATCGGAACTTTCATACGAGGCCCCGGATGGCAGTGGTTCTGGCCGGGACAAACATGGGATCACAACCGGCTGATCTACGAGGTAAATCGCGATCTGCCGGATATTTTCGGGATCACGTCGAACCTGGCGAAGGCCGTTTTTGGCGCCGTCGTGGTTGGTGGCTATTACCTGCTTGGGGGATTCGTTGTCTATTCCCTGTTCCGGCGATACATGGCGAAGGACTTCAAACGGATGAGCCTGCTGCAATTCTCGATTACTCAGTTTCTTTTGCTGACCATGGTGGCGTTGCCCCTGAAGATGGGACTGCGGCTGCTGTGGCACATCAAGTATGTGTGGATCACACCTTGGTTCAATATTTAGGTGTGGGTATTAGGTCTTGGGTCTTAGGTGTTGGGCCCGAGCCAAATACATTGTGGGATAAACGAGACAGGGCGCAAGAACCTATGACCAGAGACCTAAGACCTGAGACCCGATTCTCCGGAGGAAGCGGTGCCTGAACAACCCAACCCCGAGCAGGACCCGATCACGAGTAAGTCCTACGCCGCATACTATCTGATCGCGACGGTGATTCTGATGGCGACTTTGTTCTGGGCCTTGTGGGATGAGGCGTGGGGCCAGCGTCCGTGGAAGGCATTTCAGGAGCATTGGAAGGATCGCTATAGTGCGTTCCTGAACACAGCACGGTCTAAGTCAGTTACTTCCGAGAAGGACGTTGAACAGAATCCCGACTACGCCGCACTCAAACAAAGTTACGAGAAGGCTTACCAGGCTTCGAAGGCCCAGGCGGATGAGGCTCGGAAGAAGCTCGATGATGCGAGCGCGCGGCTGCTGGCCGTGCAAAGTGTCTTTACCGACCGGCGCGCTTACGTCAACGCGCTGACTTACGAGTACGAAACCAGCACCAGTGATTCTGCGAAGGCCAGCAAGCGAAAAGAGATTGATCAGTACAAGAGCGAAGAAGCAACAGTCGAATTCCCAGACGGAACGAAAAAGAAATACACCTTCCCGCAACTCGAAGAAACTTACAACGAGATTCGCAATGAGCGCACGAAGCTAAGTCTGGAACTCGGCGAAGTATTGAAGCCCGTGACCGCGGCCAAGGCGAAGATGGATGAGTACATCTCCGATCACATGGTTGACCTGACGCCGCAGCAAATCGATGGATTGAAGAGACGCGCAACGGAATGGGACCCAGCGATCGTCCAGATCAATGTGGCGGAAGCCAACATCGTGGATCGGTGCGAATCCTGCCACATGAACGCGCGGGAACCACTAAAGATCACGGCCATCTCGATGACGGCCAAGGGCGAGAAAAAGCCCGACGAGTATGCCGATGCGTTCGTAAGCCATCCCGAACCTGAGTTGTTGAAGATTCACGATCCAGAGAAATTTGGTTGCTCACCCTGCCACCAGGGAAACGGTCGCGCCACCACGAGCGTGGAGAAGGCCCACGGGAACTACGAGCACTGGCTGTGGCCGCTCTTTCCCAAGGAAAATTCCGAGGCAGGCTGCCAGAATTGTCACGCTGCCGACATGGTGTTGGCCAGCGGCGATGTGCAATGGCAAACCATCAACAATGGCAAAGATCTCTTTCGGCAGCGCGGCTGCATGGGATGCCATCGCTACGAGGGCTATGACAAAGAGCCGGAAGATCTGAACTCGATCAGCCAGCAGATCAAACAGATTGAGACGCAGAAGAAGGACAATCTGAAGGAAAACGCGTACCTGATGAAGCAGGCGGATGCAGCCGAGTCAAACGAGGAAGCGAACCGGCTGAACGGCCAAGCGGTTGATTTGAGAGTGGCCAACAGCAAGCTGGACGGGCGTTTGCAGCAACTTGATTTTCAGTCGCACAGCCTGATGCAGGACATGAAAAAAGTCGGGCCCAACCTGAAAGATGTGCGGCTCAAGCTGAACAAGAACTGGATTCCGGTGTGGCTGAAGAAGCCGACGGATTTCCGTCCCACCACGAAGATGCCGAACTTCCGCCTGAACGATCATCAGATTCAGGCGATTTCAGCGTTCATCTGGCAATCGGGATTCACCGATCAATTGCCCAAACACAAGCCGGGCAATGCCGAGCACGGAAAGGAATTATTCGAAAGCCGCGGATGCCTGGCCTGCCACTCGATCGGGGAAGGCGATCAGACGAAGGGCGGGACGTTCGCCGCGAATCTGTCGCGCGTCGGAGAGAAAGCAAATTACGATTATCTGGTGCGCTGGATTCACAATGCGCGCGAGCGCACCCGGCCCTATTGCCCTTACGAGAAGAAGGATATCGGCCCGGAAGATTATGCGAAGAAGGGACTTCCTTACCAGTTCGATCTCGATCACAGCCAATGTCCGAACGATGGGCATGAACTTCAAGTCCAGAACATGACGGTGATGCCGAGCCTGCGACTATCGCCAGAGGATGCGGAGGACATTGCTACCTATCTGATGACGCAGAAAAAGCATGATCCGTCCTCGTATGCCGATGCCTCGTTCATGGATGATCCGAACCTGAAGGAAGAAGGCAAGAAATGGGTCCGTCACTTTGGATGCTCGGGCTGCCACGAGATTGCCGGCTTCGAGGATGAAGGCCGCATCGGCACGGAGCTGACCTTCGAAGGCAGCAAACCGATTGAGCGACTAGATTTCGCACTGTTTACCACGGTTGCGGAGCGTGGAGGCAAGGATGCCGAACCGATTAAGGATAAAGAGGATCTCGCACGCTTGCCCGACGGTCCGGCGAAAGAGCCGTGGTACGACCACAAAGGATTTTTCGAGCACAAACTGGCCGAACCGAATGTTTATGACGAGGGCAAAGTGAAGAGCGCAACCGAAGCTCTCCGCATGCCCAACCTGCACCTGACCAAGGATCAGGTGCTCGACCTTACGACCTTCCTAATGGGAAGCGAGGAGACTTCCCTGCCCGCGAGTTATCAATACAGACCGGGAGACGCGCGGCACGACATTCAGGAAGGCTGGTGGATCGTAAAGAAATACAATTGCATGGGATGCCATCAGTTCATCCCCGGTCAGCGGACGATTCTGATGGGCTTGCCGCAGTATCAGGACGCGCAGGAGCAGTTGCCTCCGAAGCTTTTGACCGAAGGGGCGCGAGTCGATCCTGAGTGGCTGCGCAAGTTCTTGTCGAATCCGGCGTTGAGCTCGACGGATACGAACCGCAACGGAGTGCGGCCCTACTTGAAGGTGCGGATGCCCACGTTCTCGTTCTCCGACAACGAACTGAGGAAACTCGTGCGATTCTTCCAGGCGTTGTCGCAGCAGCCTCTGCCTTACATTCCAGAGGAAGTGCCGGTTCTCACTGCGAAAGAGACGGACATGGCGCGGAGCCTGTTCTCCAGTTCCGCCGCGCCTTGCCTGAAGTGCCATGCGACGGGCGATCCTAATCACGACAAGATCGCTACTGCACCGAACTTCCTGCTGGCTAAGGAACGCTTGAAGCCGGACTGGGTGGAACGCTGGATTACGGACCCGCAGGCCGTCAGCCCAGGGACTTCGATGCCATCTGGACTATTCAAGCAGGAAAATAACCAATGGGTATTTGCCGGGCCGACGCCACCGTCATTCCAGGGCTATGAAGGAGACCATCGGAAACTGCTAACCGATTACATCTTCCAGTTGACGCCGGAAGAGCAACGGAAGGTGGCTGCCTCCATGCCGCGGGCCAAGACGGCGAGTGCTCGAAAATTAACCGACCACACGCAGACTGCGGCGGCGGTTCGTCATGCGGCAAGCGGTGGTTCGCGTTAGAATTGCCCGTTTGGTACGGCTACGGGACAACATTGGATGATCTTTAACCTACTAAAGAAAGGGCGACATCATGAATAGAAAAACTGGTTTGACGATGATGGCAGCCAGCATATTGGCTTTGATTAGCTTACTGCTGCTGGCGGCATGCAATAAGAAGGAGGAACAACCGGCGAACACGATGTCTCAGGAAGCAGCGCCCGCGCCGGCGGCAACGCCGATTGATCCGTCGACCGTCGCAACCGTGAATGGCACGGTGAAGTTCGATGGCACCGCGCCGAAGCCTTCGAAGATCGACATGAGCCAGGATCCAGCCTGCAAAGGGATGAACGAGGCGGAAAACATCGTCGTCGCTGATGGCGACCTCGCCAATGTATTTGTTTACGTAAAAGATGGCCTGGGCAGCCGCACCTTCGACGTTCCCAAAGATGCCGTCGTACTGGATCAGCAAGGCTGCAAATACCATCCCCATGTGCTCGGTGTGATGGCGGGTCAGACCGTACAGATCAAGAATGACGATATGACCACGCACAACATTCATCCCACGCCGAAGGACAATCGCGAGTGGAACGAATCGCAGCCGCCGTCCTCACCGGCGATCGAAAAGAATTTCGCCCGCGAAGAAATCATGCTGCCGGTAAAGTGCAATCAGCATCCTTGGATGAAGATGTATATCAATGTGGTGAAGACACCGTTCTATGCGGTCACTGACAAGAGCGGTAAGTATGAGATCAAAGGCCTGCCGCCAGGCGATTACACGATTGCCTTCGTACAGGAGAAGCTGGGCGAGCAGGACCAGAAGGTAACCGTGGGCCCGAAAGAAAGCAAGACGGTGGATCAAAGCTTTAAGGCCGCAGCCGAGTAGACGAGGTTTCGGGTGCGGTTTTGCGGCTTGCCTTCGAATGGCGCTCTGATAAAATGTGTTGTTTGGAGCAGCGGGTTGGGCCAACCGGCGCAGCCCGCTCCAAACGCGGGTTTTTCCCGCGCTGTCGACCCAAGGGGAAATACTCTGAAAGCCATCCCGACAACATACAACCGCGCTCATCACATCTTCGCGGTGTTTACGGCGTGCGCGGCTTTCGTAGTGATCACAGCTGGCGCCCTGGTTACCAGCAATGATGCAGGACTCTCAGTTCCAGACTGGCCAACGTCGTTTGGCTACCTCGTCAAGGTGCCGCATTTTGTTGGCGGCATACGCTATGAGTGGAGTCATCGCATGGTGGCCGGGACGCTGGTCACACTCACCCTGGCGATCGCCATCTGGACTTTGCTAGTAGAGCGACGGCGCTGGCTGCGTTGGCTTGCGGTAGCTGCCTTCTGCACCGTGATCGCACAGGCTATTCTTGGCGGGCTTACTGTTTTATTCTTTCAGCCTCCGGCGGTTTCGACGGCCCACGCTACGGTCGCACAAACATTCTTCTGCATCGCCCTGGCCATCGCTCTTTTCACCGGGCGCAAGTGGGTGGAAGAACAGCCGCGGGCGGAGTTCGACCAACGCCGGCCTAGCTTGTCCACGCTCACGCTGCTTTCTATATTCGTGCTGTATGTTCAGCTCATCCTGGGCGGGATGTTCCGGCATCACGGCATGAGTTGGTGGCCGCACTTGGCGAATGCGGTGATTGTTTCGTTCGTGCTGGCATGGACCGCGATTCGGGCGCTTTCGGTTTATTCGCAAATTGAAGCGGTACGGCGACCGGCGATCATTATGCTTTCGCTTCTGATCACTCAGCTTTGCCTGGGGTTCACTGCATTCCTTACGCGTGTGGCCTGGGGCAGGGATGCGGTACAGCCGGAGTTGCCCATGGTAGCAGCGACGGTGGCGCATGTGGCTGTGGGAGCGCTCCTGCTCGCGACTACCGTGGTTCTCGCGATTCAAGTTTGGCGACACGTCCCGGTCGCGTTTGCCGAGCCCATACCTCAGCCGCAGCGGGGTGCTTCGGCGGCGTGAGCGCCGAGTGGAATGCATCAATCTTCAGGGCACGTATTTATTTGCCGCTCTTATCCATTTCCACGGCGTTCTGCGGCGTCTCGTCGTAAACTAATGTTGGGTTCATCCTAGGACACTCCTTGGCATCGAAAGTCTCTGCATTCGCTGACAACGCTCCGGAAGCAACGGCTGCCCCCGCTGCGCCGGTCATCTCCGTACAGAATCTGGTCCATCGCTATGAGAACCGCACTGCCCTGAACGGAGTTTCGTTCGACGTGCGGCCAGCGGAATTGTTCGGCTTGCTCGGCCCAAATGGCAGCGGGAAGACCACGCTCTTTCGGATTCTTTCCACCCTGATGATTCCGACCGCAGGGCGGGCAACGATTATGGGTTGCGATGCGGTGAAGGAACCGGGGCGCTTGCGGCGGCAAATCGGCGTCGTTTTTCAGGCGCAGAGCATCGACTTGAAGTTGACAGCCTACGAGAATCTTTGGCATCAGGGGCATCTGTATGGGCTGCGCGGGGCGGCGTTGAAAAAACGGATTTACGAAATCCTGTCGCGTGTAGGCCTAGCAGATCGAGCTAAGGAGTTGGTCGAAACATTCTCCGGCGGGATGCAGCGGCGCATCGAGTTAGGCAAGGGACTGCTTCATCATCCTGGCGTGCTGCTGCTGGATGAGCCCACTACTGGCCTCGATCCCGGAGCGCGGCGCGATCTCTGGCAATATCTGAAAATGTTGCGCGACGAAGAACATGTCTCCGTTCTCGTAACTACGCATTTGATGGAAGAAGCTGAGCGCTGCGACCGGCTGGCCATCATGAACGAGGGGAACCTGGTCGCCTTAGGCACGCCCGGCGAGTTAAAAAGCGAGATCGGTGGCGACGTGGTCTTGCTGGATGCGGCCCACGACGCGGGAGTGCTGGCAGAGCGCATTCGGGCTCGCTTCCACGTGGAAACTACCGTGCTGGAAAATCAGGTGCGCATGGAGCGGGAGGGCGCGCACCGCTTCGTGACCGAGGTGGTTGAGGCCTTCCCCGGAGAGATCGAGGCGATCTCCGTAAGCAAGCCGGCGCTCGAAGACGTTTTCATTCGCCGCACCGGACATAAATTCTGGAGCGAAAAAGACGAAACGGAGTCCGCTGCAGAAGTTCACGGGAGGTAATGTGCTTTCTATGATGCTGGCTCTTTCTCTAGTGCTGGGCATTCTTCCTCTGCTGGGCGTGGTCTGGACGCTGATGAACGGCATGATTACCACGGTGGACGGCCTGTTCATTAGCCTGATCCTGCTTACGCTTTCCGCGGTTTTTATGTTGAATGCGTACTGGGAAATGCGCGACCTCGGTATGCTTGGAAAAAAGAAAGTTGCGGTTGCGGCCGCTAAACCTCCCACGGCGAAAGCGAGTTAATCCTTCATGGCCACACAGACCGCCGTCTTGCCGAGACCGATAGCGCCCGTTTCCGCAGGCGTCTTGCTGCCCGCGTTCACTCTTTGGTGGCGGGAAATTGTGCGCTTCTATCGGCAAAAGTCGCGCGTCATCGGCGTGCTGGCATCGCCTCTGGTGTTCTGGGTCGTAATCGGTTCGGGCTTTGGTACTTCATTTCGCTCCGGCAGCGGCCAGGGTCAGCAGCACTACATGGATTATTTCTATCCTGGCGCGCTGATCATGATCGTCCTCTTCACGTCGATCTTCACCATGATGTCGGTGATTGAAGATCGAAAGGAAGGATTCCTGCTCTCGGTGCTGGTGGCGCCCGTGCCTCGTTCGGCAATTGTGCTGGGTAAAGTTTTGGGTGGGACTACTCTGGCTGCGGTGCAAGGAATGATCTTCCTCATCTTCGCGCCTTTCGCGGGCGTGCACCTCAATGTCGTGCAGGTTTTGCTGGTCGCGATCGTGGTCTTTCTGGTTTCGTTCGCGCTGACTGCGCTGGGCTTCGCCATCGCCTGGCCGATGGACTCCACGCAGGCATTTCACGGCATCATCAATTTGTTTCTGATTCCGTTGTGGCTCCTGTCGGGCGCACTGTTTCCGATGTCTGGCGCCTCCGGCTGGATTCGCGTCCTGATGTATATGAACCCGCTCACCTACGGAGTGGAAGCGCTGCGCGCCCTGCTTTACCCTGGGATGGAAGCGACCTTCCCTCTGCCATCGGCGATGGCGACCTTGCTTCTGTTTTCCCTGGTGACGTTTGGACTCGCATTTCTGATGGCGAATCGCCGCACGACGAGGCCTGCCGCCTGATCGCCAAGATATGATCCCCGAGCAATACGCCTACTTCCCTGCCCTGATCGCGAGCCTGAACGGAGCCAGCGCGGTGCTGCTGCTCATTGGCCGCAGTTTGATCATGCGCGGAACAATTGCGGCCCATCGCGCCTGCATGATCGCCGCTGTCATTTCCTCGGCTTTGTTTCTGGCGTGCTACATGGACTTCCATTATCACGTGGGGGATATTCGTTTTCTGGGCGACCACTTTTGGCATGTTATTTATCTAATCGTACTTATTCCGCATGTGACATTAGCCATCGTGATTGTTCCCATGGTGATCATCACCCTCATCCGCGGGCTGCGAGCTCGTTACGATAAACATCGGGCGATCGCGCGCTGGACCTGGCCGCTGTGGATGTATGTCAGCGTCACCGGTGTGCTCGTATACTTCATGCTGTATCAATGGTTCCCGCATAGCTAGCTTTTTTCCATCGTTATGGCGATTGTGCGACTGAAGATCGATGTTTCCGGAACCGTCGGCGACGAAGCCTGGCGGCAGATCAAGCAGTTCGATCAGATTCAGAGCGCGGAGTTCGGGCCACAATTCGGCAGCAGCGGGCCTTGTAAGCACAAACCGGGTGCACCCCACGCCAAGGGCGAATGGATTGGCGCTGAAATCCGGCTCCAGACGCCACTTCTAGCGCAGTATGCCGTTTCGCACTATCTGGAACAAGAGCGCGTGCTCGACGCCGATGTTGTAGAGTAATGAATTCCGCTGTCTTCAGAATGTCTGCGAATCCACCTCCGGCTCTGCAGAACGAGACCCGAAAGCCCGGCATGTCCCGCGCCCAGAAACTTCTCTTCTTCCTGACCGCGTGGCTGATCTGCCTCATGCCGTTCCTTTTCTGGTGGAACACGTGGTTTGGGCGGAAGCTTTCTGACCAGCAGTTGAATGAATATCTGCACGACACGAAGAAGCCGCGGCACATTCAGCAAGGCTTAGTGCAGGTGGGCGAGCGAATCACGCGGCAAGATATGACCGCGAAACAATGGTATCCCGAACTGGTGAAGCTGGCAGCGGATCCGGTGGAGGAAGTCCGCAACACGGATGCCTGGGTCATGGGGCAGGACGCGACTGGCGCGGGGTTTCATGACGCGCTGCTGAAGATGCTTGCCGACCCTTCACCGATGGTACGCGGAAATGCGGCGCTGTCGCTGGTGCGTTTTGGCGACGCCACCGGCCGGCCGCAAATCGTCGCACTTCTGCAACCGGCACAAATTGCAGCGCCGGACGCTGGACGCATCCTCGATGCAGACCGTCCTGGGACTGCCATCCACCAGGGGGGGCTCATTGCGAAGATGCAAGTTGGGAAAGGGACAGTAGAAATCCGCTCTCCAATTCCCGGACGAATTCGCTCGGTTGCTGGGACCGGGGCAAACCTAACCGCAGGATCGGAAATTGCGGTGATTGATCCCTCGACCGAGCAAGTGTGGGAGGCGTTGCGCGCCCTCTATCTAGTCGGCCAGTCCGACGACCTGCCCGCCATTCAGCCCTACGAGCGCGATCTGCCAGATATTTCGAACGACGTTCGGCAACAGGCAAACGAGACCGAGAAAGCGATTCGGGCAAGAATGAAGTAGCGCGTCCAATCGGCGGCGCGTTTTAGACTTTGCCGCTAGCAACGGTTCACTTTCATAAGCATGGCGCAGACACTTGGTTATATAGCTCTCGTCGTCCGGGACTATGACGAAGCGCTGGCGTTCTTCACGCAATCGCTGGGCTTCACGGTGGTTGAGGACAGCGTGGCTAAAGACCGAAACGGCCAGGACAAACGCTGGGTGCTCGTTCGTCCACCCGGATCCGGCGGCACCGATCTCCTGCTGGCGCGTGCGTCCACGCCGGAGGAGACCAGCCGTATCGGAAACCAGACAGGTGGCCGCGTGTTTCTGTTCCTGCATACGGATGATTTCTGGCGCGACTACCGTGCCATGACAGAACGTGGAGTGAACTTCAAGAGAGTGCCGCGCGAGGAAACGTACGGAACCGTAGCAGTTTTCGAAGACTTGTACGGTAATCTCTGGGACTTGCTGGAACTCAAGAAGCCGACATCGAATGCCGCATCTGCGGAATCGTGAGGCTAGCAGCTAGAAGTCGCTCAGATCGCCATCGCTCCGACTTCTTTTTCCACTTCCGTCGTTTCCACCATCACGATGGCGTCCCAGGGGCAGCCGTCGAGGAAGCAGCCATCGGGGCCCTTGCTGAGGCATTTCTTGCAGCCGATGCAGAGAATGGGATCGACCGCGATGCGGCCGAAGGGCGTGCTGTCTTCGTCCGGAACCCAGAACATACAGTCTTCCACCGGACAATATTCCACACACGCCGGTGAGCCGGCGCATCCGGTGCAGCACTCGGTGATAACGGCGAGTTCTTTCGGTTTCTTCTTGCGTGGCGTGGTCAAGCCCTTGGACTTCGGCTCCCACTTCATCTCGTCGGGAACCATACCGACAGCTTTCGGCGCTCCAGCTCCACGCACATCAGGTGCAGCAGGCATGGCGAGGATTATACCTCAGAAGACACAGTTCTCGATTCTCAGTTCTCAGCCTCTACCTAGTAGTTCAGGTACGCCCGAAACGACACTTCGACGTCGCGATTGTGACGGTTCGCACCATTTCCACTCCGCCAACTCTGCTATAGTGAACCCCTGCAAAGGAGCACCCAATGGCAGGAAAAAGTCTCAATCGAGTTCAACTGATCGGCAATCTGGGCAAGGATCCAGAAATTAAATACACGCCGCAGGGCACGCCCGTGGCCAAGCTCACCATTGCCACCAACGAGCGCTTCAAGGATAAGGCTGGCGAGTGGCAGGACCGCACCGAGTGGCACAATGTGGTGCTCTGGCAGCGGCTCGCAGAAATTGCCGGCGAATATCTGAAGAAGGGTGGCAAGGTTTATATCGAAGGCCGCCTGCAGACCCGCTCCTGGGACGACAAGACCAGCGGCCAGAAGAAGTACATGACCGAAGTGGTGGCCAGCGACCTGATCCTGCTCGGCGGCCGCGGCGAAGGCGGTGGAGAGTTCAGCGGCAGCTCGCGCGGCGCTGGGGCGTCAGCCGGAGGCGGCAATAACTTCGACCAGCGGACACCGGAACCCGAGCACGCCGGCGCAGCATCCGGGCCGATCACGGATGAGGATATTCCGTTCTAGGGTTTGTCGACAAGTATTGCATTCCGAGGGCGCGGGCGATGACCGCGCCCCGTTTTCGTTCAGGGCGAGAATCCAGTTAATGCCCCGCTCCGACAGCGCCCTTTCTTGCCACTGCTTTCTTCAGCGCGAACACGATCGGCACGCAGCCGAAGCACATTAGCGCCATGTAGCGGAAGTCGTCTACGTAGGACCACAGACGCGCCTGTGCCGTAAGTTCCACGTTAATTAGCCCGTACGCCCGGTGCAACGCTGTAGTGGACGATGCACCTTGCGTCGTCAAGAACTGTTGCAAGCCTTGCACCGTTCCATGAACCGTAACGCGATCCGGACTGAGCGACTTCGCCAGTTCGTTACGATGCGATTGCTCGTGGCGAGCGACGATCGTGTTCACTACCGAAATTCCGATACTGCCTCCGATGTTTCGCAACAGGTTATAAAGGCCGCTGGCGTTGCCGATTTCTTCGTTCTTTAGGAATGCCACGGACGTCGTCGCTAGAGGTACAAAAATGCAGCCTGAACCGAAGCCGCTGATCAGGATGGCCCACAGAAATGTCCACTGGCCGATGGAAAGATTGACCTCGCCAAACCAGAGGCTGGCCGCGCCAAACAGGCAGAAGCCGAAGGCGATGAGCCAGCGATTATCCATTTTCGCAGTCAGATAGCCGATGATGGGCATGGCCACAATCGCCCCGATGCCGCGAGGGCTTACCGCCCAGCCTGCCGCCAATGCCGTATAACCCAACAGCTCCTGATAGAAGAGTGGCAGCAATGTGATCAGGCCATAGATGGCAGCGCCAAACAGGCCAATGAGCAGACATCCGATGGCGAAGTTGCGATGGCGGAAGACGCGCAGATCCACCAACGGCTTGTTGTGACGGAACTCTCGTATAAGAAATGCGACGAAAGCAATCACAAGAATCGTCGCTGCCCAGCGGATCCAGGTTGCGCCGAACCAGTCATCCTCCTGCCCTTTATCGAGGATGATCTGCAGGCAGCCCAGCCAGACCGCCAGCAGGCCAAGCCCGATGCCATCAAACTTGCCGGGATGCGCGTCCTTGATGTACGGCGGGTCCACCACATAGCGAGAGATCATGAAAATGGCAAAGATTCCGATGGGAATGTTGATGTAGAACGCCCATCGCCAGGAATAGGTGTCGGTGAGCCAGCCACCGAGTGTCGGCCCGAGAACGGGTGCGACCACCACTCCCAGAGCGAAGACGGCCATGGCCGAGCCTCGTTTTTCGGGAGGAAATGTTTCGAGCAGTATTGATTGGGATAAAGGCTGCAACGCACCGCCGCCCGCACCCTGCACCGCCCGCGCGATCAGAATTAAAGCGAGACTGGTAGCAGCACCACAAGCGAACGAGGAAACCGTGAAGATTATGATGCAGGTAATCAGAAATCTCTTGCGCCCGAAGCGCAGAGAAAACCAGGAACTGGCGGGCAAGATAAGCGCGTTGGCCACCAGATAGCTGGTTAGCACCCAGGTGGCTTCGTCGTTGGTTGCCGATAGACTACCTGCGATATAGGGAAGAGCAACCGCGGCGATGGAAGTGTCGAGCACTTCCATAAATGTCGCCAGCATTACAGCGATTGCGATCAGCCAGGGATTCGCTCCGCCTGACGCGGAACCGCTGCCTGCCGGTTGTGGAGTCATTCTCTTTCTGCACCAAGCTTGAGGCGCTGAGGATGTACAGATGCAACAGCAAGCCCTTCGGTTTCAAGGTTGTTTGACCAGCACGGTTTCTGTTGTGAAAGCGCTGATTAGAAAGCGTCCGCGAAAATCGACTATGATGGATGGCGGAGTAGCCCTCATGACTGAACAACTGGCCGACAAGAAATGCGTCCCCTGCCGCGGCGGAGTGCCTCCGCTCAAAGGCAAAGATCTGGAAGCGCTGCATAAGGTTGTCCCGAAGTGGACGGTAGTGGACGACCACCACATCACGCGCGCATTCAGTTTTCCTGACTTCGTGCAGGCACTCGCGTTCG
This sequence comes from uncultured Acidobacteriaceae bacterium, assembly GCA_963773675.1. Classification (GTDB taxonomy): domain Bacteria; phylum Acidobacteriota; class Terriglobia; order Terriglobales; family Acidobacteriaceae; genus Sulfotelmatobacter. Next base: position 156,216 of record CAVZCG010000001.1, read on the forward strand.
TCAATCGCGTGGGTGCGCTGGCCGAAGAGCAAGGGCATCATCCCGACATTCTGCTGGCCTGGGGCAAAGCCGAGATCACGCTCTGGACGCACAAAGTTACCGGCCTCACCGAAAGCGATTTCATCATGGCGGCAAAGATCGACCGGCTGCACGGTTGAGAGCCTCACGTTTCTGATGGTCCCTGTAAGTCTCGCCGATCCTTTCCCACCCTCATCGCGAGAGCCCACAAGCCGGCTGGAATTAGCATGACCAATCCCGTGCCTGTGGCAACCATGCGAGCAGAGACGCCCGAATCGAGCAGGCGTCCACAGAGGTAAGCTCCGGCGGCGATGGTGAGCATGGAGAAGCCCAGGTCGGCGGAGAAGACGCGGCCGCGGAAACGGTCATCGGTATGAAGCTGGAGCAGCGTTGTCGAAAACACCCAGACGGTGGATCCTCCCGCGTGCGCGAGCATGGCGCAGGCGCTGGCCGTCCACACCGTGCGGGTGCTGCCGAGAATTCCATATCCTGCGGCAATGGTGAGATAGCCGAGGAAGATTCCAAGTTGTAGCCTGCGGTCGCTGCGGGCCGCCCAGCGGGCTGCGATCAGGGGGCCGACGAGCGCTCCCAGGCCGCGGCCGCCAAGCAGGATGCTCATGCCCAGCATCGCTCCCCGGGCGGCGTCAACATTGTGCCAGTGGACCGCGAATTCATGCGCGCCCATGACGGTAAAGATCACCCAGCTCGGGCCGATCATGAGTTCGCCGGCCTTTGCAAAAACCGCGGGGAGGAGCGTACGGTGATTCCGTATGTAGCGAACGCCTTCCAGCACGGGCGAAAAGTCCACCAGATCGCGTGGACGAAGCGGAGGCGCGGCCTCGGCATGAGGTTCGGCGAAGTGCATCCCTCCGATCAGAACGGCTGAGAGCAGGAATGACAGCGCGTTAAGAGCAAACACCGCATCTCGTCCGAAGAAGGCTGCGACCACTCCGCCCACGGAAGCGCCTATCAACAGGTTCACTGACCATGTGGCCGAAGAGAGAGTGTTGGCAATGAGCACTTCTCCTTTGGCTGCAATGTTGGGGATCACCGAGTTGCGGGCCGGCTCGAAGAACGCGGCCATAACGGTCTCGGCCAGCAGCAAGGGATAGACGAGCCACACCATGGAAGGCGAACGCACCAGCAGCATGGCGAGCACAACCACAACGCGGACCAGGTCGGCGGCAATCATCACGTGCTTGCGGCGCAAGCGATCATTGATTACGCCCGCCGTTGGGCCTACAAAAGTCTGCGGCAGAACCTGAAGAACCAGTGCCAGCGCCACCGAACTGGCATGGCCGGTCAACTGCAACAGCAACGTGTAAATGGAGAGCGTGTAGAACCAGTCGCCAATCTCGCTGACAATCTGCGCCAGCCAGAGGCGCCGGAAATTGCGGTTGCCACGCACCAGGTGCAAGTACGAGGCCAGCGAGATCAACGGAGTTGCAAGCTCTGGTTGCGGTTCCATGGGAAGTGGCTAGGGTAACTGGTAAAGGTGCGGTTTGGAAACGAAGCGGCCCTGAGCGAGGGCGCTTCGTCTAAAGTAGGGTCGAGTCTGCCTGAGGTTTTGGCTTTAGTTTGATCTTCAGATCCTCGGCGATCTGCCGGCCGTGGAAACGGCCGTTTTCGATAAAGATCTCGTTCGTGCGCGATCCTGCAACAATGACCCCCGCAACATAGATTCCCGGCACATTGCTCTCCAGCGAGACCGGATCGCATACCGGTCGATTCTGTTCCGGCGAAAGCTCAATCCCCATGCTGCGGAGAAAATCGTAATCAGGATGGTAGCCGATAAGAGCCAGGACAAAATCGTTCTTCAGGCGAACTGGACCGCGCGGCGTGTTGATCACGACGTGATCCACGCCAATTTCCTGCACAGTGCTGTTGAAGTAAGCTTCGATATCGTTGCCTTTGATGCGATTTTCCAGATCGGGCTTGATCCAGTATTTGACGTGGTGGTGCAGCTGCGAGCCGCGATAGACGAGAGTCACGCGTGCGCCATGCCGCCACAAATCGAGGGCGGCGATGGCGGCGGAATTCTTGCCGCCGATCACCAATACGTCGGTATCGTAATAAGGATGGGCGTCGCCATAATAGTGTGAGACCTTGGGCAGATCCTCGCCAGCAATGCAAAGCTGGTTGGCGAGATCGTAATAGCCGGTAGAGACGATCACTTTGCGAGTGCGGTAGTCGTGCGGACGGCCAGCGCGGTCCGTGGCCGTGATGCTGAAATCTCCGTCTTCACCCATGACCGTCTTGACCCATTCGTACTGGCGAACATCGAGATGGTAATGCTCCGTGACCTTCCGGTAATACTCCAACGCTTCTTCCCGGGTCGGCTTCTGGCGTGCGGTAGTAAAAGGAATGTCGCCGATCTCGAGGAGTTCGGGAGTAGTGAAAAACAGCATGTTCGGCGGATAGTGATACAGCGAATTCACCAGGCAGCCCTTGTCGAGGACAACGACGCGAAGCCCAATCTTCTGCGCTTCGATCGCGCAGGCCAGGCCGGTTGGGCCAGCTCCGATCACCAGCACATCCGTGCGCACTTCGGGATGAGGATGAGCCTTGGCCTGAGGCAAAGTTTCAACATCTTCGGCGGTAAGAAAGTCAGGCATGGATTTGTTAGGCACGGCGTTTCACAGAGCAGCGGCGCAGATCAGAGACCGATGATTTTAGCATGCGGGGAATCAAACCTACGGGGGACAACGAGACGGTCAACTAGAGGCGTTCGCAGCCGCGAATGAAGCCGGACGAACTTCTCGTTCAATGGTTCGCGAAAGCTTATCCTGGGCGACCTCGAGATCATAGGCGGACTGAAGATTCAGCCAGAACCCGGCGCTCGTATTAAAGTAGCGAGCCAACCGCAAAGCCGTATCGGGAGTAACACCGCGGCGCTCATGGATAATCTCGGCAATTCGCGTCACTGGAACGCGGAGATCGAGCGCCAGCCGGTTCATGCTGAGGCGCAACGGTTCCATGAACTCGACGCGAAGAATCTCGCCAGGATGGATGGGCGGTAGAAGTTTCTGGGACTTGGCCATGGATGACGCTCCTGTCGACGGGTCCTGTGGACCCTGAATTGTCGCACTACGAGTAGCTAGTGATAGTCCACGATCTCTACGTTGTATGCGTTTCCATCGCGCCAAATGAAACAGAGACGCCATTGGTCGTTGATCCGAATGCTGTGCTGCCCCTTTCTGTCACCATGCAATTCTTCCAAGCGGTTTCCCGGCGGCGCGGCCAGGTCGCGCAGCTGCAAAGCGCTATCCAACTGGCGAAGCTTTCGGCGGGCGATTCGCTCGACGGCCTGAAAACGTCGACTCCTCTGCCGATGGTTGAGCCGTTCGGTTTCCACACAGCAGAACGACTTAATCACGGTTTCATGATATTCTGGCTAGCGTTTAACGTCAAGCAGTATGTTTCTTGGAACTCCACCGCCACAGGACGGAACGGGTCCGCTTGTTATAATTTCCGGTTACCGCATTCATCTCTGTCGCTCTGGTCAGGACACCATATGCCACCTTCCACAGAATCAGCGGCGCCCATGCGCACCGAATCCGACAGCATGGGACAAATCGAAGTCCCAGCGAGCGTTTACTGGGGAGCGCAGACCCAACGCTCACTGCTGCACTTCAACATTGGCCGTGACACCATGCCGCCGGAGTTGATTCGCGCCTTCGGCACATTGAAGAAGGCATGCGCGCTGGTAAATCAGGACTTGGGTAAACTGCCTGCCGACAAAGCGAAGCTGATCGTACAGGCGGCCGACGAGGTGATTGCTGGCAAGCTGAACGCCCAATTTCCCTTGCGCATCTGGCAGACGGGCAGCGGCACGCAGACCAACATGAACGTGAATGAGGTCATTTCGAACCGCGCCATTGAAATCGCGGGCGGCGAGATGGGATCGAAGAAGCCGGTTCATCCCAATGACCACGTGAATATGTCCCAGTCGTCGAATGACACGTTTCCGGCGGCAATGCATATTGCGGCTGCCGATCGGGTCAAAAATGCGCTGATTCCCGCGATCCGGACAGTGCACGACGCGATCGCGGCCAAGGCTAAGGAATTTAATGACGTGGTCAAGATCGGGCGTACTCACTTGCAGGATGCGGTGCCGCTGACGTTTGGCCAGGAGTTCGGTGGCTGGGCCAGCCTGCTGGAGCGCGATATCAAGCGCCTGGAACAAGCGCTGGACGGCCTTTACGACCTGGCCATCGGCGGAACGGCGGTGGGTACGGGACTGAACACACATCCGGAATTTGCCGAGCGGGCTGCGAGAAAGATTGCCGAACTCACTGGGCTTCCCTTCCGCTCGCACGGCAATAAATTCGCCGCACTTTCGGCGCATGACGAAATCGTTTTCGCGCAGGGCGCGATGGAAACGCTCGCCGCCTCGCTGATGAAGATTTCCAACGACATTCGCTGGCTGGCTTCCGGGCCCCGGTGCGGGCTGGGTGAGCTATCGATCCCGGAAAATGAGCCTGGGTCTTCGATCATGCCGGGCAAGGTAAATCCGACGCAGTGCGAAGCGATGACCATGGTCTGCGTGCAGGTTCATGGAGCGACAGCTGCTGTGGGATTTGCCGGATCGCAGGGCAACTTCGAACTCAATGTGTACAAGCCGGTGATCATCTACAACTTCCTGCATTCGGTCACGCTGATCGCCGACGCTTGCCATGGGTATGTGGAGTACATGATCAAGGGCATTGAAGTTGATCGTGCGAAGGTCGACTGGTATGTGAAGAACTCGCTGATGCTGGTCACGGCGTTGGCGCCAAAAGTGGGATACGACAAGGCAGCACAAATTGCCCACACGGCGCATGTCGAGCACAGCAGCCTGCGTGAGGCGGCGCTGAAGCTGGGTTATCTGACGGGAGAGGAATTCGATCAGTTGGTAAGGCCGGAAAAGATGACGCATCCGTAGAAAAGAGATGCAGGCATCCTCACGGTTCTGCCAATTCTGCCTCTTCCCTGCTCAAAGCGAGTTCTTCCTTGTTTTTGGGCGTGGTTGTGATCGTCACCACGCTCACCAGAACCAGCAAGGTCCCCACGATCGTCCGCGACCCCAGCGCCTCGCCTCCCAGAAAATATCCCAGCAGAACCGCGACGACCGGATTGACGTAGGCGTAGGTTCCGACTTTGGTTGGCGACTCGTGGTGGATCAGCCAGACGTAGGCGGTGAAGGCGACAATCGAGCCCGCGACGATCAGATAAAGCAGCGCCAGCCACGCTCCAATCGAGACAGAGCGCACATCGAAGCCGCGGAACTCTCCCAGCATCGCCGCCGTCAGCGTGAGCAGGATTCCCCCGGCGAGCATCTGAGCTCCCGAACTCATCACTTTCGATTCGGGCAAAGATAGTTTGCGCGTGAGAATCGCGGCCAGCGACCAACTGATGGCGGAGACGACCAGCGCAACCGCCCCCGCAATATCAATCGGGGCATCTCCAAAACTCGCCGTACGGCTGACCAGGACCACCACGCCGCCGATCCCCACGAGGAGCGCGAACCCCAGTCTCAACGTGAGCTTCTGTGTCCGCAGGAAGAGAATTTCAGCAATCGCCATGAAAACCGGGATGGTCGCCATCATGACTGCCGCGATCCCCGAAGGCACGCGCTTCTCCGCCCAGAACAGTAAGCCGTAGTCGCCCACGAAGATCAACAGCGCCAGGAACGTAGCCGCGGCCCATTCCCGGCGAGTTGGGGAAGGCGTGCCCTGGGCGCGCATCCAGGCATAGAGCACAACTCCGGCGGCGAAGAACCGCATGCCGGCCAGCAGGAAAGGTGGTACCTCCTGTACTCCTACGCGGATGGCCAGAAATGTTGAGCCCCAGACAAGGTAGATGATGGCGAAGGCCAACAGTGTCTGCCATCGGGGTGGGCGGGCCGCGGTTTCCATATTCATATCCGGGTGGGACGTGAACGCAAAGACCCACTGAAGTTTAGATCAACGACAGCCGCAGGCGGAAGCAAGCCTCAGTTATGAAAACTTCTTATCGGAATGATCGGTAGTTGTTGTGGCTTTACGAATTACTTCTTCACCAGGCTGGTGTGGCTGGCGACGCATTGCCAGCGGCCCTCGGTAAACACCCATGTGTCGGTGAAGCGGCCGAAGTGTTCGTAGGGCTTCCCCTGGTAGGTTCCTTTGGTGTGATAGATGCCGGCCACCACGGCGGAGTCGCCATACATGTTGACCTTCAGATCTTGAATTGTCAGCGTGCTGGGCTTGAACTGCGGGTCTTTGATGTCGGCGAGAAACTTTGCTTTGTCGCTGACTTCGCCGTCGTACTCGGTATTGATGAAGTTCGCGCCGATCATGCCGTCCAAAGCACGGGAATCGCGATTTACCTGCGCTTCATTCCACAGGTGTTCCATCACCAGCAGTTTGTTTTCCTGGGAATCGTCTTTCGATTTTTGTCCAGCCGCGTACCCTATGGAAAAAAAAGCCAATAGAAAGCAGCAGCATGTGGAACGGAGCATGATCTTGCACGTTCGCCGCATCCCCACGTGAGGCGAAGGCTGCGAAAAGATAGCAGCAGATGGGGGCATTCCGCTACCCAAAGTCGGCGAAGCGAGTTACGAACGTCATAGAAAACTCGCCGGCTTTTGCCCATTCGGAGCGGCGAGAACTGGCGCGGCTTTTAGAAGGCCCAGCGCAATAACGTGGCGCCAACTGTGAATCCCGCACCCACCGAGGCCATCAACACAAGGCTCCCCTTCTTCAACTTGCCTTCTTCGATAGCTGTATTCATGGCGAGCGGAATCGTGCCAGCCGTGGTGTTGCCGTAGCGATCGATATTGACGATCACGCTCTCGGGGCGCAGGCCCAGCCGTTCGGCGGTGGCATTAATAATTCGCAGATTGGCCTGGTGCGGAATGAAGGCATCAACATCCGAACCTTTAAGGCCATTCCGTTCGAGCAACTTCAGGCAAGCTTCGGTTTGCTTGCGCACGGCGAATTTGAAAACCTGCTGGCCGTCCTGATGAACGTAGTGCATCTTCTTATCGACCGTATCCCGGGTTGACGGATTCAGGCTTCCGCCGCCGGGCATATAGAGGTAGCATCCACCTGAGCCGTCGATCTCGTGTATGAAGTCGATCAGACCGATGGAATCGTCGTCGGTAGCCTCCAGGATCACCGCGCCGGCGCCGTCGCCGAAGATTACGCAGGTGGCGCGGTCCGTGTAGTCGATGATCGAGGACATCACATCCGCGCCGATCACCAGAACCCGCTTGTGAGTGCCAGCGGCAATGTATTGTGCTCCAGTTTGCACGGCATAAATAAAAGCGGAGCAGGCTCCGGAAAGATCGAATCCCCAAATCCCCGCGGCGCCAAGCTTGTGTTGTACAAGACAGGCGGTGGAAGGGAAAAACATATCAGGCGTCACTGTGCCGACAATGATGGCATCGATGTCATTGGGAGTCAGGCCGCGCTGGGCGAGGGCTTTCTTGGCTGCCTCGACGGCGAGGTCGCTGGTAGCCACTCCCTTGTCGACAATGTGGCGTTCATGAATGCCGACGCGGGCGAGGATCCATTCGTTGGTGGTGTCGACCATCTTCTCCAGGTCGGCGTTGGTCAAAAGGCGAGGGGGCACGTAGGTGCCGAGCGCGCTGATCTTCACTCTGGCACGTTTGGGTGTGGTCAATGAGAGCTCCTGAGTACGAGACTCAGTATTTTGAACGATTGAAGCCAGAATGTCTAACCAGGCCGGTGGCGGAGTTGGTTCGATCGACTTCGAAGAGGGCCAAGATCAAGCTGCCTGATGATCTTTTTCGTATGGCATCCATTCGCGGATGAAATTCGGGCAGGCAAGGATGCCGAAGTGTCGACCTTCTCCACTTGCCAGATACATGAGAGCGACGTGATCCAGTTCCTCCAAGCGAGCCAGATCGAGCAGGGGCCACAAGGCGCACTCGATCGCGGAAGAAACCAGTTGGTCGAGGTAGGTGAGATGACCTTGCGATAGCGAGCCCGCGACACGAATGGTGACGCTGGGCGAAACGAATTTTGATGGAAGATTGCGCATTTTCCGACCCTCGACCGGTTGTTAAGATGATTGTTCGTTCCTACTAGTTGAGATGCTTGGCGGGGTATTTCTTGCGGGAAAATTTGTAAAGGCAGCGTAAAGGTGGGTGCGTGGAAGACATGAGTGCCGTCTGAGATTTGCAAAATTCTTGTATCGCGAGTCCGGGCGCGCGAATCTATCTCGCTGTAATCGTTAAACCGGAAATTATTAATGGAAAGGTTAAGGCAATGAAATATCGTCTCTTGGGAAACAGTGGTTTGAGAGTCGCGGAAATGTCGCTCGGCACCATGACGTTTGGAGAGGATTGGGGCTGGCACTGAATCAGGCGAGTGCCATCGAAATTGGATTTCCGCACGACTTTTACCAAATAGAAATGGCGAAGGCTTTGGTTTACGGAGGGATGCACGACCGGATTCTCGACGCCGCTTAGATTAGGGAGTCGCGGCGGAGGTCTTCAGCCGGGGCTAGCTATCTTTACAAAATAAAGACTTAGCCAGGCACCGGGGACCCACTGCACACGCAAGAGCCCGTTACCGTTGCTTCCTTCCGGACCTGGCGGGGTTGGCGAGAGTACGTCGCGTGAGACCGATGCCTGACCTGAATCATTCTAGCAAACCCTGACTCTGATCCCTCGTACGGCAGGATCTAGCGGCACGCAAAGGCAATGGTCACGCAAAGGACTTGTGACTTTTGGTGCAAGAAAAGCTAAGGAAAGCCTTCCCTTCTGGATAGATGTTGTCGAACAATAGAAGTCCAGCCCATGAAATTAAACCATGGAGTCTGATGGGCGGAATCGAATCGCACTCCGGGACGCCAGTGTCCACCTCGATGAAGCAGTCGGTTGCACAATCCGGAGTGATTCCGCTCTCTCAGGCGGTTAACAAATACTTCGAGCTTTCTCTTTATCTACTAGTTTTAATGGGATTTGGAACGTTGGCCAGTACCGGTGGGCTGGACCTGCCGACGATTCTGCTGGTCGGAGCGGCGTTCGCTCTCCGCGGCTATTTCTTGGCGAAGCGTCGACGCGTCGTGATCTCCGAGCGATGGACCACGCCTCTGACGATCGTCTATTTCGTTTTCTACGCGGCGGATGATTTCCTACTCTCTCGCGCATTCCTGGCAGCAACGGTACACCTCGTGATGTTCGCGGTAGTCGTTCGTACCTTCTCCCTGCGGCGCGATCGCGACTGCACGACGCTGGCGATTCTGGCGTTTCTGATGGTTCTCGCTTCTGCCGTCCTCACAGTGGACAGTGTTTTTCTATTCTTCTTTGCAGGATTCATGTTGACGGCGGTGGTCACCTTCATCCTGATGGAGATGCGCCGGTCAGGAAGAGTCGCGAAATTTGAGGCGCGACACTCCCGCGACGAGCACGAGCACCGGCATTTGGCTTTCTCGCTGGCCCGGATTACCCCGGCGTTAGTACTGATGATCTTTGCGTGGGCGGCAGCGCTGTTTTTTCTCATGCCTCGAATGTCGGCCGGCTATCTGGGTGGATATTCGTTTGGGAGCGATCTTTCGACGGGATTCAGCGACCGGGTGCAGTTGGGCAGGATCGGACAGATTCAACAGTCGGATGCCGTAGTCATGCACATCCAGATTGAGGGAGACAAAAGCGGTCAATATGAGCTTCATTGGCGCGGAGCCGCTCTGGCCAACTTTGACGGCAAGAACTGGTCGAACCTGCATCAACGCTATGAATTGCAACGCGAGCCTGATGGACAGTTCGCCGTGCCACTGTTCAGCCAGGGAATATTTCCGGGTTACGGACCACAGATTCAGACCGCGTCGGCAACCTCGAGTCGCCTGATTCGTTACCACGTGCTGCTGGAGCCCATCGGCACAAATGTGTTCTTTCTAGCTCCCTGGGGGCGCAGGGTGGCTGGGCCGTATCGGGCATTATCAGTCGACGCAGGTGGAGCGATTTACGACGTCGATAATCAACGCAGCGTGAGTGAGTACGAGGCGGAGTCCGACATCGCCCGGCCATCGCCTGCGCAACTTCAAGCAGCGGGAAACACCTATCCCCAATTTGCCACGGCTTATCTTCAACTCCCGGCGCTCGATCCGCGCATTCCGCGTTTGGCGGCGCAGGTCAGCGGCACGGCCTCTAACAATTATGACAAGACCGTCGCCGTGGAAACTTATTTACGAACGCATTACGGATACACGCTGCAATTGCTCCGTTCGCCGGTCGCCGATCCGCTGGCCAATTTTCTGTTCGAGCGAAAACAAGGCCATTGCGAGTACTTTGCCTCCTCTATGGCGGTGATGCTGCGGACGCTGCGCATTCCATCGCGCGTCGTGAACGGATTCCGCAGCGAGGAATTCAACGATGTCACCGGCAACTACATAGTCCGGGCCAAGAACGCGCACTCGTGGGTGGAGGCTTATTTCCCCGGCTACGGTTGGATCACCTTCGATCCCACGCCGGGTGGCGCAATTGGAACTCCGGAGGGCTGGGACCGCGCCATGCTTTATCTGGACGCGGCGGAATCGTTCTGGCGGGAGTGGGTGATCAGTTATGACTTCTCACACCAGTACATTCTGGGACGAGCCGCGGTGAGCGGGACGCGCACGAACTGGGAGCGAGCGCGCACGTGGGCCCGCGAGCGCTATGCAAACCTGCTGAACTGGGCAAGGCGCGGCCAAAGAGGGGCGGAGAAATCTCCGGCACGCTGGCTGGGAGGCTCTCTGGCCGTCGGGTTACTGCTGCTTCTGCTGGCTAATGCGGCCCGTATCGCCCGAATGATCCACAGGCGAAGTCTGCAGGCGCATCCGGAGCGGTCACCGAATCAGGCGGCCGCGCTTTGGTACGAGAGGATGGCTCAACATCTGGCTCGAAGCGGGGTGAAAAAATCGTCCGCTCAGACGCCGCAAGAGTTCGTCAGGATTATTGAGGATGAGCGATTGCGGACGCGGGTTGGGCAGTTCACTGAGGCCTACGAATCGGCTCGTTTCGGGAGTTCTTCGGACGACGCGCAACGACTGCCGGAGTTATACGAGGAAGTGGAGTTGGCAGCGAAGAAGTGAGGTTCCGCTTCCTAGAAATGCCAAGTCACCCCGGCACCGATCAGGTAATTATGCTGCCGCGTCTTGCCCGTGTCGGCCAGAGGCAGCTTCGGAGTGCCAGACCAAAAGTCCCGAACCTCGGCGCGAAAGCCGAAGTGACGGAAGCGCGCGCGAAATGGCCTTACATCGACTCCCAATCCGCCTTGCAGCACGCCAGAAGTCGATGAGCCTCCCGGATTCGAACCGTAATAGTTGAGATTCTTGTTTTCGTTGAAGTAGGCGAAGCCGCCGCCAAGACTCACCCAGGGGGAAACTGCGGTGGCGGGAAATAAGTTGAAGCGAACGGCGGGGGTGACAAATATCTGCTTATAGTCCTTGGGAACAACATCGCTACCGGAGCCCAAATCTTCGTCCAGATTGAAAACCGCGGGCACTTCCCCTGAAATTGCGTAGACATCTTTGCCAAATAAACGGCGGGCGTAGTCGACTTCGAAAGTGAGACCCTTGCCGGAGCGGACAAACGGGTTGGGGTAAGTCGCGCCCACAATACCCTGGTCGCTAATGACCATCCGGCCAACCATGCCGGTTAATTCATTTTTTTCGTCCTGAGCCGCGGCTGAGCCTCCCAGGATACACATCGCCATTAGCAGGACTGCGATTACGGCCTGTTTCCCAGACATTTCCCCTCCAGGATGCGGGATCGCTGCTTCTATAGTCGGTAACTTAGCCTAGCATGAAGCATGCCGTTTTCTTCCACAGGCTACTGCCTTCCGTGGTGCCCGAAGTCACATGGTTAACGAGGGCCAAGCCAGTTGAACCGCGAGCCAGGCCTGACTTTGGAAAATGTTAAAATAGTCAGATTGCATGCCATCGAAGAACCTCACTATCCCGCATCCAAGCGAAAAAACTGTTGTGCCGGTGGCAGAAGAGAATTCTCAGCCTGCGCGTCCGCAGAGAATCGGCTTCGTCAGCCTGGGATGCCCCAAGAATCTCGTCGACAGCGAAGTGATGATGGGCCTGCTGGCGCGGGCTGGCGCGGAACTTTCACCGCGGGCGGAAGACGCTGATGTCATTGTGGTAAACACCTGCTCCTTCATCGAAAGCGCGCAGCAGGAATCTGTGAATACGATTCTCGAGATGGCGGCGCACAAGACCTCAGGGCAGGCGAAAAAGCTGGTGGTGGCGGGATGCCTGGTTGAGCGCTTTCGCGATGAAATCCGCAAGCGTATTCCGGAAGTGGACGCGGTCGTGGGTACAGGAGAGCTGCAAAACATTCTGGCAGCGACTGGCGTGGCCTCAACTCCTTCGCCAGCAAACGGCAATTCCCCGTTCGTGGTGCTGCCTTCCCGAGCCGAGGGCGATGCTCGCCTGGCGCAGGGACGCTTTTCTCGCGGGCAATGGGACGGCGCGATTGCGGACTTACCCAATTATTTGTACGACGACGAGACTCCGCGCATCCTGGCCACTCCGAAATCTACGGCTTACATCAAGATTGCCGAGGGTTGCGATCATCCCTGCACGTTCTGCATCATTCCCCAGTTGCGGGGGCAGTTTCGTTCGCGGCGATTTGAATCGGTCGTGGCTGAAGCTGAAAGACTGGCCCAGATTGGCGTGCGGGAAATCACTCTCATCGGACAGGACACGACCTGTTACGGAGAGGATTTTGGTCTGAAGGACGGGCTGGCGCTTCTGCTGGAGAAGCTGGCGAAGATCGAGGATCTGCGCTGGATTCGCTTCCTCTATGCCTATCCGAACAAGATCACCGGCAAACTCTTAGAGACGATTGCAACGCATGACAAGATTTGCTCTTACATGGATGTGCCGCTGCAACATGCCTCGGCGACTGTACTGAAGCGCATGAAGCGCGGAGGCGGAGCGGAAGTATTTCTTCGTTCGGTTGACAAGATGCGACGCGCAATTCCTGACCTCACCTTGCGCACTTCTTTCATCGTTGGCTTTCCCGGGGAAACTGACAAAGAATTCGAAGAGCTGTGCGCATTCGTGCGCGAGGCCCAATTTGATTGGATGGGAACGTTCTCCTATTCCGATCAGGAGGGGGCTGACGCGTATGGATTGAACAAGAAACTTTCGTCCACCGAGATCGAACGCCGGCGGAGGCACCTGATGGGAATCCAGCGGCAGATCAGCAAGAAGAAAAAGAAAGCGCTGGTGGGGCAGGAGTTCGATCTGTTGATGGAAGGAATGTCGGAAGAGACCGACCTGCTCATGGAAGGCCGCACCTCGATGCATGCGCCCGAAATTGACGGCAAGGTCTTCGTGAATGACCTTCCGTCGGAGACCACTCCCGAGATTGGCGAATTTTATCGCTGCCAGATCACCGAGGCTCACGATTATGATGTGGTGGCGAAGATTCTATAGTTTGTTTTAGAGTCTGGTTCGACTCGGCAGGACCTGAGAGTATCCGCTGACATGCCTCGCAAACGCACGCTCAAGCTCCGTTGCCCGATCTGCAAGAAAGCCGTCAAGAGCGATAATGCAGAATTCCCTTTCTGCAGCGACCGCTGCCGCACGATCGACTTGGGCAAATGGGCGAGCGGCGCCTACGTGATTCCGTCGCCGGTTACGGATTCTGAAGAGCAGATCCGAGAGAGCACTCCCGAAGATCCGGACGAAGATTCGTGAAGCAAGCAACGGAACTCGATGGCGCCGCCGACGGGACTCCGCCATGGGCTACGATGATCGCCACGTTCTTCGGCATCGGACACCTGCGGCCCGGGCCAGGAACCTGGGGATCGCTGGCAACCGTGTTGCTGTGGGCAGTACTCGCCCACACCCTTTCCCCTGAGCTGCGAACGCCAGTTGCAATCGCCTTGGCAGTGCTCGTTACGCTGATCGGGATTCCCGCGGCTACGCGGGTTGCACGCGGCGCGGGGAAGAAAGACCCTCAGTTTGTGGTGATTGATGAAGTAGCAGGTCAGTTAGTGGCTCTGATCGCCGTACCGCTCGCGTGGAAATCTTTTCTCGCGGGCTTTATACTTTTTCGTGCCTTCGACATCGTCAAGCCGCCGCCGGTGCGACAATTGGAGGCGATTCCGGACGGCGCCGGCATCGTGCTGGACGATATTGCCGCCGGTCTGTACGCTCTGGTAGTAGTGCATCTCTTTCTGCACTTTGGCCTTCTAAAGTAGTGCGAGTGTTTTCTTCATGGGATTTTCCGATCGCATCCTGGGCAAGAAAAACGTGAATGGCGGACCGCGCATCGAATCCGTCTCGCCGGTCCTGGCGCTGGCCGGCGGCGAAGTTCGCATCGTGGGTTCAGGTTTGCGCCCGCCGGAATGGCAGCGTCCGCGCGTGCAGTTTGGAGAAGTCGAGGGCGGAATCGTAATCAGTTCCGACTCGTTTCTGGTCGCTCGCGTCCCCGAGGGAGCTACTTCAGGCCCGGTAGTAGTCGCGACCGATGGTCATATCAGCAACGCGCACACGGTGAAGGTCGCTGTGCCCATCGCCGAAAACCTGCATCCGGTAACCAATCCGGCGCTCGACGCTCAAGGAACTATCTACGCCACGTTCTCCGGCTCCCGCGGCCAAAAAGTCCCGGTGGCGATTTTCAAGATCGATACCAACTACGCCGTCAAGCCGTTTGTGGCGGAGATGATGAACGCGACCTCGATCGCGTTCGACCGCCAGGGACAAATGTATGTTTCCTCGCGTCACGATGGCGCCGTGTATCGCGTAGCGCCAAACGGAACCATGACCACATATGCCGAGGGCATGGGGATCGCTACCGGCATCGCGTTCGATCGCAATCAGAATCTCTATGTGGGCGACCGCAGCGGGACGATATTCAAGATTGGCCGCGACCAGCAAGTCTTTGTTTTTGCCACGCTGGAGCCGAGCGTTTCCGCCTATCATCTGGCCTTCGGTCCGCAGGGCGATTTGTTTGTCACCGGCCCGACTACCTCGAGCTTCGATTCCGTACACAGAATCGATCCCCAAGGGACGGTGCACAAGTTCTTCCGCGGCTTGGGACGCCCGCAGGGCCTGGCTTTCGACTCGATCGGAAATCTGTATGTGGCGGCATCGCTCGCGGGTAAGCGGGGCATCGTGAAGATCACGCCAGAAGGCAACGCGAGCCTGGAAGTCGCCGGCCACGGTTTGGTCGGACTGGCTTTTGCGCCAGGTCGCAGCGTGATTCTCGCGACTACCGACGCGGTGCATCACCTTTCCTGGAATATACAGGGGTTACCGCTTTTGCCCGAGTAGGCGCGCGCGACTGTCCTTCTGCGCGGCTGGTCTGGCCCGTCTGCCGGCTTTTTCATTTACACTTCTACCCGTGAATGCCGAGATCATCGCGGTTGGCTCCGAGCTACTCACGCCCTTCCGCATGGACACAAACTCGCTCTATCTCACGGAGCAGATCAATCAACTCGGGGTTGAAGTGATCTTCAAGGCCGTTGTGGGGGACGACCTGGGGCGTCTTGTGGCAGCCGCGCAGCACGCGCTCTTTCGCGCGGAGATCGTAATTTTCAGCGGCGGATTGGGACCTACCGAAGATGATCTTACCCGCGAGGCTGTGGCCCAAGCCCTGGGGGTTTCTTTGCGACGCGATGAAGAAATTCTCGATCATATCGAGCAGCGTTTCGCCGCCCGCGGTTGGAAGATGTCTCCGAACAACGCCAAACAGGCGGATGTTCTTGAGGGCGCAACTGTCCTCCCGAATCCCAACGGAACCGCGCCCGGACAGTGGATCAGCGGCAAATTCGACGGGCGTGAACGAATTGTCATCCTGCTCCCGGGGCCTCCGCACGAATTGAAAGCCCTGTTCGAAGCGGAGTGCCGGGAACGATTGCGCGCGAAACTGCCCACGGCGTTTCTCGCTACCCGAGTGTTAAAGGTTGCCATGCTGGGAGAATCTCTCGTGGATGCGCGCGTGTCGCCGATCTACAAACGATTCGCCGATGTGCAGACCACGATTTTGGCGGGAGCGGGAGAGATCCAGCTGCATTTCAAATCACGTGCCGAGACTTTGGAAACCGCGCAGGCGCGGGTGGATGAAGCGGCTGATGCCGTCGAGGAGGAACTCGACGACGCCGTTTACTCACGGGACGGCCAGTCGCTCGAACAAATCGTCGGCTACTGGCTGCAGATGCGCAACGCCACCGTGGCTGTGGCCGAATCCTGCACGGGTGGTTTGTTGGGCGAGCGAATCACTTCCGTGGGTGGCAGTTCACGCTACTTTGCCGGAGGCGCAATCGTCTACTCTAATGCCGTGAAGACGGAACTGGCGGGAGTGCCCGCCGACATGATTGAGCGCCATGGAGCGGTGAGTCGCGAAGTCGCGGCCGCGCTCGCCGAGGGAATCCGCTATCGCTGCGAAGCGACGCTCGGGGTCGGTATCACCGGCGTTGCCGGGCCCGGTGGAGGGACTCCGGAAAAGCCTGTGGGATTGGTGTTCCATGCCTTGGCCAGCGCTAACGGGACCGAAGTAATCGAAAGGAACTTCCCCGGCGATCGTAAACGCATCCGCTGGTTCGCGACGACCCTGGCGCTCGATATGGTGCGGAAAAAGTTGATGTGAGAAAGCTGCTCCTGGCTTTTAGCAGTTGGCCGGGAGCTTCTAGCTAAAAGCTGTCCTATGCGCCTTTTCGTTGCGCTCGATATCAACGACGACATACGGAATCGAATTGCCCGCTTTCTCGAGGGCGTTCGTGGGTTTGCTCCTGATGTGCGCTGGGTCCGGCCTGAGTCGCTGCACGTCACGCTGAAGTTTATCGGCGAGAGATCTAACGAGGACGTTGACCGGATCAAAGAAACGCTGGCAAAGGTTGCCGGCGATAGGATTGAAATGAAATTTTGCGGTTATGGATTTTTTCCCGGTGCGCGAGAGCCGCGCGTTTTCTGGATCGGAATTGACGCAGGTGCAGAATTGACTTCTCTGGCAGCGACCGTGGATGCGAAGCTGGCGTCGCTTGGCATTCCGAAGGAGGAGCACGCTTTCAGTCCACACTTGACGCTGGCGCGGGGCGCCAGAGGTTCAGGCTCTCCACGCAGGCAAAAGGGAGACAGGCCGAATTCCGCTTTTCAGCGTTTGCAGGAAAAACTGGCGGCCTTGCCTGCTCCTGAGTTTGGTACGATGACGACCCACGAGTTTTTTCTTTATCAGAGCCAATTATCGCGGGGCGGCTCAAAATATACGAAGCTGGCAGCTTTCGTTCTGCACTAGAGAGCAATTATTTTCATGTCCACACTGGTTCTGATTGCCGCGGCGAGCTACTTGCTGGGATCGATTCCCTTCGGATATCTGCTCGTGCGCATTTTCCGTGGAGAGGACGTGCGCCAAAGCGGGAGTGGAAATATCGGAGCCACGAATGTCTCCCGCAAATCGCCCGTATTGGGAGTCGTAACCCTGGTGCTCGACGCGCTGAAAGGAACCGCGGCGGTCGGGCTAACCTACCGCCTCTCCGGAATGGCTGTCGGTGAGAAACCCTACATGGCAATGTCAGTCGCGGCGCTGTTCGCCGTGCTTGGCCACATGTTCCCGGTATGGCTGAAGTTTCGCGGGGGAAAGGGAGTTGCCACCGGACTGGGATCATTTATTGTGATCGCGCCTAAGGCCGTGGTCGCGGCGGCCGGCGTTTTCGTCGTGGTCGTGGTGATTTCTCGTTACGTGTCGCTGGGGTCCATTCTCGCCGTCGCGTCCTTTTTGCTTTTTGTCATCGGAATGAGAGCCTATGGCAACTCGCCGCTGGTCCTGGCATTCATGTCGATTACTTCCCTGCTCATCATCGCCAGGCATCATGAAAATATCCACCGGCTGTTTGCTGGTACGGAAAACCGCCTGGGAGCAAAGCGCGCATGAGCGAGATCGCGATCATTGGCGCGGGAGCGTGGGGGACTGCGCTTTCGATCATCCTGGGTCGGAAAGGGACGCACCGGATTCGGCTCTGGGCTCACGAGAAAGAAGTCTATGACACGATCGCGCAGCAGCGGGTCAATGAAAAGTTCCTTCCTGGCATGCCTATCCCAGCCTGCGTAGCGCCGTGCCATGACTTGGCGGAAGCGCTTGACAGTGCTGCCATCGTGGTAAGCGTCATGCCGTCGCAGCATTGCCGCCAGTTATTCGTTCAGATGCGGCCCCACCTGCGCCCGGAGACGATGATCGTCAGCGCGACCAAAGGATTGGAAGAGAATTCCCTCCTGCGCATGACCGAAGTGATCGCGCACACGATCCAATCCATCGAGGCCTCTGCGCCCCGGATCGGCGCGCTCTCTGGGCCATCTTTCGCGATTGAAGCGGCGCGTGGAGACCCGACAGCTATCAGCATCGCCTCGCAGGATGCTGAACTCGCGCGCACCGTGCAGCAGGAGTTCAGCAATGCCAGCTTTCGCATTTACACCAACCACGATCCAATCGGCGTGGAGCTGGGCGGCGCGCTGAAGAATACGATCGCGATTGCCGCCGGCGTCAGCGACGGCCTCGGCCTCGGACACAATTCGGTCGCTGCTCTGATCACGCGGGGATTGGCAGAGATGACGCGGCTTGTCGTGGCTTGCGGCGGGAGAGCAGAAACCATGGCCGGCCTGGCTGGTCTCGGCGATCTGGTACTAACTTGCACAGGAGGGCTCTCCCGCAATCGCAGCGTCGGCGTAGAACTCGGCCGGGGGAGAAAGCTGCCGGGGATACTTGCCGGAATGCATGGCATGGTCGCAGAGGGAGTTTTTACCACGACGGCCGCGGTGGGTCTGGCTCGCGCGCACGGGGTTGAGATGCCCATCACGGAACAGATGCACGCTATTCTGCACGAGGGCAAGTCGCCGCACGACGCGATTTACGAACTGATGACGCGGAGTGGCAAAAGCGAAACGTTGAAAACATAGGCTATACGGTGCTTTGCGTTGCCAAATCCACTCCATCGGTAAGCCTGGAAAGACACTTTGGTAATGCCAGAAAGCAACGCTTTTCGCCTCCAACCACTCTCCCCCCACTAAAATTCTATAGATACCTGTGAAATCCGCCGCCACTTCGATCGACGGCGCTTCCGAACTGAGTCCGGGGAGCGACTCGTCCATTCCAACGCCCAGTCCGGCGCGCATTCCCATTCTGTACGTAATC
The DNA here is from genome assembly GCA_963773675.1 of uncultured Acidobacteriaceae bacterium. Lineage (GTDB taxonomy): Bacteria > Acidobacteriota > Terriglobia > Terriglobales > Acidobacteriaceae > Sulfotelmatobacter. The sequence continues at coordinate 175,345 of CAVZCG010000001.1, forward strand.
CTCGGCGTGTTGCTGGTGATCAGCATCGTGCCCATGTACTTCTACTCGGCTCAAGTAGAAGCGATCAATCGCGACCGCCTGAAGACCAACGAGATGCTGCTGCAGAATACGGTAACGCGATCGCTGGCGGACGATCTCTCGCAACACGAGCGCTCCTTGCGGATGATGTTGGCAAATCTTTCTTCGGCAATTCAGGTGGCGAGCGGCGGCGATATTGGCAGCAAGAACATTGAAGTGCCCGAGTTGCGCGCTCTGCTCGAGAACTTCGTTTCTTCCTCCGATGAACTTGCCTATGCCACGCTGCTGAACTCGGATGCGAAAGGCATTTCCGCGGGACGCATCGCCCCGGACGCTTTCCTGCAGCGCGAGTTGCAACACGCATTCGATGCGGCCCGCGATGGGCGCGCCTACAACGGCCAGGCACTGCAGGTGGAAGATGGCAAGACTTCGAGGACGGTCGTGCTGGTCAGCAGCCCGGTGAGTTATGGCGGACGTTTTCTGGGCATGGTGGGCGCGGTTGTGGATCTGCAATTCCTGATTCGCCGGCTGCATGAGGTCAGCGGCGGCGGCTTGATTCCATACGTCGTGGATGCGCAGGGCCGACTCGTGGCGGCGGGCACTCCGCAATACGTGACTGGCCAGGACATGAAGAGCCTTGAGATCGTCCGTAATTTTGTGGATGAGGGCAACAAGGCACAGTTGGCTGCTACCAAGGAGTTCGCCGTCCAGGAAGGCAAGAACAGTGAGGAAATGCTCGGCACCTATAGCCCGGTCACCGCGCTCGATTGGGCGGTTGTGGTGCAGAAGCCGCGGCGTGAGGCTTACCGCGGAGTCTACGAAATGCAGCGCACCGCACGCCTGCTGGCGCTACTGGCTGTGCTGCTCAGCATTGGTGTCAGTATTTTTGCCGCCCGCAGGATCACGAATCCCCTACACATACTCACGCAGTCCAGCCGCGCTTTGGCCCGCGGAGACTTTTCGCAACGGGTTCACTTATTGAGCCGGACCGAGATCGGCGAACTGGCTGAGACCTTCAATACCATGTCACAGGATCTCCAACACTTCGTCGAAGACCTGAAGCGAGCCGCGGAAGAAAATCGTGCCCTGTTTCTGGGCTCGATCCAGATGCTGGCGGGGGCGGTCGACGAGAAAGATCCTTATACTCGCGGTCACTCCGATCGCGTGACGCGTTACTCGCTGATGATCGCCAAAGAACTAAAGTTGGATGCGGAGTTTATGGAGACGCTGCAGATCTCTGCGCAGCTTCATGATGTAGGCAAGATTGGCATCGAGGACCATATCCTGAAGAAGCCAGGCGCACTGACTGCGGAAGAATTTGAGGTCATGAAGACTCACACCACAAAGGGTGCCAATATTTTGCGGCCGGTAACCCAGCTCGCCGAAATGCTCCCCGGTATCGAACTTCACCACGAAGCGCTGGACGGCCGGGGCTATCCTTACGGCCTCCAAGGCGATCAGATCCCGCTGCTGGCCCGCGTTATCGCTGTGGCCGATACTTTTGACGCATTGACCACCAATCGTCCTTATCAACACGCACACACTCCGGAAGAGGCCTTACAGATCATTCAGAATCTGGCTGGCAAGCGGCTTGATCCTGAAGCTGTGGCCGCGATTCTGGCGGTTTACAGGCGCGGCGAAATCCGCATCCAGCGCTTCGCCATCAAGAGACCAGTGCCCGCGGCTCCGGCCGCGAATGCCCCGGAGTCAGTTCCTGCGGTGGCGCCTCCCGGCGCAGAAGCCGTCAACCTCGAAAGAACCCGCGTCTAGTTATTTCACCGTCTCTCCTCGCTGCGCAAACGTAAGCTCGCTGACCGCTATAATCGAGCTTTGGGATTTCTCATGATTCAAACTTTGTTTGGCAGCACGGAAGAAAAGAAAACCGGCCTCTTCGAGCGCATGAAACAGGCGGTCACGCGCACGCGAGAGAATCTCGCGGAGCGCATCGAGGAAGTCGTCTCCCTCGGTAAGGAAATTGACCGCAATACGCTGGACGATCTGGAAGCCACGTTAATCGGGGCAGACCTCGGCACCACGACTACTCAGGAGGTTTTGGGTAAGCTGCGCGATAAAGCCGACCGCAAGCAGATCAAGGATGTACAGGAACTAAAGCGCCTGTTGAAAGAAGAATTGCTTAATATTTTGATCGCTGCAAATACCCGGCCCGTCCAAAAAGTGGACGGCACGCCAGAGGTGATTCTGGTGGTGGGCGTGAATGGCACGGGTAAGACGACCACCATCGGGAAGTTGTCGCAGGTGTTTCGATCGCAGGGCAAGAATGTTTTGCTGTGCGCTGCTGATACCTTTCGCGCGGCAGCGATCGATCAACTGGAAATATGGGGAGCGCGAACCGGGACGGAAGTGATCAAGACAAAACCCGGGGGCGATCCCGCAGCCGTCCTGTTTGACGCTTTGCAGGCAGCAACGGCGCGGAAAACGGACTACGTCATCGTGGACACGGCAGGCCGGTTGCACACCAAGACGAGCCTCATGTCGGAACTGGAGAAAATGCGCCGTACCGCGCAGCGAATTATTCCGGGTGCGCCGCACGAGACTCTTCTCGTCATGGACGCAACTACCGGCCAAAATGGCTTGCAGCAGGCGCGACTCTTCACGCAGTCGGCGGGCGTAACCGGCATCGTGCTGACCAAACTTGACGGCACCGCGAAGGGTGGCGTGGTTGTGGCCATCTCGCGCGAGTTGGGCCTCCCGGTGAGATTTGTCGGCGTGGGCGAGAAAGTGGGCGATCTGTTGCCCTTTGATCCCAAAGAATTTGTGGATTCGCTGTTCGAGTAACAAAACATTTCACCACGGAGACACAGAGGCACGGAGAAGACCAATCTCAAGTCTTTCTCAGTATTCGCCATCGTAGTGCGCTTATTGCCCCTTATCTGAGATGCCCGACCATTCGACTGACGAGCAATTCTTGCATCAGGCGCTGACTCTGGCGCGTCAGGGTATGGCCTTGGCGTCGCCCAATCCTTATGTGGGAGCGGTGATTGTCGACGTGCAAGGAGCAATCGCTGGCAAAGGTGCTTACATTTACGATGGCGTGAAGCACGCGGAGGTGCTTGCTCTCGAGCAAGCCGGCAAAAAGGCTCGCGGCGGCACGCTCTACATCAATCTTGAACCTCACTCGCATCAGAGCCGTACTCCCCCGTGCACCGACGCACTAATCGCCGCCGGGATTCATCGGGTGGTAGCGTCCATGCCCGATCCCAACCCGAAAGTGAGTGGGCGCGGTTTTGAGAAGTTGCGCACGGCCGGCGTCCATGTGGAGGTTGGCCGGATGGAGGCGGAAGCCCGTCGCCTGAACGAGGCTTTCGCACGCTACATTCGCCATGGCGTTCCATTCGTGACCCTAAAAACGGCGATGACGTTGGACGGCAAAATCGCTCCGCCGCCAACAGCCGAGACAAAACGAGCACCAGGAATTCCCGCTGGTGGATGGATCACTGGCGAGGCCGCACGGGCCCATGTGCACGAACAGCGCCACCAAAGCGATGCCATCCTGGTTGGCGTGGGAACGATTCTGGCGGATGATCCTCTGCTCACCGACCGCAGTGGACAACCGCGCCGCCGACCGCTTTTGCGCGTGATTCTCGACTCGCGTCTACGCCTGCCGTTGGACTCGCGCTTGATGCAACGCGTCGCGAAGGAGGGCGCCAAGAATGATGTACTGGTTTTCTGTTCCTCGTGCGAGGAAGACAAAAAGACGTCCTTGGAGGCACGTGGCATTCGCGTAGAACAGCTTCCCTCCGCGACCGACGGCCGTCCCGACATTCATTCGATTTTGCGGCGCCTCGGACAACTGGAAGTGACCAGCCTCATGATCGAAGGGGGAGCAACGATCAATGGGATGGCGCTGGCTTCCGGAATCGTCGACAAAGTTTTTTTCTATTACGCTCCGAAGATTCTGACGAGCGAGGGATCCGTTTCATTTGCCACGGGAGACAAATTCCGCCACATGGAAGGAAAGCTGCTGGTAAAGCATCTCCAATTGCACCGCTTTGGAAACGACTTCGCAGTGGAAGGGTATCTGAGCAATCCATACGAGGAGTGACCGCTCGCAATCTCCAGCTTCACTTTCCGGTCGTAGTCAACTTAAGTTTGTCGAAGATGCATTGAAATCCTTCGCCCTCCGGAGCTGCGCACATGATGCCAACCTCGGCCGTCGCGGAAGGAACCAGATAACCCATGCGCACCGAAGTGAAGTTCTTGCCATCCCTCGAACAGAGAGTCTCCAGTGAATCAGCCTTGCGGACTACCCTCCACCAAACGGGCCCGGTGGTTGCCAGATCGTTCATCGTCGACCAGTCAGAGAAGTCGCGCGTGAAGACAACGCTGGCGTGGCGGCTGTGGTCGAAAAATTCAGTCCCGCACTTCACCCAGTTTTGTGCGTCGATTCGAACCATCAGACCCGCCTGGTCGTAAAGCGCCGCGTACTCGCCGTCGATTCGCGCTTCAAAACTAAAATCGCCGCTGACCGGCAGATGAAAAAAATGACCGTTATCAGTGTCGTAACCATAAAATGTCTTCCGCCAGAAATCCGTCTTCCTGCGCGCGCGAACGACAAGCCTTTCGCCTGAGATCGTTGCCGAAGCAGGCTCATTGAGCCATTTCATATGGCCGAGCAGTTGACTGCTCGATGACGGTGATTCTTCGGCTGGTACTGCGGCCCAAAGGGTTTGCCCGCCGCCCAGCAATGTCGCGCCAGTGAGCGCACATATCTGAGTGGTGAACTGACGCCGGCTTATATCGGTCATCGTCATTGACTCCGGAAATGATTTTTCCACGAAGTACGATACTCGTTTTCGCCCGGAAAACACAGCGGTGGAAGTCGTTAAAATGCTCGCTCCGCGCCTTGGTGCTAGGTTTATGATGTTGAGTCGCCTATCGAGGTCTTTAATGTTTACTGGCATCGTAGAAGAAGTAGGACGCGTCAGCCGCATCGAACAGCACGGCGAGAATCGCCGCATCACCATCACCGCCACGAATACTCCAAAGGAACTGAAACCCGGCAACAGTGTCGCGGTGAGCGGCGTTTGCCTCACCGCGATTGATATCAAGCCAGGTTCATTCTGTGCCGATTTAGCTCCTGAGACCTGGGGACTTACATCCTTTTCGCGCATACACCAGGGCGCGTTGGTGAATCTGGAACTGCCTATGAAGGCTGATGGCCGCTTCGGCGGTCACATCGTGCAAGGCCACGTGGATGGCGTAGGGAAGCTTATCGAACTCGAGCGCATCGCGAATTCAGAAAATTGGTGGCTCCGCATCGAGTTGCCGCCTGAGATTGAGAAATACACGGTCTACAAGGGCTCCATCAGCATCGAGGGCATCAGCCTCACGGTCGCAAAGCTGGAAGACCGGATGTGTACTATTGCCATCATTCCGCATACCGTCGAGATGACTAACCTCAACTCGTTGCAGCCGGGCGATCCCGTCAACCTGGAGGCGGATCTGATTGCGAAGTATGTCGAAAAGATGATGACCCGCGAGGCGACCGAGAGTTCACTCACGGTGGAAGAGCTGGTGCGGCAGGGCTTCTAGGCAACCGACGAGCCAAATCTTAGCCTTGACGTATGTTCTCCATTCAAGAAGCAAACAAAAACTCGCCAAAATGGGGATTGTGCGCGGATTGCCTGCATGCCCGGGTTATCGAGTCAGACCGCGGCTCACAATTCGTGCAATGCCAGCTTTCGTTCAGCGACGCCAGATTTGAGAAGTATCCCCGGCTTCCGGTCCAAACCTGCAGCGGCTACGTCAGGAAAACCTAGAAGATTGAATCTGAAGTCAGCACTCGCTAACATTCCACCTTCAGTTCGTCCAATTCCAGGAACTCGTGCACGATCGGCTCACCGGATTTCGCCATGTCGGCATAAGGACCGAAGAAAATCGCTTTGCCTTCATAGAGGAAGACGACCCGGTCGGCCAGTTTCTGCGCCAGGCGCATGTCATGGGTCACCACGATGCTGGTCAGGTTCAATTGGAGTTTGAGGCGCTTGATCAGATCTCCGAGCAGCTGCGCCATCAGCGGGTCCACCATCGTCGTGGGCTCATCGTAGAGAACGCATTCCGGTCGTGCCGCCAGGGCACGTGCAATGGCCACGGACCGTTTCATTCCCGTTGAGAGATCGGAGGGCAACAGGTCACGCATTTCCTTGACGCCCACCATCTGCAGCAAACCATCGACGATCTGATAAGTCTGCTCTTCGGAGAGCTCCCGGCTTTCGCGCAGCGGAAACGCCACATTTTCGCCGACCGTCAGCGAATCGAAGAGCGCTCCGTTCTGGAAAACCATGGTGACTTTCTTTCTTATGGCTTCCAGTTGCACCTCCGAAAGGCCGGTGATATCTTCGCCGGCGACGGTCACCCGTCCGGAGTCCGCTTTGAGAAATCCCATGAGAATCTGCAGCGAAACCGATTTACCCACGCCGCTGCGCCCCAGAATGCACACGGTCTCACCCGGCATGACGTTGAAACTGACTCGATCAAGAACCACTTTGTCGCCGAACGCCTTGGAGACCTCGCGGAATTCGATGTACGGCTGGATGGCGGCTTCAGGCATTCGATTGATTCTCGGGAATCGCGCTTACGCTAAACGATTTTAACTGCTTCGCTGCCCCGCCTCCAATTCTTCGGGAGTATTCAAATTTCGGAAGAGATCAAGCGAGAATCCGTCGCCTTTCAACTCTCCTTCCTCGATCACTCGGGTCTTGATTGCGGTATAGAGCAAATCGATCTTGTTCTGTCCGGCAAGCAAGGCGGTTTCGGCGGCGTCGGCAAATTCCCGGCGGTAAACGGCGCACAGGGGCTGCCAGCCTCCGCCGGTGCGGGGAATGATCACCGCAGCTTCCGGCTCACTTCGCGCTTGGCCAATCAAGTACCTCAAGAACGCGGAAGAGACAAAAGGCATGTCCACCGCCAGCATCAAGTTGAGATCTGTCTGCGAAGACCGCAATGCAGCATGAATTCCACCTAGAGGACCTCGGTCTTGGAATATGTCTTCGACAGCAGAAGCAAACGAAGCGAACTTCTTAGCATCACCCACGATGCGTACATCGACCGTCATCGACCGAGCCATGCCGAGCATCCGCGCCAGCAGAGTTTCGCCTTCGAATTCAACAAAAGCTTTGTCCCTGCCCATGCGCGTGCTCTTGCCGCCAGCCAATATGAAGGCAGTGACGTCCGGCACCCCAGCGGCTCCCATGCCGCGATAATACACGTCGCGCCCGAAGAACTGGTTTGAAGAAGGAGTCAGCGTTGCAAACACGCGGCAGGCAGGTTGTGCTACCGGCCTGGGGTTAACAGGCAGGATGAAGGGGAACGATTACGAACTAGTCTCGGCGCACTCCGGGGCTTCACGCGAGTGCTCACGCACAATCAGCACTCCGACCAGAACCGCGCTGACCAGCATGATCACCCTTATATAAATACCCGCGTGAAAAGCCTGATCGCCCGCCGCTGTTCGAAGCAGGCCTGAGCTGGCGCTGACTGTGCAAAATCCGAAATAGAATTTTTCCATCCAACCCCGTGAGATCACGAGAAGCCATAGAAGGATCGAGGAGACGACGGCAAAGACTCCGCAAAGAATCCACGTGCCGGTGGGTACTGTAGACGGCACCCATATGCCGGAGGCGGGGTTGGCCGCCACCATCTGCCGCACCGCGATCAAAAGGAATACGACGGAGTGCACCAGAGCGACCAAGGCGCGTTTTCGATTGGTGAGAATGGAAAATCCGCCCATACGTGACCCTACTCTACCGAAACGGCTGGACGCGTAGCTGTGATCCAGGTCACGCAGCAAGAGTGCTCTGGAGGGCCCTTTCTAGCACTCTTGGGCCATAGTTTCCCGGATCGTGCCATTGTCATAGCGCGATAATGGCCTCAAGATACGGGTGGTTGGTAATGGCACTCTCGATTGAGTCCAATTTACAAGGTTCTTGACGGATCGAAAGACGCGAAATGCGGGAGCTAGACGCAAAAACGGAGCTTGGTAAGCCGCGAACGGGTCTCGCGATGCGGGAACGCAGCCGGTTGCTGGTTGCCCTGGCTCTTCTGGTAGTTGCTCTCGCCGTCGTGATTGTGAGGGATCGAGATTTCTGGTTTGGTTCGGACGACGGGACCGAAGCTGACGCCACGTACACGGAGAATGTCCCGAAACCGCAGGCGGCTGTTGCTCCTGCCAAAACCGCAGAAGTACCAGTGGCGCCGACTGTTCCGAAGAGCCGGCCTGCCACCAAGGCTTCCACCACGGCCGTGGCTGCACCGTCATCCAGGGAAGTTCCGAGCTCAGAGACTCCCGCCATCGTGACCAAGCGAGCCGTCCTTCCGCCGCTGGACGTCGAAGTAATCGCTGGCGACAACCATAGCACGGTCCATCCGGGAAGCAATATTGCGAAAGTGGAGATTCCGGGCGCTTCGAACCGCCTGCCAGCGACTTCTGTGATCGGTCAGCCGACCAACGCCGCCGACCGCGAGCGTCTTTCTTCCACTGATCTGACCTATCCCTTGCTCGGACAGCACACCAGGGTTCAAGGTTCGGTCGTGTTGCAGGCCGTCGTGGGCGCGGACGGCACCATCCAGAACCTGCGCGTGCTCAGTGGCCCGGCGATCCTGACTGCAGCCGCGCAGCAGGCGGTCCGCGAGTGGCGCTTCAAGCCTTATTTGCAAAACGGACAGCCGGTCGAGACCAAAGCTACGATTACGGTGAACTTCTCTATCCGAGTCTCTGACAATCCCGCCAAGACAAGCTAAAAATCTTCCTCCTGGCTTTAGAACAGCATCCAGCACAGTAAAGCGTCTCGAGAAAGTCGCGCTGCCCTGCAGGGGCACAAAGCTGTCTGCGAACCCTTCACTCTGTGGTATCGGGTTTTTCCCCTCGGAAGGCTAGGGTATTTCCCCAATGGGAAGCTTGGAGGAATACGCGCACCCTAATCAAAGGGCTAGGGTAAGAAGTCGTGTTTGTCCTTGCCCCTCAAGGTCACTGGATGGCGCTGCTTTCTTCCCCTCGCCCCTGAAGACCGTCCCAAGTTAGGCAAGACACGCATTTCGTCTGGCCGATGTGTCCTTCCCCGGCGAACATTGCCGCTACGGTACTGGCGCGGGAGAATCGAGTTCCGTGTGCCCTGCAGCATCAACCGGCAACGCGAACTGACTTAGTCGTCCCCAAGCCCCGAGCTCGCCAGTTTCGCGCGTTGTCGCAGCTGCTACTGCACCGTCAGCGAGACCGACGTAGTGTGTTGCTGTCCGCTGGCATTCCCAGTAATCATGACGGTGTAAGTGCCGGCTGGAGTACTTAGGTTTGTCTTGGACGGCGGAGTGCTGTTTGATCCTGAACCGCCGCAGGCGGCTTGCAGCAAGCATCCGCTCAGTACCAGAAAGATGAGACAGATACCCAGAAGCTTCCTACGACCTGGCGTATTGACTCCAGCCGCGCCCAGCAACATGGCTGGCATTAGCAGACCGACGGCGAGAAGCCAGCGTGAGCCGTGCTCTGGAGCCGGGGCCAGCGCAGCCTGAGCGCCGGTCGTAGCGATGGTCAGCATCGAACTGCCGGTGTTATTGGCCAGCGAGATCGTTCCCAGCGAGCAGGTAGGCGCCGGACTCAAGGTGGTGGAAATGCTGCAGGTCAGAGCCACGGTCGAAGGATTGAGGCCACCTAACGGATTAATTGTAATCGTGGATTGTCCCGATGCTCCCGCAGCGACCGAAAGCGACGCCGGCGAGGATGACAGGCTGAAATCGGGCACGGCAGCCGCCACCACCAAACTAACAACGCTTGAAGTGCTGACGTTGAAGTTGCCGTCGCCGCTGTAAGAGGCGGTGATGATATGGGTCCCGATCGCCAGCGTCGAGATCGACAAACTCGCTGCTCCTCCGCTCAGCGCCGGACTGCCCAGCGGCGTGGTTCCGTCCAAGAACGTCACTGTGCCGGTCGGCTGGCCTGACGTGTTTGGCCTGACTGTCGCCGTAAAGGTCACCGACTGGTTCAGAGTGGACGAGGTGGTTGAAGGGGTTAATACCGTGGTTGTGCCTGCCTTCTGCACCGTTTGAGTTAGCCCCACCGTGTGTTTCTGATAGCCGTTGTTGCTGGTGTAGACCGCCGACAGCTGATTCACTCCGACGGGCAGGGTCGAGGTGCTCACGGAGTATTTTCCGCTTGCGAGGCTTCCGGAACCGAGAATCGTGCTTCCGTTCATTACCATCACGCCACCGGTGGGTGCACCCATGCCGTTGGATACACTCGCCGTCACTGTTGTAGTCAGCGTGACTGACTCGCCGTACGTCGAATTATTCGGCGAAGACTCCAGGCTCATGGCAGTACCTTGTGTGTTCAGCAACACGCTCACGGTATTGCTCACGCCATTGGCGACAACCACATCCTGTGCGCCGTCTCCGTTGAAGTCACCGACAACGGCGGAGTAAGCCTCTGATCCAGTTCCAAACAGCGTTGAGGCCGTTGCAGGTTTGAAAGTGCCATCCCCTTTGCCGAAGAGCAAACTCACCAGGTTTCCGGGAGCGCTACCAAGAGGAGTGCTGGTCAGGGCCAAATCAAGATTGCCATCGCCATTGAAGTCTGCGAAGACAATCGATGATGGATTCGCATTGCCGGTCGCGTAATACTTGACGGCTTGGAACGTCCCGTCTCCGTTTCCCAGCAGAACGCTGACTTCCTGCGTGAGGAAGTCGGCGACCGCCAGATCAAGGCTGCCAACCCCGCCAAAAGCCCCGGCCACTACCGAAAGCGGGTTTCCTCCACTCCCCGTCGAGTAGGTCGGATGCTTCGACTGTGGCTGAAAAGTGCCGTCGCCATTGCCGACAAGAACGCCAGCGGTGCTGTCCGTCTCGTTCACCACCACCAGGTCAATCTGACCTCCGGTGAACTTCGCCACCGCTACCGATATAGGACCGTTGCCTGCCGCATAGGGGCTTCCGCTCGCTGGCGTGAATGTTCCATCGCCGTTCCCCAAGAGCACACTTACATTATTGGTATAGAAATTCGTCACCGCTATGTCCAGCTTGCCGTCGCCATTGAAGTCTCCGGTAGCGATTGAGGTTGGCTCCTCCCCACCGGTGGAGGTGTCAATGTGTGGCTGAAACGTGCCGTCGCCGTTTCCCAAGAACACACTGACCGTATTGGTGGCGTAGTTTGCCACCGCGATGTCCTGTATCTTATCGCCGTTGAAATCTCCTACGACCACAAAATAAGGGTAGGTGTCGGTTCCGGTGGAGTAACTGGTCGGCCCCTGAAAGCTGCCTTCGCCGCCACCCAGAAGGATGGAGATTGTGCTGGGGCCGCAACTGGGGAAATTTGCGCAGTTGCTGTTCGTCACCACTAAGTCTGGAGCGCCGTCTGAGTTGAAATCGCCCGTGGCGACCGCTCGCGGAGTCGTTCCGGCATCGAAGTCTGTGCGTGTCTGAAAGGTTTCATTTCCATTGCTCACGATCACGCTCACGGAATTGCCGCCCGAATTTGCTGCCACCAGATCGACCGTACCGTCATTATGATTAGCAAAATTCGCTGCGACTACGGAGTAGGGGATGTCTCCCGTCCCGGCATTCACCTGTCCTGCGAATGTTCCTGTACCCTGCCCCCATAGCACGCTGACCGTATTTCCGTTGCCAGCGGATACTGCCAAGTCCATGTTCCCATCGTGATTGAAATCCCCTACGGCCACCGAAGTCGGAAAAGCGGCAGTAGGATATTCCACGTGCGTCGGAAAAGATCCAGTTCCCGTGCCCAGCATGACGCTAACCGCGTTCCCTGCTTGGTCGGCGACTGCGACGTCCAGATAGCCGTCGCCGTTGAAATCCGCCAGGGCTACTGAAACAGGTGTGTTTCCCGTTGTGGATTGGAGTTGACTCTTGAACGTCCCGTCACCGTTTCCCAGCAGAACGCTAATCACGTTGTTATTGTTCTTGTTTGCCACCACCAAATCCTTCACGGTGCAGCCGTTATATTTGGCATGGACACAGCCCACGGCCACCGACCATGGATTGAACCCCGTGGTGTAGGTCACCTGCGCACTGAAAGTTCCGTTACCCTTTCCCAGAAACACTCCCACTGTACCGTCCACGGCGTTAGTCACGGCGAGGTCGAGATTGTCATCTCCATTAAAGTAGCCAACGGCTACTCCTTGCGGCTGGCGCCCCGTAGCGGTATCGATTTTGGGCAAGAACGTACCAGTGCCATCGCCTTTGTTCAAGAAAATGCTTACCGTATTGCTGCCGGAATTCGTTACCGCGATATCTGCGTATCCGTCCCCATTGAAATCTCCCACGGCAATCCCCTCGGGGGCAGTGTCGGTTGCGTAAACCGCCGCTGGCGTCTGAAACGTGCCGTCTCCGTTTCCCAGGAGCACGCTGATCGAGTTACCGCCCGGATTCCCAGAATTGGCGACTACTATGTCAAGAAGCTTGCCGCCGCTATTTCTGAAATCCCCAAACGCCACGGCTTGCGGATTGGCTCCGACCTGATACTGAGGCGCCTCCAGAAATTGTCCGGCATGAGCGGCCAGAACTCCGAACACCGTGTACATCACCAGTCCCGAAAGCGCGCGTCTTAACATAACCCTCCCTCGACAACATTCTTTTTTTGAGCTTGTATGCGGAGCCAAGTGCATTAGCTCCTGAGCGTTGAGCAACCATTTCCGTTCATGCGTGGTGCCGAGGCGGGTGCAATTGCCGTACTGCGGACGCCGACGCTACGGCGAAATAGAAAACGGATGCAACAGGGGAACTACAGGGGAGGTCGATTTCCAGGCCGCTGGGGGAACTGCCGGGCCTGAAGCGGCAAAAGCTTATCTCGGCTTACTCACCTTACGCAATAACCCATTTGGGCTAAACTTTTCTATAAAGCCTCACGACCCGAGGGAAAAGTCCAGCACATACTAGAGAAAAAGGGCCCGAATGCGAGTTCGGACCCTAATTTGGGAGAGGGCTTCTTACAACTTACTTACTACCGGCGCTGGCCGTAACCTGACCCGAAGCTGCCAATTGCTGTTCGACGACCTGCCGCAACGAGGCATAGTCCAACGCGCCACTGAGGAAATGTCCGTTGATGAAGAAGCTCGGAGTACCGCTGATCCCGAGGCGCGCTCCCTCTTTGTGATCTTTGTCCACGGCAGCAGCTTCCTCGCCTGAATCCAGGCACTTATCAAACTCGGCCGGATCCAGCTTTAACGTGCGGGCTTGCGCCTTCAGCTGATCAACGTCCAACTCTTTGCTGTGATAGAGCTCATCGTGGAGCTCCCAGAATTTTCCCTGTTTGCCCGCACAACGCGCCGCTTCCGCTGCCTTTTCTGAGCGCGCGTGAATGGGGAAATCCTTGTAGGTGAAAGCGACTCGATCACCCAAGTCGGCCTGCAGCTTTTTCACGTCGGCAGCCACCTTTTGGCAATACGGACATTCGTAGTCTGCAAATTCAACCATGGTCACCCGCGCGTTCGGCGGACCCAACACTTCGGAGTTCTGCAGGTCCACATTGGCTCGGGGTGGAGCGAGACTTATCGATACGGTGGTTTGGACGCGCAACGCGGTCACGTAGGCCGCGCGAACTTTCTCGGTGCGCAGTTGACGGATCTTTTCCAGGATCTTTCCGCGAACCGCGTCGTAGGGCTGATCGGTCTCGAGCCCCTCGTAGTAGACCTTCATCTGATCTTCGGTAGGATCTTTCACCTGCGATTTAATATCCCGGTCGATCAGCTGATCCAGCGTGATGTTCTCGCTCTTAGCCTTCTGCTCGAGCAGTTTCTTGTCGATCAGATCGTTCAGCGCCCTGGTCTCTGCTTGATAGTACTGGTAATGCGCCGACAGGAGTTTGGCGGACTCCTCCCGTTCGAGATCAGCCATCGTCACCTTGACCCCGCCAACCTCCGCCACCACGCTTGAGTCTTCTTGTGCTGCAATCCTGCCGACGCTGGACACCACGAGCGCGATGCCCAATCCAAAGTTTAGAAGATTTCCTGACAACGACATGAATTTCCCCCCAGTCTTTCGTAGGCTAGATTTAGTGGAAAGAGCGCCGAAGTACAGCGTGCAGACCACGAGAACTGCGTTTCGACCTGCTATGGTTTGCTTCAGATACGCCGCCAAGCCGGGGAGAGGGCTTTGCTCGGTTCAAATGGCGCATCCCATACTCTACAAGAAATCGGTACATCCACAATTCTCCGACCGCACTAATCCGATATTACTAACCCCGCGACAAACCTCGCGCCGCGTTGGATTCAAGCCCGGTCCGCGAGCCGGCTATCTTGCCGATAATTCCGGAGCGCGTGGATACCCCCATTTTGACCATGACCAGCCGGATAAAGGCTTTTACGGTGTTGGGACTGATTTTCATTCGTTGGGCAATCTCTTTGCTGGTGTAGCCCTCCAGCAGAAACTGTACTGTTTCCTGTTCCCGGGTGGTGAGACCAAAGCGTTCCGCTACTTCTGCGACCATAACCACCTCACTCCCCTTCCGTTCGAGCATCACGATGAGCAGTCCATCCGACGGACTGGAACCGTTCTTGTGATTGCCTGCCTTCCGATTTCCTTTGATGTCGACGGGAAAAGAACGGCAAAGATAGGTTCGCCGCGCCGAATGAAATTCGCCGACGACTCGGGAAGAAGACTGCTTACCCACCAGGTCCATACGGACCTTATTCGCCAGCCAGAGCTCCGGATGATTAATGCTTTCGGGCCGGTCTGGAAATGCGAGGATTTGAAGCGCCTCCGAGTTAGAAGCGACCACGCTCAACGATGCGTCAACTACGATCAGACCGGGACGGGCCGGAGCAGTATTCACCAAAATTTCCCCACTTTCGGAGACCTGGCACCACGAATTGCCGACGTCTCAGATGAATTGACTTGGCCACGAGGTCCGGGGGGACCTCCAACGTTATTGCCTTGACAGAGCCAGCGGCGAGGCGACGCGTTTCTATTGCCTTTCTCGCAGCTGCGCAAAGTCATTAACTTCCGCGGGTCAAATCAGGTAAACACTTTCCTGGGGGTAGGAAAGTCATCTTGCACTTCCTCCGGAGGGCGTAGAAGAAGGCGCGTGTATTGTCGCACAAAAGCTGGTGTTGTCAAGTTTAATAGTTCATTAAAGTTACTTCTTTCGGGGGCTGCAAAGGAATTAAGCCGATCGAACTACTGCGAATAGACTAGAGCAAACGATGTCGTTCCTCTGAAGTACGCCACCTCAGGCTTTCGTCTTAGCGAGCCGATTGCGAGGTCAGGCCGGTCGCTGCGCACGGCGGTTCTCGGTTGCTGCGGTTGGTTTCAACCGACCGGTCATTTGCTTTCGTTTCTTAAGTGCCGGCTTATTGATCGGCGCAGTTTCAGCCTTCTTTGAGCGGGAAGAGCGCAGCTGCACAATGGTCGTCGTCGCCGGCGTGGCACTTAACTGCGACCGCCGCGATCGAGTCCGACTTTCCAAAATCTTTCGAAAGCGGGAAAAGACGAAGCTATAGCCGTCCTTCAGGACCGCGCCAAGCTTTGTGAAGCTCGACGTCTGAACTGGAGTAACCTTCAGCGCTTCTCTGTATTTTGCGATCCAAGCTTCGTCCCCATTGTGTACGTCCGCCCCATCCATAACCACCTCACCGACTCTTGGCCTGCGTGTCTATGCCTTATACGCCCTCGCCAGCGCTCATGGCATCGCTCGAAGGAACTACTCCATTCGACCGAGCCAACTGGGTTGGTCATTCTGGGGGGTCATTGCAAGCCGAGTTAGAGATCTATAGTCTTGCAACCTGCGCTGGAGCTCAGGTCAGTTTGCTACAATTCGCCTGACAAAATTACATCTTTAAAGTGGAGTTCGGATTTTCCGCTCTGGACGGGGACACGATGGCTGGAAGGCGCGTATTTTATCTCCGATTTCTCATCAGCATATTCGCTTTGTTCTGCTACGCCGCCGAAACGGTGCAAGCGCAAGGACCATATTCCAAACAAGCCACAATTTCCGAATCAGGAGGGAAAATTCGGCTCGTCGCCAATGACTCTCGTCCGCTCGCCCAGACCCTGGATGCGCTGCAACAAAAGTATGGATGGCGTGTCAATTACGAAGATCCACAGTACATCTCCAAGTTGGACGTGATCGAGCCCAAAGGCACCCAGGATAAATCTTCCCATCCCGACGACCAACACCGAGTGCCAAGCGGTGGAAATTTCGTGGCGGAGTTCGCCGCTGGCCCCGCTCCGAATGCAGTGCCCGATGAACAAAAAACACTTCAATTGCTCGTCGATGCCTACAATCGATCTGCCAATCCCGGGCGATTCGAGGTGCGAAAAGACAAGGACAGGCAGGAGCCGGTCTTCGACATAGTCGGAACTGCGGCCCACGATAGCCAGGGCAAGATAGCTCAACAACAGGTGTTGCTCGATGCGCCCATCACCATTGCAGCTCAAGACAGAACTTTCTCGGATACCGTCGATTTGATCTGCCAAAACATCGCCGATAAAAGCCAGCTGAAAATTAGCCTGGGCATTCACCCGCTAGGCTTGGATCGCACCCATGTCACCATCGGCGGAAAGGAGCTTACCGCACGCTCCTACCTTTTCCGCGCCATGGAATCGACGAGTCGCAAACTGGTTTGGCGCCTCCTCTACGACCCTGAATCGGACAGCTATTTCTTGAACATCCACCAGGTAAAGCTCCATTGAATGGGTAAGGCTTAGCGAGATTGGGTTAGTTCAACTGGGGACTTGCGGAAGTCAGTCATGGGACTAAAGTTTGACGATCTGCATTTCTAAAGAGGAACTGCCATGACACGAAAGTTAGGGGTAGCTGCTGTGATGCTGGCGCTGCTTGGACTAGTAGGGATGGCCCATGGGCAGAGCCCGTACAGAATCGAATACTTTAGTAACGCAAATACGAGTGGAGCACCCGACGCCACTCTGAGACTCGATAACGATGGTGCTGCCGCAGGCGCAAACCTGTGTGCAGATATCTTTATTTTTGATTCCAATGAAGAGATGTCGGAATGCTGCAGTTGTCTGGAGACTCCGGACGGTTTGCGGACTTTATCGGTGGATAGCGATCTCACCGCGAACCCGTTAACCGGCGTGATTCTAAGCACGGGAGTAATCAAGATAGTAGCCGCAGCACCGACGAACGGTAAATGCCCGCCTCCCAGCACGATTTTGCTCGTGCCGGATGGCGAGATTCAGGCGTGGGCCACGCACATACAGAGCAGTACCAATGCGCTCACGGAGACCACTTCCCAAGTTTCTTCCTTTAGCAGCAATGAGGAAAAGAAACTTGCGATGCAATGCGGGGCGATCCGGGCTGTCGGCAGCGGAAAGGGCATCTGCAGCTGCGGAACCAATACCGGATCTTAACCCAGCCCGAGCCGCTCTCGGCGCTGCTCAACGTAACTCTGCTCTTTTTCGCTTACCCGACCCCCAGGGTTAGCGATATTGGGTTAGTGCATGTGGGGACTTGTAAAAGTCGCACATGCGGCTAAAGTGCAATGGCGCCACTTTCACGGTCCTATGACCTCCCCCTAAGGACGGCGCTATCTCGAAGGAGGAAACGACATGACACGAAAGTTAGCAGTACTCTGTACTTTGATCCTGGCGCTAGTTGTATTTGCCGGGATGGCTCAGGCGCAGACGGCAGCCACCAGTCCGTATCGGGTGGATTACTTCTCTAACGCCAACACTGGGGGAGCTCCGGATGGCACCCTGAGACTGGACAACGATGGCGCCGCAGGTGGGAACCTGTGCGCGGATATCTATGTTTTTGATTCCAATGAAGAGCTCTCGGAATGCTGCGCCTGCCTGGAAACGCCAGACGGCCTCCGCACTCTGTCGATCAACAGCGACCTTACCGCGAATCCTCTGACAGGTGTGGTTCTGTCGACGGGCGTGATTAAGGTCGTTGCCGCAGCCCCCACCGCGGGCGCTTGCCCGGTTCCCAACCATATCGCCCTCGAAGCGAATGGCGAAATCCAAGGCTGGGCCACCCACATTCAGAACAGCAACTTCGCAGAAACCGAGACCGCTTCTCAGGTTTCCTTCCTGAGCGCCACCGAACAGACCAGACTGGCCCGTCAGTGCGGCGCCATCCTGGCCGTCGGCAGCGGCAAGGGTATCTGCACCTGCGGTACTGGAACGGGCGAGTAGTTCTACCCCTGTTCGAAGGATCGCTGGAATCACAACCGTATCAAATGCACTCGCCAGCCAGAGCCAAAAGCTCTGTCTGGCGAATGTAGTTTAAGGCATCCTTGAGTACAGGATTTCCGCTTCTCCACTTCCCTCGGCTTTCTTCCCTTCCCAGGTTCTGTTAAGACCCACGCCGAACATGTCGTAAGTTATTGAAACATCTCGCGCACACTGGCCCCGGCACGAAGGTAACCTACCCAAGAACGCAAGTTCGGGAGATGATGAAACTGCCTTCGGTGCTCCCTTTGGTCCGAAGTCCGG
This sequence comes from uncultured Acidobacteriaceae bacterium, assembly GCA_963773675.1. Lineage (GTDB taxonomy): Bacteria > Acidobacteriota > Terriglobia > Terriglobales > Acidobacteriaceae > Sulfotelmatobacter. Next base: position 193,780 of record CAVZCG010000001.1, read on the forward strand.
TCCGCAAGTAACCATCATGCCGCAGAAAATTATGGATGTTCTTATGCTTGGGCGTTGCTCCCACGAGTTCTCTTGGCCCCGGCGTGGCTCTGACGGGGATTACTACCAGGTTTGCCTTTTGTGTGCCGCCGAGTACAAATATGACTGGAGCACGATGCGCCGCACGGAGCGCGTGGAGCACGCAAAGCCCGAAACCGGCATACGGCGCAGCCATACCCGCGAAAAACGACCGTCCTGGACGCCGCGTGCCCGCCGCCTCAAGCTTGACTTGGCCCTGCGCTACCGGGTCAATAACACCAGCACATGGTACGAAGGCACCATCGAAAATCTCAGCCAGACCGGGCTGTTGTTCCACGGGCCTCAGCAGCTCCCGGTAAACGCCCTGATCGAGATGGTGTTTGAAATGCCCGAGGAAATCTCCGGCCAGAAGAACCGCAATGTTCTTTGTCAGGGCCGCGTAATCCGCTCCAAGGATCAGGACGCAAAGGTTCAAAAAGAGGACGTTGACGCGGGCCTTTTGGCTGCCTCTATCGTCGACTACAAGTTCATCCGCTAGAAGCCGGCAGCGGGCGTCTCGCCAGGCCGCATCCAACCATGCGCCTATCGCGGGGCTTCGTGATTTGCTCCAACCTTGTACGACTCATTCAGAGTCCGTCAATTTCTTTCGGCCAGTTTCGGTATTCCGAACATCAACAATCAATTTTCGTTTTTCCGGCGACGCAAGTCTCGTGGAGAGACGCATGTCTTATCCATAACAAAACTCTCGTGATCACATTCTTTTCCGCTTTCAATCTGTTCTGACTCCGTAACGTCCAACCTTTTTTGTTGCAGCGATACCGAATTAGGCTACAAAGCGCAACAACTGATTTCGGACATACCTGCACCTTCACTGTCCGAGATCGCTAATCTGTTGATTGCGGAGCTGCATTGGTACGTTCTGGCGACGGAGATCCGTTGCCACGCCGTGCAAATCGTACTCACTAGTCGTGACACGAAACTGCTGGAGAGCTTGATTACGGATCTGGACAAGATGAGGTTGCCCGTGGAAGCCAGTCCCACGCCGGGGATGGGCGGTGGCACTTTTCCACTGTGCCTCAAGGATTACGCGAACGACGAAAACGTGATCTCGCGGGTTGACCCGACATTCGCCGAGCACAAGTTCAATACCGTCCCAGTACGAATCATCATCGACAAAGAAGGTAAGGTGAAGCACATTCATTTTCTCAGCGCATTCCCCGATCAAGCAAAAGCCGCTGCCGATGCTCTGAGGCAATGGAGGTTCAAGCGGTACATCCGAAACGGACAGCCCGTCGAAGTGGAAACCGGAATTATGTTTGGACGCTCGCTCTATCCGGCAACCCATCGAGCGGCAACGACCGAATGAGGCGCGGAGCCGGATTTCGCGCCTCCGCATCCGCCCGCGCTGTCTCTCGGCCGGTCTCTCGGTTCGCCGCACTTGTCAGCCTCGTCGTACACTCTTCGAAGCAACGTTTCGCTCCCATGCCTCCGATCACGGCATTGCTGCACACCACGAATGATGCTCTGCGCCTGGGCAGGGCGCTGGAAACGCTTCTTCCCTGCGCCGAATTGATGATCGTCGACCATCATTCAACCGATGCCACCTTGCGCGTTGCCCGCGCATACGGTGCTCGGATTCTGCCGGCAGAGGCCAGCGCCAGGACTGAACATTACCTCAATCGAGCGCATTGCGATTGGATTCTCTGTCTCGACCCTTCCGAGTCCATCACCGAAAAACTCCAGGCCACTCTGTTCGAATGGAGTGCTTTATCGAAGGAAAGCCTCCTCAATGCTGCTGCTTTTTCTTTGTTCGTGCGCGAGCAAACGAACGAAGCCTGGCAGGACCACCTGGTACCCCAAACTCGATTAGTGCCCCGCAACTGGAATTCCTGGGACGGACGCCTCCCGGCTCATGAGCCTTCATCCCAAGCACTGGAAGGCGATCTGCTAAGAATTGCTTTCCCTTGATGGCCTTCCATTCGGTTCCCCATGGGCCTTCCGGACAGTGACTTCAGTACCTTAGTCGTACCTGACCTTTCGCCTTATAATCCACTCAAGATTCGGCATTGTCCGCGTTCTTTGGAAGATGTGCGTTTCAAATGATTTAGACGCGCTTCTGTAGAACGCCACCAACTCAGTGGACCCTTTTTACGCATCGTCGATTCTTTTCATCGGGCTGTCATTCGGCAGCTTTCTGAACGTGTGCATCTATCGGCTGCCGCGGGGTTTGTCTGTGGTCATGCCGCGTTCCAGGTGTCCCCGCTGCAAGCACCTGATTGCCTTCTATGACAACATGCCCGTCATCAGCTGGCTGATCCTTCGCGGCCGCTGCCGGCAGTGCAAGACCAGAATTTCTCCACGCTATCTGTTTATTGAATTACTCACCGGCGCTTTGTTCCTGGGTTGCTACGCCTATTTCGGGCTCACGCTCGCTACGCTGAAATTCTGTGTTTTTGGATTTCTCATACTCGGCCTCATTTTCACCGACGCTGAAACCAAGCTGTTGCCGGACAAACTGACGTTGCCCGGTCTTGCTCTCGGCATCATTTTTAGCTTGCTGGTTCCGGTCAACGACGTGGCTTCGCAGTTTCTGCCGGGTTTGGTGAACTTGCCCTTCAGCGCAGACGTCTCAATCCGGCTGCTCTCTTTGCTCGATTCTCTGCTCGGCGCGGCTTTGGGTGCATCCTTCATTTACGGTGCGGGCGCCGCTTACCTGCGCTGGCGCGGAACTGAAGGCATGGGTTTTGGCGACGTTAAGCTGATGGGAATGGTGGGCGCATTTCTCGGTATCAAACTCACTATCTTGACCATCTTCGCTGCATCGCTGGCGGGCTCTCTGTTTGGCCTAACCACTGTGCTGATGGTGTGGATCAAGCGCACTCATCGTTTCACGCGACGGCTGCCTAACCTGCAGGCCGCGCGCCGCCGGGGCTGGCAATCCGCGCAGATGGTTTACCGCCATTACCAGATGCCTTTCGGCGTCTTCCTGGGCAGCATGGCACTGCTCGCACTTTTTGTGGGCAACCAATTCTTGCACTGGTACGGGAGGCTTTGGTGGTAAGGCTGCTTGCCAATCCGGTGCTGCTCCGTGCCCTCCTCGTTTTATTTGTCGCGGGATGCGCCTTCGCATTCCTGATCTGGCTGATGCGTCGGTTGCGCAGCGAAATCGCTGCCGAGGCCGATCTCGACTGCGTCGCCCCTCCCACTCTGGACGCTCTGCCGGTTCACCTTTACAACACCGTAATCCAGCAATTGAAACAGCAGAAGCACGAATTACAGGTGCAGACGCTCTCCGAGCAGCGCCGCGCTCGCACCAGCGAAAACTTCAGCCAGACCGTACTCACGAATCTCCCCTGCGGTGTGCTGGTGTTCGGCCTCAACGAATTGGTGAAACAAGCCAATCCCGCAGCTAAGGACATTCTGGGCTTCCGTTCCCTCTCGGGGATGAGTGCCACTGACATTTTTCGCGACGCAACGGTGCGTTCTGCCGAATCGCCAGCGGTGCATTCCGATGGTTTGGAGGACGTGCCGGCGCAACTCGTAGAGGAAGTAAATGCGGTTCTGCGCGAGGGCAGCAAGCATCGTCAACTGGAGGCGGATTATTCCACTCCCGCCGGACAAAAGATTCGTGTCGCGGTTACGGTTTCAGCCGTTCCCGCCGTCGATGGCAGTCTGCTCGGAGCGGCATGTTTGATCAGCGATCGCAGCGAATTCGAGCACATTCGCCACGAGCAACAATTGCAAGGCGAAATTTCTGCCGAAATGGCGTTGCAGCTGCGAACCTCTCTGACCACCATTGCAGGGTACGCTCAACAGTTGGCGCGGAATCGCGATTCGGATCTCGCCTCTCAGTTGGCCGCCGATATCGCCAGCGAGGCTGCCAGTCTGGACCGTCGCATCGGAGGATTCTTAGCGGAAAAACGGAATGCCCCAAGTATGGACGCTCGTGCCAGGGCAGTGGGTCGAGCGAAATGAAAGCTGAACGAACAGGATCAACCAGCAGATTTTGCACGAACGAATCTGCCTATGCTCGCAGTCAAAGGATGGAAGCTATGAAGCGCATCACCTATGTTGGATTCGTATTCGCGTTGTTCACGATAATGGCCGGTTCTACGGCTCTGGCGCAGACCACACAGACGACAACCCAGGCGCCCGATCAGTCCTCGCTTGGAGACTATGCTCGCAAGGTCCACAAGGATCCGGCTGCCAAGGCCAAGCCGAAGGTCTTTGACAACGACAATCTTCCGACCGAGGATAAGCTGTCTGTTGTCGGCGCTCCCGTCGCCGCCAATGCCGGGGACAGCAACTCCACGAGTACCGATTCGAAAGATGCAGCTCCCGCAACCAAAGCCGAAGACGATCAGTCCAAGAAGCAGGCCGAATGGAAATCCTGGCAGGACAAGCTAGCCACGCAAAAAAGCGCAATCGATCTCGCCTCGCGCGAACTCGACGTGCTGCAAAAGGAATATCAGCTCCGCGCCGCAGCCATGTACGCTGACGTCGGCAACCGCTTACGGAACTCCAGTCAATGGGATAAAGAGGACGCCGACTTCAAGCAGAAGATTGCCGACAAACAGAAAGCTGTCGGAGACGCCAAACAGAAGCTCGACGACATGCAGGAAGAAGCTCGAAAAGCCGGTGTTCCCGCGGCCATGCGCGAGTAAGCACGACCATTTTGAATCGTTCAACATGCGAAAACGCCGGCCAATGGCCGGCGTTCCAGTTTGCATAAGTTCTCAACTCAGTGCGATGTTCCTTCGTCCTCCGCCAGCTCGCGCAGTCTCTCAATCTGCCTCACATGATGCCGTCCATGAATCCAATGGAATCTTCTCCACTGCGCCGCCGTCAAGGGACCTAGAATTGGATGGTCAAGCAATCTTCCGGGCCCAAAGCGGGCCTCGCACCGCGCGATGATCTCGTCCATCGCTTCCAGTTTCAGCCGGTACTCCGCTCTCACCTTCTCCGCCGGCAAGCCTCTCGGCACGCTCTGCTTCGGCGCTTTTCGACCTTGCGGCAGATAGTCAAAACTGAACACCACGAAGCTCCGCCAGCGTTGCTTCATCGAAGCTCGCCCAGCCATTGGCTTATCCGCTTCGAGTGCTCGTTCGAATCCCTTCACCGTCCCGGTGTAAGTTAGATACAGGTGTTCGAGCACTTCCGCCGCGCACCATTTACCAGTCGGATGCCACCCCATCTGCTCGTTCGTCATCCCCTCGATCGCTGAATCCAAGGCTTGTTGCAACTCTTCGAGCAAGGTATCCATACAGCCAACTCTCGTTTCTGTGAGCTTCAGATAAAATATTTCGCGACCACAAATCATCCCAGTTATAACAGGAAGGCCGTCATGAAGATGCGGGATTTCGTCCTGCCGAAGACCGGCGCCGGAGTAGACTCCGCGCCGGGAATGCTCCCTCCACGCGCGGTTGTGCCAACGATTTTCTCCGCAATCCTTCTCTCAGTTCTCGCGCTGTTCGTCGCTTGCGAGTCCAACACCAAGCCGCCCGAAACCAAGCCCGAGCCCAAGGGGCCCGAGTTGCTCACCGGTCGCGCCGCTTTTCAGAAGGTCTTCATCGCCGCCCGCAACTATGCCGCCGATGTAAAACCGTTCCGCATCGAGTCGGTGCCCACCGCCGACGGAGATGGCCACAATGGCAAGTCGGCGGTCTGGCGTGCCAGCTTCGCTTCGGCTACCCAACGTGGAGTCAAGCCGTTTATATGGTCGGGTAGCAACGCGCCTGACGCTCCCTCGCGCGGAGTCTCGCCCGGAAACGAAGACGTATACAACCCAAGCAATGCGTCGACAAAGATCTTTGACGTCGCCTTCCTTAAGATCGATTCCGATCAGGCCTTTGATGTGGCACAAAAACACGGGGGCGACAAGATTCTCGAAAAAGATCCCTCCACGCCCGTGCTCTATGTCTGCGACTGGAATCACAACACGAACGAACTCACTTGGCACGTTGTCTACGGAGCGAGTCGCGATACCGCTAAGCTGACAGTCGCGGTTAACGCCTCCAGCGGCGAATTCATTCGAGTGGAGAAATAGACTTGGGTTCTTTTCTTGGAGATGGTTTCGGAAGGAAAATCACAACACAGAGTAAGGCCCTACTCCTGCTGCTCGGTTTGCTTCAGTTGGTCCTCGAGCGAGGAAAAGAAGCGGCACAGCGCGCCGGCGGAGGCGATTGCGCCTTTCAAGGCCTGGCGTTCTCCGAAGGAAACAATCTCCGCGACCGAATACTGGAGGCGGAGTCGATCGGTGGCACATTGCGCGCTCAACAACTCAATTTTTGCCGAACGCAAGTCGGATGCCAAGCGGGCGATACCCGCCTGTTTTCTGAGTTCATCGTTTAACATCTATACTCCTCGGTTTGCAATCTTGATGATCGGCGCTGTCCTGCCGGAGCCACTCACGTACAGGGGGAAGGCTGCAACAGAAGACCTTCGGGCTCCGGCAGGACGCAGCCTGCGGGATCAACTACTTGCTAGCGTGAATTTATTGTACATTGTTACTTGAACATTGTTCAAATTATTTTGGGCCCCTGCATTGATCCTATACACTCCGGAGTCGAGCCGTTGCCCAGACAAGCTGATCCTGCACTTGAACAACGCATTCTTGAAGCCGCCAGCCGGCTGCGCGCCCGGGGTGGAGAAAAAGCCCTCACGATGCGCGCCGTCGCGAAGGGCGCCGGCACCACCACTCCCACGGTTTACGAGCGCTATCGCGATCGGGACGATATACTCCGCGCCTTGCGCATCCAGACGCGCAATGAACTCTTCGCCAGTCTCCGTCGCTCTCGCACTCTAGCCGAAGCTTGCCAGGATTATCTCGAATTTGCCCTACAGCATCGTCACGCCTACGAAGTGCTCTATGACAGATTCGCCGAGCCCCCGTCCTTGCACGAGCCTTGGCCATCCTTCAATCTGATGCGCGAGCACCTCACCCAGCGCCTGGGAGGAGCTCCACGCCAGCACACCCGCCTCATGCTCTCGCTGTGGTCGCTGATGCATGGCACCGCGATGCTGTTAATCCGGGGGGAAGCGACCGGCGCGTTGCGCACGCAAATGTTCCACGCCTGTCTCGACGCCGTGGAAGTTGTCGTTGCAGAAGCTGCTCGCTCGAAAGGCAGAACTCGTTCCGGTCCTAAGTGGCCCGCCAATCTGATTCTGGGAGAGGAAGCAAGAAGTAAGGTGGCTGAAGTCGAGGATGACGGGAGCACGAAATCTGCGATCCCACGACGTAAGAAACAAAAGCTAGCGTCAGAGGCGCGGTTTCGCAGAGTGCGTGCCGATCTATAATTCCACTTTGAACCGCGATCAGCCTCGACCCGGCCGAACTACTTTCCGGCCGTCTGCGCCTTCAGCCGGTCAAGTGCTTTCTGCGCCTGCTCGGCTTCCGGCCCGTGCGGAAGAATCTTCAAATAGCTTTCGTATTCGAGGCGGGCATCGTCCAGGATGCCCAGCTTTTCCAGGCTCACCGCCAGGCGAAGCGTCGCTACCGCATCGTTCTCTTTGTAATGCAGCGCGTCCCGGTAACGCTCTTCCGCCGCGCGGTAATTCTTGCGCTTGAAGTAAAAATCGCCTACTTCAATATCCTTCGCCGCCTTGTGCGGGTCCCAGGTGTGGAACTCCGTAACGCCGTTGCCGCTCAATACCTCAGCTTCGGCCTCCGCCACCGCCGTTGAGCTCTTAGGGTGGGCCTTGGCATCGTCTTCCGGAGGGCTCAAATCTGTCTCCGTGTCTTTGCTTGAACTCTGCCCAGTCGCGGATCCCAGATCACTCGCCTCAACGCGATCCGAACGTGGCGGAGCAAGCCGAGAATTCGATTGCTCCGAGTTGGGCGCTTTGGAGGTATTCGGGTCGGAAGAACTTCCCTGCTGCGCCCACCCCGCTACCGCTAAACCTAGAACCGCAAATCCCAATAACCGCGAAGCCATATTCGCTATTTTACGCCAGTCACACGAAGACAAAAAAACAGGCCGCTCAGGGGGAGGAGCGAGCGGCCTGGTTGGCAAAGTCCTCCGGGGAGGAGGAAATCGATTTACATCGACGATGGATTATTCTGTCCCGTCGTCGCTGGCGTCGTCGCCGGCTGGTTCGTATCGCCCACCGTATTGGTCATCAGGCGTACGTCCACGCGGCGATTATCGGCGCGGCCTTGTCTTGTTTTGTTCGACTCCACCGGCTTGTCTTTGCCCAGCCCGATCACATAAATCTTGTGCGCGGGCACGTTGTATTTCGAAGCCAGATACTGAATCACGGAATTCGCCCGCCGCTGGCTCAAATCATAGTTGTACTCAGCGGATCCCACGGAGTCCGTGCTTCCTTCCAGCGCAATGATGTAACCCTTGGTGCTCGAAATGCTTCCCGCCATCTGATCCAGGGCGTTCTTTGCTTCCGGCGTCAAAGCGTCCTTGTTAAACCCGAACTTGACGGAGGTTTCGGCCACAGGACGGTAGTTATCGAGGTTCGCCACGGTGTTGGTCAAGACACCCACGCGGCCATTCGCGGCATCCGCCATCTGCTGCGCCGCGACCGCATTCTGGCCGGCGGCCTGAGCCTCCTGGTCCACTTCCGCCGTTTTCGCGTTCACGGCCTGGATGCCGGCTTGCGCCCGGGCATCAACGTCCTTGATGTCCTTGCTGTTTTTCGCCGTCATGTCATCAAGCTCATTGGTCTTGTTGATCAGTGGCGTCGTCTGTTGCTTTACATAGTTCTTGCTGGTACAGCCGATGGTGGCTGCCATACTGGCTGCGAGTAAAATCGTCAACGAAGTGCGGTTCATATTGGGGAGCTCCTTGATGAGTTGTCTCGGCGCGTCTGGGGTTTCTCCCGCGCGCATATGCTGTGCTACAGGCCCTGGGAACAAGTCCTACCTTGCAAATCCCATCTCTACTTTTGCACGGCAGATGCCAGTTTCCCGTATCGGCATTGCCTGATATAAGTATATCTTTTTTCAATCATTTGCGGCCATAGCACGGAGTCCAGCTATTAACCACGGAGCACCCGGGTAACGCAATCCCCACATAGGCTAGGGAAATTTTATACGGTTGTGCTCACTCGCAGGCTTCGGACTTCAGCCCTTCGTGGGCGGGCAGAGCAGTGGGATCGTCTCTCTCTTATTCCTGCGATAGACGCGGAAATCGCTTTCGTCGACCGTAATAACGCTGTGCCGAGGATAGAGCTCACTCATTCGAATCAAACACAGATCGGCTAAATCCGGTTTGCGGTCGGCGTAACGTCGCGCCAACTCCCGCAGCTCCACCAAATTCTTCGAACAGTCGAACGCCAATCGCAGCAACCCGTCTTCGATCAGGTTTAGTACGTAAGCGCTGGATTCCAGGTGAAACGCAGCTTCTGCGAGGACTGCCTCGCAAGTTAGCAGAGGTTCGGTAACGCCCTTTGCCACGTCGAAAGCCCAACGGTGATGCTTATCGTTGCTTCTCGCGAAGGCAACGATGAAGCCTGTGTCCGATATTCCCTTCATGAACGGGAAAAGCCCTTTCGGGAGGACAGGTCAGCAGGTCCTCCGCGGATTGCGCCGGCATGGCGAAGGAATCTCTGCTTTCCACCATTGGACTTGGCGTTCTCTAGCTGCTCGCGCACCAGACGTCCCATGGGTACACCGGTACGGCGCGATTTCTCTTTTAGCCAAGCTAGAAGCTCCTCTGTAAGGCGAATTGTTAGTGTGTGACTCATATGGCAATATTGTAACACACACAGTCTTTACCACCTTTCCATGCCGCCTATGATTGCCAGGAAGGTCTTTCTGACATTCCCCTCCGCCACTTTCGGACACTCCGTTATCCAGTAAAATAATCAAGAAAGCCAGCATGGATCTTCTCCAGAAAATCCGCACCATCCCCACCGAGCCCGGCGTGTATCTCTACAAGAATGCCGAGGGCGAAGTCATCTATGTGGGGAAGGCGAAAAACCTGCGCAGCCGCGTGGCCAGCTACTTCCACGAAGGCCGCTGGGAAGATTCGAAAACGGGCACGCTGGTGCGCGAAGCGGTCGACGTCGATTACATCGTCGTCGCTAACAACAAGGAAGCCTTGGCGCTAGAAAACAATCTCATCAAGCAGCGCAAGCCGCGTTTCAACATCCTGCTACGCGACGACAAAACTTATCCTTACGTGAAGCTCACTCTCGGTGAGCGCTGGCCGCGCGTCTACGTCACTCGCCGCTTGCGCAAGGACGGAAGCGCTTACTATGGCCCTTACTTCCCTGCCAATCTGGCGTACCGTATCGTCGATCTGATCCACCGCAACTTTCTGATTCCCTCGTGCAAGGTCGACCTTACTCGGTTTCATCCGCGTCCGTGCCTGCAGTACTACATCAAACGTTGCCTGGGCCCCTGCGTGAAGGACCTCACTACGCCCGAGGCATATCAAGAAGCCGTTCGCGACGTGAAACTTTTCCTGGAAGGCCGTCCCACGGATCTGAGCAAGTCGTTGCACGAGCGCATGGAGCAGGCCGCCGCTGCGGAAGAATACGAACGCGCCGCCCGCTACCGCGATCTGATTTCCACCGTCGAGCAATTGCAGGAGCGCCAGCGCATTGCCGCCGCCGAAGGCGACGACGCCGACGTCTTCGGCTACCACTATGAAAACGGCATGCTCGCAGTAAATCTATTTCACATGCGCGGCGGCCGCGTCGTCGATCGCAGAGAATTCTTCTGGGAAGACTTGCCGGAGTTCGAGATCCCAGCGACCGCAGAGCCCTCCACTGATCATGTTGGAACCAACGCCCTCGGTGGCGGGGCCGAGCAAAACACAGCCATTTCTCCCGCTGCGGATCCCTTCCATCCCGGAGAGTTTTTCTCTGCTCTCCTCAAGCAGCTCTACATCGGCCAGCCCTACGTCCCGCGCAATCTCTATGTCCCGGTCGATTTCGAAGATCGTGCGACGCTCGAAGACTTGCTCTCCGAGCAAGTCGCAGGAACCGATCCCCGCGCCGCGCGCGTGCACATCCTGGTTCCACAGCGTGGTGATAAGCGTGCCTTGATCGATCTTGCGGGCACGAATGCCAAGCAGTCCTACGATCAGCGTTTCCGCGTGCTCAAGCCCAACGCCAAAGCGATCCAGGAAGAACTACAGGATGTTCTCAGTCTTCCCGAGTTGCCGAAGCGCATCGAGTGCTTCGACATCTCCCACATTCAAGGCGCGGAGACCGTCGCTTCCATGGTGGTCTGGGAAGACGGCAAGATGAAGAAGTCGGATTATCGAAAATTCATCATCCGCACGGTAGAGGGCGTCGACGATTTCGCTTCCATGCGCGAGGTGGTCACTCGCCGGTACAAACGCCTGCAGCAGGAAGAGAAGCCCATGCCAAGCCTGGTGTTGATCGATGGCGGCCTCGGCCAGCTACACGCCGCGGCCGAAGCCCTGGAGTCACTCGAGATCATCAATCAGCCGCTCGCAGCCATCGCCAAGCGCGAGGAGATTCTCTACGTCTACGGCCAGGAAAAAGATCCGGTCGTTCTCGATCATCATTCGCCTGTGCTCCATCTCATTCAGCTCATTCGTGACGAAGCCCACCGTTTCGCCGTGACCTTCCATCGCAAACGCCGCCAGATGCGGGACCGATCGACAGAACTGCGCGAGATTCCTGGCGTCGGCGAGAGCACAACCCGCCGCCTCCTCGAACACTTTGGCAGTTTGCAGGCTGTAAAACAGGCAGATGCTGCCGCTCTGTCCGCTGTCGTGACTCGCAGCCAGGCCGAAGCGATCAGCAGTCATTTTCGGAAATAGCAGTTACCTCGGCACCGGACTTGCGTTTCCCATGTCGAGAACCACTTTCCAGCTTCCATCCTTCTGCTTCTTCCAGATGCTGGTGTATTTGCCGTATTCAATCTGGGCTCCGTTCTGCCCTGGCGATTGAAACTCGTAGTTGCCGTAGGTATAGCCGAGATCGCCGGACGCTGAGATATCCGCGCCAACCGGAGTCCAACTCAGATGATTACTCTTGTCGTCGAGAAATCCCATGGTCTTCGCAATGTTCACTTTCCCCGAGATGATCGCCGCTCCATTAGGCACTTCGACCGCATCGTCGGCGTAGTAAGACATGTATCCGGCGGAACCGTGTTCGGCCGCGGCTTTCATGAATTCGACTTCCATCTGTCGCAGCATCTCGGCGGTGGGCTTCTCCGATGCCGAAGCGAACTGGTGAGTGTTGGGAATTACGATGAATACGACGACTAGCGTAACCACGAGAACCAGCACAAGCGATTTCATGCAGCCTCCATGAATGACCGGACAGTTTACACGTAGGCTTCGTCTATGCCCCTGTGTCCGCCGGTTCTCTCTCGACTTTGCTAGACTAGCGACTTCCGGATGATTCTTGAGTTGGCGTTTGCTTTTTCCCATCTCCGATTGCTATGAAACTTCGCCATTGGATCACCGCGATCGCTCTGCTTCTGCTGGTAGCCGCGGCCATTGCGGGGATGGTGTGGACGCGGGCGCTACGTCCTCCGCCAGAATCTGACGAATCGGCCGCAACCCCGGCCGGTAAAAAGCTGCTGGCGCGAACACAACCGGTCAACGAGCGCCCGCTCGTCGATCAACGCCCGTTACAAACAGCTCGTCGCATTGCCGCCCTGGCCGCCACGCCAGACGAGTTGCGATTGGCGCACGAAGCGGAAAAAGTCGGCGACCATGAAGTCGACTTGGCGTTTGCCGACGCACTGCGCACCGCCGCCCTGAATCCCCCGAAGCTGACGGCGGAAGCAAAGGAAGTCGCGGCGCGCAAAGCCAAAGCCGACGCCGCCGCGAAGGCCGACCAGGAGACCATTGCGCAGCTCACACGCAAGCTGGCCGCAGCACCCGATGCGAAGAAAGACAATCTGCAGGATCAGTTGGACGTCGCCAAGGCGCAATTGGATCTCGATCAAGACGAACTCGAGGATGCTGCCGAGGATCTGGAGCGCGCAGGAGGCGATCCACAGGCGAAAATTCGTCAATTGCAACAGGAGCACGAAGCCGGCGGGCACAACGAATCTACGCCGGTAGCCGCGAATACCGCGGAACAGGACTACCAGGCGCACACCTTGCTGGCCCTGTTCCGCGCCTGGCGAGCATTGCGCGCGAAGCGGGCGCAACTGGAAGACGCCCTGCAGGAAACGGAGGCCAAGCTGCAGCGCTTGACCTTGCGGCATAGCCAGGACGAAAAACAAGTCGACCAGGATAAGGAGAATCGCGAGACGGCCAAGGAGCAGGCCGCTGGCTTCGCGAAAAGTGGCAGGGAGACCAGCCGGGAAGAATCAAAAGCCGGAGCGGAGGCCGCTCTGCAGTCGTTGCGGCGCTACACAGATGACCAACGAAGCTTGGCCGACATCGGCAAACGTCTGCAAGACGAGCTCGAACTCAACGACATTTACAAGAACTGGATTGGGATCGTCGAAACCCGCCAGCGGGCCGCGTTGCATAACATACTTGAGGCCGCTCTATGGATTCTTCTTGTGATGCTTGTGGTCTATCTGGCCGACCGGCTGATCGACCATCTTTTTACCGGAGTGACGGCGGAAAACAAACGCATCGGCACGCTGCGCGCAGTGGTCAAGTTTGCGGTGCAAGCCGTCGGCGCCATCGCCATCTTATTCATAATTTTCGGCATGCCCAGTGAAACCACCACAATTCTCGGCCTGGCGGGCGCGGGATTGACTGTGGCCATGAAGGACTTCATCGTTGCATTTTTCGGCTGGTTCATCCTGATGGGACGCAACGGCATCCGCGTCGGCGACTGGGTGGAGATCAACGGAGTGGCGGGCGAAGTGGTTGAGATTGGGCTGCTGAAGACGGTTTTACTTGAGACCGGCAACTGGACCGACTCCGGACATCCCACTGGGCGCCGCGTCTCGTTCGTAAATAGTTTTGCTATTGAAGGTCATTTCTTCAATTTCTCCACATCGGGTCAGTGGATGTGGGACGAATTGCAGCTCACCATTCCGGCGGATCAGGATCCTTATGCCGTCGTCGAACAATTACAGCAGTTGGTGACCAAGGATACCGAGAACAACGCGCGCAAAGCCGAGGAAGAGTGGCGCAACGCGACCACCCGCTACCGGGTCCAATCTTTCTCCGCGGAGCCGGCAATCAATGTTCGGCCCACAGGCTCCGGCGTGGACGTACGAGTGCGCTATATTACGCGGGCCTATGAGCGCCACGAGACTCGTCAGCGGCTGTATCAGGCTGTGGTGGAGTTGATGCACAAGAAGCCGGAAGAAGTAGCTCGCTAGAGTCTCACCACAAAATCTATGGCTCGCACAGAACAAAACGGCACCCTGATTGTGACCGGCGCCAGTCGCGGCATCGGGGCAGCGATCGCTGCATTGGCCGGTGCGCACGGATTTCCGGTTGCGGTTAATTTCGCGACCGGTGGGGCCGAAGCACGCGCGGTGGCGGAACAGATCATATCCGCTGGCGGACGTGCTTTCGCGATTCAGGCCGATGTCGCTCGTGAAGAAGATATCCTCCGGCTTTTCGAAACTGCCGAGCGTGAACTGGGGCCGATCAAGGCTCTAGTCAATAACGCCGCCATTACCGGAGGATTTGCTCGAGTGGACTCGGTGAGCGCAACGGCCTTGGCGCGAGTCATGGCGGTCAACGTGACGGGAGCGTTCCTTTGCGCCCGCGAGGCTGTTCGCCGCATGTCAACCAAGCACGGCGGCACCGGCGGAGCGATCGTCAATATATCTTCGCGCGCAGCCCACACTGGCTCCGCCGGAGAGTGGATTCATTACGCGGCATCGAAGGGTGCAATCGATAGCTTCACGATTGGGTTGGCGCGGGAAGTTGCCACCGAGGGAATTCGGGTGAACGCGGTTGCTCCCGGTCTGATCGAAACCGGACTGCATGCAGCCAACGGTGCTCCAGACCGGCTGGAGCGATTGGCTTCGACCATTCCGATGGAAAGGGCGGGCACACCGCTCGAAGTAGCCGAGGGCGTGTTGTGGCTGCTCTCCCCCGCGGCTTCTTATACAACCGGCGCCATTCTTCAGATCGGCGGCGGGCGGTAGCTCCGTCCCGCGGACTGAATCCTATTTTCTCTCCTTCAGATTGTTCCGCAGATACACCTTGATCTTCTCCGGTAATCGTGATGCGTGCAGGATGTCGCGCAGAAGCGGCGGTGGAAGCGTGCTGGCAAACTCCAGTGCGCGGGCCAGTGGAGTGTGTGGGCTGCGCAGCAAGGCCATGCGAATCTCGCGTCGCACCGACCACTTGGTGTGGTGACACACCAGTTCGACAAAAGCTGCCGGCGAGTTCGGCCGCATCAGCGCTTTGACGACAGCTGCTTCCGTCAGCCGCGGGTTTTCGAGTGCGATACGCGCGACCGGCGACTCTTTATCGAGCAACAGCGCGGAGGCAACCACCTGCGATCCGCGGCGGGCTAACGCCAGGCGCTCTCCCAGCGTGACGGAAGGCAGGCGCGCAATGAGCTGCTCCTCGGCCACGTGTCTTAGACCGGCTGCGACTGCCGGTTGTAGCGTGAATCGCATCAGATCGAAAGTGTAGAACTGACGAATCAGTCGCAGCGCAAGATGTCGCGGCGCGCGCGGATGCGCAGCCAGGGCAACACATACTTTTCGCGATTTCATCGCGGCTGAGTTCTGGCTGAATTCCTCTATAATCTCCGGAGGCAGGTCGCGTCGCTCAAGTTGTGCCACAAGCTCGTCTTCTGTCAGTGGGGGCTGCAGGATCGGACGCTGCTCAGCAACAGGCGGCTGTTGCACAAGCTCCTCTTGGGTTCCTTCGTGATTCATGGCTGAGCGCGGCGCTTAAGAAGTGGAGCGACGTGCCATTTCCAGCGCGCCGTGAACCGGTTCGACCACTTCAGAATTCAAGGCCACGTTAGGATGCGCCGTACGAATCTGATTGTAGAAAAGCTCGCGGACCGTCGCCGAATGACGAAAGACGCCGCCCGCCATGGCCATCGGGACAGCCCCGTGCTGCTCCGGAAAAAGATGCCCCACCACAACGTCGGCAAGACGCGCCAGTTCGGTCGCTGCCCGCCGCAGGATTGTTTGCGCAGGTTCGTCCGCTTCACGACTCGCGGCCAGGACTGCAGGGAAAAGGGCAGAAAAGTCTGGAGTCGAGTTAGCCGCACGGGCTAGCTGTTCGAGCGATTCCACCTTCCAGATGGACTTCATCTCGCGGAAAAG
Organism: uncultured Acidobacteriaceae bacterium; assembly: GCA_963773675.1. Lineage (GTDB taxonomy): Bacteria > Acidobacteriota > Terriglobia > Terriglobales > Acidobacteriaceae > Sulfotelmatobacter. The sequence continues at coordinate 209,954 of CAVZCG010000001.1, forward strand.
AGGTGAAACCTGCTCAATCCTTTGACCCTCTGCCGATTCATCAGCAGCCCGCAGCAGGGCGGCCACTGCGGCGCGCCCGATCCAGTGCGCCGAACCCTCGTCGGAAATGGCGAAGCCCCAACCTCCAGCACGGGCTGTCTTCCCCCTCGCATCACGGCCAAAGGCAATCGATCCCGTTCCCGCGATCACGACGACGCCCGGTCCCTCGCCCAGAGCCGCTTGCAGCGCAATCTGCATATCGCCCACAACTTCGATCTCGCCCGGAACGACTTCGGCAACAATCTTGCGAACGACGCTGGCGATTTCTTCCCGTCCGGCTCCGGCGGCTCCAACACAGGAACGCTGAAGTTGCTCCGGATCGATTTTTGCGGCCCCACACACCGCGCGTATCGCCGCATGCAACGATTCCCCAGCACGCACCTCCCCCACGCGAGTGATATTACTGGGACCGGTCACGGCGGTTGCGAGAATCGAGAAATCATCGCCTAACACGCATTTCGTCTTGCTGCCGCCGCCATCTACGCCTAAGTAATAAGCCACGGGTTATTTCTATCACAGCAGTTCCCGCTTACCACCACTTCAAAAATGGAGGTTCATAGACTCTCACTCGCGGGAAAGCTGAACTGCAGCCATAATGACTCATTTGAGAAGAGCTTCCGGCAAAGCGCAGATCAGGAAGTGATATAGCGGCAGAACGCATGGGTCTCGACAAACTCGATCTGGCGATCATCGCGCTCTACTTGGTCGGCATTACGTTATTTGGACTCCGTTTCCGCAAGCGGCATCGTTCCCTGCGCGATTATTTTCTGGCCGGCCGCGATATCCCCTGGTGGGCCATTTCGCTTTCAATCGTGGCCGCAGAAACCAGCACGCTCACCATCATTAGCATCCCCGGCCTCGCCTACGACACTAACTTTACTTTCCTGCAGGTGGTGATGGGTTATGTGCTGGGGCGGATCGTGATCAGCTTCGTTTTGCTCCCGCATTATTTTCGCGGCGACCTTTATACCGCTTATGAATTGATTGAACGCCGCTTCGGGCGAGGGTTACGCTCGCTGACGGCAGGACTCTTTCTGCTCACGCGGACGGCCGCCGAGGGTGTGCGCGTCTATGCCGTCTCGATCGTAGTCGCCATCGCGCTAGGCACGGGTGAAGTAGCCTCGATCGCCATCATTACTATATTGACGCTCATCTATACGTTCGAGGGCGGACTGGCGGCTGTTATCTGGACTGACGTGGTGCAAACCGTAATTTACGTCGGCGGAACGCTGGTCGGATTGTGGACGATCCTGCATCTTGTTCCCGGGGGATGGACTGCCATTCATGCCGCCGCCGCGAGCGCCGGGAAATTGCAATTATTCGACTTCACTCCGAGTTTGTGGATCCCTTACACATTCTGGGCAGGGGTCATCGGCGGCACGTTTTTCACCGTCGCCAGCCACGGCACTGATCAACTCATCGTGCAGCGTTTGCTGGCCGCGCGCAGCGAGCGGCAGTCGCTGACAGCGCTCGTTTCCAGCGGCATCGCAATTTTGTTTCAGTTTGCATTATTCCTGACGGTAGGCGTCATGCTCTGGGCTTATTACCGAGTGCCCTCGGCGAGTTTCGGTAAGCCGGACCGTATCTACCCAACCTTTATCGTGAGCCGCCTGCCGCACGGAATCTCCGGTCTGCTCATCGCGGCAATCCTCGCGGCAGCCATGTCGAATCTGAGTGCGGCTTTGAACGCCTTGTCTTCCACTTCCATCATGGATTTCTATGTCCGCTTCCGTCCCCAGACCGACGAGCGTACGCGCATGCGCCTCTCCCGCCTTTCAACCTTCGTATGGGCCCTACTCTTGTTCGCAATCGCTGTACTCTCACTGCATAAAGTGGGTCGCGTGGTCGAAGTCGGGTTGCAGATCGCATCCGTTGCCTATGGCGCTCTGCTGGGGGTATTTCTACTCGGCGTGCTAACACGTAAAGCCAATCAGTCCGGCGCGATGATTGGCATGCTCTTCGGATTCGCCATCGAGTTATATCTATGGCAAGGGACACACGTTCCGTGGACGTGGTGGGTCATGATCGGCACGATGGTGACGTTCGCTGTGGGATATATTTCTAGTCTGCTTCTGGGCGAACCGTTGTAGAGAGTCACCGCCGGCCCTCGCGTATACTTGCACCCTTCGATCATGCCGGACCTGAAACAACCAACTGCAACCCGTCCCGGGCTTTCTCGCGATCTAGGTGTGAGCCACGCCTCGGCGATCGTCGTAGGGACCATCATCGGCAGCGGAATCTTTCTGGTTCCCGCCGAAATGATGCAGGCGGTGGGCTCGGCAAAATTGGTTTATCTGGCATGGCTCGTGGGCGGCCTGTTGTCGTTTTTTGGCGCGCTTACCTATGCCGAACTTGGAGCTATGAAGCCGCAAGCCGGCGGCGAATATGTTTACGTCCGCGACGCTTATGGCCCACTCGGCGGTTTTCTTTATGGCTGGACATGGTTCGTCATCGCGAAACCGGCCTCGGTCGCTACGATCGCCACCGGACTGGTCCGGGTCTTGGGCACGTTTCCCATCTTTTCGTTTTTCTCCACCAATATCTTCTTAATCACTTCCTCTCACTTTTTCGCCGTCACCTGGGGACAGCTGATCGCGATCTCGGCAGCGATCCTTATCTCCGGGCTCAACTACCTGGGCGTGAAGAAGGCCGGAGAATTTCAGCTGGTATTCACGGTGCTGAAAGTGGCCATCATTCTCGGCATCGTGGTGGTCTGTTTCAGCGGTGCGGGAAGCGCTACCGGGCGCGGCTGGACCAATTTTGCCGGAACGTTTGCTGGCGCCAAGGGCGGCATCGCCGGCTTCATGGCCGCTCTGGTTGCGGCTCTATGGGCCTACGACGGATGGAATGACCTGAACATGGTCGCGGGTGAAGTGAAGCAGCCAGAACGCAACATTCCCATCGCTTTGATTGCCGGTGTAGCGACGGTTGGCGTGCTGTATGTCCTGGTAAACGCCGGCGTGCAGTATGTGCTGCCGGCGAATGTCATTGCGGCCTCGCCGCGACCCGCCTCCGACGCAGTTGCGCTAGTGATGGGACATATGGGCGCAGCCATCGTCTCGGCGGGCATGGCCATCTCGATGTTGGTCACCTTAAACGGCACCGTCATGAGTGGAGCCCGCGTCCCCTTCGCCATGGCGCGGGACGGATATTTCTTCCGCACTCTTGCTGAAGTACATCCCCGTTTTCACACTCCGTCAGCCGCGATCATCGTGCAGGCAATCTTGTCGATTATCCTGCTGCTGCTGGGAGGAAATTTTCGCCAGCTCTTTTCTCTCGCTATTTTTGCCGAATGGCTCTTTTACATGATCGCAGGCAGCACGATTTTTATCTTTCGCTGGCGCGATCCACAAGCCGCGCGCCCTTATCGTGTGTTCGGCTACCCCTTTGTTCCGGCGTTATTCGTTACTATTGCCGCCGTCCTTCTCTTTTACACCTTCCGGGAAAACTGGCCGAATTCGGGGTATGGACTCCTTGTGATCCTGGCTGGCGTACCGGTTTTCTCCTGGTTTCGCCGGCGACGTCAAGCGCAGATGCCGTCCTAAGCCCCGTCCCTGGACCATTTCGGGCCGAACTCCCATAAGAGTTCTTCGCCGGTTACCTTAGGTCAAGAGCCGTGGACACGTTTACCCACTGTCCTTTCTCCCGTAGTGTGAAGACTCCAATCCCGGTCCGCCCCCTCGGCCCGGATCCCCTTGGAGTCAATACATGGCTATGCCTCAACGTGGTTTTCAGCTCGGGATTTTGCCGGAGCGCAAGATCGACAGACGCGCCTTGGCAACCAGCTACGGCTTCGTGGTTCTGGTCACCTTTCTTCTGGTGAATCTTGGACTGATATTCCCGGATCGGTTGCAGCTCAAGGCGTACCGTGTCACGGAATTGATTCCTCTACCCGCAATGAAGCCGGAGCCCGCGCCGGTGGTCAAGGTGAAGCCCTTGAAGGTGAAGTTGCTTCCCCCTGCGCCGGTCTTCGAGCAACCCAAGCTGGTCGTTCCACCGCAAGTTCATCGCGCACCCGCACCTGGGCCCGTGGAAGCTCCCAAGGTCGTGATCAACCAGTTCGCTGCTCCCCAGATCAAGATGACCGCAGGCGGAGCTCGTCCACAACTTCTGCACACCGGAGATTTCTCGGGAAGCTCGGTGGCGCCAACCGTGAATGCCGCTGTGGAGAAAGTACAGACCGGAGGCTTTGGCGATCCCAACGGTTTGAAGGGCACGGGCAAGCAGGGTGCCAAGCTTTATGCCGCGCAGGCTGGATCCTTTGACATGCCGGCAGGTCCGGGACAAGGCAATGGATCGGGCGGCGCGAAAGGAATCAAGGGCACTGTCGCCAGCGCCGATTTCGGTAATGGCATCGCGACCGGTAGTAAGGGCGATGGTCGCAGCGGTGGAATCTCGACCGGCGGATTCGGTGCCGAGCAGGTGGTGCACGGCGGACCGAAGCTCGCGCAAGCTGACTCCGGGCCGGCCACCGTCCCGGTGGAGATCACCTACAAGCCGCAGCCGGTTTATACCGACGAGGCCCGCAGCCTGAAGCTGGAAGGTGAAGTTTTGCTGGAAGTGAGTTTCGGGGCGAACGGCACGATGCATGTAAATCGCGTGGTTCGCGGCCTGGGTCACGGCCTGGATGAAGCAGCCATCGCCGCCGCCAACAAGATGCGGTTCAAACCGGCGCTGCGCATGGGACAGCCTGTGGATTCCACGGCCGTCGTGCACGTGCTGTTTCAGATGGCGTACTAAGAGTTTGGATAGACGGAAGGGTTCGTCCATAAGGTCGGTTTAGCGGCCCTGAATCTGCTAGTCGAATCAGGGATGTCGGCCACAGAAACTTGGTTTGAAGAAACTGGTTGTAAGAATTTGGAGAGAAAGTCATGCGCACTTCGAAATGGATGTTTACTGCCGCACTGCTGGTCTCGGTGAGCGCAGCAGGGCAGCAGACTGCAGACAATCAAAGCTCGGCCCAGCCGAACGCGGCTCCCGCTCCGTCGGTGCAGACCTCCGCACCGTCCGCTGGCTCGCAAGGGGCGACTGCCGGTACCGCTCCGGCGCCAACACCCTCGGCCCTGCCTCAGCCCACCACCATGGATCAGGTGGTGGACCGCTTTATCGAGCGTGAACATGGACTCATGAAGGCTCTCGCCACGCGTACGCCCGTGGTTGAGACGTACCTGCAGAATCTGACCGCCGACCCGCAACTCGGCCCCGTCCCCAGCGAAGACCATTATTTCCTGGGACGCTTGGATATGGGCGAGACCGTCGATCGCAAGGATTACCTGAAGGACCAGGACAAGGGCATGCAAACCCGTCTGATGGGCGGCTTTAACAAGCTCTTCAAAGTGGAGTACCAGCCCATCGGCTTCTCCTGGATGGTGTACGCCGATCGCACCGATTTTGACCGCTCGCACTACGAGTTTCATTACATTCGACGTGAATTTCTCGGTGACGTCCGCTGCCTGGTTTTCGACGTAACTCCCAAGAAAGGCTCGGGCAGAGGACGCTTCCTCGGCCGCGTGTGGGTTGAAGATCAAGACTTCAATATCGTTCGGCTGAATGGCACCTATTATCCCGCTCCGCGTAACTCTTACTTCTTCCACATGGATAGCTGGCGCCTCAACCTGATTCCCGGCTACTGGGTGCCTGCTTACATCTACAGTGAAGAAGGCGACTTCAGCGCCGGCGTGAAAAATAAGATCGCCTTCAAGGCGCAGACCCGCATCTGGGGCTACGATCTGAAAAAAGAAGGCAAGGACGACGAGCTCACACAAATTCGTGTCGATAGCGTGAAGGACGAAAGCGCGACCACGCGAGATGCTTCTCCGCTGCAAGCCGAGCGCGAATGGCAGCAGCAGGCGGAAGATAACGTCATCGAGCGCCTTACGCGCGCCGGTTTGCTTGCGCCCGAGGGCGACGTCGACCACATTCTCCAGACCGTGGTCAACAATCTTGAAGTCACCAACAACATCGATCTGCCGCGTCCGGTTCGCACCCGCGTGCTGCTCACGGCTCCGCTTGAAACCTTCAGCGTCGGCAACACGATCGTGATCAGCCGTGGATTAATTGACGTTCTTCCCGACGAGGCCAGCCTGGCCGCTGTGCTCGCGCATGAACTGGCGCACATCGTGCTCGGCCACAACCTCGGCAGCAAGTACGCCTTCAACGATCGCATGCTGTTCTCCGACGACTCCACCTACAACAACCTTGGCTTTAAGCACATTCCGGAAGAAGAAGCTGCGGCTGACAAGAAAGCCGTTGACATGTTGAAGAACTCACCCTACGCGCAGAAGCTCGACAACGTTGGCTTATTCCTGAAGGCGCTGCAAGCCCGCGCTCCTCAGCTCAACGCACTGTTGACCACGCACCTGGGCAATCCGCTGGGCGAGGGTGGCACCATTACCCGCCTCTCCGCACTTGCTACGCAAGGCCCCGCACTCGACAACGCGAAGCTGGATCAGGTTGCCGCTCTGCCTTTAGGCGGACGCGTCAAGATCAACCCCTGGGATGACAAGGCGGAAATGGTGAAGACGGCTCCGGTCGCCATCACCTCGGCGCGCGATAAGATGCCGTTTGAAGTCACTCCGTTCTACCCACGGCTGGCGCGCTACGGTACCACCAACGCTCCGGGCGCAGCGCCCACCACCGCTGCGGCCAACTCAAACTCAGGCAACTAACCAAGCCTTACGCCAAGTTGCATTAAGACGCTGGCCGGGATCCGGAATCACCTTCCGGGATACCCGGCCTTCGTCTTTTCCGCTGATCGCAGCTATCGCTCTTCTACTGCATCTGAAGACCTAGCAGGTCCGGCCAGAGTTGCAGCAATGCAAATCGAAGACCGAGGCCTGCGCATAGCGCCACCAGCACGCTGGAGAGTGATCCGATGAGGAAGTATTCGGCGAAGTCTCGGTTGTTTTCGAATTCATCAGACCGTACCACTCCCTTTGCCGCCACCAGAAATGCAAGCGCGGCATAACTCCCGCCGGCAACCACAATCGTCAGTACAATTCGTTCCAGATTTCCAATTAGACGGCCTCGGTTGTACTCTTTCACGTCTAGGCTGCGATCCGCGGCGGGCTCGACCGATGCCGCAATCGACGTTACAGATACTGAGGCATCGGATTTCGGCGATACCTGCGACGACTCCATCGATGGCTGCCGGTGTGGCATGCGGTCCCTCTGGGAAGGTAGAGTGCCGCATTTTCTGAGCACGCCCCGAACGATATAGGTGCCGCCGCGAACCACCACCAGTAGCATGCTCGCCGTGATGCACAACGCAGCCAAATGAGACGTGCCGATCGAAGTTGGAATCCAGTGCGTCGCCAATTGCCAGTTGCGGATGAGCGCCCAGCTCAAACCCATGAAACCTGCCATCCACAAACACTCAAACTCGGCTAGCCAACGCACGGGCAGACGGCAACGAAGAAGCGGTTGTACGAGAGTAGTCACCAGCAACAAACTAGACAATGTGATCGAGCGCGACAATAAATAGGCGAACGCGGCAACCAGAACCACGCGAGAGGCGAGAACGAATCCCCAACGCCTCCAAGAGAAATGCGCAGTTTCGCCTTTTAAAGGGTCAGCCGACACTCCGTATGCGGCGGTCGTCCATAGAAACAGGGACTCGGACCACAGAACAAACTCGGAACTAGCGAAGTTGGGAGAAACCATGAGAGTTCAGCAAGGGGTCGACCTGCTTCTGGAGAATCATACGCCAGGCTTTATCTGCCGCCACATAATGGAAATAACCGGCGGCGAGAACTTGCCGCGATACAACCTGTTTCTTAATCCCTAGCTTCCTTGCTACCTCAGTTTGCGACATTCCCTGCCGGAGCAAACTCACAATTTTCCTTTGAGAATTCGTCCACTGGGAGCGCTGAAACCAAAGCAGCCTTGCCATCCCGTTCAGGATCTCATCGAGATCGCCGAACCCGCGAAACACTCCTCCCAAAGCATTGGTTTTCTTGGCGGACTCGATCGCTGTACGAGCGATGTGCAATGCCGGCCCATCAATGTTGATGGCGTATTTCTGCAATGGGGTATCGAGCGTCCCGAGACCGATGGCAACGCGGAATTGGCACGCCGGGAAATCCTCCAGCCGCCAAATGAGCTCTGGGATCACGGTAGCAGACCTTAACAGCCCCTGGAATTCGTCTCCGAGCGTGATCACAAACTTTGCCGCAATCGCCTTCCGGTAATCAAGGTTTAGACGGGCTATCAAATCGCCGAACTTTTTCTGTAACGCGCCTCGCTGGGAGCGTGGCACCTCCCGCGACCCTACCATATCCGCAATCACCGCGAGGTAGCGCTGAGATGCACGAGCCAATATAGCCTCCAGGGTACCAGGCTATTGTCACCCATTTTTGGGTGATTGTAAAGCAGTCACCCATTTTCGGGTGACTGTTCACAAATCATCCAATAATGGGTGACCGTTCAGATTGCCCTTTCGCCTTCTGGTCGACCGGTTTCTTGGCCGTGCCTTTTCCCGGAAGTCCAGCTGGGTTCTCGTGCGTACGTTCACGGAAGCTACCCCGCATGCCTGCGGCCAGCGATACGCTCGACTCGCCAAACTTGTCACGCAAGCGGTCGGCGGCCGCCAGCGCATCTTTCCAGCGCTGCTGGCGCCCGCCTTCGAGCAAATTAATCTGCTCCGTCTGTGCCTCAAATGACGAAGCCTGCACTCCCAAGAGCCGCACCTGCATGCCCTGCTTCCAGTTCTTGCGAAACAGATTGCGAACCTGCTCAAAGATTTCTCCATCCAACTGAGTAGGTGCCGCTAGCGTATGAGCCCGTGTGATTGTGCTGAAGTCTTTGTAGCGCAGCTTCAGTTGAATCGTGCGCGCGTAAAACTTGGCCTCTCGCAAGCGCCGTCCCACCATCTCCGAGAGCCGCATCAGTGTAGCTTCCAGCTGGTTTGCGTCGGCCGTATCTTCGTTATAGGTATGCTCGTGGCTGATGGATTTCGCTGCCGTATCGGCGCCCACTTCGGAGTCGAACCACCCACCCGCGTCTTCCCCGCGAGCTTTGCCCGCCAGTGCCAGCCCCCACTTGCCAAACCGTTCTTCCAGTTCAGATTCTTCCAGCTTCGCCAGGTCTCCCACTTTCTTGATTCCCAGCCCGTGCAGATGACTCTCCATCACCTTGCCCACGCCGGGAATTTCTCGCACGTCGAGAGGCGCAAGAAATTTCGATTCTTCTCCCGGGACGATCCACAGCACGCCGTTAGGTTTCGCTTGCGCGGACGATACCTTCGCAATCAATCGCGATGATCCGATACCGATCGAACAATTGAGCCGCGTCTCTTCTTCCATGCGCTGATGCAACTTGTGCGCCGCTTTCAGCGGTGGCCCATGCAACCGCGCAGTGCCAGTCATATCGAGATAGGCTTCGTCGATCGAGGCCATCTCCACCTGCGGCGAGAACGCCGTCAGCACCTTGTAGACTTTTTCCGAGCATTCGCGGTACCGCTCCGGATGTCCATCGACGAAAATCGCCTGTGGACAAAGCTTCGCCGCGGTTCGCAGCGGCAAGGCCGAATGCACCCCAAACTTCCGCGCCTCATACGAAGCCGCCGACACCACGCCGCGCTCATGCCGCTGTCCGCCCACCACGACGGCCTTCCCTTTCAGCGAAGGATCATACAATTCCTCGACCGAGACGAAAAACGCATCCATGTCGACGTGGAAGATGGTACGGGGAAAAGCCGAGCTATGCGAAGTCGCGGCCACGATAAGCGAATTCTAGCAGCCGGAATCGGGGGACGAAACCCACGTCCGGTGAAGAGAGAATCTGCTAGAATCGGGCCGTTTTGGGGGTACTATGGACCATAACTATGATGCTACCGGCAGTGCCGGCGCAGGGCCATGGGATAAGGCGCGCAATATAGTTGTCATGGCGGTATTGCTCGCGCTGTCCTATCAGGCAGGCGTAGGCCATGGCAGGGGAGAGAAGACTACAGCTGAGTACGCCGCATTAAGATCCCAGTACGACAAGATGTTGTCGGAATATGATCGGGCATTCGGAGAGTACTCCGCCATGAAGAGTCAATGCGATCAGACATCGGCGCAATACGCCGCTTTAAAGGCTCGGTATGATCGCCTCGAGGGGAAGAAAATCACGAACGGTTAATAGCCAGGGTGGTCGAGCTGTTCGGTTGCGAAGTCTTGGGGCGCGCGCCCCTTAAACCAACACTTTTTCACCAGTCGGTACTACGCCGCGCATCAGCCGCACGCGCTCATAAATCTTCCCGTACTCGCGCGCCGAAGCATTCCATGAAAAATCTTTGTTCATCCCATTGCGCATCAGCACCTGCCACGAAGTCTGGTCGCGGTACGCCTGCAGTGCATGCTTGATGGTCAAAAGCAGGGACTCGCCGTTGTACTCCGTAAACTTGAAGCCCGTTCCTTTTCCCGAGCGCGCGTCCCAGGGCTCGATCGTATCGTCGAGACCGCCAGTGGCGCGAACGATCGGGACCGTCCCATACTTCAAGCTGTAAATCTGATTCAACCCGCAAGGCTCATATTTCGAGGGCATCAGGAACATGTCCGACCCAGCCTCGATCTTGTGCGCGATGGCATTGTCGTAAGCCACCTTTACCGCGATTTTATTCGGGAACTGTTTGTTGAGCCGGACGAACATTTCTTCGTACGGCTTGTCCCCCGCGCCCAGAGCCACCACAATCATCTCTTCCCGCGCCAGCCGGTCCATGATCTGCGCAATCAGGTCAAACCCTTTCTGCGCCGCGAACCGCGAAACAATTCCAATCACCGGCAGCTTTGGGTCGGCATTGTTCACTCCAAACGCCGCCAGCAGATCCTGCTTGCACTTGGCCTTGCCCGACAAATCCTGCGGCGAATACTTGGCCGCGATGAACTTATCCGCCTGCGGACTCCACTCGTCGTAGTCCACTCCATTCAGAATTCCAGTGACCGTCGCGGCACGGTCGCGCAGCACGCCTTCCAGTCCAAATCCATATTCCGCGGTTTGAATTTCCTGGCTGTATTTCTTGCTCACCGTCGTGACGAAGTCAGAGTAAGTCAGCGCCCCCTTCAGAAAATTCACCTGCCCAAAGAATTCCATCTTCGACATCGTGAACAAATCCCAAGGGAGCATCAGCAGCGGCAAAGTCTCCGGAGGAAAAAGACCCTGGTAACCGATGTTGTGGATGGTGAACACCGTTCCCACGTCGCGAAACGCGGGATCCTCCGCATACACCGTGCGCAGCAGCACTGGCACCAGCGCCGACTGCCAGTCGTGACAATGAAACACATTCGGAACGCCCAGAATCTTCGATGCCTCCAGCACGGTGCGCGAAAATAGGGCGAATCGCTCGGCATTATCCGGATAATCACCCGCCGCCGTGCCGTACAGCGCGTCGCGCTCAAAGAACTCGGGATAGTCCACAAAATAAAAGCGCACTCCGGCCTGGCTCCCACCCGTAACTACGGCGGAGAAGCGATACTTGTCATCAAACGGAACTGTAATGCTCCGCACCACGGTCGCTGGATCCGTCAATTTCGTCTGCTTGTAACGCGGCAGGTACACGCTTACCTGATGGCCCAGTGCGGCCAGCGCCCTCGGCAATGCGCCCACCACATCCGCCAAGCCGCCGGTTTTTGAGAATGGCACACTTTCTGAAGCCACGAATGCGATATGCATGAACCCCTCCGGGCAAGGCCCGTTTTTCGCGGGCGCACGATATGATGGAATAGTAGCGGGCCCTGAACCCCCGCGCATTATGCACGCGGGATGACTTGCAAGTCTATATGCCCGAGGAAAAGAGGGTCAACGTGCCGAAGGTCGTATCCACACGCCGTCCACAACTCAAGCCCAAGTTGGGACAGCATTTCCTCGCCAGCGACAGCTTTGCCTTGCAGATCGTCGACGCTCTGGGCGACGTCTCACAGAACACCGTGCTCGAAATCGGCCCGGGACGCGGGGTCCTCACTTCCCTTCTTGCCAAGCGCACGCGCCGCCTGATCGCTGTCGAACTCGACCGCGTGCTGGCCGCACAGCTTCGCCTCCGCTTCGGCATGTTTCCCAACGTTGAGGTCATCGAGGCCGACATTCTCTCCATCGACTTCGATTCCCTGTTCGGCCCCAAGCCAGGCCTGAGCCGACCCGGCATCGAGTTCAAGCCAACCCCCGCGCACGTAATCGGCAATCTTCCTTATTACATCACTTCCGACATTCTGCTGCGTCTTTTCGATTACTCAAAATACTTCGACACCCTCGTCCTCCTCGTGCAGCGTGAGGTTGCCGACCGCATTGCCGCTCCGCCCGGCAGCCGCGACTACGGCCTGCTCTCCGCCACGGCGCAACTTCACGCCCGCGTGGAAAAGCTCTTTACTCTCCCGCCCGCAGCCTTCGCGCCCCCACCCAAGGTCCATTCCACGGCACTGCGACTCACCATGGCGTCACGACACCAGGAACTTGGTCTGACCGTGAATGGCTACCGTGACGGCTTCATCAATTTCCTCAAGCTTTCCTTCGGCCAGAAGCGCAAAACTCTGTGGAACAATCTCAAGTCAACCTATCCCGAGGCTCGTCTGCGGGCCGCTCTGTTGCAAGCTCGGGTAAAGCCTGCCGCCCGCGCCGAGACTTTAAGCCTTGAAGAGAGCGCCACTCTGTTTCTCGCCTTGCATCAGAACCACAACAACTCGTAGCATTAAGTTTGGTGGATGGATTCGTTCCTTGCATTCTGTTCGCGGAGAAGCCTTCATGACCGCGACCCCAATTCGCCATCCTGCTGTTGCCGGACTTTTCTATCCTCGCGATCCCATAACCCTGCGAGAAGAAGTGAATGCTTATCTCACGCAGCATCCCTCGCAGAAACCAGTCCGTGCACTCGGCTGCATCGTCCCCCACGCGGGCTACGTCTACTCCGGCCATGTCGCAGGAGCGGTTTTCGCCGCTTTGGAAGTTCCGAACCTTTGCATCGTTCTTTGCCCCAATCACACCGGCATGGGACGTCCTCTCGCCATCATGAGCCAGGGCGCATGGGAAACGCCGTTCGGCGATGTCTCCATCGATGCTGATTTCGCTGAAGCTCTCAAGCAGCAGTGTCCGCTTCTGCAGGAGGATTCAGCCGCACACCGGTCCGAGCACGCTGCCGAAGTCGAGTTGCCTTTTCTGCAGATGCGGAAACCCCAGGTGAAGTTCGTCCCCATCGCCCTCGGCACGGGGCAGTTCGAGCCCCTTGAGCAACTCGGGCTTGCGCTTGCCGAGGTCATCGCTGCACAATCCTCGTCCGTCCTGATCGTCGCCTCCAGCGACATGAATCATTACGAGTCCGACGCGATCACCCGCGTGAAAGACCACATCGCGATCGAACCCATCCTCCGCCTCGATGCCCGCGCCCTGTACGACGTAGTCACTCAGCAGCACATCAGCATGTGCGGCTTCGGCCCCGCCGTCGCCATGCTGACGGCCGCAAAGAACCTCGGCGCAACCATCGCCGAATTGCTGAAGTACGCAACCTCCGGCGACATCTCCGGCGAGCGCTTCGCAGTGGTCGGCTACGCAGGTATTGTGGTGCGCTAGCGCTGCGAATCGGCGGAATCGTTCTGCGCGCATTTCCGGTCGATGTTGTAAATTGTCCCCATGATTGCTATCGAACACGCGCTGGCGCTCTTTCTGTTTATTGGCGTCCCTATCTGGGATGTGCTCGAAACCCGCGCGTTAAAGACCAGCACAAATCCGAGCAGAAAGATCCTGACCTACCAGAGAATCGTCTTGGTCGAATGGGCTGCCGCGCTCGTCGCCTGGATTGTTCTGCGATCTCAGGTTTTCCTGCTCTGGCCCGGCGGTCGTCACAGCGCTCTACACAAGCTCGACATGTCCTTTGTGTTGGGCCTTGTACTCGCATTTACCATCGGCTCTCTCCTGCAGGCCTATCTCACGCGTCGCAACGTTAAGTTACGTGAGAAAACGTTGGGCGTGTTCAAACGCCTGGCGTTCATCCTCCCTGTCACGCGAGAAGAGCGCGCCTGGTTCGCGGGCGTCTCCGTCACCGCAGGTGTTTGTGAGGAAGTCTTGTATCGCGGATTTCTGATCCGCTATCTCTCCGATTTCCCCTGGCACGCCGGTCTCCTCATCGCACTAGGGATTTCAAGTATCGCCTTCGGAATGGCGCACGGATATCAGGGCCTACCGGGAATCCTCGGCACAGATTTCCTGGGCGCTTTCATGGCCGTAATCTTTGTCGTCACAGGAAGCTTGTGGCTACCGATTGCGTTGCACGCCATCATCGATCTCAGGGTTCTCTTCCTGCTGCGACCCGGAGATCTGATGCCCTTGGCGGCCTCTTCTAGCGCCTAAGCCGCGGGATCAAGCGAGGTGACGTCCACCGGCCCTGACATCGCGACTACCATTGCGTTCGCGCTGTCTTGCAGCTTCTCGCGCAATTCCTGAACCCGCGCCTGCCTCTCGTAACACTCTCTCAACTTCTCGTCCGTCAATCCAAGCGGCGAATTCAATGCTTCCACCTGCTGGCGGAGTAGATCCATCATCTCTCGCCGCACAGCCACCAAATCTTCAGTTTCTGATCGCATCGCGGATCTCCTGAAAATCGTCTCCAACTAGACTAGCCGCCGCTGAAAACCCCTCGGCATCGAGTAGATGCTGTATTAATGGTGGCTTGAAACCCCGAAGTGCTAGGCAAAAAACAAGGCGGCCATATCGGCCGCCCCGTAACACCACTACTAAGCAATTTATTTACTTGTGGCCAGCCGCGGCTCCGGCAGAGCCATGCGCCGATCCTGCACCTGCATGGCCTGCTCCGGCGTGACCGGTCGCATTCACCGCGCTGAAGTCGGACCCTCCGGAACGTCCAGCAGCTGACAACTGCCCCGCTGTCTGTAGTGGCGCCCAGCCCGTTTTCGCCACTTGTGAGTTCAATTGGTGCAGATTGCTCACCGAGCCTCGTGGAATTCCCAACCCTGCCGATCCTCGGCTCACAACTAAATTCGTCCGTAGAGCGCTCGTAGGCGCTGTGCCGCCCTTCCCCACTACCACCGCGCTCACCGTGCCCTGAGGCGCGACCGGTGCGTGGAAGTTCGTCGCTCCTACGTAGTTCAGGCCGCCATGCCAGGTGTTGAATCCGCCGGCCTGCCATCCCCAGCCCATGCCCGGGGCATAAACCCAATTTCCGTAGTAGTAGGGCATCCAACCCCAGGGATACGCCGAGGCCCACATGTATCCCATGCCCGGATACCACGACCACGCCCCATCCATATACGGATTCCATCCTGCCCCTGTGAAGTATGGCTGCCACAGCATGCCGTAACCGGGATAGTTGGTATAGGCGCCGTAGTAGTTAAGATCGCTATATCCGTAACCTAATGGCGTGGAATTATTCTTTGCGTACGTATCGTGATACTCGACAGACTGCTTATCCCAGCTGTCGTACTGATCCTCTTTGAGATTCTTGGCGACGGTCGATTGACCATTGTCATCGGCATCGAAGGTCAGCATCTTTTTCTTGTCGACTTTCACCGTGCCGGACGGTCCCACCACCTCAAGCTCGCTCTTGAAACTGGCTACCTCCGCTTCCTTCGAAGTGGCTGCAACGCGGAAGTGCGCCGGCTGCGTGACCGTTACTTTCTCCCGCGAAAAATTCAGCGTGAACTCATCGCCACTCTTTCCCAGCCAGTTCACGTACGCCCGGCCTTCCATCAGATTCACACCAGAGGTTCGTTTGCCGGCATCGTTCGCTCCGAGCGTTCCGAACACCACCGTAGTCTGCGGAGTAAGCCGCAGCGTGCTGCCATCCTCAAACTCAATCTCGGCGCGTCCGTTATCCCGCGTGCGCAGCTGCGTCCCTTGTGTGATTGGAAGATTCAGAAACGCGTTCTCAAAACCCAGTCCCGTGTTCTTGTCGATTTGTACTCCACCCTGCACATCGCTCAGGCGAACGATGCGCACTTGCGACTCAGCCGCGGCGGGCAGCGCAAACAGCGCGCAGGCCATGGCCGTCAAGATCATCGAGTGAAATCGTGGCTTGAACATAACAGCCCCCAAAGTACTGGATGTTTACCTGCCCATTAGAGCACGATTTTGCACCGGCGATTGTCAAATCTCACACTCGACCCGGCCCTACTGCCGCCCGCCCGGGGTGCTGCTCGCCATCTGGATCAGTTCCCGAGCCCGCGCCCGCACCACATTGATCACCGAACTATCTTCCACAATCCCTTGTAATACGGGAGCCACGCCCTGAATCTCGCTCAGTTCGTTGTTCTTCGCCTGCTCCTCCATGCGCTTCAGCTCCTCATCCAGCGCCAGCTTCTGGTAGCGGTGGTAATAAGTCAGGCGCCGTCCGTAGTCGAGCGTGCCCGCCACATTCTGGAAAAGCGTGGTCAACTGTCGCACCGGCTCCAGATTTGAATAGTTGTAGCGCGCGGTCGCCGTTCGCTGCCCGTCCTGATAACTCAGGATCTTGGCTCCCGTAAAAGCCAGCTTGCGATTGCCCGAGTCAATCGTCCCCGAGAAATATTTTGCCTCTTTGGCCCACTCGAAAATCCGGTCGCGGTTGGCCGCGGTCATCTCGAATTCCGTCCGGTACGTCTGCTCGTCCGAATCTTCTTCAGTTTTCACGGCGCACTCGTAGGTCGCATGGCCACTGGCGTCCACGACAATTGAGTAATGTGTCGGCTGGGATTGAGGAAAGTCCAGGGTAAACGTAACCATGGCGGTCGAAGGCGCTTGATCGCTCGCTGCCTGTTGCGGCAGCACCGGCCCGGATGTCCCGACCACAACCAAAACCACAACAACTGCCCGCCACAATCTCATGCTTTGCATCCCGAACGTCACCGTGCCGCAACCCTCTGCCGCTCCAGCGTGCCGGCAGTATGGAGGTGGCAGATCGCGATCGCCAGCGCATCCGACGCGTCCATCGGCTCCGGTGGCTCCGCCAAACTCAGCAACCGCGTCACCATGTGTTGCACCTGCTGCTTCTCCGCCCGCCCATACCCCACCACCGATGACTTAATGGTCAGCGGCGAATACTCCGCTACCTCCAGCCCGGCCGCGGCCGCGGCCAGCATGGCCACTCCCCGCACCTGCCCCAGCTTCAGCGCCGACTTCACATTCAGCGCATAGAAAATGCCTTCAATCGCCACTTCATCCGGACGGTGCTCCACAATAAGCGCCCCCAGCCCGTCGTAAATCCGCGCCAACCGCCGCGCCAGCGGCTCTCGCGCCGAGAGCTTGATCGCCCCACACGTCAGGCACACCAATCGCCCGCCGGATTCCATCTCCACTACCCCGTACCCGGTGTACTCCCCGCCGCAATCTATGCCCAGAACTCGCATGTTGAGAGCAGTCTATCGCGGAACGCTTGCAGTTCCTATCTATAGATCATAGACATAGATAAGGTCGCCGGATCCCGCCTGCAACTCCCCGTCTGTAGCCTGAAGCCAGCCGCCCGGGGGGTGGAACTTGCTCAAAAAAACCTGTCAGCTGCCTCAATCTTGCGATACAGTATCAATTCCCCCTCAGCTCCCCCGGAGCCTTCCATGAAATCAATCGCCCTCAACCGCCAACTGGCCGACCTGCGCCTTTTATTACTCCGAATAACCCTCCGCTCCTCGATTCTTCTTCTCCTCGGCTTGGTAGTGATTGTCGGCGAACTGGCCTGTGGCGGCAATTCCAGCGCTCCGGGCGGCAGCACCACCACGCCCCCCGTGGTTTCGTTGGCTACCCCTCCACCGGCGACCATGACCGGCGGGGCTCAGGTGAGCTTGGTCGCGAAGATAACCGGGGATTCTACGAACCAAGGCGTTACTTGGAGCTGCACTCCAGCCAACACCTGCGGCTCATTTAGCCCCTCGAACACGGTCAGCACCACTTACACCGCTCCGCTCACTGCAGGGAAGGTAACCATCACTGTGACTTCTGTCGCTCATAGCGCGGTGAGCGCCAGCGCCACGGTCACCATCACGGCCATCGTGCCCACCGTGTCGTTCGTCACGCCTCCGCCGCCCGCGATGTTCAGCGGCACACACGTAAAACTTGTGGCCCAAATCACCGGGGATCCAACGAACTCAGGCATTACCTGGAGCTGCTCCCCTGCCGCCACCTGCGGCTCAAATCCGTTCTCTCCACCCAACACAGTCAATACCGCCTTTGCAGTTCCAACCCTGACGACCCCCGCAAGCGTGACCATCACCGCAACCTCGAACGCTGATACCGCGGTCAGCGCCAGTGCTGCCGCTACCATCGTGGCCAACAGCAACTATGTCTTCCTGCTTTCTGGGACCAATATCGATGTCAACGGAAAACCCTCCCTCTACTCAGTCTCCGGCGTAGTTTCCATAAATAATGGGAATGTCACTGGCGGTGAGCAGGACTTCTCTGGCGTCGGAGTCGATGATTTTGATCCTGTCGACCCCGATGCCAGCACCATTTCGGTAACCGCCGACGGCAACCTGCAGCTGGTTCTTGCTTTGTGCCCCAACGGCGCACTCGTACCATGCAGCGGCCACCTCGATCCCAAAGTTGGGGTCATGGGCGTTGAGACTTTCAACGGCTCATTCCTGCCTCTCAACCCGAACAAGGCCTTGATCACCGAGTTCGACACTTCAGCCACATCCAGTGGAACGCTCGAATGGCAGGATCCCTCCGCCAGCGCCAATCTTCCGTTCGGCGGGTATATTTTCGGCCTCAACGGACTAGATGGAACCAGCCCGCCCAATCCGCTCTCCATCGCCGGCGTAGTCAACATCGGCGCCTCCGGGACCATCCCGGGGGCAGGCAGCGTTCTCGACGCCAATGAATGGAATGGCACCAGTGGCAGCGGCACTAACTTCCAGGCGCAGCCCTTGGTCGGGGACCCGTCCAGCTTGGTTTATCCACCCGATAACCTTGGTCGCGTGCAGTTCACATTGACCCCCGGCACCGGCGCGAACAACGCCACTCCGCTCCCGCAATTCTCTCTGGCCGGCTACATCGTCGATGCCAATCACATCCAACTCGTAGAAATCTCCAACGATGCGCTCAACGGCACGTTAGGCGGCACTGCCGTCAGCCAGGGCTCCAACACCGGAAAATTCGATTCCACTTTCGTCGCGGGAAACACCTATGTGATCGGCTTGACGGGCGTCGATATTTCGAGTTCGCTGCAGGTGGCCGGCCTGTTCTCGGCCAGCGCCACCGGCACAGCTATTACCGGCATGGCCAACTACAACGACCTCACCATAACTGGAACGCAGAGTCCCTATGCCATCGCCGGTTCCTATGCGATCGATGGCCCCGGCTCCGGCCCGCTCGACGCCGGCACGGGCCGAGTAACTATCACAAATGTGAACCTAGGCCCTGTCGGCAGTTCCACCCTCGAACTCTATCTGGATGGAAGCGGCCATGCCCTGGCCACTACCTTGGATGGTACCCACGTCCTTGGCGGTATTGGCTTTCAGCAAACCAGCGGCTCATTCACCGCCTCCTCGCTCAAGGGTGCGTATGTCGTCGATGCCACTGGCTGGCATCAAACCACCGGCGGACTCAGTCCCCTTAACGCCACTGGTCCGGTGACCGCCCCCGGAAGCGGCGGAACTTTCACAGGAAATGTCGATCTCAATTGGCTTCTCAGCTCGAACCCAGGACCAACCTTTCCTGATGTCACGCTGTCCGGCGCCTTCACCTCAGTAGCGAACGGAGTTTTCACCGGTACCATCACTGGTCTCGACGTCGGCACCGCCACCAATGCCGACTCTTTCAGCCTCTACTTGATCGACCCAACCGGAGACGGCATCGCAATCGAAACCGACACGCACCAGTTAACCCTGCTTTACCTCGCGCAACAGTAGTGAGGCGTTCCCCACTAAGTGGAAGGTGAATGAATCCGCACTCCGGTGCGCCACTTTTTTCTTAGCAGCACTTCGGCCGTCGCATCTTCGCCTGCTCCAACTCACGCCGAAATTCCGCATACGATTCACTCGACGAAGCCACTCCCGCGCGGCTCAGAAACCGCGCATACGCCGCCTCATCAAAAATCTCCCGCAGAGTTGCTACTGCAGTCGCCAGAAAATCACGCAGCATCTCTCGCACTCGGTTCATCCCCGCTCCTCAACCAACCGCGTCCGCACGAACGGAGCTTCTTTCACCCGCGCTTCTCGCGCTCCACTTAGAATGCCGATCCACTGTCGCACTGATTCCACCAGCACCAGCGTCACCATCACCACCAACACTCCCGTCACCGCCGCGTCCAGCCGATTATTGAAGATGACCCGCACCGTCGCGCTCGACAACGGAGTCGGTCCCGCGGCCAACACTCGCGCCTGCGCCAGAAATCCCACGCGTGCATCGGCATCAAACATCTTGTGCCACGATGCCGTAAACGTCACGGCCACCAGCCACGCCAGGGGCCCGAGCGTCACCGCCGCATATCTGGCGCGATGCATCTTGATGATGATCGTCGTAGCCACGCACAGCGCCACTGTCGCCAGCAGTTGATTCGAAATCCCAAACAGCGGCCACAGCGAATTGATTCCGCCCAGCGGATCCTTTACTCCTTGCCACAGGAAATATCCCCAGGAGGCGACGATCAGTGCACTGGTCCCGAGTATCGACGGATACCAACTCGTCCTCCCCAGCGGCTTATACACATGCCCCAGCGCGTCCTGAATCATGAAGCGCGCCACCCGCGTCCCCGCATCGAGGATGGTCAATATAAACAGCGCCTCGAACATGATCGCGAAGTGGTACCACAGCGCCATCAAAGTCTCGCCCCCCAGGCTGTGCGAGAAGATATGCGCCATGCCCACGGCGAACGCCGGCGCGCCGCCGGTCCGGTTATAAAGCGTCTGCTCCCCCACCGCGTGCGCCAGTGCCTGCATATCCGCCGCCGTTACGGGAAAGCCCCAACCGGAAATCGTCGCCGCCGCGGTTGCCGGAGCCTGCCCCACAATTCCCGCGGGACTGTTGATCGCGAAATACACGCCCGGCTGCATCACGCAGGCCGCAATGATGGCCATGACCGCAACTGCCGACTCGCACATCATCGCGCCATACCCCACCATGCGAGTCTCAGTCTCGCGCGCAATCATCTTCGGAGTGGTACCGCTCGAGATCAGCGCGTGAAATCCGCTGATCGCTCCGCACGCAATCGTGATGAAGGCGAACGGAAAGATCTTCCCCGCAAACACCGGACCCGTACCATCGACAAACCGGGTGAGCGCCGGCATATGCAGCGTAGGATGCAGAGCCACAATGCCAACCGCCAGCAGCGCAATCGTTCCCAGCTTCACGAATGTGCTCAGATAGTCGCGGGGCGCCAGCAGCAGCCACACCGGCAGCGCTGACGCCGCAAATCCATACACCATGATCAGAATCGCCAGCGTTGGTGCGCTGAACGTGAACAGCCTGGCCAGCGCTTCATTCTGGGAGACGTACTGGCCGCCCCAAATCGCCGCCAGCACCAGAACAAATCCCAGCGCCGAGACTTCCAGAACTTTCCCCGGACGGATCCGCCGTAGATAGACGCCCATCAATAGGGCAATTGGCATCGTCATCGCGATCGTGAACGTTCCCCACGGACTTGCCTTGAGCGCGTTCACCACGATCAGCGCCGCCACGCCGAGCAGGATAATCAGAATCGCAATCACCGCCACGTAAGCGACGAATCCGCCGACGGGGCCGATTTCGCTTTTCGCCATCTCCGTCAGCGACTTCCCATCCCGCCGCACCGAGAACAGAAGGATCACAAAATCCTGCACGCAGCCCGCAAACACCGCACCCGCCAGCACCCACATCGTTCCCGGAAGATAACCAAATTGCGCTGCCAGCACCGGCCCCACCAGCGGCCCGGGCCCGGCGATCGCCGCGAAGTGATGTCCGAACACCACCCATTTGTTGGTGACAAGAAAGTCGCGCCCATTCTCCAGTCGTTCAGCCGGAGTTGCCCTTAGGCCATCGAGCGCGAGAATTTTTGCCGCAACGAATTTGCTATAAAAGCGATAGCCGAGCGCGTAGCAGCACGTCGCCGCAACCACCAACCACAGCGCGTTAATGGGCTCGCCGCGACGCACAGCAATCGCGGCCACTGCCCCAGCGCCAACCACCGCAAGCGTGGCCCATCCCAAAAATGCCAGCGTCTTACTCATGCTTCAATCCAGTGCAGCATTGTGCCGAAAGCCGGTCCGCTGCGCAATACCGAAATCCGTGGGGACTCTCCCACGCGCGAGGTCATGTTCCACGGTGATTCGTACCCGATAACTCGATTCTTTCTCTTTACGCTGGCTTGCCCCATAATAGAAAAATGGGGCGTACTTTCTTTGAAGAACGTTGGCTTCCGAAGTCTATCCTCTGTTTTCGCGACTACAACGCCAACAAGTTTCTCCACGATCTGATTGCCGGCGTCACCGTAGGATTGGTCGCTTTGCCGCTGGCCATGGCCTTTGCTATCGCTTCCGGGCTCACTCCCCAGGCCGGCATTTACTGCGCCATCGTCACCGGCTTTCTGATCTCCGCCCTAGGTGGTTCCAAAACCCAAATCGGTGGACCCACAGGCGCCTTCGTCGTTGTCATCTCCGGCATCGTCGCCCTTCATGGCGTCGACGGCCTCTTCATGTGCACGGTGATGGCCGGCGTTCTTCTGATGATCATGGGCATCGCCGGCATGGGCACGGCGGTCAAGTTCATCCCGCGCCCCGTCGTGATCGGCTTCACCAACGGCATCGCCATCTTGATCGCTAGCACCCAGGTGAAGGATTTCTTCGGCCTGCAGCTCGCCAAGGTTCCAGGCGTCTTCTGGCAACGAATGGAGGCTCTGGCCGGCAACTTCCACACGCTCTCCTACACCGCAACCGCGCTGGCCGCAGGCACCGTGCTGGTCATGATTTTGTGCCGCGCCATCTCGAACCGCATCCCTGGCGCAATCGTCGCCTTTCTACTCGGCACCGCAGCCGTGGTCTTGTTCAAGCTGCCGGTAGAAACTATCGGCTCGCGTTTCGGCGGAATTCCCGCAGGCCTACCTCACTTTGTGATTCCACGTTTTCGCGCCGATCTGATTCATGGCCTTCTCGGCCCGGCGCTCACGGTTGCAATGCTAGGCGCAATCGAATCTCTCATGTCCGCCGTGGTCTCCGATCGCATGAGCAACGACCACCATAATCCCAATGTCGAACTCATCGGACAAGGCGTGGCCAATATCATTTCTCCCATGTTCGGCGGACTTCCCGCCACCGGCGCAATCGCCCGCACCGCAACCAATATTCGTGCGGGCGCGCAGTCTCCGGTCGCCGGCATGATTCACGCTCTCACCCTGCTCTGCATCCTTCTATTCGCCGCTCCTCTGGTGAGTCACGTTCCTCTGGCTGTACTAGCGGGAATTCTGATGGTGGTCGCCTACAACATGGGCGAGTGGCGCGAGATCCCGCAACTGTTAAAGCTCACCAAGACTGATATCAGCGTGTGGCTGGTGACTTTTGCTCTTACCGTCTTCGCTGATCTTACCGTCGCTGTTGAAGCCGGAATGATCCTTGCCGCGCTGCTCTTCATAGGCCGCATCGCCTCCACTACCACGGTCTCCCAGGTTACTGACGAGTACGTAGAAGATGGCCGCATGCACATTCTGCAGGATAAAGACATCCCTTACTACGCAACTATTTTCCGCATCCACGGACCTTTTCTTTTCGGCGCCACTGACAAAATCTCCGCCGTCACAGAAAATCTGCACACGCTGCCTCCGGTCGTCATTCTTCGCCTGCGCAATATGACGGCTCTTGACGCCACAGGATTATTCGCGATTGAGGAAGTCGCCCGCGAGCTTCAAGCGAGCAATCGGGTCTTGATCTTATGTGGAGCGCGAGAACAACCGGCCAGCCTGATCCATCAAGCCGAGTTCGAAGAGGTAGTGGGAGCGGAAAATATCTGTGAGAATGTGCAGGCCGCGATCCGCCGCGCCGAGGAAGTGCACGAGCAGCTGGAAGCCGCGGCTATCGGGCTAAAGAGGTAGAACATCCGCACGAGCCGCCACTTCCGGCCGGCGATCCGTTCTAACGTTTCACGGCTGATCATTCTGGATCGAATTTCAACTCGACCGGCTCGCGGGATTCACGGGGAGCCGGCTCCCATCTCCACTTGCTTACCGCAACTGCAGCTGCCTGCGCCAGCACCGGATGTCCGCCTTTGATATTCACTGTCTTGACGCTGCCGTCCGGCAAAACCAAAGCCTCCACCCTAACGGTCCCTGCCAGCGCCATCCCGCGCGCCAAGGCTGGATACGCTGGAACCACACGCGACACCAGCCGGCGCTTGCCCGCCGAATCTTGCGCTTGTGAGGACGACAGGCTGCAAACCGAGCCCAGAATAGCCAGTGCCGCCAACCAGAAAAACCGTCTAGATAAGAGTGCCATATGGTGGATTAACGAGCAGACATGATTGGTAAGAACTGACGATTCTAAGACGGCTCTAATCTTGGCAGAAGATTACAGAAGTAACGTATCGTCGGAGTAAATTTCTCTCCCCGTTCTGCCGGCCGTTCCCCTCGCGATTTTCGCGCTACCTGTTCCCGCCTACTACGGCTATAATGTGGCGATTTTGCGGGCTTGATCTCAGCCCTATTGGAGACCAGTGCGCCTCTCGCTCGAAACTCGTGAGGTTGGACGCGTCACCATCGTTCATTGCAACGGACGAATTGTTGCGGGAGGCGAGAGCGAATCTTTACGGGCTCACGTCACCTGGCTACTGCGCGACCGGCGCTCCATCGTCCTGCATCTGGGCGAGGTGGGATTTATTGACAGCAGCGGTTTGGGCACGATCGTCCGCACCCTCACCAGCACTCGCCAGGCGCGCGGTGATTTGAAGCTTTGCAATGTGCCCGAACACGTGCGCAAAGTCTTGGAGCTGTCGCATCTGGCAAGTTTGTTCGACGCTCACGACTCCGAGGAAAAAGCGGTCGCCGCGTTTTATCGCCCTGGAGCGCGCGTTGAAGCTCCCGCCCCCACCAGCCGCAGTGTTCTCTGCGTCGATAGTAACGCCGACGTGCTCGCCTACCTGCGTGAACTTCTCAAGCGTGCCGGATACGACGTACACACCACCAGCCATGTACGCGATGCCCTCATCCTGATGCGGGTAACCAAATTTGATCTATTGGTTACAGGTCCCGGCGTCGGGGGGTCTCCGGCCGCGCAGCAGTCATTTCAAGCCGCATGCGCAAGCCTTCCCGTGGTCGAGTTAGGCAGCAACTTTTCGACCTCCGATGCCGGGGAAGCCTGTGCTGCACTGCTGGACAAAATCGAAGCTCTATTGAATCCGAAGTCCTGATCACGCGGAAGTCATATCGCCTTTGTACTCCGCATCTGCTCCTCTTTGAAACAACTTGTTAACCAGTGTCGACCCTCTTTGGTGATAATCTATTTCTTCCCGGCGACTGCTGAATCCCGTGCTTCGGGCTACCGCTGAATGCAGCCCACGCCCCGGGTGCATCCCAGGGATCTCATAGGGAGTGGATCATGAAGATTGGCATGCTGACCGGCGGAGGGGATTGTCCAGGCCTAAATGCGGTGATTCGCGCCGTGGTGCGCAAAGGCATCTTTACCTACGGCGACGCCTTCGTCGGTTTCCTCGAAGGCTGGCGCGGCCTGGTCGACGACAAGAGTATGGTTCTCGATCTCGAGGCGGTCGGAGGTATTCTGCCCCGCGGCGGCACCATCCTGCGCACCTCGCGCACCAACCCTTCCAAGCGCGCTGATGGTCTTGATCGCTGCATGGCCACGCTGGAGAAACACAAGATCGAGGCCCTGGTCGCCATCGGCGGGGATGACACACTTTCCGTCGCACAGAAACTGCACGAACGTGGCGTCAAAGTTGTGGGCGTTCCCAAAACCATCGATAACGATCTCGGCGGCACCGATTACACCTTTGGATTCGATACCGCTTGCAACATCGTCTGCGAGGCCCTCGATCGCGTTCACACCACCGCGGAAGCTCATAACCGTGTCATGGTGGTGGAAGTGATGGGCCGCGACGCTGGCTGGATTGCTCTGTACAGCGGTATTGCCGGCGGCGCCGACGTCATCCTCATTCCCGAACGACCCTTTGATGTCGATAAAGTTGCAGACTCCATCCGCCAGCGCCATGAGCGCGGCCTCTACTTCTCGATCATCGTGGTCGCCGAAGGCGCAAAGTTCTCCTCCGCCGAGCCAGGCCAGGGCGCGCCCGTGCTGCAGGACATGGGCAAGGACGAGTTCGGCCACGTTAAACTCGGCGGCATTGCCAACATCCTCGCCCGCGAGATTGAAAAGCGCACCGGCTTCGAAACTCGCGCCGTGGTTCTGGGACACATTCAGCGCGGCGGATCGCCTAGCGCCTTCGACCGCGTCTTGGCCACGCGCTATGGCCTTGGCGCTATCGACATGGTCCACCGCGGCGAATTCGGATGCATGGCCGCCCTGCGCTCCAACAAGATTGTTTCCATTCCGCTGCTCGAAGCCATCTCGCGCAACCGCGTCGTCGATAACGAAATGATTCAGATCGTCGATGGATTGTTTGAGCGGGCCGCTGATAAGCAGCCCGTGTAACAGATCTGCTTTTAGTCTCGAAGTTGAGAAGGCTTCGCGCCGCGGCTGACATCGCAGGATGTTCTGCCCGGCCCGGTCACGATGCAAAATCTATACGCGCGGCTCGCTCCGTCCTTAGTAGCGATCATCGAAGCGCTTCTTGTGATGGCTGCGCTAGCGCTCATATTTTTCTCACGCAACTCCGGGCGCGATCAGCCTGTCCTCCTCCACCGACTGGAGCGTGGCTTCGCCCGTCTGGCCCGGCGACAGCGGCTCTCCGTGCTTTTGGTCGGCCTTGGCGTAATCGTATTGAGAGCCGGCCTCATTCCGATTCTCGGTATCCCAGAGCCGCGCTGGAACGATGAGTTCAGCTATCTGCTCGCGGCCGACACCTTCGCTCACGGCAGGCTCACCAATCCCACGCACCCCATGTGGATCCACTTCGAAAGCTTCCACATCATCCAAAAGCCCACCTACATGTCCATGTATCCTCCTGCGCAAGGCTTGGTTCTCGCTTTAGGCCAGCGCATGGGGAACCCGTGGATCGGACAACTGCTCGTCACCGCCCTGATGTGCTCCGCGATGTGCTGGATGTTGCAAGGCTGGCTGCCCCCGCCCTGGGCATTGCTGGGCGGAGTGCTGGCAGCCCTGCGACTGGGCATCCTCAGCTATTGGGTGAACGGGTATTGGAGCGCTTCAGTAGTCGCCCTGGGCGGCGCATTGTTGCTCGGCGCGCTCCCTCGGATTAAGAAACATGGTCGAGCCCGAGACGCAATCGTCATGACCCTGGGGCTGGCACTGCTCGCCAATAGCCGACCTTACGAAGGGCTCCTGCTGAGCCTCCCGGTCGCTGCGAGCATGGGCCTGTGGTTGTTCCGCGCACGATTCACTCGACGCACCCTAACCGGTGTCCTCCTGCCGATCACACTTCTGCTGACTGCATTTTCCGTGGCTACCGGCTATTACTATGCTCGAGTCACGGGCAGCCCGTTTCGCATGACCTACCAGGTAAACCGCGAAACTTATGCCACAGCGCCCTATTTCCTCTGGCAGAAACCTCGCCCCGAGCCCTACTATCACCACAAGGTCATGCGGGATTTCTATCGGTGGGAACTAACACAATTTCAGCAAAACCGCACTCTCGGCGGTGCGCTCCAACGCACTCGCGATAAATTGGTTGCACTCTGGAAGTTCTATCTTGGTCCCGCCTTAAGCTTCCCCTTGCTGGCTTTCCCTTGGATGCTCCGCGACCGCCGCATGCGTTTTCCATTGGCAGCTCTCGCCGTATTCGTGCTGGGACTCGCGCCACAAACCTGGACCTTCCCGCACTACTTCGCTCCCGCAACGGCGCTGCTCTATCTGATTTTGCTGCAATGCATGCGGCACATGCGACTGTGGAAGGGGCGCCATTCCACCCAAGGTACCGCCGCCGTTCGCATGATCGTGGTAGTCTGCTGCGCAATGTTCCTCCTGCGGATCGTGGCCGCTATCACACACACTGCGATCGAACCCGCTTGGCCGCGGGGAAACATGGATCGGGCTGCAATCATCCAACTGCTCAACCGTCAGCCCGGTTATCATCTGGTCATCGTTCGCTATCAGCCGGGCTATGGAGTACAGCACGACGTTGACCACGAGTGGGTCTATAACGCAGCCGACATCGACTCCGCGAAAATTGTCTGGGCCCGTGATATGGGCGACCTGCAAGACCAGGAACTGCTGAATTACTCTAGCGGTCGCCGTGTCTGGCGGATCGATGGGGATGGTACGCCGCCCAAGCTGGAATCGTATGAGGCTTCCCGGTAAATGAGAATCCGAATCTGGCTTCTGTTGGCCTTGTTGGCAAGTGGAATTACCTGGGTTTATGTGTCCCGGGTTCTAGGGCCATGGGACCAATACATGGGCGCCAAGCACGACCGGATCAAAACTCAAATGGGCGATCTCTATTCCCCCTGGGTGGGCACTCGCGAACTTCTGCTTCACCAGCGCAACCCCTACGGGCCGGAGGTGACCCATGAAATCCAGATGGTTTTCTACGGCGATGCTATCTACCAGAACTACGAGGAACCGCGAATCGACATTGTGAATGAACAGCGCTTTGCGTATCCGGTCTATGTCGTATTCCTGATGGCTCCCACAATGTATCTCGACTTCGCAACGGTGTATCGCTGGGCTCCGTTCGTTCTGGGCTTGTTAGCGGCCCTCAGCGTCTCACTCTGCATGGATCTTTTGCGTTGGCGCCTGCCCTGGAACCAGGTCGCGGCTATGACTCTATTTGTTGTAAGCAGCCCGCAGATTGTACAGGGCATGCACCACCAGCAGTTGGCGATGGTTGTGGGATGCCTACTCGTCGCGGGCGCGTGGTGCGTTAGCAAGAATCACCTTGCGACTGGGGGCGTGCTACTCGCGTTGTCTACCATCAAACCGCAGATGTCGCTTCTGCCATTATGCTGGTTTCTAATCTGGACGATGGGTAACTGGTCGAAAGGGCGGAACCTGCTCATCGCATTTCTTGCAAGCCTCACGGCGCTAATGGTCGCCGGCGAACTCCTCCTGCGAGGATGGACCAGCTATTTCGTTGCGGGTATCGCGGCCTACCGAAAGTATGCCCCTACTTCTTCCCTTCTCCGCGTAGCTCTCGGGGATACGCTCGGAGAAATCGTAGGCGGCATCATAATTCTCGCGCTGCTCGTCTTGGCTTGGCGCAGTCGAAGCGAGGCTGCTGACTCCCTGCGGTTCGCCTCCATGTTCGCAGCGTTTCTCATGGGCACAGTTCTCACGTTTCCCCTATTCACTCCATACAACCAGGTGCTGCTAATCCTTCCCGTGATGCTCCTTCTGCGTGACTGGAAGGCTCTTCCGAGGTTTTCCCGCCGGGTTTCTGCTGTCCTCGTGAGCTGGCCATGGATCGTGTCCGCTGCGCTGCTGCTCTCTGCCGCTCGGCTGAACTCGCCGAACCAACTCCCCCTGCTGCCCTCATTCCTGGTTTCCTTTTTTCCCCTCTTCTTGCCACTCTTGCTCATGACGCGACGCACCGGCCCTGCGACATCACAGCGCGGGGCAATCGCTCTCACCCCTACATGAGTCTCAATTGAATATCATGAGCAGTCGCATGAGCTCAACAAAACTCGCTTCGTGGATGACTCCTAAACGCCTGCGCGCTCACGCCCTCATCCTCGCCCTCTGCCTCTGGTCTGTTTATCTGTGGAACATCGCCGCACCAGGCCTGCGCGATCGCGCCGGGAACCTCAAAGGCACGGACTTTCTTCATCTCTACACTCTGGGTTCGCTCGCTCTCGCTCACCGCGGGGCGGATCTATATAACATGCCGGCGCAATCGGAACTCGCGGCGCGGCTGGTTCCCGCCGCTGCCGGCATCCACTATCTGCCGCTTTATCCTCCACAAGTTTCGATTTTCTTCGCGCCCTTCGCTCGATTGCCCTATCCTTGGGCGCTCGCACGGTGGCTCACTCTGAGTGCGCTCATTTACGCCCTATGCTGTTATGCCGTGTGGCGCACCTGCCCCGGCCTGCGCAAATACGCGCGCACCGTCGTGATTCTCGCTCTCGCCTATCCCGCCTTCTGGCATCTCATTGCCTGGGGACAGACATCCGCGCTGGCACTCCTCTGTTTCACGCTCGCGTTCTTCGCGCTGCGCAGCCAGCACGAATTCCTGGCCGGCATGGCTTTGGGATGTCTCATCTTCAAGCCACAACTAGGAGTCGCTGCGGCCATCGTCTTTCTGATCACGCTCCGCTGGAAGATCATCACCGGAGCGATTCTGTCCGCGGCCATCGAATTGATTCCCGCCTGGCTCTATTACGGACCGCGCCCCCTTCGCGAATGGCTGCACGTATTGCGCAATGTTCCCCGTGCGCTCCAACTCTTCGAGCCAAGACTCTATCAAACCCACTCCCTGCGCACCTTCTGGGTCATGCTTATACCCTGGCACTCCGCTTCTTTCACCCTCTACCTCGTTAGCGCACTTCTGGTTTCCGTGTTGACAGTTGCCTGCTGGCGCAGCCGACTTCCATTACCCATGCGCTATTCCGCGTTGCTCCTCGCCACTGTCCTTCTCGCTCCGCATCTCACCGTGTACGATCTTGTCGTCCTTGCGCCCCCATTCCTCTTGCTCTCCGACTGGACCGTCAATAATCCCGACCATCCTGCCATTCCATATTTCAAACTTCTTCTGTACCTTGCCTTCGTGCTCCCGCTGCTCGGCCCCTTCGCGCGCTGGACGCACATTCAGTTTTCCGTCCCAGTAATGGTCGCTCTGTTGTATGGGATGTGGAAACTCGGCTGGAAGCCAGCTCCAGTTGCAAATTCAACCTGAATTGGACTATTCACCGAACAAAAACTGCAGAGCCTCAGGAAATCTTGCCGCCCAGGCCGATTCGTTGTGCCCGGCTCCTTCGCCAATCACCAGCCGCAACCGCCTTTCACTCAACACCGCTCGCCGGATGATCGCCCCCAGTTCCTTCACGTCATCCACCACGGTGCGGCTGCGCTCGGCGTTTTCCGTTTCTGCGGTGCCCACCGCCAGGAATACTCGCTCCGGCCAAATCCTAACTGAGCGGCTCTCCTTGATCGCCTGCCGGTGCGACGCCCACAATGACGGGCTCTCCAGCAACAACCGCCCGATCACTCCCGGCCGCACGGTCGCCGTGTAGAGCGCAATCAGCGCGCCCAGCGAAGACCCGCCCAGCCCCGTATTCTCCGGCCCCGTTGTGATGCGGTAATTGCCCTCAATAAATGGCATCACTTCCTTCATCAGGAAATCCGGATAATAACGCCCCTGCACGCGCAGCATCATGGGATGCATCGACCGGTGCGGCATATATTCGCGAAGACGATCTTTCCCCGTGTTATCGATGCCAACAACAATCATCGGAGGCACTGCACCCTCGCGGATCAGCCGGTCCGCAGTGTCGTCCACTCCCCACTCCACTCCGGCGAAAGCCGTCGACGACTCAAACAGATTTTGGCCATCATTCAAATAGAGCACAGGATAGCGCCGGCCCGCATTCTGCGCCTCGTCGTAGCCCGGAGGGAGCCACACTCGGAGAAAACGCGTATTCCGAAAAATACGGCTCCGAAATTCCTGCAGCCGCAGATCTCCCACCGCACCACCCGCGCGGATCACCTCAGAAACGGCTCCAGCTCTGCCTTTTAAATTTTGGATTTTTGCCATCCGAAGAGTTTTCAGCGGCTCTGCCCGGCGCGCACTTTCAGCACCGCGGCCAGCGCCGTGATCAGCGTAATCAAGGCCAGCGAACTCAGACACAGAATGCACCACGTCTCCAGCACGTAGCCCTCAACGTAGGTCAGGTAAAGAGCAAAGGCCAATCCCGCCAAAGCCGCTACCAGCAGGCGCAGTGGCGTCTCCTCTCGCGCCCGGTACATCGTTGCCAGCGCGAACAGCAGGCCGTATCCCACAATCCCAATCCCCGCAACCGGAATGCCCATCAGGCTCGAATATTCACTGCGATTCACAATGTCGCAATTGAATTTTTCCCCGACTTCGCAAAACGCCGTCGCCGACTTCGCGTAGTGACGTTGCAGAGACACTGCCGATATCACCATCCCCACCAGCGCCAAAATTGCGATCGCTACAAACAGCAGTCGGTTGTCTTTCGCTGTATTTTGCGTGGAGAAAGCGGGTTGATCTGAAGTTGCGCTCACGGCAGAGCGCACCCAGTCTTATCGGAAAGTTCTTCCAACGGAAAGACGCCTTCTTTCGGTCGATTCGTTCCAAATTGCCAACTGGGAAACAACTTCACTCCCGCCGCCTTGCACTCCGAAGTGATTCCGTTGACGCCTTTCACCGCGCACTCGACATAAGGCACGTATTGAAACGCCTTTCCAAACATCGCCTTCTGCTCGGCACAATGCGGACACCAGTACAAGCCATACATCTTCGCCTGCTTCGATGCCAGGCACTTCGCAAATCCGTCGTAGCGATGATTTCTGTAATACCACCCGATTGCATAAGCCAGGACGAACAACAATACGATTCCGCCCCAAATCTGTATGGTCCGCGACGGCACCCGGGCTTCGGCCTCTCCGACTCGCTTCTGTTGCTGCTTTCGCCGCTGTTCAGACATGATTCCCTTCCCACGTAATGCACTTTTATATCACGCGCTCAAGCCACAACCTTCAGTGCACCCGGCAGCACATCCAACTGTTCGCAATGCAGTGTAAGCACTTCCCCATCCACCATCACATCCACTGGCGCGCTCAAATCGAACTCAACCCGCTTCACGGCTTTTCGCTCCGCCAGCGGGTGCTCAATGTGCGTGCCGTCATAAAGTCCGGGCAAGTTTCGGATCAGCCCCAGCCTGCCAATCGCACCCCAGCGAACATACTCGATCAGTCCGCTATTCACCTCGGCCTTCGGGGCAATCATCATCGTGCCCCCGGTAAACTTGCTGTTGTTGAAGGTGAGGAATAGACAGCGCCGCCGGTCGAATTCCGTTTCCCCTTCCACGCGCACCGGGAACGGCCTCCTCTGCAATCGCGCCAGCCCGAGAAAAATCGATATGAAGTATCCCAACTCTCCGTGACCACTGAAACGCCGTGCCCGCAGCGTCGCAACATCAGCCGGAAATCCCACACTCAATAAATTAATGTAGTGGATCACTCCCGCGCGGTGGCGCAATCGCAGAACGTCGCAGCTTCTTGTTCGCTGTGAGATAAGTGACTCGATCGCGTGTTCGACTCCGCGATCACTGAAGTCGCGAAGGAACGAATTCCCAGTTCCCAGCGGCAAGAAGCCGAGCGTGGGCGCATCCCTCGCGCTGGCGTCCGGGAAAAGCCCGTTCACCACTTCATACGACGTACCATCTCCGCCCACTGCAATAAACTTTCGCCGCCCAGCCGCGTAGGCTTCGCGTGCAATCCGCGCCGCATCGCCCGCGCCGCGCGTCTCCGCCACCTCTACCGCGACGCCGCCCGCTTTCAGGCGCTCCAGCGCCGGCCCTAGCATCTTGCGGCTTCGCCCGCCCCCCGCCGCAGGATTCACAATGGCGAGATACGATTCCCGCTCGCTCACAGTCTCACCACCGCTCCCCGTTCGGCGGCTTTTCCGATCTCTTCTGCGAGTGCCTGCCGTTTGATCTTCATCGACGCCGTTCGCGGAAAATCTTTCTCCCAGATCAAATATCCGCCTACGCGTTTGAAATCCGCCAATTTTCGGTTGCGGCCGATAATCTCCTGCAACAGCGCGCTGTCGAAGCGCTGGTTCTGCTCCAGCCGCAGCACCATCACCAGCATTTCTCTTCCGAGTTCCCTTTGCGGCCATACATAATTCGCGGCGAACACGCAGTATTCTTTCACCGGCAGTCCATCGAAGACCGTCTCAATATCCTCGGGATAAATATTCTTCCCGCCTTCCGTGACGATCATATTTTTCTTTCGTCCGAAAAGCTGCAGATGCCCGCTCCTGTCGAACCGTCCTAAATCGCCCGTCAGCAGCCATCCATCGACGATCGTTTCCAACGTCAACTCGGCATCGTCGAGATAGTGCGACATCACCGTCTTGCTTCTTGCCGCAATCTCTCCGATCCCCTCGTCGTTCGGACTCAGCACGCGCAACTCGACCCCCGGCAGCGGCTTGCCCACCGTATCCGCGCGAAACGGTTTCAGATCGTTCAATGTGAGCGCCGTTCCTGCTTCGGTCAGCCCATATCCATTCACCACTGGAATTCCCAGATCGTAAAAGAACTGCATCGTCGAGGGTTCCATAAACGCTCCGCCAGTAATCAGCGCCAATAACTCTCCGCCAAAGGCGCGATGCATTTGCCCGAGCAGCATGCGGCTCACTTTCACACGAGGCCGGCTTCGCGTCAGCAGCCTGTTCAGCGCGATCATCTGGTTTAAAATCGCCCGCTTCCACGCTGGCAGCTCGTCGAACTTGGCTCGGAGCCCGCGCTCGAGATTCTTCACGATCATCGGCACCAGCGAAACATATGTAATCCGGTAACGCACAAACGCATCCCGTACAAACTCCGGACGCAGCGTCCGCAGATGCACCACGCACGCCCCACACACAAACGGCCCAATGAACCCCACCATGAAATCAATCGCGTGATTCGTCGGGAGAATGCTCAGATACCGCACTCCCGGCCAGAATGGATACCACGCCGTCAACGCCCGACATTGCTCCAGATAATTTTCGTGCGTCAGCACACATCCTTTCGGCCTTCCGCCCGTGCCCGACGAATACACGATGCACGCCACATCCTCGCGCTGCCGCATCACAAAATCCGGCGCCCCCTTGCGCTTGAAGTCTTCCCACCGGAATCCTCCGCCCAGGTCAGCCTGCAGCGGCGCTTCGGTCACCAGCACCAGCTTCGTCTTGATGTTGTGAAACTCCGGCGACTGCATGATCGCGCGCCACAAGTGATACTCCACCACCAGCACCTTGGCCTTCGAATGTTCCAGCAACTGCAACTGCTCGGCCGCTGTCAGTTTGTAATCCAGAGGAACCAGCACGCCGCCGCTATAGAAGATCGCATACGCAGAAATCAGCCACTTTGACTGATTTGTCATCAGGATGGCCGCGCGGTCCCCGGCATCAAAATCCGCATCCTCCAGAGCGCGCGCCAAAGGCAAACTGATTTCTTTGAAGTCGGAGTAGGCAAGCCGCGTCTTTTCCCGGTCGCGGTCCGCTTCAATCAGGCAAGTCTCGCCCGCAAAACGATCCAGGGCACCGCGCAGAGCCGCGCCCAGACAGCTATATTTTTGGAGATCGAGCATTAAAGAATCATTTCACCACAGAGGCGCGGAGACACGAAGAAGAGCTTAGTTATCAATTCATTACCTGCCTGGGATCGTTCGTTGATTGAAGCAGTTCTCTTGAAGTCCATCTTCACTACAGCCGCGCCTGAATCTTTCCCGCCAACGTGCGAAAATCGGAGACCCCCTGCAGTTCGTAATCTGGAAGCTCCACGTGAAAATGATTTTCCAGCTTGGTCAGCAGATCAAGCGTTTGCAAGCTGTCGATCCCCAAGGTCTTGAAGAAGTCGTCGTCCGGAGAAAGTTTCTCTCTCGGCACCTTGAAATGCGCCGCGGCAAGGCTCAATATTTCATCCAGCGTCCCATCAGCAGTGTTCATAAATGTTTTGTCATCCTGAGCGAAGCGAAGGACCCATGCAACTTTGCTCCCCACGCGATGCTCCTTATCCCTTACGGCAAATACGGTTGCGCATCCGTGCTTTCCACAAACTTCCGCAGCCCCGCCTCAACCGCCGGGCTCGCAAACAGTTCACAAAATAAATCGATCTCTTGCCGCAGCTCCTCATACGGAATCGGTTTAATGAACTTCTTCGCCGCCATCGCCGTCGCACGATCAAACTTCTTAAGTTGTGCCGCCGTCGCCCGCGCCGCCCGCAGCGCCTCGCCCTCGCCCACCACCTGACTCACCAGTCCAATCTGCTGCCCTTTGCTTGCATTGAAGCTTCTTCCGGTCAGCAGTAGATCCCTCACCACGGCATTCCCCAGATCACGCTTCAAACGCGGGATCCCGCCAAAACCCGGAATCAATCCCAGCCTCAACTCCGGAAAACAGAACCGCGCCATCTTGTCGGCAATAATCAAGTCGCAAGCCAGCGCCAACTCGAATCCTCCTCCAAACGTCACTCCATGCACAGCGGCAATCGTTGTCAACGGCGCCGCGTCAATCAGATTCAACACACGGTGAATCCGCTCCAGAAAATCCCGAACCCCCTTGGCCGCCTCAGCTTTATCCATCGCCTGCGAGCGGTTATACAGTTCGCGCAAGTCCGCCCCTGCGCAAAATCCCGGCTTCATCTCGCTATAAATAATGAGAGCATGCGCCTCCGCCTGCATCTCTTCCAGAGCCGTCACGAACTGCTCGAACTCTTCTAACGACGCCGATCCCAACTCGTTGCACGGCGCACGATGCAGCCGAAGTTCGATTACCCCATCGGCAGTGTTCCAGGACAAAGCCTTTCCGCTCCACTTGCCCACCGTCCTCGTCTCGTGCTTCGCTGTGTGCACCTTTTTGTCCTTCGTGATCCGAGCATTTTCCGCCCGACTACACCGCCTGCTTCACGCGGTACATGTCATCAATCTCATTCTTCATCCGCTCCGCAATCACATCGCGCTTCAACTTTCCGTTCACCGTCAGCGTTCCATTCTCAATCGAAAAAGCTTCGGCGACCACCACGAATGCCCGTACCTGCTTGTAGTGCGGCATCTCCAGATTCACCGCATCCAGCGCTGCCTGCACTTTCTCCGAGGTCACGCTCCCCGTTACCAGCGCCGATAGATATCCCCGCCCATTCCCGACCACCACCACCTGCGGCGCTTCCGGCAGTAGTTTCGCGATCGCATTCTCGATCGGCTCCGGCGAGAGTTTGTGTCCCGATCCCAGCACGATCAAGTTCTTGATCCGTCCGGCAATCCGCCAGTTTCCCGCTGCGCTCACTTCCCCTTGATCGCCGGTATGGAACCACCCGTCGCGCAGCGCGTCCTCCGTCTGCTCCGGCCGGTTCCAGTAACCCGAAAAAATATTCGGCCCGCGCACCACAATCTCGTCGTTCTCTTCCAGCTTCATTTCCATCCCCGGAATCGCCGGCCCCACATAGCCGACCTCAACCCGATTCGGATCGTCCATGGTGCAGATCGCGGTTGTTTCCGTCAGCCCGTAAACCTGCAGCACCCGAATTCCCAGCATCATGAAATAAAGCTGCGTCTCCACGCTTAGCGGCGCCGAGCCGCAAATGAGCGCCTTCAGATTTTTCCCAATCATCTTCTTTCGAATTGCCGGAAACACCAGCCGGTTGGCCAGCCCCAGCCAAACCGCATCTCCCGCTCTCGATTGCTTCTCCTGCTTGCGCACCCACGCTGCCTTGGCCCGCGAGTAAATTGCCTGTGCCACCCCGCCTGTCTGCCATAACTGCTCATCCACTGCGCGCCGCATGCGTTCGAGTAACTGCGGCACATTCAGGAAATAGTCCGGAGCCACCATCCGCATGTCGCTCGCAATCTTCGCCAGATCCGTATTGATCGTGACCAGGCTTCGCCGCTTCAGAAACGTCAGCAGCGCGATCCACGACGCCGCGAAAGTGAACGGCAAATAATGGAAGATACGATCCTGCCCCGTAGCACCGGACATCAGCTCGCCCAACCGCTCCGCAGTCCGATCCAGCATGAAGCCCACATTCGCCGCCGTGAGCACCACGCCCTTGGCCTCGCCCGAAGTTCCGGACGTGTAAATGATCGTCACGGGATCATCCTTCCCCACCTGCGGGCGCTCCAACTGCACTCCATCGACTCCCGCAAAAATCTCATCAAACAAACATTGCGGCGGAGCCTCCGCCCAGCTCTCCGCAATTCCATCGCGCAGTGCCGCATCCCCGCAACACACCAGCGAGGGCGTGCAGTCCTTCATCATCGCGACCAGTTCCGCCGGCGCCTGCCGCGAATACAGCGGCACCACGATCAGCCCTTCGGCCATCAACGCCAAGTCCATGGCTACCCAGCGAATGCTGTTCGCCGCCAGCAATCCGCACCGGTCGCCCTTCTTCAACGTCTTCGAAGCGACAAAGGTCCGAGCCTTGCGGATGAGTTCGAGCAGCTCGCTGCCCGTTGCGCCGGTGATTTCCCCGTCGCGGATCTCGGCAAGAATCCGCGTGTTCGCAGCCGCCTGCAGTTGCGAAAAGATGTCTCCGATGAATGGAATGGGTGTATTCAAAATAGGGATAGCAGCGCCACACCAAAACCGCAGATCTAGTTGTAAGCCGTCGCCAGCTCCAGCAGCCCTTTACTCATCGGCGGCAAATAATCTTCCCAACTCCACTCCCCCCGGCGCGTCTCGAACTCCGGATAGCGCCTCTGCACTTCCTCCTCAAAATAAACACCCATGCGCGCCATCACTTTCAAATTCTTTACCACCGTTTGCGCGATGCCGCTCGCGATCGCCTCACCTTCGCAACTCAATTTCTCAAGAGCCAACAAGAGCTTTCCCTCCAGCTCCGGATCGTCCACCGTCATCAGCAAGTCCTGATGTCCCCGCTCCCGCATCAGGTTCCGAATGCGTTCATCCATCGTGATCCCCGCAGACGGCACCAGCCCCGGCATCGACGTTACAATCCCGTGATATCGCGACGACGCCATCATATGGCACGCCCGTAGCACGCTCACCAACTCGTACATGTTGTACTCGTCCGCCGTCAGAACCGGTACTCCGCCTAATTTCTCGGCGATACGATTTGCCGGACGCGCATCCAGTCGCTCCGTCGCCGCCAGAATCACAAAAACACTTTTCTTCTTCCGGAACGCGTCCACCGCGTTCGCAATCGCATTCCAATATTTGTGATACGCCTGCTCCGCCATCGGCCCCGAATTATGAAAATACACCGTGCGATAGTGGCTATCCTTATATGCTCCCGTCAAACTCCGCGCCGCATATTTCGCGACCGACGCCTTCACTGGCCATTCAAACGGATTGATTGGGCACACCACCAGCACCGGCGTCCGCCCATCCCAGCCAACTTTTCTCAGCACACTCTGCCCATACTCTGGAGGCCGCGGCTCAAACGTCCAGGCGGTATCCGTTCCTAGTTCCGTCGGCACGCCCAGCTCACGCAACACGCCGCGCGACTCCTCATTGCGCGTGATCACAAATGAATTCTTGCAATAGCGACCGCACATCTTCGCCACCAGCGGATCCATGTGCCCCGCTTCCGCGCCATACCCCACCGATAGTTTGTTCTGCGCCGCCGCAATGCCCAGCGACCCGATCATCATGGTGGTCAGCGCATTGGCAAATTTGCTCTTGAACATCGACCCTTCGCATGCCACCACCCCATCGTGCAGCGGAACTTCATTCGCCAGAAACGGCGGGAAGATGTCAGGCAAATGAACCTGCTTCGTCCCCTCGAAATATCCGCGCGAGAAGTCGAAGTTCTGGCTCATCACGCTGAACTCCACCCGCTCGGCTCCTAGAATATGCCGGATTTGCCGCAGCATCTCCTCCACGCGTACATCCGATCCCATATTTCTCGTGCCGTTATATCCCGCAAACAACAGTTTCAATTTCTCGCCCGGCTTCCAGCGCTTGCCCGCGCCCAGCATCCACCCGGCCTTCGCGCGTTCAATCGAACTGCTGACCCACGCCTCCAGAATGAAATCCATCATGCGGCGGTTCCTCCCGCCGCTGCCGGCCACGGGCGATACCTGTACTCGAAATTATTCCCGCTGCTGAATTTCAGCAGCGGATAACAATATTCGGAAAACGGCACCGGCTTCTTTCCCAATTCCTTCGTCACGCGGGTATTGTCGAACACCGTGTTCCATACCAGGTACGGCATAAACACCTTCATCAGCGACGCGCCTTTCCCAATCGCTCCCTTGCGGTTCGCCAGAAAATTCACCGAGCCGGCAAATGGCCGCTCCGCCCCCGGCAGGAAGACCGGCGCCCGCTTGTTCTGTGCCACCGCCAACGCTTTCGTGATCTCCCGAAATGTTTGCGACCCCACCCCGGACGAAAGATGATACGTGTCGTATTGGGGATTTTCTTTCTGATGCAGCGTCGAAATCGCTTCGGCCACAAAATCCACATTCACAATGTCGATCTTGTCCGTCGCGCGAAACGGCAACACCGGCAGCCCCGCCAGGAATACAAACGCCTTCACCATGTCGAATTGCGTGGTCTCCGCATAGCGGCTGTCGCCTAGTACGATGCTCGGCCGGAAAACTGTCTTCGGAGTCTCTGGCAGCAGCACACGCATCATGTGCTCGCAGAATTTCTTCGTCCGCGCATACGGATCGTAATCCGACCGCTCCCACTCAATCGACCGATCTTCCGCCACCAGTTCATTTTGCCGCTTGCCCGCCACCGCCACGGTGCTCACCTGGCTGAACCGTCTCAGCCCGTGATAATGCTCCGCATGTCGCGCCAGCGTTAGCACTTCGAGAGTGCCCCGCAGATTCACATTCAGGCAGCTTTTCTCCGACTTCCGGTTCAGCGACGCGGCACAGTGAATCACGGAATCCGTCGTATGCACCAATCGATCGTATTCATCCCGCCCCAATCCAAACCCAGGATCCGTCAAATCTCCACGGAACACGCGCACCCGGGTTTGCAGAAACTCATAAAACTGCGGGAACTCAAGATGCAATTGCAGCGCTTGCCACAAGCGCGCTTCCGCTTCCCCCACGTCTCGTGCCCGCACCAAAACATTCAAAGCGGCGCCATCCCGCAGCAGATTCGCAGCCACATGCGCCCCAATGTATCCCGTCGATCCTGTCAGAAAAATCGCCATTCACCAGTTCCCATTCGTCCCCGTCTTCACCGTTTCGCCATTCTCCAAACTCCGCGCCGGACGCGCCTCCAGCGGCCTTCCTTCAATGAGCGGATACGTCCACTTTCGCAGCGCCGGAATATGCACATTGATCCAGTAGTCCCACCAGTCGAGCATTCGTGCCTTGTATCCAAACTCTTCCCGCTCATCCTGCACCAGCGCCTGCGACAATTTCTCCACATTATCCGCCGCGAAATCATGCTCGTTCAGCAGGATGAATGGCTCAAACAGCTCAATCAATTTTTCCAGACGCTCCAGATTTCTCTCCGCCTTCACCAGCGGCGTCTTCTTCAACGGCAATGGCGACATGATCCGCTGAATCGACTTCACAATCGCTTTTTGCGCTGGTGCCGACATTCGCTGGTACCGCGTCTTCGATACCGGAATCGCATCAAATCGCAGCCGCAGCCAGCTTTCCAGCCCTTCCTGCGCCCGATAGTGTTTGCGATGCGCCAGTGACGTCAACTCGATCGACCGCCCCATGTCGCAAGGATTCGTCGCCGAGGTCGCCAACTGGTACAACTCGTCATGCCGCCGCTCCACAATCGCCGCGGCAATCAGCGTCATCCCATCGCACACCGCGTCCACCGGAATAATATCCAGCCGCTTGCTTTCATTCGATGGCAGCTGCCGAAAATAAGTCCCCAGCAGATACGAGAGCGACGCCGATGTGTTGATCCCCTCATTCCATCCTAGAAACGGCTTCGCCACCGAAGTTTCCACGATCGCCGGACGCACTACCGCAATCGGCAGCCCCGCGCCATATTTCACGATCAGCGATTCCGCCAGGCTCTTGGTAAGCGTATACGTATTCGGCCAGCCCAATTCCTTCGCTCGCCGCGTCCCAGCCTCGGTCAAATACGTCTTCAGCCAGCGGATCCGGTTCTTGCGAATCTGGTTCTCCAGCGCCGCGCCCTGCAGCCCTTTCGCCGCGTGTTCCTTCGTCAGCGACTGCGATCTCAGCCCCGCCGTCACTTCCTCGCCCTCGGCCTGCGCCTCCGCCTTAGCGATTACCTCATGCAACGCCTGCCACTCCAGCTCCGCGTCAAAGTGCGCCACCCGATGCGGCGTGTAATTCGGAATCAGCTTCTCCGCCACGCGCCCATCGCGCTCTCCCGCCACATAACACGTGGAAAGATGCAGCAAACCCGCCTGATCGGTCCCGCGCAAAAATTCCAGGATGTTCATCGCCGCATCCGTATTGGTCGCCAGAGCATCCCGCAAATCCGGATTGAAGTCCGTCAATCCCGAACTATTCACAATCAAATCTAGATTCTTCTGCAGCCTCCTCCCAATCTCAGCATCCAGCCCTAGCCCCGCCTGCGTGACGTCTCCCTCCACCACCTCTACCTTCTCGCGCAGATATTCCCCGAGTCCGACTCCATATTTTTCAAACAGCGGATCGAATACTGGCGACTCCTCCACGATTTTTTCAAACCGCCGCTGCGCCGGATTCGATTTCTGCCGCCGGATCAGCAGATAGATCTTTCCGATCTTCGGCAACTCCGTAAGCGTGTTCGCCAGCCAAACCTTGCCAATGAATCCAGTGACTCCGATCAGCATCACGTGCTTGCCCGCAAGCGCACGCCGCACGGAGAACCCAGGCTCCTGTTTCCGTCCTTCGAAGTGTACGATCGGACGCTCCTGCGCCACTGCTTCCCGCCCCGAGCCAATCACCGCCGCCTTCAATTCCTCCAGCGTGATGTCCAACTGCCGCGCCAGTGTCTTCGGCGCTCGCCGCCCATCCGGACTCTGGTCCCGAATCGGCGCAAACGCTCCGCGCGGCCGGATCACTGGCTCGAGCAGGCGTCCCGTCGCCACGCCGTCGCGAAATTCCAGCCGGTTTGCCACCACCCACTTCACCCCTAAATGCTGCGCCAAGGGCTTCATCACGTGCTCGAGGCCTTGGCTCACCAGCACCACGTCCGCCCCTGAGCGCAGCAACTCCTGCACACGTTCCACTCCGTGCGCCTTCAGCTGCGGCCTCAATTTGTATTGGAAATATTCTTCGCCCAGCAGATCCAGCCGGTCGCGGGTCACCCCTCGCAAAGCGGTATGGACCACGCGCGTCGCGAATTTCCGATTGGTCGAATACAGAAACGGACGCAGCGCCGCCATCAGGAAGATCAGCCCGCGCCGCCGGAAGCGTTCCGAAAAAGTCTGCGCGTTCCAGGTAAAGAACGCCACCGGCTGCACCACGGTCAGGTCCAGCAGGCTCCCCTCCACGCGCCAGTACACGGTGGGCGCCACGCGGGGGGACGTGTCGGGTTTGTGGTTTGACTGTTCCAAAGCGCATTCGCCCCGCGCAGGGATTTCCCGCGCAGGTGGGCGAATCTTCTATTGTAAACAATGCGCCCCAATACCCGAAGCCCTTATCTGCACCCCCTGGTCGGGAAGCAACCAAGCCCGAGAACTAGCTTCAGAAACAGCTAAGGAGCCCAGGCCGGTTGGACCAAGACTCCTTAAGCTTACCGCCTCTTAAAAATACTTAGGAGGCGCGCCGCTGACGATCCTGCTCTTCCTGCTCATCGTCCTGAGAAGGATTCTTCCGGCTAGGGTCAACATTCCCCTTCTGCTGTTGGCCAGTCTGACCGGGTTGCCCAGTCTGTCCAGGCTTTTGACCTTGGCCGTGCTGGCCTTGGCCCGGTTGGCTCTGCCCTTGGCCGTACTGGCCACTCTGCTGCTTATTTTTGTCCATATCGTCTGCCATATTTACTCCTCCGTTTTTTGCAGAGCGCATCTTGCCGCGCCGCCGCGGTATTTTGATTCACATCTGTCTTGCCTACCTTAGTTGCCGTGTACCCGCGACAGGTTGGGAACTATCTTTCGTTGTTCCCTCGGAGGAGAGAGAAGTCGATACTCCCCTATTTCAGTGGCTTCACTTCCAGCACTTCACATTTCTCAATCACCGGAGCCTTGGCCAGCAATGTTGCCGCATTTGCCATCAACCCCGCCGCCACGCGCCCATTCAGATGCGCCTGCCGTCCCGCCTCGTCCTTGAACACGTCGAAGATCCCAAACGTCGACGGCCCCATCTTGATGGCGAACCATTCCAGCGTCTCCGGTTCGTCTTCCACAATTGCCAGCGCACTTCTTAGGAAGTTCTCCACTTCCGCTTCCTTGCCCGGCTTTGCCTCAACCCGCGCCAACAATGCCAACCTGACTTTAGCCATATCCATTCTTCTCCTTATAGGTTTGATGTCAGTTGGATGCCGCCCTCTCGCTTATGTTTCTGCAAAAGTTATGATTACAAAAAGCGAGCCCGGCGCTCGCAGAATCAACGGTTTCTA
This sequence comes from uncultured Acidobacteriaceae bacterium, assembly GCA_963773675.1. Taxonomy (GTDB): domain Bacteria; phylum Acidobacteriota; class Terriglobia; order Terriglobales; family Acidobacteriaceae; genus Sulfotelmatobacter. The sequence goes on from CAVZCG010000001.1 coordinate 254,102, forward strand.
AGCACGCGCATTTCCGCCCGTCATTTTCACACTCCCGTAACAATCTTTTCGTATAGTGACCCCCTTGGCACACCCGCAATCTTAATCGCCCTTCGATCCGAGGTCTCACAATGGCTACTGCAACCACGTCGGTTCTGGACCAGAAACTTTCGCGCTCCCCCGGCAAGATCGGCATGCTGGTTTTCGGCGTCGTGCTGGTCATCGGAGTCGCCTACGCCGGCTCCAGCCTCCTGCACGATCTTTCCTTCGTGCATAACGAGTCCGTCCTGCCCTTCGTACTTCTCGGGGTGGCGCTGATGGTCGCCCTCGGCTTCGAGTTCGTCAACGGATTCCACGACACCGCCAACGCCGTCGCCACGGTTATCTACACGCACTCGCTCGAGCCGCACATCGCCGTGGTTTGGTCCGGCTTCTGGAATTTCCTCGGCGTGCTCGCCTCCAGCGGACTGGTCGCCTTCGCCATCGTCTCGCTCCTGCCCGTCGAACTAATTCTGCAAGTCGGCAGCAAAGCCGGCTTCGCCATGGTCTTCGCCTTGCTCGTCGCCGCCATCATCTGGAACCTCGGCACCTGGTATTTCGGCCTGCCCGCCTCCAGTTCGCACACGCTCATCGGCTCCGTGATCGGCGTGGGCATCGCCAACCAGCTCATGAACGCCAGAACCGGCACCAGCGGCGTCGACTGGGGTCAAGCCGCCAATATTGGTAAATCGCTACTGCTCTCACCCATCGTCGGTTTCTGCTGCGCCGGATTGCTCCTCCTCTTGGCCAAAGCCCTCATCAAAGACCCCAAACTGTACACAGCTCCCGAAGGCGCCGCGCCTCCGCCGTTTTATATCCGCTGCCTGCTCATCCTCACCTGCACCGGCGTCAGCTTTTTTCACGGCTCCAACGACGGACAAAAAGGCATGGGCCTCATCATGCTGATCCTCATCGGCACCGTCCCCACCGCCTACGCTCTCAACCACGCCGTCACTTACAAGGACTCTCAGGATTTCATTGCCGTCTCTCACGAGGCCGCGGACGTCCTCAGCAAATACGTCAGCCCCAATGCCGCGGTCGGCGATGCTCACGACGACGTCACCAACTACATCCGCGACAAGAATTTCACTCCGAACACCATGCTCGCCCTGCGCACTCTGGTCAGCGACATCGGCAACGAAACCGCTCTTTACAAAGAGATGAAGAACATCCCCAACGACCAGGTTCGCAACTTCCGCAACGATATGTATCTCATCAGCGAAGCCATCCGCCTGATGCAGAAAAATCACAATCCGACTTTCACTGCTTCCGAAACCGCCGTTCTCGCCAACTATAAAAAGCACATCGACCACTCCACTCGCTTCATTCCACTCTGGGTGAAGGTCGCGGTTGCGATGGCCCTCGGCCTCGGCACCATGGTTGGGTGGAAGCGTATCGTCGTGACGGTAGGCGAAAAAATCGGCAAGCAACATCTCACCTACGCCCAGGGCGCCGTTGCAGAAATCACCGCCATGGCCACTATCGGCGCCGCCGACGGCTTCGGCCTTCCCGTCAGCACCACCCACGTCCTCTCCTCCGGCATCGCCGGCACCATGGCCGCCAACCACTCTGGCATCCAGTGGTCCACCGTCCGCAACCTGGCCCTGGCTTGGGTTCTCACCCTGCCGGTAGCCATGATGCTCTCAGGATTCTTGTTCTGGCTCTTCCGCAGGACGTTCTAAGGAGAGGGTTACTTCGTCCTCGTTAGATTGCTTGTCATTCCGAACCGGGCATTAGGCCCGGTGAGGAACCTGCTGTTACCGCGCCATCCCACTAGGCCGTGCCCTCCCGATTACCTACCCTCCCCACCGTTCCCCGCTAGAATGTATTTTTCACGCAAGGATTCCCAACTCATGGATAAACTCGTCATCCGCGGCGGTGAGCCGCTGCTCGGCACCGTCCACATCAGCGGCGCAAAGAACGCCGCGCTTCCCTGCATGGCCGCCGCCCTGCTCACCGACGAACCCGTCATCCTCGAAAACATTCCGCAGGTGCGCGACATTCAAACCACGCGCAACCTGCTCGCCGCCATGGGCGCTGACGTCGAACTTGGCTACGGACGCGCGCTGCACCGCACCACGCTCCATTGCAAGAATCTCACCACCCCCGAAGCCTCCTACGAACTCGTCAAGACCATGCGCTCCTCCACGCTCGTCCTCGGACCGCTGGTCGCCCGCTGCGGCCGCGCCCGCGTCTCACTCCCCGGCGGCTGCGCCATCGGCAGCCGTCCCATCGACATGCACATTAAAGGACTCGAGCAGCTCGGCGCCAAAATCACGCAAGATCACGGCTACGTCGAAGCCAGCGCCAGCCGCCTCAAGGGCACGGAAATTGTTTTTGACAAAATCACCGTCACCGGTACCGAAGACCTGCTCATGGCAGCCGTCCTAGCCGAAGGTGAAACCATCCTGCAGAATTGCGCCCGCGAGCCCGAGGTCGCCGACCTCGCCGCGCTGCTCAACAAAATGGGAGCGAAGATTGAAGGTGCCGGCACCGCCATCATCCGCGTCAAAGGCGTGAGCAAACTGAAAGGCGCGAAGCACCGCATTATCCCCGACCGCATCGAAGCCGGCACGTTTCTCATCGCCGGCGCCATGACCGGCGGCGATCTCAACATCGCCGGATGCGATCCCGCTCACCTCGGCGCCGTGCTCGGCAAACTGAAGGAAGTCGGCGTCAAAACCAAGTCCACCGCCGATTCCGCCCGCGTCATGGGCGACAATCCCTTCACCGCCTCCGACATTTCCACCGAAGAATTTCCCGGTTTCCCCACCGACATGCAAGCCCAATTCATGGCCCTGGCCACGCAAGCCGAAGGCGCCTCCGTCATCACCGAAAATATTTTCGAGAACCGTTTCATGCACGCGCAGGAATTAGTCCGCATGGGTGCGAACATCAAAATCGAAGGCCGCCGCGCCGTGGTCCGCGGAAAAACGCCGCTCAGCGCAGCCGCCGTCCTCGCCTCCGACCTCCGCGCCTCCGCCTCGCTCGTCCTCGCCGCTCTGGTCGCCGATGGTGAGACCATCATCGACCGCGTCTACCACATCGATCGCGGCTACGAGCACATCGAAGAAAAACTTCGCACCGTCGGCGCTCAAATCAAACGCATCGGCGAAATGTTCCCCAAGAAAGCCGCCGCAGTGAAGTAGACATCCCCCATTGGTGTAATGGCGTACTGCGTCAATTGATACGTGAAGCGACGGTTCTGCCGCTGTGCAAGGGGGCCGTCCGATATACTTGCGTTTCCTAAAGACGAAGGCTTATGAAGTCGTCATTCTGCGAATTTCCGCTCCGGCAACGTGCAACAGTCTTGCTACTCGGGGCCGTCTTGATCAGCATCGCGTCTGGGTGTCACAGGACCAACGCGGATGTCACCGAAATTCTTACAGCGACGGGCAACGGCAATTTGGCGAAGGTCCGGCTGTTACTCGACCGAAATCCGAACCTGGCATTCAGTAAGAACCGGGAGGGCTTCACGGCTCTCCATTACGCCGCGTCTTATGGCTACTTGGAAATCGCAGAGTTGCTGCTGACCAAGAACGCCGATGTGAATGCAAAGGCAAGTAAAGGAGACACTCCGTTGCACTATGCTGCCTCGTATGGCCACAAGGATATTGAGGAACTGCTACTCTCGAACAAAGCCAACGTTAACATCGGAGACGGAATCGGCCGCACGCCGTTGTATGACGCTGCGGCGGGCGGTCGAATCGAAGAAGTCAAAATACTTCTCGCCGCCAAGGCCGATGTGGACGCAAGAACTCTTCACGGTCATACCCCACTAAGCACGGCAGCTGCTCGCGGCCGTGAGGACGTTGTCCGTCTGCTGATCGAGAACGGAGCCAACGTTAACGCAGCAGACCTTGACGGTTGCACGCCGCTGCACTGGGCGCGAGTAAGCGGCTATAAGCGCATCGAGGACCTATTGCGCCAGCATGGTGGCTTTGAACTGCCGCGCGCGAAATCAGAGTGGCCCTACCCTTGATCCTCGATGTACGACGGCAAATTCAGTTGACGAAATCAGGCCTCACACTCATCGCTCTTCCTACTCCCTCGTCAACCTCTCAATCACCTCCCGATGCTGCGGATACTTCGCAGCCAATTCCTCCCGCTTTCCCATTTCAAAATCCTCAAAGTCAAATCCCGGCGCCACTGTACACCCGGCCAATGCAAACTCGCGCCCGTCCTTGACTCTCGACCCAAACCAGCATCCCGCCTTCACCACGGCCTGCAAAACCTCGCCCGCCTCCGGATCATTCCCCAATAAAATTTCCGAGTAATCTCCATCTCGCCCGATTACGTGCACCACTAACGGCGATCCAACATAGAAATGCCATACTTCATCGGACCGCAACCGGTGAAACGCCGAAAATTCCTCGCCCTCCAGCAAGAAATAAATCGCCGTCGAAGCCGGCCGCGCTCCCGTGAACTCTTCCGGCAAGCTCTCCCTCGCCAAAATCAAATCGGCTCGATAAGTCTGCCGGTAATGCCCACCCTCCGGATGCGCCTCCAGCTTCAACTTCTCGATCCAGTACGCCGCGTCTCTGGTCATCGGTTTCTTCAGATGAAACTTAACTATAGCAACGCGAAACGTTTCCCACTCCAAGCTCACTATGGGATAGGAGAAACGTTATGCCCGTACCCGATGCTGCTCTTGCCTACGACCTGGACGCTGCCTGGATCATCGCTCTCTGGCTTGCAATCCACGGTGGCCATCCCGCTCCCGAAGCCGCGGCTGCGGAAGCCATCGCCGCCCTCGCTCCTTATCTCGGCGGAGCCCAGTCCCCGCTCTTTTTCTCGCAATTGCAAACTCAGTTTGCCACTTTGGATAGCTAATGTGACCAAACGCATCGAGGAATCGTTCTGGGCAATCTTGCCGTCGCTCCTGAACCTCCTGCTCTCGACCGCCAGCCTTTGCTTACCGGCAAACCGCTACCTGAAATGCGGGTAAGCTCCCACCTCTCAGGTTCACCAACCTTTTGCGGGAAGTCCCACCCTTGCATCCTCTGCAGGGGTGGGGGTACGTTTCGCTCGTGGATTCGTCAGCACCAACACGGAGAGCACTTTCTGCTCACTCACTTTTTTTGTTGCGCATATTGCTCCGCGCCCATAAAGTGCAACGACACATACGGCTCATCGCCCACCACCCAACTATCGTGTCCCGGCGCAATGTAGAACAGGTCTCCCGCTTTCATTTCGATCACGCGTCCATCATCCATCGCTGCCGTCGCCCGCCCCGACACCACCAGCCCAACATGCTCCACCATGCAACTCTTCGCACCCGCCGCCTTCCCCACATGCAGCGACCACTTCCACCCCGGTTCGTAAGTCGCACGACCAATCGTCATCCCGCCCACATGCACCACTTCAAATTTCCCTTTTTCAAAAGTCCTCACTTCCTCGGCCTGCTCAAACCGCTTCAGAATCACTTCATACATAGTTCCTCCTAAGGGAGCCGTTCGCGTCGACAGACTTCCCTCTCCTTCATCTTGAAATCTTATCCTTGTCATCCTGAGAAAGCGGAGTCGCTCGCAATCGCGAGTAACTCCCGACGAAGGACCTATGCAACTTGCCTCAAGCTGGGTGCCCCATTTCTCGCGTCTTTTGCGAAAAGTGGGGATTCTCCTTCCAGAATCTCTCTCCTCACCAAAACCAGCAAAAAGGCCACGACTTATGCGCCGTGGCCCTATAAATTTATTTCCCGTTCTATCCGTGTCAATCCGTGCAAATCCGTGGCGAGAACCTAGTGTCTTCCCCCGCCCGGCCCGCCGCGTCCGCGATCCCGGCCGCCACCACCCGGCCTTCCACCGCGTCCACCGCGTCCGCGATCCCGGCCGCCGCCGCCCGGACGTCCCCCCCGTCCGCCACGGTCTCCGCCATGCGGCCGGTCACTATGAGGACGGTCGCTTCCACCAACCGGTGCCGGTCCACCTTCGCGATTGAAGTTCGGCTCATCATCGGGAAAATCACCACCGCCCTCAATCACCATCGATCCGGTGAGCGCGGGCGCAGGAACCGCTTCCACTTCTCCGCCGCTGCCGCCGTCGACTGGGGCCGCACCGTCGCCGCCGCCCATCTTCGCACGCTGCTCTTTCAAAATCGCCTTGCGCGAGAGCCGTATGCGATTGCCTTCGACCGCCAGCACCTTTACCAGCACCTGATCGCCTTCCTTCAACTCGTCGCGCACATCGGCAATGCGATGCTCCGCTACTTCGCTGATGTGCAGCAGTCCATCGGTGCCCGGAATGATCTCGACGAATGCGCCGAAATCCGCCAGCCGCGTGACTTTCCCGAGATAAGTCTTACCCACCTCGGCCGTCGCCGTCAGATCGCCGATGATCTGCAGCGCCTTCGCCGCCGACGCCTGATCGCTCGACGCAACCTTCACTAACCCGGAATCTTCCACATCGATCTTGACTCCGGTTTGTTCCACGATGCTGCGAATCATCTTTCCGCCCGGCCCGATCAGGTCGCGAATCTTGTCGACCGGAATCTGTACGGTGTAGAAGCGCGGTGCAAAGTCGGAAATCTTTTCGCGTCCGGCTGCAATCACTTCTTCCATCTTCCCGAGAATGTGCAATCGCCCGCGCTTCGCCTGGGCCAACGCTTCCCGCATGATCTGCGAAGTAATGCCGGCGACTTTAATATCCATCTGCAGCGCGGTGATCCCGTCCTTCGTTCCGGCAACTTTGAAATCCATATCGCCGTAGTGATCTTCAGCGCCCGCAATGTCAGTGAGGATTGCATACTGCTCGCCCTCCTTCACCAATCCCATCGCGACTCCAGCCACCGGAGCCTTCAGCGGAACTCCCGCATCCATCAGCGACAACGACGCTCCGCAAACCGTCGCCATCGACGATGATCCATTCGACTCCAGAATGTCCGACACCACGCGCATCGCGTAAGGCCACGACTCTTCCGACGGCAGCACCGCCGACACCGCGCGCTCTGCGAGCGCGCCGTGTCCAATCTCTCGCCGTCCAGCCCCGCGCAAAAACGCAACTTCCCCCACCGAAAACGGCGGAAAGTTATAGTGCAAGATGAAGCGTTTTTTGGCTTCGCCTTCGAAGCCTTCGAGGCGCTGCATGTCGTCGCTGGTGCCGAGCGTGGTCGTCACGAGCGCTTGCGTTTCGCCGCGGGTGAAGATGGCGCTGCCGTGAGTTCTGGGCAACACTCCCGCTTCGATCCATATGTCGCGGACTTCATCGAAGGCGCGCTCATCGGGCCGGCGTTTTTTCTCCAGCACTTCTTCGCGGAAGATGCGTTCGCGCAGAGTTTCGTAATACTGCTTCAATTTCGCGAGGGCCTTCTCGTCGTCCTCGGGAATTTCTGCCTGCAGCTTTTTCTTGATGTCTTTTACCAGCGTGTAGCTTTCGGCTTTGGGATGCTTCTTGGTGTCGAGCGCATCAGACAGTTCGGCGCCGACTTTCTTTTTCAGCGCATCGTAGTACTTCTGATCGAAATCCGGCGGCGTGACTTCGCGTTTTTTCTTTCCCACCCGGTTGCGCAGATCGTTGATGGCGGCGCAGATTTTTTTGATTTCGGTGTGGCCGAATTCGATCGCGTCGACGACAACTTCTTCGCTGACTTCCTTCGCACCCGACTCAATCATCACGATGCCATCGGCGGTGCCGACGACCATGATATTCAGCGCGCTCTCGCGCATCTCATCGTAGGTGGGATTGATGACGAACTGGCCGTTGAGCTGGCCCACGCGTACCGCGCCAATGGGGCCGAGGAACGGAATATCAGAAAGCGTAAGCGCTGCAGATGCGCCGTTAATTCCAAGAACGTCGGGATCGTTACTTGCATCGGCGGAGAGCACAAACGCGATGACCTGCGTTTCGCACTTGAAGCCCTCGGCAAACATCGGCCGCACCGGGCGATCAATCTGGCGGCTGGTGAGCACTTCGCGCTCGCTCATGCGGCCTTCGCGCTTGATGAAGCCGCCGGGAAAGCGTCCACCGGCGTAGGTGTATTCGCGGTAATCCACGGTGAGCGGGAAAAAATCGATGCCCTCGCGGGGATCGGCGTTGGCGACGGCGGTGGCGAGGACGACGTTATCGCCCTGGCGGACAACAGCGGCTCCGTGAGCCTGCTTGGCTAATTTTCCTGTTTCAAATGTGATTTGTTTTCCGCCGGCGAGGTCGACTGTTACTGCACTAACTTCTGGTTTCATGTTTCATCCTTCTGATTGGAATCAGGAGCGCGGTCGCGCTTTCCGGTTGGCGCAGGTTGCTTGACGATTTGCGGAGCAATTTTCGGGGATCGACAGGCGCGTACGTCATGGTTAAACGAGTTCCGACAAACGAGTTCCGGCAAGCGAGTTGTGATGAGCGGGTGCCAATGAGAGCTTGGGTCCCGAATCTACGCCTCGAATCGCACGCTGGAGTTGGCTCACTGCTGTACCGGCTTCGAGAGGAAGGCGGTCGTCTCAGAGATTGCTTTCGAAAAACCTCAAGGGTGGACGGAGCATCTCGTCCCACACTATCGCACAAACCGCGATTAGGATGGGCCACCCAGAATTTTTCCCAGTTACTTGCGGATACCGAGTTTCCCAATGACCGTCTTGTAGCGCTCGGAATCGTATCTCTTGAGGTAGTCGAGCAAGCGACGCCGCTTGCTGACCAGCATGAGCAGGCCGCGGCGCGAGCCGTGGTCCTTCTGGTGCGTTTTGAAGTGATCCGTCAGTTGGCCAATGCGTTCACTGATGATGGCGATCTGAACCTCCGGACTCCCGGTGTCAGTCGCGTGCGTCTGATACTGGTCAATGACAGATTTCTTTTGCTCTCTGGCTAGCACTAACCTGGTGCACTCCTGTTCTGGTTTCGATTTATCTTGGTGACGTTAATGAGGTTAACATGCGGGAATGGAGGGTGTAAAGGCGAGGAGGGGTCCCGCACGGGCTTACGCGTCAGCCCTAGGGCGTTCGGGTCTTTAAGATTTCCTCCTCGACGTACTTAATCCCATGCGGGGAGATCCGCAGACGATGCCTCTCTTCGTCGAACTCAAGTAGGCGGGACTTGTGGTGTTGCTTCAAGATGTCTCGGAAAACTGTTGGGTTGCTGTGCTCGACCCAATCGATCAGGTCCCCCTCAGAGACCCATGAGGGTTTCGCATGCAGCAGGAGCAGGACCTGGGCTCCCTTATTCATTTTGGGATCTAGGACGCGCCTGGTGACGCGCCCGGTCCCTTCGAACTCCCAAATCAGGGGGTGCTTCCGTTCGATCAGTGCGTCGACGGTTTCTTGCGCTTCCTTTGTAGACACATTGTGGAAGATGCGGATCAGTTCTGCGAGGGCCCAGCTTGACATCCCATAGACGGCGGTCGCGTCGAGAAAATTAGGGTCTACGTCGCCACCGACATGCCCGACACCACGGTTGTTCCTGATTTCGTAGAGGGGCGGCAGCATTCGTGGAATGAGAATGCGTAGGCTCCGGTCTCCGGCCCGGTTGGGGTCTGGCGGGGTCGACTCGATCGTGCGGCAGGCGAGCACCATGTTCGCGGGTTTCGAGGGAGTTGCCGCAAATGTGCCGCTGGTAGCTCCGGCGATTATGGAATAGACGACTTCGCAGAATTTTCCTCCGTTCAGCTCCGCCGGCTCCCATCTGTGCTCGATGTAGTTAGCGGATATCTCTCGGTAACTCTTTAGGAGGGGCTCGCGCAGGCCTGCGGGAATCCCAGTGAGAACCTTCGTTGGATCAATCATTTTTCACGCTGCCTGTTCAGTTCCTTCACGAGCGCGGCTCCGCGTTTGAGCCCTGGGGCAGTGAGTACCCAGCCCTTGTCTTTCGACCCGGTGAACTCGTTTCCGTGGCCGCTTAAATGTGTCGCATGATTTCCGCCCGTGAAGCAACCGGATGATTTGCAAAGCTGCCGGGCCGACTTGTCGTCAAAGACTGCGCTCCCGGTCGCTAGAAGCCCCCTTATTCCGGTCAGCACATAAGCGCTGAACGTCTTCTCCTTGTCATTTTTCCCTGGGATTTCCGAGGCAATGACCTCGACGGCGCCGTCCGCTATTTGAAACGCCTGTTGTAGCTCGTCCAGCGATATGCTGTTTTGATCCATCCATAGCTTGGCGCGCGCGGGTAGACTCTCCGTGCCATCGTCGACCTGTCGCCGTGCGCTAGGGGCCGTCCCGCTCGGGTTCGCCGCTTCGTCGCCGAGCAGAGTCAGAGCCGCCCCGATGAGCCGACGACGGTCTTCCGGTGAGAGCGGTGTCAAAATATCCATCATCTTTGGCAATAGTTCTGTCGTTTTGATCTCAGTCATCTGAATTCCCCCATTCTTCTCTGTCGCCCCCGGTCGCGTCTTGCTGTCTAATCCGTTCAGCGCGCTTTTTCCTTCGACCCGGTTTGAGACAGGCTGTCCAGGAAAGACTCGATCTTGTGCGGCATTGCTCGATAGACTCCCGCCTTCGGCGATTCCGCAAATTTGTCCTTGATGGCGTCCTTCCCCCTGGCGCGAACCTGATTCGCTGGGAGCCCAGTGAATTTTGTTATTTCGGGCACGGTTACCTCGGCTGCCACGGTGGGATCCATCTGCGAGCCAATAGCGCGTGCCGCCAACGTCAGGCGCACCTGTTCCCCGCCGGAAAGCTTCGCGTCGGTGATTAACACCTGCCCTTTCTTGTCAATCCGGCAGTGTGCGAGGGCTTTCGTTACAATCGGTTCAAGGCGCGTCTTGAGCACGTCATCATCGACGATAAACTGCTTCTTGAGTTCCTCAATCCCCATACTCCCCTCCGCGCCATTTGGCGGCCTTTCACGACTTCCTGCTGCTTGGGCCCTTCCTTGGCAGATCGAACTCGACCGTCCTAACTCCGTGTGGCGAGAGTCGAAACGTTCCTCGTGCCGATCCCCGTTCGAGATAGTCATTAATGTTCTTCGCATCTCGGAGCGATTGATCCATCACCTTGGGTGGCCTGACCCCTGCGCGAGCGTAGGCTCGGCGCATGTCGGGGGCAGTAAATTCCGGCTGACCTGTCTTCGTTAGAACGTAGGCGAGGACGGCAACAGTCTCCGCGTGGCTGGTCGGCTTTTTCGACGCGATTAGTTCGCGCTCGCTTGCGACAACCCCACCTTCCGTCTGGGCGGAATTCCCAGCTGCCACAGCGGAAGCGAACATGTTTGTAAGGCGCTGGGCCTCAGACCGCACGAAATCCTCTGGCCCCTCAATCGCCCAATGCTTATCTCCGATTGTCACTTTCACTTCAATCTTCTCCGCCATGAGGAGCCCCCATTACAACTATGTCAGAAATCGATTTCAATGTCAATGAATATTCAAAAGTGGCGACAAAATAAGCTGTACGAGCGTGCAATGTGCGCGGCGGCCACCGACCGCGCTCGCCGTTCCGGCGCCGGCGCCAGATACTCTGGATGAGAGATTGTTGAGCGCTTCCCCACACGCTCGCTCTGGCGCGGCGGCTGTCCTTACGTAATTATCCGGTATTTATTGGCTTTTTCTCTTGGGACGGGGTTTTGGCTCCCAAGCACGGGACGAGGGTCGTCCCTTCATCCGGCATTCAGTCGGAGTATCTGGCGCCCGCGACGGAACGGGCGAGAGCCTTGTATTCAGGCGCGGTGTTTACCTTATAGTACATCGCTTACAAGCATTCAAGCATATACATACTATATCTCTCATTTATAAGTCATTATATTACTTGAATTTCACGCTATAAAGTCTAGGTGTGTACATGCTTAGACAAAGCACGTGATCTACCGACCACGCTCGCCGTTCCGGCGCCGGCGCCAGATGCTCTGGATGAGAGATTGTTGAGCGCTTCCCCACACGCTCGCTCTGGCGCGGCGGCTGTCCTTACGTAATTACCCGGTATTTATTGGCTTTTTCTCTTGGGCCGAGGTTTTGGCTCCCAAGCACGGGACGAGGGTCGTCCCTTCATCCGGCATTCAGTCGGAGTATCTGGCGCCCGCGACGGAACGGGCGGCGATGTCGGCCCGGCCTCGAGGCTGAATCTTTCCGTACAGGCCCTGCGTCCTGAGGCATATTCATGTCGCTTGTCGGCACCGTCCTGGACCTGGGGTTGCCCCGTTCGGAGCGGTCTTTGGCGGGCGGGTACCGCTGTGGGCGATGATCCGGGCGGCGGCCTCCCTCAGCGGCTGAAGCCGGGTTTATTTGGGTGGCCCCTTTTCGGCACGGCTGAAGCCGTGCCCTTCCCGGTCAAAATCAAAGTCAGAGGCCACGGTTCGTCCCAGTGAGGAATGACATCCGTTTTAATTTCGGTCAGTGTGCAAGTACTTCCGGCGGATGGCCCACCCTTTTTCAGCCATCACTACGGAGGGTGCCCCATCTTTGCTAAGACTTCCCAGCTGCCGCCTTCTTGGCATCTGCAAATTGGCTGATTTCAACGGTTCCGTCGGGAAATTTTGCGGTGATCTTCAGTTCTCCGCCCATGGCTTTGATGAAGTCTTGCAGCGTGCTCACGTACATATCCGTGCGCCGCTCCATTTTCGACACCGCAGCCTGATTGACTTTGAGAATACGGGCGAGATGCACCTGGGTAATCTCCAGGGCCTCGCGGAGTTCATTGAGCGGCATCTCGGCACGGTACTTCGCAGCCAGAGCACGGGAACGTTCGCGGGACTCGGGAGACATCTTCTCCCGAAGAGTTTTAAAATTCTTTGCCATACGCATCATCCTTAGTCCTCAGAATCATCACTCGGGTATTGCTATTTTTCTTTCTGCTGTTCTCGCTCAATTTCTTTCAGATGGCGATCGAACAAGTCGTCGGCAATCGGCACAAACTTGTCATACCACGCCGGGTCGTCGGTCTTGTCGCCGCCGAGCAAAAGCAGCGCGGTGCGTCGAGGATCGAACGCAAACAATACCCGCAGGTATCTTTCCTCAACCTTCCCTCGCAGCTCCTTCATATTGGAGTGGCGGGAGCTTTCGATCCTATCGGCATGGGGACGTGACAACGTCGGACCACGTTCCTCAAGCAGGGCCACCTTGGCGTCAATCTCTTCCTGCTCCGCTTCTGAAAGATCGTTCCACCACGACTCAAACTCATCGGTGAACTCGATCTCCCAAGCCATGCAATAACTATTCCATATAAGGAATAGTCTGTCAAGGGAATAACCGGGGCCTCAGCGGCTGAAGCCGGGTTGATTTGGGTGGCCCTTTTTCGGCACGGCTGAAGCCGTGCCCTTCCCGGTCAAAATCAAAGTCGGAGGCGACGGTTCGTCCCAGTTGAGAAAAGCAGGTTCCTCACCGGGCCTTCGGCCCTGTTCGGAATGACATCCGTTTTTTGGTTCCCTCTCAATTCGGCATAACATCTCGATTTTTTAATTTCTTGCACAGGGTGGGTGTGACGTCTGCCGCTGCACAAACTCCTGCCAGTCCCTAAACTCTTGTCATTCCGAACGGCTTCAGCCGTGAGGAACCTGCTGTCCCATGGAGCGGCAATGGCGCGGGAGCGGAGCTACTACGTGTACATCATGGCGAGCAAGAGCCGCGTGCTGTATGTCGGCGTGACGGGCTTTCTGATGGCGCGGGTCTTGCGGCACAAGGCCGGCGACGGCGGAGTCTTTACACGAAGGTATCGCGTGCATCGGCTCGTTTACTATCACTGCTTTCGGAATGTCGGCGACGCGATTGCGCGGGAGACAGAGATCAAGAAGTGGCGGCGGGATAAGAAAGTGGAATTGATTCGTGCGGACAATCCGACGTGGGAGGATCTGGCGGCCGGTTGGGGTGAGGAGGCGGTGATGGAGTTGCATGGAAAAGCAGGTTCCTCACCGGGCCTTCGGCCCCGTTCGGAATGACATCCCTTTTCCCGGGTTACGGGGCTAAGCCCGCCCGAAAACATGGCTGCCTGACAAGAAATTCCGCGTTAAGCCGGGCTGGCGCCAGAACTAGAGAGTTGCATGAAGTCGTTGGCGCCGATGATCCACAGGACGGCGCGTACGACGGGCGGAAAGTTTTGGCGTGAGGGATCGTGGACGATCGCTGGGGCGGAAAGATCGTAATGCCTGCCCTGAGTTTCAAGTTGTGCCCCACGCGCAGCGAGCACGTTTTTTACCCACTCGGCCTCAGATCCGTAGGTGAGAGCGATCAGGAATCCGTCCGGCGTCTTGAAGACGTTAATCGGCGTGTGATAAACGCGGCCGGACTTGCGGCCTTTGTGCGCGAGAATGCCAAAGCCAGGCAAGCGCCCGGCAAAGTGACGCGTAATCCGGTTGGTGACGAGCTGGTTGAATGCCGCGACCCAACGCTTGCGGAAGCGGATGAGCAGGACAGGCGCGCCAATGACCGCCAAAATCGAGAGCACCGCGGCAATTCTCATTTTCGAGGCGTCCTCTATCGCTTATGGTAACAACTATGCGCTGGAAAGTGGGTGGCCCGTCCTCGGTACAATGCGGGACCTCAAGGGCCAAAGCCGGGTTGATTCAGATCGCATCTTACGCGGCGCTGAAGCGCCGCTCGGCCGATTCCGGGAATCAGATTTGAAAGTCCAGGGGCTTGAACTCGGGGGATTCGACGTTGAGCAGACGGTAGGCTTCGTCTATGGTGCGGACTATATGCAGGTCGGGACGAGTCTTTTCGCTCAGGATCTGAAACATGCGGGCCAGTCCGAAGATGAAATCCTTATCAATCACCAGGACGCGCGCGTATCCGGGAGGAAAAGCGGGGGGTGCGGCGGCTAGTTGGCGGATGGCGTGGCTGGAGACTTCGAACTCGGTGGCTTGGGAGAAGTCAAAGATGCCACGACAGGGTGGGTGGGACTCCAAGTACTTCGCCGTGGCTGAATAGAACTCCAGCAGAAGCGCGCCCGACATGCGGCCTTGCACGGTCGCGCGCAGAATGTTGTTCTTTGCGTCGAAATCGACAACAATGGCCACGCGAAGCCTCGTTACGGCATTCTAGCAGCCGCTTGAGGCGGGCGATTCGTTGCCTCTCTCCTAGTCAGGAGTGTAGCCGAGAAAATCCTCGTGGCCTTCGAAGATTTCTTCGAGGAGAGTTCGAGGTTTCGGACGAAACGGCGTCGGCAGCTTGGGCTCAGAGGTTTTCGCGGTCTCCTCTTCGACCTCGGTCTCCACTTCCGGATCGAGCACTGGACTGGTCGTCATAGGATTTCTCCTTTCCGCAGGAAGCTTAGATTCAAGATAATCGGTTGGGATCAGTTGTCCTATGACGGGAGTCACGGTGCGGTGTGATGGAGGAGCAGCGAGGTAAAAGGGCAATCGGGCCCTGAGCGCGAATTAGAGATTTGCATCAAAGTGATGACAGGTACAGATTTGTTTGTCGGGAGGGTTTCTTTTGAGTTGTCTGCAGAGTGGTCAAAGGGGAGCATTAAACTCAAAATCAGGGGGCTGGCGCAATCCGCTAACCCTGGCGGCGCTGTTAGCGGTAGGCGTAGGGATGAATGGGGCGCAGGTGGGCGCTCCACCGAATCAGGACACGAAACCGCTTTCTACGCGGGCCATTGGACACAGGCTGGAAGAGAAGGGTGTGCCGAATTTCGGGGAGGTCACGCCGACGCTATATCGCGGGGGGCTGCTGAGCAGTACCGGTCTTAAAGCGCTGGCGAGAATGGGAGTGAAGATTGTGGTCGACACGCACGACGACAGCAAGTCGGAGAAACGGGAAGCCGAGAGCCTCGGAATGCAATATGTGGCGATTCCATGGCACTGTCCGTTGCCAAAGGACGAAGTGTTCGCGAAGTTTCTCGAGGTTTTGCGGGAGAACCGCGGAAAGAAAGTTTTTGTACACTGCCGGCTTGGAGACGACCGTACCGGAATGATGATAGCGGCCTACCGTATGGCGGAAGAGGGCTGGAGCGCGGACGAGGCGATGAACGAGATGAGAACATTCGGGTTTACGTGGACTCATCATCTAATCTGCCCAGGACTGGCGAGCTACGAACAACATTTTCCGGAGAAGTTGAAAAAGAATCCCGCGTTCGACGGAGTGCGAAAGCGGGAGTGAGATTGGGTACGGCAGCGACCAGAAGGAGGTGATATGGCTGCGAAGAATGATCCGGAAAGGAATGCGGCTTACGTGGCTGATCCGCGGGTGCGAATCGGACATGTGCACTTGAAAGTTGCCGACTTGCGCAGGGCGCTGGCTTTTTATTCGGGAGTGCTGGGGCTGGAAGTCATGCAGCGCTACGGCGATGGGGCGGTATTTTTGTCTGCGGGCGGATACCACCATCACGTCGCGCTGAACACCTGGGAGAGTTTGGGTGGTCCGCCGCCTGCGGCGGACACGACCGGGCTTTATCATACCGCGATTGTTTATCCGACGCGGGCGGCACTGGCGACGGCGTTGCGGAGAGTGCTGGCAGCAAAGATTCCCTTGCAGGGCGCGGCCGACCATGGGGTAAGCGAGTCGATTTACCTGAACGATCCCGATGAGAATGGAGTGGAACTCTATTGCGATAAGCCGAAGGAACACTGGCCGCGGGATCCGGATGGGCAATTGGCAATGTACACGCGACGGCTGGATTTACATGAATTGTTGAAAGAAGCGCCTGAAGGTAGCGAGATGGAGAGCGGACCCCGGGATTTATAGGATGATTTGTAAGAGTTAGAGGTCGAGGAAGCGGCTGCGATCCCGAGCGCTGGGCAGCGCACAGCTTTCGAACTTGCCGAAGATGCGGTAGCGATGGCGGGCTACGGTATTGTAGGCAGGGTCCCGGACGAATTTCGGCAGGAGTTGGACCAAGCTTGCGACGAAGCGTGAGAGTCCGCCGAGTTGCTTGAGGACGAACAGGGCAGCATCCGAGCGCGAGAGTAGAAATTCTGGCGGCTCTTGAGAATCAGGGTTGACGACGACGTAGACCGTGTCGAGTTCGGCGGGGCTGATGTTGTGGCGGGCAAGGATGCGAGCGGCCAGCGCACTTTGCAGCGAGGCGAAGCGGAAGATGCCATCACGGTCGCGACGAAGGATGAATTGGACGAAGCGGTTGCACAGGCCGCAAACTCCGTCGTAGAGAAGGATAGAGTGAGGCATGAGTGGGCGATATCGAAGACTTTAGCATTTGCGGGTGAGAAAGGCTGCGCGATAGAACGGCAGCGTGCCGTTGCTTAGCGTCATTACCGGCGATCAGCGGCCGTGGTTTCCGACAGTCTGCTGATCTCGCAGCGAAGCTTGCGCGCCTCGCGTTGCAGATCCTGGGCGAGCTGCCAGTAGGTATCCTGCTGAATTTTGTCGAACGACTGGGAGGCCTGCTTAGTCAGTCGGAGAATCTCGTCCTCGAGGACTTTCAGGCGATCCTGCAATGCTTCTACAACCATACGCACGACCTAACACGCCTAGTATATCGAAAGAGCGAGGTCGCTTCACTCGGAAGCTTGGCTGAGTTTCTCACCTTGCGGAGTTTCGCCGTTGGTAACTCCTCGGTGCCGGGGCAATGGTTGATTCGCGTGAGGGGAAGTTAGCGAGAACCCAGGCGCAATAACCCCCGGCGCAGACGTGGGTGATGCTGGGTCTGGCGGAGATAGAACATTTCGTTCGGGGCGGACTTGGCGCGAATGATTTTGACGAGTTGATTCTTTTCGTCCGCCGTCCAGCGAGCCAGGTCGGGGACTAGAGCCAGCAGCAGCGACCAGTCATGGAGAGCCTGCTGCTGGGCAGGGGTCCAGCGGGACAGGTTGATGTTCAGGGCTCGGGCAACGGCAGCGGTAGAGGCTTGGCGGATTTTTTGGGAGTTGCCGTCGAAGTGACGCGCCATGCGACGGTTGACGTGCAGTGCGAGGTGGCGACTGGAGAATGTGTCCCAATCGCCGGGCCGTTCTTTCGTACCGGAAGGTTGAAGTTCGTAGAACATATGGGCTTCCGCCAAGCGCTTGAGGATGCGAGCGGGAGTTTTATATTCACGATCGGCGGCGATTTTTTCTTCTTCCCTTTCACACAATTTCTGCAAATCCGCGCGGCCCGGACGAAAGCCTAGCTTACGGTAGAACCAGAAGGCGCCAGAGTCGATGGCTTCGTCGTTGTTCTGGCCGATCTGATAAGGATAAATCGAAATACATTTTGTGCCCATGAGCGCCCGCAGACAGCGCAGGGCCTGGGCGTAGATCCAGGCAGTCTCTCCCTGACGATACGTATAGAACGTGTTGAAGCCAACCTCGATCCACTCGCAGAGACCGATGGCTTCGATGTAGTTGATGGGGACACCGTTCTTAAGTGTGTATCCGGCGAGATAAGCGCGGAGCGGCAGACGGCGAGCGGGCGGGAGTCCCCAGAAATGCATGACAACACCACGGCCGAGATTGGCACGGACCACGGTGCGCGGATTACCGAGCGTAGTGCCGTAGAGTTCGCGGTAGCGGACGACCATGATCTCGCGGATGGCGCGCATGGTGGATTCGCCAGCGGCGACGGAGAGCTTCTCGAACCTGGGTGCGGGCTGGGCTAGTTCGCGCGCGAGGGAAACTTCGCTGCGTTGGATGAGCGGGGCGTTGTGGAAGTAGAAGCGGCGAGGGCGCGTCCAGTTGCGGGTGCGGGAAATTTTCAGGTTTTCCAGTTTCCAGCGAAGCGGAAGCCGCAGCGAGTCGTAGAGTTCGGCACGTTGGCGGTCAGGAAGCGGAAGCTGCTCGAAGCGACGAATGAGCCAGGGGAGCTGATTTTCGCGGCCGCGGGCTACATCGAGCCAACGCTGCCAGGGGATGTTGGCTTCGACGTCGGCATCTTCCTGCAGAAGCGGAATAAAGCGTGGCCAGATCGAGCCGCGGGCGCGCTCGGATTGGTAGTCATCCCAATAATCGTCCCATGCAATTTCGACGTTGCGCGGAACGCGGCGCACCAGCCATTGCGCGACATCGAAGGAGAGCGTGTCCTGCATGGTGGTACCGGTGATCCCGGAGGTATCGAAGTCATCGAACAGGGACATGTCAGCATTCAGCGCACGGAGTTTCTCGATGCGTACGTGAAAGGTGTTAAGGAGGCGTTCGACGCGGGGGATGTGCGATGGCGCGTGCGGAAAGGCACGAAGGAATAGCAGGCACTCGTGGAAGCGGATGAGGTGATGGGGATCGCTGAATTCAAACTTTGCGAGGCCTGCAAGGAGCTTCGCGACGAGGGCGGCATGGCCGGGGTTAAAGCGGTTCTTGGCGGCTTCGAGCTGGGTGAGGATCTCGCCAGGATCATGAGAGGAGCGGGGCATAGGCAGCGACACAGTGTAACGTGGTTGTCACTTTTTATCCGGTTATCTTGCAGCTTCCTAGTTTTTATTTCTCGCTCGCGCCCACAGAAACGGTAGTGTGGCTCATGAATGGCTGCGTGCCGGTTCAGCGGTAACCCTTCTTCTTCCAGACCTCCCAGTCTGAGCGCACGGGTTGAAGCATGGCTTCGGCGGCGTGGTGCAGCCACTTCTTTTCCTGTTTATCGAGATGATGGAGGATCGCCTTGCGCGCGGATGGCGTGCCGAGATGGATGTTGGCGGTTTCCCATCCCATGGCGTGAAGCAGGCGTAGTTCAGTGTCGGAGCCGCGCAAGGAAGCCAGTTCGATGCGGGAGCAGTGCGGACCGAGGCGGCGAACGATCCAGCGGCCGCGCAGTTGTACGAAAGGATCAGGACAGCGAACAGCGCGGTTGATGATGGTCTGGTAAAGAATTTCGGCGGGTCCCCGCTGCTCGTGAGCCGCGACGCTTTCTGCCCAGCAGGTGGAAGACTGCACGAGCGCCTTCGCTTCGCGCGCGATGCGGCCACCGTGCCAATCGGCGATCGCGACATAGCGAGCGTGGCCGAGACTGCCGAGTCCGGCAACCCGGTGGGCGAGGCGGTACGGAATGCCGGGCGTGGGCATGAGATGTTCGATGGCGTCGACCGCGCTGACGGGGGCTTCGGTCTTGAGCGTAGGGAGCGCATCCATTTTTTGCCAGAAACGGACGGGATCGCGCAGCTCGCCTTCGGCGATGAGGCGGAGCCACTGATGCTGCTCGCCCAGAACGAAGGCGCCCCCTTGTTCGCGGAGACTTTCGCGATAACCTTCGAGCAAGGTGCCGCAGATGTCCTCGCGTTTGAGGGGAAGGCTGCCGGCTTCGACGGCGAGATGGGCGCTGACGGCAAGACGAACCAAATCGATGGTGTACGCCATGGGCCAGGCTTCGTCGAAATCGTTGACGCCCCAGATGAGGCGGCCTTCGATATCACGCCAGGTACCAAAATTTTCGACGTGGAGATCGCCGACGGCGAGAACGTGCGGAGCTTTGGCGAGATCGGGGCATATCTGGGGCCAGAGCTGCGCCCAGCGGTAATAGGTGGCGCGAAAGAAGGGGAAAAGCTCCGCCTTCATGCGGGCGTGTTTAAGGCGGAGGTCTTTCTCATCGATACGAGTGCGCAGAGCCAGCCATGCTTCAAAATTGCGCGTGGCTTTGACGACGTTCATGCGGGCAACGATAGCGATGGGAAGAACGAGAAGTCAAATAACGAGAAAACCTTTTCACCACAGAGACACAGAGCCGCAGAGAAAATCGGGGGAAACAATCAACTATAAAAGGATTTTCTCTGTGACTCTGTGGTCAAGATTTCTTGCCGCAATGGAGAAAAGGCGCCGGGCGTGGAATCGACTTTACGATGGCAGTTCCACGCCTAGCGCCGGTTCTACCCCAAGGAGGACAGGAGGGGTTTAGTTCTTGAAATGAGCAGCGTTGGTTTCGATGAATTGCTTCTTGTCGTCGGGAACGTCGTCGACGGCAAGAATCGAATCCGAGGTGCAAGCCGGCACGCAGGCGCCGCAGTCAATGCATTCTGCCGGGTCGACAAAGAGCTGCTTTGCTTCTTCAAACCCAGGCTCGTCCTGCTTGGGATGGATGCAGTCGGTGGGGCAGACGTCGACGCAGAGGGAATCCTTGATGCAGGAATCGGTAATTACATAGGCCATGATGAATCTCTCCGAAAGAAAGTGGTAACCAAAGCTCGATTGCAAGTGTAGAGGGGGGAGCTGGGCTGGGCCGTGATGCTCATCACAGTCCGGTGTGCGCAAGAGCAAAAAAGACGAGGAGGAGGCGCGTGACCAAAGTCTGCCGAGTTGATGACGATCACGCAGAGGCGTGACGGCGGTCACGGACATGAAAAAATCACAATGGCAGAATGCTGACATTGAACTAGGCCTTCTAGTTGAGATCGCCCGGCCCTAACCCACAGAACCCCACAGAGCCGTTACCCCAGACGGCAGGGGCCGGGCGCCTTAAATCCGAAAGACAATAGAGATGAGTGAAGTGGCCCTTCCCCGCCTTCCCTCCCTTGTGCTGTCTTTTCTTTCCGTTTTTCCACTCCGCGAATCTTGGCTCGACACCCCCTCTTGAAGAGGTTTGGGCGACGTGTTCATCCTGACACAGTGTTGCCCCCAAGCCACCCTTCTCGCCTAATGGTCCTCCGTTAACTCGTTTGCATTCAGTGACATGAAGTTTGGTTTCCGTCGTGCCCTGTATCTGTCTGCGAGGGGATGGGCCATGAATCGGAGAAGCACAGGGACAAGCAGACAGACAGCGAAATGGATGATTGCCGTTCTTTTTCTGGGGACAGTAGTTCCCTCTTTAGCCCAGAGTTTTCCGCATGCAGCGCGTGCGCGGCGCTTCGTTCTGGTGAGCATTCCGGACCGCAAGCTGGCGGTGCTGGAGAACGGGAAAGTGCTGGCTTACTTTCCGGTTGCGGTGGGCGCGACGGTGAGTCCGAGTCCGACGGGCGAGTTTGTAATCGTGAGCCGGGTGGCCAATCCAACTTATTACCACGAAGGCCAGTTGATGGCAGCTGGCAAGGACAATCCGGTGGGCACGCGCTGGATGGGGTTGAACGTGAAGGGATACGGGATACACGGAACGAATACGCCGAAGTCGGTCGGACATGCGACGTCGCATGGATGCATACGGCTGAGAAATCGTGACGTGGAGAAGCTCTACGCGATGCTGCGTGTGGGCGACGTGGTCGAGATTCGCGGCGAGCGGGATGAGGAAATCGTGCAGGTGTTCGGAGACACGGTGGATGTGGCCACGGCACGCGTGACGAGCGGCAGCGTCGGGCAGTAGTAGAGCGAGCACCCAGTCCCGAGTACCTAGTAGCGAGTACCGAGTTTTGTGTTCGAAATCCGAGCAGGGGTCTTAAGGAGGAATTATGCAGATGGTGATCACATTTATGGCGGTGGTGGGAGGCATGATTTTTTCGTTGGCGGTGGCGTTGCTGGCGGAGGAGCTGATTTTCGGGCACGTGTTCCGTCTGTTTTTTGTCCGGCAGACGGTACCTGTGAAATCAGGACAGAAGCGCTAAGGCGCAAGGAGAACGATGATGCTGGCGTTGAAGTATTTGCTGATCACGTGCGGCCTGGGAATGATTTTCGCGGCCGTGTGCATTCTCACCTACGATCTGTATCGCGAAATGTTGTACCGGCGGGCGCTGGAAACGCCGGGAGGAGCTGTGAACGCGGCGCCAGTCGTGGTCCGCTGGCGGACTTCGCTGGCGCTGGCGATGCTGGCCTGGGGCCCGCTGTTGGTGGCCTTCAGCATTGTGGTGGTGCCCAGCGGAATGGCCGGAGTGCGAGTGAGCCAGATGAATGGAACGCTGCCGGGAACGCTTTATCCCGGAGCGCACATGGTAACGCCGTTCGTGGAAGACGTGGCGCTGTTCGATACGCGCGATCAGATTTTTACTACCGGCTTGTCGGAAGATGGAAAGAGCGCGGCAGCGAATGTCTCCGCGAAGAATCAACTTCTCGACGTGCAGGCGAAAGAGGGTCTGACGCTGGGACTGGCGATCACGGTGCGATATAGGCTGGATGCGAAGCGGCTGGACTATTTACAGGGAAACCTGCCGCGTCCAGTGGAAAAGGAAATTGTGCCGCCGACGGTGGCAAGCGTGTGGCGGGAGATCGTTCCCAACTACACGGTCCGGGAGGTTTTTTCGGCGAAGCGCGAGGAAGTGCGTCAGAGAGCGGCGGGGATGATCACCCAGAAGCTGGCGGCGGATGGGATTGTTGTGAAAGAGGTGATGCTGCGCGACATCCAGCTGCCTCCGGAATATGCGAAAGGACTGGAGGAGCTGCTCTTGAAGGAGCAGGAGAACGATCGCATGGGCGTGGAGACGGAGTTGAAAGGCAAGGAAGTGCGAATCGCGGAGCTGGAAGCCGAGGCGACGAAGGTGCAGCAGATCAAGCAGGCCGAAGGGGAAGCGCAGGTGCACGTGTTGCAAGCCAAGGGTGAGGCGGACGCCATGCAGTACACGCTGCCGCTGAAGGAGAAACAGATTCAGCAGAGCCGGCTGGAGGCGCAAGCGCGCAAGGAGGCGACCATCCAAAATGCAGAAGCGGAAGCTCAGGCGAAAGTGATCGATAGCAAAGCCGAGGGCGAACGACGGAAGTTGCTGGCGGACGCGGAGGCGGATCGCATTCGGGTAACGGCGGTGGCGGATGCGGACCGACTGAAGAGCGAAGCCGCGATTTTGAAAGACAACCCGCTACTCATAAACAAGATTGTGGCCGAGCGACTTTCGGACAAGCTGCAGATCATGATGGTGCCGGCGGATGGGAAGTTCTTCTTCGCCAACGACGTGCTACGTAGCATGAACGTGGCGAACCAGAGTGGACAAGCAGAGCAGCAGCGATAGAGGACAGGTTCGGTGATCGGTGGCCAGTGGTCAGTATCTCTCTGATCATTGGCCACTTCGCGCGACTCCAGAATAATGAGGGTAGGGTAAGTCATGCGCCTCGCCATCTGCAATTCGCTTCGAAGTTTGAAGACGATTTTGGTTCTGCTGTTGTGCTGTGGCCTCGCGCGTGCCGCAGCCGGGAATTGGAACGAGCCTACGCAACAACTGGCGCGGAAGATTGTGGCGATCACCGGGCCGGGCGCGGTGGCGGTCACGGTGGAAAATCGATCCTCTATCGCCAAGAAAGACTTCGACACGATTAGCGGCGCATTGCGAGCGGAACTGGAAGCTCTGGGTGCCCGCACTGCGAACCCGGAGCAGGCGGTCGCGACCGTGGCAGTGCGGCTTTCGGAGAATCCTCAATCCTATGTGTGGATCGCTCAGATTCAACAGGGGACGGGAGAATCCGCGGTAGCGATGGTGTCGATGCCGCGCGGAGACGAAGCTGCGTGGACCCACGAATCCATGCCGATGAGTCTTCGCAAGATTCCGCTGTGGGCGCAGGAGGCGCGCATCCTAGATGTGGTGGTTCTGGAGGAGGATAGCGCGCCGAAACAGATCGCGGTGCTGGACGCAGAGAAGGTGGCGATCTACCGGTTGAAAAGTGCCAAGTGGCAGCAGGAGCAGAGCCTGACCATCACGCATGCGCGGCCGTGGCCGAGGGATTTGCGCGGGCGAATCATGGCGGCGAAAGATCATTTGCTCGATGTTTATCTTCCCGGCGTGTTTTGCCGGAGCACGACAGGATTGCCTCTCGCTCTCAATTGCCGGGAAAGTGATGATCCGTGGCCTCTGGTGGCGACGGCTGTGGTGACTTTCCCGGCGTTGAGTGTCGGGTCCCCGCCGGTGCGGCCGTTGGGCGCTTTTTATTCCGCGTCGCGAAATTTCTTTACCGGAGCCTTGACGCCGGGAGTGGGAAGGCTAACGACGGTGGGCAAGTTTTATTCGGCGGCCGCGCTACCGCGGGAGAGATATGTATTGTGGCTTTTCGCCGGAACGGATGGACAGATTCATATGGTGGATGGAGTGACAGATCAGACAGTGAAGCTGGGATGGGGCAGCGATATCGCGAACGTGAAGACGGCGTGCGGAGCGGACGATCAGTTGATGGCGACGAGCTCGGGTGAGAATGGGCCGGGGAATGGTGCGGATTCGGTAAGGCTTTATGAGATTGCGGACCGCGATCCCGTGCCGGTGAGTGCGGCGTTGGATTTTCCCGGCGAGATCACGGCTTTGTGGACGGAGGCGAAAGGCGACAGTGCTATCACGGTGGTTCGGAACCGCGAGACAGGAGACTATGAAGCATTTCGGCTGGCAGTGGCTTGTAGTCAGTAGCCTGTCGTTCGGGGCATTGCTCATAAATGTCGGCTCGGCGGAGACTCGTCCGCAATATGGGGGGACGGTGCATGTTGCCATGCGGGAAGCGCCGATGTCACTGGATCCGAGCGACACGACACAGGCGGATTCATTCGCCCGACGAAACTTGCTGGCGCTAGTCTTCGAGACATTGGTCTCGGTGGATGATCGGGGTAAAGTCCATCCCGGACTGGCCGTGGATTGGCAGGCCGGACCGGGCAATCAGAGATGGCAATTCCATCTGCGACAAGGCGTGAAGTTTCACGATGGGTCGCCGCTGACGGCGGAGATTGCGGCGTCTTCTCTGCGGACGGCAAATCCGTCATGGAAGGTTTTTGCCGAAGGTGACTCGCTGATCGTGGAACGCGATCAGGCCGATGGCGATTTGCCAGCGGAGCTTGGGCTCACGCGTAACAGCATTGTGAAGAAGAATGGCGGGGGGAAGTTAAGCGGGACAGGTCCATTTCACATCGAGGATTGGCAGCCTGGGAAAAAGTTGACGTTGGCCGCGGAAGAAAATCATTGGCGCGGCCGGGTGTTTCTGGATGCGATCGAAGTGGAGATGGGGGAAAATTTCCGCGAGCAACTGAATGAACTGGAATTGGGCCGGGCGGACTTGGTGGAGGTGGTGCCGGAACAAGGGCATCGAGTGGCCATGGAGGGTGGCCGGGTGAGCAGTTCGCAACCGATGGAACTGGTGGCATTGGCTTTCAGTAGTGATCCGAAGACGGCGGACGAAAAGCTGATTCGGTCTGCGCTGGCTCACAGCATCGATCGGGGTTCGATGAAGAACGTCCTTCTGCAGGGCGCGGGACAACCAGCCGCGAGTCTATTGCCGAACTGGATGAGTGGGTACGGGTTCGTATTCTCAACCGATGTGGATTTAAAAGGGGCCCGACATGAGCGCGATCGAGTTCGTACAGCACCCAACTGGACGGTGGGATATGATGCCAACGATTCCGTGGCGCGAGTGCTGGTGGAGCGAGTGGCACTGAACGCCAGGGACGCCGGGCTGGAATTGCAGCCGACGACCGCGACGACAAGCGATCTGCGGCTGGTGAGAATCCCATTAGCTTCGGCTGATCCGTGGATCGCTTTGGCGAAAGTGGCGGAGACTTTGGGGATGGCGCTGCCGAGGGCGAGTGGAGAATCGGTAGAGGATCTTTATGCTGCCGAAGCGGCGCTGCTGGCAGGACAGCGAGTGATTCCGCTGTTCCATCTTCCGGCAGAGTATGCGACGTCTCCCGCGCTGAATGATTGGAGGCCGGCGGCAGATGGAAGCTGGCGGCTGGATGAGGTCTGGGTGGAAAAAGATCGACCATGATGTTTCGCCGCAAACTGCTGGCTGTCTTCGCACTGACCGTGTTTCTATCGGTGGCGGGCGTGGCCTGGTTGGTGTCAGAAGTGACGCGGCGCGCCTTCGTACACAGCGATGACGAGAGAACCACCGCACTGCTGACTCAGTTCCGGCGTGAGTTCAACCGGCAGGGCGATGATATCGAACGAAGGGTGGAGGCGATTGCCGGATCGGAGGCGGTCAATCGAATGGCACTGGCGTTGAGCCACGCACCGGTCGATTCCGGGCCGTATTTCGAATTGGCGAAATCAGCAGCGGAGAACAATCAGCTGGATTTTCTCGAATTCGCGGAGAGCGATGGAACCATCGTTTCCTCCGCGCAATGGCCGGCGAAGTTTGGATATCCCGATGAGGCCTTTGGAAGTTTTTCGGGGGCTAGCGGGCAGGGAGCATTCTTGAAACAGGAGCCGGTGCAGGAAGGAACCGCACTGGGTCTGTTTGCGGTGCGTGCTACGCGGGTAGGCGATCGACCGGTGTATGTGATTGGCGGACGGCGCCTGGATAAGAACTTCCTCTTGGCACTGGATTTGCCCGCGGGCATGAGAGCTTTGCTGTATCAGAACCGCAGCGATCACTTTTCCACGGATTTGCTAATTAATCCTTCGACTTCTTCAGCTGACAAGGACTATTCACCGGCTCAACTAGAACCGCTGATTGACGCCGTGCGCCAGTATGGGCAGGAGATGACGGCGGTTGTGGCGTGGTCTGGAAATCAAATCGATGATGAAGCGTTCCATGCGATTCCTTTGTGGGGCGTGGGCACGGGGAAGAATCGTCCGCTGCTGGCAATCCTGCTGATCGGGAATTCGCGGCGAACTTATGTCGAGTTAAAGCGGCATATTCGCTCGGCGGCGTTGCTGGTGGGAGCGGGAGGAATTGTACTGGCGATTCTTTTGAGCAGCTGGGCTGCGGCGCGGGTGACGCGACCGGTGGAGCAATTAGTGCGCGCAGCGCAGGAAGTCGCGGCGGGAAATTGGAACGCACGAGTAGCGGTGTCCGGACAAGATGAACTGGCACAACTGGCCGACTCCTTCAATCAAATGACTGTCGAGTTGCTGGGACAAAAAGAGCGTCTGGTGCAGGCCGAGCGTGTGGCAGCGTGGCGGGAATTGGCCAGACGGCTGGCGCATGAATTGAAGAATCCGCTGTTTCCGCTACAGCTCACGGTGGAGAATCTGGTGCGGGCGCGACAACAGAGTCCGGAGCAGTTCGACGAAGTTTTTCGCGAGAGCTCGAGAACACTGCTGGCGGAGATTTCGAATCTGAAGGGAATCATCGGAAGGTTCAGCGAGTTCTCGAAGATGCCGCCACCTCAGTTGCAGCTGGTGCAGGTGAACGATGTAATGCGGGGCGTGGCGAAGCTGTTTCAGGCGCAACTGGAGGCGCCGGGGCGCGCGAAGATCAATTGCGTCGTGCAACTGGATCCGCTTCTCGAGCCGGTAGCGGCGGATGCGGAGTTGTTGCATCGTGCCATTTCGAATCTAGTGCTGAACGCCATGGATGCGATGCCGATGGGTGGGACGCTAACCCTGAGGACGCGCGCCGAGAGCGGGAAAGTGCTGATCGAAGTTGCCGATACCGGTTCGGGGCTGACAACGGAAGAGTGCGAGCGAATCTTTACTCCTTACTATACGAGCAAGCAACATGGCACAGGACTAGGGCTAGCGATCGTGCAGTCGGTGGTGAGCGATCATGGAGGAAGAATCCGCGTGGAGAGTGAGCCGGGGCAAGGCACGACTTTTGTGATCGAGTTGCAGCGAGGGTGGGATTCCTCGCGGTCGTAGTGAAAAGTGATTCACTGACGGAGGACGGTTGCCTACGAAAGCACATCTGCTGATTGTCGATGACGAAGCGAACACCCTGGCGTCATTGTCGCGGGCGTTTCGGCTGGCCGGGCACGAGGCCACGGTGTGCGATAACGCAGCCAAGGCGCTGGAGCTGGCCAAGGCGCAGAAGTTTGACGTGATTCTTTCCGATGTAGTAATGCCCGGAAAAGGCGGACTGGCGTTGCTGGAAGAGTTGAAGGCACAAGGAGTGACGGCACCGGTCGTGATGATGTCGGGGCAGGCAGATATCGAAATGGCGGTGCGGGCCACGCGGCTGGGGGCGCTGGATTTTCTGGAGAAGCCGATCTCAACCGAAAAGCTTTTGCTGACGGTGGAGAATGCGCTGAAGTTACAACGGCTGGAAAGCGAAAACCGGCAACTCAAGCAACGGCTGGGCAAACACGAAATTGTCTGGCAGGGTCCGGCAATGCAGCGTGTGATGGCACAACTGGAGCGCGTGGCGGCGAGTGAGACGCGGGTTTGCATCCTGGGAGAAACGGGCACGGGAAAAGAACTGGTGGCGCGAACGATTCATGAGCGAAGTGCGCGTGCCGGTGGAGCGTTTGTGACTTTGAACTGCGCCGCAGTTCCGGCGGAGCTGATCGAGTCAGAACTCTTTGGGCATGAGAAAGGATCGTTCACCGGAGCGGCGGGGCGGCATATTGGAAAGTTCGAACAGGCGGACCACGGCACCATATTTCTGGATGAGATCGGCGACATGCCGCTGGCCATGCAGGCCAAGTTGCTGCGCGTGCTGGAAGAAGGAGAAGTGGAACGAATCGGGGGCGACAGGCCGGTGAGCGTGGATGTGCGCGTGGTGGTGGCCACGCATCGCGATCTGGAAGCACGAGTGCGCGAGGATAAGTTTCGTCAAGACTTGTTTCACCGGATTTATGTTTTTCCTCTAGTGCTCCCGCCGTTACGGGAGCGGCGGGAGGATATACCGGCGCTGGTGGAGCATTTTGCGGCGCAAGTAAGCGCGCAGAATGGATGGAAAGATGTTCCGTTTACTTCGGACGCAATGGCGGCGTTGCAATCGCACCGCTGGCCGGGAAACGTGCGCGAGTTGCGAAATATTGTGGAGCGGCTGATGTTGCTGGCTACCGATGATGAGGTGGGCCTTGCGACCGTGGAGCTCGCTTTGCCGAAGGCCGGGAGTGGCGGGACACCGGGTTCTTCCACTTCGTCCTCGGGGCCGCTGGCGGAGCGCGTGGATGCCTTCGAGCGCGAGGAGATTCTGGCGGAGTTGAAGCGCAGTCATTCGAATGTCAGTCTGGCAGCGAAGTCGCTGGGACTGGAGCGCAGTCATCTTTACAAGAAGGCAGAGCATTTGGGAATTGATCTGCGCGCGATGCGGCGGGAGCAGGATTCAGCGCCCGAATAATTTCTTCGTTGACCTCAGAGTTCAGGAGATTGGGTTGCCTAGAACACCGTGTCATTGGAAAGCCTTGCGATTTTCCGCTGCTTCGATCGTCTTTCTCGCTGTTCTTCCCGCCGCAGTCGCCAGTGAGCCGCCGTCTCCTCCTTTGTATGGAGTGCGCATGGAGCAGGCGTGGATTCCAATGAAGGATGGGGTGCGGCTGGCGGCAACGCTTTACATGCCGGATGGAGTGAAGCCCGGAGAGAAGTTCCCTGCCCTGCTGGAATATTTGCCCTATAGAAAAGATGATGGCACCGCGGCGGGCGATTATCCCAAGCATGCATATTTTGCGCGGCGCGGATATGTCAGCGTGCGGGTGGATATTCGCGGATTTGGCGCGAGCGAAGGAACGCCGCCGGAGCGTGAGTATTCCGAACAAGAACAGATCGATGGAGAACAGGTGATTGCGTGGCTGGCGCATCAAAGCTGGTCGAACGGGAATGTGGGAATGTTCGGCATCTCATGGGGCGGATTCACCGCGCTGCAAATGGCGATGCGGCATGCGCCGGGGCTGAAGGCAATTCTGGCGGTGGATGCGACGGCGGAACTATTTCACGATGATGTGCATTACGTGGATGGCATCGCGCACATTGATGAGTTCGAATTGAACATGGATATGGCGCAGGGATGGACGGGTGCGCCGGACTACACGCTGGATGAAAAAGTGCTGGGGCCGCGATTCGAGACGCCACCATGGTCGCTCCTTTATTTGAAGCATCAACATGACGGGCCTTTCTGGCGGGAGCGGGTGCGGCCGTTGAGGGAAATCAAAATCCCGAGTTTTCTGATTGGCGGATTGCTTGATGGTTATCGCGACAATGTGCCCGACATGCTGATGCAGGCAAGCGGGCCGGTGAAGGCGATCGTCGGACCGTGGAACCATACGTTTCCGAACGATGCCGTGCCGGGGCCGCAGATTGAATGGCGCAATGAAGCGGTGCGCTGGTTTGATCATTGGCTGAAGGGACGCGATACGGGCGTGGAACAAGATCCGCGGCTGGTCATTTATATGCAGCATTGGCATCCTCCGGATCCGAATCTGGAAAACGTGCCTGGCGAATGGCGTCGAGAGGATGTGTGGCCGCCGAAGGAGGCGCAGCCGGCGACTTTATTTCTGCAGTCCGATCACTCGCTCGCGAAAACCGTGGCGCAGCCGGACACGCATCAGCTCAAGTATGTGCCGTCGGTGGGCGTGGAAGCGGGATTTTGGTGGGGCGAGTTGTTGAGCGACGTGCGGCCGGTGGACGCGTTCAGTCTGGTTTACGATTCAGCGCCGTTGCAGGACGACGTTGCGATATTGGGCCGTCCACATGCTTTGCTGCGAGCCTCGGCGACGGCGCCACTGGCGGATTGGTTCGCGCGCTTATCGGACGTGGCTCCGGATGGAACGGTTACACAGATCACTGGAGCGGGGATTAACGGGGCGCAACGGAAGTCGATGAGCGACCCGCGCGATCTGGAACCGGGCAAGATTTATGCGCTCGACATTGAAATGCATTTGACTTCGTGGGTGTTTCCCAAGGGTCATCGGATTCGCGTGGCGATTTCAAATGCGTTGTGGCCAATGATGCTGCCTACTCCGTACTCCATGACGACTTCATTGGAGCTGGGCGGAAGCGATGGTTCGCGAGTCGCGTTGCCGATCGTGCCGGAGCACGGAGTTGCTCCGCCTGCATTTTCGCCTCCTGAACCTTCTGAAGAGCGGACGGACGTGAAGACCGAAGGTTTCCCTTGGCCAGGCGAGTGGACGGTTGAGCGCGATGAAGCCCGGCATACAACGACCGTGCACTGGAAAGGAAAAGAAGGAGGCACATATCCCTGGGGCACGGAAACGGATTACGAGAATCTGACATACGATGCTGATGATGCGCATCCGGAGACGAGTTCGGTGCGGGGTGAGGCCGAGACGGTCTTCGCACTGAAGGGCCGCACGCTAACCTGGCGCGGGCATTTGCTGGTGACGACGGATCAGAAGAATTTTTATTACAAATACACGCGGGAGTTGCTGAAGGACGGGACGATGGTCAAGTCGAAATCGTGGCAGGAGACGATTTCGCGAGACCATCAATAAATAACGGACCGAGTATGTCGGAGCAGGAGCCGGGTGAACCTCGGCGGCTAAAGCCGCACTTGATTCCTCTGGACTTATGGCACGACTGAAGTCGTGCCCCTCCCGATCCGCAGCCTGCCGGAGTTTTACCTTCGCAACACACTAATCAGCCGCAGCCGAGGACAACTCGAGGCCACGTCTGAGATCGGCAGCGAGGAGACGGTGGAATAATTGCTCTCCGGCTTCGCGGCGCACGGAGAGGCGACCGGCGCGATAGGCTCGCGACTTCAGACCGCGCTGTACGTCTTCGCAGATGCCAAGGTCTTCTTCCTGCACGCGATTGCCGATGCTCACTGACTGCTCGTTGTACTCGCGGCTCGCCTCGCCGATATCGGCAAAATAGAAATCGAAGATCACAGTGCAGTGGTCCACGTCGACGGGGATTACGAGATTTGTATCCATGTATCCGGCGTAGCAGTTGATCATCAGGTTGGGATGCTGCCAGAAATACCAGGCGCGATCGCCCTTGCGCACAGCTCCTGTGGAGGCATCCTCGTCGGACGCAACCATCGGGCTGGACTGCAGGCAGTAACGGTCTTCGTTTTCGATTGTGTATTGCTTGTAATCGAGAACCGAGTTCAGGCCTTTGTGAAGATGCGGGACGTGGTAGCCGCCGTCAAGATAGTTATCGACAAAGACCTTCCAGTTGCAATTGATGTTGTAAGTGCGACGGTCGAAGTAGTGAAGCTGGCTGATGCCGAGGGGCGCGACGCGCTTAACCAGGCCGCCGAGAAATTCGGCAAGCGGCGCGGCATGATTGTCGAGATTGATGAAGACGAAGCACTCCCAGGTTTCAACGCGAATCGGAACCAGACCGTTTTGCGCGCGATCAAAATTCTCGACGCCTTCGAACTCGGGCATGCCTTTGAGCGAGCCATCTAGACCGTAATTCCAGCCGTGATAAGGACAGTGCAAGAGCGTCGCGTGCCCGCATGGTTGAGTGACGACGGCAGCGGCGTGATGGCGGCATACGTTGTAGAAAGCACGAAGGGCGCCATCGTTCCCACGGACGACTACGATGGGCTCATTAGCAACGGTTATGGCAATGAACTGTCCTGGACTCTTGACCTGATCGGTGCGCGCGACGAGTTGCCAGGTCTTACTGAACACGTTCAGGCGTTCAAGTTCCGCAATGCGTGGATCGACATACCAGGCGGCGGGGATGGTGGAAGCCTGGGAGAGCGGGGCGCGGTCATCGTAACTGGAGAGTATCTGCTCGATGGAAGATTGCATGGTCTCGATTTTTCTCACTTTGGCGTTTACATATTGATTCGTTTTACGATAGCCGAGCTACGACGACTTCGGCTTGGCGACAAGATCAAGAGCCGCCCGACGCATTTCGCGGCCGCGGACTGGAGTCGCAGAAACGGCGCCCACTGCGCGCTGCAGGATGTCGAGGAACTGCCGAATACGGGCCTCTTTTTTCTCTGGCATCTCACCCTGCCGGCGAAACAGGCCGGGATCAAGCTCGGCAGTGAGCAGCGCGTCCTGGAAGCGCTCCATGGTCCAATCCAGAATGGAGACAATCATTTCAACATCCATGTCTTTGCGCAACTCGCCGCGCTCGAGGCCAAAGCGAACAAAGGCGACGGTGCCGTAGGGATCCTCAGCAATCAGGAAACGATTTATCTCACGCTTGAGCACGAGATCGGTGCCGTAGTTTCCGAGCAGAGAAATACGATAAGGAATCCAGTCTTCGCGCAGCAGATGTTCGGTGCGGACCAGCCAGTAGTAGAGTACGTCGAAAAAGCCGGCAGAGCGCACTTCGGCGGGCGCGTCCAGATATTTCGGGAACGAGCGCACGGCGCGTTTGTAGACTTCGAAGAAGAGGCCATCTTTGCTGCCGAAGTGCTGGAAAATCGACCCCTTCGCAATGCCCAATGCGGCGGCCATGTCGCCGACGCGCGCCGCGTGATAGCCATTCTCTGCAAAATACTTCATTGCAGTGTCGACAATGCGGGAACGCTTGGCCTCAGACCGGGGCCGATGGGCCTGACGAGCTAAGTAGCGTGGCGGCTCAAGAGGATTACTCGCAATTCCACTCATGAATGACTCCAAGTCACGGAAGCATATCCGAGAGTTCTCCAATTTTCAACTTCATTTTTAGGGTGTGATGCAGTAACTTATGGCGTTCGGCGATAGACGTGATGACTTTGAGTCAGACAGAGTGAAATCAGCTTCCAATTCCATTTACGACGCCATCATTATCGGCGGTGGCCACAACGGGCTGACCGCCGCAGCGTATCTGGCGCGCGGCGGGCTTTCCACGCTGGTGCTGGAGCGCCGCGACATTGTCGGCGGATGTTGTGTAACCGAAGAGATCGCGCCCGGTTGCCGGGTTTCAACGACTTCTTATATTGCCAGCATGTTGCGGCCGGAGGTGATCGCGGAGTTGCGCTTGGCGGATCATGGATTGCGCATGATTCCGTGCGATCCCGCGATTCAGGTTCCCTTCCCGGATGGTCACGTGGTTCCGTGGTGGGTGGATCGCGACCGGGCAAAGGCGGAGTTCGGGAAGATTTCGGAAAAAGATGCGGCGCGTTTCGTCGAGGTCGACGATCAACTGAAGAAGCTGGCGCGGTATCTGCAGCCGTTTTTTATGGAGCCGCCGCCGGAGCTGGATACCTCGACGGTGGGAGGCTGGAGCGATTTGTTTCGGGTGGGCAAACGATTTCGCGGGATTTCGAGTACCGAGATTGCCCAGTTGATTTCATTTCTCACCGGAAGCCTGGGCGAGTTTCTCGATCACAACTACGAATCCGAGAAGATGAAAACGATGTTCCTGGCGAACAACGTTTATGGCAAACACGGTGGTCCATACCAGCCGGGAACCGCGATTGGATTGCTCTTTCATTTGTTGAGCGGCGGCGAGCACGAACTGCAGGGCTTCTACGGGCACGTCATGGGTGGCATGGGCTCGATCACGCAGGCGCTGGCGGCGGCGGGACAAAAGCTGGGTGTGGAGATTCGCACTTCCGCTCCGGTGGCGAAAGTTGAGGTGCGCGGCGGTCGAGCGTATAGCGTGGTGCTGGAAGATGGCACAGAGTTGCGCGGGCGAATGATCCTTTCGAACGCCGATCCCAAGCGGACATTCTTGAAGATGGTCGAGGCACGTGAGCTTCCTGAAGATTTTCTTTTTGCGGTGCGCGGCATACGGATGGACGGACCATGCGCGAAGGTCAATTTTGTGCTCGCGGAAGAGCCGCAGTTCAAGGGGACATCGCCGCAAGCCACGCCGCTGGAGCGCACATTTTACACGCTCGTGCCATCGCTGGAGTTTGCCGAGCGATGTTACGACATTGCGAAATTCGGCGAGATTCCGGAAGAGCTCTGGGTGGATTGTGTGGTCTCCTCGAATGCAGACAGTTCGCTGGCGCCGGCTGGCAAACATATTCTCACCTGCTTTGTGCAGTATGTTCCCTACAAACTTCGCAAAGGCAACTGGGATGAAAAGCGCGAACTGCTGGGGGATCGCGTAGTGAAGAAAATCGCCGAATACGCGCCCAATGTTCCGAACGCGATTGTGGCGCGGCAGGTGCTTACGCCGCTCGATCTCGAGCGAACCTACGGTTTGACCGAGGGAAATATTTTCCACGGTGATTTGCGGTTGGAACAACTCTTCTTTATGCGTCCAGTACCGGGCTGGGCGCAGTATCGGACGCCGATTCATGGACTTTACCTCTGCGGAGCGGGAGCGCATCCCGGCGGCGGCGTTACTGGCGCTCCTGGGCGGAACGCGGCGATGCAGGCGCTGCGCGACTGGAAGAAAGGACGATTCAAGGCGGCGGCGTGATCGGAGAGTTAGACGCGCAGGTCGTCCTGAGAGGAATTCGTACATCAGTGAAAGAAAGGATGGAGGCATGAAAAAGAAAAATATTCTGGAACGGCTGAAAGAAGGGCCGGTACTGGGAGACGGCGGATATCTGCTGGAACTGGAGAAGCGTGGCTGGGTGCGCGCGGGTCCGTTCACGCCGGAAGTGGTGCTTACTCATCCAGAGGCGTTGCGCGAACTGCACGTGGAATTTCGCGAAGCTGGATCGGAAGTGCTGCAGGCGCTGACCTTCTACGCGAGCCGCGACAAGTTGGCTACAGTGGGACTGGAGAATCGACTGGAGGATTTGAATCGGACGGCCGTCCGCATTGCGCGGGAGGTTGCGGGCGATCGTTGCCTGGTGGCCGGCAATTTGAGTCTGACGTGGATGTACGAACCGGGCAGCGCATCGGCGGCCGACCGTGTGCGCAAGACGTTTGATGAACAACTGGCCGTGCAGGTTGAAGAAGGCGTGGACTTCATCATTGGCGAAACCTTCTCCTGGCTTGGAGAAGCGCTGATTGCGGTCGAGCGTGGGAAGAAGACCGGTCTGACGACGATGGTCACGATCTGCTTCGAGAACAAGGATGAAACGGCAGACGGCAAGAGTGCCGCAGATGCGGCAAAGGCGCTGTTCGATGCCGGCGCCGATATCGTCGGGATGAACTGCCTGCGGCCGCCCGAGCACATCCTGGGTCCAATGGAAGAGATGCGCGAGGCGGTTTCGGGATATCTGGCATGTCAACCGGTCGCCTACCGTACTCCGAAGGTGAAGCCCGACTTCACAAGCTTGCCGGAATTTCCTTACGCGCTGGATCCGTTGCAACTCACGAGGAAGGAAATGGGAGAGTACGCGCTGAAGGCCCGCGATATTGGGATCAACTTCATTGGCGCGTGCTGCGGTACGGTTGCCATGCACATCCGTGAAATGGCAAAAGTGTTGGGAAAATTACCGGAGGACTCGCGCACATGGAAAAAGGGCGGTGAGAAGCCGATGTCGGCTTACGAATACTATGACCATGACAAGCTGCAGACTGGCAGCCGGACGTAGTAAACCAGAGGGCGTTACGGGTTAGGTAATAATAAGGAGCAGGCTCCGCGAAGAGCCTGCTCCTTACGTTCTGTTGCCAATTTCTAGCTTGCGCTGCGCAGCCGGGAATCTTCAGCGTGTACGAGTGGCTCTTCCACCAGGTGCTCGCTGAGAAACCAGACCTGTAATTCATTGGTGCGGAGTACATCACTAACCGCCAAGTCGTTAGTGCCGTCATCGCCCAGTTCGTCCGCCCGTCGCGCCAGCTCACGGCAATGGCCGATGATGATCTGATGGGCATCGAGGAGTCGGGAAAGCTGCACCGGCACTTCTTCCCTGCCCTTCGGTGGACGCTCGATGCGCGTGGTTTCGGCCACATCGGCAGCCATGGCAATCGAAATTCCCCCGAGAAGTTGAATCCGTTCGGCGATGGTATCCACGATCTCCGACTGTTCGCCGAAGTGCTTATCGAATAAGAGATGGAGCTGATAAAACGTTGGCCCGGACACTTGCCAATGCGATTTCTTGTATAGATCGCGCAGGGTCATGGTGTCAGCTAACAGAAGGTTGAGTTGCTCGGTCATTTCCAGGCGAACCGGCTCCTCCAGATCAAGCGGCAACATGTGCGATACGGTACCAAAGCGTTGAATTTCGGGGGCACGCTGATGTAGGCGAGGCTGAGCGCTCGCCGTCCCTCGCTCGGCAACGGGTGCTTTCGCATTTAGATCTTTCTTAGCCATAGATGATGTTCTCCTCACGGAAAAGCAATTTGGGATTCGTAGTGTTTGAAAACTTGGGCGTTTGTTCGATGCAGGGATTGAGAGCTTGGATGCGCCGATCTGTCGAGCCCCGAACGAAGTGCGGGATCGGAAGCGTTAGTGCCAGTTGGAAGAAGACAGACGTTTGACGATGTCGTGACCATTGATTATGATCGAAATGCGGGGTGGAGCAGTCTGGTAGCTCGTTGGGCTCATAACCCAAAGGTCGGTGGTTCAAATCCACCCCCCGCAACCAACGCAATCATAGAGTTACGGGCCATTGGGCACTCGCAGCAACTGTCCAAAACTGTCCAATAAGGGGAACTGTCACACAGTTCCCCTCATTTATTGAATGGAGACCTCTTGATTCGCAGGTCTTTGCAAGAGGCGTTGCACGATTGGGCGATTGGCTTTGCGCTTGGCCAAGGCCGAGGCATTGCCGTACTGGTCCATCGTGGTTGAGACGTGCGCGTGTCGCATGAGTTTCTGCTGTACGCCCACGGGTGCTCCGGTCTCGTCCAGCCAAGCACGATATGTGTGACGGAACGTGTGCCACCCGATCCTGCCAAGTCCCAATTTCAGACCTGTAGGAACCAGGTAGTCGTTGCGCATCGAGTCGGCATGATACGGTCGACCCGTCACCGGGCTCGGGAAAAGCCAGTGCTCTTCGGTATCGAGACAGAGCGCTTGCCATTTCTTGAGTTCGAGGATAAAGCCCCGTTCGATTGGAACCTCGTCCTGCGAATACTCCGTCTTCAATTTGTTGAGCCGCTTTCCGACCGCTGATCGTTGAACCAGAACCACCGATCGCTTGAAATCGAAATCCGTCCAGCGCAAACCCAGGATTTCGCTGATTCGCAATCCGAAACACAGGCCAATTAGCACGATGGTTCGAAAAGGCTGAACCATCGCGTCGAGCATTTGCCAAGCATCCTTTACCTGAAGAACACGAGGACGCTTCTTGCGCTTGCTGATGCCCTTCACTTCGACCAAGTCCATGGGGTTTCGTTCCACATTCAGCAATTCCCAAAGCATCGCCTTGTCGAAAAGACGATACATCAGGGATCGAATATGTCCCTGGTACTTGGGCGAGAGGACGAGCTTGCGAAGCCAATCCTGTACCAAAGCGGGCCGAACGTCTTCGAGACAGCTGTCGCCCCACTTGGGTCGGATGTGCTGGCAAATCATACTTCGGTAGGAGGCTAGAGTATTGTGAGTGATTTGTTCGGCATCCTCTTCCTGCTTCTGATCGAGCAGGAAACGGTCGAGGATGCCACAGAAGAGAACCGGTTCTCGGCGCAAGATCCCATCGTTGATCATCAGCCGCATGCCTTCTGCTGCTTTCAAGGCGTGGGCCTCCGTCTTGTACTTTTCGACGGTTCCGACGGTGAACCCTCTTCGGGTCCTGCGACCGTCTGAAGTCGGTTCCCACCAACGATAGAGCCATACGTCCGGTCCTGTTACGCGTTTGTTGATCTCAACACTACCGTACTGATACCGCGTTCGCTTAGCCAATGTAATCTCCTTGGGGTTGGCGACGCGGGTGGCTGCCTGAGATTACCTGAGAACGAAGCCAATGGTCTAGCTCCGAGAGATAGAAATGCCAGCGCTTCCGACACGTCCCAACCGGATGCGCGGGAAGCGAGCCCTCACGAGCCTTGCGGAGTACGGTCTTCGGATGCAGGTTGAGGAAACGTGCGGCGTATTGTTGGTTGACGGGTGCTTCCCGAACCGAGCGTAGCCGCTCGCGTGGGGGAATTCGAGTGGGCTGGGTCGACATAGAAGCCTCGCTGCAATGCGGTTCGTCGCGCAATTGGATCTTGCGCGGAACCGACGCTGTCAGCTAATTTGCTTCGTTTCTTCGACCGTGTCCAACAACTTCTCGTCACTCTGTTATTCCTGCCAGGAATATCAGATAGCAATAAACCGATTCCTCGCATCACATTTCATCGAGCAAATCGCTTCTCGGTTGTCGATCTGGCATTGCAGCAGAACCGAGTCATACAGGTCGCGACAGCCTCATCTGCATCATAGCTAGGCACTTGGACGCAGATTTGCGAGCGAGGTGATTGCGTCCCCGCCACCACAATCGTATCTCGGGACCAAATAGTTAGGCGTCTTCCTTGTATTAGTGCCGGGGGCGCATTTGCCGACAAATCGCTTTGTCTGGAAGATTCATTAGCGAGCGGAAGGGTCAATTTACCTGCTCGCGACACCATGTTCATCTGTTATTCCTCCCAGGAATAACAGAGTGACGAGAAGTTGTTGGACATGTTGTTTGAACAGCGTTACGTTTGCGCCACAAGCAGCCGATTTGAGGTGCTGCGGGAGGTGCAAATGCCCCGTTGGTCGCGAGCTCATTCCATCCGCCAAATCGGAAGCCTTCTTCAGTCGAAGCGCGTGTGTCCAGCCACAGTTTTTCTTGCCCTGTTCTTCCTCATTCCTGTTGCGGCGCTGGCACAGGGTTCACCGTTCGACACCGGCTTTACCGCTATCCAAAGTCTTTTCACCGGCACCATTGCAAAGGTTGCAAGTCTAGTGGCGATCGTGATCGGCGGCTACGGTTTCGCCCACGGCGAACCCGGCGCAAAGAAGGCCTTGGCCGGTGTCGCCGCCGGAACCGGGATTGCGGTTCTCGCTGTAAACGTTCTGAGTTGGCTTTGGGGCGTGTAAGAGGTCCTACTCGCAAAGTTCAATTGATGCCGAACGAGTTCCTTATGCCAAACAACACAGATAAAAAACATCGCACAAATCGAGTCTTCAAGAGCATGCATAAGCCGCTCACCTACCTGGGCGTAGAGCGCACTCTGTTCTACTTCGTCTGCGTCGGTGCGGTGGGAGCCTTCAATCTCTTTAACTCCATCTTGGCCGGTATCGCCGTGTTCATTGGCGGTTTCGCCTTCGGTCATTGGGTAACGAACAGCGATCCGGCTTTTCTCCGCATCCTCGCAAAGTCGGAACGCTACAAATTGCGCTACGACGCTGCGAAACAGCAAGTCCCATATGTAGAGGTGGTGTGATGCTACGTCTCGACAGGGTCATCAAACCGTGGAAAGAGAGCGCAGCTCTCAACAACCACATCAATCTCTATGGCTTCTGGAATGAGACGGCCTTCCTTACCAAGAGCGGCGATGTAGGAATAGTTCTCAGTATCTCCGGCGTGGACTACGAGAGTCTTGACCGGTCGGAGCAAGAGTATGCAGTGAAGCGGTTGGAATCGGCGCTGAAAGCCTTTGGCCCAGGCTTCCATGTTTACCAATACCTCTTCAAATCCAATCGCCCGGACATACCGTTCGCAACATATGACGACCCGGTTGTGGAAGCTGCTATCGACCAGCGTCGGAAGTTCTTTGAGGCGAAGCGGGACCATCTCTATCAGGTTGAAATCTTCTACTGCATCCTGCTCGAAGGCGCCCGGTCGAAGACCGGCGTCGGGACGGCCCTAGCTCGCCTCTTACTCGATCCGGAGGGCGCGATTGCCGAACTCAAATCGCAATTCACCAACGACAGCATGAAGAAGTTGTTGCGGACGCATATCGAGCGCGATCTTCAACGACTCGACCAGCACGTGCAGGCATTCGCTCGGCAGCTTACGGATTTCATGCAGGTCGAGATCTTGAATCGGCAGGGGCAATTCACGTTTTTCCGCCGCTTGCTGAATTATGACGACTGGCGTGTTGCCGGCACGCCGCAGTCAACACAGTTTCTCGACTATCAGGTCGTCAATTCCGATATCGAAGCAGAACGCGATCATCTGCGCGTAGGCGATCACATCGTCCACGTGCTGACGATGAAAGAGGCCATCACCGAAACGAAGCCCCTGGTGCTGGACGCGTTGTTGAAGATCCCCGCCAACTTCTATGTGGTCACCGAATGGACTCCGCTCCCCGCGGACAAGGCCCGCAAAGAGGTGAACAAACGCCGCCACCATTTCAATATGTCGAAGACGGGATTCGTCTCGCAGATGGGCAACGACACCACGAAGACAAACCCACGCGACGTGCTGGTGGATGAATCGAAGCAGGCCGACATCGAAAATCTTGGCGATTGCCTTCGCGCCCTGGGTGACGGCCAATCGCTTGGCGATTTCTCCCTCACGATCGTGCTGTATGGCCGGTCACGAACGGAACTTGATCAGCTCGTGGCCGAGTTTACTGGTGTCTTCACCAACGCGGACGGCAATCTGTTTGGGGAAACCTACAACCAGTTGAATGCTTATTTCGCCACTGTGCCGGGCAGCTATGCGCTCAACCTTCGCAAGTTGTATCTGCTGAACACGAACTACGCCGACCTCTCTTTTCTGTTTACGATCCTTCCCGGCGAGAAGACGAACGCGCACCTCGGCACGGAGTACCTGGCGGTCGTCGAAACCGACAACAGCACGCCCTACTTCCTCAACCTGCACACACGCGACGTGGCCCATACCCTGATTCTCGGGATGACAGGCAGTGGCAAGTGTCTCTCATTCGTAGCCCTGGCTGGGTCATGAAATCGCCGGGCACTGGCCGACTTGTCAGGACAAATCCGGCACAGTCTTCAGTTTTGGATTACTTCCTGTTGGCCGACCAACCGGCAGTCACGGCGATGGAAACCGGGCGCGGCGCCGCTCTGGCGGCAAGTCGTTGTGTCGAGGGAGCGAGAGGAGTACCATGCGCCGGAGGGTAAGCCAAATCAGCTAAGACCTCTCGAGGGGAGGATTTGAGAATGGGTTTTCATCCGCGTTTCGTCTCCCTCTGCAGCGTGAAGCGCATGATGATCCACATCGCGGCCATCATGTTTGCAGTCGCGCATCCGATGTGGCCGCAAAACTCCCGGCATCCGCTGGATGGATTGACGGCGCCGGAAATCTGGACCGCCTACGAGGTGTTGCAGTCCTCGGGAAAAGTGGACGCCGAGACGCGGTATCCGACGGTTCAGCTGAAAGAGCCACCGAAAGAAGAGGTGCTGGCTTGGAAGCCGGGTCAGTCGATGCGGAGGGAAGTGTTCGTCGTGGTAAAGAAAGGACCACAAACGTTTGAGGCGGTTGTGGATGTGAATGGGAAGAAGCTCGTGTCGTGGGCAGAAATGAAAGGAGTACAACCAAATTCGCCGGACGAAGAAGGAGATGATTTCGACGCGGTAAAAGAGAATCCAGACGTCAAGGCCGCTCTTAAGCGAAGGGGGATCACCGATTTTGGAACTGTGTCTTGCACCGGTAACGGGTTCGGCTATTTCGGCACAGCGGAGGAGCGGGGACGCCGGCTGTTTCGCCTCGAATGTTTTCAGCGATATGGGGCGCTGGAAGATGGGGGGTTGATCGAAGGACTCAGCATTCAGTGGGATGGCAACGAGAAAAAAGTGTTACGGGTGATAGATACGGGCGTGGTTCCACTACCGCGACCTGAATGGAACTACGATCTCGCGTCGGTCGGCAAGCTGCGTGAGGTACCGACGCCGATCACCGTGCAGCAGCCGTTGGGGCCGAGTTACCGGCTCGAGGGACAGTCGGTGATCTGGCAAAAGTGGAACTTCCATTTCCGTATTGACCGGCGCGTGGGGTTGGTCGTCAGCAATGTGGGTTACCAGGACGGCGACAAATTGAGGGCGATTCTCTATGAGGGCTCGCTGTCCGAGGTATTCGTACCCTATATGGATCCGAGCGAAGGTTGGTTTGCGAAAACATTTCTTGATCTCGGGGAGTTGGGATCTGGATTTTCGAGCTCGCTGGAAACGGGCGACGACTGTCCGGACAATGCCGCGTACTTCGACCAGATTTATGCGGACTGGAAGGGAACGGCACGGATCAAGCCGCGGGCGGCGTGCTTGTTTGAACAGCCGGCAGATTCTATGGCTTGGAGGCATGATGATGCCGGCATAGTCGACAGCCGAAAGATGCGGGAACTGGTGTTGCAGACGATTGGAGTTTTCGGAAATTACGATTACATCTGCGATTGGATTTTTCAGCAAATCGGGACCATCCGCGTGCGCGTGGGGGCGACGGGGGGTGACCGGGTGAAGGCGGTGAAGAGCCGCACGGCTGCGGAAGATAAGGATGGACAAGACGGCCTGTATGGGCGATTCATCGCGGAGAATAGCGTTGGCGTGGACCACGACCACTTCTTTTCCTTCCGGCTGGATTTTGACGTGGACGGAAGGGCCAATAGCTTTGTGCGAAACAAGCTGCGAGTGAAGCGTTTGCCGTCGGAGAGTTTGCGCAAGAGCTTGTGGGTGGCCGAGCCGGAAACGGCGAAGACAGAGGAGCAGGCAAAAGCCCGCATCAGCATGGAACAGCCGGAGATTTGGCGGGTGGTGAATCCGAACGTGAAGAGCGCTCTGGGATACCCCGTGGGATACGAACTGATGGGCGGAGACAATGCAATGTCGTTGTTAATCCCGGAAGACTATCCGCAAAAGCGAGCGGGATTTACGGATTATCAGGTGTGGGTGACGCCTTACCGGGAAAATGAGCGATATGCTGCGGGCGACTACCCGATGCAAAGCAAGGGTGGAGACGGATTGCCAACCTGGACCAAAGCGAATCGCGCGATCGAGAACACCGACATTGTGGTGTGGTACACCGTGGGATTTCACCACGTGCCACGCGCAGAGGATTGGCCGATCATGCCCACGATATGGCACGAATTCCAACTATTGCCCGTTAATTTTTTCACACACAATCCTGCTCTAGATTTGCCGAAGTAAGCGAGACCGCGTGACTTGCGGGAGCCACGACGAGGACAGGTAGGAGCGCGGATCTCGTTCCGGGCGAGTGACGGGCAAACAGGAAGTTGGCCGCTAAGGAGAGCTGATCGCTACTGGGAAACGCCTCAGCATCGAGGGACCCTTGTCCGGCACCGATTCCGGATTCCGACCGCCAAGCCGACTTCTCGGGACTGATCCGATCACTGTCCCATCTGGATTACTTCCGGACCGCCGATAATCCTCCCTGCAGCCACGTGGGTGAACCAAAGCACAGTGGTAACGACCTGAAAGGCAATGGTCCTGCAACGGATTCCGGTGCTAGAGTGATACAAAATGCTTCTTAACTGTCTCGGGGGACTGGCCAGGACGGCCCTCCTACTCTTCGTGTTTACTGGAACGGCGTTTGTCCAAGCACAACGCCAAGCCCAGGAGGCGCTTGCGAGATGTGAGGAATCCAACGCCAATGCATGTCGAGTTGCCGCCCGATCAACCTTGCCCCCAAAGCAAGTCTCGGAGGCATACACATTCTGGGCGGACACTTTTCCGAACCAATTCGGCGCTACCGGAGAGCCCATCAAGCTGCTGCGAAACGCGGTTGATCTCGATCCGAATAATGC
The DNA here is from genome assembly GCA_963773675.1 of uncultured Acidobacteriaceae bacterium. Taxonomy (GTDB): domain Bacteria; phylum Acidobacteriota; class Terriglobia; order Terriglobales; family Acidobacteriaceae; genus Sulfotelmatobacter. The sequence continues at coordinate 298,688 of CAVZCG010000001.1, forward strand.
CCTGGCGACGTACCTCCTTGCGGTTTATTTGCCCAATACTGATTACAGATTGGCTGAGGAGAAAGAGAAGCTACTGAAGCGGGCAGCGCGACTGCGGCCTGATTGGGAAGCGCCACACGTGCAACTGGCGCTGCGTGCGGAGCCGTGGGGATATCTGCAAATGATCGCGGAGTGGACGGTCGCTCTTAAGTTCGGGCCCGACGATCCGTTCTATGCCGCCAAGCTGAAGGAGGCACAGGAGAAGTTTGCGGCGCAGAAACTTGACTTGGCAGAAAAAGAAGCCAAGGCCAAAGTCGATCCGCGGGCGTGGGCGATTCAGGTGGTGTATTCCGCGAAATTCATGTGTGACGTTGCCAAGGCCGAAGGGTGGACGGCCAAATACAACGAGTTTCATCGCGATGGACACTGGCCAGCCCTGGTGATGGCCGATACCTACTCGGCCTGCGGCCAGCCGGAGAAGGCGCGGGCGATGTATCGCGAGGTGATCGCCAGATACGAAAAGTGGGTAAACACGGGCCTAAAGAGACAAGAAGCTATTCAGGTGCAGATGCAGCAACTAGCGTATCTCGACTTGCAGCCCGAAGCGGATCGTATGCATGTCATTCTCAACACCATATTTGCCCGCGACAAAGACTGGTGGCGCGTGAAGGTGGAGTGCGAGGAAGCTGAACAACGCGGAACTCGAACGCCGGAACTCTACGCGCAGCATGCGAACGCGTTAATCCAAGGCACACCACCCGGATACGAGGTGGAGTTGCAGTCGGTCCTCGAGAAGGCCCTGAAGGTCGACCCAAAATTCCTGGTGGAGCATCCGGATTTCCGCACGCACTACAAGGAGCCCGCCAAACAATGAGAAGAGATCGCTGGGCGTCTCTCTGGCTATGGGCGGTCTTCGCCGCTGTCACCTGCGCGGCAATCGCGTCCGCGCAAGAGTTCATGCCGAAATCTGGAGCTCTGGTTGCGATCGACACAGGGCAAACGCTCTGGATCGCTCCGGTCAACGGCAAGATGCAAGTCATCGCTCTTGATGATTATGTGATTCCGCGAAAAGATGGATTCTGGCGCGTGCTGCTGCCATCGAAGTCGATGCCCCCGGACGTGTTGGCCGTTCCACTTGCGAAAAGCAAAGATGCGATCGCTGCAGAGCACAAAGCATCGCCTCAAACGGTAGAAGGTCAGACGGAGGGACAAGATCGGCCGGATCAGGAGGCACAGCCAGATCTCAACGAAGTGCATCGCCAAGAAGTGAAATTCCTGAGTCCGATTTACATTTCCGTCTACACCGAGACTGAACAAACCGAGGCATACAGCTTGTTGCAGGCCACCGAACGAACTGGCGAAAGCATATTGGTGTTTTCTGATTCACATTTGTCAATTCCCGAAGACGTCAGGATGAAAGACGTGAAGCCCTGCATCGACCCCGAGAATCAGGACGCTAACTATCAGGAATTCGCCTCCGACAACGAGAGTCTCGGCATCGTGCGGACGCGCGGGAGGTGGCGTTACGACGGTGCAATCTCGCTGCGGGGATACAGCACAAACTGTGCCGTTTCACTAGTGCCGCCCAAGAGCATCGTTGCGCAAACCGCCTCGTTCCCGCGCTGGAAAGATATCAAAGACATATATCCTGATGCCGACGATGCCTTCTCATCGCCTGCGCACGATATGCTGCTGGTCTTCTACCAGAATCGGCTAATGGTCGCGCCCGTGCGGCAGGGGAAGCTGGGAACGCCCTTGTTGCGGCTTGAAGTGAACGGCAAACCGGTCATGGTGGAGTGGGCATTGGGAAAATACGTGGATGCATGGACAAAACAGTTGACTCCGTATTTCGGCGTGTACCAGCCGAAGACGAAGGCCAGCCAATAACGAAAAGCTTTCTCCTCCCCATTCGCTAGTTGGAAATGAGTGACGCGCAATTCGGAGTTAACGGTTCGTCCGTCGGATTAGTGCCGAGAAACGCGCAAGCATCCGGGATTTTGTCTCCAGCTAGCCGACTTCTCAGTCTATCTTTGGCGTCCGGGCCTGCGTTTCGCCGTGGGCGTCGGGCCCAGGGCTTCGAGTACCACTGCCGCGTAGGAGGACCAGTCTGTAGGCAGCACGGCCGGCGCCTCGTGCGCCACCTGTAAAAGCCCACGGTATGCTGCGTACACGAACACAGCCTTTGCTTTCGCCTGCGCCGGCGCGAGCCCGAGTTCGCGGTAGCAAGCTTCAAGGTACTCAATTCGGGCCGATGCCACACGGTTTAGCACGCGCTTTACAATCGGGTCACCAGCAGCCTCGGCGAGCGCCGCGTACAATGAGCGTGATCTTGGCGACTGCAAGATAGCGTCGAGCATGAGATGTAGACGCTGGCGCACATCGGTCACGGCCGACAGTCCTGCAAGGGCCTCCGTGGTGGCCCGTTGTTCCCAGCGGCTGAGCGCAGCGGCCAAAAGCTCGGACCGCCCGTTGAAGTGCCAATAAAAGCTGCCCTTGGTGACGCCAAGCCGCCCGGCGAGCGTTTCGACCGTGAGCGCCCTGAGACCGGCCTCCGCGATAAGTTGAAGTGCAGCTTCGGCCCAGTCGGCTGCCGTCAGCGTAGGCTCGTCCAGTCGTTTGGCGCCGGTACCTTTACGCACCATAGCACTCCATTCTCCCATACTCTCGGGTATTGACAATGCTCAAGTCCATACTCTAGAGTATGGAGCGTGGACGTAAGCGTACTTTCGACTGCGAGGTCGTCCCATGGATTCCCGCCTAGAAAAGTTGAAAGAAGATCTAGAGTCGGCGGTGGAAGGCATGTCCAGCGAGCAATTGAGCTGGCATATCTCCGGGAAGTGGTGTGCGGCGGAAGTGTTGGAACATCTCTATCTGACCTACACTGGAACGATCACGGGACTCGAAAGAGTACTCAGAAAAGGAAAACCGCTGGCCTCGCGGGCCTCCATGGCGCGTCGCATACTGACCTTGGTCGTCGTGGAATTGGCCCACATACCTGCCGGACTCAAAGCGCCTGCGATCGTGCAGCCGAAAGGCTTGCCGCCGGAGCAGGTGCGAAACGAGATCGGGGAAAAGATGGCGGCCATGGATGCGATCATCGCCCAGTGTGAAGCCCGCTTTGGGCCCCACGTAAAGCTGCTGGACCATCCGATTCTGGGTCCGCTGAATGCGCTGGAGTGGAGAAAACTTCATGTAGTGCATGGACAGCATCACCTGAAACAGCTTCGTCGGCTTCGCGAAGGCGCGACTAGGCAAATGAGCTTAACGCAGGCAAGCGAGGCTTTTCACCTAAATAGGCGCCAGTGAATGGCCGACCTATCTGGAATGGGGGTTCCATGAGGCCGGCTTCTGTTGTCGCGGTCCTCGTCTTTCTGGTTGCCTGCTTCTTGGGATCAGTCCGCGCCCAAACCCACGATAAGAAGGATGAAATTCCGATCGAACGCTGCGATCGCCTGCCGGTTGTCACCATGAAGGTTGCGGGGGAAAACCGGCGGTTCCTGCTTGATACAGCCGCCACCACGATCCTCAATCTGAAGTCTTTCACATCGGGTGAGTCCAAGGAGATCCACATCTACTCGTGGAGTGGAGGCTCACCGACCAACTCCCGGGAAGTTTTCTTGCCGCAAGTAGATCTGGGCACGCGCAAGCTGCGCGATCTTAAGCTCCCGGCGATTGACCTGAGCGCCATCGGCAAGGCCTGTGGAGGGCAGATCGACGGGATCCTGGGTGTGGATTTGCTCGATCAGATGGGGATGACCATCGATTTGAGGCGGCGAGTTGCCGTACGCGCGCCAGCCAGTGAGCCGGGAGATTCCGCAGAGGTTTTTGCCGAGGCGGAAGGGGACCTAAGGGCCTGCATTGTCGCCTTCAATCAAGGAGACGTGAAAGCAATGGCGGAGTGCTTTGATCCGGAAATCGTTTTCTATACTCAGCATGGTGAGTACCGGGGACGCGACGAGGTCATGCGTTATCTGAGCCAGCGTTTCTTCAAGTTTGCACCCAAACTGCACTATGACGCGAGTCCCCATGACGCACGCATCTTCGGCGACCTCTTGTGGTACTCCTACGATTTCTGGATGGATACTCCGGAGGAGCGCCTCACCGGACATGGGATGACCATGTGCCGCAAGGATGCCGGAGGCCGGTGGCGCATCCTCAACATGCATAATTCCATAAAGGAAGCGGCCGTTGCCCCTGACCCTGTGCACTGATCCTGTAGGGTAATGTGATGTCTCTAAGATTTTGTCCCGAGAAACGCCCTTCACGGCGTTCATCCCGGACAAAATCACTCGCGATGGGTTCGGGGTGCCTTGTCGACTTGTCGTTACTAATCCGGCCAACTTCCCCGAAGCCGGTTTCTGGATAACTTCCTGTTTGCCGACGATCCGGGAATTGCCGCGGCTGTGCTAGATCTGATCCCGATGTTGTTCCAAGACGATACGCACCAATTGACTGCGCGTACGGACACCGGTTTTGGAGAAAAGTTGCTGAAGTGTAGCTTTGACCGAGCTCTCCGACACTCCGATTCGCGCCGCAATCTCTTTATTTGCAAGCCCCTCGAACACGCAGGAAATCACCTGCTGCTCCCGTTCCGTGAATGGCCGTGTTCGATTGTCCTGTGGGGCTCCGACCCCAGTTCTGAGGGCGGTTTGCAATTGCTCTTGGTCCAACCACACCTTGCCGGCCATCACTTCACGAATTGCTTGTGCCAGCAATGCGGCAGAATCGTGTTTTCGAAAAACTCCGGAAATCCCAGACCGGATCAACTCCGCAGCCACGACCGGATCCACCCCTGCCGTGACAACGAGAACCCTTCCCTGAAATCCCTGATCCTTTGCCAATCTCAGAAACTTCCGGCCATCGACCTCGCCGAGATCAAAATCAAGGAGTACAACGTCAATCGCCTTGCGCCGCAGAATTTGCAGAGCCTCTCCAATTGTCCCGCAGTGAGCAGTTACCTCGAATCCCGACTCCGCCGCGAGCAGTCGGCTCGCACTCTCTCGAAATAAGGTGTGATCGTCTAACAATAAGAGGTGGACAGTGTTGGCCGCAGTTTCAGGCATTCACCATCTCCTCTTGTGCGACACCCAGGGGTAAGACCACGGCGAAGCAGCAGCCTTGCGATCTTGGCTCGTACGAAAGCTCTCCTCCAAAGCTGCGCATGATCGCGCGGGAAACGTACAGACCGAGACCGCTGGATTCGGCGCCACGCTGGAACGGCTGGAAGAGGTTCTCTAGCGAAGCGACGCCAGTTCCTGTGTCTTCGAATCGGATTATGACCGTACCCTCCTCCTCGCGCGCCGCAATTCGAAGCCGCTTCATTCCACTAGAGGCCATGGCCCGGCGACTATTCTTCGCCAGGTTCAAGAAAACCTGTATAAGTCCGTACCGGTCCGCCCAAACGAGGGGCAACGGTTCTCGAACGTCCCACTGCATCTCGATCTTTGATTCGTGATAGGTGGTTTCGATCAAAATCCGGAATTCGTCTAGCACCGACCTAAGCTCAACGACCTCACCATTCTGAGATGCCGAAGAACCCAATTCCAATGCCGACACTCTTTCGAGGCTTTGGATCAGGTTCCCCAAGACCTTGAAGTCCTCGTTCGACTCAAGCTCCTTAACTCGGGAGAGGTTCTTATGCACGACAAGCACAGCGCCACAAAGGTTCCGAATTTCATGGGCCACTGCACTCATCAGGATTCTCGTGTTCTTCAATAAATGGTCTAGACTGAGGTCCTCGCGATTCCGAAGGTCCTCGGAGAGATCCACAATGATGGCCGCCAAGCGGGGCCCCGATATCGTGCTGTAGGTGGAAAACCAAACACCAGCCAGAAAGACTTCGCCGTCGCTCCTTTTCCCTGTGCACTGCAGGGTGGTCCGAAATACTCGCGGCTGTTGGTTTTTGAGGACTGTTTGCAAAGCGGGGAGATAAGAATTGATTTCCTTGCCTTGCAGAGGCGTTCCTTCAGAGGCGAGCAAGTGTTGAGCTGCTTCATTGGCTAACAGAACTCTGCCGGCTGCATCAATTGTGACGATTGCAGCTGGACTGCTTTCGACGAGAGAACGCAACTGCTCCTCGGCGTCCTCGCGCAGCTTGATCTGCCCTTCGAGCTCTTCCACGTGCGCCATCGTAATTCGGCGATTACGGATCATCTCCGAAATAAACAGTCCGGTACCGACAAATCCTGCAGAACTAAACAGCAAGCGGATCACAGCTTCATTCTCAGGCAAATTGCTGAACGCTTCCTGCAGAACGGCACAAACCAGCGCAACTCCTACAAGCTGAGTCCTCGACAGGAAGCCGCCAAGAATCATGATGGGGAACAGGTAAAGGAATCCCAAAGAGATGTAGGGCTTCGTCGCCCAGTCAACCACTGCGATAGCTGCTATCAAGAGACCAGCAACAACAATCACTTTGGCGCGATTGGCCGACGCGTAGATGGACAGAGGGTCTCTCACGGGTGGTGCGTTGATTGGCAGTGGGTCTTTCATGGCCATTCTAATGGTGCGCTATCTTCGCGCACCATGAAACTGCATTGTCAAGAACTGGCCAAAAGATAGGCTCTGAGCGGTCGAAAGGTAGTGCTGGACCACCAAAGATAGGATTCCCTTCGGCGGTCAGTGTCTTACACAATCATCTCAATGCATCCAGCACTGCATCCTTCGAGGCTGAGGTTTGTCTGGAAGGCTTGAAGGTCGAACGAAATGACGAAATATCCGGTTCACGTCAGCAAGAGATTTGTCGTGGTGTCTGTGGCGACCGTTGCGATCATCCTCGCAACGGGACTTCTCGAATCCGGCTGTAGTCGTGGTCAGGCTGCAAACGCGAATGCGACGCAGGCATCTGGTGCAAAATCCGCCACGTCCTCATCCGAAGCGGCCTTGGAGCTTTCACCCAGTCAACTGAACTCGATCAGGATTGAGCCCGTGGGAAGCTACCAGTTTCCGGTTGAGAAGGATGCGGTAGGCAACATTGATTTTGACGAAGACCTTTCGGTTCAAGTCTTCCCGGCTTATCAGGGGACCATCCTCAAGACGTTTGGGGAACTGGGCGCCAGGGTTCAGAAGGAGCAGCCCCTCTATACGATCAAAAGCCCCGACCTCATCCAGGCTGAGTCAAACCTGATTGGTGCGGCCGCGACGTTCGAACTGACCAACAAAGAACTGCTGCGCGTGCTGGGTCTTGGTGGAATTGCCGAGCGAGAAAAGGAACAAGCCACCTCAGATCAACAAACCGCCGAAGGCGCTCTGAAGGCCGCGCGCGATGCGGTCCTTGTATTCGGCAAGACCAATGCCGAGATTGATCAAATGATCGCCTCGCGGAAGACTGATCCTGCCCTGGTCGTGCGCAGTCCAATCGCCGGCAAGATTACATACAAAGTCGCGCAGCCCGGATTTCTGGTGCAGCCGGGAAATACGCCTGCGCCCTACTCCGTGGCCGACGTGGCCATCAAGTGGATGCTGGCGAATGTCAGCGAGACCGATGTCCCGCTTTTTCATTTGGGACAGCCGGTTCAGGTCAAAGTGATGGCCTATCCCGACCACGCGTTCCAAGGCAAGGTTTCAAAGATCTACGAGACGGTAGATCCAAATACGCACCGCGTAACCATCCGTTCGGAGATTGCGGACCCCAACGATGAACTGCGTCCCGGAATGCTCGCCAACTTCGTCATCCGCGTTCACAACCCGGTAGAAGCCACTGCCATACCGGCCAATGGCGTCGTTCGCGAAGCCGATGGCACGATGACCGCTTGGGTAACCACTGATCGCCGCCGGTTTGAGCAAAGAATCATCAAGATCGGACTGCGAAATGCCGACCGGGTTCAGGTTCTTGACGGTTTACGACGCGGAGAACTGGTCGCGGCGGACGGCGCTGTGTTTCTTAGCAACATGCTGTCGGCGCCACCCAGCGATTAGTTCATTGTCACGTTCACTTCAATAAAAGAAACGACATGTTCAAATCTCTCCTCGCGTTTTGCCTGAGTCGCCGTCCGATTGTGGCGGTGGGTTTGATTCTGTTTGCCGGCGCCGGGCTCATTGCTTTCAAGATGCTCAACATCGAGGCGTATCCGAACCCTACGCCCGTCATCTTGGAAATCACGGCGCAGGCGCCCGGCCTCTCTGCTGAGGAGATGGAACGTTACTACACGCGCCCCACGGAGATTGCTCTCTACACCACCCCCGGCATTGACATCATCCGCTCCACTTCGTTTTATGGCCTGTCGTTTGTGCGCGTCAGCTTCAAGTATGGGGTGGACTACAACTTCGCCTACGCCCAGGCGTCGGTCGCGATGCAACAGAACGTTAGCCTGCCCGGCGGCCAGGTTCCGAGTATCCAAGCTAACAGTTCGACTGGTGAAATCTATCGTTATCAGGTCGTCGGCCCCAAGCATTTCGGAGTCGCGAATCTGCGCACTGTGCAGGATTGGATCGTGGCGCGCCGCCTGTTGACCATTCCCGGCATCGCAGCGGTCAACAGCTGGGGCGGTCCCACCAAGGAATTCCAGGTCGAGGTGGACCCGCACAAACTCGAAGCCTACAGCGTGACCGTGCCCCAAATTCTGAACGCTCTGGGCAACGCAAACATCAACGTGGGCGGACGCGAAATCCGAGTTGGCCAGCAATCCATCAACATCCGCGGGGTCGGTCTGATGGATGACGGCGGCAATGACGATTTGACCCAGGGTTACAAGCTTGACGACATCGAGAATGTGGTTCTGACCCAGGAGAACGGCGTCCCAGTGTTGGTGAAGGATGTCGGGAAGGTGTCGATCGGCTACCGGCCGAGGCTCGGCATTCTGGGCCGCGACAACCAGAGTGATGTCGTGGGATCGATCGTGGTCATGAGGCGAACCGAACAGACCAACGACATGATTCCGAAGGTGGAAGCGGAAATCGAAAACTTGAATCACGACGGGAGTCTGCCGCCGGGAGTCAAGGTTGTTCCTTACTATGACCGCTCATCGCTGATTTCCATCACCACGCACACGGTTCTGCACAACTTGATATTCGGATGTCTGCTGGTCTTCCTCATCCAGTGGATTTTTCTCGGGAATCTGCGCAGCGCGGTCATTGTTGGAATCAATATCCCCTTCGCACTATTCTTCGCCACCATTCTGCTGGTGATCACGGGGGAAAGCGCGAACCTGCTGTCGGTGGGCGCAGTGGATTTCGGCATCATCGTGGATTCGGCCGTGATCCTGGTGGAGAACGTCTTTCGCAATTTTCAACGTAACCAGGAAGAAAGACAGGGATTGCTGCAACGCCTGACCGAAGGCCATTGGGGGCCCGATCCGACCAGACTCCCCGGAGATGCAACCGCAGCCCACGCTTGGACGGATCGTTTGCGGCTGATTCTAATCAGCGCGCTCCAGGTGGACAAGGCGGTTTTATTCTCGGCACTCATCACTGTGGCCGGTTTCGTGCCGCTCTTCACCATGCAGGGAGTCGAGGGCCAGATTTTCGGGCCAATGGCGCGCACTTATGGCTACGCACTGGCCGGGGCGCTAATTGCAACCTTCACCATCACGCCTGTCATCGCTTCCCTGCTGCTCCCTGAGAACTTCAAGGAAACGGAAACCCTGGTGGTACGCTTTTTGCACCGTATCTATGATCCTGCGCTGCGTTTTGCGCTGAATCGACGCGCTCTCACGGTGAGTCTCGGCATCGCCTTTCTTGCCCTGTCCGCATTTCTGGGATTGCGGCTGGGCAGCGAGTTTCTTCCGCATTTAGAAGAAGGAAACTTTTGGATTCGCGCCTCCATGCCGATCACGCTCTCCCTCGAAGATGGCGAGGCGGCCTCGAAAAAAATGCGCGAGATTCTGCTGCGACATCCCGAAGTCCTTACCGTGGTTGCTCAGCACGGCCGGCCAGACGACGGCAGCGATGCTTCGCCGTTCTCCAATGTCGAATTATTCGCGCCGCTTAGACCTTTTGATGAATGGCCAAGAGGCTTGACTAAGGAGAAGCTGACCGACCAGATTCAAGCGGAGTTCAACAATGAGTTGCCGGGAGTCGTCTTCAATTTCTCGCAATACATTGAGGACAACATCGAGGAAGGGATCTCGGGCGTCAAAGGCTCCAATTCGGTCAAGATCGTCGGCCCCAATCTTGAATTCTTGACCAAGCTGGCGGAGCAAATCCGCGACCAGATGAACGCGGTCCCCGGCATTGCCGACCTGGGCATCTTCCCGGTGCTGGGGCAGCCCAACCTGAACATCAAGGTAGATCGCGCCAAGGCCGCGCGCTATGGTCTCAACTCCGGAGATGTCAATACCGTCATTCAAGCGGCCATGGGCGGAGCGGTTGCGACGGAGGTTCTGGAGGGCGATCGGCAGTTCGATCTCGTCGTTCGTTATACGCCCGCATACCGCGACAATATCGACAAAATTCGCAGCATCAAAGTCGCCTACCCAACCGCCAGCGGCGCCAACGCCTATATACCGTTAAGCGAACTGGCCACGATCTCATTGGATACTGGAGCCGCCTGGATTTATCACGAGAGCGTGCAGCGTTTCATCCCGGTGAAGTTCAGCGTCCGCGGCCGCGATCTTGGCAGCACCGTCGGGGCGGCTCAGGAGCGAATCGCGAAGAACGTGACTCTTCCCTCTGGGTACCGGCTGGTTTGGGCGGGCGAGTTCGGAGACCTTCAGGAAGCCAAGAAACGCCTGGAGATTATTGTGCCGGTCAGCCTGGTGCTGATCATCGGGTTGCTCTACACCTTGTTCAACAACCTGCGTGACTGCCTCTTGACGCTCGCGGGAATCCCCTTCGCAGTTGCTGGCGGTGTATTGGCACTTTCTATCTCTGGTCAGAATTTCAGCATTTCGGCCGCCATCGGTTTCGTCTCGCTCTTCGGCGTTTCCGTCATGGACGGCATCCTGATGATTACGTTTTACAACCATGAGAGATCTCAGGGGCTGGTGCCGGTGGATGCGATGTATCGCGCTGCATCCACCCGTATGCGCCCATTACTGATGACAGCGCTCTCGGCCTGCATCGGCCTGTTTCCCGCGGCGATCTCCACGGGGATCGGCAGCCAGGTGCAGCGTCCGCTCGCCACCGTGATCGTGGGCGGCATGCTGCTCGGCCCCGTGATGCTGCTTCTCGCTGTGCCCGCGCTGAGAATGATATTTCTAGGCCGCGACGAGCGCCCGCACCTGCAGTCAGAGGATTTACTATGAAGGTCACCAGCCTTCTGTTTCTGCTTCTGACGGTGAGTTGTGCCGCGGTAATGCAGGAGACAAGTTATGCAGCCTCACCGGAGCACGCCTCTGACAAGAATCACACGCGCAGCCGTGCAGGCCTGACCGCGGGAAATCGTCCTAAGCAGCCTGCGACCAGCCAGAAACGCCCCCTGCCTCGGAACCCGGCCAGCCTTCGCCAGCCGGCCTTAGCTAGATCCGGCGGTGCTGCAAAAGGCGGATTAATCCAGAACGAAACAACCAACCGTGGTCTTCCCGTTCGGCTGACAAGTGTTCCGCCCCGTGTGGCATCGCTCAACCCGTCGCTTAACCCGTTACCCAACAATGTGCACCATCGCGGACCGAACCCGGCGGTCGTTAGTGAATCGCCAAGGTGGAATAACGGCAATACCGGCGCAATCAACGGAACTGGTATGCGCCGCAGGCCTTAAGGAAATCATTCGTATGATTCGCAAACACAAATCGTGCCTCACCAGCTTCCTCGCAGCCTCGGCCTTGCTGTTCGCGGCAGGATGCGCGGTCGGGCCCAGGTTCAAGAAGCCTGTTGCTCCGGACGTTTCCGGCTATACACCCGCTCCAATCACGAACACGAGCAGTACCAGCAACGTCGCCGGTGGAGAAGCGCAACACGTGGTTGAAGGGCACGACATTCCGGGCGAGTGGTGGACTTTGTTTCACTCGAAGCCGCTCAACGATTTGATTGAGCGCTCGCTCAAAGCCAATCCCGACCTGAAGGCGGCTCAGGCGACGCTGATAGTTGCACGAGAAAATATGCTGGCCCAGCGGGGCGCTTACTATCCCAGCGTCACCGGTGGTTTTTCGGCGACTCGGGCAAAGTCATCGGCTGACATTTCACCAGTAACCAACACCAGTGCCTTGAATTACAGCCTGTACACACCGCAGGTGAGCGTTTCTTTTGTGCCAGACGTGTTCGGTCTCAACCGGCGAACCGTGGAGTCGTTGCAAGCACAAGAACAGCAAGCGCGTTTTGCCCTGGCCGCGACGCACATCACACTGAGCGCAAACTTCGCCGCCGGAGCCATTCAAGAGGCCTCATTGCGGGGACAGATCGAAGCGACCCAGGAACTCATCACCATCAACACCAACATGTTGAAGATCCTGCGGGATCAGTATGCGAAGGGATATGCCAGCGAGCTCGATGTGGCAGCGCAGGAATCGCAGCTGGCGCAAGTCGCCGCCACGTTACCTCCGCTGCTGAAACAGTTGGCTCAACAACGGGATCTGCTGGCTGTGCTGGCGGGCGGGTTTCCCAACCAGGATCTGGTTGAAAAATTTGAGCTGTCGAGCCTGCAACTGCCGCAGGAACTACCGGTCAGCCTTCCTTCACAACTCGTCGAGCAGCGCCCGGACGTGCGCCAGGCCGAGGAAAACCTGCATTCCGCCAGCGCTCAAATTGGAATTGCACGCGCCAACCGCCTTCCGAGCCTCTCCTTGACTGCGGACGCTGGGAGCATGGCGGTGGTTCTCGGGCATTTGTTCTCCGGTGGCAATGGCTTTTGGGATGTAGCCGCAGGCGTCACCCAGCCCATCTTTGATGGAGGCACCCTCATGCATCGGGAGCGCGCCGCGCGAGCTGCTTATACGCAGGCTGACGAACAGTATCGCAGCACGGTCCTAACCGCGTTCCAGAATGTTGCTGACACGCTGAATGCGCTCCAACAGGACGCCGACGCATTGAAGGCCGCGGCTGCCGCTAAAGATGCCGCTGGCATTACCCTCGACCTGACGAAGAAACAGCTTGAATCCGGCTACGCCAACTACCTCGCGCTCTTGAGCGCGGAACAAGCCTATCAGCAAGGCCTCATTAACCTTGTGCAGGCTCAGTCGAATCGTTTTGCCGACACAGCCGCGTTGTTTCAGGCTCTTGGCGGCGGATGGTGGAACCGCACCGACATTCCGAAGAGCTAACGATGAAGCCGGTATTAGTTGCCCCCTTGAGCAGCGGTACGCTAATGGTGATCTACGTTTTGGTGAGTTCCGTCGCCATAGCTCTCGGAACTTTTGTGGCGGCCTCACCGCTTCGGGCAGCTAAGATTTGGGGCTCGCAACGACTCGCCAACTTGGCTCCTGAACGCAGAACTTCGTTTTTACGCTGGTACCGCGCCTTCGGGATCCTTCTTTGTTTAGCAGGCGTGCTCGTCGCGGTTGATGGCATCGTGTTTTCGAACTACCATCACTAGAATTTCCATCTTCGGTCGACGTAAGAGAGCACGGATGCGTCCGCGCCGCTTCAGGAATTAGCCGGAAGATAGCCTCGGACATTCCAAAGATGTTGCTCAACTCCACAAGATAGGATTCTCAGTCTCCTGCACTCCGGTTTACACATACGGAGTGTTTGGAAATCAACCTCAATTCTTTGCCTTAGCAGCATTGTCATTTCCGTGGGACCGGTTCTTCGATCAAGGCGAGCGGGTCTTTGAGGTTGTGTTTCTTGTGCTGTGGCTTGCATTCGTGATCTCCCTTGCCTGCTCCGCGGTACGTTTCGTCCGCGAAAACGCCAAGAATAAGGCGAAGAGAAGGAAGAAACGACGTTCTCGTCCGTCAACTTCCGTCGTGCCATAATACTCACCCAAATGGCTTCCGTGCTGCAGATTGCCACCCCAGAAGCTATCCACGGCATTCGGCGGGTTCAAGTACTCACCATCGCGTGGATGACCGTGGAGGCTGTCGTGTCCCTGTTTGCATCGTGGAAGGCTCGCAGCCCAGCCCTGCTCGCGTTCGACGGAGATAGTGCCATCGAACTCTTTTCAGCGGTGGTTGTGCTGTGGAGTTTCCGCGCCGCTGCTGCTCGCGAGGACGTCGAAAGGAAGGCTGCCCGCGTCGCTGGAGCCTTGCTGTTTGCACTTGCTGCCTATGTCGCAGTTAGTTCAGCCTTGAGTCTGCTGGGCTATAGCGAACCCAGACCCACACTTGCCGGGATAGCCATTCTGGTTGCCGCCCTTGCGGTCATGCCTTGGTTTGCGAAGGAGAAGCACCGTCTGGCGGCAGCCACCGGTAGTGCTGCGTTGAGGGCCGACGCCGCACAGTCGGCATTATGCGCTTATCTTTCGCTCATCGCCTTGGTGGGATTGGCGGTTAATGCAATTTGGCACATGGCGTGGGCTGATCCCGTCGCGGCTCTGCTCATAATCCCGCTGGTTCTGGGCGAAGGCTGGCAGGCAATCCAAGGCAAACCTTGCTGCTAAAGTGATTCCGGGCGGATGACGCGCAACCCGGAAGCAATACCTTCTGAATTGGTATCGATAAAACGCGCACGGGACCTCCAATCCGAGCGAATTCTGTGCGGCCGGAAGGATAATGCCATCCCGACTCTTCGGCCGAGTGAAATTGCGATTTGGCAGCAACCGATCTCGCGCGCGATACCTTCTCTTTCTCTGGCCTATTGACCTGGCTCGTTCGGCGGTGTGGCGCCGCCTCAGGAGCAGGAGAGGTGAGACTAGGCTACCTACTGCGCTGAACTCGCAGTGAGCGTCGTATGAACAGCTCTGGAACGCACTCGCAGCTGCGCGGCGACGATCGCGTGTGTTAGCAAGTAGAAGGGCACAAGTACCGTGGGCACCAGGGACAGCGGCAGGTACTGCATCGCCTGCGACCCCACACCGGCGTGGATCAGTTGCAGCGGGCTGCCCGCCGCCGAAGTAATGCCCAGCCCAACGGCCACAACGAGGTCAAGCGTTCCAAAGGCGTTCCATCCCGCAATCGTGCGCACCGAGGGCTCTTCGGAACGGGCAATGCTTAGCGCAAGCGGAATGGCCAGCGCGCCAGTGATCATATCGCCTAAACCTGCAAAGAATGGGAATGGTCCACTCAGGCTTCCTGCGATGAAGTCCAGCAGAAAGAGGACACCGAGGATGCGCATCGCATTCAAGCCGACGAGCAGTTGCGGCGGAATTCCGAGGAGGGCGGCGCGTACCTTTTCGCTGGTCAACGCCAGCACGCCGGCCGTCAGCAGCGGCACGGCGAACAGAACACCGATCAGCGGCGCGGGAAGGTTTGGTGAGAACGCCAGCCGGCCCGTTGCGCCGAGGAACACCGCCAAGCCTACCCATCCCCCGCCAACGGCCGCAATCACGAGGCGGCGGCCGAACGAGCCGGAAAGCGCCTGCGTCACAGCAACCAGATCAACCGCGATGACAGCCATTGTGACGATCGAGCCGGCGAGATCTAACGGAATCACTGAATAAGACATCGAAGTTCTCCTTTCAGACCATAGGATGATATGTGTCATCCTATGGATTCGGATTTTTACGGCCGCTGGAAAAAGTGGATTGAGTCGTGGGATGACTACCGGCATCCTATAATCAGTCATGCGTTACCGGTCTGAACATAAAGCGGAAATCCATCGGCAAATTGTGAAGGAGGCCTCCCGGCGCGTTCGCGCCGAAGGATTGCATGGTGCGGCCGTTTCAACCGTGATGCGGGACTCTGGTCTGACCCACGGCGGCTTTTACAAGCATTTCGGGAGCAAGGACGATTTGCTGGTAGAGTCGTTGCGCGACGGCTTCGCGGAGATCGCCAGTATCCTCGCTCGCGCGGCCGAACAAGCGCGGCCAGGCCAGGAGTGGAAGGCCATTGTGAAAACCTATTTGCGCCCGGAAATGTGCGACTATCCCGAACGCGGCTGTCCTCTGCCGGCCCTCGCGCCCGAATTAGCTCGGGCAGATCCGGTGATGAAGGCTCAGATTGTCGGGGAACTTGTGAAGTACAGAGACCGCATGCTGCCGTTTATGCCTGGCCGGCGCGCCGCGGACAAAGAGCGGGCCTTCTTTGCTATCTTTTCAACCATGATCGGAGCAATGGCCCTCAGCCGCATCCTTCCTGCTCAGGCGCGAGCCCGGGTGCTTGCGAGCGCTCGTGATTTTCTTCTGCGCAGCTTTGATCATCCATGGTCAGCCTCATGAGCCTTCGCCCCAGCTTTCCCCTTACTGACAGATTACGAGCGGTTTGCACTGAGAGGGCAAGAATAGGTCCTCCTAAACGCGCTTCTCGTCATCCAGAGAAGCGTCGTTCGTAAACAGATCAAATGCGTCCCCCCAGATCGGAGGACGTTCAAAAATCATGGTCCATTAACAGTCCACGAACTGTTTTCCGAGGGTCATTAAAACGTTTTTGTGGCGCCGTCCGTGCCGTGCGTTTTCAGTTAGTTACCCGGTTGAAGATTTCGCTGTCACCGCAGAGAGATCCGGCTGCCCCGGTAATTCGACGTACCAGCCAGTTGCAGACTCTACACGCGCCTCTTTAGGAGTGCAGTTGCCTCTGGCACCTTAAGTGGCATGGTTTGTGAACCAGTCGAGGGCCAGTTGAGTGTATTGGCCGACCTCGATAAGGTAGCCGTCAGGATCACGCATGTAGCAGCGCCATTCC
Organism: uncultured Acidobacteriaceae bacterium; assembly: GCA_963773675.1. Lineage (GTDB taxonomy): Bacteria > Acidobacteriota > Terriglobia > Terriglobales > Acidobacteriaceae > Sulfotelmatobacter. Next base: position 315,256 of record CAVZCG010000001.1, read on the forward strand.
CAGCCGCGATTGTTTAGCGGCTCGGTAAGAAAGAACGCTCCTTTGTCGCGCCATTGTTTGTAGCAGGCCCGGATGTCAGCGACACGCAAGTCGAGAAAGCTATTCACTGTATTGAGATTCGACGGAGTCTCGAGGACGACTTCTGGCTTGTCGGGAGTCGGGCCACCCCCGGAATTGAGAATGATCCAGGTATTAGCCAACTTGATGTAGCAGGGATTTTCCGGCTTGATGACTTTCCCGCCAAGAATTCGGACATAGAAGTCCTTCGATTTTTCCAGGTCCCTCACGGTGAAGAAGTGCGTGGCGAAGAAGCCTTCGTGTGCAATCGGCGCGTCGGATAGATTCATGCGGTGCCTCACGTTGTCGATAAAGTAGGATGCAGTCGGAATTGCCTACGGTCTAAGCAAGCCATTCGTCTGTCGGCGTCGCGGAGGAGAACAATCCTACGGGACAATAATAAGGACAGGCTCGGAACCACCTGCACGGTGCCGGAGTGCGGGAGAAAGTTCTCATATATTCCGAATGTTGGTTTCAATTGTGTCTACAACCTCGTCGATACCACCGGCGAGGACCAGTTTCCCCATGGCGACTGCGAAGCCCACGACTTGGTCCGCCTCGATATGGGACGGCAAAGAAAGCGCATTTGGATCGGTGACCACATCAATGAGCGCCGGACCCGAATGCTGAAGCGCTTGCTTTAGTCCAGAGGACAGATCGGCTGGGTTTTCGATCCTTACCCCCATCATCCCGATCGCCTCGGCCAGCTTCGCAAAGTTCGGGTTCTTCAAATCCGTCTGATAGTCGGGTATTCCGTCGACTTCCATCTCCAGTTTCACCATTCCGAGAGCGCTGTTGTTGAACACGACGATCTTGATCGGGAGGTCGTACTGTGTCACTGTCAACAACTCACCCATGAGCATGGTGAGGCCGCCATCTCCCGCCATTGCAATTACCTGTCTTCCGGGATAGCAAAGTTGGGCGCCAATGGCCTGAGGGAGCGCGTTTGCCATGGACCCATGGGTGAAGGAGCCGATCAGGCGCCGCTCCTTGGTCGCTCGAATGTACCGGGAAGACCAGACGTTACACATGCCGGTATCAGCAGTAAAGATCGCATCGTCCGCCGCAATCTCACTCAGCGCGGCCGCGACAGGCTCAGGGTGCATCGGCCTCCGTTTCCCAACGTGATCTACGTAGGCATTCAGCCGCCGAAGCGACTTTTTATGGTTACTGAGCATCGCGTCCAAAAACGAGCGATCCGACTTAGCTTCTATCATCGGAAGTAGCGCGCGGATAGTTTCGCCCATATCGCCCCATAATCCAAGATCCAGTTTGCTTCGTCGACCCAAGTTCTCGACTCTGATGTCAACCTGGACAATCTTGGGTTTCGTTGGAAGGAATTTGCTATAGGGAAAATCAGTGCCCAAGAGTAGCAGCAGATCGCATTCGTGCATGGCCTGGTACGCCGCGCCGAATCCAAGCAATCCACTCATTCCGACATCGAACGGGTTGTCGAACTCGACGAACGGTTTCCCGCGGTACGAGTGGCCGACGGGAGACTTTAACTTGTCAGCCAGCGCCATTAGCTCACCGTGAGCACCGGCACACCCAATTCCACAGAAGAGAGCCACTTTCTTCGAAGAATTAATCAACTCCGCCAGTTGCGCCAAGTCCTTTTCACAGGGGCGGATGGAGGGCCTTTGCCGGACCACGGAACGAGGAGAGCCATCCTCCGCAATCTCCATCCCCGACACGTCGCCGGGCAACACGACTACGGCTACTCCGCCTTTTCCGACTGCACTCTGCATGGCGATGTGAAGAACACGCTCAAACTGTTTCGGATTCGAAATCAGCTCACAGTAGTGACTGCATTCTTTGAAAAGGATTTCCGGATGAGTTTCCTGGAGATATCCGGTGCCGATCTCACTACTTGGAATATGCGATGCGATCGCGAGTACTGGAGCATTGCTGCGATGAGCATCGAAGAGTCCGTTTATCAGGTGAAGGTTGCCGGGACCACAGCTGCCACCGCAGGCCGCGAGTTTCCCGTTGAGCTGAGCCTCGGCGCCCGCCGCAAACGCGGCAGTTTCCTCGTGGCGCACGTGAATCCACTTAACTTTGCCATTTATTCGCAAAGCATCCGTCACCGGATTCAGGCTGTCGCCGACGACGCCGTAAAGTCTTTCGACACCCGCTTCAACAAGTCTGCTAATCAATTCATCTGCCACTCGATGTGCCATCGCCTATTACCTCCATTGAGATGTCATTCAATTCGCGCCGATTCGCAGCGTACCTAAAAGACTTGGCTGCTCATGCAGCGCTCGGGTTTAGGTACAGTTGCGATACCCTTGGCAAAGCGTCGAAGTGACGAGCTCTTCATACTCCCATTCCGTCAACACTCGACACAGATATGCGAAAACGAGCTTCTGCTTCCAGACACTTAAGCAGTTGGGCTCGGGCTCAATTCCCAGGCTGCTGGTTTCGCGGATCGTCTTTCGCGTTTACGTATTCAAGACCAAGCGGCCCAATCGCCGAAACTTGTGTGATGTACTCACTGGATTTCGCCCAATGAAAATGGGATGTATTGCCGGGTAGAACGATGACGCTACCGGCCGGATATGCATGCAGCTTATCGGCGTCGAACTGATCGCCGAGGCCGATGTAGAAAACACCTGAAATAACTGTGTAGACTCGATCCTCCGGGTGCCGGTGTGGCATCAGTTTCGCGCCGTGCGGCGCTTTCACCCTGATGGTGTACGGCCCGGCCTCCGAGGGCTGACCGACGACGACTGCCAGGCGAACCGAAGGAGGGAACGACGGGAAGGGTTTCCAGTCGATTTCTTCCGGCAGGACCGATCTGAAAACATCCTGGCCCGGCTGATGAGGTCGAACGATACCTCGTTGTGCTTCCACGGTGCTTGCTTGTTTGTTGTCTGACATACCAAACCTCCTCTTTAGAATTTTGATTCCATGCACAATTCTGGTGAAGCCATGAGCTCCGAGACCACTAGACGAAGTTATCGATTGTTGCTTTCGCATCAGCCGTGGAGACGGCGCAAGCGAAGTTAGCTTTCGTCGTCAGAACGGTTCTTACGGTGTATTCACTCAACGGTATTGCAAGCACGGCCAGCACAACCGGAAATGCCAAAGCCCGCAGTCCGAAGTGCACTTCGAGCAACCCGCCCGTCGTACAACCCGCAATGAAACCCGCGAAGGCCGGGAGAGTCATGCGAATACGGCGCCGAGCTAGGGCCATTTGTTCAGGTAAGGCATTGCCGCGCAGTAGAGTTGTAAGCTCGACTGTCAACTGGACAGTATTCGTGGTGAGCACGGCCGTCGTAGGGAAACCTGGCAGATCGAGTTTGACAAGCGCATTTTGAGTGGCCATCGCTGCAACTCCGAGCATCCCCACAGACGCTGCCACTGCGCCTCCGGGATTCGCGAAGGGACCAAACGCGGCGGAAACCGCGAAAAATCCAGTCAGAAGTGCTGCATGTAGAATCAGCAATGCTCGCAAGGTCTGATGCTTCGGCTTGTCCTCGAACAACCAAACAACTGTCCCTAAGACCGCGATGAAAACTGGAACCGCCATTAGCGGTCCGATCCGGCTAAAGCCACCGGTTATGTAATGGGCGGCAAGGATAACTATGTTTCCCGTAATGTGCGCGGTAAACAATCCTCCGAATGCGAGGAATCCGATAAGGTCGACCGAACCCGCCGTCATGCTCAGAACGGCCACGAGTAGCCAGTCGAATGCATGCTGTGGACGCTGGTCTCGCGCACGTTCACTTCTTGTTGCCGTCACATCTGCGATTAAGTCAGAAGCGCGGGTGCGAATCACGCATTCCAGACGTTCTGCTTGAGGGGAAGCGATGGTGCCGACTTCGCCTTCGTGCAGATCACTTTGGCCCGCGTTAGGCCATCCTGCATCCCGCGCTGCTGCGCCTTCCATGACTCCTCCTTTTCTCCCGATTCATGGATCCCATGAGCCTGGACTTCAGTGATACTCAACGTGGAAGCCGGTCGGCGACCTTCGCCATCCCAGCCTGGGCGCAGACTTCGTCCTTGTCTCCGCCGGGAGCACCTCCCACGCCCAGAGCGCCTACGATGGCGTTCTTCGACTTGAACGCCACTGCGCCTGGAAGCGCCATGACGTTATGCATGGTTGAAAGCCGCGGCGCATAGGGACTGGTCTTCGTCAGCTCGAAGAACTTGCTGGACGTATCGAAGTCGAAGATCGGCCCTAGCGTGACCACCGTATACGCCTTGTCATAACTCGATTCCGCTGTATGAATGGTGGCGCCATCACCGCGAAGGTCTACCTGCCGCACCCCATCCATGTCCACGACTGTTGCGCTCACTTGATATCCGTTTTGGGCGCATACACGAACAGCCTCGGTCGCGGCCTCAACCGCAAGATTAAGGGGCAGCGCGTAGTGATACTCAGCTCGTGATGTTGTTTGTGACAGTGCAGAGGACGCGGCCCCAGTCAGTGCGGCGGCCCCACAAATAATCGCGATCGAAATCATTCTTGTCATATCAGCTCTCCCTTTTCAATTGATTCGGTTAGTGTGCGATGGCGAGTTCTCGTTCGAACTTGTCTCGCTTGATGATGATTGAACCAGAGGAGCAGAGCCGAATCTATTAGACAAGGGTATGAATTGATACCTTTGCATGATTTGTGCGGAGCGCGTCACAACTTTCGATTTGCATTAGGTACGAGGGAAGTTCGAAACATCCGGATGGCATATCGCGATCACACTCGCTATCCTCTAGCAGGTTGCGGAAAAACTCGGTTCGAAGCGTTGGTAGGAACCGATTTATCCTCGGCAGCGCAGTTTCAGTCTATCGGAAGTTGTTGTCAACCCTTTTGTTCTCGATGACGATGCAGTAGAGCCCGCTCCAATTCCGTTGCCAACGCCAGCCTTTCTTAGTACCCGGCGCATTACTCTCGATGTAGGAAGTTGCAAGTTCAGCGGATAAAGGTTCATTACAGTGTGGGCACCGTGGTGCCGAATCCCTCCTGAAACTGCCACCGCACTCGCAAGGCTGCACGTATTGCTCCATGGCAGAACACATCTCTTGTTGGCCCGGGCAGTCCGGCAGTTTCGGCATGCGCTTGTCCCACATAGAGAGGATGGCTGTCTTGCCGCAGGAATCACAGTAAGCGTAAACACAATCTCCGAATCCGCAATGTGCAAGCCAGTACCCGAACTGTTGCTGGCAGCGCTCGCAAGTTCCCGTACTGAGTTCTCTAGCCATCGTTCGACCGCTCCGGTTTGTAGAGATATTAAGCCAAAGGACCCAGTACCAGAAAACTCTCTTGTTTCCACAACCCAACCTGATAAAGAAGAAGACATGCGTGGACAAGACGAGCAGCAGTTGGGAGTTTTCAGCTACGTAAGCCCTGAGCAGCGAATCCCTCGCGACCATCCTCTTCGGCAGCTACGTGTCAAGGCCGATGACGCCCTGCGCGAGTTGAAGCCCCGTTTCAGCAGACTGTACGCAAAGACTGGACGGCCATCGATAGCACCGGAGAAGTTGTTGCGTGCGTTGCTGCTTCAAGTGCTGTACTCGGTGCGCAGCGAACGGATGCTGATGGAACAACTCGATTACAGCCTGTTGTTCCGTTGGTTTGTGGGACTGAACATGGATGATCCGATTTGGGATGTGACGGTATTCACGAAGAATCGGCAGCGTCTGCTTGCAGGAGACATCGCCGACGCTTTTTTCGCAGCCGTGGTCAAGCAGGCACGACAGAGCAATCTGCTCTCGGATGAGCACTTCACCGTGGATGGAACCCTGCTGGAGGCATGGGCTGGACAAAAGAGCTTTCGCCATGTCGACGATGACCGCCAGCCGCCCGCCACTGGAACGGGCGAAGGCTCAAATCCGACCGTGAACTTCCACCGCGAGAAGCGCAGCAACCAGACCCACTGCTCGACTACCGACCCCGATGCCATGCTGTCCCGCAAGAGCCGAGGCAGCGGCGCGGTACTGGCCTATCGCGGCCATCTGCTGACAGAGAACCGCAACGGTCTGGTGGTTTCGACACTCACCACGCGAGCGTACGGTTCGGCGGAGCGCGATGCCGCGTTGCTAATGGCTGAAGGTCTGCCCGGCACTCACCGCGTCACGCTTGGAGCAGACAAGGGTTATGACACCCACGACTTCATCGCCGAACTGCGCCACATGGAGATTACGCCGCACATCGCGCAGAACGACAGGAATCGTCGCAGCGCCGTGGATGAGCGCACAACACGCCATACGGGGTATCAAGTCAGTCAGAGGAAACGCAAGCGAATCGAAGAGGTGTTCGGCTGGATGAAGAGCGTCGGGTTGTTGCGCAAGCTACGGCATCGCGGATTGGAGCGGGTCGGTTGGATGTTCACCTTCACGGCGGCAGCTTACAACTTAGTGCGCATCTGCAACCTGATGCGCAATAGCCCGCAGGCGCAGTGTGTCTGAACGAGCACGGTGCCGCTCGAAATCTCCAACCGCCAACCCGAGTAACTCCAGAACCCAATCCTGACGAGAGTCGCAGAAGGCAAACCAACCCTCCGTCCGCTCGTTTTTCAGCAGCCTGCTAGAGCCGCATGCCAGGAAAAGCACGTACGGGACTACAGCAAACTACTGATTGACGTTCTGCGCGGCACACTGCTATCCAAGCCCGAAGTGCAGGAATTGGAATCACCGCAAGTGCGCGCCAACCGTTTCTCTTATCCTCAAAGGCGTCGTTAGCCTCGTAAACGCTGGCCGAATGGAGATCATGGGTTCGAGATCCTCTCGACCGAAGACCCGTGGGCAGTAAGTGCTTATGCGATGAACCTTCCATGAAGAGATCCGGGAGCACACGTTTGCTGATACCTATAACGGATCAATACCAAAGTATGATTGACACCCCTTGTGGCAGATCCTTCCATATAGACAGGGGATTACGATCGAGAACGAGCTTAGACGCAAAGCACTACGCCACGCCGTATGTGGGTACGGACGGGTTGGCGCTCACTTCGGGTTCCTGCGTGGAGGTGAAAACGTGACCGACTCTGTTAATTTGCAAGATGATTTTCTACTGGAAACTCGAACTCCAGGGCTTCCTTTGGAATCGATTCTTCGCACCCAGGAATTGCGGAATCGCCCATCGCGTTTACCCGACTACGAGACGGAGAACCGCGCACTTGTCGCACTAGCCAACGCGCTAGCTGACTCCCCTGGTAATATTCTGCAGACGTTGGCTGATAGAGTCTTGGAACTACTGCATGCTGATTCTGCTGGCCTAAGTCTGCTGACGAGAGACGAAAAGAGGTTCTACTGGGCAGCGATTGCCGGCGCGTGGCGGCCCCACGCCGGCTCAAATGTTCCGCGCAATTCCTGCCCATGCGGCGAAGTGCTCGAACGCAATGTTCCGATGCTATTCACCCATTGGGAACGGCGTTATCTGAATTTCAGCAGGACCATGCCCGTAACCGAGGAAGGACTCTTTGTTCCGTTTTACGCGAACGGTAAGCCGGTGGGTACAATTTGGGCCTTCGCACACGACAATCGTCGCAGATTCGACGCCGAGGACCTAAGGCTGCTCGAACGCACGAGCCGTTTCGCGTCAGCGGCATGTCAGGTCCTAGCGTCCATTGAGAACCTCAAATTGGAAAACGCAGCGCGCGAAAAAGCGGAAACAGCAGTGCGCGAACTGGCAAACGGGTTGGAGACGCAGGTTCGAGTTCGGACCCAGGAGTTGGAACGTAGCACCCGAGAACTTGCCGAAGCCAACGAAGACCTTCAGTTCCAGGTTGGCCTCCTTCAACAAATCCCTGTAGCGGCGTGGACGCTCAGGCCTGATGGGACGCCGGATTTCGTGAACCGAAACTGGCTGGAATACTCCGGTCAGGCACTCGATTACGTCCAATCAAATCCCGACGCGTGGATGACTGCGATCCACCCTGAGGATCGAGAAGCAGCGTCAAAGAGCATTTGCGACGGGATACGCTCAGGGCAGGATTTTACAATGGAAGCGAGGTTTCGCCGCGTGCAGGACGGGGCATACCGCTGGCATCTCAATCGAGCCGCGGCGTTACGTGATGCGGAGGGAAATCTCCTTCGGTTTGTGTGTACATCCACCGACATTGAGGATCAGAAACAGTCCCAAGAGAATTTACGGAGGGCTGTGGAAACAAATCGGCTGATCGTCGACACCGCGTTAGATGCGGTTATCACGATGGACGCTGAAGGGGCGATTACCGATTGGAATAAGCAAGCTGAAATGGTGTTCGGATGGAGTAATAAGGAGGCGATCGGCCAGCACATGTCGGATCTGATTATCCCGGAGCGACTACGGATGGCCCACGAGCGCGGCTTACGTCACTTCCTGGCTACCGGTGATGGCCCCATCTTGCGACGGCGTATCGAAGTCACGGCCATCCGGCGCAACGGTGTTGAGTTCCCGGCGGAGTTGGAAGTATCGCCAATGAGACTCGGCCAGAATTGGTTTTTTGGCGCCTTCATTCGGGACATTACCGACTCCAAACTAGCAGAAAAAAGACTAAGAGAGAGCGAACTCAACCTGCGCCAGATGACCGAGACCATACCGGAAATGCTATGGAGCGCCACCGCAGAAGGGACAATCGATTATTGCAATGCTCGCGTGCTCGATTACACCGGCTTCTCTGCCGAAGAAATCATGGGTAGCGGTTGGACAAAACTTCTTCATCCAGACGATGTTGAACGGACAGCTCGAACGTGGAGAGCCTGTGTCACAACCGGAGCCCCGTACCGAGTCGAGATTCGCACCTTCCACGCTGCCGATCGCACCTATCGATGGTGCGTAACGAGCGCGCTTCCGCTGCTCGACCAACAAGGGCGGATTCTAAAGTGGTACGGCACAGTTGTGGATATGCACGATTGGAGGCATGCGCAGGAAGAGCTACGCAACACGCAAGCCGAACTCGCGCGCGTCCACGTTTTCATTTTCAATACCCTGCTGCGAAAGCGTAAGCCGGATTTCACTCGCCACCGAACTGGCAATATCGCTCTCGATCTTCAGAATGTCACTGAGTTCCCGATCATAGCTGTCGGCCCACAGGTGCGATTGGTCGGATGACTGAATCAGCTGCGCGGTTACGCGGATTCGGTCCCCGGAGTGGCGGATGCTCCCTTCGAGCAAGTAATTGGCACCGACCTCGCGAGAGATTTGAGCAGCGCTCTCCTGTGTGTGTTTGTAGCGCATCGCCGACGTGCGAGAAATCACCCCGAGGTGTTGCGGGTCAAGGCTCCCTAATTGGGCAATGATTTCCTCTGTGATTCCATCCGCCAAGTAGTCCTGTTGGGAGTCGCCGGTGAAGTTTTCCAGAGGAAGAACGACCAGCATGATTTTCGCGAGCCGTGGTTTGCGGTGTTCCGCAGTCCGTAAGAAAAGCGTCAGTGCGCATACCGCGAAGACAACGACGGCGAAACCGATCCAGCGGGGTTTGAGAGAAATGGGTCGTAGCTTTGCAGCAACGGTCGTTGTCGGAGGAGAAGGCGAAAGGATCCGTCCCGGCTCGACCGGTGCGATGAAGCGATACCCCCGACGGGAAACTGTCTCAATGAATCGCGGGTTCTCCGCGGAGTCGCCGAAGGCGACCCGCAGTTTCCGGATGGTGGTGTTCAGGCCCTCATCGAATCCCACATACGTGTCGGCCGGCCACAACTTCGCCTGTAACTGATCGCGGGTGACTACTTCTCCAGCATGCTCCAGCAGGACGGCCAGGACCCGAAAAGGCTGCTCCTGCAGTTGCACTTTTCGTCCCTCCTTGTGGACTTCGCCGGAGCCGAAGTCAATTTCGAAGAGTCCGGTGTAAACACGGCGGCTGGAACTGGCGGGCGTTTCCATGAACCTCCACCCAAGGAACCTGATTCTACGCCCAAGACTTCAGATCAGGGAACTCGATAACTCCTTCGACAGCTTCTTCTTAGCAAGTCAGGGAGAATTCAGGGCGGGCCAATTGACTGGGTTCGGGCCCCGCGCTAAGAGTACACACACTTCGGCAGTTGCTCCGCGCTAGAGCGGGGGCGCGCTGAGGAAAACAAGAAATCAATCAATGAGGAGAGTTTATGAACAAGAAGCTAGTTGTAGATGTGGCCGCCTTGGTTCTGCTAATGCTCGGGGCTTTGGGCTCAGGATACGCGCAGAGTGAGTCTGCTGCCTGCAATAACAAACTCATCGCTGGCAACTACGGATTCACCATCCAAGGCAACAAATTGGGAGGCCAAGGACCCACGGGCCCACAGGTGGGCGTGGCGATGACTGAGTTCGATGGCAAGGGCGGGCTCACCCAGATCGATACGGTCACGGTGAGTGGCGAGGTCGTCGCCGATTTCACCCACACTCCGGCCACTGGTACTTACACGGTGAATTCGGATTGCACGGGCACCTTCACCATCAACTTCACCGACGGCCGGCCGCCGGTGGTCGCTAACCTCGTCGTGGTGGAGGGTGGTTCCGAAATCGACACCGTGGTGATCAGCGCAGGTGGAAACCAGGGAATAATTGCTAGCGGCAGCATCGGAAAAAGGCGGTTTGCCAAACACTGTGCCTCGGCTCACTGATTGGAGCAGAGGGATCGTCCGATCGAGGAAGGATGAACCGAGAACTCCGGTCCGACGTCTCGCGGCCCTCGGAGCCAGCCCGCGGGGCGTCATCATTCTGTCCGGCGAAATCAAGTAAACACGGGCGGAAATCCGGCCACTATATAGATCAGGCGATTAACTCATTGACGGCAATGATGAGCGCAATCGCAATTTTTTACCAATTGTCACGGTTGGTGCTAGGCTGCTGATCGATGAAACCCCTAGCCTGCTTAATTCATCAAGACTGAGATTTTTTGGCGAGGATGTGCGATCGGGCATTTTGAAAGGCAGAGTCATCGAGGTCATGAGCTTGGTGCGGGACAGTTCGGCGTCACGACCTGAGAGAGAGAGGATTTTGAACACGGCTCCGCAGGAACCAGCGACTGGGGGTTGAGTTGGGAAGCAAGGAAAGAGATCAAGGGATCAACTGCTGTTGACGGCAAGGGTGGCGGAGCGGAACAGGTTCTGAAAGGGCCAGCCGCTGGCGAGATGGAAGCGGATGCAGCGGGCGGTGTGGCGGACGCGAGCGCCGATTTTGAAGAGCTGGGCGCGGAGAGTTTCGATCTGGGCGGAGCGCCAAGGCTGGGGCAACTGCAGACGAAAGAAGTTGACCAGGTTGTAGGCGGCGGCGTGCAGGAGCAGGCGGAAGGCGTTGGCCAGAAAGCGGTGACAGCTCAAGCGGTCGGCGCGAAAGCCGTTCTTGAATTCCTCAATGCGGTTCTCGCACTCGCCGCGATCGTTGTAGAAAGCGAAGACTTCGGAGGCACGTCCGGCGCGGTTGGTAATCACGAAGCGCAGGTTGGTGCCGGTGGCGGTGTGTTCGGCCTTGTAGCAGATGCGGCGCTGGCGCGGCCAGGAGCGGGCGCGATGAGGGAAACTGGAGAAGCTGCGCTGCGGTAGCTGGGTGCGACGATAGCGCCGTCTCAGTTGCATCTGCCGAGGTTCGGCACGTCGCTGGAAAACGCAGTTGGCGGGGATGCCGAGGGCGTACTCGATCTCGAAGAACTCGCAGAACTGGTAAAGCAGGGGCAGGGCGAAACCGGCATCGCCACGCAGTTTGATTTTTACGCCGGGGAAGGCGGCTTCGAGTCGCGGCACCAGACGCACGAGCATGGGCACAATACGGGCATGACTGGAGGCGTTTCCTCGACGCAGGCGCGCCGCCAGCAGGCATCCACTGTGACGCTCGAAGATCAGCATGGGGTGATACATGTGCTGACCGTAGGCGCCGTTGAAAAAGCTGAGCTGTTGCTGGCCGTGCGTGGGATCGTCGGTGGAATCGATATCGAGCAGAATCTCGCCGCGCTGGCGCACCTCACGGCCGCAGAGACCGGCGAACTGCTCGACCAAAGCGTCGTTGAGGTGCACCAAGTCGCGGGCGCAAGGCGCGTTCTCCCAGCGGCTCAGGGTGGGCTGGGAGCCGAGCGGGTGGCCGAGTTTCTGATCGGCGACGATCTGCAGCATGGGATCGTGGCGCAAACGGTCGGCATCGTTGGCGTCTTCGTAGCCGGCGACGATTTGGTAGATGCGTTGTCGCAACAGTTCGAGCGAGTCGTGACGGACGCGATCGTCCTCCCGCGGATCACTGAGCAGCGCGGCCAGATCGCGCGTCAGATGATGGCGCTCGTCGAAGGAGCGCAGCGGCAGCAGCCCGGCGTCGCTAGTGATCTGCCCGCCGGAAAAATCGGCGCGAACGGGTTGATGACGGTAGAAGGAGAAGGTCAGCTGTGGTACAACACTTTGTATCAAGCGATGGATGCTCCGAAAGGGAATGCTGGGTGCCGAAACCCAGTGTTCATCATTCCTTTTAGAGCATCCTTTCTTTTTTGGCTAGAGACTTGGTGAATAATCCAGGCTAGTACTATTGTACTATTGGTGTTTTTGAGCGGCGCGCGCTTGCTCTTTGGTCAGTCTGCCAACGAATCTGCACCTGAACCGGCAACAGGGTTGGGCAAGGATTTCACTTCCGAAACCACACCGGTGAATAGAATCAAACTTCACTACGTTCGCTGGGGCAAAGGCCCTGCTCTCATCCTGATTCACGGCTTCCCGCAAGACTGGTTCGAAAATCACGCAATCATGCCACGTTTGGCGAAACAGTTCCATGCAACCTTTGCGACGCGATGTCTATGGGCGGCGGGCGTCGATCTGCGCACGGTTCAGCAGTGGCTGGGTCACTCGGATATGGAATCGACGATGCGCTACTTGAAGCCGTCACGCAGTCAGAAGGTACGAGATAAGGTCAATGAGATTTTCGCTTAACCATGAGCGGTCAATAGAATTTGAAGCGAATGTTCGTACTCAGAAGAGAAGTGGGCTGTCCTTCACGCTGTCGCATCCGAATTGGCGAGCTGATTACACATTTCGTGAATAATCTCTTGTCTGATCTCATACTCCAAAATGTCGGTGTCGGTTGCTGCGCCGAAGGTTCGTGATTCCAACACTTCGGTCTGCTTTCGCAGGAGTTGGTCAAGTTCCTTGCGGAGGGCCTCGGCTCGGTTGCTGTCCATGATGCCTCCGTTTTGCGGCGAAGCGGCACCCTCGGCGTTAGCCCAGTGTGGCAAGGATAGGTTGTTTGATGCAATACCCTACACTCCGTACTACCCCTGTTTTGGTCCGCGCCGGGGTTTGACACTTCACTGATCCAGCCGCCTCAGCGCACAACCCGGTCAGTGAGCGAAATCGCGATGGTTACAACAGTCTTGGTGACTTGCTAATCACCCAAACAAAACTGAGAGGTGACCCAAATCAGTGACATTACGTGCTCAATAGTGCGGCATTAATGCGTCCCGTCTCTCCGAAGAGCAGTTCCAGCCAGTTCAGACGCAACACCCCTTGAGACGGATGCCCGAATCCTTCGAGGTGCATCGTGAAGTTGAGATGCTACCTATTGTCCCTCCCGAGAATTCACCGTCGAACGTCGAACTGGCCACCACCAAATTCCTTCGACGATAAGGATCATAGAGTTGTGGAAGACTCTCATTGACCTATGGGTCTGGGCGATTCCCGATACAGCAAGCGCTATCGAATCAGCGGCAACTTTCTCTGGCTTTAAATACATCCTACGTTTGCGTCTCTTCGCCGAAGGTCAGTAAGCGTCCGCCGGAGACCGTCTGGACGAGAATGTAGATAGAAGTCATGCTTCGGATGTGGACACAAGCAGTAGTGTCCACTTGGAGCGATGATGGACACTTACACTCAATCAGTCTCAGGGGCAGTAGTTGGCCCAGCCAAGAGCCCTAAACGCCAGCTTCGGACGATCGCGGAGAAGCGGCAGATCGTCGAAGAGACGATGGTTGAAGGAGCATCCGTAGCGCGAATCGCGCGGGCTCACGGTGTCAACGCCAATCAGGTTTTCTACTGGCGAATGCTCTATCGAAAAGGACGCCTGGGCGCGGCGACGCTGCTGCCGGTCCGAGTGACATCTGAGAGTTTGTCTCTGCAAGCCCCTTCGCTTCCAGAGCGTGCTTGCCCTAAATCCGTCTCTGGTTCTGCTGGCACCATTCACATCGAACTGCGGCATGCACAGGTGCGAATCGAGGGAAGCGCCGATCCAGCGGTGTTGCGGGTGTTGCTGGAGTGTTTGCAGCGGTGATCGCCCCGCCCGCCAACACGCGTATTTGGATTGCTGCTGGCGTGACCGACCTGCGACGGGGCTTCATGGGCCTGAGCGCGCTCGTGCAAACCAAGCTGGAGCAAAGTCCGATGTCCGGTCACGTGTTTGTGTTTCGCGGCCGTCGAGGCGATCTGATTAAACTCCTATGGTTCGATGGCGACGGGCTATGTCTATTTTCCAAACGACTGGAGCGAGGTCGTTTCATCTGGCCGCAAGTGACGAGCGGTACCGTGTCGCTTACGCCGGCACAGCTATCGATGTTATTAGAAGGTATTGACTGGCGCCGGCCAGAACGCACGTGGGATCCACACGTGGCGGTTTAAGATCAGGTTCTTTTTCACAGATATTTTCGGGATGCAAGGATGAAAAGATCGGAGTTCATGCGATACTCCGCGCATGGTGACTGCGACGCTTCCGGATCTGAACACGTTGACTCTGGATGCGTTGAAAGCGCTAGTCGTCGCTCAGCATGAGCGACTGCTCACGCGCGAACGCGAAGTCGAGCATTTGAAGCTGCTGATCGCTCGACTTCAGCGCATGCAGTTTGGGCGTAAATCGGAGAAACTCGCACGACAGATCGAACAGCTGGAGTTGCGACTCGAAGAACTGCAGTCGGAGCCAGTCGAAGACTCCAGTCCTCAGGCGGAACCTTCCGTCCTTATTAATAAGGACACTGCCTCTGCCAAACCAGCCCGCCATCCGCTACCCGAACATCTTCCGCGTCAAACGCGGAGACATGAGCCGAAGGAATCGGCATGTCCAGATTGCGGCGGGGTGTTGCGCAAGCTGGGAGAAGATGTGTCGGAGATGTTGGAGCACGTGCCTGCGAGCTTCTTTGTGATTCGCCACGTGCGTCCCAAACTGAGCTGCAGCCGTTGCGAACGAATCGTGCAAGCTGCGGCCCCGAGCCGGCCGATCGAGCGTGGCATGGCCGGACCGGGACTCTTGGCGCATGTGCTGACATCGAAATATGCGGACCACTTGCCGTTGTATCGTCAGTCGGAGATTTATGCGCGCCAAAGCGTGGAACTGGAGCGCTCGACTCTTGCCGATTGGGTGGGAAGCACGAGTCAGTTGCTGGCGCCCCTGGTCGATGCCCTGAGACGTTATGTGATGGCGGCGACTAAACTGCACGCGGATGACACGCCGGTGCCAGTGCTAGCTCCAGGGAACGGCAAGACGAAGACGGGACGATTGTGGACCTACGTTCGTGATGACCGTCCCGCAGGCGACACGGCAGCACCGGCGGTATGGTTTGCGTACTCGCCTGATCGCAGGGGAGAACATCCGGCGCGTCATCTTCGCGAGTTCCGAGGAACACTGCAGGCCGATGCCTATGCGGGCTTCAATCAGCTTTACGCGAATGGGCGCATTCAGGAAGCGGGGTGCTGGGCTCACGTTCGGCGCAAGTTTTATGATTTGCAACAGGCGCACGCTTCGCCCGTAGCGAGTGAGGCCCTTCAACGAATCGCTGCCCTGTACGGGATCGAGAAAGAGATACGCGGCCGCCCGCCCGATGAGCGCCGAGAAGTTCGCCACCAACGAGCCACGCCGCTGCTTGAGTCTCTGCGCCAATGGTTCGAGACGACGCTTTTGAAGCTCTCCCGCAAGTCGGACACGACGGCGGCGATTCGCTATGCGCTCGCACTATGGGAAGCGCTGACGCGCTACTGCGATGATGGTCGTTTGGAGATCGACAACAACGCCGCGGAGCGGGCTTTACGAGCGGTTGCTCTTGGTCGCAAGAACTATTTATTTGCTGGGTCGGACACCGGAGGCGAGCGAGCAGCTGCGATCTATAGCTTGATAGGAACAGCAAAGCTGAACGACCGTGATCCAGAAGCCTACTTGCAAATGGTGCTGTCCCGAATCGCCGATCACCCTGTCAATCGCATCGGTGAGTTGTTGCCTTGGAACCTTGACACCGATTCGGAACCCCGAATCGTTTTGTGAGATGTCGGCTCAAAAATCAAACGGTTCCTGCCCCGATTCTGAGTGTAATCGCTGATAACCAACAGTTAATCAAATCTTAGCCGGTAGGAAGAGCGACCTCAGCCCTCTATCGCCCTATCGCCTATCCTGCTGCGCCACCGTATCGTGTTCCGCAGGGTGCGCTTTTAGCCAGTCGACCGCCATTTTTCGCGCTTGAGCGATTTGTGCGCGAGTCATATCGCACTCAACTTCTTTGAGGTTTTCTTGAAACTGAGTCAGTGAATACCACATGTAAGCCAAGACAAGACTCTTGGGAACTCCTAAACCGTCCTCGTAGAGCATTCCCAGTTGATTACGACCTTGTCCTGCTCCTCCCATGTCTGGGGAATGTTCTGCCGCCTTTCGATACCACTTGGCAGCCAGCAAGTAGTTCTGAGAAACGAACTCTCCGTCTTGGTACATCTCTCCCAAGCTGACCTCGGCGTCCGGGTCTCCCTTATCAGCGGCCTTCCCAAGCCACTTGAACGCCTCCTGATAATCTGTCCTTCCGAACTTGCCATTTTCGTAGGTGGCGCCAAGCATGAACTGTCCTTCTGTATTACCCTGCTCAGCCGCTCGCCGTAGCCACATCTCGGCCTTGCCGCGGTCACCAGCTGCGCCCAACTCCATTTCCCCTAGCATCGCTTGGGCGGGTGCATATCCCTGTTCCGCAGACTTGAGCATCCACTCACGCGCAGCTGCACCGTTCCTGGGAACTGACCTCTCTCCTGGATATTCGTAGAGCAGCGCGAGCCGATATTGGGCTTCTCGGTCCCCCGACGCTGCCTGAGAGGAGAGTGTGCGCAAGTCGCTTTGTGTTACATCAGCAGTCAGGCGGGGGGCGGGACTTTCTTGAGAAGGCAGAGCGCCCGCCAGCAGAAATAACATCAGGGATATTGGGAGTGGGTTACTCACGATGAAGGCCTCCCAGAACAACGAAATCTTACACCCAAACAGGAACGGTTCAAACTGGCCAAAAAATCGCCTCACGATCCCATCGGGGGCGCCGAGCTGGCGCGCGGTCTCGGTCGTACGCTTACGAAGGTCCGCCAAAACCGTTGCATGATAAAACGCCGTATGGATGAATCCGTCGAAGGACTCCAGACCGAGTTTGTCGAGCTTCTCCGAAAGCAGGTAGAAGCACTCGAACTGGATGTCTATGTAGGCCTGACGGATACCGAGCGAAGCGAATACCACAAAAGGAGGGAGCGCATTCGCGATCTGAGCGCGAAAATGATGCTTCTCCAATCGTCTTTACAATTTCGACGCGAACCTCATCGCTCCGCATGATCTGGTACATTCGAGCCGCCCCATAGACGGAGTTCTGCGAGCCTATAACGAACGCGCGCTTGGATCTGGTCGAGAACGGGTCGATTGCGCGCCATGATCTAAAGGCGGCATAGTCCATTTGGACCTCTGAGACGCCGCTGAAGTCAACCAGTTCAGAAAAGGAAGGATCGAAGGCCGGGTCATCGCGGAGGCTGGCAGTTTGTTCGTTGATGTCGTTTAGCGTGACGACTCCTCGGAACACAGTCAGAACAATATGATTTTGAGTATCAATAGAGTAGTGTGCCGGCATGCTATAAATCTCTTGCCTCGGCTCCGTGGTAGTTTGTGGTGCGTTGTTCGGTTCGGCTGGCTGAGAGGCCGCCCATCAACTGTCAATTCGTAATTGGACTTCTGATCCACGGTCCTGTCCTGATCGCTTCTTCCTCCTCCGATGGTCGGCAGTGCCTCCGTTGTAGTTCTCGCGACATGGCTTGAGCCGCGTCACGAATGGTTAACAGTCGCTTCGCGCACTCCGATCCTGCTTCTGCCACATCCTCCAGCAGTTCGCAGCAACCTAGAATTACGGCTAGCTTATTGTTTTAGGTCGTGGGCCAACTTACAGAGAGAATCATTGTCCCCAGTTGACTGCATACGCAATGCCTCATCCCTTCTACTTACCAAATCGACTCTGATACAAATGGCCTACTGACGTGAGATCACTGGCGGTTGTGATTCGCAGCAGTGCGTTCGGATTTCGTAACAAATGAGCCATCGAGCGGTGTGTCCCGGTCGCTAAGTAAGTTCTCAAGCTCAACTATGGCTTGCAGCAACGCGCGTTGACAGCTCGAATATTCGGCTAGGCTCATACCCTTGCTTTCGTATTCGGACCGCAGCGACTCTAAATCACGGCGACGTTCACGCAATAGCCCGCTGGCGTAGCCGTCATCCTCCAGACAACCCGAGACCTGAGGACGCATTTTCACTCGCTTTCTATTCTTAGTCTTAACTCCTGAGATGCAGTTGACGGTCCAGGGATTGACGGGTCGAAAGTGATTGAAATTGAAGGAAGAGACTTATTCGGGGAGCTGAGACTTGCCGCTATATCGGCAGACTACCGACGTTTCGGCACTTCGGCACAATGCAATATTTCTGTTGGTCGGTCTGGTCCGAGGACTAGGATTTGGCCTGATGACAGAGAGGAGAGGGAGTTATGGAGCAGCAATCAACCCCCGTGGCCCAGTACCTTCGGATGTCCAGCGATGGTCAACAACTTTCCTTGGACAGTCAAGCTGCCGCAATTCAGGAGTACGCCGAAAGACATGGATTCAAAGTTGTGCAGAGCTATGAAGACCCCGGCAAGAGCGGCCTGATGATAGAGAACCGAAAGGGATTAGTCAGTCTGCTCAACGACGTTCTCACGGGGAACCAGCCGTACCAAGCGATACTGGTTTATGACGTCAGCCGGTGGGGTCGGTTTCAAGACACTGATGAAGCGGCTCATTATGAATTCTTATGCAGAAAATCGGGAGTTCCGATCTACTACTGCGCGGAGTCTTTCGTAAACGATGGCTCTCCGCCGAACGCCATTATGAAAACACTGAAGCGAGTAATGGCAGGTGAGTACAGCCGAGAGCTGTCCCTCAGGATTTCGCGTGCTAAAAGGATAATGACAGAAAGAGGATTCTGGGCGGGGTCATCAGCGGGGTATGGATTAAGGCGTATGCTCGTCGATTCAAATGGCAGACCGAAACGAATATTGGAGAAGGGAGATACTAACAGCCTTGTTGGAGGGAGGGTCATTCTCGTTCCTGGTCCCACGAGCGAAGTCGCCATAGTTCGAGAAATTTTCAGGTTAACAATTTCCGGATATAGCTCCAAGTCGATTGCGCGCACATTCAATCTCAGACACTTGACCTGCGGTGGTCACCCCTGGCATTGCTGGAGAGTTATAGCCATTCTCCAGAATCCCAAATACATAGGCTGTTTGTTTTGGGGACGTAAAAGCGGCATCCTGGGCACAAAACGTGTGAGAGTCCCACCAAGTCTGTGGGCGACGAAAGCTGGGGCGTTTGATGCAATCGTCGACGAAAACACATTTGAGGCTGCGCAGCGTGTCATCCGAGAGCGGACGTGTCACAGGACCAATGATGAATTGCTTGATAAGTTGAGCTCCTTGCTATCCAGCAGGGGCCGACTTTCCAGCCTGCTCATAGATAAATCGCCTGAAGTTCCAGCCGCCGGAACATATGTTCGCCGTTTTGGGAGCATCAATAGGGCGTGTCAATTGATTGGTTATCGACAACTCGGAAATGCAGAACCGAAAATGAATCGGGAGAAAACGAGGAGTCGTAAGCAAACTGAACGGCTCCGCAGGAACGTGATACGGCAAGTTCGACAGACCTTCCACCGTGAAGTTTGGGTGGAGCGCAGCCCTCCCGGTATCGGGCGCTTTATAGTTTGTTTCGATGATGGAGTCCGAATTCCGATATTAGTCTGCCGCTGTGTCAAGACACCACGAGAAAACGATCGCTGGGTGCTGCCTTGGATCGCGCCCCAGCAAGGCCCGTTGGTCTTGCTCTGTCGATGCACGCCCGGCAATGAGAAGATAATGGACTTCCATTTAGTTCCAACCGCCACGACTCGCCGGGGCCTTCGGTTGATGCCAAATGATCCTTGGCTTAAACAAGGTAAGAGGTTGCAGAAACTTTCAAGGTTACACTCCGTCGCCTTGTCCTTGAAACGTTTGACTGTTGCAAGGGGTGAGCTATAGTCAGACGAAAGCGCCGCCCCGTCCTGGGCGTTTGATGAATGCCAGCAAGCCCGCTCATTCCCGCCGCCCAGTTGCTTCGGATGTCCACCGAACATCAGCAGTACTCGCTTGACAATCAGCAATTAGCGATCCAAGCCTACGCGGACCTGCACGGTTTTTGCGTTGTACGGACCTATGCCGACGGTGCCAAGACCGGAGTCGTTCTCAAACGCCGAAGCGGTCTCCGTCAACTTCTGCAGGACGTTGTGAGCGGCAACCCAGGATACAAGGCGATTCTGGTTTATGACGTTAGCCGCTGGGGACGGTTTCAGGATGCGGACGAATCGGCCCACTACGAATTCCTCTGTAAATCCGCCGGAATCCCAGTTCACTACTGCGCGGAGGTCTTTGCCAATGATGGTAGTGTGCCGAATATGCTGTTGAAGTCTCTAAAAAGAACAATGGCGGGCGAGTACAGCCGTGAGCTTGGCGTTAAGGTTTTTGCAGGACTGAAGCGACTGGCAAAGCTCGGGTTCAAACAGGGCGGATCGCCGGGATATGGACTGAGGCGGATGCTAGTTTCTGCCGAAGGTAAGCCGAAGCAGATTCTTGCTCAAGGAGAGCATAAGAGCATCGCTACTGACCGGGTGGTTTTGGTTCCTGGACCTGTCGAGGAAGTTGATTGCGTCAAAGAAATATATCGATTGTTTCTCGAAGGGAAGCGAACCGTGCATGGAATCGCTCAGGAACTCAATCGACGAAACACGACGTATATCGGGGACTCCAAATGGGATCAAACGGCGGTCCTCAAGATTCTGTCGCACCCGAAATATGCTGGCCATAACGTCTTTGGCCGGACATCTCAAAAGCTCTACACCGCCGCAATCCGCACTCCCAAATCCGAATGGATATGCACACCAAATGCTTTTGCTCCATTAGTGGACGAGGCGACATTTCAAGAGGCCCAGCGTCTCCTCGCTGGAAGAACAATCAGGAAATCAAATGAGGAACTCTTAGATGCTTTGCGTTCGCTGCTCGCTCGCCAGCGCCGACTGTCTTTGCAACTTATCAAAGAGAGTCCCGAAACGGCGTCGCCGTCCACCTACCGTAAGCGTTTCGGCAGTTTGCGGCGGGCATATGAGTTAATCGGATACGGACGCTCCGAAGACTTTGGCAAGATCGACCTTCGCCGCCGGACGCAGGTACTGCGGGAAGAACTGATTAACAAGATTCAAGTCATGTTCCCGACCAAGGTCTCGGTTGTCCGGCGAGGAGGAAGATGGCGGTCGCGTCTTCGTCTGAAAAACGGTCGCGTCGTTAGCGTCCTCGTTTGTCGGGCGATCGGCAAAAGGAGCAAGCATTTCATTTGGCAGGTTGATCCTGTCGCCCATGAGCGCCGATGCGTAACATTGATCGCCTTCCTGAATATGAAAAATGATGATATTCATGAAATGCACATTTTCCCTGACATAAATCGCACGAGACGTTTTCACGTCACGGCAGATCACCAGTGGCTGAAGCGAGGGGAACGCCTCCATTCGCTGTCCCAGTTTCTCGAAGCGGTTAAGACGGCTTCGCTAAACCCTTGACCTGGACAGTTTCCCTGGGTCTCATGAATAACTCTCGAAAACAGATGGGATGAGAAGGCCGGTCTCCGGACGGGATGCGGTGTACGCTCCCAAGTTATCGACGTGCTCAAGGCACAGATAAAAGGAGACCGGCAATGAAGAAGGTTAGCACCGTAGCGGTGAAGCAGAGGAGGAATATTTCGCAGCAGAAACTGACCATTGGATTGGATCTGGGAGATCGCAACAGCTGGTATTGTGTGGTGGATGAATCCGGCCAGATACAACGGGAGCAGCGCGTCCGCACCAATACGAAAGCATTGCAGGAAGTCTTCGGTGAGATGCCGCGCAGTCGGATCGCGGTGGAAATCGGGACACATTCGCCCTGGATCAGTCGCTTGCTCAGCGAGTTGGGGCATGAAGTGATCGTGGCGAATGCGCGCAAGGTGCGGCTGATCGGGGAGAGCCGCAAGAAAGACGATCGGCTGGATGCGCAGACGCTGGCGCGGCTGGCCCGGATCGATCCGCAGCTGTTGTATCCGGTGAAGCATCGCAGCGCGCAGGCACAAGCCGACCTCATGATGATTCGGGCGCGAGCTGGATTGGTGCGGGCGCGCACGGGGCTGGTCAACACGGCCCGCGGGCTGGCCAAGAGTTACGGCGAACGATTGCGTGGCTGCAACGTGCGGAATATGAATCCGGAGAAAGCCGAAGGCCTGAGCCCGGAACTGCAAAGCGCGCTGGAGCCGCTGCTGGCCGGCATCGAAGTGCTAAGTGAGCAGATACGAGAATATAACGAGCGGATCGAAAAGCTTGCGCAGGAGAGTTACCCGCAAGTGGCGTTGCTGAAGCAGATCAAGGGTGTAGGCACGCTGATCGCGCTGACGTTCTTGCTGACACTAGAAGATCCGCATCGCTTCCCCAAGAGCCGTGACGTGGGCTGCTATCTGGGGCTGCAGCCGGGACGCAGAAACTCGGGGAAGAGCGAGCCGCAGATGCACATCAGCAAGGAAGGCGATCCCTATCTGCGGACGCTGCTGGTGCAAGGAGCGCAACACATTCTGGGTCCGTTCGGGGTGGACTGCGATCTCCGGCGCTGGGGCCTGAAGCTGGCCGAACGTGGTGGAAGGAACGGGAAGAAGCGAGCCATCGTGGCGACCGCGAGAAAGCTGGCGGTGTTGTTGCATCACCTGTGGGTCAGCGGAGAAGTGTACGAACCGTTGCACAACAGCAGCCGAACGACCGTGGCCGCAGCCGCGTAAAAACAAAACCGTTCCAGGAAGAGAAAAGACAAAAGCCCAAAGCCGAGTTCCGGTGACTGCGTTAATCGCCTGGCCCAGGTTCCACTCTCCGAGAGCAGAACCACAGGGCGCCAAACAGATGGCAGCACCGGCTGAACCGAGAACGCCCAACATGCACCGAGCGAAGCAAATCGCTCTTCGAGAGTGCGGATGGAAGCATGGCGACAGTGGCCACTCGGCAGGAGAACAAAACCTTGTCCCCCTGAAGAGACAACAAAATCCACTTGACTCCGACCGGCCTTCTCATGGAAGACGATTACACTCAAGACCCACGTCAATGAGTGGAAAGTTTTCAGCAGGTATCTGGGTTGACTGGGAAAAAATTGGAGCACATTTCTCATGCGGCTTGCCATAAAATTGACAACCATGAAGGTCAAGAAGCCAACTCTCAAACAGGTACACGCTGTCCATTGCCCGACTTGTGGCGCGGGACCGTGCAAGAAATGCGAACTCAGCGCGGGACATCCCCGAACACAGCCGCATCGCGACCGACGCTTGATTGCTTGATTGCGGCGGATTGAGTTCTGCCCCTCAAGCTCAAACGCTCAAACGCGCACAGCGCAACCCGCTCTCGTGGCGTGCGGTTTTGGATGGTCGTGGCCCAACAGGGCTGTGTACGCTAAAGGACTGAAGATCCTCCCCTAGAAGCGTAGCCTTCGTGGATCATGGCTAAAGCCAACGACCCGCCTTTAGCGCTAGGAGAGATCATCGATCGCGTCGAGGAGATGCGAGAAGAGTTGCTCATCCTTCAAAGGTCACTGGAGAAGATGGAAGTTGCCGAATCCGCCGCTCCTGAGGATGGAGCCGAAAAAGGGATCAAGGCAGACGGTAAGCACTCGTTCTGTGACAAATCCAAGAAAATAGAGCCAGGTTCAATTCGATTTCGGCGACCGCTTTGAAAGCTCGCCCTCGAAATGAGCTTCGACTTCTTCATGACTAAGCGGGTTTTTCGCGTTGGTCAATATGATGGAATACACGACTTTGTTGCCTTCGACCTGAGCTGTAAGAAACGCCCTCCCGGCGAGTTCTTGGTTGGTGAATTTCACTCTTCTGCGATCTGCAAGCGTTTTGATCCACTCGTCGCTCATTCAGCACCCCAAGTGGCGATTCAGTCGAGATAATACGCCTTAAGGCTCAAGATGTATGAATCTTCTTCGTTTGGCCCTTGGCACATTGTTTACGAAACCACGCGATTACACTCATTGAGAACCGGCCGATCTCGGTCAATGAGTGCAATCGGGATTTATCGTGAACCTACGCAGGCTGAAGAAGCTTACAAGAGCAAACCACCAGCCCGCCGAATTGGGTGATGCGCGTCACTGACTGTAAGGGATCGGTTTGAGATACTTCAGCAATCCGGGGACCAAGGATGCCTCATGGAGTCTTTGCAGACGTCACGATCGGTCACCCAAAATTACGAGGAATTTCTCGAACAGCACAGACTCTTTCTGAGACAAGCCGTCGAGAAGGTTGTGCGGGTTGCGCAGCAGGTTGGCGTGACTCCGGAGGAGATCGTGTCATTGCTCGATTCCGGGATAAGTATCCCCGACTTGCTGGCATTCATTGCCTCGAAAAGTGCAGGAGTCGCTTAGATGGGCACAACCACGGTCGCACTCAAGGTTGTTCGCTGTCCGTATTGCGTCTTGGGCGAGGGTTTCAGGCCGATGGTTGCCCATTTAGACGGAAGGTTCATCTGTGCCAAGTGCGGTCACGTGGCAAATCCTCGTGATAAAGACTTCAGGTGTTCTTGCCCAGAGTGTTTTCACCTGAGTACGTTCAAGAATCCGATACAGCATCGGCGAGGTTCTGGTGAGAGCGGGGCGACATGGTAGTTCGGCGACAATGGAAGTGAGCCGAATGAAACACATCTGCGTGGGATGCGGATATACAGAAGTGAACAACAATGCCACCAGCCCGTATAGGTGCAGGATCTGTGGAGGGCAGATGCTGCACAACGTGGGACGGACAGTTGGATGACCAGCGTGAGACTGTGCGGGAGCAGGATGAGGATTAGAAATGTCGTGTAGCGTGGCGAGTCAGAGGGCTCGCGCTGACTTTAGCATCGAGGAAAGTGATGCTTTACTCCACGCGATTTTCCCGAACTACCCAGAGATAACCGATATGAAACCCACCCCGGAGATGGGTGGGTTCTTACGCGCCTTGCGAGCCAAAAAGGAACCGGAAAACTGCTCAGGGTGAACGATTGAGATATGCGGTTAACTGGTCGGGACAACGCTCACTTGTCGAAATCAGGCGTTAGCACTCAAAACCCACCAGCCAAGGTCAATGAGTGAAATCGGGATTTATCGACAACCAACCTTTCCTACCTGCCGCCGAACGCAGCCCTGAAAATCGCTTCCACCATCCTGAGCAGCCCGGCAATCGGGGGCAATGCCGAACAAAGGAAGGCTGAGGCTGAAACCGCTTTGTCAGCGCGGCGCTCTTGTGTTCAGTAATCTCACTAGTTCTGCTGCCGAGTGCTTCAATCGCTGGGCAAGGATACCCGCAAGTGAGCGAAACAAACGAAAACCAAAACCCGGCATTTCTTCGCAAAGCGTCAGCAGGTCATGCACAGGGATTGCGCCCACTTCAACTTCCATGTCTCTAGCAATCACGGCTGCCGTAGCCTTGCCATCACCCAAAAAGGCAATCTCACCGCAGACGTCGCCCTCTTCCAGTACAGCCAATGTGGCCGTTGAGTCCGCAGTTGGCAGTTCCACCGAAGCTGACCCGCTCCGAATGATGTAGATACGACTAAGCCTAGAACCTGCGTGGATAATCTCTTCACCCAAGCGGAATTTCAGTCGTTCCGATTTGTTCGACAGAAGCGTCCAATCATTTGGCAAAAGGTAACTAAGTGAGGGTTGCCGCATCGTGTTACTCCTTTTCCGGGATTGCGGCTGGATGGGTGATGGGCCGACTTCGCCGTAGCCCACTAGTGCCATTTACGCGATGATGGCTCTGCATCTATCCTCGCTCTTGAGCAGCACTTGGGGGAGGGCTGATCAACCGGCGTCCCGTGACTCGACTTGAGTCTGGGACGTTTTGTTTTGCAGCACAGTACCAACCCTCTGTTACGAATTACGGACAGCGAAGCTTCAAGTGCTCCACCAACACAGGATTGTTGTAAGAAGTGACCACGGTCTCTCGTGAAACTCTCCCGTCTGCCAGGTCGGGCCTTCCCCCATTTCGCCGCCTCGCAGGGCCGTTGAGTCAATTCCGAGGGGGAAGGGTGTGCGGAGACGCACGCCCTTTTTTTGATTCAAAGCCATTTGGCAACGTCGCTGTGATGTGGCCATGTCCCTTTGCGGCTCTGGCTGAAACTGAAGCTCCCATCGCGGCACTGTGCCGTCGCGCCCTGATGAGGCGCTCCTCGTGTTTCAAGTTCTCCGTCCCCTCGCGACCTCTCAGCTTTGGCGAACCTTCCTGATGAAACGCTTTCGGACGACGTTGCACTATGTGGATGGGTGGAACAGACGGCCTAATCGGTTGCTCGCCGGACTTCATAGCGGTACGAATCCTCTCCAGGAAGCCCTGAGCCAAAACACCCTGAGCCGCGAGCCAAAGCGCCTAGAAAATATGAAAGCGGGCGAACCTAGGAAGACTGACACGGGCGAAGCCTCGGATTCGAAGAGAGGCAAGACTTTGGTGTGTAACGTGCTTCCTCGATGATTGCATCTACGGCTTGCGGCCCGAGCTAGGAGCCAAGACTTATGACGTACTTGATGACAAAACCGTGCCCGATTTGCAAGCGGCAACTGACCAAGCAGCGGCCTACCGACACTGTACGGTGCGCCTGTGGTAAACATGTTTGGCAAGGCTAGGCTGTGCTTTCCTGATCGCGATCAGTACCAGCCTTGCCCCATCCTGACCTTAGAACCTCTGCCAGAGCAGCCGCACACATCGCATCTCCACTCGCCATTTACCGTCTAGCGTGACCATTGCCGTACAGGGTGCCTTACGGTGAACTTGATGGTGAACACCGTCGTCCATTACTTCTGTTGCCGGTACCATCTTCCATCCGGGACATTTCTGCTGCCTTTACTTTTAATGCAAGTGATGTCGTAGAGAGTCATAGGAAATTCTCCTTTCCATCGCGTGACAGTGTGACAAAGATTGCCACAGGTCGCAAAGCCGTGCTTCTTCTAACGGACACAATAAGAGCAAGAAGCTTATGGTGATGGTATCTCTTTGTGTGTTTGATCAAGGGGCGGGGCTAGCGCGAGGGCGACGGCTTCTTTTTGAGCAGCGCGTCTATGGCGCGTTGCGGATTCCGAGTGATCAGTTAGAGAACAATCCAGCTCAACCTTAAACTTCGCGAACTGTGCGAGCTCGCTCTTTAATTGTGTACGAAAAAGTCGAGAAGACCGTCCCGTCTCCCAAAAGCACCCACAAACTGTTATTCCAACAAGTCCAAAGTCTCGCAGGCTCTTCGAATTAGGCCATTCTCAGCTGCAGTCACGGCGTCGAATTCGAATCCGCAGCGATTACCTGAGCGGCTGCGAAGAAATGCCCTGAGCTTCAGCGAAACACTGTCCACTGGGATAGGAAATTCCAAACTCACCAATGTGTGCGCCGTCCAAGAACCGCTTACAAACAATCCCGCAAGCCCCGCTACACTGATATCAAGAGCGCGGCCAACCACGACAGTTGCATCCTCGGTGGTAAGAATAAGTGGTCCATCGAAACTAAATCGCGGATGTCGGCGGACGTCGCCGTCCTGATCCTGCTTTTCGCGACCGTGCATGACGTCAGCTTACATGCCGGATGCGGAGATTGCGTGCAGAATGTGAATGCTTTTCCGAAAACCGAACAAGGCGATTCATTTACATCTCTTATCTTACTTCGGAAGAATCGGCTCACTACATCCCTCTCTTGATGTTGCAATTTTCAACAGTGGAGTGACTTGTGACACACTTAGATTCCGCGAATCCAGCTAGTCACTTGTGAGCTACTCGCGCCGAAGTAGACTGCGCTCAATGTGGGTTGTCGTCGAAGATGTGGGGAGTACGGCATGCAGTCGCAGTTAGCAGAGGATGAAGTGTCGCGGTTGAAAGCGTTATTTGATTGCCAGATCCTCGACACACCGAGAGAAGATGTATTTGACCAGATCACCAACCTTGCAGCCTACCTCTGCGGTACGCCCATTAGTTTAATCGGATTCATTGACGCAACCCGGCAATGGTTCAAGTCAGCGGTGGGCTGGGACACGGCCGAGATTCCTCGCGACCAGTCATTCTGTTCTCAGACTCTGCGGGAGCGCAGCCTCCTCCTGATCGAAGACACGACCAAGGACGGACGGTTTCTCACTAACCCCCTGGTGGCGCATGGCGGAATTCGCTTTTATGCCGGCGCCCCTGTGCTCACGCGAGAGGGATATGGGCTGGGCACACTCTGCGTGATGGATACCGTGCCCCGGGCATTGCCAGACGGGCACAAGAATGCACTACTCGCACTTGCGAACCTTGTGGCGGCCCAGTTGGCGGCACGCCGTGCAGCCCCGAGAGCTTCGACAAGTGCGCAAATGAATCGAAATGCACTGCTGTCTGACCACAACGTGGCTGGCTTCTACCGGTGTGAGCCGGATGGCCACCTACTGGATTGCAACATGACCCTCGTACGAATCTTGGGGTATAACTCGCGGGAGGAGGTATTGCAGTGCGACCCTTCGGACTTTTACTTCTCCCCCAATGATCGTGCAAGTTTCCTGGGAAAACTGAGAGAGCAAAAAGGTCTGGTCAATTTCGAGTGCCGTTTGCGCAAGAGGGATGGGACACCGGTCTGGGTGCTGGAGAATGTGTTCGCCGCCCGCGATACGAAAGGGGAAGTGACCATGCTCGAGGGCACCATGGTGGACGTCTCGGAGCACAAGCGCACCGAGCGGGCGCTTCAGGACAGCCAAGAGCGCTTACAGAACATAATCGGTTCTGCCATGGATGCCATACTTACGGTTGATGACAATCAGCGGATTGTGGTGTTCAACCACGCTGCAGAAGAAATTTTCCGTTGTCAGGCGTCGGACGCGGTCGGCCGGCCCCTCGATAGCTACATCCCAGCAAGATTCCGCGAAGCTCACCGGCAACATATCCAGGAGTTCGGGCGTACGGGAGTTTCCGGCCGGTCGATGTACTCACCAGGCACACTGTGGGGAGTTCGATCCAACGGGGAGGAATTCCCGATTGAAGCGACCATTTCGCAAACGACCACTACGAACGAGAAGCTCTACACCGTGATCCTCCGCGACATCAGTGTTCGTAAGCGGGCTGAAGATGATTTGCGCCAAGCACAGAAGATGGAAGCCCTAGGACAACTGGCAGGAGGAATCGCACACGAGTTCAACAACTATTTGAGCATTATTCTTGGATACAGCGATCATCTCGAAACAAAAGTGGGAGAAAACGAGTCGCTACGTCGCGAACTCGCCGAAATCAAGAACGCGACCCAGAAGGCAGCGTCATTGACCCGGCAATTGCTCGCTTTCAGCCGGAAGCAGGTGATCGAACCCAGTGTACTGGATCTCAATGCTGCCATTTGGGAGACGCATAAGCTTTTGCGTCGCCTCATCCCAGCCAACATCGACGTCATTCCTGTCTTGCAACCGGATTTGGGCAAGGTGAAAGGCGACCCTGCACAGATTCAGCAGATCCTGATTAATCTGGTAGTCAATGCCCGTGATGCAATGCCACAGGGTGGAAAGGTGACGATCGAGACCTCCGAGGTAGAACTCGACGAGGAGTTCGCCAGTCGCAATCTTGAAGTGCAGCCGGGTAAATACATCATGCTGTCCGTCAGCGATATCGGACAGGGCATGGATGCTGATACCGCCTCTCGCATCTTTGAGCCTTTCTTCACCACCAAGGCGCAAGGTAAAGGCACAGGGTTAGGTTTGTCCACGACTTACGGCATCGTCAAGCAGAGTGGAGGACACGTTACGGTAGCGAGCGTGCTGGGCAAAGGTTCAACTTTTCGTGTTTACCTTCCCGCGCTGGCCGCGTCGGACCACGGCGGTACCCGGAATGGTTCGGAGTTGGTGCAGCCCGGAATCCAAACCATCCTTGTGGCCGAAGATGACTCAGCATTGCGCAGGCTGATACGCATGACTCTCGAGCAAAATGGCTACAAGGTGCTGGAAGCCAAAGACGGTCAGGAAGCCTTCTCGATCTGCGAACATTATGCTGGGCCGATCGGCCTCATTGTGACTGACCTGATGATGCCGCGCGTAACGGGTCTACAATTAAAAGAAAAAGCCGTTGCGCTGCGCCCCGAGACGAAGTTTCTACTGATCTCCGGATATCCTGACGATTCGGTGAACAAGCTTGGGGAGCCTGCAGCGGATTTCCTGGAGAAACCCTTCCGCCCTGGCGAGCTCGTACTGAAGGTCCGCGAACTCTTGAACACGGAGTCTGAAGAGCAGGAGCCAGGAGTTCAACCCGAAGATTCCCGCGACGCGGGAACTTGAAGAACTGAAACCAACGGCGGGCAAGGGCGGGAACGGCCGTAGTGTAAGCGCTCGATAGTGCTTTTTCGCATTGTCCCAGGCGTGTTTACGCCAGTGCTCGCGAAACACTCGAAGGCGTTCTCGCTCATCGGCTGCATCGCGGTGGGCGTCGATCGGATACAGCGCAAATTCGAGCCCACGCGAAAGCAGGTACAGGCGTGGCAGCGAAGCGAACTCACCGATGTCACGGCCAACATGGTCATCTACGAGGCTTTGGTGGAGGGCAAACTGGAAGCGCCGAAGCACCTCGCACGGGCGCTTCACGACCTGTACTTCGAACCGAAGTACAGGTCGTGAACGCCAACAGGTCCGGTCTTGCCGGAGTCGATACTGCCAAGTCTTGGACCTAGTCGCTTCTCATGCGATCGCACGTCGGCTCGGGCCCCAGCGATGTGTTAATCGGAATCGGCCAGACCAGCCGACACGATACGGTATCCCAGAATGTGTCCCAGTTTGGAGGTTACTGGAACCCCGTGGTAGCATCCCTCCAGTCTTGGATTTCCCGCGCTTTCAGCCGTGTTTGCCGCTGCAGACCAATACGAGCACCCTTTGCCTATGCAGGACAGCGCTGAAGAGGATTCGGCTTGGCTCTTGGCGACATTGCGAAACTCATTGATTCAGGAAAGGAAAAGGGCTCTCTCACCTTCCGCGAAGTGAATGCCCTGATTCCGCAGGACGTCCATTCCCCGGACGATCTGGACGACCTGTTCGCCAGAATCGGCACGCAGGGCATTGACGTGCTCGTAGGTCAGCCCAAGCTGCCTTCCGCCCTCGAAAAGAGGTTGGAAAGCGAAGGTGAGGCCGGCGACGAAGTCCAGCTCGACCTGACGCCAGACGCGCTTGAAAAGACCAACGATGTGGTGCGCATCTACCTACGCGCGATGGGTGCGATACCACTGCTCACCCGCGAAGGCGAAGTGGACATTGCCAAGCGCATCGAGCGCGGACAGCTGCAAGTTCTGAAGGCGCTTTCTCGCTCGCCTATTGTGATCCGACAGGTCCTTACCACTGGCAAAGATTTGAGGCGCGGCGCACGCTTGATCAGGGACATTGTTGTTTTCGACGAGGAAGAGGTTACCGAAGACATTCTGCAGAACCGCGTCAAGGACCTTACGCGCCGCATCGACGAGCTGCAAAAGCGTTACAAACGAGCAGGCCAACTGGCTGAACGGCTAGCGACCATCCCGGCACAAAAGAAAGCCCACCAATACGGTCGCTGCCGGCGCAGGCTGGGCCGCGAGATTGTTCGGATTTCGCTTATCATCCGCAACCTCGGTCTTACGCATTGCGAGCGCAAACGCCTGATCGATCAGGTGGGTAAAACTGCAGACATTATGCGCTCGCTCGACCGCCAGGTCAGCAGCCTGGAAAAGAAGATTGAGAGCACGCACAGCGAAGAACTCAAGAAGGACTATCGCAAGACACAGCGACAGCATCGCGCCGACCTGAAAAGGCTGGAGAGCGATGCCGACGTGAGCTTCCACGAGTTGCGGCACACGCAGCGCGAAATCATCCGGGGCGAGATGGACGCGGAACAGGCCAAACACGAACTCATCGAAGCCAACCTCCGCCTCGTGGTTTCCATCGCCAAAAAGTATGGCAACCGCGGACTGCAGTTCCTCGATCTGATTCAGGAGGGGAACGTTGGCCTGATGAAGGCGGTGGACAAGTTCGACTATCGCCGCGGCTACAAGTTTTCCACCTATGCGACGTGGTGGATCCGCCAGGCAGTCACGCGAGGCATTGCCGATCAGGCGCGCACCATCCGACTCCCAGTGCACATGATCGAGATCGTCAACAAGCTGATTCGCGTCTCGCGGCAACTGGTCCAGGAGTTGGGCCGCGAACCTACCTCGTTAGAGATTGCCAAACGCATGGACATTCCCGTGGCCAAGCTACGCAAAGTGCGCAAGATCATGCAGGAACCGATCTCGCTGGAGACGCCGATTGGCGAGGAGGGGGATTCTCATCTCGGCGACTTCATCAAAGACAGCGCTGCGCTCGCGCCGGACGAGGCTGCCATCAACGTGAACCTGAAGGAACAGACCGGCCGGGTGCTGCACACTCTGACTCCGCGCGAGGAGAAGATCATGAAGATGCGCTTTGGTCTGGAGGACGATTCGGAGCACACGCTGGAGGAGGTTGGACGGGCGTTCGCCGTCACCCGCGAGCGCATTCGCCAGATCGAAGCCAAGGCCCTGCGCAAATTGCGCCAGCCTTCACGCTCCGGCAAGCTCAGGTTATTTCTTGACGATGCGCACGAATAACGCCGCAGGCGAAACCTGCCCCCTGCGAGAGCCCAGGAAATGGATCGCGCACCACCTGTGAGTTGACCTAGGCAGCCTCGCTGCGATGCGTTATGCGATGGCTAGTTTGCGAGTGTTCCGTAGGGCATGCAAGGCATACATCGTCTCATCTAGAGCTTGTTCCTCTTCGATGTTGTTTCCAGCTATGCGAAACAGCTCCCGTGCTCTTACCACAAGTGCTTCCTCTGCTCGCGCAATGCGCTCCGGGAGTCTGGCGTTATCAACCTCAAAGAGCGCAGCCTTGTACAAATCCCTCCACGCTCCGCTGTCCAGAGATTTAGAGCTGCCTTTAGTCATAGTTCCCCTCGGTTTCGCTTGGCAGGCCGGTCTGAAAGTGTGTCGAAATCTCGAGAATGCTTGCGCAGGAACAGCCAACAACATCGTCTCCTCAACCATTAGATACGATGGCGCCGGTGATCCCTACTAGGAAGCGACTCGTGTTCGCCAGTGCGGTAGAGCTTGGGGCGAGCTTCATTAACAATCAGCGCCCGCCCGCCGTGAACCGAACCGTTCAGGGTCCGAATGGCATCTCGCGCCTCCGCCGCATTAGTCATCTCGACGAACGCAAATCCCCGCGGTTGACCTGTGTCGCGATCCGTGACGGCCGTAACTGTTTCAACGGCTCCGTACGCCGCGAATAATGTCTGAAGCTGGTCTTCATGAGTGGCGAAATCTAAGTTACCGACGTAGATGTTAGTCACGGCTTACCTCCGGTGGTTTGAGCATGGTTCTCCACTGCGTGATCGTCCAACCTGTCAGGCTTCACCAACGATTTTCACAGTGATCTTTGAGGTTGAGGCTTGGCCGGCGTTTCGTTCGTTGCTTCCTGCTACCTCACTTTCTGCCTGAAGCCAGTCTTCTTCCGCGTGGCCATCTATTCTGCCGTGCACCTCATACAGCTCGTAGGCGCGAGCGCGCACGTTCTCCTCATCAGGAGTCGTGCTAGCTGCGTCTCGATTGGTCAAGAGCTCCGGTTTCATGGACTTTTCTCCTTGATTCATTGTCTCCATCTGGCTGCTATCGGTCTGTAAGGCGTCATGCGACATGCCGGATTCCTGGCCTCTGCACCCAGTCTTCAGGAACCTCGTCGCGTGCGATGACTTCGTCGGCGCAGGTGGGAGACAGGTACGTTGGCGGTCCGACCAGGAAACTGATCCGCTGCCTTGGATGCTGTCGCCGAATCGTTCTCCAGAACTCCACCGCTTCTTTGGATCTCTGGCGCACGTCCAGCAGTACCAAGTCGAAAAAATCAGGCACCCAGAGCAACGCCGCGTCCGTGACGCTCTTGGCCGTGTGCACGTGAACTCCACGGCTTCTCAGCACACGGGCGCGCAACTGCTGCATCGCTTCGTTACCATCGATGATGAGCACGTTTTTCGTGCCCATTGGAAAGGAAATCGGTGTTTGCTGGGGCACAGAACACCTCCAAGCCTTCTGGAGGCGGGCGTTTCGGAAAGCAGGGTTACCTTTGAGAAGCGGGCGTCACCAGAAAGATTTAAACCTCGACTCTTCTTGTCTCTTTCGTAAGGGGGGCGGGAATCGGACCGCCCCCACCGAACGCGAAAGCTTGCTCCTTGCCTCAGGCTGCTACGAGAGCAGGCCTCTTTTGCAAGGTCGAGTTAGCAACCTCAAAGTTTCGCACTTCAGGAGTACCGTCGACCACTTTCGCCAGGGCCTTCAGCACTTCTGGATAGCTTCCGCGCTGATAGGACTCCGCGTCCTCTTTCTTGTCCCAAAGACTGATGGCGACCCCTTCCGTTCCGGATCCGGGGGCGACAAATACGATTTCGTCCTGGAAGCCGTGCTGTTTCCGAAGGACAGGGAGAATCTCGTTCTCGATTGTCTGGGTAAACTCCGCACGGGTATTGGGCTTCAGGTGGATGGAAACGTGACGAGCAAACATGTCAACCTTCCTTGGGTTGTCGTTGGCTAAGAGGAGGGAACTTCAGATGGACTGCCTTAGTTCAGGGGATCTGAAAGAGGAGAAGACGTAATTCGCTCTATCTAACACACTAGACCGAATCCAAGTATTGTCAAGTTCGAAATGTCCCAGGTCGCGGATAGCGACGTCCCAAGCAGACGGAACAAAAGAGGCTCCGAGACAATGTCTCAGGCGCGTTCACCGTCGTGCTCGCAAAACCCTCAAAGTCGTTGTCGCTCATCGACCCATCGACTGTAGCTCGGGGGACAAGAGGCTTACAGCCTTTATTTCTCGCATCGGGCACACTCCTATGGCATGATCCGAGTGTACTAACGCAGACCTACGAAGCTCCGACTGGCATCGGGGCTTTTCTATTTTTTATGTTTTTTCTGTCCGTGTACTACAAACTCGTCACTCTTAAATCCTGATTCCATCTCCCATGCGTATTCAGGATAGTCACGCTTCGCTCCGTGCATCGCTTCACGGGCATTGTTCTGGGTCATCGGAGTTGCCTGCTGAGGACTGCCGACAAGGCGGAAACCCAAAGACTCACCTTTGGCGGCTCCTCTAGTTTGCAGCCACGCGTCCATACACGCAATTCTCTCATCATAAGTCAAGCGTCCATAAATTCAGGTAGTGGGCCAACTGATCCACTACCTAAATTCAACCTGTACCACTACCCGTGATCTAGAACGAATTCAGAACATCGCGCCGGGGCAAAGCGGCCCTCGAACCTGTAGCTAGGTCAGGGAATCGTCCAGACGAAAACTGCGGAGGGTGGAAACGTTGTACGATTATTGTACGAAACCAAAAATACGCTTCTAAATTATTGATCTAAAGTAGTTTCTGGTGCGGAAGGGGGGGATTTGAACTGCTCCATCACATTGATAAAACGTAACTTACTGATTCTGCATCCGGCCCAAAGGCCCAAATGCCCCACAATCCCGCTTCCATTGTACGTTTATTGTACGGCGAACGCTCACGGAACAGAAAACCGCGCCGAAGCGCTTTCTCTCAATTCCGCCAGCAACAGTTTGACATCCCCCCTCCCTCGGTCAAGGCCACCGTTCGAGAATGCCTGGAATTGTGAGCGTGCTTCGAAACCCCATCTCCCGATCTCGTAGTTGGTGATGAGAAGCGCGTTTGTCGTTACCTAAGTGGTTCTTCATGGCCGTTCTCACACAATCCTGATCGCCGACGCGCCAATTTCCATCCCAGTTGCCAAGACTAGGATTCCAGCAGCACCCGTAACTTGTGAGCGTATCTGCGGCTCGACGTGACCACCGTTCCCTCTGCCAGTACGATGTCGTAAGCCCCATCGAACATCGGACGAATCTCGCTAATGCAGGCACCGTTCACGATGGCCGATTTCCGCACACGGATGAAGTGGTGTGGCGCCAGCTTCTCTTCCAGGTGTGCCATGGTTTCCCGCAACAGGTGACTGTCGCTGGCGGTGTGTATGCAGACGTAGTTTCCCGTGGCTTCGATCCACAGGACGTTGGAAACGGGGACAAAGAAAATCCGCTTCTTGTCCTTCACCACAAACCGTTCCAACGGGCGGAGACTTCGGAGGGATTGGAGCAGTGGTTCGAGACCTCGATTTGCTTTCCCGCGCTGTTCGAGGACCTGGAGTGCGTGAACCAGGGCCTTGGCAAATCGCTCCTTATCATACGGTTTCAAGAGATAGTCAACAGCGTGCACTTCAAATGCACGAATGGCGTGCGCATCGTGGGCCGTGACGAAGATATAAACGGGAGCGGGGCCGTTCACGGGCTCCACATTCTCGATGACTCCAAAACCATCCAGATCAGGCATCTGCACATCGAGAAAAACGATGTCGGGATGAAGTTCATTGATCTGCTCCACCGCCCTTATTCCGTTCGCCGCCTCGCCTACAACTTCAATGCCGTCGTGTTCGGCCAGATAGCGCCGGATACCGCGCCGGGCGATCGGTTCGTCATCGACGATGAGGACTCGCGTCTTCAATGGGAACTCCTCAGTGGAATGGTGATGATGGCCTCACAGCCTCGACCGTCGCCCCCAGTAAGTTCCAGCGACGACTCGTCCCCATAGAGCTGTTTCAAGCGTGACTGGACATTGGTGAGTCCGACGCCGAATCGCAGGCGCGATCCCGGCGCCGGACCGGGGCCATCATCGCGGACGCAGAGCCGAACTCTGCCGTTGTGGAGTTTGGCAGTGATGTCTAGCCGGCCTGCGGCAGAATCCACGCTGAAGCCGTGCTTGACGGCATTCTCAACCAGCGGCTGAAGCGCGAGACTCGGTACATAGACTTCGAGAAGGTCTGGTGGCACGTCCATGTGAACTTTCAAGCGATCATGAAAGCGTGTCAGTTCGATCTCCAGATACTTGCCGACGAACTCGAGCTCGCTCTGCAAGGTGATCTCGTTCTCCCGCCGTTCGAGGGCCATGCGTAGCAAGTCGCCGAGGCAGACCAGCAGGTGGCTCGCAGCATCGACGTCTTCCTGCATCAGGATTCCAATGGTGTGAAGACTGTTGAACAAAAAGTGCGGATGCAGCTGGCTCTTAAGGTTCTCAAGTTCGGCATGGGAGAGCTGCGTCTCCAGTTGCGCCGCTATCGTCTGGCGCTCCATAGCAACTTGGTAAAAGTGCATCGACTGGTACAAGCCCACCACTAACCAGTATGTGAGTATGCCGGTAAAGCTCATGAAAAGAACACCGACTCCGAACGACGAGAGGAAGCGGTGCACGTCAGGACCAGTGATGTGAAAAGCAAACCGGAGAAGTCCAAGGCTCAGAAAGTATTGGGTGACAGATGCCAGGGGAGCCATCGTGAGCGACGTGATTGTGTGGATCGCTATATGGGGCATAAACCTCGGCCCCATCAAGGGAAACCGATTGGCTAGACCAATCACAAGCGGCGTGTACGCCGCCCACACGTACCACCAGAGAAGTTCGAGCGCACCCTCGATCACCCAGTGAACCTGCGAACCCTGCACCTTTTCCACCACGATCTGTTGCGCGGCAAACAACAGCCCCACAATCGTCCACCCACACAGGATCAAAATCCATTTCTTCCGTCCCCTGTCTGGCGTGGCTTGTAGCAATGGCTGTCGACCCTCCGGCACGGATTATAGCTGTAGCGTCGAAGCAGACATCACTGAGGACAGAGGCGTCGAGAGCGCCAGATGCCTTTTGACGGCTAATTCCTGCCGCTTGCCTCATCGCGGACACCGCATGTCACTTTTCCTGCAAATATTGATTCTTCGCGACATAGGTTCAACGAGCAGGACCATTCAGGTTGAGCCAAAGGAGTTTCTCATGAAGAAGATTTTGACGCAGTACGGAGCGTATGTACTCGCGGTCGCTCTGATGATGCCGTTGGCGCAGGCGCAGCCGACAAAAATCCAGACTGCCTTCGGAGACGATGCCGGAACGCTTTCCAAGAAATTCACCGGCCTCGCGCGCGTGATGGCAGGCAAGTACGACTGGAAGCCCGGCCAGGGCGTTCGCTCCGTCGCCGACGTGTTCAACCTGATCGTTAAGGAGAATGGCCTGCTCGCCGGTGTGCTCTCGGGCACACCGAACCCAGGGGCACCGCCGGCGCCCATCACCGATCCGGAGAAAATGCAGGAAGCTCTGAAGGCTTCTTACGCCGATCTGCAAAAAGCGATTACGGGGCTTTCCGACAATGACCTGCAGGCGCCAGTGAAACTGTTCGGAAGAGACATGACGAAGCAGGGCGCGCTGATGCTGATTCTCTTAGATCAACACGAGCATTTGGGGCAGTCGATCGCGTACGCGCGCACCAACGGCGTGGTTCCGCCCTGGTCTAAGTAGGAGCGCCGCGCGTCGTCTGGCCCGGTTCTCATCGCATAGCGCACCGGTTGACTTAATAAACCAAGGAGATGATCTCATGATTCGTAGCTGCAATCTTATATTGTGTTGTTTTCTTATAGGACTGACGCTCAATGCAAGCGCACAGCAGTCTACTCCTGCCGCATCTGCGCCGCCTCCGCTCGTCGGGACCCTCGCAGGGCATCCAGACTGGCCTGCGGCAAAGAACCCCGGCGACGTGGACACTGTGGACCACCTGGTAGCTGCGCTCTATGACGTGGTCTCCGGCCCCGCTGGACAGCGCGACTGGGACCGCTTCCGTGCGCTGTTTGTGCCCGACGGTCGGCTTGCCTGGATTGATCCCGAGTCAGCGGCCACAAAGGATGCACCGGCAGGCAAGGGTGATGCCGTTTTCCTGACTCCCGACATGTTCATGCAGCAAAACGATCCCTACTTCAAGACGCACGGTTTCTTCGAGTGCAGCATCGTGAAGCGAGTCGAGGCGTTTGGCAATCTTGTCGAAGTCTGGAGTACGAAGGAAAGCCGGGATGCGAAGGACGACGCCAAGCCATCCTCGCGAGGCATCGATTCGTTCCAGATTGTGCATGCTCACGGACGCTTCTGGATCGCCAGCCTCATCTTTGATGATGAGCGACCAGGGGTGACGCTGCCCCCGAAGTACCTGAAAAAGGCCGGGTTGTGAGGAGAGCGTTTACGAGAATCCCGCAACAGCGACCGTTATCGATCTTCCTGTTTTTTCTTTGTGTCTTTAGCGGGTGCACATATGCCCTTGCGGTTCACAGCCATCACGAATCCGAAGCACTCAGCCAGTTCACCACGTGGTGTCCTGGTTTCGCTGCGCTCTGCACCTGCCTGCTGCTCCGCATCCCACTTGGAACATTGGGCTGGGATTGGCCGGCACGCCGCTTTCTCAGGCTCGCGTATTGCCTGCCGCTGATCTATGCCACGCCGGTTTACCTGCTCACCTGGCTGGTCATTCGCGGCGCATTCTCCCTCAACAGCTTCGAAGCCGCAATGGCAGATTCTTATGGATTGGGACGCTGGCCCGCCCTAGGGACGTTTGGCGTGGCTCTGCCGCTGTTGTTTACCGTCTCGGTTATCGGCGAAGCTGTATGGGCGCTTGGCGAGGAACTTGGATGGCGCGGGTTCCTGTTTCCCAGGCTTCAGCAGCAGTTCGGCTTCCACGGCGCCTGTCTGATCTCAGGATCAATTTGGGCGGTGTGGCACTATCCGGAAGTCCTTTGGACCGACTTTAACGCCGGCACGAACGCCGTTTTTGCCCTCGCTTGCTTCACGGTAATGGTGGTCGCGCTGGCCTACATCATGGGCTACTTTAGACTTCTCTCGGGCAGCATATGGCCCAGTGTTCTTTTGCACGCCACACACAACACTTTTGTTCAGGGCGTATTTGATCCACTGACGGCTCCTGTCGGTTGGGCAAAGTACATCACCACAGAATTTGGGGCCGGATTAGCGGTCGCCGTTGTCTTAACAGGAACAGTCATTGTTTCGACTGGCCGTCCCCGTAAAGGCTTTTCCCTTGCCTCGACAGAAGAGCCTCGATAGTTAGAGGGAAGTGTAGGAATCGTTTGGTGCCAAGACCTCGGCTCTTAAGCCTCTCCAAGCGTTCTGGGAACGTGTATTCCGGCCCGTAGATGATCCGCAGATATTCTCGTCCTCGAACCTTCACAGCGCGCAGCGCCTGGATGTTCCCAAGGCTGCTTCCGTTCACTATCCAGCGCATACGGGCTAAGGATTAGTCCCCCCAAAACGCCCTACAACAACTGGGGCTTAATCCGAAATCAAGATGTGAAAGGAGAAAATGCCAGATGAACAAAAAGAAAGCGGTCGTAGCATTCCCCTCGACGGGGCAAGGGCTATCTTGACAACTCAGAACATGTTGCAGAACGCGCAGGACATCTAATCGTCCCGCCTGTATAGACGTTGGAGAGGACGCGACGATTCTGGGCGGTTTGTCGCTAGCCTGAAGTAATCCAAATTGGGACATGCGGGATGGTACCGAGAAGTCGTCTTCTGGGACTTCACCGGGATCGATACTGCAGCGTCAAGACGCGCAGACGATTTCCGATTGCACGGTACTTCCGTCTGCCCATGTTTTATTACTTCAGACGTAATTGCGGCCGTGTCCAATCGCGTTCATATTGGGGGTGTTGAAGGCGCCAGACGCCTGATATGAGGAGAAGCAAAAAATGACGACCCTTATACACGAAGAGAAGGAAGTGACAACTCGAACC
The DNA here is from genome assembly GCA_963773675.1 of uncultured Acidobacteriaceae bacterium. GTDB lineage: Bacteria > Acidobacteriota > Terriglobia > Terriglobales > Acidobacteriaceae > Sulfotelmatobacter. Next base: position 356,143 of record CAVZCG010000001.1, read on the forward strand.
ATGACGAAAACGGAGCCGCCGGAGTGGTTGCTCGCTTTCTGGAAGGAAATTGATGACAAAACGTTCGGCAAAGGTTTCGACTGCTTTGCCGAGGACGCGACTTGCAATCTTGGCATCGCGGATTGGAATGGACGCGAGCAAATTCGGGAGAATCTACGGGCCTTCATCGATACCGGCTTTACCGCCCTGCACGATATTGTCGAATTCTGGGACGGTGGTTCGCTGAAGGTATTCCGCGGTACGGTTACGATGACGCCGGATGATAAGACCAAGCCGGTAGTGAAGCCGGTAATGACACACTTCTTCTACATGGATGGGGATGACCCGACGAAGGTCCGAAACTGGTTCGGCGCCGTCGGCCCCGTCCAGTTCTGAGGCAAAATGCAAACGCAGGAACACGTCAGAGAACATGAACTTGGCGATCTGCTTCGCTATTGGAGGCACGAGCGGGGCAAGAGCCAACTCGATCTATCTCTTGATACCGGCATCTCGCAACGGCACCTCAGCTTTGTGGAGAGCGGCCGTAGCGTGCCGAGCAGAGACTTGCTGTCGATCGTTTCAGTGAAGTTGGACATTCCGCTGCGCGAGCGGAATGTCCTGCTGCTCGCTTCCGGCTACGCACTCATCTACGAAGAATCCTCTTGGGACGTTCCTGAGATGGCTGCGGTTACCAAAGCGATCGATCGAATGCTGATCCAACAGGAGCCGCATCCCGCACTCGTGTTGGACCGCCACTGGAATGTGATCAGAACGAATGAAGCGGCGCCACGCCTCTTCGGCTCCTTTATTGATCTGGAGGCGCGCCCACGCCCGCGCAACCTGCTCGATCTCATGTTTGATCCCGCAGGGATGCGGCCCTTCGTCGAAAATTGGGAGATAGTTGCGGCTGGACTTCTACAGCGGGTTCATCGCGAATCCGTTGGCCATATTGTGGATCAAAAGACAGTGGAACTACTAAAGAAGCTCGAAAAGTATCCAGGCGTGAAGAGTCTAAGCGCGATTCCACGGACTCATAGTCCGGTACTGCCTATCACTTTCGTAAAAGGCAGCGGGCGTTTTTCATATTTTTCGCTTATCACGACGGTTGGGACACCTCAATCCATTACCGCGCAAGAATTGCGGATCGAATGCATGTTTCCAATCGAACCCGGAAGTAAATAGGAATATTTCGATATGGACACGCCAATCACGATTTCAGGCAGAAACAGGCCCGCACCTCAAAGCCACCATTTGAGCATCGGCGCTCTGATTTTTCCTCAGCTCGAATTGTTACGTGACACGGGCCAGAAGTCGGCTTAGAGGAGATCATTCATTAATTGTCCCAGAAACCCGTTTGAACGAAGCCTTAGCGGCAGACGCTTTCGCGTGCTCGGTATCAGCGGTGTGCAGTGAGTGGATAAGGTTGGGTCATAAGGAGATCACCTATGACCCACCTTCGCAAAATGATGCTCGAAGAACTCGAGCGTCGTAATTACGCTCAGACTACCATCGACTGCTACATCCAGACGATTGAGGATTTTGCGCGTCACTTTCACCGGCCTCCGGATCAGCTCACTCCGGAGCACATCCGCGAGTACCAAGCGTATCTGTTCCGCGAGAGGAAGCTAGCCGCATCCACTGTGACGCAACGGCTCGCGGCTCTGCGGTTCTTCTACACGCAGACGATCAAGAAAGCTTGGGGCGTGGCCGACACACCCTATCCGAAGAAGACGCGGCCCCTGCCCAGCATCCTGAGCCCGGAAGAAGTGGCCCGCCTCATCGACTCGTCCCAGACTCGGTTTCATCGCATGGTATTGATGACGCTCTATGGCACTGGGGTACGGCGCGCAGAGTTGGCTCGCTTGCAAATTTCCGATATCGACAGCCAGCGGATGGTTATCCATATCCGCAGTGGCAAAGGTCGTCAGGACCGCGATGTCATGCTCAGTCCTAGGCTGCTCGAAGCCTTGCGCGACTACTGGCGTAGCCTGAAGCGCAAACCCGCGGAATGGCTATTCCCGGGCGGGTCCCGGCACACCTCCAACCGTCCCATCACTCCCCGAGCGGTGTGGTATGCGTGCCAACGGGCTGCCCAACGGGCGGGACTTCAGAACCGGGTTCATCCCCACACGCTGCGCCATTGTTTCGCTACCCACTTGCTCGAAAACGGCGCTGATCTGCGCACCATTCAACTGCTCCTGGGACATCACGATCTGAAAGAAACCACGATCTATCTCCATCTCTCGCGACGGCATCTCCACGCCACCGCGAGTCCGCTGGACTCGCTCAAGTTGAAAGATAAGTCATCGCAGAACCCATAGATGAACCGGCCGCCACTTGAGGTGGCCGATCTGGTCCGCGTCGCGGGACGCGCCTTCATCGAACGCAGTCGCCGGTGGATCACCTGGCAACACCTCACGGTGCTGCGAGCCATCGCGCGCTGTCGCACCGCCGCCTTGGGCGGGCATCTCGATGAGTGCATCGACTGTGGCTACCGTCCAGCCATCTCTTACAACAGCTGCCGCAACCGGCACTGCCCGAAGTGTCAAGCCAACGCCCGTGCTCGTTGGCTCCAAGCGCGTCGTCAGGAGCTTCTCCCCACGCGCTACGTCCATGTTGTCTTTACCCTACCTCATGAACTGGCGCCGCTCGCCTTGCAGAACAAGAAACTCCTGTACCATCTCTTGCTGCAGACCAGTGCTGCAACTCTCCTCGAAGTCGCTCGCGATCCCAGACATCTCGGCGCGGAGATCGGCTTCTTCAGTGTGCTCCACACCTGGAATCAAAAACTCGAACATCACCCGCACGTGCATTGTGTCGTGCCCGCCGGCGGACTATCGCCGGATCGCACCCACTGGATCCACCCACGCTATCCTTTCTTCCTTCCCGTCAAGGTGCTCAGTCGCGTCTTTCGCGGGAAGTTTGTGGCCGCTCTGAAACGCAACTTCCGGCACGGTAAGCTGGGCTTCCATGGCAACCTGAAACTTCTCGCTCACTCCAAAGCCTTCTCCGCCTGGATCAGAACCCTGTTCCGAAACGACTGGCACGTCTACTCCAAACGGCCCTTCGGAGGTGCCGAGCATGCGCTCTGTTATCTAGCCCACTACACCCATCGCGTCGCCATCTCCAACCACCGACTCGTCTCCTTGGCCGATGACCAAGTCACTTTTCGCTGGCGCGATTCCACTCACAACAATGAACACAAGTTGATGACCCTAGCGCTCGATGAGTTTCTGCGCCGCTTCCTGTTGCACCTGCTCCCCAAAGGCTTCGTTCGCATCCGCCACTTCGGCTTCCTCGCCAACCGCCGCCGCGCCATTCTCCTGCCGCTTTGCTTTCAACTACTCGGCGCGATCCCGCAGCTAGAACAACAAGCATCGGCTGCCAAGGAACCGCGCCCTCTTTGGCGCTGTCCTAAGTGTGGCGGACCCATGGTGGTTCTCGAAAGACTTACTGCGGCCCAGCTCCAACTTCGTTCTCCGCCCTGGCTCGCCGGAGTCGCGGCATGAAACTCCCATTCCGATCTTGCTCGCTCGGTGTCTCCCAACACCTACAGGCCTCGTGTGCTTTCGTTGCCTTCCACCAAGCTCCTGGCTTCGAGCTTTCGCTCGCAAACTACAATCGAACCAAGTCCGCCTGCGCTCCGGTTACCTCCATGTCCGATTCCCCGAGTCTTTCTCACCACGGCCACACCATTGAATTTGCATAAGCGCTTCCTCACCGGCGGCTTCCTTCAAACAGCTGTATCGGACCCGCCCCGCACGACCTCCCGAACCTACCTGCCTTCTTGGAATGGGGCGCGTCCGATACAGCACTAGCGTTTCTGGATAGCTACCGTTTGCCGACCATCCACGAACTTGGTTTGCTTCCAGATCAGAAGAGCAGCACTCGGATTCGCGAGGGCATGATCAGCAGAGCTTTTGTAGGACGCTCTCAAGGATTTCGTCAGAGAATCGCGGATCGCGCACGGCACGAGCCAGTACCACCCCACCGATCATCGCCGCTGCCTGAAAGATAGCTTCTTTCCGTTCCCCACCTATCGCGGGAAGAATTTCCTCAAGTCCCTGCTCGAACGCGGCTTTGAGTTCAGGGGTCGAGCGAGCCACCTCCTGGGCCAGCGCGGCCATGGTGCAGCCGTCGCCTGGATTATCTCGGTGCCACCGGCTCAGGTAGCGGTCAGCAAATGATTCTTTGCTCTTCTTCCTTTTGCTGTGCTGCAGGCGATCTAGCGAAACTTTTTGGCCGTAGGCAACGGCCGCCGCCTGCAGTTCTTCCTTCGATCCGAAATGGGCATAGAAGGCCCCGTGCGTCAGGCCGGCGGCCTTCATCACTTCGGCCACGCTTACGTTCTCAAATCCCTGTTCACGAAACAGGCGGGAAGCCTCCTTCACAATCCGTTCATGTTTTGCCGCGGTCTCCTCGACGCGATAGCGCATATTTTTTCTGCATCCTCCATCTATGATGGTCATCATATCACATGTATGACGGTCATCATGTTTGATGCTGGTCGTACAAAAAGGAGGCTTTATGAAGCTCACAGGGAAAAAGGCTCTCATTACCGGCGGTAACAGCGGCATCGGTCTTGCGACAGCGCGGCTTTTCATCGCGGAGGGCGCACAGGTCGCCATTACCGGTCGCGATCAGAAGACGCTGGATGAGGCAGTTACAGAACTTGGACCAAACGCGCGTGGCTACCGCACTGACATTACTGTTGCGGAAGACCGCAAACGGCTATTCGCAGCCCTGGCCAAAGATTTCGGGAAGCTCGACATTGTCTTCGCCAATGCCGGCATCTCCGGCCGGACTCCTACCGGCTCTACCGACGAAGCCGTTTTTGAGAACGTGATCCACACCAACCTGAATGGCGCTTTCTTTACGGTAAATTCAGCGGCGCCTCTGCTGAACGACAACGGCAGCATCATCTTTAATGGGTCCGTACACAACTATATCGGCCAACCCGGCGTCGCCGCATATGCAGCCACGAAGGGTGGTCTCGTCTCGATGGCGCGTTCCATTGCCGCCGACCTTGCACCGCGCAACATTCGCGTGAATGTCGTCGCACCGGGCGCAACCAAGACTCCTATTTGGAAGCGCGGGCCGCGGGCCGCTATATCTGCAGATCAGTCCGCCAAGTTGGCGGAGTTCTTCTCGTCCGTCATTCCGCTGGGCCGTTGGGGCGAGCCGGAAGAACTTGCCAAAGCCGTGCTCTTCCTTGCCTCGGACGATTCCTCGTACGTCAATGCAGTTGAGCTGATGGTGGATGGCGGAGCCACGGGTGCCCCGTTTGGAGCTCCCATCCTTCGCGCGTGACCGCACAGGGTTAAGGCGTGTAGGAAGGAAGACAGAATCATGAGCGAAACAGCAACCGAAAAAGGAGAATCAAATGACTTCAGATAAGAAAGTTCTTGTAACGGGAGCGACCGGCGCAACCGGTGGTGAAACGGTTAAACAGCTACTTGAAAAGGGACACTCCGTTCGAGCGCTTGCTCATCGGGAGGATGAAAGATCGGAACGACTCAGCAAATTGGGCGCAGAGGTCGTTTTTGGCGACCTTCTCGACATGGAATCGGTACGTTACGCACTTCGTGGAATCTATGGAGCATATTTCGTCTATCCCATTCGACCGGGGATCGTGGATGCAAGTGTTCGATTTGCACAGGCTGCAAAGGAGGCTGGCGTCAGAATCATCGTCAACATGTCACAAAAGTCGGCACGGGGAGACTCTCAAAGCCAGGCCGCACTCGCACACTGGCTATCGGAGCGTGTGTTTGACTGGTCCGGGGTGCCCGTCAGCCACATCAGACCGACGCTCTTTTCGGAGTGGATGCTCTATGGGGCCGCCATGATCCGTCAGGGGACCTGGCTCGTACCATTCGGCACTGGCCGCCACGCTCCCATCGCGGCCGAAGATCAAGCCAGAGTGATTGTTGGAATCTTGGAAAATCCGAATGTACATGCGGGGAAAACGTATCCTCTTGTTGGACCGGTGGAACATAACCATAAAGAAATTTCTCAGATCATTGGAAGCGCGCTCGGAAAGAAACTTTACATCGAGCAGATTCCAATTGAGAAGTATGGCGAGATCCTACGTAGCCGGCCCCGTGGCCCGGCTCGAAATACCGCCGCTACAGCGTACGCCGAAGCAGACAAAGCTGGAGGCCCAGGCTCGGATTTCGTTCTCCAACATTTAAAAGAGATCGCTATCGACCACCAAAATGGGATTTTTAGTGGGATGAATAACTATGTCCAAGAGATTGGCGGTCGTCCTCCGATGACGGTTGAACAGTTTGTCGAAAAGCATCGGTCAGAATTTTGGGAATAAGACCATGGCGGCGGAGCAGGCAGGGACCGAACTGCCGAAGTGAGCGACTGTGTGCTTGTAAGGGTAGAAAGTGTGGTTTCTGGTTGCCAGAAACCACAAGTAAGGAGAAAGAAATAGAACTTAAGGTGAAAAGAAATGAAAATTAAGGAGAAAGAAATGAAAACCTCACAAATATACCGAGCTGATTCCGCGCCCTTGACGCCCAAGTCAGCGCTCCGAGGCCGGGTGCAACGTCTCGGATTAACCCTTCTCGCGTGTGCGCTCGTCCTTGGCGTGACCGGCACCGCGAGCGCCGCCGATGCTCGGGACGAAGCAGCCGTTCGCGCGATCGGGGACAACTTTGCCAAGGGTTTCGTTCAGAAGAATGCCGAACTCCGAGCATCGCTATTCACACAAGATGGAACCTTCGTGACACCGGTAGGTGACTTTCTGCAAGGGCGAGTCGCAATAGTGAAGGATTTCGGTCTCGAGGCGCAGCAAGCCGTTACCGCCACCACGCAAGCGGCATTCTCCAACTATCGGGTCCGCTTCATCAATCCCGATGTCGCGGTCGTTGATGCGCTTCTTACCGTGCACAATGTCAACGGTCCAGACGGGACGATCATTCCCGTGATCCCGATCAAATTTTTCTACGTCGCCGCCCGCCACGGCGATCAATGGTTGATCGAAGATGGCCGCGCGCATTTCGCACCCGCGCCGGCCAATAGCATGACCGATCATGCGATGGCCGCTCACAACTAACGCGGAGAATACCCGTGCCGCATTCCACGCAGCTCGATAAGGAACGAATCGCTACCAGCACGCCGGAGTCTGAAGCCGGCGTGCTTGTAGTTCGGAATCGATGCCGACGACGGCAACCCCATTCTTCGGGCAAGCGCTCTCAAAGCACTCGGGGTGTGGCGTGCACACCTTGTCTCAATCATTACCGCGGGAAAAAGAGCAATGAAATCAGGCCTGGTGTCGATCCGGCAGCGTTGGCGACGTTGATCATTGCTTCTCTCGAAGGCGCTTTGGTGATCGCGATGAATTGCACAGTACGACGCAGGTCGTCTATCATCAATCTACGCCCAAGTGATATTGCGCTTGCGATTCTGAAGCTTGCGTTTTTTCTCGACGCGCGGAGATTTTCACTCAGCCTTTGGCGGTGTTCTGATGCCTTTTTTACCCGTTTTGCCTGTTGAACAAGCTAGCGACGAGGTCAAGAAGATCTACGAATACGTCTCTCGCCGCTGGGGTTTTCTGCCTAATTATTTCCAGGCTTTGGCTCGCGACCGTCAACTTCTTGAAGACCAGGTGAATCTCTACACGAACGCCATGTTTGACGAGCGTGGCCTGCCGAAGGTGATCAAGGAACAGATCGCGACTGTCGTCAGCGGCATCAACATGTCCAGCTATTGCCTTCCAGCTCATCTGGAGATCCTGGGCCGCATGGGTATGGACAAGTCTCTTGCGCGCAGGCTGTCCATAGACTACAAGTCGGCAACACTCGATCCAAAAGTCGTGGAGCTGCTGAAATTTTGCGACAAACTCACCAACCATCCTGCCGACATGGAACGGACGGACATCGAGAATCTTCGGAAGGTGGGCTGGAACGATGCTGCCATTTTTGACGCTGTCCTTATTACATCGCTCTATGCCTGCGCTAACCGGTTTTCAGCGGGCCTTGGTCTCACGCCCGACTTCGAATAGCGCATGAATGTTGCCAATGGCTTAGCTGGGATCCTCTTTGCAGAACTTTTGTGTAAACATCTGGTTCAGTCTTTCGCGCACGTCGTTTGGTAGAGGCGCGGGTTCGGTATCGCAGAAAACCTCAACCGTCTTCCGCGTGGTATCCACTACGACGCGGCAGTCCTCACAATGTTCCAGGTGGCGCTCCAGTTCCCGCACCAGTTCGGGGTCAAGTTCGCCGTCGAGATACTCCGAAATCTTATCGACGACTTGTCGGCATCGCATTGCGTGCATCCTTTCCGAAATACTTAGTCAATTCCTCGCGCAACTTCAGGCGAGAGCGTAGAAGCCGCGTCTTTACCACGGGAATGCTCAACCCAAGCATCGTCGCAGTCTCCTCGATCGAAAACTTCTCAACGTCTCGCAGAGTGAAGATGGTCCGCGACTTGGGGTCCAGCGTCTGGATCACATCCGCCAGAATCTGCTGTAGTTCGCTGTTCAGACAGGCCTTTTCCGGATCTTCGCCCCAGCTCTCGACTTCCAGCGGGATAAAGCTACCATCCTCGGCTTCTCGGGGCTCATCCAGCGAGGACTCTTTCCACAAAGTGCGCTTCCTGAGCTTTCCCAGCGCGACATTCACCGCGATGCGTACCAGCCAGGTGTAGAAACGCGAGTTCGCTTGGAAGTCCGCTAAGGCCGTATAGGCCTTTAGCAACGCTTCCTGCAGAACGTCCTCTGCATCGTGGTGGTTGCCCGTAATGCTCAAGCCAAGACGATAAATATGCCGGCTGTACTGATTCAGTAGTGTAACGAAGGCGTCCGAGTCGCCCGCCTTTGCTGCGGCTACAAGATCCTGCTCGTTCTCTAAATGGGCCGGCATTTTTCGGGCAATTGAGCGGCTGGCCGCGCGGATCCTCTCCCAGCCGCACCAGCATATAACAGATGGGCGAATGGGAAAAAAGTCACGAGGCAGCGAATAATTATTTCGGGTCTGATGGCCGCCTAAATCCAGTCCGGGCTGGCCGCACGCCAGTCTGGTTGACCGCATCCGAAACTTATTTCTGTGTGGGCCCTCCAAGTAGACGCAACTGCCCCTCAAGCTTGGCCTCCGCCGAATCGTGCGACCAGAGAGTTCGGCACACGAGGTTGCCGCGAGACGGGACATTTAGGAGAGACAAAATGAAAGCCATCGAATTAAGCCAGATCACGACCCGCTATCAACAAGCTACCGTCGACGGTTCCAAGATCTTCTATCGCGAAGCCGGTCCGAAATCCGCGCCAACCATACTGCTGTTGCATGGCTTCCCGACATCATCGCACATGTTCCGCAACCTCATTCCGGCCCTGGCCGACCGCTACCATGTGGTCGCACCCGACTTGCCGGGATTCGGCTTCTCGGATGCACCTGACCGCGAGCGCTTCCGCTACACGTTTGAGAACCTGGCCAAGATTATCAACTCGTTCACAGAGACGATCGGCCTGAAAAACTACGCAATTTACGTCTTCGATTACGGAGCGCCGGTCGGGCTTCGCCTGGCGCTAGCGCATCCGGAACGGATCACCGCCATCATTTCGCAGAACGGCAATGCCTATGAGGAGGGCTTGAGCCAAGGCTGGAATCCGATCCAGAAGTATTGGAAAGAACCGACACCGGAGAATCGAGCTACTCTCCGCGAGTTCCTCACGCCTGAGGCGACCAAATGGCAATACTTGCATGGCGTCCAGGACCCGACGCTGGTGGCGCCCGAAGCTTACGAACTCGATTCTGCGCTTCTGGCACGACCCGGAAATGATGAGATCCAGCTTGATCTGTTTCTGGATTACGCCAGCAATGTCACGCTCTACCCGAAGTTCCAGGAATATTTCCGCACAAAACTGCCGTCCATGCTGGCCGTCTGGGGCAAGAGTGACCCATTCTTTCTGCCCCCGGGAGCGGAAGCATTCAAACGCGACAACCCCGGCGCCGAGGTGCGTTTTTACGATACGGGCCACTTCGCGCTGGAGACCCACCACCAAGAAATCGCCGGTGCAATTCGAGATTTCTTGGGTCGCAAGGCAGCAACGCAAGCGCAGGTCGCGTAGCGACGACGGACGGTATCGTCTAAGGATTGGGGGCTGCCATTCTCATGGTGACCCAACCACGCCTGTCTTGCTACAAACTGGCGCGATCCGGAACTACTTCATCGTGCCATTGAACGCCATGTGGATTGCCTGAAAACTGGAGAGCGGAGTTGCTGCGGGTGCAAACATACCGCCATTAATGATCGAGGGCGTACAAATCTGATCGAACAGCGGTCGTTATGCAGTCGCACGCTCGCAAGCTCACCTCTTGGACGATCCGGACGGACGGCGAGGCTTTGGCCTGGAGTCCCGCATCAAAACTTTTCGAGTTTGGCGGCGCCGAATATTGCATGGAACCGCTCGCAGTAGATAACGGCCGCGTTGTATTTTTGCAAGTCGACAGAAGCCGGAAGATCGTAATTCTGATCCCCTTGGTTTCCTTTCAGCTGGCCGAGTTCAACGCTATCAATCTGATCCGTCACAATCTCTTTTGTGAGATTCGCGTCGTCAGTTTGCACTAACACAACGTGCACGTCCGGGCCATTCGAGGTCATGAAATCCGTCAGACGCAGATACTGTCTGCCATCGGAGGTCCTATAGATCGTTGCTCGACCGCTCGTCTGGTGAGCCTTCCCTTCCAGTCGACCGGTATAAAGCGGCTGGGGGTCGGTTCTCGAAGCGAACGGCGCGGGCTCATTGACCTTCTGATTTATCCAGAGTTTTTCAGGCCGAAAAACCCACCAAGCGGCAACCAGAATCGGAAAACCGATTGCGGCGGCCAGGATCCACTTCCTGTGTGATAGCCGAAAACCTGTGCGTGTATCCATGAGTTCCTCATTCGAATGATGGATCGGGAGGGTTCGCCCCCCCGATCCTATTTTGAAAACGAGAGTGTTAGAACTTCTCAAGAGGTGCAGCGCCGAAGTTGGCGTTGAACCGCTCGCAGTAGATCGAGACTGTCTGGAACCTGCTCAGGTCAGTATCGCTGGGTACTTCGTAGTTCTGGTCCCCCTCATTGCCTTTCAGAGTGCCCAGTTCGACCCGTTCGGTGCTGCTCTTGAGAAAGTTGGCGTCGTCTTCCGCGTCCTTGGCTGCAATCAGAATCACGTGGACATCGGGCCCGTTGGACGTCTTGAAGTCTGTCAGGCGCAGCAGGAGCTTGCCGTCCGCTTCCTGATAGATGGTCGCGCGGCCCGAGGTCTTGTGCACTTTGCCGTGGAAGGTGCCCGTCTCAAGCGTTTTGGTTTTGTCCTCATGCTTCATGCTGTCCTGCGCGTATACAGATGCCTGCATCGCGAATGTGAACGTTAGCGCGATGAGTGCTAAAGCTGTTTTGATGTTGCGAACCATAGTGGTTCCTCCTTGGGTTGTTTCTTAAACTTCCGGCGAGTACCCGTGGGGCACCCACCTCTCTCGGGCATTGGAAGCATTTTTCGTGCGAAGGTTACATAGACACAAAAAAAGCCGCTGTCGAGTGTCGGCAACCGGCCTTGTCAAAGAAATTTCTCGTATCTTTTTCCTATCCGCACCGTCTCATCTCACAAAATCGGCTTCTGCGCTGGGACCCGGACATCGCCGCTTAATCTAAACCCGAGGCGCTCGCGGCCTGGCCGGCCAACAAGAATCCGTACGTCGCGCTCCACAATTTCGCGCGGCAGAAAGGAAAAACGTAATGGCAAGTCTTCAAGAACGACTCGACGAGTTCAAGATCGACCGCACTTATCCGGGCCGGTGGACGATCACTTTCACCAACCCGCCGATCAACATGTTTGTTCACACAACGATCGTCGAATTGGGAGTGCTCATGACCGACCTCGAGGCCGACCCGTCCGTGAAGGTCGTAGTGTTCCAGTCGGCAAATCCCGATTTTTTCATTGCCCATCTCGACGTAGCCAAGGCTGCTGAACGGCCGGAGGCGCTGGGCCTTTGGCGCGACTTTGTGCTTCGCCTCTCTTCCACGCCAGTCGTGAGCATCGCCAAGATTCGCGGCCGCACTCGCGGCATCGGGAATGAGTTCGTGCTGGCCTGCGACATGCGCTTCGCCAGCCGGCAGGGCGCCCTGTTCGGCAACCCCGAGGTTGGCGTCGGGCTGGTCCCGGGCGGGGGAGCGCTGGAATGGCTCCCGCGTTTGGTCGGCCGCTCGCGGGCACTTGAGATCGTGCTCAGCGGCGACGATTTCGACGCTGATATCGCCGAGCGCTATGGCTGGGTAAACCGCACGCTGGACGATGACGACCTCGACTCGTTTGTCGATACTCTCGCCGGGCGTCTGACCTCGTTCGACCGTGAGACCTTGGCCGCGGTGAAGGCCCAGATCAATCGATTCGGGATGCCAACAGCTACCGAGCTTCAGTCGAGCAATGACCTGTTCTTCCCACTGCTGGCCTTGCCAAGTGCAAAGGCGCGCCGCGCGAAGATTCGCAATATCGGTTACGGCGTTCGGAGTGACTTCGAATTGAACTTCGGCCGGTACCTGCCTTCATTCGGGCGGGCGGGCGACGATGACACAGATACGCAGCCCGGCTTCACCGCCGGGTCGACCACCGCACCCGACGGCCGCCCACGGCGAGCGCGAGAAGCTTAACGGGCAGCACGACGCGCGAAGCGCAGTTCCATCGCGACTCCGCCTTTCAGATAGTAGGTATCGATGACACCTTT
>CAVZCG010000002.1:0-77934 GCA_963773675.1 uncultured Acidobacteriaceae bacterium
ACCAGCACGAATAGAACAGAAAGTGCAAGACGTGATTTCATTTTGGTATTCTCCTTACGTTCGATCTAGTTTTCTCGGTGCATTTTCTTGTACCCACCCACAGCCGGAAGCTGCGAATCAGTCAACTAGTGTTATAGTTAACTACAACACTGCATTAATTGCAAGACATTTCTTCTGTGCCCGCTATCTCGTTTAGAAACAGTCGTTTCAGCAATGCCAGGACGACGGTTATAACCGCCTCAGTAGCGGGATGCCCCAATCGACGAGGAGCGGTGGACGAAGATAGCCAATCACGGTTGACTCAGGACATCAATCGTTGTAACTGCCTCGGACTCAGGATCGGATCTGCGAACCCGCACTTGATCGATGCTGTCTCTGCATTTAGGCACCACGCGTTGCGGTATAGCGAAAAGCTATGCTGGAGCACGAGCCCGTACCATTCAAGAATTTTCAAAATCGACCTGAGTATGTCGGTTTAATCGCAATGCGATTCTGGTTGACCGCTCCTGATTGTTTCGCCAACTCTGTACCGACTTGAATTCAGTCTGCTACAATCCAAGTGACGCGCAGGGACAGCTGCGCTGTCTTGGTTTTCCCCGTAGGCTGTTTTGGGTTGTTACAAAGCCACTAAATGCGCGGGTTTCCGATCAAGGCAAGAAACAAGTTGGGGACGTAGTTCAGTTGGTTAGAACGCTGCCCTGTCACGGCAGAGGCCGCGGGTTCGAGTCCCGTCGTCCCCGCCACATTCTAAAGCACTTAGAGCAACTGTGTAATTCTTGGCAGGACACAAGTAAGGACACAGATTGACTTCAAGTGCTTTTTTTTCACGCATTTCCTACCTGTAGCTCAGCTACAACGCGCGTTGGGCAGTATCTGCTGCACGATCTGACTCTGTGCTCTACGGGTTTTCTCGTTGATCGCTCCCGTGTACAGATCGAGAGTGATACGGCTGTTGGCGTGCCGCATCATGTGCTGCACTGTCTTCACGTCATTATCGTTCGCAACCGGGAGCGTCGAGAACGAATGGCGGAAGCAATGCCAGGTGATGAGCTTCGTAATGCCGGCCCGCTTCGCAGCGGGCCGGATATGACATCGCATCACGGCCTCCGGCCAGAGTGGCTGTTTGCCGTGCATGCGTGGCGAAGCAAACACCCAGTCGTCCTCTGAGGCGTACGGCGTCTGTTGGCGCCAACGCTCCAGATCAGGCAGCATCTCATCATCAAGCGGCGACACTTTCTCGCTCTCTTCTGTTTTTACCCGGCCGAGATGTTGTTTCCAGATTGACTTGTGAATACGCAACGTTCGCTCCTGCCAGTTTACGTCCTTCCACTGCAGCGCAGGATTTCTCCTCGCCGCATTCCAGTTGGAACCAGCAGCAGGATCATCACGGCATGCAGGAGGTCAAGCTGTTTTAGCAATTGGCCAAGTTCTTCTGCCGTGAGACGGGAAGGGACTCGTTCGCGCTTGGCACTCTGCCGCACTTCCCGCATCGAGTTCCTGTCCATCCAACGCTGGCGCAGGGCATAGGTGCAGACCGCCGACATAATGTTGCGTATCTTTGCCTTGCTGCCGCGCGCCATCGGCTTGCCGAGGACCGTAGGTTTCTGTGCCAACCAATTCTCAACCCGGACAGCGAAGGCTACGCGCTCAATCTCATCGAGCCGCCAGTCGCTCCCCTTCGCAGGGGAGTTCGAAATAGTAATCATGATCGCCGCTGGGATCGAAGAGATGGATGGGTCGGACTGAGTTCCTGGCCCTAACGATTAAAGAGCAAGCCCAGGGTGGAAAGCGCAAACCACCCATGAGAGCGAAATGGCGCTCTTCAACGAGTGCATGCAGGGGTGTGCTTTAGAAATGCTTGACACCGCCGACATTGTTAGAGATGGCGATTTAACAACAGTGTGCCGTTACCTAGAAGCCGTACTTGGCCTTTGCTTCTTCAAGGGACAAGCACAAGCACCGAAGCATTGGCGGCCCACCACGATGCATTTCTGACTGCGGATATGTTAGCTCCCACAGTCGAAGGTCTCTGGGGTCTCGATATAGAGTTTCCCAGCCGCTCTCAGTGATAGCAACCTTTGCGAGATCGGTATGTGTTGGGAGCCAAACCAGTCGTCGGCGAATTGCATCTAGTTCTTCGGCGTGGCGGGAGGCCTTTAGTTTCGCTACCTTCCTCATAGCTAACGAAAAGAATGCGGCCGACTACTGTCGACCTTGATCCGTCGCAAGATCAATCAGAAATATGTCCGAATCTTCGGTTAGCCGGTCGAATACAATTCGGCTGCAATCTGGTGTGATATCAAAGGTCCGCATTACCGCCGAACTGCTCAATCGAGTCAACCGCCGCGAGCGCATCGTGCCAAGGTCGAGCAGCCAGAAGTCTTGCTCGGCCAACGTATTTCCCAGCATGTAAACCAGGCCAGTGCCATCGGGCAGAAAGCGGGCCCGCTCACCTTCGCGCTGCACATTGATCTCCGGCAGCTTGGCCGGCGTGCCGTCCGGGTGCACTGCGAGCAGCGGCGCCAGCGTGAACACCTGGGGCCCGCTATACACAATCAAGTCTCCACGCGGAGACCACACAGGATCGAGGTACGGCCCGGTTGCAATCCGAATCGGTGGGCCGCCGTCAACAGGAAGTTTGAATATGCCCAGTCCGTTGCGGTCGCTGCCCGCCACGACAATCCATTTGCCGTCGGGAGACCAGGAAGCCGTTCCCCGAATATCAATATCGCTCGAAAGAGGGCGGAGCCGTGTTCCATCCGTCGTCATTACTTGCATCTGTTGCTTCCCCTCTCGCCTCAGTGCAAACGCAACGTTACTCCCGTCCACAGACACCGCGGCTGGCGACTGCAGTGCGCCTTCGGAGCCCTTCCAGATCTCCAGCGCTTTTCCGTCGCGATAGCTCCACAGTCCGTCAGCCCCGTCTCGCGAAGATAAGTAGAACAACGTTCCGCCCCCGAATCGCGGTGCTTGGGAGCGCGACGTGGATAGTTGGAAGGCCTCGACGTCCCGATCCTCAACAATGCGTCTGGTGATTGGAACGCTCCACAAGCTGACCTGATCGTTCACGACACCTGCCACAAGACGACGGCCATCCGCGGTGGCTGCTAGTGCGGTGTATTGTTCCAAACCTGAGCTTACGCGGTTTGTAATTCGCGTTTTTCCATCGAACTCCCACAACCAAGGGCCGGCCCCGTCTTTGTTGTGGGCTACGAACAGAACCGCCCTCTCGTCAATCGGTGTCGGGTAAGCAATGTCAGTATTGAGATGTGTGAGTTGTTCTGCTTTTCCCCCTTCCGGCGATATGCGCCATAGGTCCATCTCACGGGTGGCGGGTCGGCCTCGCACAAAGTAGATCCAGCGCCCGTCCTTCGACCAGACCTGATAGTGGTTGTGTAATCCGGGATCGTTTTGCAGGATCAGGCGTGGATTGCTGCCGTCGTGAGCCGCGACAAATGTCGGGTCCCCTGCTTGCCAGGTGTGATAGACAAGCCGAGTGCGGTCCGGAGACCAGGCAACTTCGGCGGCTCTTTCGTCTAGAAAATTGTGTGGCGCCGCGCCAATCAGCGGCCACAGCATTAGCCTCTTGCCTTCTGTTCCCCCGCTTCCTCCTGTTCCCGCGCTCCATACCTCCAACCGTCTCCGGAGAATCCCACGGCCCGGAGCGGCGCACGCGCATCCCCGATTCGGCCCTGGGTAAGATTTGTCAGGTTGCTTCCGTTCGTTTGAATCAGCCAGATGTCGAACGTGCCGCTCCGATTGGAAATAAATGCAGCGAAGTTCCCATCTGGCGAAATGGCAGGATCGCTCTTGGCTCCGTTGAAGTTGGCAAGCCGTGTGAACTGAGCACTGGAAAGTGGATTTAGGACCGCTTGCCTGGGGCCATTGGCGGCAAACCACAAGACCAATCCCGCCACCAGCAACGCGACAAAAATCCACAGCACCGAGGTGTAACGGTTAGGCGCTGACACCGTGGACGGAGTTGCTCGCGAAATGCCGGAATCGGTGTCACGTTTCAGCCGCTGCAAGTCGGTGCGAACATCTGAAGCGTGCTGATAACGCAGCTGCCGGTCTTTCTCCAGTGCTTTGTGGATGATCTCTTCGAGTTTCGCCGGAACCTTGGGATTCAACTCTGCTGGTGATACTGGATCCCGATTCAAGATCGCGTCGTAGATGGCCGCTTCGCTTTCCCCCCGAAATGGCTGCCTTCCCGTCGCCATCTCGTACAGCACCGCCCCGAACGAAAACAGGTCCGTCCGACTGTCGAGGTCTTTGGCCCGCGCCTGCTCCGGAGACATATAGGCCACCGTCCCCATGGCCGTACCCGGCTTGGTCTGCATGGGCGTTTGGGATTCGGTGAGGGTTTCCTGCTCCGGGTGATGCATGACTGACACCTTCGCCAGACCAAAATCCAGGATCTTGGCGTGTCCTTGTTCGGTCACGAAGATATTTGCTGGCTTGATATCGCGATGCACCACTCCTTTGCCATGCGCCACCCCCAGCCCATCAGCAATCTCGATCGCCACTGTCAGCAGAGTGTCAAGCTCCATGGGCCGACCCGCGATCAGCCGATTTAGCACCGTGCCTTCCAGGTATTCCAATGCGATATACGCCCGTCCGTCTACTTTCCCGATGTCGTACAGGGTACAGATGTTGGGGTGGTTCAGAAATGAGACAGCCTGCGCCTCCCGCTGGAACCGGGCCAGTGCCTGCGCATCATCGCTAACGTTTTCGGGAAGAAATTTCAGGGCGACAAAACGGTGCAGACGTGTATCCTCGGCCTTGTATACGACCCCCATGCCTCCGCTGCCCACTTTTGAAACTACTCGGTAGTGCGCGATGGTCTTGCCTTCTAAGGCCTGATGATTTCCTTTTTCTGGCGCTTGCGCTGGAGAATCTCCCTTCGCCAGCGCCTGAGCGGCTACTTGCAAAGCAGAAGCTTCCATGAAGCTGTGAGCATCCTTCTCGTACGCCAGCAAGGACTCTACTTCAGCGCGCAGATGCTTGTCCGCAGCACATCGCCCCTCCAGGAACTCGGACCGCTGCTCTTCTGCAAGCTGTAAGGCTTCCTGCACGAGCTGCTCGACTCGGGATTGACTCTCAGGCTCCAACCTGCTTTCCTCCACTCATTTCCCGTAGCAGCCAAAGCTTGGCCAGCTTCCAATCACGCATCACGGTTTCAGGCGAAACCTTCAGCACTCCAGCCGTTTCTTCTACACTCAAGCCCCCGTAAAATCGCAACTCGACAACCTGACTTCTCCTGGAGTTAACCTCGGAAAGAGCCTTTAAGGCCTCGTCCAATGCGACCAAGTCTGAACCGCGCTCAGGGGATACGACCAATGCCTCGTCAAGAGAGACATGCCGTGCTCCTTTGCCCCGCTTCAGATATTGTTGGCAGCGGGCCCAATCGGTAAGAATGCGACGCATCAGTTGGGCACAGACGGCGAAGAAGTGGGCGCGGTCCGCCCAGCTTACTTCCTTGAAAGCGACCAGCCTAAGGTAAACCTCATTGACTAACGCCGTCGTTTGCAGAGTATGGTCAGGTTGTTGCCGAGCCATGTAACGCTGAGCCGCTCGATGCAACTCCCGGTAGACTAGAGGCGTCAACCGATCCAACGCTTCTTCATCCCCGGCACTCCAGGCCCGCAATAATTGAGTGACCTCGTGAACTGAGGTTGGCCCCATTGAACCCTCGCGGGAAGCGTACAGCCCATGACTGGTCACAAAGAGTAGCACAACTGGATGGCCCCTTCCACAGAATGAGTTCGCCCGTGTTCCCTCTCCACCGACAAGTTTTTCTTGGAGGCATTGCAGTTTTTGCGGCCGGTTCTCGTTATAGCAAGGTAGAGCGGGGAAGAGGATGGCAAGCGACTCTCGGACCGCCTGTAAAAGCTCGACAAAGAGTATTCCCAAAATTTCTGGAGGCGACTATGCACAGCAAAACTCTCTTCTGGTCGGTAGTGGCGTGGGTTCTCGTGCTCGCGCTAGGGACAGGTGCAGCGCAAGATTGGCCACGCAGGCATTACAGTGGCGTGATCAATGACTATCCGTTATCAGCCAACCCGACAGCCGGTCCGTGGGAACTTCGCGGCCCGTGGTCCTTGAGGCTGCAACCGCTCGGAAGGGCAGATTTTTCGGCATCTCTGACGATGGAGTTTTCCGATTTAGGATCCGGCTCTGGGCTCAGCACCGACTCTCGACACCAGCACACGCACCACATAACGATGAAGGGCGCGACGCTAGTTTGGAACCCGCCTCAAACCGATTGCCCAACCGGCATCACTCCCTTCCCTACCTACACTTGGGTTCTGGAGGTGAACGGAATGGCGGATGTAGCGGGAAATGGAGGATCTCCCTTTACCGGGCCAGTGCCGCTACAGGTCTGCCTCGGCGGCGGCCCGAACCTCGAGATTTCGAACATCACGCTGGTGTTTACGAATCTCTCGACCGGCCCATCACAGGCGACAAATCATTTCGGACCGCAGCCGATCCACGGGGTCGTTCTGCTTCCCAAGGAACCTGAATAGGGTGACAAAGACCGGCACTGAAGTGGACGGCCGGGCACGGGCAGTGATAAGGGCGCACCCGTTTTGCACCATGTGATTCTCGAAGTCGTAGGTGCTGGCAGTACCGAGAGAATTGATGGTGTTGCCCTCGGCATCGTAGCTATCGGACCCGAGCCGGTCGTCGGCGTCGTAAGTGTAAGAATTTGCCGTTACGCCATTCGCCAACAGCTGCTGGCGGTTGCCGACGGGATCGTACAGGTAGCTGGTCGTGCCGTTGTGGTTGTTCGGGTCAGCGGTTACGTTTTCGCTGGTCAGCCGGTAGAGCGAGTCGTGGCCGTAAGCCACGCTCCTGCCACTCAACTCGGCCACGGTGAGGCGGTTGCCAGCCAGCCCGAGCGTGTAGGCATAGTTCGGCCCGCGCCGGCCGTCGGCGAATTGCATCTAGTTCTTCCGAGCTGCGGGATGTGCGGGCTTGGCCGTTTGCCCGTGCGGCCGAGCGGCCGGTGATTTCTTCTGAGCCGCCTTGACGGAGGCGGCCTGGGAGTTGGCGTTGGGCTGTGACGCGGGCAGATTTTGCGGCACCCAGCCTGGCGGCGCGATCAGTCCTGCGCCTGCCGGCGGTGTCGGAGCGGCGGCGTTGCCGGATGGAGTGCTTGTTTGCGCCACGACCAGCGCGCAGATGCTGAGAATGATGGCGATTTGAAGTGCTGCTCGTTTCATGGCATGTCTCCTGGGAAAGAAATTTATCGTGGCGGAACGGTTTGACCGTTCGTTGCTCAGAAACTGAGAAGCGTCCTGTCTGTCCCCGGTTCATAACCCGCTAGGAATCAGCCCCGATCAAACCAGACATCGGGGGAAATCGTCATGCGCGCCACCCCGTCAACTATCGTCCGTTCCGCCTCTCTCAGTAGCAGCCGGTCGCAACTCTCGAGGAACCTGCGAATGTCTCGTGGGCGTGTTGAAATCGAGGATTTTTCGATCCCGCCATTCTTAAAGACTTCTTGAGCAGCTTCAAACAGCTGCCCTGCCAGAGCTTTTGCCCCTGTACCGACTGGAGTTTCCAGCAATTCGCGGCCACCGGGGATCGTCCGTAGCTTATAACGGACATACATCTGCGCAGTAAACCCGCGCGATGTCTTCCCGGGCTCGGGGGCAACGATTTCGACGGTCTGCTTTTGAAGTAGGAATTCCGCGAGGCCCGTGCTGGGAAAGTACCTCACATTCCTTGTCTCTGCGTCCGTATACTCTACAGCCGCGGTGAGGTGTGGAATCCTCGTGCACAAAACTCGCACGAACCATCGCTCTTCGCCCGCAGTCGTTTTGACAAGCATTCTCAATCGTTGGGAACCGAACTGTCCCCCGAACTGCGAGGCGAGTTGGGTTGCAAAGCGAAACTTCGGGTCAGTCGCATTCCAGGAATGTACTTCGGCCTCGAGTGTCTCAAGCGCCAACCTTATCGTTGCCGTATTAGTGTCTTTGAAAAACTTCCAGATGCCGAAGCGGCGTCCTTCGCCCATGGTCAGAGCTCTACTTTCGCTGCAGCGAGCGCGGCGAGCGCTGACACCGCAGCCCATTTTAGGCAGTTAGCCGCGCCGCCATTCACAATGCTATACGGTATGGATATTTCTCCGGTTGTGAATGGCGCAACTGCCTCTACTGTTGCGGTCCACGACACCCACTGTAGCTGGCTAAAAGAGGTGAACTTCTTTGCAATGTAATTCCGAGGGTCCCCGATTACGCTTTTTAGGGTCCTTCTTTCGATATACAGCACTCCTGGTACTGTGTTGATGAGGGTTGTGAGGTAACTGGTGTCTTCATCTAGATCGGGCTGAACGTCGTAGGTGTAACCGGCGCCGATAGCCGTTACGTTCACGAAAAGGTATGCATGAACTAGAGACGTTGCCGAAAATCTCGCTACGAAATAAACGTCGGCTATCTTTCCGTTGATTGCATTGGCGACGCCCTCGCGTTCAATGGCACTTTGACTCTCGAGGGTCCCATCTACAGCCTCCGCACCGACTTCGGTGACCAGGTCCTGATTGCCGGAGGGGTCCGTCCCATTGATCGGATTAGAAGCTGCATAAAGGTATTTGTGAAGCGACACTGGATTTTGATCGTCGCCCTCGAACGCGTCCATGCTCCAGAATCTTCCCGTGGTGGTGTTGAGGTACCGAGCGCGGTTGTAGTAGAGGCTGAGGGCGGAGTCGTACTGCTCGCCGGCGAAGAGGTAGCTGTTGGGAGTTGTGCCGGTGGAGTTGATCAAATTGCCGAAGGCGTCGTAGTCGTAGGTATCCGTCACCGCACCAGCGGAGTTTGTTAGCTGTCGAACTGAGCCGTGGCCGTCATAGCCGTAGAAGCTTGGCGCCCAGGTAGAGCTGAGAAGTTGATTCTCGTCGATCCTCTCCAGCCCGTAGCCATAGGTCCGCGTAACCGTGCTCCCCTGCAGTTCATCCACAACCTGCGCATAGCCCGTCGGATTCTGCGCATCGACGAGATAATTTGTCGTAACGCCGCCCACGGTTTCTGAAACGCGGTTGCCGTCGCCGTCGTAGACGATCGTCACCAAGCCATGCTGAATCAGATGGTTTTCGAAGTCGTAGGCATTCGCCGTGCCCAGAGAGTTGATCGTATTTCCGTCGGCATCGTAGCTATCGGACCCGAGCCGGTCGTCGGCGTCGTAAGTGTAAGAATTTGCTGTGACCCCGTTCACCAGCAGCTGCTGGCGGTTGCCGACGGGATCGTACAGGTAGCTGGTCGTGCCGTTGTGGTTGTTCGGATCAGCGGTCACGTTTTCGCTGGTCAGCCGGTAAAGCGAGTCGTAACCGTAAGCCACGCTCCTGCCGCTCAGTTCGGCCACTGTGAGGCGGTTGCCGGCCAGCCCGAGCGTGTAAGCGTAATTCGACCCGAGCCAGTCGTCGGCAGATTGCATTTAGTTCTTCGGCGCGGCGGGATGCGCGGGCTTGGCCGTTTGCGGATGCGGCTGAGTTGCCGGTGATTTTTTCTGGGCCGCTTTGACGGAGGCGGCCTGCGAGCTGGTGCTGGGCTGTGACGCGGGCAGATTTTGCGGCACCCAGCCTTGCGGCGCGATCATCGGCGTAGGGGCCGAAGGAGGCGGAGCCGGGGCGTTGCCGGGCTGATTGCCTGATTGCGCCGCAACGACCGCAGAGATGCTGAGAATAGTAGCTACTTGAAGCATTGCTTGTTTCATGACATATCTCCCAAGAAAGTTGTTCTACCTAAATCGGGGCAAGGATTAATGCTTCGTGAGCGTGACGGTGTTGGATATCAGTGTATCGAGTACCGAAGAATGGTCCCGTTGGTTGTAAGCCTTGTACGTAATTCCATATTCGCCTGGCCCTTGGACGTCGTAGGCCTGACCGAGCGCCATTTCGACGCTGAGGGACTTGCCGGGTGGGAGCTCAATGTAGCTGTGATCGGTAACTGCACGTTTCACCATTCGGCCCTTGTACTCGACGACAGAGCCGTTTCGCGTAACCTGGAAAAGCGCACCGGTCATCTCGCCGTTCTTTGGCAGAATCCACTCCAGTAGCTCATATGCCGACGGTGAGTGATTGGCGATTGTGACTTTCACCCTGATATTACTGTCGGCCTCGCGGGCTGAGATTGTGCATTCGGGTAGGACAGCGGAAGCGTACACGGGCACTGTTCCTTTCTGGCGGTCACAACCGACCGGAAACAGCGCCACGGCCAGAACGCTCAGCAGCGCCCTACGGGTTCGCGAGAGTATAGCTGTCTTCGGCATAGTATTCATAATTGTCCGCATTGTTGACCGCCTGGTCAGGAGGAAGCTGCGACGCTGCCATGGGTCCATAGGCATAGTCGTACGTACCCACCACGGCGTGCGACGCTTCGTGGACAATTGTTCCTGCCCTTGTGTCACGACCGCCGATCAGCGGGGCTGCGAAAAAGGCCGGACCTAGGCCGATGTTAATCGGCTGGGTCAGGCGATATGTTTCGGCAAACTCTCCAGAGGGAGGGGGCTGGCCCACCTTCGACCGCCTGTGTGTGGACACTACCACGACCGAGGCTGCCCCACCCATCGTTCTTTCGATGGGTGGGAGGCAAGGACCTCGACCTGACTTCGACACCTGGCTTTCCCCCATTCGCTCTGCACTTAGCTCTTCGGCGCGCTGCTTTTCGCGGGCGTGGCCGTTTTCGAATGCGGCTGAGTGGCCGGTGATTTTTTCTGGGCCGCTTTGACGGAGGCGCCCTGGGAGTTGGCGTTGGGACGGGACGCGGGCAGATTCTGCGGTACCCAGCCCGGCGGCGCGATCATCGGCGTTGGGGCCGAAGGAGCCGGAGCGGGAGAGTTGCCTGATTGATTGCCCGACTGCGCCGCTGCGAGCGCCGAGATGCTAAGAGTGATAGCGAGTTGAAGTATTGCTCGTTTCATTGCATGTCTCCTGAAACGTTAGCGGTTTAAGTCTAGTGGAAGCGAGCAGCCAAAACCGGAGAGCACTGCTGGGAGTGAGTCGCTGAAGGCATAGCCCTGGCCAAGCACGACAGCACCCGACCGGTACCGTGCTATCGAGTAATCGACCGAGTCGCCCGACCTGAATGAGATTGAAAGGGTTGTCGGCTTCTTCCACCCTCCGTGGCTTGGCTCAAACCATTGCGATCCGTTCAGCGACGTGACAATCGCGCCCTTCTCATCCTCCGATTCGAGCTTTTTTCCGCATACGCTCACTGAGGTCACTTCGGCTGGGCGGAGTTTGCGCAGATCTCGCAGGTAGGAAACATGGACTACGTCCCTTCGCAGTAGGAGGGCACAGGCCGGCACGAATAGGATCACGAGCAGCAAATTACCGACGCTTCGTCTCTTTCCTAGCTGAGCCGACGTCCCAACTGCAAAAGCGACGGCCACTACTGCCACGACCAACTGGAGTACTATAGCGGACCATCCGATCACGACCACTCCTCTCGATAAGCCGTAGTCCTTACGGAAACACCAGACACGGCGGGTGGGCCACCTGTCCGGTTTGATTTGGACTTCGATTCGCCAATCCATCAACCGGCGAATCGCCCCCTCGATTAACACCGGATCAGCGACAGAATCGGCCACTCCCTGTGCCGTCCTCTCTTCACTCCTGGCGGCACCACCCCCAGGTCACAGTCCTTCGCATTGAAACCTATCTGTCGCATCTGCCCCTGGGGTAGGTGGTAGTTGAGGGCAGTTGATCTTAGGAGCTTGCTGGATGCCTTTTAGGGCGTGGTCCTTCCAGATCGCCTCCGCACTTTCACCGCAGTACAACTTGAACGCAATCTCCCGCTCGGTGTAAATGGGACCAAAATTCCCCGTGTTGTCGGCGTACGCGCAAGCCCAGCGGCCATCCGAGAGGACAATGCAGTAGTCGACCGCTCCAACGTGTTTGCCGCTCTCTTTCCCAATGATCGTGCCTTTGATCTCATGGGAGGTCTTAGTCTTCAACGACGGATCAGAAACGAAAAATGCTGGGAACTCTGCCCGAAATTCCCCAGCCTCAGCTCCATTGCCTCTCTCTTCCGAGGGGCTTATGTGTTGGATGACCACAAGCCCTATCACGAGAAGCACAATGGCCGTAAGTATCCCGGCGATGAAACCAACGAGAAATCGTCGCTTCATTTGACCTCCCAGAACCAAACGGCTTTCGATTTGCTCAAATCGCTGTACCAGTTTCCTGGAGAGAACAGATTGGGAAAATGCGAAACCCCGAGCGTGAATCGAAAGAAGGAGGCCCACCCTGGAGTAAGCGTATTTCTGTTCCAGAGATCGATATGGTTCCCAGTGGTCGCAGAGCCCTTATCGGTCGAACGCTGCCAGTAGTGCTGGAAGAAGATGATTCCAGTCCTGCCCCCGACCTTCTGCTTCCACTGGGCGCCTGGAAATTTCTCTGTGCCACCCTGTTCTCTGAACCGGGGACCACCGTCAAGCCAGTTAGCAAGCTCCTCGGCAGCCTGAATCCCACACGGCGGCCTTTTCCCCCCAGGGTAACTGTTGAACTTCACGAAGGAATTCTTCAAAGTAATCGCCAGACGAATGGCGCATTGGTTTTCGACGCCTGGGCATGGGTCGTGCACTGGTGGATAATTGCTCCAAAGCAGGGCAAACGTGACAGGCAAAGTAGTAGCCGCACTAAAGTTGAGTGTCGGCATCGCGTTGATGGTGTCCATCATCCCGAGGCCGCCCATCACCTCGTCAATCTCGTTGCCGCTGTGATCGGTGTTATCGACGGGGTCACCATCAGCAAAGATGTACTTGTGGAGAGACCACGGCTCCTCGTCCTCTCCTTCCTCTGTATCCATGCTCCAGAACCTGCCGGTGGCCGTGTTCAAGTACCGCGCGCGGTTGTAGTAGAGGTTGAGGGCTGGGTCGTATTGTTCGCCGGCGAAGAGGTAGTTGTTCGGCGTACTGCCGGTTTGATTAACAATGTTGCCGAACGCATCGTAGTCGTAGCTGTCGGTGACCGTGCCAGTGCTGTTTGTCAGCTGACGGACGCTACCGTGGCCGTCATAGCCGTAAAAGCTTGGCGCCCAGGTAGAGCTGAGAAGTTGATTCTCGTCGATCCTCTCCAGCCCGTAGCCATAGGTCCGCGTAACCGTGCTCCCCTGCAGTTCATCCACAACCTGCGCATAGCCCGTCGGATTCTGCGCATCGACGAGATAATTTGTCGTCACACCGCCGACTGTTTCGCTGACGCGATTTCCGTCGCCATCGTAGACGACCGTCACCAGGCCGTGCTGCGTCATGTGGTTTTCGAAGTCGTAGGCATTCGCCGTGCCCAGAGAGTTGATAGTATTTCCGTCGGCGTCGTACTGATCGGAACCGAGCCGGTCGTCGGCGTCGTAAGTGTAAGAATTTGCCGTTACGCCATTCACTAACAGTTGCTGGCGGTTGCCGACGGGATCGTACAGGTAACTGGTCGTGCCGTTGTGGTTGTTCGGGTCAGCAGTCACGTTCTCACTGGTCAGCCGGTAAAGCGAGTCGTAGCCGTAAGCCACGCTCCTGCCGCTCAGTTCGGCCACGGTGAGGCGGTTGCCAGCCAGCCCGAGCGTGTAGGCATAGTTCGAACCGAGCCGGCCGTCGGCGAGTTGCATCTAGTTCTTCGGCGCGGCGGGATGCGCGGGCTTGGCCGTTTGCCCATGCGGCTGCGCCGCCGAGGATTTCTTCTGCGCCGCTTTGACGGTGGCGGGCTTCGAGTCGGAGTTGGGCTGCGCCGGCGGATTCGCCGGCACCCAGCCTGGCGGCGCTATCATCGGTGCAGCGGCCGGCGGCGGAGGGGCGGGCGCGTTGTTGGATGAATTGCCTGTCTGCGCCGCGACGAGCGCGGAGATGCTGAGAGTGATAGCGAGTTGAAGTATTGCTCGTTTCATAAGATGTCTCCCGGTAAGAAACTTGTTGCAAGCAACACGGGCCGTCGTTTTCGTTACTCAGAAACTGGGGAACTTCCGCTCTGTCCCGATTTATCTCCCGACTTCGCGTGAGCGTGAGCTCCAAAAACATATCCAAAATATGCGAGAAATCCAACGATGGCCCACGCCTTTGGTAGCTGAAAGGCGAGGTAGCGAACAATTTCGTCGTTGGTTTTTGGCCACCACCAAAGGACGTTCCTCTGAAGAAGATGTGCATACAGTGGGGTGACGGCGACCAGACCTGCTCCAAGAAAGAGCGTAAACGCGAACAGCTTTCGACGTGACCACTCCCATCCAATCCGCCCTAAGGCAGCCCCTGCCACGGCCCCAGGTAAAACCAGATCGAGGTAGCCCTCGGCGCTCCAGTGGCCTTGATATAGGTACATGCCCATCAGCGTCTTGGCGGCTGGGTGCTCGTAAGAGAGATACCAGTGCCACCATAGCTCAATAACAAGTACGACAGCGTAAATGCAAACCACTTTGAGTTCGTTCTTGAACTTCGCAAATTGAACTATCATCAGGCTCACTTAAAGGAAACATCTCCGTCCGGGAATGTTTGGTAATAATACGATGCGGAAATAGAGACGTTGCTTGTAGCGTTCTGAGTCGACGCATTGTATCCGAGAGAAGCTCCGACCATTCCGGATAATGAGGGGTCGAAGAATACGTTGACACTCGATTTGTTCAGAGCCCCGAGCGCGGGGAGGCCGAGGCCGGACGCTCGCGAAATGATTCTGCTGTACGACGACGCAGCGGCGACGGTTAGTGCGTCGATTTCGCTCGTGATCTTGGCCCTAATGTCTGCGGGAAGTGCGGCATAGGGCAAGGAGAACGTGATGGATCTTCGGGTGTAAGCCTCCGAGTCGGGACAGTTGTAGATGGCTCCGAGCGTTCCTTGGATTGTGCCAGAAGCTGAGCTCGGGCCCCCAGAAACCCCGACAGTGGGGTACCAGTATTGCGCAAAACTTCCAGTCTTCGGGGAGATAAGAAAGTCAGTGCCCCCGCCAACCTCTAGCCCAAGTGGCCACTCTGTGCTGGGAATGTTCAGGGTGCCGTTGATTCCGAACTCGAGCGCATCTGGCGAATATGACCTAAATGTCTGCCAAACGTTCTGGGGAATAAGGTCTGCGAAGAATGCAGCAACCGGTCCACCTCCGCCTTGCGGCAATGCCACCGGCAAAACGTTGAGAGTCGCATCAATGGAAAATGACGCCGACACCTCCGCCAGATCGTCGTTTCCGCTGGGGTCGACGCGTCCCGCCGGCTCATCGCCCGCATACAGATATTTGTGAAGAGAAGCCGGGGATTTTTCATCGCCCTCGAACGAGTCCATGCTCCAGAACCGGCCCGTCGTCGTGTTGAGGTATCGTGCGCGGTTGTAATAGAGATTCAGCGCTGGGTCGAACTGCTCTCCGGTGAAGAGGTAGTTATTGGGGGTGGAGCCGGTGGAGTTGATCAGGTTGCCGAAGGCGTCGTAGTCATAGCTATCGGTGACCGCACCAGCCGCGCTGGTTAATTGGCGGGCCGAGCCGTGGCCGTCATAGCCGTAGAAGCTGGGCGTCCACGTGGAATTGAGAATTTGATTCTCATTAATTCTCTCCAAGCCGTAGCTGTAGGTGCGAGAGACAGCACCGTTCTGCAGCTCGTCCACCACCTGCGCATAGCCCGTAGGATTCTGCGTGTCGAGCAGATAATTTGTCGTCACACCGCCGACGGTTTCGCGGACGCGATTCCCGTCGCCATCGTAGACGACGGTCACCAAGCCATGCTGGATCAGATGGTTTTCGAAGTCGTAGGCATTGGCCGTACCGAGAGAGTTGATCGTGTTTCCGTCTGCATCGTAGCTGTCGGAACCGAGCCGGTCGTCGGCATCGTAGGTGTAAGAATTCGCCGTTACCCCATTCACCAACAGTTGCTGGCGGTTGCCGACGGAATCGTACATGTAGCTGGTCGTGCCGTTGTGGCTGTTCGGGTCAGCGGCCACGTTCTCACTGGTCAGCCGGTAGAGTGAGTCGTAGCCATAGGCCACGCTCCTGCCGCTCAACTCGGCCAGGGTCAGGCGATTGCCGGCCAGCCCAAGTGTATAAGCATAGTTCGAGATCGCTGATGAATTCTTCGAAGCCCCCATCTGCATAAGCCGGTTCAGCGCGTCGTAGGAATAAGCGCTGGTCACGCCGTTCGGGTACGTGTAATTCTGCAGATTGCCCACCGCATCGTAATTGTACGTCGTGACGCCCGAGGTGGCTCCTTGCGATAGTAACCGGTTGTCGGTTACCGTCGCCAGCCGATTCAGCGCGTCATTAGTGTAGGTCAGCGCTGCACCGTTTGCATTCGATGACGAGAGGGTCAGCACATCGCTCGCGTTGTCATAGGTGTAGCTCAGCGTGCCGAAGGGCGTCTGCTTGGAAGTCAGACGATTGCGATTGTCGTAAGCGTAGGTCGTCGATCCCGACACGTCGGACATGGTCCAGCGCAATCCGTTCGGCGTGTAGGTAAAGCTTACAGGCGGCGCGCTGAAGCTTGGGTCCGGAGTCTTCGACAGCAGACGGTTCGACTGATCGTAGCTGTAGGTGGTGGTCTTGCCGTTGAAGTCGGTCTTCGACTTCAGATTGCCGGCGGCGTCGTAGAGGTAGCTTTCGGATTGTCCCGCGGGCAGGGTGCGGCCAATGCGGCGGCCGAGTTGGTCGTACTGATAGGTCGTGGTGTGGAGGTTGGCGTCGGTCTGCGAGATGCGGTTGCCGACCTGGTCGTAGCCGTAGCTGGTCACCAGATTCAGGCCGCCTGGGTTTCCTGAAACGACGGCATCTTGCGTGACCGAGGTGAGTCTTCCCAGCGCGTCGTAGCCGTAGCCGGTGACTTTGCCTGCCTGGTCGGTCTTCGAGACAACGCGGCCGAGCGCGTCATAATTCGTGGCCGCGCTCGTCTGGTCGGGATAGATGACCGCGATCTGGCGATTCAGACTGTCATATTGATACTGCGTCGTGTTCTGGCGCGCGTCTTTCACCGAGACCTGGTTGCCGGAGTTGTCGTAAGCGAAGGTGGTGACGTGACTGAGCGCGTCGGTGAGCGTGGTGCGGCGCCCGGCATCGTCGTAGCCGTAGCTGGTCGAGTTGCCGTTGCCGTCGACGGTGGAGCTGACGCGGCCGGCGGCGTCGTAGTTGGTCTGGGTGAAGCTGTTATCGGCGTAGGTGGTTTTGGTGAGGCGGTTATCGAGGTCGTAGGTGTAGCTGGTGGTGTGGCCGGCGCGGTCGGTCGAAGTGAGGCGGTTGTTGTTGGCGTCATAGGTCGTCGATTCGGTCGTGTTGTCGGGATAGGTGGTGGTGGTGAGGCGTCCCAGGGTGTCATAGGCGTAGCTGGTCTGGCGGTTGAGTTGGTCGATGGTCACGCTCTGCTTGCCGATGGAGTTGTACTGCGTCTGCGTGGTCGAGCCATCGGGATAGGTGGTTTTGGTGAGGCGATTGTTGCCGTCATAGGCGTAGCTGGTGGTAAGCGACTGCAGTTGGCCGTTGATAGTGCGGGTGACGGTCTGGCTCAGTTTGTTGTTGTTGGCGTCGTAGGTGTAGGTGGAGATGTTGCCGAGGGCGTCGGTTTGCTGCGTGAGATTGCCGGAGCCATCGTACTGGAATTGTGTGATGTTGCCGGCGGCGTCGGTGACGGACGAGGGCAGGCCGTTTGCGTTGTAGACGCTGGAGGTAGTCTTACCGTTGGCGTCGGTCGTGGAAGTCAGGTTGTTGTTGGAGTCGTAGACGTTGGTGGTAGTGCGTCCGAGAGGATCGGTGACGGTGAGGACTTGTCCGGCGGCGTTGTAGGTGTAGCTGGTCTTGTTGCCGAGAGGATCAGTTTGGCTCAAGCGGTTGCTGGAGGCATCGTAGGTGTAGATAGTGGTCTTGCCCAGCGGATTGGTCTCGGTGAGCTTGTCGTCGTTGGCGTCGTAGGTGTAGGTGGTAACGTTGCCGAGCGGGTCAGCCATGCTGAGGATGTTGCCGTCGGCATCGTAGGAATAGGTAGTGGGATTGCCGAGGCGATCGGTGACGGTCTCGGTCTGCCCGGTTTCGTTGATGGCGAAGGCGGTGGGCTTACCGTTGGCGTCGGTCAGTTGCGTGAGATGGCCGGTGGCATCGTACTGCGAGGCGGCAACCTGTACGCCGCGGGGATCCACTATCGTGCTCAAAAGAGCGCCGGCACTTCCGGATGTGTAATAGAACGAAGTGGTGTTGCCTGCGCCGTCGGTGAAGGTGTTCAGCAGGCCGTTCCCGTAGGGAGCCGGAGCGTTGTAGGCGTACTTCAGGGTGTTCCCGTCGGGGTCGGCGATCTGCGTGATGCGGTTCTGTGCGTCGCGCGTAAAGCTGATGCTCTTGCCGGTGGAGCTGACAATGCCGCTAGGACTTATGGTGAGCGAGTTGCCGTTGGCGTCGGCCATGCTGGTGACGCCCAGTGTTTGATCGATGGTGTAAGTGTGACCGTCGCGGGTGGTCAGGATGAACACCGTGGGATCGTAGATCTGCGCGTTGTAGTCGACGAGATTGACATTGCCTGGCACAGAGCCGTCGAACAGAACCTGTCCGCCATCGGCGGGCACGAGAGTAGCCCCCACGGTTCCGGGGCTGCCGGGAAGTTCGGTGAAGCCGATGGTTGCCGCCGTCATAGGAACAATTTGCTGACACTGCGGAGTGGCGACGGTCTGGAACAGGTACTGCGTGCCGTCGGGGAATGTGATCGTAACAGTTGAGTTGCTGATGCTTTGTAGGCAGTAATTCGAGAAGCCTCCCCCAGTGCTGTATTCGGTCCAGTTCTTGCCCAGAACACGGTTCTTTTCCACGCGTACGTTGGCAACACCGAGCGACCAGGCGGTGCCGAAATCATGGAAGCCGTGGTCGCGGCTGTCGTAGGTGCGAGTGATCGTAATCGGCAGTCCGGCAACCGGCACAGAAAGATCGGTAAAGCTGAGCATGAAGTCGCCCGGCTTGGCATTCTTGCTGACGATAAAGGCTTCGGTGGTTTGGCTCGTCTGCCCGTAATTGTCAGTCGCAGTGAGGCGCAGAGTGTAAGTTCCATTCAGCAGAACGGTCGGATCAAGGGTGCCCAGGCTTGCGTTTGCGCCCGGGAAATAATAGGAGCCAGAGGCAAGAACGGTCCAGGTTTGGGTAGAGGCGCCATCCTGCGTGTTGAGGCTGTAATCCATCACCCAGCCGCTGCCGGGTCCACCTACATTTGAACCTGCGGTGGTGACGGTGCCAATGACATTGATTGGAGCGGTGACTTGTAACCCGTCCTGAGGCGTAAGCAGCGCCACCACCGGAGGAGCAGGTATGGGTGCGGTCACATTCACATATAGAACCGCCGTATTACTCAACTGGCCATCGCTGACTACAAGCTGAACGTCATAGGAACCGACCACAGGAAAGGTAGCTTGGGTGGTCAGAGAATTTGGGTTGCTGAAAGTCACAGGCCCAGCGCCGCCATACACACTCCACGCGTACGTCGGAGTGCTGCCTGCGCTGATGACGATATTTGCAGATAAAGTAGCAGTGCGGTTGGAAAGCGAAATCGTCAGGGATTGGGGATTCAGTGTAATCAGAGGTGCTTGATCCGCCGGATTAACGGTGACGTAGGTATCTGAATAGGAGGTCAATTGCGTGTCAGTCGCCGTGAGGCGCAACTGATACGTGCCAGCGACAGGCACGGTGACTTGCGTCGACAACTGGTTCGGATTGGCGAAAGTCACGGCAGCCGGGCCGTTCACTTCTGACCACGAAGTGATCAGAATCCCGCTTGGCAAACCATCGTCGGACGCTTGACCGCTCACCGTAACAACGTTGCTCGGCAAAGTGGTGGTCTGATAGAGTCCGGCAGAAACAACAGGCGGCTGATTCACCGGAGGTAGAACGGTAATGGTTACCGTCGCGGTGCTTGTAAGTTGTGTGTCATTAGCCGATAGCTGCAGTACATAGACGCCCGCCACCGGGAAGCTAACGTAGGTGACAGCGTTGTTCGGGTAATAATTTATTGAGGGTGCAGGTCCGCTAAGCTGGGTCCAATTAAGGGTAAGCGGTTTCCCGCCTGGATCTGTGGCACTTCCTGCGACATAGCTGTTGACGCCTACCGTAGTGGTGAAGTTCGGGCCAGCACTAACCACGGGCGGCTGGCTCTGCGGGGCCGCGTAGACCGTGATCGTTACATCCGACGTGCCTGTGAGCCCAGTGTTGTTTGCAGAAAGTCGCAGATCATACGTCCCGGCAGTAGTGAACGTCACCTGAGTGGTCAGGCCAGTCGGATTGCTGAAGTTGACGCTGGCGGGGCCACTGACTTCGCTCCATGTGGTTGTGATCGTCGCTCCCGCCGGTACTCCGGGATTTGAAATCGTTCCATTGAGCGTAAGCTTGTTGCTAGGCAGCGAAATCGTTTGGTTCGCTCCGGTGTAGACGGTCGGCGCCACTGGGGCTGGATTGACGATTATTTCGGCGCCGGCCGTGGTGGTCAACTGCGCGTCGGTGGCAGTAAGCCAGAAAACATAGGTTCCCGCCGTGGTGAAAGTAATCTGAGTATTGGGTTGAGTCGGAGTGCTGATTGTGGCAGGCGCGGGACCGGAGTTTTGACTCCAGAGTTGGGTGATCGTCCCCCCTGTCGGGTCAGTTACCGTGGCATTCAAAGTCACCGAATTGGTTGGCAGCGTGATGGTTTGGAAGCTGTTGGTGATATTCACTACCGGCGGCAGGTTGGCTGGGCTCACCGTAACGCTTACCTGCTGAACCGTCGTCAGTTGAGTGTCGCTCGCCGTAAGGTAGAGAGTGTAATTCCCAGCCACCGGGAACGTAGCCAGGGTGGGCGCTTGATTGGGCGTCGCGAAAGTGACGGCTGCAGGTCCGCTGGCCTGCGTCCACTGTTGCGTAACCGTCGCTCCTTGAGGCAGGCCATCATCCGTAACAACGCAAGTCAGGTTGATCGTGTCATTGGGAAGCTGTGCAGTGAATGATGGGCCAGTTCCCGGGCACGAGACCACAGGCGGCTGGTTCTGAGCGATCACCGTAACCGTGACAGTAGCGGTCGTCTGCAGTTGCGAATCGTCTCCCGTGAGACTCAGAACGTAGCTTCCGGGCTGCACGAACGTAGCCTGCGTGTACGCGCTGGTTGGATTCGAGAACGCTACCGGAGCCGAGTTAGCCGGGCCGCTGACTTCATTCCACTGCACCGCGAGCTTGCCCGTAGTTGGCAGTCCGTCGTCCGTAACAATGCCATACAGCGTGGCGGAGAGCGGTAGCTCGACTGTGAGGTTTGGTCCCGGATTTACGACCGGCGGTTGATTCTGCGGAGCCGCATTTACGGTAATCGTGACATCGGCATACGAACTGAGTTGCGAGTCATTCGCGGTCAACCGAAGATCGTAAGTTCCAGCAGTACCGAATGTAGCTGTGGTGACAGGCTGGCTCGCGTTTCCGAAAGTGACCGAACCCGCGCCGCTGACAACCGTCCAGGTGGTGGTCAAGGTGCTGCCCAGTGGAAGCCCGTCATCGCTGACCACGCCGAGCAAGTTCGCAATGCTCGGCAGCGTGATCGAACGGTTGCCGCCCGCATATACAATCGGCACCCGATTTGGCGAGTTGGCAACCCATGTGACCGTGCCGGTTTGAGTCGCACCCCCTATCGAAGCGAGAATCGTGTCTGTGCCGGACTCTCCTCCGACGTAGCAGTACTGTGCCTGGCCCGACGAATTCGTATCCACGGACTGGCTCGACGGATTCACACCCGTAATCGTGAATCCCACTCCGATTCCTCCGGCAGGATTGCCGAAGGCGTCGAGCAAGCTGGCTGTAAAGCACAACTGCGTTCCGGTTTGCTGCGTCAGAGCTGTCGGAGTTAAGGTGATCGTGGTTCCCGAGCGGGCCGCATCGAACGCAAGTCCGCCCTGATAGCTGTAGGCATCATAGGAATCAGCGCCGTAAATCGTCAGGCCGAACGGAGCAGTTCCGTCGAAATGGTGCACTCCGGTCGTGAGCGGTACTTGTACGCCAGAATAGTTACTGCCCGGGATTGCAGTAAACGTTGCTGAAATCGGCGCACCGTCGAGCATCACGCCACTCGCCGCGCTGGTTGGCACGACGACATTGGCGTAGTTGGCTCGGAACCCAGTGGTCGGTGTTAAGACCGTATAGTGACCGCCGAACTGCTGGTAGGGCGGCACGGTGAACATCGATGGGTCGCCGTAAAAACTAGCGTCATTTAGGTTGGAATCTTCCACCCAGTGGCTGGTTTCGAACTGCGCCACCATTACTGGGCCGTCGGCATTGATGAAAGAAGGCGTTGCCAGGATTGTCTGGTAAAACTCTCCCTGATTGATCGTCGCGACCGGGGATCCGTTGATGCTGACGTTGGTATTATTTTGTGCCGCCAGGATGCGGAAATAATCGCCTTTGACGTGGCCGGCGATCGGAACCGTGTAGAAATTCTGCCCCCACAAATCGGTGGAGAGCATTTGTTCAATGAGATGGTTACCGCAACAGTAAGTAATGCCCGCCAGAGCGGGTACGAAACCAACCTGCATGCCGCTGAAGACGGCAATCGGTTTGTCAGAAGTAATCGTTGTCCCGGTTAAGTCTGCATTGATCGTGTTGGTTTGCAGTTGATATGTTCTGCCCTGGTTGAGGACCACAGTATAGGGTTGACCCGCCATGCGCCCATTCACAGTCACGGTTGGCGTAATCGTCACGGTCGTACCGTCGTGGGGCGCCACGATTCCAAATTCGCTTGCAGTCAGCCCGCTGTCATAGGGATCCTGCCACGACATCACGATGTAGTTGGTCCCCAGGACTGGGGTGGGGAGCCCAAGGTATCCGTCAGTCGAGGCCGTGTAGTAACTCAATCCAACTACGGTTACTTCACTCTGCGCCGTGACCCGAATTCCGAGGTTCTCCACCTGGTCGCTCCCCAACGCCGCGTCAGGGAGCGGTATCTGCACAGACGTTGCCTGTCCCGCTGACAAGGTGAAGTTGGCGGAGAAATTCAGACCAGGAATCGTCACCGTCCCGGAGTTGTTCACGTCGGAAGTGATGAGCAATTGTGGCTGGAACTGAAACGGCGAACTGCTGTTGCAGGTTGGGCAATTGTCATAATTCTGCATGAACATCAACCAGAAATCCGTGCCCTTGTATCCGCCGTGGCCATACATTTCGCCCACTGTAATGGTGACGTTCGACGTGCTGAGTAAAACGGAATCATCCGCCGAAAGTTGGAGAACGTAAGTCCCGGCCATGCTGAATGTCGCTGTCGTCACAGGCGCGGTTTGGTTCGAGAACGCTACAGTGCCCGGCCCGCTGACCACGGTCCAGGAAATCGCGAGCGTTCCGTTGGGCAACCCATCATCCAAAGCAACTCCATTCAGTTGCACTGGCGCAGGCAGAACGATGGTCTGATCGGGACCGGCATTGACGTAGGGAGCCTGATTTTTTCCGTTGCTACCTGCGGCATACACGTACACCGTCGTCTGCGAGGCGCTCGAGTACTGCGTGTTGCTCGCGCTCAACTGCAACACATACGCACCGGGAGCCGTAAAGCTCACCTGCGTGACCGCCGCGTTGGGACTGCTGAAAGTGACGGCCGTAGGTCCGCTGATCTCGCTCCAAACGATGGTCATTGGCGCGCCATTGTCGCTGGCGCTTCCATTCAGAATTGCACTATTCGCTGGCAAGGTGATCGTCTGGCTGGGCCCGGCGCTAACCACGGGTGGTTGAGTCGTTGCCGCGTTTACTGTAATTGTGACCTGCGCGGTGCTGGTGTATTGCGGGTTGCTCGCGCTCAGTTGCAGCACATAGGTTCCAGCCGTCGAAGAGAAGGTCGCCTGCGTGACGAGTGAAGTTGGGCTGCTGAACGTAACCGCTCCGGGCCCGCTTACAACGCTCCAGGCAAGGGTGAGCGGTACTCCATTGTCGGTCGCAGTGCCGGTCAGCGTGACCGAATTCGTGGGCAGAGTGATCGTCTGATTCGGCCCGGCAGTCACGACTGGCGGCTGGTTTACCGCGGGATTCACGGTGATAGTTGTCGTGGCGCTGACCGAGGTTAGCGAGTTGTTCGCCGTCAGTTGCAGAACGTAAGTACCCGCCGACGAGAACGTCGCGTTCGTCACTGCGGTATTTGGACTGCTGAAGCTGACCGCCCCCGGTCCACTCACTACACTCCAGGTGATGGTAAGTGGCGCGCCGTTATCCGTCGCGCTTCCATTCAGCGTAACCGAATTCACCGGCAGTGTAATGGTCTGATTCGGTCCGGCATTAACCACAGGCGGCAATGGGTTGGCCGTAATCGTTACCGTCACCGGCTGGCTGTTGGAAGTGCCGTCGTTGACGATCAGTTGCACCACGTACACACCGGCCATGATGGCAACAAATGTTGGACTCACTACCGTCGCGCTCGACAGAACCGCTGTTCCACCCGTAGGTTGTGACAGGATCGCCCAGCTATAGGTAAGTGGGTTTCCGTTCGTCTCGGTCGAGGCCGCGCCCGACAACTGCACCGTCGCCCCAGCCGTAACTGTCTGATTCGATCCAGGGTTCGCCACCGGTGGAATGTAAATGGTGGAAACGACGACCGTAACCGGCGCGCTGCTCAGAAAGCCATCGTTCACGATCAACTGCACCACATAGTTGCCCGATTCATCCGGTGTGAAGTAAGGAGTTTCCGAAAGAGGCTGCGACAATGTCGCCGTGCTATTCGCAGGTTTACTCAACAGTGACCACTGATAGGTCAGCGGTTGGTTATCGGAATCGGTCGAGGCGCTGCCGGTGAAGTTAACGATTGTTCCGATGTTCGCGCTTTGCGCCGGTCCGGGATTGGCCACAGGGGCCACATCGCCGCTCGTGATGGTGACGGTAGCCGGCGTGCTGTTCAAGATTCCGTCGTTCACGATCAACTGCACGACGTAAGTGCCAAGCACATCGGCGACGAACGTCGGCTTAACCGCGTTTGAATTGGACAATGTTGCGTGGCTGCCCTGTGGCAGCGTGAGGAATGACCACGAGTACGTGAGCGCGTTACCGTCGACATCCGTGGAGCCGCTGCCGTTCAGTTGCACGGTCCCAGTAACCGTAATGCTCTGATTGGGGCCGGCGTTCGCAACCGGAGGAGAATCAATGGTGCTGATGGTTACCGTGGACGGAGTGCTGTTGGAAAATCCGTCGTTCACGATCAGTTGCACGACGTAGCTGCCGACTACACCCGCAACAAAAGTGGGGTTGACGATGCTGGGATTTGACAGCGCTGCCTTGCTACCTGCGGGCAACGACACGAACGACCACGAATAGGTGAGGGGATCGCCGTCCACATCCGTGGAACCGCTGCCGTTCAACTGTACTGTGCTCTGAACCGTGACAGTTTGATTGGGTCCGGCGTTAGCTACCGGCGGTGAGTTCAATGTAGTGATCGTTACCGTGGATGGAGTGCTGCTAAACACTCCGTTATTCACGATCAGCTGCACGATGTAAGTGCCCACTTTGTCGGCCACGAAAGTGGGCATTGGGGTAGTAGCGCCAGTTAGAGTAGCTTTGCTGCCCGAGGGAAGCGAAGAGAACGACCACAGATAAGTGATAGGCAGTCCCGCCGGATCGTACGATCCAGTACCGTTCAATTGCACCGTCGCTTCTTCGTACACGGTTTGCGGCGGCCCGGCGTTCGCTACCGGAGGCTGGTTCTGGCTGGTGATCGTTACCGTAGACGGAGTGCTGCTGTTGTGCCCGTTGTTGACGATGAGTTGGACCTTGTAAGTTCCAACTTTGTCGGCAACAAACGTCGGTTTGGCCGCGGTCGTACTGCTCAATGCTGCCGTACTGCCCGAAGGCACTGATACGAACGACCATGAATAGGTCAGCGGCAATCCGGCGGGATCCGATGAGCCCGTGCCATCGAGCTGCGCGGTCGATCCTAAGTAGACCGTTTGCGGCGGGCCGGCATTGGCTATCGGCGTTGAATAATTGACCACAATGCTCTCGGTCACTTGTGGCGCTGCTGCGTAATAGGTGTTGCCTGCCTGATTCGCGGCCACCACCACCGTGCCCACACCTGTGATTGTCAGCGTGCTGCCGCTTACCGTTCCCGGTCCGGAGACGACACTAAATGTGACCGATAGTCCGGAGCTGGCCGTTGCCGACAACGTGATCGGCGAGACGGGATAAGTCACCGGCGACGCAGCCGTGAAGCTGATCGTCTGCGACGCCTTCGGCATCAGGGTTACTGTGGATGAAGCCGACGCGGTTGAACTCGCCTGACTGGTCGCAGTAACAGTCACCGTCTGCTGCGTCGAAATCGTTGCCGGAGCCGTGTACAGGCCCGACGAATTGATCGTGCCGGTCCCAGTGGGATTGATTGCCCAGGTCACGGCAGTATTGCTGGTGTTGGTCACGCTGGCAGTAAACTGCTGCGTCTGCCCCCCGTACAGTGTTGCGGTGGCCGGAGTCACGCTTACTGTCACCGGAGGCTGTAGCGGCGAACCGCCAGAGCATCCGTTCCCGATGGCGGCTGCACCGGTCAGCGTGATGGTGTCGGCAACGATGATCAGGCAATTGCCACCAGCCTCCGCCCCAGCAAGCGTTAGCGCAGTCGTTGGGAAGTACAGAACTCCATTCAGCGAGGAGGTCGACGCGCCGGTGACCGCATTCGCCGCTTTCCCGGTGCCGATTGCCCGATCCTGGTAAACGAGAATGCCGTAGTAGGGTCCACTGGTCGGCGCTGACAAGGTCGCGACCACCGAACTGCTGATCGACATGGGCCCATAGCTGTAACCTAGGCCCTGCGTCAGAAAGAACGTGACGCCACTCCCCTTAAGAATGCTCGCCCCTGTCACATTCAATCCGCCGCCCATGAGAATGTAGGTTCCCGGATTGAAGGTCACATTCGTAGCGCCGCTGACCGTGATGCCGTTGCAGTAGGTGCCTGGATTCAATGTGGACGAACCCGTGGTTACTTTGAAGTTCGTGAAGCTGCATGCGCTGCTCGTGGGTGGAACCAGAAACGTCAGAGGATCCGCTTGAGAAGCAGAGCCGGTCGAAGGAGTAGGCGAGAACTTCGCCGCTCCGGAAGCGGAATAGCCTCCAACCACGTCGAAGTACTTGGCGGTAAAGGTTCCGCTCCCAGAGAATTTCAAAGCCGTGCTACTGGATGAATCCACCACCACGCCGCAACTGGGTGCGTTGATGACAATCGCGCCATTGATATACAGGGCACTCGCAGCCGTCGCGTCCAGGGCGTAAATACACTGGTCGTAAACCGGCGTCGAAACCTGCGATTGACCCGATTGAGAGTCACCGCCAGCGATGGCCGTCCCATCGAAGTCCGATAGAATGCTCCTGGTACCCGCCCAACCAGTATCAGACGCAAACATCTGCGACTGCGCAGTGTCAGGATCCAGAGGCGCCGTTTTGCCAAGCGATCTTGGTTGGACTCTTACTACATTTGCGGTGAGAGGGACGGTTTGCGCTTGAACTACTGGGACCGTGAGGCCACTTTCGGCAGCTTTCCTTAGCACATGATCGGACGTACCGAGCACCTTACTTTGCGTTCCGGGAAAACTAACCGGAGAAACAACAGTTGAGTTGCTGGCACTCGCGGTGCTTCGAAACGGGGCATCTGCCCGCACCGGCATACCACCGGCAACCGTGGCGTACACCAGCAACATGGCGACACACTTACGGACTTGATCAGCGAGGCCGGCTCTGAAATGTCTCCAGGAAAATCTCGAGATAGCAGAAGAAACAAGTGCAGAAATAACGTGCAGGGTCTTTCGGCCAGATGTCATGCAGACTTCTCCTAACGATTCTGATGATTTTGCAACAGGGATCTCCCCTGGGCGCAAAAGCACCTTTAAGCGCAGCTCCGATTTCCTGGGTCTGGAACCTGTCGTACTCTAGGAATCAACACCCGAGCGCGTTGTCCCTACAAACTCGCCGAGCACCGCACTGCAGCCCGACTTCAGTGGCGCCGGGAAAGGGGACTGACCCAGCCGACAAAGAAACCGGATTCTACAAACGACTTCCGGCTCAGTCAAATGAATTCTTATTCACGCATGATCTTGTTCGGATTTCGTAACAAGGATCAGTCGTTCGAGAAGTGTGCCTCACCGAACGGGCTGGGTTACAGTTGATAAGGCGTTCTCGTTCCTAACACAGCCAGATGTGCCAGAAGACGACTTCTCGACCGCGTAGTTGTGAAATTTGGTCTGGACTTAACTTCAGGTTTGCCCGTGATCCGCTCGGAACTGCGGCGTCGGCAGACCAGATGTACGACATGCCGACCATACATCCAAGTGGGTGCTTGTTGGATTGCCGGTCCCCGATCCGGAATCTCCGCCGGCGCTTTTCAAGGGTCTTGAATGTGTGGCTAAGATGAGGCCACACAAGCCGCATATGCGGTGATGGCAGCAGCGCGGAGCTCGACTTCTGTGCCCCCGCCGACCTCACTACGGATCATTATTTCACTCCCAATCAGTTTGGCCCGTTCGCGCATGCCATGCAAGCCATAGTGTCCTTTGACGCCCTCAGCACCCAAGGATTTTGAGTCGATCCCCTTTCCATCATCGCGAACAAAAACCCTGAATTCCTTTTCTTCGTGGTGGATCTCTACCTTTATGTGCCGGGCTTCGGCATGTTGGAAGCTATTGCGGAGGGCCTCGATGGCAATGCGGTAAACCTCGCGGGCAAAATTCGGATCCAGCTCACGGGCAACGCCTACAAGCTCGACTTGGAATGCGGGAGAGCCCTCGTCTCCGCGATCGGCTGCGTAACTCTCTCCAAAGGTCCTTATAGCGACTGCTAGGTCGTTGATTTCGACCTCGGGTGAGCGCAACCCCTGTATCGCATCACGGCCTTCGGTAATCGCTTGCTCAGCCATGTCAATCGCGCTGTCAAGCATCCTCTTGGCTTTAGCCGTGCGGGTGGGCAACAGGTTAGAAGCAGCTTGAAAATGAAATAACGTTCCGTGAAAACTCTGCAACAGAGTATCGTGTAGCTCTCGAGCAATGCGTGTCCGCTCGCGAACCCGCTCTTCCAGGCGCACTTCTTCCGCCAGCTTACGATCGTCGATGTCAATCGCGGTTGTGTACCACTTGACGATATTTCCTCGTGCATCCCGCAGCGGCGCTCCGCGAAGTAGGAACCAACGGTATTTTCCATCTCTAGAACGGATGCGAGCCTCATCCTCGAATGGATGCCCACTGGCTAGTGCGGCACGCCTCTTCTCAAGATAATGGCCCATGTCTTGGGGGTGACCAGCACTTTGCCATCCCGGGCCTACGGACTCTTCCGTCGACATACCCGTATATTCCTGCCATCGTTTATTGATGAATTCAACCGATCCATCCAGGCGAATGGTCGAGGCAATCGCCGGGATGCCTTCAATTACATCCCGAAGCTGCTTTTCGCTCTGACGGATAGCTTCTTCGGCCCGCAAGCGGTCAGTGATGTCCCGGGAGACATGCAGCAGGAAGCGACGCCCGCCATAACAAAAAGAACTCGTGTTTGCTTCGACAAGAAACACCGTCCCGTCCTTTCGCCGATGCGAGTGTCTGTCGAATACGGTCTCGCCCGCCGCCGCCCGCTCCGCGGCTGCTTCCATCTCCGCTCGATCCGCATCCAGGTGGAAGGCAACTGCCGTCTTCCCAATCAGTTCCTGCCGAGTGTAACCAAGACTCTCGCATGCCTGCCGGTTCACATCAACAATGGTCCTTTGCTCGAGGTCCTGGACGAATAGGGCGTCGCCCGCGTGGTCCACAAATGTGCGAAAGCGCGTCTCGCTCTCGTGCAACGCTTCCTCGGCCCGCTTGCGTTCGGTGATATCTGCTGTCGTGCCCACCACTTCAACCACCTCTCCATTGGCATTCAAAACAGGATGGCCTATGCCATGGAGGTGTTTGACTGTTCCATCGGGCAACACGGTTCTGAACTCGACCTCGGAATCCACTTTCTGATGGATTACCCTATGGAACGCCTGCACGTACTGGTCGCGGTCTTCCGGGTGTACGCGCTGCACCGCCTGGCCGTGCGTCGGTAATCCATCTTGCGAGTTCAATCCATAAAGCCGGAACAATTCCTCCGACCAGTACAACGGCTCGGGCACGGCGTCGGTGGCCCAGCTACCTGTGTGGGTCAACCTCTGCGCTTCCGCCAGGTAAGCTTCGCTGCGGCGAAGAGCTTCCTCGGCGCGCTTGCGTTCCGTCACATCTGCCGTCGTGCCGATGTATTCAAGAAGGTTGCCGGCGCTATCGAACACAGGATGGCCGATTATGTGAAGGTCCCGGACCTCGCCATTCGGACGTACGATTCGGTATTCGTCCTCATAATTGGTCTTCTCGCGAGCGACTGTCAACAATCGCTCCCGCAGTCGAGGCAAGTCATCTGGATGGATTCGCTTCAGAAATCTCTCCAGACTCGGCACACCCTCTGCTGGATCAAGACCCATAATCCGATAGCATTCCTGGGACCAGTATTGGATCTCGCTGGAAGTCCAGGCCCAGGTGCCCGTATGGTTTATCCTCTCCGCCTCCGCCAGATAAGCCTCACTTCTCCGCAGCGCCTGCTCAGCCTGTTTGCGTGCGGCCCCGGAACGCAGAGTGACGATGCCAAACGCCAAATCGCCAGCCAGTTCCTCAAGCAGCCGAATCTCTTCCGGACCAAAAGTGTCGGGCTGTGCGGAATGAATGGTGAGGCTGCCGAATGCGTTGGCGTTTTCGTCCTTGAGGGGCAGGGCGATGCCGGAACGAAAGCCGTGCTGCAAAAGGCTCTCCCGCCAGGGCACCATTCGAGGATCCGTTGCGAAATCCTGAACGCAGCAACTTTTCCCGCTGCGGATCGCCTCTCCAGTGGGGCCACGCCCACTCTCCGTGTCGGCCCAGCTTATGCCGGCGGATGAGAGATATCCTTCCTCGGCCCCGGTCCACGCGACCGGGCGAACGCTATTAGCCTCATCGCGTTCGGCATAGCCCACCCACGCCATGCGGTAACCCGCCTCCTCGCAGACGATCCGGCAGATTTCTTCGAGCAAGCTTTGCTCATCGGTGGCGCGCAGGAGGGCCTGGTTGCAGTTGCTGATTGCCCGCAGTTCGCGATTCAAACGACGCAACGCCTCCTCGGCATGCTTGCGTTTGGTGATGTCGCTCACCAGGGCCAGACAGCCGCTGTGCTGTCCATCCCTTAGAACCGGTGATACGCGCAGCAACGTCCAGACTTGAGCCCCGTCCGCCCGCAGGAAGGGGAATTCGTAGTGTTCCTGGAGCCCTTGCTCCCCCTGGAGCAGGTGACTCAGTAACTCGTCTTTTTTCTCCTGCGGCACAAAGGGCAGAATGGATTTGCCGATCATCTCCCCCGGCGATGTGCCCAGGATAGCGGCCATGTTTTCGTTAGCGAATACCGTCTTGCCTTCAGCGTCGACCGACCAGACCCCTTCCTGAGCGGTCTCCACGAGTTGCCAGTAGGCGGTTGCAACCGAGTGGCGCTCGCGCAAAGCCTTTTCCACCAGCACGTACATGAGGAGGGTGCTCAAGGAAATGAATAGAATTCCCTTGGCCTCTGAAACCTTCAGAAGGTATGCATTGGATAACCCGAGCCCATGCACCAAGCGGTCGGTAAATAAGATCCAGCAACTTGAGAACGCGAAATACAGCAGCGCGATGGTGCGCGATCCTAGTTTGGGACGCTCGACTTCAAGCTGGTCGTGAGTCCGACGAAAATCTGCCTCGGCGCGCTGCCGAAACGTGCCGAACCGAGACAGGAGCGCAGCGAACGCAGTAAAAATGACGAAATATGGGATCTGGGAACGGGAAATGTAGATGGTGTGGACAGGCTCCACGAAGTACCAGTAGAAGCTGATCGTGGACAGGATCGCCGCCAACACCGCAGGTCCCGCTCCTGCATACCAGGAACTTATGGCCACCGCAAACAACAGCAAGAGTGCCGAGGGGACGCGGAAGTGGAAATGATCAAGGAGCAGCGACGCCCCCAACGCGACACCGACGGAAAGAATCGCGAGCCCATAGCGTCGGGCACTGATCTGGCGCAGAGGCCCCGATGACCGATGGATTGTGGACTCATTCGCGTCGATCCCTGACGGGTTCATTTGCTCCACCATCAATCGTACTGTCATTCATGGCCATTCAGCCACTCTCGATTTGCTACTTTGCAGCCTTGGCTGATTTGACCTTCGGTTGCTTCTGCGCTCTCAATACTTCTGCTTCCGCTTGAAGCCAGTCATCCAAGGCGAAGCCATCAACGGTGCCGCGCTGCTCGTACAACTGATAGGCGCGGTGGCGGATGCGATCCTCGATGCCGGTTGATTGGGCAT
This sequence comes from uncultured Acidobacteriaceae bacterium, assembly GCA_963773675.1. Classification (GTDB taxonomy): domain Bacteria; phylum Acidobacteriota; class Terriglobia; order Terriglobales; family Acidobacteriaceae; genus Sulfotelmatobacter. The sequence continues at coordinate 32,229 of CAVZCG010000002.1, forward strand.
TGTTGGCTGCGCGAGGTTGCCTAGATCTTGACTTGACTATCATGGAAGTACCGCTCCATCAGACACCGTGTGGCAGAACTCTAAGAGGCTCGCGGAGCGTGCCTGCGATCTTTTGTGTTCAATCTCAAACAATTCTCCAATGCGTGAAGAGCATAGAGGGCATTCTCGATAGCCTCGGTCTCGCCGTCGTAACTGGGAGAGGCTGCAAATGGCTCTCGGGATCGAAAGAGCAGTGCTCGTCGGGCTTCTTCGATGCGCAATGGTAGCTTGCTCGCGTCGGTCTCAAACAAGGCAGCGTTGTAGAATCCGCGCCAGCTTCGGAGGGTCTCGGTAAACTGATCAACACGCATAACTACCTCCGAAAGCTACAACTAGCACAAGAGGTCAATTGAAGTCGGTGATAGAAATCACGTTGGTAGATCCCGGCTACTGCGCTTTCCTTGGTGCAACTGGCCATTCCTGCCATCAAACGGTAGCAAACGACGGCGGCTACTCCTCCTATGACCGGCAAAGGAGCAGTTGAAGCACAAAGAGCCAAGCTCGCCGTAGGACTGCTGCTTCTGGGAAATCTAATACTCAGGCTCGAATCTGGGAACATTGTCCCCGGTGCGTTCACGCCGGTGCTTCGTCAAGCACTCGATGAGAGTTCGGGACAACTGAGGGAGAGAAAGAACGGCTCTATGGGAGAATGTAAGGCCGAGTGAGTTCGCCTGCAAGATCGCTCTGAAGGGCGATCTTACAGGCTCACAAGCTTCCGAGAACTCGCCCTGAACCTGTAACAGAAAAAGGGGACCGCTCACAACCGAGTTGGTCGTATCCTGACATGTACGAAAGCACGGGGCAGGTCAGTCTGATGCGCAACACGTGTGTGAGTATCACAATCGTGATTCTTGCCCTTTCATCACCGTTTTCCGCTCAGGATGGATATTTTGCCGATTGGTTCCACCGAGTGGACAAAACGCAGGCGGAACAACCACATTGGGCTAACCCTTTGGCAACTACCACGCCCCGTCTTCAGGAGGGGCCCCGCTACGACCAACGTTGGCAGGTGAACACAAAGGGGGTGACAACCGACAATTATGACGGTGGGAAGGGTTTGGAGTTAATCCCGTTTGAGAAGGTCGAGGTCATTTTCAACCCGCCCCCCTACCTGGCACACAATAATCCCGCCGTCCACGACGGATTTGGCGATGTGGCGTTCCTAATCAAGTACCGGCTTCTCTCAGCAAACGAGGAGCACGGCAACTACATTCTGACAGCCTTCTTGGGTTGGAGTGTACCCACCGGTTCTTATACAAACGGTTCACTGCACGCAATCATCACGCCGACGATAGCCTACGGAAAGGCATTCGGTCACTTTGACGCTCAGGGCACATTCGGAGTCGGCCTTCCAGTTGCCGATACCAATTTAGTGGGACGAACGTACGCTTGGAACAACACATTTCAGTACCGCTTTTTTCGCAAGTGCTGGCCTGAAGTGGAGATGAACTCGACATTTTTTCAGGACGGAACGAGTGATGGCAAGAAACAGAACTTTGCCACGCCCGGTTTGGTGATAGGGCGATTGCACTTGGGGAAAAGAGTTGGCTTAACAATCGGAGGCGGATACCAGATCGCGACAACGCACTTTCACACCACGAATCACAACGCTATCCTGTCGATCCGATTCCCATTCTGATTCTCTACAGAGGTGAGCCTTATTTAGGCTGCCGCCACCCGCAATGCATTTGTGTTTTGGCGATACGGCCTTGAGAGTCCAGGAGTTCGGTGCGCCACACGACACACGCTTAGTGAGCCGATCGTCGGACAATAGGGAAGCGATCCGGTTGGCGAGGGTAAACCTTGAATGACGAAAAGAGTGACCAGGCAACAACCGCACGTTTGTCGTTACCCGCACGGACGCAATGTCAGGTCTGTGCACTACGGCTCACTTTTGGGGAAAGTCGCAATTCAATCGGCTAAGTCAATTTCCGAGATCGCGTTGCCGGCGCCGAGCAAGAAGAACGGCGCGAGTCCAGAAAGTGAACCCGCGCCGATCATAGTTGTTTAAGCTGCACTCTTTTTTTGGCCTGCTTGTGCGGAGGCTGGCGTCACCAGGCTGGCGCATTGCTCGGCGTGTAACTTCGCTGCCTCGGCGTCATGATGAACTGCATGCTGACTATGACCATGCGCCAGGTACGCGTGGTGCGCCGCCTTTTCGTGCTCCTCGGCCTGGTCGTATTTCGCAGCCTTATTGAAGTGGTAGGCGGCCTTCTCATGATCACGAGCGGCGTGATGGTAATGCTCCCAAGTTTTTGACATGTTGTTCTCCTTTATCAGAGTCTGGCGTCGGAAGGGGTTAGACGCATGGCACAGCCCTATGTCGCGCTGGGCCTGATTCCGGTGGCCTGTGGTACTTGAAATCAAATCGCAGTTCGTCGTCCGCTGAACAGGTTGATGACCAAGACCACCAATCCCACAACCAGGAGCAAGTGGATCAGACCGCCGCCGATATGCAGGCTGAAACCCAGGAGCCATAAAATCATCAGAACAACGAAAATCGTCCAAAGCATATTGAAGCCTCCGATCTCATGCTGTGTCTGACGCACAAGTCGCCGCGTGCTTAAGTTCGCGTAGAAAAAGTCAGATGCACGAGATCAACTGGGACCTTAGCAGATGCGTAATGGAAGGTCTGAGCAATAATGCTCACGGAGGTCACATGGGATTGCGGCGACGCTAAGACGGTGGGACTGTCGGAGCCAATTTCTTGACTGGCATCCGTTGTGTCTTGCCGATTCGCAGCGAACGATTGGACAACTTTATTCCCGCCGAAGGTTTATTTCGCGGCGTCTCGTAACCTGCTGCTTCGCGAGCCTCAGGCCTTACTCCGAGTTTGCCCGCAGTCTGTACATCAAGCTCCCCGGTAATCGGCAGATTTTCAGCCTCCTGAAATCCGCGGATGCTCGCGCGGGTTCGCAGACCAACGACACCATCGATCCTGCCTCGATAGTGGCCTTCGTCCTGCAGAATCTGCTGCAACTTACTAACATTGTTCGTATCCGCGACCAGTGGCACCTCGTTACTGAGGTCAGGTTTCAAAGTAAGCGACGTCGTGCGTGGTCCCGAGATCCATGGGGTCATCAATAGGAAGACAATCCCAGAGCAAGCAATTTTGCTGGCGAAAAACATTTCTTTTCCTCGATTTTGTTAATAGGCGGCCAATGTAGTGCCTCGAGACCGCAGTGTCCATGTGCCTTTCGGGGGCACTCGTGGCATCGGGGTCGAACCAGTTCCAGGAGGGAAGTCAGGCCGTCTGGTTTGGCGGAAGACGTTGCCCTCCTGAGACACCAATAGATTCAATCATTTCCTCTGCGAATACTGTACTGAATGGCTCAGAAGGGTCGGATTTATTCACGGCTCAGGCGTTTTGCTCGAGGGCCTGCAGAGCCCGGCTGTTGGCACGGTCGGAACGTCACGGGCAAGCTAATGGTAGTGACTCGCCAGCGGTTGCGTAAGGCTGCTACTCGGTGGCCGCTGTATTCTTGGAAGGGTCGGCGCGCCAAACGTACAGGTATTTCTCGTCACTCGACGTAACCACGGGGATGTTCTTCTCGCGGGTTACGCGGTTCAACGCAGATCGAAGATTCTGCATCTTCTCTCCGTTTAAACTGCTTAACGGGATCTTGACCGCTTGCTCGGCACTTAGCTTTGAGAGATCGGAGAGAATGTCCGTTACCGCCTTCCGATGTTTTCCTTTACGACCCTGTGGGACATCGGAGCGATTCACCGCTGTGTAGTGAGTATCGTTTCCATTCCCGTTCCGTCCCATGGTAGGCCCTCTGCTCGTATCGTACTCTTAGGCGCGAAATCCTACTGCGAAAAATCGTATCCTGCAACTAAAAATCTATGGGGAACCTGACAAGCGCAGCAGACCCGCCTACACGTATGCTAACCCTAATATTATCAGGGAGATGCTGTACCTGCGTTGTGCTAAGACCTACTAAGACTTCACCCGTACGAACGGAAGAGCGCTACGGTAGTCTCACCCATGAGCGCTCGAAGCGGTATCAAAAAAAGTGCCAAACTTCGCAATCGCGCGGGGCTCCTAAGAACAGAGATCACAAACATGGCCCGGACTGCAGCGGGCAGGAAGGAACGCGAGTTCGACCCCAACATTTTCCTTGCGACGATCGGCGAGGGCAGGAAGATTGTGGCGTTACTGAAAAAGCAAACGATCTACACACAAGGGGATCGAGCGGATGCTGTCTTCTATGTTCAGCAAGGCAAAGTGAGGCTCACGGTAGTGTCCAAAGCCGGCAAGGAAGCGACGATCGGCATTGTGAGCGAGAGAAATTTTTTTGGCGAGGGAGCACTGGCAGGGCAACTTCTGCGCATGGGATCCGCCGCGGCCATGACGGACTGCGAGCTTCTCCGGGTGGACAAGAAGGCGATGACCGGTGTGCTTCACCGCGAACACACGTTTTCCGACATGTTCGTGGCGTATCTGCTGGCGCGCAATATCCGCTACGAAGAGGACCTCGTCGACCAACTGTTCAACTCCAGTGAAAAGAGACTCGCTCGAATTCTGCTGCTGCTTGCTCATTTCGGCAAGGAGACTATTCCTGAAGCCATTATCCCCCAGATCAGTCAGGAAACTTTGGCCGAGATGATTGGCACGACCCGCTCGCGGGTTAGCTTCTTCATGAACCGATTCAGGAAACTGGGCTTTATTCAATACAACGGCGGTGTGAAGGTACACAGCTCTCTGCTCAATGTGGTTCTGCACGATTAAGTCAAAGAAAAAAGGGCACCCTGAAAACTCAGGATACCCAATCGTGTCTTGGTTCAGCCTGAAATGGAGACGCGACGTTCTCCGTTAGTGAGAATTCCGCCCTCGGGCGGGGATTTTCAAGGCATGGGGGTCTTTCGATCCGATGGAGGTTGGGCGGGCGCAAGAACGAGTCCTCACGCCCCCGTTCATCGTCTCGATGAGCCCACCGGGGTATCCCTCGGCGTGGTTGCGTCCCCGCAGTGCCCGCTTCCGTTTCGCCCGGCAAGATCATTGTAGCTCCGCAACCACCTGCGGTTTCTCAACATCCGGTTGGCCCGTCGTCAGTTGACCTGCGTCGCTTCGTAGATTTCACGAGCCTGAACTTTCATCTTCTTAAACTCTTCCGCTCTGTATGCGGCTACGAGGCATACGAGTGTGTCAGGGTTTGTTAGCCGACACCGAGTCGAGTCAGGGCCTTCATCCGCCCCGAAATTCACCGGAAACTCGACACTTCCCTTGTGGTCGAGTCGCATTTTCACGTTCAGCGGAGGCATCATGCCTATGGCATGCAGCGCGACCGAGTAACCGTCCGCAATCATTACAAACTCGAATTTGCTGCCTCGCCTGATTCCAGAGCAATTCAAGCTGTTTTCTGATGGGTCGTCCCACACGTCGCCGATTTCTACCCAAGTTCCTGTCATCTGGGGAGCGAGCGGAAGTTTTCCCTGCCGGAAGGATGCAACCAATTCTGCAAGTGATCTTGGCTGGTCCACACAAGGGGCGTTCTGAGGAACAGCGTTTTGGGGAACATCCGACGATGTTTCTACCGAGATAGGACTCTGGGACTGGGCGCAAGCTGGAAGAAGAAGGGCCAGCAAGACGATCAGCTTGGGAAATCGGGTCATAGCCATTCACCTAACGCCGATTATTGATGGTGAATCGTCACCATTTGAAGAGTACGAAAGTGCTCGTGGTGCCCTGAAACATCCATCTACAGTGGGTCAAAATAGCTTTCCTTGGCTCCCCGACATCGCGGCAGCTGGCCACTTCGCTCTTCACGCGGCTTCCTGGCGGCGACTCTGGCGCTGCTGTCTGGCGGCTTCGAGCTTTCGGTCGCGTTCTGCCTGGATCTCATGCTGACGCCCCGCCAGCACATCCTTCGGCGTGATGTAGCCGGTGGCACTGTTCAGGCGGGCGTTGTTGTAATGTCCCACGTAGCTCTCCACCAGACGCCGTGCATCTTCCAGCGACAGCGGCGTTCCCGGCCGAATGCACTCGCTCTTCAGCGACTTGTGCCAGCGCTCAATCTTGCCGTTCGACTGTGGATAGTAAGGGGAGGTTCGGACGTGCGTCATGCCCGAGATACGAATGAACTCCTTGAAGTCGCGAGCAATGAACTGCGGGCCATTGTCGGAGATGATTCGCGGCTTCGCTTCCGGGTACTTCTCCTTGGCTCGCTGCAGGATCACTTCGACATCCGCTTCTCGCATGGACTCACGCAGATCCCAATGCACGAGGAAACGACTGAACCCATCCAGAATGCTGCACAGGTAATAGAAGGTGCCGCACAGGTTGATATAGGAAACGTCGATATGACAGTGCTGATGCGGCTGCAGCGGTTGCTCGAAACCGGTTCCCTTGCGCGAAGGTTTGCTCTTCCACCGGGATAATAATCCAGCTTGCTTCAACACTCGCCAAACACTCGCCGGACTAACCGCCACAACGTCAGCGTCGAGCATCATGAACGTCAGCCGCCGATAACCTTCCAGCGGGTTCTTCAGATGGAACTCGATGATTGCTTCTTTCTCCCACAGCTCCAACCAGAAATCACGGGGAACCCAACCGTTGTGCTCGTTGACGCACCCGTACCGCTGCCGCCAGTCATAGAACTTGCTGGCGGTCACACCCAGCCAAGGGATGAACCGTCCGACGCCGATCTCGGCCTTCTCCGACCAGCGCCGGACGAAATCCACGACTAGATCCCGGACATCATGGGGCACCCAGATACCGGTTAGAGTTCCCCAAGACTTTCTTTTAGCGCGACGTGCTCCGCCACCAGCTCAGCCAGGACCTCGTCCTTGGTCTGCACCTTCTTCTCCAAGAACTCGATCCGTTTCTGCTTCTCCTCCACTTGGCGGTGGGGACGCTCTTGAGACTGAAAAGCGGCGGCTCCGTTCTCGAACAGTTCTTTCTGCCAGCGGTAGAACACTGTTGGCCGCAGGCCTAGTTCTTCACACAGCTCCGAGACGGGTACTTTGTCCACAAGATGCCGCCTCAGGATGGCCACTTTTTCTTCTGGAGTGAAATGCTTCCGTTCCTTCCTCATACGTTCGCTCCGCCATCTTAACGGACGAACGCTTTCTCCATTTCCAGCTGAGGCAGGACAATCGACGGACTCCGTCTAGCTGGCAATTGGTCCTCATTAAGACTTTTTCTTATCGCAGGGACATGGAAGTCTGATCAATAAGGCTCGGTGATTATGCTTCCCAGCCGATTGGTCGCGTGCAAAAAAGACCGGGCTCGTTTGAGTCCGGCCTTAAAGGTGCCGAATACGTTTTATCGTTTGCGCGGTCGTGAGGGTCCGAATGGTGGGTGTTCCGCCGCTAACCCATGACCGCGCTTTGACTTTACAGCCTAGAAGCACAATACCCGTTCAACTTTATGAATGACTGTTCTGTTTTACACATTTCTGGAAATGTAGCCGCATAGCATCAACTTTTATTGCGGCTGCGCTGTTGCGGCCGTCGATGTATGAAGTGATTCAGCCGAGGTTGTTTCGGGTGAGGCACTCGACCGCGTCTGCTTGTTCGGCGGAATTTCGGTTCCGGCTGGATAGATGACAATCTGTACCGTGCCCCAGCCGGCATCGGAATTCGTCTCTGCCTGTTTGCCCATTCCCAGAGTTCTGAGTTGGCTATCGTCAAATCCAAACGTCTCGACCAGATACTCACGCACAACCATGGCCCGGGCTTCCGTTAGCACCAGGTCTTTCTGTGTATCGCCTTCCATGCCAGCAGACACTACGACCACGGCGAAGCCAAACTGGTTATTGGCCAGGAACTCACCGCCGGCCGTTAGAGACTTCTGGTTCTTCAACTTGGCCGAATCTTGCTTATCGAAAAGCTGCTTCGCCGAATAAGTAAACTGCTTTGTCGGTGTGCCTTGCGGCAGTCGCTCGATCTCGTTCTTGGCAAGTTCGGCGGAATCTTCGTATCCCCGACTCTTGAAATATCCGCGCAGGAAGAAATTGTGCTTCATAGCTTCCATATTCTCCTGGAAGTCGGTAACACCCGCTTGCGCCTGCACCATCGTATCCCGCATGGCTCCTGTCGTTTGTTCGAGGTTGGTGTAGAGCGCCTTGTCGTTGACCAGCGCTCCGGCAGTTCCCTGTCCTCTATCTATCTTGGCGCTGATCGAGTCTAGATTCGCCGTTGCCCGAGTGGCATTCTGTATGGCTTGCTGGCTGCTGTCCAGAATGTCGCTTGTTTTCTGGAGCAGATCTGCCATTTCGAGTGGAGGGTCGCTCGAGATGATATCGCCATCCCGCACGTCGCCTGATCCAGCCGACCCAAACGAAATCGCCAGAAACTGATTGCCCAACAAACCCTCCGTTTCGATTGTGGCCACAGAGTCCCGCTTGATGATCTCGTGCGTTGACTTGCCGAGATCCATGATGACCGTGACCTTTTCGCCGGGCCTGTGAGGCAACACGATGTCGCGCACCGTTCCGCTATGAACGCCGCCCACGCGAACGTCGCCTCCAGCATCGAGGCCCACCACATTATCGAATTGTGCTTTCAATTGGTAAGTCGAGCTAAAAAGATACTGCTTGCCTCCGATGATGAAGACACCGAGGACCAGAATTGCAAGTGTTGCAACGATGAAAGCCCCTAACCGCGCCGCTCTCGACATGTGTCCCCCTACGAATGCCTTAGAAATTCTTTGACAAACTCGATGTCACTCTCTTGCAGCTCTTCAAAGCTGCCTTCAATCACCACAGCTCCCTCGTTAAGCAGAGCCAACCGGTCCGCAATTGTCTTCGCGCTGTGCAGGTCGTGGGTCACGACGATGGATGCCATGTGATGTTCCTCCTGGAGCTTGAGGACCAGATCATCAATCTCCGTAGAGCTGATTGGGTCAAGACCGGCGGTAGGCTCGTCGAGCAGCAGAATGTCTGGCTCCAAAGCCAGAGCGCGGGCCAGCCCTACTCGCTTCTGCATGCCACCTGAGATATCGGAGGGCATCTTCGCAAAGCCGCTTTCCATCCCCACTTCCGACAATAGTTCGTGAACCCGGTCTCGCTGTTCAGACTTCGACATATCCTTTCTATGGTGCCGCAAGGGAAAAGCTACGTTCTGCTCGACGGTCAGCGAATCGTAAAGGGCAGCGTGCTGAAACAAGAAACCCATTTTCTTCCTGATCTCACCGAGCTGGTCGAGAGCAAGGCCTGTGATGTCTTGCCCCTGGATGCGAACCAATCCTGAGTCAGGCTTCTCCAGTCCGATAACGAGTCTCAGCAATACGCTCTTGCCCGTACCACTGCGACCTAGCACTGCTAGAGTCTCGCCGCGCCTCACCGCCAAGTTGATCCCGTTCAAAACCTTTTGACTTCCGAAGGACTTATGCACATCCTCGACAGCGACAACTGGCGCGTTGTCTTTCTCGACTTCGTCTGGCTTCCTCGCAACTTGATCGATCGTGTGCACGTTTGTTCGCCGGCTTGAATCAATTACGGAAAAAATATGATGATGAGTTTTACTAGTACGACATCGGCCAATATTACGAACAGCGACGACAAGACCACAGAGCTTGTCGCTGCGCGCCCAACGCCCGCAGCGCCACCCTGCGTCCGCATTCCCTGGAAACACGCAATCAGACCAATGATCAGTCCGAACACGGCGGTCTTAAACGTTGGTGGCAGGAAATCGTTGAAATCCGCGCCGTTAAAACCGGCATTGATGAACTGATGTAAAGAAACCGGTTCGACCATCGCCTGCGTAACCCAGCCCATGAGCAAGCCGCAAAAATCGGCCGCGAGGGTTAGCAAAGGCAGCATCAGTATGCAAGCCAGGATGCGGGGCACCGCCAGCAACCGATAGGGGTTCACCGCAGACGCCTCGATGGCGTCGATTTGCTCGGTGACTTTCATCGATGCGAGCTCCGCGCCAATGCCAGCTCCCGCTCGACCGCTCACGACCAGACCCGTAATAATCGGTCCCGTCTCGTGAATCACGGAGAACACAATGGCGGCGGGAAGCAGCGACTTGGCCCCAAATCGAGTCAGGCTGTAGCGGGCTTCTAAAGAGAGGACTACGCCCGTCGCGGCTCCGGCCAAAGCGACCAGCGGCAGAGACTTTGATCCGATCTCATCGAGCTGTCGAAAGAGTTCGCCAAATTCAAATGGAGGCGTGACCGCAGCCCGGACAACCTGCCAGAAAAAGATGCCGAGATCTCCAAACCATTCGAGAAACTCACTGATTAATCTCTTGGAGGAATTTAACGCGGGGAACAAAGACAAGGCCCCAGGCGCTGGACTGGGAGAGTGAAGGTCCCCGAGCGCCGTTGAATTCGCATCGGTCACTGGTTTGAACTCGGGCTTGGACTCGGCTCTGGCGCTCCGTGCCCATTGTTCAAGTGCATGCGATGAAGAAGGGAGTGAGGCCCGCTATAGAAAAATTCCAGGGCGATGTTTCCACCCACATATCCAAGCATGGTGTAGTTACCCATCCGGAGGGCGTCCTTGCCGTCGTAACGGCCGGGATACCATGCGTACACGGCAGTCATCGAGCCGGCATAAGGGGCAATGAGGGCCGGAACGGAAAAGACACGATGGCCATCGTCGCCCCGGCGTGCCGTGAGGGTCGAGATCACCGCATGGCGCAATCGTGGAAACACGCCCTTGCATTCACAGCGGTAGTACAACGTGTCTTCCTTGAACACTTGCGCCAACCCATAACGCGTCGTAGTGCTGACCGCCGCGATACCGAAAGCAGAGCCGATTCGCTTGGTAAACCCCTCGGCGCCTTGCTCCCATTCGGGAGGTGTGTTGTACGCTTGACCAATACCAGCCGCAAACGCCGCACCAGCGATGGGATATGGGCCGAATGTATCGAAAGCGTAGTTGCGGATCTTCGTTTTCTGCGTAGGACGCGCGTAGATCAGATCGGGTGGGGCCGGCGTTGGGTTTACAACGATCCCAGACGGATCTCCTGCATTGACCAGTAATTGCGCCCCTGCGAGCAACGACATTGCTGGCAGGGCTAGCAGAAAGACCATTTTTAGGTGCGACTTCATTTCGAGATCCTCCCCGGGAGTTCCAACCGCGGACCGTCTGTCCTTATATGGTCAAAGGACAAGCTCCGTGGTCGCACTGGCAGGCAATCTCGACTTCGCTGGAGCCCGCTTCCTTACAGGCCTGACCGCAGTACTTATCGCCAGGTTGCGCCGCGCACTTGCATGGAAGGTGTGCACACTTAGTGTGCTCAATTGTCGTCATGGTTGTTCTCCTTTTCAGAAATCGATCGTTAAATGATTTTGGTCGCCAGCAATGGTGTCGTTACCGCGCCCGTGGCAAAAGTAGCGTCCGGCATCGCACCCGGACTATGAGGTGATTCCGCGTTCGAGCCATACCCGCTTCAGAAATCGGTCCGCGAGCCCACGAGAAATGTCGCTAAGCGACTTCTTTTCTCTCCACAGCTACGGGCACCTGCACCAACTCTTCAAACAGAGAGCGGTAGTGAATCATCGCTGTTCTGAGTTCTTCGGTGGTTGCTCCTTCTTTTCCAGCACGGAGCGCAATCTCGTGGGCCGACCTGTAGTTTTCCACGACACGAGGATGGTCGACCGAAATGTCGGCAGCACGTTGATCGAAATCGGCAAGGGGATAGCCCCGAACCTTCATTACAGAAGACACCAAGTCGTCCGCTTCCGCGATGGCACCCTTCGGCGAATCGACAAAGCGGGACCGCACGGCCTCCCACTGCTTGGAATAACGCTCATGTTCCATCGCATCAAGATCACGAATGTTAAGTTTGTCTATCCGTTTCTCGCGATCCGTCAGTTTCGCTTCTGCTTTCGAGCCATGTGTCAGGACCGCGCGGTCGTACTCGGGCCCAAACTTCTCCCGCAAGTCCGCCGTCGTGCCCCTTCGTTTTCGGATGTACAACCAAGTACCAACCGCGACAATCACGATAACGCCGGCGGCTAGAGCTATGAATCTCGGATCCATCAAATTCAAGGTCATCGAAACCTCCTCAAAACCGAGTCTGTTCACGACATTCGCTTCATCGTGGAACCCTGTTGAGTGGTCAGTATCCGGCTTCCGGCTTCGAAATACTGATCACAATTGACCGGATCGAACGGAAGTTGCGGAGCCGAGTGGAAGCATTGGACGAATGCGAAGAATTGCACAAGCAATCTAATTGCCGCCGCCTGCCTATTCGACTCGTCCTTGAGGCGCATCGGTGAAGAGAGCCGTCCGAGATGTTTGTTGTAACTGAAGCGGGGCCAGAAGTCGTCTTCTGGGAGGTCGTAATTGTTTTCCGCCAAGCCCGTTTCTGGATGTTCCTTTTGGCCGGCTCCTCGCCGGAGACCTCACACATTTTGCTTCTTATTGCGCAGCCCGAGGTGGCCCTTGGTCATAGATATTGATCCCTTTTCATATGCCTTTCATCTGCCGTTAACTTTGTTGCACTAATCTCCCTCTTCATTGTCGGTGTAATCGGTTTTGGCTGCCACGGATCAATGATTAATAAGTCCTATTTCCCGAAGTACCGCGTGTGTTGGGTGCCATTTCTGGAAAAAGCCGCCCTTTTGCTCCTCCTTGTCTCAAACGCACTAGCGCAGGTGTCGACAACTTCTCTGCGCGGTGTGATTTCCGATCCTGCCGGAGCGCTACTCAGCGGCGCGCAGATAACCCTGGCAAGTCCCGCCACCGGCTTTAGCCGAACCAGTACTTCGAATGATCGTGGCGATTACCAGTTCCTCCAGATCCCTCCCGGCACCTACACTCTTACGATTGGCGCGGAGGGCTTTGCAACCCGCCGCAAGGAAGGCGTGGTCCTGCTGGTGAACACCCCAGCGACGCTGAACTTTGTCTTACAAGTCGGAAAGGCGGAAGTCGCAATCGACGTTACGGGCGATGCGCCAGTCGTGAACACTGTGAACGCCACTTTGGGCAACGCATTCGACTCCAATCAGATTTCTTCGCTCCCGTCCGAAGGCAGGAATGCCGTTGAGCTTCTCAGCTTGCAGGCGGGCGTAACTTACGTTGGCAACCAGGTGAACACAGGCGCGGACTCGCGCGGCGGCGCGGTCAACGGGGCGCGCAGCGACCAGACCAACGTCACAGTGGATGGCCTGGATAATAACGACCAGTTGGAAGGCTACGCCTTCACCGGTGCACTGCGCGTTCCCATGGATTCTTTGGAAGAATTCCGGGTCACGACGACGAACGCGGATGCGGATTCCGGGCGCTCTTCTGGCGCGCAGGTTTCTCTGGTGACCAAAAGCGGGACGAACCAGTTTCACGGTTCCCTTTACGAATACAACCGTACTTTATTCGGCGCTGCGAACGACTGGTTCAACAAGGAAGCTGAACTTGCGAGTGGCTTGCCCAACAAGCCCGGCGAGCTGATTCGCAATACTTTTGGCGCAGCCCTGGGCGGACCCCTTATTAGGAATCGTCTTTTCTTTTTCGCGAACTATGAAGGGCAGCGTTCGCGGGAAGCAGTGCAAACGACTCAGGCTGTTCCCAGCGCGAACTTGCGCCGGGGTGTTGTGAGTTATATCGCCGCCGACGGCAGCACCGTGACGCTGCAGCCAGCGGAGATCACGAGCCTGGATAGTTGTTCGAGCAGTTGCCCGAACGGCCCCGGCCCCAGCCAGGCGGTTCTGAATTTATGGAATGGGATGGAGACCCTACCGAACGGCACAGCGGTTCCAGCGTACCCATTGCCGAACACAAACACTTCGTTCGGTTCAGACGGTTTGAACATTCTCGGCTATACCTTCGCGGCCCCGCAGCCGGCCAGCTTGAATACCTATTTGGCGAAGCTGGACTACAACCTCACGCAGAACGGAAACCACCGGCTGTTTGTGCGGGGGAATCTACAGAATGATCGCACTCTCTACGCAGAACAATTTCCCGGCGAGCCGCCCAGTCAGATTCTGACCAATAACAGTAAAGGGCTTGCCGTGGGCTATTCAGCCGTCCTGAGTACTACCGTACTCAATAATTTCCGCTATGGCTTTGTGCGCCAAGGCCTGGGGCAAGCAGGACCCAATCCATTTTCCAACGTCAGCTTTTGGAACATGTCCGATCAAGTTTCATGGGACCGAACCATCAATGTGAACGTCCCGGTAAACCAGTTTGTCGATGACGTGACTTGGACTCGCGGCCAGCACACCCTGCAATTTGGCGGGAACTGGCGCATCCTGAACGACAATCGCTATTCCAACGCGCAGAACTTTTTCTACGGATCGGTGCATCCCACGTGGCTATATGAAGGTGGTGTCGCATTCACCGGCCAAGCTCTTGACCCGGCGAATGATCCAACCTTGCCTGCAATGGATCCCGCTTTCGGCTATTCGTACGATGCCGCGGTCACAAACGTAACTGGAATTATTGGCTCGGTCTCTGCAATTTATAACCAGAACAAATCCGGCCAGTTCCTGCCGGTGGGAGCGCTCGTACCGCGCCACTTCAAGTCCAATGAGGCCGAGTTCTACGCCCAGGATGCGTGGCACGCAACCAAGAATCTTCAGTTGACTTTCGGGCTGCGCTACACGTTGTTGCAAGTACCCTACGAAACAACCGGGAATCAAGTCTCGCCGACGCCCAGCCTGTCGTCGTTCTTCGACGGCAGAACCGCAGCCATGAACGCCGGGCAAGTTTACCGGCCAACGATTTCTTTTGCGCTCAGCGGGCAAGCAAACGGCCAAGCTCCGTATTGGGATCCCGATTACAAAGACGTTGCCCCGCGGTTTGCCTTTGCCTACTCGCCCACTTCCAACAATTCTTTCTGGGGTAAGCTGCTGGGCCCGAGCGGCAAAACTTCAATTCACGGCGGCTATGGGATTTATTACGACCACTTCGGCGAAGGCGTGGTCAACAGCTTCGATCGCGAAGGATCTTTCGGTTTGACAACCAATCTTGAGAATCCCTCCGGTGTGCAGACCACGAATTGCGTGGCTCGCTTTGTGGACCTGACGACCATGCCGTCTGGTCCTGCCTGCGGAGGAACGCCAGAACTGCCCGGCGCACCAGCGGCGGGCTTTCCTTCCACTCCTCCGGGAATGGGTGCAAACGGCAGCTTCGCCATTGCCTGGGGCATTGACAACTCGATGAAGACGCCGTACTCGGAAGTCGCGGATTTCTCGATCACGCGCGAATTTCCCCGTCAGTTTGTGATCGAGCTTTCTTATGTGGGCCGCTTCAGCCATCGCTTGCTGCAGGAAGTCGACTTGGCGGAGCCAGTGAACTTGAGAGACCCGAAAAGTGGCATGACCTACTTCCAGGCAGCGACCCAGTTGGCAATACTAGCGAACGCAAACACGCCAGAGAGCAGCGTGCGGCCGATCGCGTTCTGGGAGGATTTCTTCCCGCATGCGGCCGGCGCGGCTGGTGAGACTGGGTACGCTCCTGGGATCCCGGCCCATCCCAGCGCCACGCAGAATGTTTACGATCTCTACTACGCCAACAATCCGAATTTCATTTACGCTCTGCAGTCGCTGGATGCCCCCTCCGCGGGTAGCACCTGCTTCCCCGCATGTTCCACCCTCGGTCCTTACGCTTTCTGGGACGACCAGTTTTCTTCTCTCTACTCCTGGCGTACCACTGGCACCAGCAACTACAACGCATTTCAGGCAGTGTTGCGCCGGCATGTGGCTGGTCTGGAATTCGACTTGAACTACACCTATTCAAAATCGCTCGACGAAAATTCGAATGCCGAGCGCGTCAACGAGTATGAGCAGGGAAGCGGGATCGGCAGCTTCAGTGGCGTGGGTTATAGCGGCCAGGTGATTAATTCGTGGGACACAAAAGGACTCTACGGACCATCCGACTACGATACAACTCACCAGCTGAACGCGAACTGGGTTTACGATCTACCCCTCGGACGTGGCAAACGCTTCGCATCCTCGTGGAATAAGGCTGCGGATGCGATCGTTGGCGGTTGGCAGTTCTCCGGCCTGACGCGCTGGACCAGCGGCTATCCCTTCAGCATCTCGACCTATGCTTTCGGCACCGATTACGAGCAGGATGGCAGAGCCGTGATCACTGGTGCGGCGCCCAAGACCGGAGTTTCTTTTCAAGATGGTGTGCCCAACGTGTTCAGTGCCGGGCCTGCCGCGGCCAGTGCATTCCGCTACGCCTATCCAGGAGAATCCGGCGAGCGCAATAATCTCCGAGGCCCGGGATATTTTGGCGTAGATATGAGCCTGGCAAAAGCGTGGAAGATCGCTGAGTCCCAAGGTTTGCGATTTTCCTGGGACGTTTTCAACGTGACCAACGCAGTCCGCTTCGACGTAGGCACCTTGAATCAGTACCTGTTATATGGAGCGACGCTGGGGAATTTTTCCGCTACACTCACCAAGCCTCGCGTGATGCAATTCGGCTTGCGCTACAGCTTCTGATAGGGAGGGAGTTTGAGACTGAGCTTGAAAGACAACTTGCGGATGGCTCTTGCCGTTTTGGTTCTGTCTCTTGGATTTTCGGCCCAGCCCGCCCTCGCTCAGCTTAAGACCCGCAACGTGGTGCTCATCGTCAGCGATGGCCTGCGCTGGCAGGAGGTATTTACCGGCGCCGATCCCGACCTACTCAATGAGAAGCACGGTGGGATCTGGGCCACTCCGGAACAATTGCGTCACGATTATTGGAATGATGATCCCGTCGAGCGCAGGAAAATGCTCTTCCCATTTCTATGGGACGTGGTCGCAAAGCGAGGACAGATTTTTGGCAATCAAAATAAGGGCAGCATCGCGCGTGTCACTAACGGCATGGCATTCTCCTATCCGGGATATAACGAAATGCTGACTGGACGCCCCGACGCGCGCATCAACAGCAACGAGTTTGGGCTGAATCCGAACACTACAGTTTTTGAGTGGATGAATCACTTTCCCGAGTTCCACGGGCAAGTCGCGGTGTACGCCACCTGGGATGTCTTCAAGAACATTTTCAATGAGCCGCGCAGCCAACTCGTGATGCAGACGGGATGGGACCCGCCCGCAAAAGGTAGTCTCAGCCCCAGGCAAGAACTGTTGAACGAGCTATACCGCACCACCACAAAGCTCGACGATGAAGATGTGTGGGACTCGTTCCTGCAGATACCGTTGCTCGACTACGTGAAGTCAGCGCATCCGCGTCTCCTCTTTGTGGGTTACGGAGAAACCGACAATTGGGCTCACTCCGGTCGCTATGATCTGGTGCTGGAGAGTACGCACCGGGTCGACGAATTTGTTCGCCAACTGTGGGAGACGATGCAGGCGATGCCAGAATACCGCGACCAAACAACTTTCATCATCACCACCGATCACGGCCGCGGCAGCGGGCTGGAAGAATGGAAGGAACACGGAGTGGACCAAAAGGGTTCGGAGAACATCTGGATCGCAATCCTGGGCCCCGACACGGAACCGCTAGGCGAGCGCGCCAACGCGGCCCCGGTCACGCAGTCCGAAATTGCCGCGACCATCGCTGAATTTCTTGGCAAGGACTTCCGCCAATTCTCTCCTGAGGTTGCCCCGCCGCTGCCGGGTGTAATGTCCCCAATTGTGACCGCTATCAAGTAGGAATTCGTGACCAGCAGTATAGAAGCGGGTCTGGATGCCCGTCGTGGTGGATGCGCCGGAGTCTGGTCTTGCGGCCAACCGCCCTCTTCGAGGGTCCCAGAAAGATTTCGGTTGACACAGCTCCCGGTCGTTTATAATCATTCTTATCCGATAACTATGCGCCTCACCCATGAGCAGTTCCGGGAGCTGGCCGCGAAGCGCGGTTTGGCCGTCACCCACCAGCGTCAGGTGGTCTATGAGGCCGTCGTCGCCTCCCACGGGCACTATTCTCCGGAAGACATTTACGCCGCGGTCCGGCGCCGCATTCCGTCTATTTCTTTGGCCACGATCTACAACAATCTGCGGCTTTTCATCGAGTGCGGGTTGCTGCGGGAGGTCACTCCTCATGCGACCACGCTGCGCGTGGACGGCAATCTCAAACCTCATCACCACCTGGTCTGCTCCCGCTGCAAATCGGTGCAGGACATCGAAGGTGAGTTCATCGATTTCAACCGGCTATCCCGGTATCTGCCGGATGGCTTTGATCTGACGCAGCCCTTGATCGAGGTCTTTGGCCTCTGTCGCCGCTGCAGTGCCAAGAAGTAGTTCTTTTATGCAATTCCAAGTCAATCTTACTTAGAAGGAAGAAAACATTATGGAAAATACACTCGCGACTTCATCGGGAAGTGTCGTCCCCGAAGCTAAGGAAAAAAACACCGCAACCGAATCGAAATGCCCAGTAGCGCACGGCGTTCGCAAATCTCACGCGAATGTTGATTGGTGGCCGAATCAGGTGAATCTGAGGGTCCTGCACCAGCATTCCCCAAAATCCGATCCGATGGGCAAGGAGTTCAATTACGCACAGGAGTTCAAGACACTCGACCTGAATGCCGTAATCAAGGACCTGCGTGCCTTGATGACGGATTCGCAGGAGTGGTGGCCGGCCGACTTTGGCCATTATGGGCCCCTTTTTATTCGTATGGCGTGGCACAGCGCCGGCACGTACCGCATCGGCGATGGCCGCGGCGGGGCCGGATCAGGTCAGCAGCGCTTCGCGCCGCTCAATAGTTGGCCGGACAACGTGAACCTGGACAAGGCACGTCGACTGCTCTGGCCCATTAAGCAGAAATATGGCCGGAAAATTTCCTGGGCCGACCTCATGATTCTCACCGGCAACGTTGCACTCGAATCGATGGGCTTCAAGACATTCGGTTTTGGCGGCGGGCGCGCGGACGTATGGGAGCCCGAAGAGGAAATTTATTGGGGACCTGAGGGCACGTGGCTGGCAGACGAGCGCTACTCCGGGGATCGTGACCTCGAGAATCCTCTCGGTGCGGTGCAAATGGGTCTGATCTATGTGAATCCGGAAGGGCCCAATGGAAAGCCGGACCCCATCGCCGCGGCGCGGGATATCCGGGAAACGTTCGCCCGCATGGCGATGAACGACGAGGAGACAGTTGCGCTCATTGCCGGCGGACATACATTCGGCAAAACCCACGGCGCTGCCGTTCCCGCTCAATATGTCGGCAACGAACCAGAAGGTGCCGCCATCGAGGAGCAAGGCCTCGGATGGAAGAATAAGTTTGGCAAAGGTTGCGGGGCTGACACCATTGGCAGCGGCTTGGAAGTTACTTGGACCACGACGCCCACGAAGTGGAGCAACAACTTCTTCGACAACCTCTTCAAATACGAATGGGAACTGACGAAGAGTCCGGCCGGTGCTCATCAGTGGACGCCGAAAAATGGCGCAGGCAATGGTACGGTGCCGGATGCACACGATCCGTCAAAGCGTCACGCGCCATCCATGCTGACGACGGACCTCGCCTTGCGGTTCGACCCTGCTTACGAAAAAATTTCCCGGCGCTTCTACGAGCATCCAGATCAGTTCGCAGACGCGTTTGCGCGGGCATGGTTCAAGTTGACGCACCGCGACATGGGGCCGATTCCGCGCTACCTTGGCCCGCTCGTTCCCAAAGAGCCTCAGATCTGGCAAGATCCGGTTCCCGCTGTGGATCACAAATTGATCGGGGAAAA
Organism: uncultured Acidobacteriaceae bacterium; assembly: GCA_963773675.1. GTDB lineage: Bacteria > Acidobacteriota > Terriglobia > Terriglobales > Acidobacteriaceae > Sulfotelmatobacter. The sequence goes on from CAVZCG010000002.1 coordinate 51,778, forward strand.
GGACATTGCCGCTCTCAAGGCCAAGATCCTTGCGTCCGGACTGTCGATCTCTCAACTGGTTACGACAGCTTGGGCATCGGCGTCGTCGTTCCGCGGCTCTGACAAGCGTGGTGGGGCGAACGGAGCACGCATTCGTCTAGCGCCGCAAAAGGATTGGGAAGTGAACCAACCGGCTGAACTGTCAAAGGTTCTGCGGACGCTCGAGACGATCCAGAAGGAGTTCAACGGCTCGCAGTCGAATGGGAACAAAGGGACGAAGGTCTCGCTGGCTGACCTGATCGTTCTCGGTGGCAATGCAGCCGTCGAGGCAGCTGCGAAGAAGGCTGGCCACGAGGTGAAGATTCCGTTCTCTCCGGGACGGACGGATGCTTCGCAGGAGCAGACCGACGTGTACTCGTTCGCCGTAATGGAACCGATCGCTGACGGGTTCCGCAACTACCTCCGAAGCGGACAGGTTCTGTCGGCTGAGGAGTTGCTGGTGGATCGGGCACAGTTGCTGACACTAACCGCCCCCGAGATGACGGTTCTCGTCGGCGGCTTGCGGGCTCTGAATGCGAACTTTGGGCAGACGAAACACGGCGTCTTCACCAACCGGCCGGAGACGTTGACGAATGATTTCTTCGTCAACCTGCTCGACATGAAGACAAAGTGGGAGCCATCCTCTACAGCCGAAGGAGTGTTTGAGGGGCGCGATCGGGCTACGGGCAAAACCAAGTGGACCGCCACGCGTGTCGACCTTGTATTCGGTTCGAACTCCCAACTCCGGGCGCTCGCAGAAGTCTATGGGAGTAATGACTCGAAGGAGGCGTTTGTGAAAGACTTCGCGGCTGCGTGGAGCAAGGTGATGAACCTTGATCGCTACGACCTGGCCTGAGGTCGGCAGGAAACCGCGAGCTATCAAACCTGGTACTAATTCCGCAGTGGGCTACTTTCATTGCAAAGTAGCCCACTACCTACCGGCTTCCATCCCCACTCCGCCAGAGTCGCCCTACCTCAAACGTGGTATGTATCCGCAAGCCTTCCGTGGTAGTAAGAAAACACTGCATCTCGTGATGTGTTCTCGCGGCCCAGGTGCGAAGCTTCGAATCGCGCGGACCGAAGATTAAGGTGAATGGACTCGTCGTGCCGACTGATGCGAAGGTTTCGGTCGATACCGTCGTTTAATAATTTTTCTCCGCGGTTCCGGCCTACTCGTAACTGCGAATCGCCTCCGAAAGCAATCGGAAACAAATGAAATTGTCACGAGGAGAACACACCATGAGCCTAGACGAAAAAGAGCACACCATAACGCAAATTGAGAAAGTGATCTACACCGCTAAAGCGCATACCACGGGAGGCCGGGACGGAGGAGCCTCCCGCACCTCCGATGGCCGCCTGGACGTTAAGCTGTCGATTCCTGGTACTCCCGGCACCGGCACCAACCCCGAGCAGTTGTTTGCCGTCGGTTGGTCGGCTTGCTTCCTTTCGGCGATGAAGATTGTGGCGGCCAGAAAAAGAGTCAAGCTACCGGCTGAGGTCGCCGTGGATGCCGAAGTGGACTTGGGCGGCGGTTACCTCCTTCAAGCTCGCCTCAGTGTCACCATGCCGGCGGTGGAGCGGGAAGTCGCCCAGGCCATAGTGGACGGCGCGCACCTGGAGTGCCCGTATTCCAAAGCCACGCATGGCAACATCAATGTTGTGACGAAAGTCGAAACCGCACCCATCGCAAATGTCGCATAATTTTTCTTGCTGAAATAACCACCATCCTTTCGGAGGGCGCACTCTCCGGCGACATCCCGCGATGGTAGAAACTTCCCAGGAGGATTTATGGCAGCAAGCAGAGTCGTACCCATGAAGATGACGCAGATGAAGTCAGCGCAAGTCCCCAAGCCCGGAGGAGATTTCGAGATCGTCGAGCGTGCGATTCCTGATCCGGATACAGGGCACGTGCGCATCAAGGTGCAGGCCTGCGGGGTTTGCCACAGCGACGTGCTCACCAAAGAAGGCTATTGGCCCGGAATCCAGTATCCTCGCGTTCCCGGGCATGAAGTCGCAGGCGTCATCGATGAAGTAGGCGCTGGGGTTTCCGCGTGGAAGAAGGGGCAGCGCGTCGGTGTCGGCTGGCATGGTGGCCAGGACAACACCTGCCGGGAATGCCGGCGCGGAGATTTTCGCAATTGTAGGAATCTGAAGGTCTGCGGTATCAGCTACGACGGGGGATATCAGCAATACATGGTGGCTCCCGTAGAGGCGCTCGTGTCTATCCCTGAAACTCTGAGTGACGTCGACGCCGCGCCGCTGCTTTGCGCGGGAATTACCACCTACAACGCGTTGCGTCACAGTGGTGCGCTTCCCGGCGACTTGGTTGCAGTGCAGGGTATCGGCGGCTTGGGTCACCTTGGAGTTCAATTCGCGAACAAGTTCGGCTATAAAGTCGCGGCGATCGGGCGCGGTGCTGAAAACGCAGTGCTCGCCAAGAAGCTTGGGGCCAGCGTGTACATCGACAGCAAGCAACCAACGCAGCCGAAGAATTGCAAAAACTGGGTGGGGCGCGGGTCGTTTTGGCGACAGCCCCAAACTCGAAAGCGATGTCACAACTGATCGACGGTCTCGGGCCGAACGGCGAGCTCATGGTGGTCGGTGCGACATTCGATCCCATTGAGGTCACGCCGCTCCAGCTTATTACTGGAAGTAGAACCATTCAAGGTTGGGCCTCAGGAACACCGGCCGATTCCGAAGATACACTGCGCTTCGCCGAACTGAGCGGCGTGCGTCCCATGATCGAAACCTATCCACTGGAAAAAGCGGCCGAGGCCTATGCGCGCATGCTGAGCGGCAAGGCAGAGTTCCGCGTTGTCCTGACGATGTGAAATTGAGCGAGGGGCTCTGGGTCTGTGCCTTCAGGACCGTTAAAGAAGGCGATGAAACTCGCAAGAATCGCAAGGAACTTGGCTATGGGGCCTCGGATCCGTTTCTTGGATCCGAACTTACCGACAAAGCAATATGTATGTCAAACACGAAAACAGCAATCATTACGGGAGCATCACAGGGTATCGGTGCAGGTTTGGTCGAGGCCTTTCTAAACGAGGGATATAACGTCGTCGCAACGTCTCGTACTGTCAGCCAAACCCTGACCGCCTCACCCAACCTGGTTCTGGTCGACGGAGATATCGCTAAGCAGGAGACCGCTGTCAATACTGTAGAAGCAGCGATCAAGCACTTCGGAGGCATCGATGTTCTGGTGACGAACGCTGGAATCTACCGCACCAAGCCCTTCACGGACTTTACTACCGAAGACTTCAATGCCCTGGTCTCAATCAACCTGCTGGGATTCATTTACATCGCTCAGCTCACAGTGAAACAGATGCTGAAACAGAAATCGGGGAACGTCGTGAGCATCACTGCGTCGCTCGCAGATCAGCCCATCGCCGGCGTAAACGCTTCCGTCTCGATGATTACGAAGGGCGGCCTGAATACGGTGATCCGAAGTCTCGCGATCGAGTATGCAAAAGAAGGGATCCGCTTCAATGCTGTAGCCCCGGCGTGGTAGATACTCCAATGCACAAGGATGAACCCGAGGACGCTCTTCAGAAATTCCTACCTATGAGGAAAGTCGTGCGCGTAGAAGACGTGGTCCGCGCTGTTCTCTATCTTACGCAAGCAGATCGAGTCACCGGAGAAGTGCTACACGTGGACGGTGGTGCTCACGCCGGCCGCTGGTAGCGGCAGACAGTTCAGTTTCCAACCCCGCGAGAAACGGGATGAAGCAGCGAACGAGGTTTTGACGCTAGGAAACGACAGAGTTGTGTTTTTCTCCGGCGACCGTTGCGGAAAGTTAGTCTGCCGCTCATCCCTGGCGTAATGCTACCTTTCTTGAGATGGGTGGAGCGCTCAAGATTGGTGTCTTGTTTCTCTTGTTCGCGCCCTGTGGCCTGTTTGCGCAAGAAATCGTTCTGAAGGGCCACGTCACCGATCCCCAGGGAAATGCCATACCCAACGCATCGGTCCAACTCCTCGGCCATGGTCGAGTTATTTCACAGACGAAGTCGGGAAGTGACGGGCAGTTCTTGTTGAAGGTCAGTTCGTCCGGGGATTTCACGATCAAGATCGACGCTCAGGGATTTCGCTCGGTCAGCCGTCCGGTTACCGTCCGGCCCAATGGCAATTCTGAAATCACAATCAGCGTGAGCCAGGTCGCGTCTCACAACGAAAGCGTCACTGTCACCGCCGACGTCAACGAGTCCGACGTTCTCTCGCCCGATCCCAGCGAGAAAGTTTTCGTGAATCAGGATCTGCTGGACGCGAATCCTGGTCGACCGGGTGCGCCGGTCTCCATTCCGGGATATCCGATTGAAACCGCGTCCAGCGGCATCAAAGCGCCACAATATTTTGCACCCGGTGTGGCGGGAGATCATGGCGAGCCCATCGCCCAGTACATCGCAGTGGGCAGTTACCTCGTGCCCAACAATCTGTCGGCAAATGCCCACGGGAATGGCTACTCCGACCCCAACATATTTATTCCGGAAGTTCTGGAAAGTGTTCAGATCGATGGCGGAGCCTTCAACGTTCGCGAAGGAAATCATTCCGTCAATCTGGCGGCGACGTACGGACTGCGGTCCCGCCTCGATCCTTTCATCACTCTTACCGGAGACTATCGCGACCTCGACGTTGTAGCGGGATTAAGCCCCGGCCCGGAATCGTGGACGGCCTTCGAGGGCTCTTATGGGAATGGATTCCTGGATCGACTGGAGCACCGTCAACAATACAAATTCAATGGAGAGCGATTGTTTCACCCCGGCCAGCACCGGATCAGTTTGTTTGGTATTGGCTATTACGGATTCTCTTACGTGCCAGGACTGGTTCCGATATTCGCCGAAAATCAGTATGACAGCAACTTTCCGAACTACGGCGACACCATCGATCCGCGCCAGAAAGATCAGACCCATACCGCACTTCTGGCTGTGAACGACATCTGGCAACTCAGCGGAAGCCAGCAACTGCAGCTCTCCGGATTTTTTCGCACTTACAACCTCTCTCTATATTCGGATTTCGGGCAGGGGCTGATCCACCAAAGCGAATTCCGTACCGTTGCCGGGGGAAGCGCGAATTATGTAAGCAGGGTTGCTGAATATCTTTCGTTGCTGGCGGGTTTTGACTATGAGCGCGAAGCGCCGCGACGCGACGACTTAGATCACTACGGATTTTTCAATCCCGGCGTTCCCAATTACTACGGCCCTTTCACACCGGTGGATGGAAATAATGTGACCATTACACCGTACACACCATACGTAGCCGCCGAAGGCGCTCTCGCCAGCTACTTCCGCTATTATCTCGGTTGGCGCCGCGATGAAATCGACATCGATAACGACGATCGATTACACTCACAGAATTTGTTTCAAAAATGGGTGGGGGTGAACTCGCCAAAAGCGACAGTATCGTTTCTTCCCAGGGACTCGTGGTATGTTCCGCTCATCTCTCTCAGCTTTGGCCAGGCTTTCTTTACGGAAGATCCCCGGATCGGCACTGGAACTACTGTCGGCAATCCGGCGGCCACTACGCACTCGTATCAGATCGTCGCCGGCAAGACCATCCACAAAACGGATGTGAAGCTTACTCTCGGCCATGTGACCAGCAGCGCGGAGCTCGCGAAAATCGATCCGGATACCGGGTTGCAGTTTAACGAAGGACCGAGCCGACTACGATTTATGACGGTCGCGGTGCGGCGAACCTTCAGCCAGGGCTCGCTGCTGGCGACATTTTCAAAGGCCGATGCACGGGACCTTGATTCGGGACAACCTACGCCGGAGGCACCGAGGACCATCTTTGATTTGCTGGGGACGATTCAGAAGCTCCCGTTTCGTCTGCAAGCGCGAGGAGAGTTCGAATATGTGGGCACCAAGCCTTTGGGCACCGAATGCAATCCTGCGAACTTGAACGCCGAATGCACTGGGACTCCAGTGAAGGAATTTCGCGGCGCGGTGATCCGGCCGTTCATGAACGGACGCCTGACCGCCGGCGTGAATTTTCTGATCGCCAGCGGATACACGGGCCAGACAACAGAAAATTTCTGCCAGGACACCCAACTTCCGTCCTCGTGTAATCCCTCCGACATCCAGGAGGTAGTCGGGGTTCGGATTCCTTCGTATGCCAGTGTGAGCTTTACCTACAGGTTTGGGCGGGCCGGTCAACCCTAAGTGATTGTGGGCTTGCAAACGGTTCTAGCCCGAATCAAGTAAGTCACGACTTCGCACAGACTTACGCATGGCTGGTTCCACTCGCCTGCGTCGCACGTACCGCAGTGACAAGCATCACTGCGGCCTGCCATCCTTCGCTTCATGCTAAATAAGGATGTTTTCGCTTTGGACAGAGGTTCGCGCCTTGACGGACGCACCGGCCAGTCTGTTTCCGGCCGTGCAGACGTCAGCGAACGACTTCGAATTCTCCATGGTGCGCTACGCTCTTCCCATCACATTTGTCGCGCTCGTGGTGATGATCATCGTGTGGCGACTGCAGCGACTGGAGTGGGAACGAGCCTGCGAAGCTTTGAAGGAAGCGACAGAATTGAGGCGGCGCCTGGAGGTTGAGCGCAATCAGGCCCAGGAAGAAGTTTTCCGCCGTCTCTACGAAGATAGCCAGTTGGATAAAGAGAAGTTTCAGTTTCAGGCGCAACTGGCCGAGTATGAAAAATATTCAACTCTGGCGCAGTTGGCCCTGGGCGCGGCGCACGGGATCAACAATCCGCTGCTCGGCATCTTGTCACACCTGGAATTGGAACTGAAGAGCACCACCGATCCCGACCAACGCTGGGAAATCGAACAATGCATCGCCGGCACCAAGCGCATATCTGCCACTTTGCGCGGACTGGTGAATTATGCGCGTCCTGGTCCGCTGGTGTTGAGCAATCTCAGCCTGCATCGCCTGGTCACCGATACGCTGGGTTTCCTCGAAGGCCAGCCTGCGCTGCGCGGAAAATGGGCGGAAAACCTGGTTCCAGAAGACTTGCCTCACATCCTGGTGGATTCCAATCAGCTTTCGCAAGTGCTGATGAATCTGCTGATCAATGCTGCCGAGGCAACGCCGGATGGTGGGCGTATTACCGTGTCCGCGAAAAAACTTACCTTCGTCGATAGCATCGAAATCTGCGTTTCGGACACCGGTAGCGGCATTCCGCCGGAAGTGCTGCCGCACGTCTTTGAACCTTTCTTCACCACGAAGCCCGGCAAAGGCACAGGCCTTGGACTCAGCATCAGCGCTACGTACGTGCGAAGAAATAAAGGTGAGATTCGAATCGATAGCGTCCTGAATCGTGGGACCACGGTGACTATCACATTGCCCATCCGGCAGGAGGAGACACATCAAGTTCAGGAGCAATCCGAAATCGTGGTTTGAGGCTCGTGAGTTGATATGCCATATTGCGCGTTGATCATCGATGACGAAGAGTTGACGCTCCGGACCATCTCGCGTGGTCTGCGCCAGGACGGTTTTGAGGTATTCACCGCGCTCTCGGGCGAAGCGGGACTGAAAATCTTTCACGATGAGAATCCCGATCTCATCTTGCTGGATATTGTTCTTCCCGGTATTGATGGAGTCGAGGTTCTGCGCCAGATCAAGGAAGCAAACCCGACCGCGATTGTGATCATGATGAGTGCCTACCATCTGGTTGAGCGCGCTGTCGAAGCCATGAAGCTGGGCGCTTTCGACTATCTGGTGAAACCATTTCACCTCGACGACATGACGAACATTCTGCATCGTGCTGCCGAAGTACTGGCTCTGCGCGTGCGCGTGCGCGATTCGGTGGAGTCGGAAAAGGGGCGCTACGATTTTGGCCACATTGTTACGCACAATCCAGCCACCATCAAGATGTTGGAGGTAGCTCGCAAGGCCGCCGACTCCGACCACACCACGATCCTGATTCTGGGTGAGAGTGGTACCGGCAAGGGAGTGCTCGCCAAAGCCATTCACTACGCCAGCCCTCGCACTTCGATGCCACTGCTTGAGATCAACTGCGCCTCTCTGCCTGACGCTTTGCTGGAGAGCGAACTCTTCGGCTACGAGCCCGGTGCCTTTACCGACGCTCGCCGCCGCAAAGAGGGCTTGCTCGAGCGCGCCAGCGGCGGCACGGTTTTTCTTGACGAGATTGGAAACATGTCCGCGAGCGTGCAGGCGAAGATCTTGCGGGTGCTTGAGGAAGGCACGTTCATGCGGCTGGGTGGGACGAGCACGATCAAAGTGAACATCCGCTTGATCGCCGCCACAAACGACCAGCTGAAGAATGCCGTAAGCCAAGGGCGATTTCGCGAAGATCTTTATTACCGCATCAATGTAGTTCAGTTGGACATTCCTCCGCTGCGCGAGCGCAAGGAAGACATTGTGCCGCTGGCGCTGGAAATCCTGTTGCAGTTCAATCGGGAATTGAGAAAAAATTTTACCGGCTTCAGTGTGGCGGCGGGGGAACTGCTGGCGCAATATCCCTGGCCGGGAAACATTCGCGAACTGCGCAACGTGATCGAGCGGACCATGATTCTGAATGCGGAAGGCGAGATCGACTCCTGCCATTTACCGGAAGAGATTCGCGACCAACGAGAGGAGAAAAAACTCAGCGAAGCATTCTCCTCGGTCGACATCTCTCCCACTGGAGATCAGTTTCTCAGCCTGCGCGCTCTGGAAGACAACTACATCGAACAAGTCCTGGCTGCGACTGGGAACAATAAAACGCAGGCGGCTCGCATTCTCGGCATCCATCCCACATCGTTACAGCGACGGCTGAAAGTTAAGGCAGCGGACTGAATTTCGACCGCGAGTCGTCGAACCTGATGGTGTCTGCACCAAACGAAAAGCCCCGGGCTGGTTCTCCCGGGGCTTTGTGCTGCAGCGTTCCACTTCAGGCTCTTGCAGGAACGCTTGCAGCCATCCATTTCTGTGGCGGCGGGTTCTTGGGCAAAATGTCGAGATAGACGACGGCGTAATGGAAGGCCACCACGGCTGCGGCAATCGTCGCCAGCGTGGCTGCGAATTCCGTCCACTTCGGCACGTAGTAAACGCCGGAGCTCGCCTGTAAGGCCGTGATGGAGACGTTCAAGCGATTGGTGATGAATCCCATCACGACTATGGCACAGGTTCCGTACAAGTATTGCGGGTTCTCGCGCACTCCCGGCCGATTCAGCAGGATGAGCGGGATGACCACCAGCAAAGCAATCTCCAGCCAGAACAAGCCGGTCTCTTCGCGCCACATCCACAAATATGGAGTTGCGTCTCGGGTGATGATATCGACGAACCGGAAGATGCCCCACATGATGAGCAACGGCCCGATCACTCGGCTCACGTCGCTCAGAATGCCCATATCAACCCGCACGTTGAGCGAGCGCACGCAGAGGTAGATGGCCATGATGGTGACCGCCAGTCCGGCGGGAATGGCCGAGAGGTAGAACATGGTGGTGAGGTACGGTGTGTACCAGAGCGGATCCAGACGGCCTTTGGTGATGAGGTAGAGTCCGCCGAGGAACGATTGATGCATCGAGGAGAGCAGCGTGCCCGCCAGTACCAGCGCGATCAGGATGCTGTGGTGCCAGCGCAGGTAGAGTTCACGGGGCTTCGCCCAGGGAAGTTTTTCGATCAGGGCCGGGGAGAACTCCAGAGCGAGGACGGTGGTGTAGAGCATCACGCACCACGACACCTCGAACAGCACGGAGTGCCGGTTCCACATAACGATGGGATGCCAGATTCTCCAGGGAATACCTAGCTCGTAGAGCATGCCGATGCAAACGGTGCAATATCCCAGGAAGGAGATAAGTACTGCTGTACGGAGGATCGGGCGGTAACGATCGAGGCCCAGGAGATACACGGAAGCCGCGATAGCGAAGCCGCCGGCTGAGAGTCCCACGCCGCACAGTGTGCCTAAGCCAACCCACAAGCCCCAGGGCTGAGGATCGGTGAGATTGGTCGCCACTTTGAAGCCCAGCGCGAACCGGGCATACATGGAGTAGGCACCAGCGGCGAAGATTAAGGCTACGACCGTGCGCCAAAAACTAATTCTTGGAAATAAATGTTTGGCAGTCGTCTCTCTGGCAGTCGTGTCTCGGGTAGTCATTCCTGTGGTAGTCATGGCTTAACTCCCTTCCTTCACAGATTTCTCGCGGGCTTCGGCCAAAGCGACCAGTGCCCGCCGTTGCGTGATCCAGTACAAGCCGGAGAGCAGAGCGCCACCGACCAGGATCACGGTGGGTCCGTCTCCCAGGGCACTTGCCGTCAGCAGCGGCAACGCCTGCTTAGGTGGAGCGGTGAAGCCGAGCTTTTCAAAAGGCACATCGGAGATGAAGAACACCGATGTTCCGCCCGCTTCCTCGCTGCCATAGATGTGCTTCACGTATTTCGAATCGTTGAGGATGCGGCGCTGCGCCTCTTCCAGAATCTCTTCGCGAGTGCCGGAGATCGATGCCTGCACGGGACAAGCTTCTACGCAGGCCGGCAGCTGGCCTTTTGCCTGGCGCTCCGCGCACATGTCGCACTTCTTCACGTAGGGCACCAGCTTCGACCACTCGTAGCGCGGCACTCCGAAGGGACACGCCACCAGGCAATACCGGCATCCGATGCACTTCGACGCGTCGTAGGTAACTGGACCGGCAGCGCTTTTCTTGAGCGCCCCGACCAAACACGCTGACGCACAAGCTGGATCCTGGCAGTGCATGCACATCTTCCTCACAAAGCGATCGCCGTGATCCTCCACAACTGTGAGCGCTGTGGTCGAAAGCTTGTACTCCGTGTCCGTGGGAAATCCGTGAATCTGTTTGCAGGCCTGCTCGCAGCTCCGGCAGCCGATGCACTTCGTGATGTCGACCAAGATTCCTCTGGTGCTTGCCATGACGCTTCTCCTTTCCCAGCCAGAGTTCCGTTACGACAACAAGAACTCTTTCACTACTTTCTTCTGCAGTTCAGGGGTAAGCCGTGGAAGCACACCACTGACGGGCGATCCGCCATCCTGCGCCAGAGCAGGAGAGGATTCGGTTAACATTGCATTCAGCCGGGTTACGTTGTTTTGCATCCAGGGCGCGACCATCGAGCCCTGAATCAGATTTCTCTGGTTCACAGTCAGGTCGGGTGATTTCACCATGGCAAGCCATCCATGCTCATAAGGATCGTTCGTGACCAGGCTGGGATCGCCCAGTGCATCGTTGTTGATGGCCGTGACCACCCCTTCCACCGGCGAGAGCAGATCCACGCTGGTGTTGCCGCTGTGGAGGGTGATGAGCTTCTGTCCCTGACGCACCCAGCGATTCGCTCCACAAATATCAATGTGATCGATCTTGCCTAGCAGGTTGGTGACGAACTTGTCGACGCCCACGCGCGCATCGTCGGAGCTTTCCTTCATCACCCACATGTGTCCGAGATGAAAGCCATAATCCTGCGGGATTTCGAAACCGTATTCGCGCTTCACTCGCGGCGATTGCGGTTTAGTCATGATTTCGGTTTCCAGCACCGCCTCAGAATGCGGCTCGATGAAATATCTGACGCTGATGACCAGCAAGAACATCAGCAGAACGAACAGGATTGACATAAACCCTCCTCTCGGGTTCGAGTCCACCGCTTGGTTGCGCGGCGCCTCTTTCGCGCCCGTTGCATCCTTAATTAATGCACGCGAAGGGCAAATGAGAGGTACGGCCTGATTTGTTGCAGGGCATGGACTTACAAGCACAAAACCGAAAGGGAGTGGCCATTTGGGCCACTGCATTTTGCAGCGACGCAAGCGTTTTGCAGGAGCTACCTGAGGTGGCACAAATGCGCGTTTCTAATCTTTCTGCTTGGTTTTCGATACATTTACAATCAACCGTCCACCGGCTGAGCTTTCCATGGCGCTGATAGAGTCCGAGGCGATCGTTCTGCGTACGTATCCGTTGCGCGAAGCCGATTTGCTGGTCACGCTGTTTACGCGCGCGGAAGGAAAGGTGCGTGGGGTGGCGCGGTCGGCAAAGAAGTCGAAGCGTAGGTTTGGCGGCGCTTTGGAACCGATGACCTACGTTCGCGCCTTCTATGACGTTCGTGAACGGCAGGAACTGGTGCGTCTGGATGCGTGCGAAGTGCTGGAGTCTCCCATGGCCACGGAAGTCACCTATGCGCGGGCCGCGGCACTGGGACACGTGGCCGAGTTACTGGATGAGTTGCTCCCCGACCGCGAAGCGAATGACGCAATCTTTCGCCTGACGCTTTCGGTGCTGCATGCAATGAGAGGTTCGGACATCTGGATGCCGATTACTTATTTTGAACTGTGGCTAACGCGGTTGGTCGGCTTCCTGCCCGAGCTGACGGAGTGCATCGTTTGTGGCCGCAGCCTGAATGGGAGTCGAGCTTACTTTCACGCGCTGGCTGATGGCCTGATGTGTGTGGACGATAAGCGGCTGGCGTCGTCGGAAATTTCAGCTGAATCGCGCGTGCTGGCCGCGCAAATGTTCCGCGCTCCGGTGGAGGGTTTTGCGGAGGTGCCGTGGCCCAAGGAGTTGGGAGCTGATCTGCGCAAATTTCTGATCCAGATTTTACAGAGGCATATTGAAAAGAAACTGGTGACGGCGGGGATGCTGGAGAAGGGCGGGTTCTAGAACAGGGCTATAATACTTTTGAAGGCCACGTATTGGATGCTTACGAGGAAGCGATGGAGCCGGATCTAGAGCAAAAACGTCAACAGGCGCATGCTCTGCTTGACATGTTACCGGATGAGAAGTTAGCCGCCGTGCAGAGTCTGCTTCAAGTCATGGTGGAGCCTTTGGCGCGTTCCTTAGCCTCGGCTCCGGTCGATGAGGAAGAGGTCACTCGTGCCACGGCTGCCGCTCTAGAGCGTGCCAGGGCTGCATTGGCGCGCGGCGAAGGCATCCCGCACGATGAGGTTCTCCGCGAATTCGGACTCGGTAAGTGACGGCTGAGGCGGTTCGGATTGTCGTCATCTGGGCGCCAGAGGCGCGCGCCGATCTGCGTGCGATTGATCGCGAAACGGCCATGCAGGTTCTTCACTGTATCGACCGCTATCTGGCCAGCCGCACCGGCGATGTGAAAAGGTTGAAAGCACCGCTGACTGGTTTTCGACTGCGCAGCGGCGACTATCGAGTATTTTTCGATCAAAAATCCGAGAACTCCATCGAGATCACAGCCGTTCGCAACCGCCGTGAAGCTTATCGTTGAAGGCGGCTAGCTGACGACCTCCCGCTGCTTCCGTTACAATCAATGATTATCTTTCGCTTGATGAACGGACTGTGAATCCAGCCAACGCAAATTCGCTAACCTTCCAGGAACTCATCTTGCGCCTGCAGGCATTTTGGGCGGAGCGCGGATGTGTGCTGCAGCAGCCTTATGACGTGGAAGTGGGCGCGGGGACGATGGCGCCGGAGACGTTTTTGCGCGTGCTGGGTCCGAAGCCTTATAAGGTGGCATACGTGCAGCCTTCGCGGCGCCCGGCGGACGGGCGGTATGGAGAGAATCCCAACCGGCTGTTCAAGCACATGCAGCTGCAGGTGATACTGAAGCCACCGCCGGAAAATGTGCAGGAGTTGTACCTGGAATCGCTGGAAGCGATTGGGATCGATCTGCGCCAGCACGATATCAAGTTTGAAGAGGACAACTGGGAGGCTCCGACGCTGAGCGCGTGGGGCGTGGGCTGGCAGGTGATGCTCGATGGGCTCGAGATCACGCAGTTCACTTATTTCCAGCAGTGTGGCGGCGTGGATCTGTTTCCGATTTCTGCCGAACTGACGTATGGGCTGGAGCGCATCTGCGCGTTTCTGCAGGATGTGGATTCGATTTACGACATCGTGTGGGCGCGCGATCCATCCATTGACGGAAAAACGACCGGACAGGAAGTGAAGTACGGCGACGTGCGGCTGGCGGATGAGCTGCAGTTTTCCGTGTACAACTTCGAGTTGGCGGATGTGGAGAAGGCCTGGAAACACTTTGAACTTTATGAAGCCGAGTGCAAGGCGCTTCTCGACGGATATGCAGAATTGAAAGAGAGTCAGCATTCCCGCCCTGTCGCAGAAAACGCGACAAGGGCGGGGCACCCAGAGCCGGGCGGTAACGCACGCTTTCCGTTGCTCGGGGCGTACGATCTTTGCCTGAAGTGTTCGCACCTGTTCAACATCCTCGATGCGCGGGGAGCGATTTCCGTGACAGAGCGCGTCGGAGTGATAGCCCGCGTACGGGCTCTGGCGGTGGGGATCGCCAAGGCTTGGGTCGATCAGCAGAAAAGTGAAGCCGCCGCGACAGGGAAATCAGACGAGCCTGCGCGCCATCCGAAGATTCAGAAAGAAAAATTGTCGCCGGTAAGTTTGTGAAGTGCGAATTCAAAGCGCCGGACACTGGTTCGAGATTTCGCACAGGGCTAGTGTGACGAGCATCACATCGGAAGCGCTCCAGATTTGACAAACTTATAGGTTTAAAGTCATGCCAGACTTTCTGCTGGAGATCGGTTGTGAAGAAATTCCCGCGCGGATGATTGCCGCGGCCTCGCAGGAGTTGCGCGAGCATATCAGCGCTCTGCTGAGCCGGGAGCGACTGGCCGTTGGCGAGATTACTTCTTTCGATACGCCACGGCGGCTGGCGATCCTCGCTTCCGGAGTTCCTGCCTCACAACCGGACGCGACTGAACAAATCACCGGGCCCTCGGTGAACGTCGCATATAAAAATGGCGAGCCGACGCCGGCAGCGCATGCGTTTGCCAGGAAAGCTGGCATCGATGTTTCCCGCCTGGAAAAGATCGCCACGGCGAAGGGCGAGTACCTGGCCGCGAAGGTAACGAACAAAGGCCGGGCCGCCTCCGAGATTCTGGCGGAGAATCTTCCCAAAGAACTTTCCTCGATTTACTGGCCGAAGAATATGTACTGGCGCAAACCGAGTGAACGCTTTGTGCGTCCGGTGCGCTGGCTAGTGGCGATGATCGATGGCGATACGATTCCACTGGAGTTTGACGGGATCCTCGCAGGAAATATTTCGCGGGGCCACCGAATTCTTTCCGGTAAGGACGTAACAATTCCGCACGCGGGTCCTGCATACGTCGATGCGCTGCGGAGGGTGCACGTTCTGGGACGGAGTGAGCGCGAGCACCATATTCGTAAAGCGCTCGATGCGGCCACGCGAACCATTCTCGGGGCTCGATGGCGAGAGGATAAGTCGCTGCTCGACAGCGTGGTGAATCTGACTGAATTTCCTTCGGTCATTCTAGGCGGATTCGATCGTCAGTTTCTGGCCCTCCCGGAAGAAGTATTGGTCACCGTAATGCGTGATCATCAAAAATATTTTGCGCTGGAAGATGCGAACGGCGAGCTGCTGCCGCATTTTCTTGCGGTGCTGAATACCGATGGAGATCCGCAAGGCCTTATCCGGCACGGCAACGAGCGAGTACTTCGGGCCCGCTTCAATGACGCGCGTTTTTTCTGGGAGACGGATCAGAAGCGATCTCTGCTGGAGCGTTTGGATTCCCTCAGGAACGTTACTTTCCAGAAAGATCTGGGCAGCTATTACGACAAAACACGCCGCGTCCAGCGTCTGTGCAGTTGGCTAAGTGAAATCATCAAGCAGAAAGGCCTAGCCGTGCGTGCGGGTGTGATCCACAAAGCCGCATGTTTGGCCAAGACCGACCTGACTACCGAACTGGTGAAGGAGTTCACCGAACTGCAGGGCATTATAGGCGGTCTCTATGCGCGTGTGCAGGAGCTTGATTCGAGCTTGCCGGAAGCGACGCGGCTGGCCATCGCGGATGCGATTTACGATCATTACAAACCCGAGTCCACGGAAGACGACGTGCCGCGCTCGATCGAGAGTGCAGTGCTCTCCATCGGCGATAAAGCGGACACGATCGCCGGCATGTTCTCGTTAGGACTCGTTCCTAGCGGATCAAAGGACCCGTTTGCTCTGCGGCGGCAAGCGAATGGAATTGTGAAAGTCATTGCGAAAAAAAAGCTCCCGTTGCTCCTGTCGGATCTAATGCGCGATGCGCGTGCTGGATATAAGGGATCGGAAGCTGAGAAGAAGTTCGTTGACGACGCGAAGTTTCACGAGTCGGTGGCTACATTCTTTAACGAACGTCTCGAATTTTACCTAAAGGACGTGCGCGGATACGCCTATGATGTAGTGAAGGCAGTTCTCGCGGCGGATTCCGACGATGTGGTGGATGCGGTAGCAAGGGCCGAGGCGGTCAAGAAAGTAATGCACATGCCGGAATTTCTGGCGATTGGCGCTGCCTGCAAACGTATGCGGAATATTTTGAGGCAAGCTGCGGAGAAAAATATTGAGCCTGCGGCCAAATTTGAATACCTGCCGGAAAGCGCTGACGAAGAAAAGACCTTGATGGCTTATTTGGAGAAGACGGGATCGAAAGTCGAAGAACACCGGAGCAAGAAAGAATATCTGGACGCGCTGCTTCTGTTATCGACGGCGAGAGAGCCGGTGGATAGATTCTTCGACAAAGTGATGGTAATGGTGGACGATGAAAGAGTCCGAGCGAACCGGCTGACCTTGCTGCGGACATTGTTAAAGGAGTTTTCCACAATTGCCGATTTTTCAGAGATTGTAACCGAGGCTAAGAACTAGATCCCTGAGGGGCTGAAGCCTAGACTTTTGGTAAGCAAAGATCGCAGCGCTGAAAGCGCTGCGCCACCCAAAATCAAAATATGTAGGAACCGGATCACAACACGAAAATCTCGAAGCAAAGGACTAATAGACATGGCCACATTGACCCTCCCCGAAAACGAAGTTCAAGAATCCAAGAACAAGCCCACCAAATACGTCTACTTCTTCGGCGGCGGCAAGGCCGATGGCAACGGCAAGATGAAAGACGACCTCGGCGGCAAGGGCGCCGGCCTGGCCGAAATGACCAACGCCGGCCTGCCGGTCCCGCCGGGATTTACCATCCAGACCGAAGCCTGCCGCGAGTATATGCGGCACAACGCCGTGTCGAAAGAAGTCGACCGGCAAATGGATGAGGCGCTTGCCAAACTCGAAGCTTTGCAGGGGCAGAAGCTCGGCGTTGGCGAAAATCCGTTGCTCGTGAGCGTGCGCTCGGGAGCGAAGTTTTCCATGCCCGGCATGATGGATACGATTCTCAACCTCGGATTAAACGACAAGAGTGTTGAATCGCTGGCCAAGCGCAGCAACAATCCTCGCTTCGCAGCGGATTCCTATCGTCGGCTGATCCAGATGTTCGGCAACGTCGTGCTTGAGATTCCGAAGTCGGCCTTCGATGAAGTGTTCGACGCGAAAAAGAAACAGAAAAAGACCAAGCTCGATACCGATCTCGATGCGAAGGCGTTGAAGGAAGTGATCGAGGAATACAAGAAGGTTATCAAAAAGCACGCCAAGCGCGACTTTCCACAGGACCCACATGAGCAACTGGTGATGGCGCGCGACGCGGTGTTCCGCTCCTGGCAGAACGAACGCGCCAAGCACTACCGTCGTATCAACAACATCGATGACATGCTCGGTACCGCAGTCAACGTGCAAGCCATGGTGTATGGCAACCTTGGCGATACCAGCGGAACGGGTGTGGGCTTCACACGCAATCCGGCGACGGGAGCCAAGGAATTCTACGGCGAATTTCTGATGAACGCGCAGGGCGAGGACGTGGTTTCGGGCGTTCGCACTCCGGTGCCGATCCTTGAACTGCAGAAGATCATGCCGGATGTCTACAACCAGCTGCGCGAAATCACTACGCGGCTGGAAAAGCACTATCGCGACATGCAGGATTTCGAGTTCACCATTCAGGATGGCAAGCTCTACATGCTGCAAACACGCAACGGTAAACGCACGGGATTAGCTGCGGTGCGCGTGGCGATCCAGATGGTCGATGAAGGATTGATCACGAAGGAGGAGGCGATCTTCCGCGTGGAACCGAATCAGCTCTACGACTTCCTGGTACCGCGGTTGGACGAGAAGAGCACGAAGGTTGAAGTGCTGGCTACAGGTCTGCCAGCATCGCCAGGTGCGGCAGTCGGTCAGATTGTTTTCACCGCGGAAGAAGCGGTTAAGAAGGCCGGGCACGGGGCAACAAAGAATCCTGTGATTCTGGTGCGCGCCGAAACTACGCCGGAAGATATTCAGGGAATGGAAGTGGCGGCCGGCATTTTGACTTCGCGCGGCGGCATGACCAGCCACGCGGCCGTGGTCACGCGCGGCATGGGCAAATGCTGCGTCGCAGGCGCTGGCGATGTTCTGGTCGATGAGCGAACCAAGGAAATGCACGCCAAGGGGCAGGTGTTCAAAGAAGGAGACTGGCTTTCCCTCGACGGCACGACTGGGCGCGTGATCAAGGGAAAGCTGAACACGCTGGAGCCGTCGGCCGAAGATGCGGATCTGCAGACGCTGCTGAGCTGGGCGGAGCCGTTCCGCAAAATCGGGGTGCGCGCCAATGCCGACATTCCGCGCGATGCCATTCAAGCGCGCGCGTTTGGAGCCCAAGGCATCGGCCTGTGCCGGACCGAGCACATGTTCTTTGCCGCGGATCGCATTCGCGATATGCGCGCCATGATTCTCGCCGACAACGAGAAGGACCGTCGCGCCGCACTGAAGAAGTTGCTGCCCCGGCAACGCGAGGACTTCATTGGCCTGTTGAAAGCCATGGAAGGGTTGCCGGTGACCATCCGCCTGCTGGATCCGCCGCTGCACGAGTTCCTTCCCAAGCGGGAGAAGCTCATGGTCGACATCGCCGGCCTGCCCAGCGCGAGCCCCAAGCATAAGAAGGATCTGGTCGACGAGTATCGGGACTACGGCGCCAAAGGCGTGGGTGATCTGAAGAAGATTCTTCCGGAGCTGCTGGCGCGGGTGGAAGAGTTGCATGAGTTCAATCCGATGCTGGGTCTGCGCGGATGCCGCTTAGGGATTACCTACCCGGAGATTACCGAGATGCAGGCGCGAGCCATCTTTGAAGCGGCAGTAGCCGTGGACAAGATGGGCATCAAGACTCATGCGGAGGTAATGATCCCGCTGATCGGAACCGTCAAAGAGATGGAGAACCAGGCGGCGATTGTCCGGCGCGTGGCCGAAGAGGTGTTTGAGGAGAAGGGAAGACACGTGCACTACCTGGTGGGCACGATGATTGAATTGCCGCGTGCTTGCCTGGTTGCCGATGAAATCGCCAAGGAAGCGGAGTTCTTCTCGTTTGGCACAAACGACCTGACCCAGACCACTTTTGGCTTCTCCCGCGATGATGTGGGCAAGATCCTGACGGCGTACCTGGCGGAGGGGATTCTGAAGCAGGATCCATTTTCCGCAATCGACCAGGTCGGAGTCGGCGAGCTTGTCAAGATCGGGATCGAGCGCGGGCGCAAGACGCGGCCCAAGCTGGAGATCGGAATCTGCGGCGAGCATGGCGGCGATCCTTCGTCAGTGGAGTTCTGCCATAAGGTAGGAATGGATTATGTCTCCTGCTCACCATTCCGCGTGCTGACGGCACGGCTGGCCGCTGCGCAAGCAGGCGCATCGGATACGCTGAAAGTCGAGGGCGGAAGAACGAAATAGTTTTGATGCGCGAAGGGCACCGAGGTCGACTACGACTTGGTGCCCCCGTGTACTCTTATTGTACTTTTTGCAATCGTGCGATCAGCTTCTGCGCCAGACTTTCTTCCGATTCCGACCAGAGAAGGCGCGAGCTAGTCCCACTGTTTTTCTCCACGTTTACCGAGAATTCGACCAGCTTCGCCACGTTGTCGCGAATCTTGGCGCGAGTCTGATCGCTGAGCCCGGTCTCCGGGTGCAGAAAATACGAATCCAGACCGAAGTCGATTTCGATGTGACCGGTCTGCTGATAAGCGCCATCATCAAATTCTTCTCCCTGGACGATGAATTTGACGGCAGCGGGCTCGAGCAACCAGTTCCCGCTCGACTCGTCCGGCGTCCACAAATCCCAGTGCGCTTCGAAGACATAAGCGTAGTCATCGTGAATCAATTCGGCGGCGATCAGCGTCGCCTGTCCCGGATCGATTCCCGAAGGGAAGCGCCGCTCCAATACCGTGGCCTCGCTCCACGAAACTGGATGCATAGCGAAGTAGCTCACGCCCGGACGCTGCTCGGAGAAAGGGAACTGCTGCAGCACAGCAAAAGCGTGCGGCAACATCTCGGGTCCGGAAAAGTCGCGAAACCAAAGACTGAGGTAGACGGGATCGGACACATTGACCTCGAAGTTTATTAGGCTACATTCGGTGCGCGGCCTTCACAATTCTAAATTGTCTTTGGATGCTGGACACGACAACAACCATTCGCAGCAGCTTTTGACAGGCCGCGAAGGGCTTGTTACGATCAACTGTTAGCCCAGCAACCCACCCTACAGCAGTCCCCGTCGTCTAGCCTGGCCTAGGACATCGCCCTTTCACGGCGGTAACACGGGTTCAAATCCCGTCGGGGACGCCAACAAAATCAAGTATTTGCAGGAACCCCAGTTTCCGACGCGGTACGCATTACGGTACGGTCTTGTTTGCGAGTGACCAAGCGAAGCACCTTTCTGTGCGCCATCTGCTTCTCGTCCGACATCGCTTCATCGTAGATGTCCATCGTCACTTTGATGGAGTTGTGGCGCAGCAGCCCTTGGACGACCTTCGGATCGCCGTTATTCTGCCGCAGCAGTGTGGTATAGGAATGGCGTAGCGTGTGCCATCCCTTGATTTCGATTCCTGCCTCGCTTGCCGCAGGTTTGATGTGGTGCTGCATGATGCGACTCATCCAGTACGGTTGTTTGCCCTTCATTTTCGGGCTAGCGAAGATGTAGTCACTGTTCTCGGCATAGGGGGTCTCCTGTCGCCAAGCCAACAGTTCATCAAGGAGGTCATCGTCCAGGGGAATGGAGTTCTTGGACTTCTCTGTCTTCACTGCTCCCACGTGCTGCTTAACAATTGAGCGCCTGGGGGTGAGCTTCCTTTCGCCGAAGTCGATATCTTCCCATTTGACGCCGCTCAACTCCCCTCTGCGGAGGCCCGTACCGAAATCGAGCAGCACCATGATGCGCTCCCTCGGTTTCAATACTTCGAAAATGAGCTGGGATAACTGATCGACGTTAAGACGGCTCGGAGTCGACAGACGCTGTCCACCCTGGCGAACGGCCGAGATGGGATTGTGGTCAATCCATTCGTAGCGAATGGCGTGTGCGTAGAGAACGTGCATGAGGTCTCTGATTTTCTTCTTGGTCCCTGGAGCCAGAGCCTTCCCGTTCGGCTTTTTGAGTGGTGAGAGCCAATCTTCCACAGCGATTGCCTTCACTTCCTCAAGCGCTACCTCACCCCATCGGGGAACGATCCACCTCCGCAAGTAGCTTCGGTAGTTGTCCTTGGTTGAGAAAGCTCGCCGGCTCTTAGGATCTGTTTCCATTGAGCACTCTTTCTGCAGCCAGTGATCCACCAGTTCCTTGAGGGTGCTAGGACCATCCCCAGATCGGCGACCCAAGCCAAGACGCTGAACCTCTCTCCGTGCCGCGGCCTCGCTTCGAAAGTCTTTAGCTAAGCCGAGTACACGCTTGCGTTCAGTGGGCCGACCATCAGTTCCAGGGTCATACCATCGATAGACCAAAACAGCACCGGACTTCCTTTGGATCGTGCTGAGGAAGCCCTTACTCGTATGCCTCTTTCTCATTGAAAACCTTCCCTTTCAGAAAGAGGCGGGCGGCGATCCGAGTGTAGCTTTCTTTTCATCCACTCGTCTAGCTGAGAGATTTTGAAGCGCCATATCTTGCGCATTCCATTTCCCCAGGGGTATGCCGGAACCTCACCCTTGCGTGCTTTCTGCATAAGAGTTTTGGGTGCGATGTCGAGATACTCAGCGGCCTTCTCAACTGACACGTAGGGTTCAAAGTGTGTCGTAAGGGCTGGCGTTGCCGGACCTGGCTGCGTCGACATTTGGGGTCCTATCCTCGCGGACTCCTTGAGTTGCCCGCGGTGAACGCCCGTCAGACCCGTGACGCGATTTGCCGGCGCGATGTGGCGACCCGGTTATGACGACCGCTGGCTGGGAGCGCGCAATTTGAGTTGTTTTAGACTGGAAGAAGATTTCAGTCAAACGCACTTCGTAGCGGACGCTCATTTCCAGCCATAGCGAGGCAAGCCAGGACAATAACCGCTTGGATGCCTTGATCTTAGCCTCCGCCATAATCCCTCGATCGAAGCGGCCGGAGTGTTACCACCCAAATTGTTCTCAGTTCAATATTCCTGTGTATACCGTGAACCGGTGATCCTGCTGAGATCGCGAAACTCCCGGATGAATCCTTCAACTTCCAATTAGCCCGTCACTCTGGCACGATCGCGCCAAGCCCGCTAGTGTATCAAGGAGGGCGCTCGTAAAGTAAAGCCGCCGAAGCACAAACCCTGGTGCTTCGCCATTGACCTTTCGTGAAAAACAAGTGATCCCGGAAATGCTACGATCACGCCAGCCTGACTCAGTGGGCCGAATGAGGGAGATATAATGGGCGCAGATCATCGCCCGCTCGTCCTGTTAACGGGAGCGTCAGGCTACATCGGGGGGCGCCTACTCAAGGAGTTGGAGAAAGCGGGCTGGACCATTCGCTGCCTGGCTCGACGCCCTGATTTTCTCAGACCAAAAGTTGCTGCTTCCACGGAAGTCGTTAAAGCAGATTGCCTGGATCGCAGTTCACTAGTATCGGCGATGGCAGGAGTGCAGACGGCGTATTACCTGGTCCACTCCATGGGGTCTTCGGGTAAGTTCGAACAAGAAGACCGCGAAGCCGCCCAAAATTTCGCCGACGTAGCGCGCGATTCTGGAGTACGACGCATTGTCTATCTGGGTGGCTTGGGGAACCAGGACCAAGGGCTCTCCGCTCATTTGCGCAGTCGTCACGAGGTTGCAGACATCCTGCGAAGCTCCGAGATCCCCACCATCGAATTTCGCGCATCCATCGTGATCGGATCCGGCAGCCTGTCATTTGAAATGATTCGCGCGCTGGTACAGCGGTTGCCGGTGATGATCTGCCCGCGCTGGGTGGCCGTCAAAGCCCAGCCGATCGCGGTCGAAGATGTGGTTGCATACCTGATGGCCGCGCTGGTGTTGCCGGTGGAACAGTGCGGAGTTTTCGAAATCGGGGGCACCGACCAAGTCAGCTACGGCCAGATCATGCAGGAGTATGCCCGGCAATGCGGCCTCCACCGATGGATGATCCCGGTTCCGATCTTGACGCCTCGGCTCTCAAGTTTGTGGTTGGGCTTAATCACGCCTGTTTATGCCCGCATTGGCCGAAAGCTCATCAATAGTATGCGCAACCCAACTCTGGTGCACGACAACTCCGCTTTGACCGCCTTTGACATCAAGCCGAAAGGTTTGCGGGAAGCGATAGAGAGAGCTCTTCACCATGAAGACCAGGAATTTGCCCTGACTAGTTGGTGCGACGCTCTTTCCTCGGCGGGGAAGCCGCAGTCCTGGGGAGGCACGAAGTTTGGCACCAGGCTCGTCGATTCTCGGACCGTGCAACTATCGGTTCCGCCAGCGGCAGCTTTTGCTCCGATTCAGCGCATCGGAGGTTTGAATGGTTGGTACTTTGCCAATGTTCTCTGGTGGTTTCGAGGCGCAGTGGATCTCCTCGTTGGCGGCGTGGGACTGCGCCGGGGCCGTCGCGATCCTCACACTCTTTCCGCAGGCGACGCACTGGATTTTTGGCGAGTGGAAACCTTTGTGCCGGATCACGAACTCGGTCTGGTCGCTGAAATGAAAGTGCCGGGCCGCGCGTGGTTGCAGTTCGAGGTGGAAGCAAATAGCCGAGGCTCCGTCATTCGGCAGACCGCTATTTTTGATCCTGCCGGATTGGCGGGGCTTCTCTATTGGTACATGCTTTACCCTGTGCATCGCTGGATTTTCGGCGGAATGCTCAAAGAGATTGCAGCTGTCGCAGGACGGAGGACAACTACTTCCTCACTCGGGGCATGACAATCAGTTTCCACAGAATCCCTCACAGAATTAAACACCCGGGCCGTATGAAGGTCACCCACAGAACCGGCGGTTCGCGACCCGATTCGAGCCATCGAATACAAGTCCCGGTGTGTCGGCAAACCTTACCTTACGGTTACTTCAGAGTGGCCCGTGATCCGTCCAGAATCGATGCGAGCTGCGGAGATCGCTTCCTACAAGCCGACTTATCATTACTAATCTACGATTGATGAGTGCAGCGGCGATTTGGCACTCGTCCAGACGCATATCGAGAAGGGCGTTTACTTGCCAAGAATCAGGCGCACATAGCTTCGGGCGTCTTCCAGCAATTCCTCGCGAGTGACACCAACCTTGGCGCGAAGCTGCACACCCTGCAACAAGTCAACGAGCAAACGGCCTCGCACCTTGGCAGAGGGTGTACGAGTCAGCCGCCCCGCCTTTATCTCCTGCTCGAAACGGTTCGCGAAAATATCAGCGGATGCAACGAAACTCTTCGCGAGCCAGGAACGGATCTCTGTTACCCGCTCCGAATGTCCCAACGCGGCGGCAGCCAACATGCAGCCGCTGCGAGCGTCGCCGGTTGCGGTGTTGACGGTAGCCTCGCAAAAGGCGGTCACGGCCTTGTGGATGTCCGGCTCCGCTTGAAATACTGCCATTTTGGGAGTCCCATAGATTAGCGCATAGCGCTCGACGGCCCTTAGCAGCAGAGTGGACTTGTCTCCGAAGGCTCGGTATAGCGCAGGCTTGGTGACGTTCACGGCGCGCGCGATCCGATCCACGTCGACTCCTTCATACCCATGCTCCCAAAACATCTCAACGGCACGGTCGAGTGCTTCGTCGGGAATGAAGCCTTTTGGACGTCCTGGGGGGCGCTTCGCAAGATTAGTTACCATTGCGTACGAAACTCCTTGCATTGCATCTATGAGTATCGTACTCTCGCGTATGTAACGCTGCAAGACCGTAAATACGGGAGACGCCCATGCAACATTCGATCGCACTCATCACCGGCACCACCTCCGGGCTCGGTTATGCGGCAGCCCGCATGCTTGCTGGACAGGGCTACCGCGAGATCATCGTCACCGGGCGCAGCCTGACCGGGGCCCAGCAAGTGGCCGCTCAACTCGCGGCTGAGAACAAAAGAGCGATTTTCACGCCGCTGGCGCTGGATCTGGACAAGCCGTCCAGCGTTCAGTCGGCCGTTGCCGAGCTCGTCAAGCGAGGCCAGCCGATCGATTTCCTGCTACTCAACGCAGGGTTGGTTCCCTTTAAGAGGCGCGCTCTCACCGCGGCGGGCGTCGAGTCTTCTCAGGCCCCGCTCATCGGGCATCATCAACTGACGGTTGGGTTGCTGAATGCCAACTTGCTGAGCCCCAACGCGCGGATCGTTATCGCAGGTGCAGAACCTGCCCGAGGGGGCGTACCCATGTTCAAATACACCGACCTGCCAGCCTTCGCGGCCAAACTGTTCCAGGGTAATCGAACCGCCGCTGTTGAAGCGCTGATACGCAACGGGCCGAACGTGAAATACGTGCCCAACAATGCGTATGCCGACGCAAAGCTCATCATCGCTTGGTGGACCGCGGCGCTGGCCCGCCGGCTGCCCTCCGGCATGGCCGTGTACGCCGTGTCGCCCGGTGGCGCGACCGGCACCAACGTGGTGCGAAGCGCTGGCTGGGCGTTGAGGCATATCTTTATCCCAATCGTGAACCTCATTCCCGGTATGAATCAGACGCCGGAGACCGCGGCGGGCCGGTATATCCAGGCATCAAAGTTCGGAACCGACGTCTCGGGGCAATTTTTCGCCTCGGCCAAAGGGAAGTTCTCAGGCCCAATGGAGGTGCAGAGCCAGCCACACCTCCACGATCGCGCCAGCCAGGAAGCCGCGTGGCAGGCCGTCGTCAAGGTCTCAGGCGTCGACTTGTCTCACCCAGCACCCCTAACTGCCGTGTCCTGAGGAGCGCTGATCGGCGCGCAACTGGACGCCAAACAACATCACCACACCTTCCTAACTTGAATGACGGCGATAGAACGAAGAACAACCACTACCTCAGCTCACCGGCAAATATCGCAAGAAAGATTGCGCTGAGATATAGACGTCAGGAGGCATGTAAACTTGCATAACCTGGTAACGAGCTGTTTGGCGGTCGCTTATCTCTCAGCGAACGTATACGCCATCGTGAAGATGCGGGTGTTTGATTCTGCGCGTTCGCACACGCATCTTCTACTCTATGGCGTCCCCTTCATATTGTGGGGTTCTCTCATACTCCTGGGATGCAAGCTAATGGAGATCTTGCG
>CAVZCG010000003.1:0-224194 GCA_963773675.1 uncultured Acidobacteriaceae bacterium
GTGGGTATTTCCTGGTTCGGTATCTGATCCGGGACGTTGAACGATATTCAGCGGGTAGCCAAGGTATTGGTCATGATTGCGGCCATTATGGCTGCATGCATGATCTATGAGCACTACAAGCTGACCAATATATTCGGACTCCTGATGGGTGGACAAGTTGTACCCGACATCCGTAATGGCAACGTTCGGTGCCGGGGCGTGTTTCAGCAGGAGATTATAGCCAGTACGTTTGGGGGAACGCTGGTGCCGTTCTTCCTCTGGTTGGTAAGTGGGTCGAAGGCCAAGATTGCCGCCGTTCTCGGTCTAGTAGCGTCAGTTATTATCACGATCACTGCGTCTTCCAGTACAGGAATCTCCGCGGCCGCAATAGCGATCGGGGCACTATGTCTCTGGCCTTTCCGCAAACACACCCGCTGGATGCGCTGGGGGCTCGTGGCCATGATACTGGGACTGGCCCTAGTGATGAAGGCACCGGTTTGGTTCATTCTGGCCCGGGTTGATTTTGTCGGGGGGTCGACGGGGTGGGATCGTGCCAATCTGATCGACCAATGCGTGCGCCATTTCGGAAGTTGGTGGTTGGTCGGCACCGCCGATAATGATACGTGGGGATTTTGGACCTGGGATCTGTGCAACCAGTTCGTAGCCGAAGCCGTGCAAGGCGGACTGGCAACCCTGATCCTATTTATCGTCCTCATTACTCGGTGTTTTCGGAGGATTGGTATTGCGATGAAGATAAGTCCCGACCGGGACCAAAAATGGCTGTTGTGGACGATTGGGTGCATCTTGTGCGGTCACCTTGCTGGTTTTTTCGGGATAAGTTATTTCGATCAAATGCAAGACTGGTGGTTTGTGACACTGGCTATGATTCCCGCGGCCACAGTCGCCGTCAGAGCACGTACGAAACCGTTCCAACCCGGACTAGTTTCGGATCCATTTGCCGCGATTTCCGTTGCACAATCCGCAGGTGCGGAGGAGTGACTTCCCTTGTTCCGGGCAAGCTCGACTAACGAACGGCGCTTTATTTCTTTAAGTGATCCGAAAGGAGAGAACGTTATGAAGTTATCCGTCGTAATCATTTGCTGGAATGACTGGAAGGTCATCGAAAATTGCCTGCGCTCGATCTTCGAAAGCACGCACAGGATCGACTACGAAGTGGTTGTCTCCGACAATGGCTCGACGGACGGGTCTGTAGAGAAAATTCGCGAGCAATTTCCCACTGTCCGGGTGATCGAAAATCGCGCGAACTTGGGCTTTGCCAAGGGAAATAACGTTGGCATTCGCGAAGCCCAAGGCGAGTACGTCCTCATCTTGAATCCGGACACGATCATTCACGATGGGTCGCTGGATCGTTGGATTGATTTTGCCGATGGGCATCCCGAAGCGGGTGCCTTCGGCTGCCGCGTAAATAACCCTGATGGCACCTATCAGCGAGCGGGGCGGCCATTCCCTACCATCTCCCGTTATCTGGTGGCCGCCCTTGGTCTTCGGTTCCTCGGCTACTTGAAACGCCCTGTTTTGTTGGATGAATACGAAGGGTGGAAGGGCGACACGGAGCGGGAAGTGGACTGGCAGTCGGGTTGCTGCCTCATGCTTCGTGGAGACTTACTCAACAAACTGGGCGGCTTTGACGAACAATTCTTCTATCAATTTGAGGAAGTAGATCTCTGTCGGCGGGTCTGGAGCTCGGGTTATCGGATCCGTTTTACACCGGAAGCATCGATCACCCATCTGGGCGGACAATCCGTCGGCCGCTTTCCAGTGCGCTTTGCCATCGAGGTCTACAGAAACGGCTATCGCTATTTTTACAAACATTACGGCAGCAGCGGCGCACGGCGGTATCGCCTCGTCGTGCTCCTGAAGTTGTGGATTCGACAAAGTGGGTACACGTTGCTGAACCTAGTGCGCCCCAACGATATCATGGAGCGCCGCTTGGAGATGTACCGCGCCACGATTCACTGGAACCAAAAGCTCGATCCCATCGAGTTTGTGCAACACGGGACTGAGCAGCCGGTCGAACCCATCTCGCTGCAGACTACTTAGAATTCGCTCCGGTTATCTCACCTCTTCGCTTCACAAGGAGAATCACAGCATGAAACCGATATCCAAGTCTCTGGTCACCGGCGGCGCTGGCTTTATGGGTTCCCACTTAACTGAGCACCTCCTCCGCATGGGCCACGATGTTGTCGTTTTGGACGATTTGAGCGGAGGATTCCGTGAAAACGTGCTGGACGGCGCAACGTTTGTTGAGGGTTCGATTCTGGATCATGGCCTAATTGATCGTCTTTTTGATGGCCACGAATTCGACTACGTCTACCATCTCGCGGCTTATGCGGCGGAAGGTTTGAGCCACTTCATTAAGCGTTTCAATTACAACAACAACCTGATTGGCTCGGTGAATCTGATTAATGCCGCAGTAAACCACCAGGTGAAGCGTTTTGTGTTCACATCTTCGATTGCAGTTTATGGTGCCGGGCAAAGCCCGATGTCGGAAGACATGATTCCCGTGCCAGAAGATCCATACGGCATCGCCAAGCTCGCGGTTGAGCAAGAACTCCGCGTGAGCCATGAGATGTTCGGTTTAGACTACGTCATCTTCCGTCCCCACAATGTTTATGGGGAACGCCAGAACATCGGAGATCGCTACCGCAACGTCGTCGGAATCTTTATGAACCAACTGCTCAAGGGAGAGCAGATGACGATCTTCGGTGACGGAATGCAACAACGGGCCTTCACGCACATCGACGATGTGGCACCGATTATCGCACGTTCCGGCGAATTGTCGGGAGCTCGGAATCAGGTGTTCAACGTGGGAGCAGACGTCCCGTACACGGTAAAAGAACTTGCTGAAGTCGTCGCTGACGCGATGGGTTATCCGTGCAAAGTGAATTTCCTGGATGCGCGAAATGAAGTTAAGACTGCGTTTTCCGATCACTCAAAAGCGGAACGCGTCTTCGGTGCGCACAAAAAGACTTCACTTCGAGAAGGGGCGGCGAAGATGGCAGCATGGGTTCGCGAACATGGAGCGCGCGAGAGCAATGTGTTTGAAGGTCTCGAAGTCACAAAGAATATGCCACCAAGCTGGGC
This sequence comes from uncultured Acidobacteriaceae bacterium, assembly GCA_963773675.1. GTDB lineage: Bacteria > Acidobacteriota > Terriglobia > Terriglobales > Acidobacteriaceae > Sulfotelmatobacter. Next base: position 3,085 of record CAVZCG010000003.1, read on the forward strand.
CAAGGTAGCGGCCCTAAAGGTCTAACGGCATGATTTCGACATTCAGTATGAAAGCGCAAAACACAAAATATGTGGTCATTACTCCCGTTCGGGACGAAGAAGTCTTCATTCGAGCGACGATCGAGAGCATGATTCATCAGACCGCTCTTCCCCAAGAGTGGATCATCGTTGATGACGGTTCGAAGGACAACACGGCGAGCATCCTTGAGGATTATGCCAGTCGTTATCCTTGGATACGCGCCGTGCACCGCAAGGACCGCGGCTTTCGTAAGTCTGGTGGCGGAGTTGTGGACGCATTCAACGATGGCTATCGGGCGCTGACCAACTCCGACTGGGAGTTCATGGTCAAGTTTGATGGTGATCTGACATTTGAACCGGACTATTTCGAGAAATGCTTCGCAGAGTTTCAGCACGACCCCAAGCTGGGTGTTGGCGGAGGCGTAATCTGCTACGTCATCGACGGGATCAAGCAGATGGAAGAAGCCCCCTCATTTCATGTGCGGGGTGCCACTAAAATCTACCGCAAGGCGTGTTGGGAAGGTATCGGCGGCTTCTGGCCCGCCCCTGGCTGGGACACAATGGATGAGGTGAAAGCCAACTCACTTGGCTGGAGCACGAGAAGCTTTAGAGACTTGCACCTTGTTCACCATCGTCCAACAGGCACAACCGACGGACTCTGGGGCGGGTTGGTAAAGTACGGAAGGGCAAATTACATCTGCGGCTATCATCCACTCTTTATGATCGGGAAGTGTCTCCGGCGTCTCGGCCAGAAACCGCCGATCCTGGGTTCCTTTGCTTTGATGTACGGATACTTGACGGGTTATCTCAAGCGAATTCCGCAGGTGGATGATCCTGTTGCCATCGCTTATCTTCGCCGCCAACAGCTTAATCGCCTCCGAGGACGTGACAGCATTTGGCATTAGGCCTCGCGATGGGGCTCCAAGGTTGGAAATGCTGGACCGCAACTAGGGGAGAGTGAGACTTGATGATGGAATCGGGAGTGGGCATGCTTACTAAAGTGGAAGCGGTACGCACGGTCTTTGAAGAACCTGAGTGGTACTTCAGTAGAAGAGCATATGATATTCGCATTCGTACCGAGACTGTGCGCCAGATGGCCAGCCTCGGCGATGGTGCTCAGGTGCTGGATATCGGCTGTGGCGATGGTTCCGTATCGCTACCCCTACTCACACCGAAAACACGAGTGACGATGTTGGATCTCTCGAGTAGTATGCTTTCTCTTGCACGGTCTAAGGTCCCACCAGAACTCTTGGGCAATGTGGAGATAATCAACGACGACTTTGCGAATGTTGCTTTTGCGCCTCAGTCGTTCGATCTGATCCTTTGTATCGGGTTGCTGGTCCATGTCGTGTCCCCTTCCGATCTAATCGCGAAGATGGTCGCTTCACTGAAGCCAAACGGAAGCATCATTGTGGAGTGCAGCGACGCGAGTCATTTTGCCAGCAGGCTCTTTGCCCAGATGTATGGAGTCAAGAGCTTGTTCAGGCGGCCGAAGTACCACCTGAACGCCGTTTCGTATGTTGAGGTTCTTGATATGTTGCAGGCCTGTGGCTTTTATCCCCAAGCGACATATCGATACACCACACCCCCTCCTGGGGTGAACCGGCTTTTCTCACAAGATACGCTGTACAAGCTCAATCGAGGATTGTTCGGCCAAATGGGGGCAAATCGAAACGCGTGGCTCGGCAATGAGCACATTTCCCTGTTTTCGAGGGGATCTCGGCGCCCTTAGGAACCTGACTCTGCTTTCCGATCACGACCATCGAATTAGGATTTCTGACTGACCGTTGTTTGGTTTTTCAGATGTCCCCTTCCGCGGTCTATTGAGTGGTCGTAACCGAGAAAGTGCGGATCGTAGGTTGGCATCGAAGCGACCAACCGATATTCTGAAATTTGCTTGAGGATAGCCACGAAATGCTAAAACGACTTACTAATCTCGCAGGAAGCTTGGTGGTGTGGATAACCGATGGGTTGAGCGAAAACCTTTGCCGATTGTTCGGGAGACCGCTGCCAAGGCGTTGTGTCGTGCTGGCGTATCACTCCGTCCCAGCAGACCAACGCGCTTTGTTTGTGCAGCAGATGGAGATGTTGCTTAGGCAGGCGAAAGTTGTCCACGCCGATATCGAGACGATTCCAGAACCGGGCGGCCACTACGCGGCGATCACGTTTGATGACGGATATGACGACATTGTTGAGAACGCGTTACCCGAACTGAGCAAGCGCGGTATGCCGTCCACCGTGTTCATAATCACGGATTTACTGGGATGCAAGCGGAATTGGGAGCATCGTGGAGGAGAGGACACGTCAGACGTGAGTCTCATGTCGTTGGAACAACTGCGAAAACTTCCCTCCGATTTAGTGCGGATCGGGTCCCATACGATGACCCACGCATATCTTCCCAAGCTGGAGCCGGGGACACAGCAGAGCGAACTCGCCGGATCGCGCCTAAAGCTGGAAAAAATTCTGAATCAACCGGTCAAGACCTTTGCTCTCCCTTATGGGGCTTACAACGAGACCGTCTTGCAGAACTGCCGCGAGGCTGGTTATGAACGAGTGTTCACCGGCTTGCCGGTTTTTGCATTTGCCCAGGCGCGAGAATTCCTAACGGGCCGGGCGGTGATAGGGCTCACGGACTGGCCGATTGAGTTCCGCTTGAAAGCAGCCGGTGCCTATCGCTGGCTCCCCTGGGCATATGCGCTCAAACGTCGAATCTTGGCGACAGCGCGGCGTAAACGGCAGGACGCGGCTCCCGCTTACAGCTAAAAAGAGCCAGCTGAGCGTGCGAGGTGTAACTAAAGAGCTTCGCTCGTGCTATCGGCCGTGCATTAGGTACTCGGGGATGGTCCGTTGCCGTCGTTGCCAGGCCGAAGGCATGACGCAACGATTAACTTGGAAAGGAATGTTTTGATGGATCAGATGATCGCAGAAGTTTTCAATACTGTATTCCAGGTTTCGCCTGAGCAGGTGACTGACTCTCTTTCGCCGCAGGATGTTACGGGATGGGATTCTCTCGGCCACGTCCGACTAGTGACGCAGCTGCAGGAACAATTTGGAGTGGAGTTTGAGGTCGACGAGATCATGCGCATGGAAAACGTTGCCGAAATAAAGAAGATTCTGAGCGCGAGGCTGGTATGAACGTTGTCGACTATCTTATGGCTAACCCGGCTGCGGCGGGCGATCTCGCGTTGCTTACCCTAAAAGGTGAGCACTCTTACGGCGAGTTACGCGAAGCCGTAGATGCGGTCGCCGGTTATCTGATTCGGTCGGGTGCTCAGAAAGGAGATAAGGTTTTGCTTCTTTCCGAGAACTCTCTTTTTTGGGTTGCTGGCTATCTTGGTACGCTGCGGGCTGGTTGTGTGTCAGTTCCGCTGACTGCTAATGTGAGTGGCGAGGATCTCAATTTTGTCATCGGATCCTGTTCGATTCGATTTGGTTTAATTTATGACAAGATCAACCATGAACAATTGGATGTGATTCCGTCGGAGTTCAAGATAGTTTTGGAAGCCGGAGTGAAACTACCCGATGGCTTCGAACCGGAGTGCCTCACTTTCAGCGAGGTTTTAGCGTCATCATTCGCACCCGCATCTTATCCGAGTGTAGATGAAGAAAAGGATTTGGCTGCAATCATGTTCACTTCGGGTTCGACTAGCAAACCGAGAGGAGTGATGGTTTCTCACCGTAACATCATTGCGAACACGACGTCGATTGTGGAGTACATGGAACTGACCGCCCGGGATCGAATTATGGTGGTTCTGCCCTTTTACTACTGCTTTGGCACGTCTCTTCTCCATACGCATCTTCGGGTCGGAGGGGCACTTGTGATCGATCCACGGTTTATGTTTCCTGACAAAGTGCTGCTCAGGATGCAGGAGACACGATGTACAGGCTTCGCGGGTGTTCCTAGCCACTATCAGCTGCTCCTGCGCAAGTCCAGCTTTAAGAAGATGCAGTTCCCATCTTTGCGCTATGTGCAACAAGCGGGCGGGAAGCTGCCGGACGCACTGATTCGCGAATTGCAAGCGGCTCTCCCAGCCACCGACATCTTCGTCATGTATGGTCAGACAGAAGCGACAGCGCGACTTTCCTATTTACCTGCATCTTTGGTCGACAAGAAGCTTGGCTCGATCGGCAAAGGCATCCCAGGAACACGGCTCAGAGTTCTCGACGAGGACGGAGTTCCAGTCCGACCAGGGCAAGTGGGTGAAATCGTTGCCGAAGGAAGTAACATTGCGATGGGGTATTGGGATGCAGAGTGCGACGACACCGGATCATTTCGCAAAGGCTTGCTCTATACTGGCGATCTCGCTACGGTGGACGACGATGGGTTCATATTTATCGTGGATCGCTCGAAGGATATCCTCAAGTGTGGGGGCACGAGATCGTCGTGCAGAGCGGTCGAGGACACGCTTTTGGAGTTTGACGGATTGGTCGAGGCTGCCGTCATCGGGGTGCCGGACGACCTCCAGGGCGAAGCGGTAAGGGCGTTTGTGGTTCCGCGGGCAAATGATGGAGGCCTGATCGAGCGGCTGCAGGCCTTCTGCATTCAGCGCTTACCGGCTCATCTCGTTCCCAAGCAGATCGTTGTCTTAGATCAGCTTCCGAAAGGCAGTGGGGGCAAGATTTTGAAGCCTGCGCTGAGAATGGTGAACTAGCCCTTGATTATTGCGCCGGCGAAATCCATGACTCCAGAAGCCGAAATTAAAGACCTGATCCAGGGCCGCCAGTATGCGATGACCTACAAAGAGAAGCAGAATCGTTTGCTTCCTTTGCTGGAAAGGCAGGTGGCAAACTGCTGCCAGAGCATGCCCGCATATAGAGATTACCTGCGGAAGGCTGGCTTTCAGCTTTCGGGGTACTCTGCCTATACCGATCTGCCGTGCCTTCCGGTGTCCGCATTCAAAGAGTTTGATCTTTGTGCTGTGCCTCAAGACCAAGTAGTTCGAGTCCTTAAGTCTAGCGCTACCACGACGGGGACGCCCAGCAAGATCTACCTGGACAAGCCTACTGCTTTTCGCCAGAGTCAGGCGCTAGCCGCGACGGTCATGGATGTCTTGGGCGGTCAACAACGGCCCTATCTAGTACTTGATTGTGAGCAGGTGAACGCCGCGGGTTCAACCCTCACAGCTCGCGGAGCAGCTCTCCGCGGGTTCATGCCTTTTGCCTCGTCCGTCACGTATGCGTTACACGAGAATGGGAACGGTCTGGAGCCGCAGATTGAGGTTCTCGAGAAATTTTTCCAGCAGAATGAAGGGAAACCGATTCTAGTTTCTGGTTTTACCTACATCGTCTGGATTGATGTAATCCGACGCCTGCGGGAGAAGGGAATCCGGTTCCACCACCCGGAAATGAAACTCTTCCACAGCGGGGGATGGAAACGTCTGACGGAACTGAGCGTCGAAAAAGAAACTTTCGCGGCGGGCGTGGCTGAAACCTTCGGATGTGAAACGACTGATGTACGCGACTTCTACGGCATGGTTGAGCAAGTCGGAGTTATTTTTGTGGATTGCGAGGCTGGAAACAAGCACACACCAAATTTCGCGGAGGTGGAAATCCGTGATTTTCTTACGTTTCAGCAGGTACAACCTGGACAGTCTGGACTGATCGAGGTTCTTAGTGCGCTTCCGACCAGCTATCCAGGACAGGCCTTGCTCACCGAGGACGTGGGATTGTTCTTGGGGGTCGACAATTGTCCATGTGGACGACCAGGTCTTTCCTTCCGATTCCAAGGCCGCGTCGCCAAGGCTGAAGTAAGAGGGTGTGGAGATACATTCGCCGTTTCTCAACAGCTCGAATCAAGAGCGGTCATCTCGGATAATGCGCCCGCAGCACCTTCAAGGGTGGAGTTCGTAGTCGGGGGGACACCCTCTCCCGCGTCAGCGGACTCCTCGTCCGTGTTCGCGAGCTTGCGAGAGAGTTTGACTGCAGACATCGAAAGCTACGCTTGCACGCCAATTGGCGTATTTGTTGCCCTCCTGGACGCGGCGGCACGAAACATGGTGTCGGCGGAGTATGCACAGGTGGAAGGAATCGCGTTCCTTTCCAGTTGGCTCCGGAAATCCAATCTGGAGAAGGTCCTGCGCCTCAATCTAGGATCCCAACTTGCTGCCATCGACAATCCGATTTCAGTCGATGGCATATCTTTGAGGGCTGTGCCGCGCGGTGTCGTGTGTCACTGGGTCGCCGGGAACATCCCTACCCTGGCTTTCTTTTCTTGGGCGCTGGCAACTCTCGGCAAGAATGTAAGTATCCTCCGCGTTCCGGAGGAGAGTTCGCGAAGTAGTTCGTACTCTGTTTCGGTCGGTTGAGCTAGCTTCGATTGAGTTTGAAGGCAAGAAGTATCAAGGTTCCATGTTGCTCGAACGTACCCGTGTGGTCCATTTTCCGAGTGGGAACCAGAGGCTCAACGAATCGATGTCGCTAGTGGCCGATGCGCGTGTCGTTTGGGGGGGGGCGGAGGCAGTAAGAGCCGTCACATCCTATCCGCGGTTGGAGCACTGTGAAGATGTTGTCTTTGGACCTAAATACTCGCTGGGAGTGATCGATCAAGCGACGATGGAAGATGGTGTAGCCCGATCCGAGGCGCTTGCAGCTTTCTCCCGCCAGGCAGTCATGTTCGAGCAGGCGGCGTGTTCGTCGCCGCAGATCATTTTTGTCGAAGCTCCAAACCAGGAATTGGAAGAATTGGGAGACTTAGTCGAGAAAGAAATGAAGAAGATCTGCGGCCGCTTTCCAAAACGTACGATCGAACAATTCAATTCCAGCCAGATTCTTAGGATGCGTGCTGAGTACGGTATGCGCAAGGAAACATCCGTTCGGGCCTCACGCGACCTTACCTATACCATTCTTCTCGAGCGTGGAGCGATTCTCCGAGAGGCTCTCCAATCGCGCACGCTCTTTGTAATGATTGTCGACGATTTAAAACTGATCGTGCCGCTTCTTTCGCAGAAGATTCAAACCATTGGCGTCGCCATTGAGGATGCAAAGAAGCGTATGGCTTTTAGTGAGGCAGCTGCGCTTCGCGGCGTCGCCCGATGCGTGAACCCCGCTCTTATGAACATTTATGAGACCCCGTGGGATGGACTGTTGCCGATCAACCGACTCGTACGATGGTGCAGAATCTAGCGTGAGACGTTAAGGAGAGTGCCAGTGGCAGGGATACGGCCGTTTGTTGAAGCAGATGTTGCGCGGGTCGCAGACTTAGTGTGGAAGATTCTCCACGAGCAGCAAGGATCCGCACCCCCCAGCCTGAAGGCTTATATCGACAAGCTATTTCTGCGTAACCCATGGTTTGAGGAAAGCATGAGTTCCTTGGTCTATGAAGATTCCGAAGGCAAGGTTGTTGGTTTTTTTGGAGTCGTGCCGCGGCCCATGTCCATCCAGGGGAAAACTGTTAGTTTGGCGTTTGGGAGCAACTTCGTGGTCGAAGCCGGGAGCCGCGCATCATTTCGCGGCAATGCAACTGGTGAATGCCTTCATGAAAGGGCCACAGGACATTTCGATTACTGACTCGGCAACCGAGGGCGCTCGCCAGTTGCTCAGAAGCCTGGGTTTCACTGTAGTGCCGATATACAGTCTTGTTTGGGCGCGTCCGCTAAGACCATCGCTGTACGCTCTTCGCGGTGCTGCGCGCCTGAAGAAAAACAAGGCCATCGCGACCATTGGAACTCTCGCCAGTCCGGTGTGTCGCGTGGCCGACTACCTGGCTGCAACCATGCGAGTCAGTCCGTTTCATCAGACCTCTCCGGCGACTAAGGCGGAAGTCCTAGACACGGAGATCCTCTTACAGTGTCTTACTCGTATCCCGGGCAAGCACTGGCTCGTTCCTGATTACAATCGCGAATCCCTGGAATGGGTCCTAGAATTCGTGAAAGAGCGGAATGCCTATGGTGATCTGCGCAAGATCGTACTTCGCGACGAGAAGGGGAGGATCATCGGATGGTACATTTATGGACTGAAGTCCGACGGTATCGGTGAAGTTCTGCAGATTGGAGCGGAAGGAACATCCGTCGGGAAGATCCTCGATCATCTTTTCCACGAGGCTTGGCAAGACAACCTCATCGGACTGCACGGGCGGTTAGAGCCGCAATTCATGGAAGAGCTTACGCTGAGGTCCAGCTTTTTCCTCCGCAATGGAAGTTGGACATTGGCGCATTCGCGAAGGCCTGAACTGCTGGGCCCCATTTTCAGCGGCAACGCTTTTTTCTCGCGACTGGACGGTGAAGGGTGTCTTCGATTCGGCGCCTAGCTCAGGTTTTGCGTAAGTCAGCTTTTCTTGGCCCAGGCACGCCAGGGCTTGCGTCAAACCTTGACTTGGCACGTAGCGAATTAGTTGCACGTGGTTTTTGAACGTGCTCATTTCCGAGAGCTGCATTGTAACTGCAGCACAACTGCTTCTCGGTTCGTAGCAAATTATTGCGATATTCCGGGATGAAACTGGCTCACAAAACCGAGTGGAAATCAGTGAGTGGGACACTTGCGGCGCCAGCCCCGCACCGGACATTGCCTATTTTGCCAAGAGTGGAGTGTGCAGCTTCCGGTGTCTACGAGATCGACCCGCTCCGCGATTCCCGTTGGTCCACATTTGTCGCCACCCATCCTCAGGCTTCGGTATTTCATAGTCCGAAGTGGTTGACGGCTCTCCAGACTGTTTACGGCTACGAGCCTGCGGCCGTTACTACATGTCCTCCCGGGTCTCCTCTTACGAACGGGCTGGTCTTCTGCAAGGTTAAGAGCTGGTTGACGGGTAGACGCCTGGTGTCTTTACCTTTCTCCGACCATTGCGATCCTCTGATCCAGAGCTCGGACGAGCTCGACGCCTTGCTCGTGCACATGAAGCAGCAGGTCACGCAGGACAAATGGAAGTACCTCGAAATCAGGCCGATCTCATATGAGCCGACCGGCCACACGGAGCTTAGCCGATTCATTACATATTATTTTCACAGCCTGAATCTGTGATTCGGGGATTGACCAGCTATTCCGCAATTGTCACAAGGACTGTGTGCAGAGAAAGATTCGACGCGCGGAACGGGAGCGACTGGAGTATGAGGAGGGCGCATCGGAGGATTTACTCCAGAAGTTTTATCACCTTCTGGTGATGACTCGCCGCAGGCAGTATCTTCCGCCACAACCGTTGGCATGGTTTCGCGGCTTGGTTGCAGGGTTTGGAAAAGACCTTAAGATTCGCTTGGCGTCGAAAGATGGCATGCCTGTTGCCAGCATTCTCACCCTTTCACACAAGAAAACGATGGTTTACAAATACGGATGCAGCAATGTAGCGTTCAATAACCTCGGTGGAACGGCGCTACTGTTTTGGAAAACCATACAAGACGCCAAGGAGCGCGGGTTTGAGGAGCTGGAGATGGGTCGCTCCGATGTTGACAATCATGGGCTCGTCGCTTTCAAGGAACGCTGGGGCGCATCGCGAAAATCGATCAGTTACTGGACCTACCCGAAGAAAGAGTCTACAGAGGTAAGTGTCTGGAATAAAAAAATGTCCCGGAAGATCGTTTCAGTCATCCCTGACCTGGCGCTGGAAGCAGTGGGCAATCTCTTGTACAGACATGTCGGATAGCATCGCCTCCCTCGCAACCTACAAATTCTGAAAAAAGTTATTGCTGAGGAACAGCCTTCACCATGCTGGTAAATCGAGCGTATTACTTTCTTAAACCTGTCCTGCCTTGGCGCTTGCGTTTGATGTTGCGGCGGTGGCGCGCAAACCGCCGCCGGCGAGCTTTTGCGGACGTGTGGCCGATCGACCCCAGATCCAGACACACTCCTCCGGGATGGCCGGGATGGCCTGACGGCAAACGGTTCGCGCTGGTGCTCACGCATGATGTCGAGGGCAATAAGGGCGTATCGCGGGTCGAGAGGTTGATGAATCTGGAACAGAAGCATGGATTCAGTTCGTGCTTTAATTTCGTTCCCGAAGGGGAATACCGCACTCCCGAGGCCCTGCGTAAGACTCTCGATCAGGCAGGATTTGAAGTCGGGATTCACGGGTTGGAGCATGATGGGAAGCTGTACAGTTCCGAAGAGATTTTTGCAGCGAAAGCCGTCGCGGATCGGCGAATATCGGCAACAGTGGAATGTGGTCGGATTTCGTTCTCCACTGATGCAGCACAGGTTGGGATGGCTGCATGCCCTGGGAATGGAGTATGACGCTTCGACCTTTGATACCGATCCTTTTGAACCGGAACCAGACGGCGCGGCGACAATCTTTCCCTTTTGGGTTCCCGGCCCAAACGGTGAGGGTTACGTTGAACTTCCGTACACGCTGGTTCAGGACTTCAACCTCTTCGGAGTTCTCCGCGAACAGAACATCGAAGTCTGGAAGAAGAAAGTTGACTGGGTGGCGAAGCACGGCGGCATGGTGCTGCTCAACACTCATCCGGACTACATGTGTTTCGAGGGCAAACAGCAGCGGGATGAATATCCCGTCTCCTTTTATGACGACTTTCTGCGCTACGTGCGCGAGAAATACGAGGGCGCGTATTGGAGCGCGCGGCCGCGCGATGTAGCTCGTTACTATCGGAAGGCCGTGCCGGCTTCGGCCCGGAACACACGCAAGAAGATATGCATGGTGGCTTATAGCCAGTACGAGTCTGACAATCGCGTCAGACGCTACGCGGAAACTCTGGCGAAACGCGGAGATCAGGTGGATGTAATCGCATTATCCCGCGAGCTTAGCTCACAGCCTGTGGAGGAGGTCGACGGCGTCACGGTCTATCGAGTGCAGCACCGCGAACATAACGAGCGCAGCAAGTGGACTTATGCATGGCGGTTGATGCGCTTCCTGGTGAGCTCCTCGCGCACTCTGAAGAAGCTGCATGTTCGGAATCGCTATGACGTGATTCATATCCACAACATGCCGGACTTCCTGGTGTTTGCGGCGTGGTATCCGAAGATGACTGGCGCCAAACTGATTCTCGACATTCATGATGTCGTACCTGAATTGTTTGCGAATAAATTTCACGCGACGTTCAAGACGGCTTATGTCGAGTTCTTGAAGGTGCTGGAAAAACTGTCAGCAAGTTTCGTCGATCATGTGATTGTGTCGAACCACTTGTGGATTAAGACTGTGGTCGCACGTTCGGCGCCGGCAGAGAAGTGCTCTGTTCTCATCAATCACGTCGATCCCGAAATGTTCTCCCGGCATGTCAAGACCCGAACTGACGACAAGTTTGTTATTTTGTTCCCCGGCAGTCTCCAGTGGCACCAGGGAGTTGACATTGCGATTGAGGCTTTTGCACGCGTCAAACAGCAGGTTCCAAATGCCGAGTTCCAGATCTATTGTGGATCAGGGGGCATGCAGGGCGAGTTAAGAGAGCTCACAAGAAGATTCGGGCTGGAAGAGAGTGTCAAATTTCTGAAGGCTGTACCTCTTGACGAAATGGCACAAGTAATTGCGAACGCCGATCTCGGAGTGGTTCCGAAAAGGGCTGATTCCTTCGGCAACGAGGCCTACAGTACGAAAATCATGGAGTTCATGTCCCAGGGCGTACCCGTAGTTGCTTCGCGTACCAAGATTGATGCCTTTTACTTCGAGGAAGGAATTGTTCACTTCTTCCAATCGGGCGACAGCGAGGCGATGGCGGAGGCAATGCTCGATGTGATTAAGAAGAAGGACTTGCGTGAGTCGCTTGCCCGTCGCGGTTACGAGTATGTCAGGCGCAATGGTTGGGATCAGAAAAAGCAGGAATACATTGACCTGATCGATTCTATTTCGACCGAGACCTTCTCCGATGTCCAGGCTGGTGATCTGCAAGCCGCTCTGGGATCAATGTCAGCTGATGTGCCGCATGACATTCAGATACAACCTGCGGCCGATCCTCTCATGCAAGAGGTTGACGCTTTGGCTGTCCGACTAGAAGACCGATCTTCCGTATCGTCGCTGGAGAGCGGGTAAGCCGGCGCTGACCGATCTTCCGCGGATGCCGCGTGCGACTAATCCTTAGACCTCACCGGTAGAAAATCCTTGAACAATAAAACATCTAATTCCTATGCGGTTGTTGTTGGCGCAGGTCCCTATGGACTTTCCTCAGCGGCTTACCTCCGAGCGGCTGGAATAGAAGCGCGGGTTTTCGGCGAACCGATGGCATTCTGGGAAAACCAGATGCCGGCCGGCATGTGCCTGCGGTCGAATTGGGGCGCTTCACACATTGCCGATCCGAAACAAGAGCTGACGCTGGACGCGTACTGCCGTCAAAATGGTAATCACATATCGAAACCGATTCCTCTGGATCGGTTCGTGGATTATGGGCGCTGGTATCAGGGCCAAGCCGTACGAGATCTTGAAAAGCGCAACGTAGCCAGCATCGACGTGGACGGGCGTGGATTTAAAGTTCTCATGGCGGACGGTGAGGAATTTACCGCACGGCGCGTAGTGGTCGCAGCCGGAATCAGCCCATTTACGGCTCGACCGGAAGAGTTTGCCGGGATTCCCTCGAGCCTGGCTTCGCATACCAGCGAGCATAAGGATTTGAAAAAATTTACGGGCCAACGGGTGGCAATCATCGGGGCGGGACAGAGTGCTTTGGAATCCGCCGCGTTGTTGAAAGAGAGTGGTATTCAGGTGGAAGTGATTGCGCGGGCGAAGACTCTGAACTGGGTCGGCTTACACGCCCGGCTGCATCATCTGGGCTTGGTTTCGAAAATGCTGTACTCGACGCGCGATGTGGGTCCGGCTGGGATCAGTCGCCTGGTGGCCATGCCGCATGTGTTCCGGCGGTTCCCTCGTGGCTTTCAAAACCGTACGGCTTATCGGGCGATCCGGCCGGCTGGAGCGGGATGGCTGCAACCACGAATCGCAGACGTGCCGATCACGCTGGGACGCCGAGTGAAATCCGCCGCTGTGGCGGGCAGCCAGCTGCGTCTTCAGCTAGACGATGGTACGGAGCGCCTCGTCGATCATGCGCTTCTCGCGACGGGCTTCCGAGTGGATGTGTCACGATATCCATTCTTGTCTCCTTCATTGTCGAAACAAGTGAAGACGGTTAGCGGCTTCCCCGTGCTCAGGCGCGGATTGGAATCTTCTGTCCCAGGATTGCACTTCGTCGGAAAGCCTGCGGCATGGAGCTTCGGACCACTCCTGGGATTTGTTTCGGGAGCGGAGTTCGCCTCAACTGAATTGGTCCGCTGTATGACCAGGAGCGGAAGCAACTAACACCATGAACGCTCTAACTCAACCCATCCCAAATCCCATGGCTGTGCAGGAGTTTGATCAGACCGTGGGTGCAATCGTGATCGGAGGCGATTACCAGGGACTGGGAATCGTGCGCAGCCTTGGCCGAAAAGGGATACCGGTCTGTGTCGTCGATGACGAACTTTCCATCTCGCGCTACTCGCGTTACTGCACGAAGTTTGTGAAATTTGCGAATCTGCGCGATGGGCGACTTGCGGCAGACAGCCTGCTCGAATTGGGGAAGCGGTTTCGCTTGGACGGTTGGGTGCTTTATCCAACCCGTGAGGAACTGGTTGCGGCCTTGTCGCGCTATCGCGCCGAGCTTAGCGAGATGTTCCGAGTTCCGACGCCCGATTGGGAAAGCGTGAAATGGGCATGGGACAAGAGAAACACTTATAGTCTCGCGCGCGAACTCAAAATTCCAACGCCAGTCACACATTATTATCTGGAGAATCTCAAGGAACTCGATCAACTCCAAAGCCTGACACCTCCCTTTGCAGTCAAACCGGCGATCAAAGAGCACTTCTTCTATGCCACCAAAGCTAAGGCGTGGTTGGCGAACAGCCATGATGAGTTAAGAAGTTTGTTTCAAAAGGCTGCGGAGCACGCACCTTGCGAAGAGATCATGGTGCAAGAGTTAATTCCGGGCGGGGGCAGCCAGCAGTACTCGTACTGCGCATTTTTTCGCGACGGCGAAGCCGTGGGTAAGATGGTGGTGCGACGCCGGCGCCAACATCCCCTTCAGTTTGGAAGAGCCAGTACATATGTTGAGACGCTCGATATCCCCGTCCTGGAAGAGCTTTCCGAGCGGTTCTTGCGCGCGATTGATTATTACGGCCTGGTCGAACTGGAATATAAACTCGATCCGCGCGATTCCCAATTCAAGCTCCTCGACGTGAATGCGAGAACCTGGGGCTATCACAGTCTCGGGGTTGAGGCGGGGGTGGACTTCAGCTATATGCTCTACGCGGATCAAGTGGGTCTGCCGGTGCCAGCGTGCAAAGGGCGACCGGGAGTGGGATGGGTGCGCACGACGACGGATATTCCCGCTGCCATCGTGGGGATGCTCAAAGGCGATACCAGTTTGAAGGAGTATCTCCGCTCGCTGCGAAATTGCAATGCGGAAGCGGTTTTCAGTGCGAGTGATCCCGCGCCCGGGCTGGCAGAAGTCGCGCTTATTCCGTATTTAGCAATCAAGAGAGGCTTCTGAAGCCGTCCTCGGATGTGGATTACCTTTCCCAAGGCGTCGCTCGGTCCGACATTCTGTTGTGCGCAATCTATAAGGAGTTTACGTTATGACTGCTCTCCCTCTTCGGCGGCAAACCCCTGCCTCGGTCCCTGGCCAGTTGGTCAGCATTGACTCGGAAAGCGAGATTTACCGAGACGGTAGCTATCTCAAGAACAATCCCTCGTGGCATATCGAGGAGTCACCTTTCAAAGTGAGGCAAATCCGGCGGATGATGAAGCAGCAAAACTTGGCACCTAAAACTGTGTGCGACGTGGGCTGCGGTGTGGGGCTGGTGCTGGCCGAATTGCAACCGCATCTTCCTCCTGATTGCGTTTGCTGGGGCTATGATGTTTCTCCCGACGCGCTGGCCATGAGCGCGAAGCGGCGCAACGAAAATCTTCGGTTTCGCTTGTTCGATATACGCAAGGATCAGTGCGATACTTTTTTCGATTTGCTCTTAATGCTCGATGTCTTCGAGCACGTTGAGGATTACATCGGGCTGGTGCGATCGGTCCGGTCGAAAGCGAAGCAGAAACTGTTTCACATTCCATTGGACCTATCGGTTCAGGCGGTTGTGCGCCGGAACGGTCTGCTGCTTCGCCGCGATCTTCACGCGCACCTGCACTATTTCACCAAGGAGACCGCTCTGCGCACCTTGACCGACGTGGGATATTCCATAGTCGATTACTTCTTTACTCCGCGATGCATCGAACTCGGCGATCTGTTCGTGCAGAAGATGGCAAGGATTCCTAGAAAACTCAGCTTTGCTCTGGCTCCAGACGTGACGGTGCGGGTGCTTGGAGGATACAGCCTGATGGTTTTGGCTGAATAGATTGCTCTCGCAAACATTGCGTGGTATGCAAAGCAGCAATGCCCAGGCGATGTTCTTGCGGACAGTTTGTGTCTTCGTTCTGTTGGACATACTGGCGGCGGGGTTGTGGCCGTTTCATGCTCCTAAGAATCAAGTCAGTTGGTTGAGCGGTGAAAGCGGCCTTCTCTTTGGCAAGTACGGCAGCATCGTGAGCGCAGGGCCATTCAAGGCGGACGCCTCACAGACAGACGGCGCATGCAGTCTGGAGATTTGGCTGGAGCCGAGCAGAGTTCATTCTTCCGGTACGATCCTTGCATTTTATTGGCCGGAGAGCGGAATCACCCCGTTCGCGCTACGCCAGTCTCTGAGCGATCTGGTAATCCAGCGGCCAAGTCAGGATCAGTTGCACCGTGGTAAGAAGGCCGAGGTTTATGTCGATGATGTTTTCAGTCGTCAGAAGCCGGTGCTCCTCACGATTAACTCCGATCAGTCGGGAACGACAGTTTATGCGGGCGGAGCGTTCGTAAAGAAGTATCCAAACCTCGGGGTTTCGAGTGGTGATCTTAGCGGGCGATTGATCGTTGGCAACTCTCCTGTTACGACTGATGACTGGAAAGGGCAGGTGCGAGGGCTTGCTGTCTACGATCGTGAGCTGACGGCTGATGAAGTCTCGCAACATTTCGCGCACTGGATGAGGAACGAGACTAAGGGACTTGCCAGCGAAGGCGCAGTTGCACTCTATCTCTTCAACGAACAGGGTGGGAACATCGTTCATAACCAGATCGACTCGGCGACGGACCTCCTTATCCCAGAACGTTTCTTCGTTCTGCATGAGCAATTTCTCGAACGACCGTGGGATGAATTTCGTCAGGACTGGAACTACTGGAAAGACGTTGGCATTAATGTCGCGGGGTTCATTCCGCTCGGATTTTCTTTCTTTGCCTATTTCTTGACCGTACGAAAGATTAAACGACCGGTGTTGGTGACAGTGGCTTTGGGACTTGCCGTCAGTCTGACCATCGAAGTTTTGCAGGCATTCCTGCCGACGCGAGACTCCGGAATGACGGATCTTGCTACCAATACACTGGGCACCGCTGTTGGCGTGCTGGCGTTCAAGTATGGGGCCGCTTGGCTTACCAGGTCGAGCGTTCTCAGCAAACCTGCGGTTTAGCGTGTGGTAACGCAATCAAAAGGAGGGCGTGATGAATATTCAGCAGATCGCGATTCTCCGGTGGTACGCGGCTAATTTGACGACGCAGATCCCAGTGGGCAACAGGCCACTTGACGTGGCATTTGACGGTGAGAGTATTTGGGTCGTAAACAGCGCGAGTAACAACGTCACGAAGTTGCGAGCCAGCGACTGCGCAATCCTGGGTACCTTCCCGGTTGGAAATGGACCGTTAGCTCTGGCCTTTGATGGCGCAAACATATGGGTAGCGAATCACAACAGCAACAATGTGACCAAGCTGAGTGCCGCCGATGGGACATTGGTAGGCACGTTCAATGTCGGAAATGATCCAGCGGGGATTGCCTTTGATGGGGCGAACATTTGGGTGGCGAATCACCTGGACAATACCGTCACGAAGCTACAGGCGAGCAATGGGGCTACACTCGGGACATTTGCTGTCGGAGGGGAGCCCGAAGGAGTTGCTTTTGACGGGACTAACATTTGGATTGCCAATACGACGACCAACAACGTGACAAAGCTTCTTGCGAGCACTGGCGCCGTGCTTGGCACTTTCGCCGTGGGGAATTTTCCGTGCGCCCTTGCCTTTGACGGTTCAAACATGTGGGTCGCTAACGCCTCGGACAATACGGTGACGAAGTTGAAAGGTGACGGCGTTCCTCTGGGAGTCTTTGCCGTAGGAGGCGAGCCATTTGGTTTGGCGTTCGACGGATCATACATCTGGACGGCGAATAGCACGACGGCGAACGTCACAAAACTTCGGGCCAGGGATGGCGCGTTTGTCGGCACATTTCCGGTGGGAAATTTTCCTACGGCGGTCGCTTTTGATGGCGCGAGCCTGTGGGTCACCAACGAAACCAGCAATACAGTTTCTAAACTTTAGACGAGCTTCGGATAGGGCTGATTTCGCACGGGTAGAATGCTTTCTAGCTGTGGACTCTAGATAGTCGGAATCGCGAGCTGCTATCTCATTGACATGTAAAGAGTTACGGTGTACCGATTGATGTCGAGTCGATTCGGGCCGAGTTACCATGATGCAAGCCGGGTCGCGCTTTCGTTCCATTGCCAGGAGCGTAGGACATGGTAGGATGAGCCAATATTTCGTCATCTGAGTTAGATCGACCCCAAAACTCTCACCCCCCCGAGGAAGGTCATTTCATAGAACTATGCTGAATACCGCAATTGTTGGAGCAGGTCCGTATGGACTGTCAATCGCGGCGCATTTCCGGCGCCGGGGCATTCCGTTTCGCATTTTCGGTCGTCCCATGGACAGCTGGCTGGCACACATGCCGAAGGGCATGATGCTGAAGTCGGATGGCTTTGCGTCCAACATTTACGACCCGGAGAGCGCGTTCACGCTAGGCAAGTTCTGCGCCGAGCGGGGCATCGACTATGCCGACGCCGGCTTGCCGGTGCGGCTTGAGACTTTCACCGCTTATGGTCTGGCGTTCCGGGATCGGATGGTGCCGGAGCTGGAAGACAAGCTGGTGGTGAGCGTCGAACGGTTGCCGGACGGATTCCGCCTGCAGCTGGAAGATGGAGAGACGCTCGAAGCGCGCAACGTGGTGCTGGCGGTTGGCATCACGCACTTTGAACACGTTCCCGACAACCTGGCGCACTTGCCGGCAGAATTTCTTTCGCACAGCGCGCGCCATCGCGAAGTTGAGCCTTTCCGTGGTCGCGATGTCGTCGTGATCGGCGGCGGGGCTTCGGCGCTGGATTTGGTGGGATTGCTGCATGAAGCTGGCGCGAATGTGGAGCTCGTCAGCCGCAGAACGGAATTAAAGTTTCACAGCCAGCCGACGGGCAAGCCACGATCGCCCTGGCAGCAGATCAGGCATCCGCAATCGGGGCTTGGTCCGGGACTGCGTTCGCGATTTTATGCGGATGCTCCGGCCGCGTTTCACTACTTGCCTGAGCAGATTCGACTCGACGTTGTGCGGAGAGCGCTGGGTCCGTCGGGGGGATGGTTCATACGAGATAAAGTGATGGGGAAAGTACCGCTGCATCTCGGATGCACGCCGCGGAGCGCGGAGGTGCAGAACGGTAGAGTTCATCTGAAGGTTCGCGCGGAAGACGGGAGTGAACGGGAGATTGTAACCGGGCACGTCATTGCGGCGACGGGTTACAAAGTGGATTTAGAGCGGTTGCAGTTCCTCAGCTCGAAAGTTCGCTCGCAGATCAAGGCTCTCAACCAAGCGCCGCTGCTCTCGTCGAATTTCGAGTCTTCCGTGCCCGGCCTGTATTTCGCTGGCGTTTCGGCTGCGAACAGCTTCGGACCGGTCATGCGGTTCGCCTTCGGCGCCGGCTTCGCCGCTCGCACTCTAACCCGCGCGTTGGAGAAGTCGCTCTCAAGAGCGTCGGCAACGGTTTCGGTGCCGAGCGCAGTGACGACCACCAAGTAAGATTCGACGAATGAAGAGAGAGACGATTGCTATTCATGCCGGTTACGACGGCGATCCTACGACGAAAGCAGTCGCGGTGCCGATCTACCAGACGGTTGCATTCGAGTTTGACAGCGCTGAGCACGGAGCGGCGCTGTTCAATCTGGAAGTGCAGGGGAACATCTACACCCGCATTGGAAATCCAACGAATACTGTGTTGGAAAAGCGGGTGGCCGCTCTGGAAGGTGGTGTGGATGCGCTGAGTGTCAGCTCAGGAATGGCTGCCATTGAATACGCTCTCATCAATATCGCGGAAATGGGGAATAACATTGTTTCCACCCCGCAGTTGTATGGCGCTACCTACACGCTTCTGGCGCACATTTTCCCGAAGCGCGGAATCTGTTCGCGATTCGCGAAGACGGATCGTCCCGAAGATATCGAGAAATTAATCGACGAGAATACTCGCGCGGTTTATTGCGAGAGTGTCGGCAATCCGGCCGGCAACGTGGCCGATATTGAAGGGCTGGCGAAGGTGGCGCACAAGCACGGAGTGCCGCTGGTGGTCGATAACACCGTGGCAACTCCGATTCTGTTACGGCCCATCGAATATGGCGCTGACGTGGTTGTGCACTCCATGACGAAGTTCATAGGAGGGGGCGGCACGAGTATCGGCGGAATGATTGTGGATGGCGGAAAGTTTCCGTGGCGGCAGCATCCGAAAAAGTTTTACATGTTCAACGTTCCGGAAGTGGCCTATCACGATGTCGTGTATGTCGATCAGTTCGGGGACGCTGCATATATCGGGCGATGCCGCACGGTGTGTCAGCGAAATACCGGTGCCACGTTATCTCCGTTTAACGGATTTTTGTTTTTGCAGGGAATCCAGACGCTTGCGCTCCGGGTGGAGCGGCATGTGGAGAACGCACGGAAAGTAGCGGAATTTCTGCGCGATCATCCGATGGTGGAGTGGGTGAATTATGTGGGATTTCCAGATAATCCGCTGTATCCGATGGCGCACAGATACCTGGGAACGAACTTCTGCTCGCTGCTGACTTTTGGGGTGAAGGGCGGGTACGAAGGCGGGAGGAAGTGCTTCAACGCTTTTCGCTTGTTCAAGCGGATGGTGAATATGGGCGACGCGAAATCGCTGACGTGTCATCCGGCGTCGACAACGCACCGGCAACTGACGCCGGAAGAACAAGCAAAGGTAGGAGTAACGCCGGAGATGCTTCGACTGAGCGTGGGCATCGAGCATATCGACGACATCCTTGCCGATCTGCAGCGAGCGCTGGACGCCGCCAGGTCAT
This sequence comes from uncultured Acidobacteriaceae bacterium, assembly GCA_963773675.1. Lineage (GTDB taxonomy): Bacteria > Acidobacteriota > Terriglobia > Terriglobales > Acidobacteriaceae > Sulfotelmatobacter. The sequence continues at coordinate 23,199 of CAVZCG010000003.1, forward strand.
GACTGTGGGGATTGACCGCAACGCGCATTCTGGGGGAGTGTCATGCCGTTAATTATTGAAGGGCGAGTTCCGGATGGTTGGGCAGAAAGGGGAAATTCACGCCCGGCTCCGGAGGTAAGCGATGCTAAGCGGGCGGAGTGCGTGAGCCTCGCGCTCATCAATAACATGCCGGACCCGGCGCTGGAAGATACGGAATTACAGTTCTTCGAGCTTCTGGACGTCGCTTCGGGTGATGTTCCTGTGCTCCTCAAGCTTTATTCGCTGACGGGAGTTCCCCGCACGGATCGCGGGCAGCGGCGTTTGAACAGCTTCTACTTTGGCACCGATGACCTCTTGAACAACCGATTTGACGGCGTGATTATCACCGGCACTGAGCCCCGCTGTGCGAACCTGCGGGAGGAATCCTACTGGCCTACGCTGACGGCGGCGCTGGACTGGGCCGAACGGAATACGTCGTCCACTGTGCTTTCTTGTTTGGCTGCCCACGCGGGGGTTCTGCACAGCGACGGAATCGGGCGCCATGCGCTGAGTGATAAACAGTTCGGAGTTTTTGATTTCGCGAAGACTGCCAACCATGTGCTTACCAGCGGTACCGGGGAGCCGGTGCGCTTTCCACACTCGCGATGGAATGAAGTGCAGGCGGATGCGTTGACAGCGTGCGGCTACACGGTGTTGACGCAATCGGCCGAGGGCGGAGTAGATTCGTTCGTGAAGAAGAAAAAGCAGAGCCTATTCGTGCACTTCCAAGGCCATCCGGAGTATGGCGCGCAGACGTTGATGAAAGAATATCGTCGGGATATCAAGAGATTTCTGAAGAGGGAACGAGAGACCTATCCAACCATGCCGAAGGGTTATTTCGACTCTTCCGCCGCGAAACTTCTCACCGACTTTCGAGATGGTGCCTTGTCGGATCGGCGAGAAGAACGGATGGAAGAATTTCCCGAAGCTGCTGTGAGCGGCGGGTTGCAAAAGACGTGGCATTCTTCCGCCATGAGTATCTACCGGAACTGGCTGCAGTACGTGGTGTCGAAAAAGGCGGATGTGTCAGCGTTTCCAGCCATGGCGGCGGTTTATCATCAAGCCTCGCGAAAACGCTCAGCACTACCATGAGAAGGAACGGAGCGACCGAACCTTGAGCTCCACCACAAACAGTTTCGTAACCACCTACAATGACACGTCTGATTTCCAGCGTTTCGAATACCAAAAATGAGAGGGTAGGAGCCATTGACATTCCCACTTCTCGGTAGGCTTGTGGGTAGGATAGCCTTTGTAGCCCCAGGGGGATTCAGTTTGCGACCGTGGCTGCAGCGGCTGCGCGGAGTTGCGATCGGGAAAAACGTCTGGATTAGCCAGTTTGTGTACATTGATGAAATACACCCCGCTGACGTAACAATCGGGGACAACTGCACAATCGGCCTCAGAACATCCATAATCTCCCATTTTTACTCTGGGCCCAGAAGACCAACAAGCAACGGAAAAGTTGTAATTGAGAAGGACGTCTTTATCGGGCCGCACTGTGTCATCCTGCCTAACGTGCGAATTGGTGAAGGGGCGGTGATCAGGGCCGGTACCGTGGTGAGCCGCAATGTGCCGGCGCACACTTTTTGGGGACCTCCCGCGGCTGAAGCCTTGGGAGTGGCCACTGTTCCACTGACCCCAGAACATGCTTACGAAGAGTTTGTTGAGGGCCTGAAGTTGCGCATAAAACGTCAACCTGATAGCCGTGAGAGCGGGTCCAAGTAACTCTGAAAGTGGGACCGGTGGCTTGGGGCAGAACAGAGCAGATATGGAAGTCGAGCACGGACGCATACCGCCGGGCCCTCAAGAGAAATATAGAGTCAGTGACGATCTTCTGGAGTGGATGAGTCGTCAGTTCGGAATCTTCGGCGACATCTACAAGGCCTCCGTTTATGGGACTAGCGTGTATGCGACCAGGGACGTCGAGTTTGCGCACCATGTGCTTGTTGAGAACTGGCAAAACTACGCAAAGGGCCAAGCCATCAGGCGCGTAGCCTTACTCCTTGGTAATGGCCTCATGGTAAGCAAGGGTGACCTCTGGAAACGGCAGAGGCGAATGATACAACCAACCTTCAATCATGAATCAATCGCGCGCTCGAGTGAACTGATGACGGCCGTAAATACGGAACTCGTCAGGAAATGGCAACTGGCGGCCCGGAGAAACGAAAGTGTCAATGTTACGCGCGACGTCAGCAGTATGGTTCTCGAGCTTGTGCTGCGTTTCATTTTAGGGAACGATTACGAACTGGTCGGCTCGCATTTCGATCTCCTCTCCCAGGAACCGGCGCGCAACATGGAGTTTGCATGTTCGTTCCGGGGTTTGGGGAAGATCATTCTTCAGGTCATCGATCGAAGACGAAAGGATACCGACACATCCACTGATGCTCTAGGTATGTTCATGCAGGCGCGCGACCCGCAGAGTGGCCAATTAATGCCGGACGGCCAACTCGTCGACGAGATTCTGACACTGATCGTTGCGGGACACGAGACCACGGCGAGTACTCTGAATTGGGCTTGGTATTTGATCTCCCAACACCCGGAAGTCGAGCAGAGACTGTCTAACGAGCTCGACACTCTGACGACCTGTTCTGAGTTCGGTGATCTGCCGCGGTTTCTCTATACGCGACAAATCATCGACGAAACTATGCGCTTATATCCCGCGGGTTGGGTGGTAACCCGTAAAGCGCTGGGGGATGATCGGCTCGGCGAGTACTTCGTTCCGGCCGGAACGGAAATCTATGTTGCACCCTACTTCATCCAGAGGCATCCCGCTTTATGGGAAGAACCAGACAGGTTCAATCCAGATCGCTTTCGACCTGAAAATTCGAGACTTCGGCACCGCCTGGCGATGATCCCTTTTTCCGCGGGCCCCAGAAACTGTGTCGGGGAGCATTTTGCGCGCATCGAAATGCAGATTCATCTCATGACAATCGCCAGATGTCTGAGGTTGCGATACATTTCATCGAGGCCGATTGAGCTCGAAGCCGGCGTAAACCTGCGTAGTAAATATGACTTCATTATGTACCCAGAGGAGAAAAAGCAAGAGTACGTGATGAGGCGAGCCGGCTAGAATCCCGTTCCTGAATCGATTCTTCGGCGAGCAAAGCAATCAATACGCGCCCGATGCTGATTGTTCTTCAACGAAACCGCTACGGAACGACGTCAGCGAAACCTTTCCCCCACTGTTCGGTTGACGAGATTGGGATCAACGACAACTCCGCGCTTGGAAATACGATAGTAAGTTTGCAGCCCATGAACCCGGCGGCTGGAAGGAACAACATGGCTGTTGTTACAGTTCTTTCCCCTCAACAGCTGCGGTCACAACCTACTAAATCAACGACAACTTGGGGGATATATGCAAATCGAAACGACAGAGATAGGACAGGAAATTCGTGGCTTTCTTACAGAGAAGTTTCTACTGGGCAGGAGCGAAGCACTCAATGACGATTTGCCGCTGCTAGGCAATGTGATCGACTCTCAGGGGGTGATCGAACTCATCGTGTTTGTTCAAGAGCGCTTCACCATCGCAGTAGATGATGAAGAAGTGACGACTGACAACTTTGCCTCGGTGAAAAGTATCATCGCCTTCATTGAAAAGAAGCTTCGCAGCAAAGAGTAGACCGGGCGACCGGAAGCGCCAGTTCCGCGGGGGAATTTCTCACTGAGGGCGAATTTCTTATAAGTCAAACATTGCTAATTGGCGCAGGTTGGCGCGGGTCAACAACGGCATTAGCCTTCCCTGCTTGCCCGAAAAACAGTTCGGCGTATCTGAAATCCCGATAGGCCCGCACACTAGTACATTTGCCGAAGCACAGGCAACCAGCCGTGACACAAGGTGAGCTACCAGCGATTTCGACGAACGTGTCAATGTCCATGCGCATATCCGACGTAGTGAAGCCGTGGTCGGACCGTTTGCCCGATCATAAAGCTGTTGTTGATCCAAACGGCAGCTGGACGTATCGGGAACTGGAGGGGATCATCTCGCGGACTGCGGACTGGCTCCGCGGTGCCGGAGTGCGAGCTGGTGATCGAGTCATGATTGTCGGTGAAAACTGCCGGGAATTTGCGGCTGTCTTGCTGGGAGTCGGCAGTCTCGACGCTTGGCCCGTGCCCGTGAACCCACGTTTGTCGCCGCGAGAGATCGATGCGGTCCGCGATCACTGCAAATCTCGGCTCGTAGTCTACACGACGAGAGTGTCCGTGCATGCCGCCTCACATGCGAATCGGCATGGAGCGTTGATAGAAGAGGTGCGTGATCTAGGGCAAATAGGCCTGGGCCCTCTAGACGAGAACGTCCAACCCGAGCCGATCGATGCTGACATTGGGAGTCGCGTCGCTGCCTTGATTTATACGTCGGGTACGACTGGCCTTCCCAAAGGCGTCATGTTGACCCACGACAACCTTCTTTTTTCGGCGCGGGGGGCTGCAAAGATCCGGTCCTTGAACTCCGAAGACCGCCTTTATGGCATTCTGCCACTCTCTCATATCGTTGGGCTTTCGATAGTTTTCCTGGGAACCCTGCTCAGCGGAGCAACGATCTATCTTGAGCCTCGATTCGATCCCATGGCCGCACGTGTGGCACTCGAGAGAGATCGAATAACGATCATGTTAGGCGTGCCCTCCATGTTTTCTCTGTTCCTGGAATACGCAAAAATGAGAAATTTGCGGTCCTTGAAACTTCCCGCGCTTCGGATCATTTCTTGTTCGGGAGCCCCACTGCCCCCTGTCATCAAGTCGTCGGTGGAAGGCCTGTTTGGCCTGCCCCTCCATCATGGTTATGGCATAACAGAGTGTTCTCCTAACATAGCGCAGGTGAGGCTCGAAGCGCCGCCGCGCACGGATAACTCGGTTGGCCCAATGTTTCCGGGAGTGGAAGCTAGACTGGTTGGGCGTGATCGGCAGCCAGTACCCGCGGGAGAAGTGGGTGAATTATGGGTGCGTGGGCCCAACATCATGAAAGGCTACTATCGCGCGCCCGACGAAACAGCCGCCGCAATAGATGCGGAAGGATGGTTTAACACCCGTGATCTCGCCCGCTTTGAGGATGGGAATCTCTTCATTGTCGGACGCACGAAGGATCTCATCATCCGATTTGGCTTCAACGTCTACCCCGCTGAAGTTGAGGCCGTTCTGAATGCCCATCCCGCAGTTACCCAGTCTGCTGTGATCGGCAGAACAATCCGAGGAGATGAGGAGATTCTGGCCTTTGTTCAGGCGGCGCCTGGTTCGCATGTGACGGAAACTGACCTGGCTGAATATGCGGCAAAACATCTTGCGCCGTACAAGCGACCGTCAGACATCTTCTTGATCTCAACCATGCCCATGACGGCGAGCGGAAAAATTGCGAAAGGCGACTTGGCCAAGATTGCCAATCATACCAACCAGGGTGAGACCTTGAGCGCCAGCACTCAAAACCTGCCCGCGGAGCCCTCCAGAACCCTTCCAGCGAAGTGACACGAGTGCCGGGAACTCCATATCCTCGCCAAGTGCGCCCAATCGAGATCGGGACGCCCCATCTGGCGCATGTCCAGAGCCTGGGTTCCCCTCCCTAGTTAGGTGTAAGACCTGGCAATCGCTTAGGCCACAGCCATACCAACAGCAAGTATGAATGAATCAACAACTTGCATTTAGCTCGGAGAATTTTGTCCCGCCAGGAAGCCGCCGTCGAGGACTAGGGACTGGCCCGTCATGAAAGATGCGCGATCCGAGCACATCCATACCACGGCTTCGGCGATCTCCGCTGGTCTTCCAAAACGGCCGATCGGATGGCAACTAAGAACGTATTTGTGAATCAGCGGAGCGCCAAAGAGCCGCTCACCCATAGGCGTTTCGATCACTGCGGGACACACTGCATTGATCCGAATCCTGCTTCGCGCAGTTTCGAGCGCGGCGGCCTTCGTCAGCCCCACCACTCCATGTTTGCTCGCACTATACGCGGCTGCCCCAGCAGCACCGATCAGGCCATTAATCGATGCCATGTTTACAATGGCTCCGCCACTGCCCTGCTTGAGCATCTGCCGAATTTCGTACTTCAGGCAGAGCCAGACGCCCTTAAGATTAACGTCGATAGTCCGATCCCAGTCTTCCTCGGATTGTTTGATGATGGGAACCCGAACGCCCTCGATCCCCGCATTATTGAAGGCGATGTCCAAGCGGCCAAACCTTTCCACCGCCTTCTGAATGAGCGCATCAACTTCGGAGGCTATCGACACGTCAGCCTTCACAAACAGGCCCTCGCCGCCCGCAGCACTGACTAGTTCGACGGTCTTCTCGCCTTCCGCTTCGCGCCGTCCCGAAACTACCACTTTCGCTCCCGCCTTCGCGAAAAGCATGGCGGTATCCCGGCCAATGCCCGAAGTCCCACCAGTAACGAGCCCGACTTTGCCTTCCAATTCCCTTGTCATCGCTCCCTACGCGAATCAGGCCTCTCGAGATAGAACGGAGAGTGTAGGCTTGGCGTGAAGCTTTCGTCAAACCGGTATGCTCAAATTTTTTCTGTGAGAAGGCGGAGAGAGTCAAGGGTGCTTTTCGGCGATGACGCACACGGTTCGCGGACATCGAATCGAACGAGGATCAGAATGAAAACTGCAATTCTGGCGATGGTTGAATTCGTGGCCTTTTCAGGTGACGCCTGGTGCACGTAGGAGACAAACTTGTGGGCACATGGAAGCTGGTGTCCGTCTCGGCCATAACGTCGACCGGGGAGCGAAGCGAAACTCCCTATGGCTCGAAGCCTGTGGGTTTGCTCAGCTACACCGCGGATGGCAGAGTAAGCGCCCTGATCAGCTACGACGGGCGTAGGTCGCTCTCCCCCGGCGGCGGATCGCTGCAGGAACAGGCTGATGCGTTTAAGACATTTCTCGCCTATGCCGGACGGTACACGCTCAGCGATGACAAGGTAATCCATCACGTCGAAATCTCATCCATTCAGAACTACGTAGATAGGGACTTGGTCCGCACGGTTAAATTCCAGGGTGATCAAATCGTATTAGTTACACCGCCAACGCCCATGAACGGAAAAATTCAAACCCTGGAATTGATTTGGCAGCGCCTAGCGGCCGGCTCCTGATAAGCGCCGCCGGGCCCTCATTGAGCGCCTTTTGCACGGCAAGTCATTTTCCCTCCAGAATTCACCTACCATACTGAATCCAGGTTGGTTGCGCGTTCACTGCGAAGCCTTCCCCGGGAAGTTCTCTGTTAAACTCGACCTCAGTAGGTTGACGGTTTCTGCATGACTGAAATTCTGATCTTGCGAGTTAGGTGAAGGTTGACCAAGGTTATCGCTCCAGCCAAGAAAGCTGTTTTCAACGACGAAATTCTGCAGGACCCGTATCCCACATACGCCCGCTTGCACGAAGAAGGCCCATTGCATTTCTTGGATGTTGGCGGCAAATGGGCGGTATGGTCGATTTTCAGTCACAGCGAGTGCTCCTCGATCGCGAAAGACCCGAGGCTTTCCGCAAAGCGCGCGAAGCAGATGTTATTGCCTCTCCCGCTCAGCCGCCAGTCCGAGTTCAGCGAACTCGCGCGAATGCTCGGTTTGTGGCTGATTTTCATGGACCCGCCGGAGCATACGCGGCTGCGCAAACTTCTCAATAAGGGATTTTCGCCCACGGCGGTTGAAGGGTTGCGTCCGCAAGTCGAGGCCATCGTCGATCAAATGCTAAAGCCGCTACAGCATGGCTCGGAAGTCGAACTCATGCGCGAGTTCGCAAATCCAATGCCCGTGCGCATCATCTTGGAGATGCTCGGAATACCGCAGGAACTGCGCGACACATTTGTTAATTGGTCGCGGGCCATCGCGGTGTTTCGAGGCAATCCCAATCGTACCGTGGAAGAGGCGCGCGCAGCGCAAGATGCGTTAGTTGAGTTAACCGAATTCTTCCGAAAGACCGTAGCGGAACGGAGACGCAATAAAGGAAACGACCTGATCAGCCTCCTGATCGACATCGAGGAAGAAGGAGAAGTGCTGACCGAAGAAGAGCTATACGCGCAGTGTATCGCGCTGCTTTTCGCAGGGCACGAGACGACTCGAAATCTGATCGGCAACGGAATGTACACGCTCCTGCGGCACCCGCAGGAAACAGCGGAGTTACGAGAGAAGCCGGAGATGATCCGTTCGGCTGTGGAGGAAGTTCTGCGTTATGAGAGCCCCGTGCAATTCACGGCCCGCGTGCTCAAGGAAGATATCGAAGTTTGCGGCCAGCAGATACGGAAGGGATGGACGGTTCTATGCATGCTCGGTGCGGCGAACCGGGATCCAAAACAATTTAGGGATCCGAATCAGTTGGATCTGAAGAGGCTGAACAACCAACACCTGGCGTTCAGTGCGGGGTTGCACTTTTGCATCGGAGCCCAACTCGCGCGGTTAGAGGGGCAGATTGCGATCCTGAATCTAGTTCAGCGCTTTCCGGAGATGAAGCTTACGGGCCCACGGCCAGAGTGGGCCCCTACATTTGGATTCAGGGGCCTCAAGAGTCTTTCAGTAATTCTGTAAAACCTCGTTCGACCTGCTGATTTGCAGCCGGTGGCAAGATAGTTTACGGAACCCCAGGTTTCCCGGTGCAGAAATCGCACCTGGTTCTTCACTGTTATTTCGATCCTGCCGCTTTTAGCATGAGCACATCGCGATCCTTCCTTCCGGCCAATCTACAAGGGCACTTCAATCAGCGTCGGTCCTTCACCTTTCAATCCTGCTTGTAGCGCCTTTCCGAATGCATCCAGAGAATTGACGCGGATGCCGGGCACTCCCATGCCCTTTGCGAGCTGCACCCAATCGAGGTCGGGACGCCCGATCTCGAACATGTCCAAGGCCCGGGTCCCCGGATTGCCTACTCCCAGATAAGAAAACTCACGCTTGAGCACCGCGTAGTCACGGTTGGCGAAAACCACCGTGGTTATGTTGAGGCCTTCGCGCGCCATGGTCCACAACGCCTGAAGTGTGTACATGGCGCTGCCGTCGGCGGTCAGGCACAAAACTTTGCGGCTGGGGCAAGCCACTGCTGCACCTACGGCCAGAGGCAAGGCGATCCCGATTGAACCTCCAGTGTTTCCCAACCAGTCGTGCGGCGGCGCTCCCGCGGTTGCGGCCATCAGACCGCGGCCCGAGGTCATGGACTCGTCGACCACGATCGAGTTCTCAGGAAGAAGCGCTGCGACGGCCGCAGCAAGTCCCTGAAGCGTGATTTCTCCGCAGGGCTGCGATGGGCGTGCGGCCTTCTCCGTCGCTAGCTCGGCACTACGCACGGACAAAGTCCTCGCGAGCGCTTCCAACGGGCCAACATAATCTTCGCCGGGGCTTGAGAGTGTGTGGATCTCACATTCTGGCGATGTGAATTCGCTGCTTTTTCCCGGGTAGGCGAAATACGCGACTGGAGGCGGAGCGCCCACCAGAATCAACTGACGAAATTCCTTGAACTGCTCGATCCCTTGTTCGAGCACGTATTGGACGCGATCGACTCTTGGAATCCCGGCGCCGCGTTGCAGGCGAGTGAGCGGATAAGGAGTAAAAAGCCGGGCTCCCGTAGCTGACGCGACGCGACCGGCAGTGATCAGTCCGTCGCCGTACAAAGCATTTCCGGTAAGCAGGATTGCGGTTCTCGAACCTGGGCGAAGCATGGCGGCAGCGCGCTCAACAGTCGCCGCCGTGGGCAGGGCAGGTTTCGGCACATTCGGAAGCGGGGCAACGTTTCCACCGTCGCTCCACGCGACATCTGCGGGAACTATCAGGGTTGCGATCTGGCCGGGAGCAGTGCGCGCCGTGACGATCGCTTCGGCTGCGTCGCGTCCTACTTCGGATGGAGACTTGGAAGTGCGCAGCCATTTGGAATAGGGACGCGCAATAGCTTCGATATCGGACGCGAGTGGCGTGTCATAGCGCAGATGATCCGTTGCGTGCTGGCCGACAAGGTTAACGATGGGAACGCGAGCGCGGCTTGCATTGTGCAGATTGGCGAGACCGTTCCCGAGACCCGGGCCGAGATGCAGCAGGGTGCATGCAGGTTTTTCAGCCATGCGCGCGTAGCCGTCCGCGGCTCCGGTGACGATGCCTTCGAAGAGCCCCAGCACGCAGCGAATTTCTGGGACTCGATCAAGAGCAGCGACGAGATGGATTTCCGATGTGCCTGGGTTGGCAAAGACCGCGTCAACGCCACCCGCGATTAAAGTTCGAATGACGGCTTCTGCCCCGTTCATATATTCACTAGCCTATTTTCAAGTCTGACTGCAGTCGATGAACGCACGGGCATGATGGTAGCACCCCCATCGATCCCATCGTAGGTTTCGGTTGATCGGTTCGGCAGCCAAAAAGGACAATGAGGCCTAGACAACAATGAATGATGGTCCAAATTTTCTGCCGCGAATCGAAAACCGGGTATACAATTCGCTGCATATCGATTGCACCCATAATGGTGCAGTGCTTAAGCCAGTAAGTTGAGAAAACAGGAGGTTTCTGACCATGGATCGATCGAGTCGGCTGCATTTGGTCGGAAGGATCACCTATTACGCGGGATGGTTCGCGCTATTGTGCGGCGGGTTGGTGCATCTGAATATTGCCAGGGCGCTATTTGCCGCGATGAGCCTGACGAAGCGCAATCTGTTCGAAGTTAGTATCGCGTGCTTCGTTATCTGCGTGGCGTCCGAGGTTCGTGCCCTTGCCTCGGCAGAAAAAGATCTCCGTAGCGTTGTAAATCGGCCAGTGGCGGCGTAAGAATTCTAACAGCGGATGGACGCAGTCACGATTGACTGTCCCAGTGGCGGACATGGGGGTTGGACTGCGCCGACTGAGCAATAGTGTCTCTCCCAGCAATGTCTCTAGGTTGAAGCCAAGGCACAACTCTATGACTCATGTCGGTCGCTCGAGTCAAATGGCTCCCAAGGGATTATCCTCATTGGATAAAATAACGTATGGCTAGATATCTCATCACAGGTATTGCGGGATTCATTGGCTCTTCTCTCGCTCGCGCTGTGTTGGCGCAGGGCGACGAAGTACGAGGGATTGACAACCTCTCCACCGGCAGGCGGGAGAATCTTGCGGAAGTCATTCATCAAATTGACTTCCGTGAAGCAGACCTGCTGGATCTCGATGCGGTGTCTGAGAGGTGCCGCGGAGTGGACTACGTACTTCACCAGGCTGCCATTCCGTCTGTGCCGCGGTCGGTTCTCGATCCGATCGGCAGCAATCGCGCCAACGTGGACGGAACGGTCCACGTGCTGGTTGCCGCTCGAGACGCGAAGGTGAAGCGCGTAGTCTACGCGGCCTCGTCTTCCGCCTACGGCGATACACCCACGCTGCCGAAGCATGAGGAAATGCTTCCGAGTCCAATTTCACCGTACGCCGTGGCAAAACTGGCGAGCGAATATTACATGACATCGTTCTATCGGTGCTACGGGCTGGAAACCGTATGCTTGCGCTATTTCAATATCTTCGGACCTCGCCAGGATCCGACCTCTCCGTATTCGGGTGTGCTCTCGAAATTCATTACGCAAATGCTCGCACGCGAGCGCCCCAAAATTTTTGGCGACGGTACCCAGAGCCGAGATTTTACTTATGTGGACAACGCCGTGCGCGCGAATCTACTCGCCTGCACCGCGCCGGCAACCAAAGTGGCAGGACAGGTTTTCAATGTCGCCACGGGAACACGTGTTGATTTGAACGAGACGTTTCAGACGCTGAAAACCCTAACTGGGTATACCGGGGATGTTGCATACGCGGAGACAAGGGCCGGGGACGTGAAGCATTCCCTGGCGGATTTGTCGCGGGCGGAAAAGCATCTCGGTTACCGACCGGTGGTTGACTTCGCGGAGGGTTTGCGGCGGACGGTGGAATGGTATCGACAGCAGATCAAAGAAGCCGCAGCCACATATTCTGATCAGTAAAGCGGCGAGCGGGGCAGTCGTCTGCCATGCGAAGAGCGAGAGTCCGATTGGACCAAGTTTACGCAAGCTTTCTTTAATGTAATCGATGATCGCAAGAAGCAAACAAGCCCTTCAAAATCATTCAATGTGAAATCACAATTCAAGTTGCTCGGTCATTCAGCGGTGAATCGTGGTATGGCACTTTGTGCACAGTACTGGAGACTTGAGGACCTGAAGTCTTTCGACGAGTTACTGGAAAGGCGGTTTCCCAGGGTCGCGGGCGCATTCGCGGGGTTTTGCAAGATGAACTCAAACACGTCAAAGGGCTTGATTGGAACAACTGCGTCCTTCAGCGATATCAGCGTCGCCCGGACGCCGAAGGATTTGAATCTGGTAATGAGGTTAGCGGTATCGACGTGGCTGCGGGCTGAGGTATCAGGTTGAAATCAGGCTGGAGCGTCTTCAAAGCTGGACGTTTGGAAGGCGCGAACTGACTCCTGTCATTGTGACCGAACGCCAAGACGCTATCGAGGGAGCCGATGTAGACCATCCCGTTTGCCACTGCCGGCGAGGAAACCAGGAAACCATTCGCCGGGTAGTTGAACCACAGGAGGGCGCCTGTCTTCGCATTCAGGGCGTACATCACGTCGGAAGAAGCGATGTAAACCACGCCATTCGCGACCGCCGGTGAAGAAGAAACCGATGTGTCGGCGGGGTAGCTCCATAATAAAGAACCGGTCGCGGCATTCAGCGCGTAGACGTTATTGTCCTCCGAGCCGACATAGACCACGCCGTTCGAGACTGCCGGCGAAGACTCCACGGCGTTGCCGGTGGCGTATTTCCAGAGCAAAGCACCGGTACTGGCATTCAGAGCGTACACGTTGTTGTCCCACGACCCGATATAGACGACCCCGTTTGCGACTGCGGCCGAGGAGGTGATCGTGCTTCCGGTGGGATAGCTCCACTGCAAGGCGCCGGTGGCTGCGTTCAGCGCGTATACATTGTTATCTTCCGACCCCACGTAGACCACGCTGTTCGCCACCGCAGGCGAGGAATACACGCCATTGCCTGTCGAGTAACTCCACAATAGCGAGCCCGTGCTGCCGTTCAGTGCGTAGACGTTGCCGTCGTCTGAGCCGACGTAAACCACGCCATTCTCAACGGCGGGCGAGGACTGGACACCGTTACCGGTGGGGTAGCTCCATAGAACGGTTCCGGTTTTTGCAGCGAGCGCGTAAAGATTGTGATTCAGGGAATCAAAAGAGCCGGAGCCGACATAAACGATCCCATTGGCGACGGCGGGCGCGGAAATCACCGATTCGCCAGCGGCGTAGCTCCACAATAACGAGCCCGTGCGGGCATGCAGCGCGTATACGTCGGTGTCCTCCGACCCGATATAAACCACGCCATCCGCGACGGCGGGCGAGGACTCAACCAGTCCCTTAGCGGAATAGCTCCAGTTCAGGCCTATGCCTCCAACCGTATTGGGGGACAGGACGTTCTCAAAAGCATTGACGCCATCGTGTTCAGGTGCGAAGCGAAACTGGCTCCAATTGGTCTGTACAAGAAAGGGCTGCTGAGCGCCTCTGAAGTTATTTCTCTGAAGCGCAGTTATCCAATGGATGCCGGGATAAGCGGCGCGCGGCGCACTGATTCCAATGTTGTTGAATTTACCAGTCGCATCGGTAACGACGAGCGCCTCATCCAAGATGTCGAAAAAGATATCCACTCCCACGTTGGCCCCAAATCCGCAGCCCGAAACCAGAATGCGGCTGGTGGGAGGGCCATGCCTTTGCGAAAGAGTGATCAGAGGCGCAGCATTCGATACGCCGGAGAGCAGCAGAAAAGAAATCAGAAGTAGGGCACACCAAGTGGTCGAGCGGAGGCTTTCGCTAGGATTGGACATATCCCTTCCCTGGGTCACAACGATTGACGAGAGCGGCCGTGCTCGAAGTGCCGATAACTTTATCCGTCAGTCGTTTTCCGTTGTCAATGGCGAAGAAGGTGCCTTTGTAAGGTGGACCGGGACTTTCGCCTCACAGCGTGGTCGCGGTGAACGATTGTGCAAGACATGTTGCCATTGTCGCATCTGAGGCAAGGGGGACTTGTGGAAAAGAAGCTATGGTCCATTGCCATGGCCCTCGAAATCCGAAATCTTAGAGGAATTTCAGAAAAATAGAGGACTCCGCGAAGCATCAGGCAAGGGCAGCTTTCGGCGCGCATGCCAAGTTCGATTGAAGCTGTGACCGTTTTTGGAGGTGCGGTGCTCTATCATGCCGCGCAAGTCGTGGAGACTTGAGCGGCGGCGCCCATGGCTGTTTGCGGTCGATAAATTCGGCAGCACGTTGTGCATAGGCCGCAGCCGTGAACACTGCTCGGTTGTCAGCAGCCACCACTTTGAGCCAGGTTGCGATATAGGATGCGTGATCTTCGCGCGGTTCCAGATCGGTACATAGGAAAACGGCCCCAAGTAACCGGTCGTTGTGGGGGCTGCATAATTTGCTTTCGTTCGCCATGTCAGGAAACCTTCGTTCGGGCCAGAGCACAGAGCGACTCGCGCCAAAACTCGTAACCAGACCCACACTGGCACTTCCGTAATCTTCTTTTAGTAACCACTGCCGCCGCATACTGGTGACTGATTTATGGGCAGCCTCCCCCAATCCGGCGCGCCGTGGCGCGTCCCGCGCGCACGTCTTGAAGAAGCCACTCCGGCTGTGCTGCGGTTCCCGAATGGCGAGCGCATTGGGGCCAACCTGCAAGTAATTTCTCTCACCGGTGGTCTGCTTTCGCTTTCTCAGCCCCTCCTGCAGGGATCGCGAGTCAAGCTGATGTTCCTAACCGGAGCCGGTTCGGTGCTGGGAGGCGCAGAGATGTTGCGTCCCGTCGCCGAAGCATTGCAGCCTTTCCGCTTCGTCTCGCTTGCGGCTGATGATCACCGCCGCCTCGGAGCGCTAATCTGGGAGCGATCCAGTCAGAACAAATTCGAGGAAGTCTGGATCGAGAAGCTGCGCGCTGCGTCGAGGCTGCACAACGAGGCTCGACCGTCGCCCTTCAAGCTTGCAGGAACGGTTGGTCTGCTTATGTTCGGTCTAGCCACTACGGCATACTTGCTGGCTCCCGGCCTGCTGAAGTAGAGCGGGCCTCACCCGGAGTGTCACCATCGATTTGAGCCTAAGGCTGAGACTCCTCCAACAACTCTTTCAGATACTGCTGCCACGCCGCTGCCCATGTGTGAGTGCCGTGACCGTGGGTCTGGTCAGAGATCGGAAGCAGGATGAAACGGCCCTTCTTGATTCGTTTGATTTCCCGTTCGGCAATGCCAAGTTCCGGAGGATTGATAAAATCGTCGGCGGAATTCACAAACATCACCGGAACGGTAATTTTCTCGAGTTGCGGCGAGGGATCGTAGTTCCACGAAGCAGTCACTGCGTAGAGCAGATCGTTGGCATCGTGGCTTGCACTGAAGCGCTTCACGAAGTCGTCATCGGCTGCGTCGGTGGCCGCGCGACTGGTCAGATCCTTTTGCATCTGCAGAGCTGAGCCCGCGGCAATATAGAACATCTCGCCGGCCGTTTTAAGACCGGCCCGCGGTTCGGTCGTGTAGTCGCCATTTTTCCAATCGGGATCGTCGCGGATACAATCGATCACCAACTTGCGCCAGAGGCGATTCCGTCCGGTGATGGGCACCGGCTGGCACGCAAGGGGCATCAGCGCATCCATGAAGTCGGGGTGGGTTTCGCCCCAGATCCAGGAATGCATGCAGCCCATGGAAGTGCCCAGAATCAGACGGAGATGATTCACGCCCAGCCCCTTCTCCAATAATTCGTGCTGCGCGGCGATCATGTCGTCGTAGTCATACTGCGGAAAATGAGCGTGCATGCCGTCACTGGGCTTGCTGGATTTTCCGTGGCCGATGTTGTCCGGCAAAATGACGTAGTAACGAGTGACATCAAGAAGCTGTCCGGGCCCGAAGAGGACGCCGGCGAATTGCGGCGCAAGGAATTGCGCGCCGGTGCCGCTGGTGCCGTGCAAGAGCAGAACGGCATTCGTAACGTGGCCGTTCGCGTTGCGCACGGGAGACCCAAAGGTCGCATAGTGCATGCGCAACTCAGGTAGCCTCTCGCCGGATTTGAAATGAAAATTGCGGGCAATGTAGTCACCTTCTTTCGGCGCAGGCTGGCTTTGCGTCTGGGCCCATGAAGACGATGCGCAGAAAACCAGTGCTACTGCAAACGCAAACGTGAAGGCCCGAATGCTGAAGTACATATTCTCACCTCATTCCTCGACGCAGGGTATCACAGGGGTTGGAGGGTATTGCAGATCGAAATAGTGACTCAAGGGGCGTCCCAGGCCGTGTTAGCCGGGGGCGGAGTCTCTTAGCCTAAGGCTTCTCTCAGATATCGAGACAGAACGGAGGCGAGCTCAGCGTAGTGTGTGGCAATCATCCCCAGATGATCCCCGGGCACCGTCTCGACCGCGAGTTCTTCAACCAAGGGTCGCCAGACGGCAGCAGCGTTACTGGGAAAGCCTGAACCGATCGCCGCACGCACGAAACTTATTTTGCCACTGTAAAACCGCGGCTTGTAACGGGTCAGAGCCAGGTATGCGCTGTCCCGCACGCGCTGCATCGTGGGTGTGAGGTACACGCCAGCGGGAGGTTTGTAAGACGAACTGGCGGAGAAGTCTGCAAGAGCATGAAAGCCACGCTTGGCTTGACGGGCAATCAGGCGCGTGCGCTGTCCGAATGACAGGTAACGCATGTGGGGATAAGCATCCAGCATGGCGAGGAGCGCGATTTTCTCTCCTGCGGCGGACAGACGTTGAGCCATTTCGAGCGCGACCAGTCCACCAAGTGAGTAACCTATGAGCGCGTAAGGACCGTGGGGCTGCAATTCCCGCACCGCATCGATAGAAAATTCGGCCATATCTTCGATGCGTTCCAGCGGTTGGTCCAGGCCGTCGATGCCCTTCGATTGAATTCCGTAAATCGGATGGTCTGATTCGATGTGCCGCACGGGTTGAAAAAAATCCATCACGCTGCCACCCAAACCATGCGCGAGAAAAATCGGCGGGTTCTTGGCTCCCGGCTTTAGCTCTAGAAGGGCAGGGAAGCGCGGCGCGGTGGGCTGCTCGAGCAAGGCCGCCAGAGCTGCGATAGTTCGCGCCTGGTAGATTGTGACAGGCGGGAGTTCCCGATGGCAGAGCTCGGCAATTTCGTTAAACAGTTGAAGAGCTAAGGAAGAATCGCCACCGAGATCGAAGAAGTCATCGTCGAGTTGGACGGACGGCAGTTGCAACACGCGCTGCCAAATCGCGGCGAGCACCTCGATCATTGACGATGTAGCTTCAGTCTTCACACTGCACCTGGCCAGTAGGCTCCTGCAATCATGAATGTGCGAACGCCCAATAGAGCTCTCGCGCCTTGGTGTACAGCGGGCCGAAGGGGAGAACTCGGTCGCCGATGCGAGTCACCGGAACCACCTTAGAATAGTTTCCGCTCGCGAAAATCTCGTCTGCCGCCTCAAAATCCTGATAGCTGAGAGTTTTCTCAACCACCGTTACGCCGCTCTGCCGCAACAATCCGATGACTCTTTGGCGAGTGATGCCGGCAAGAAAGGTTCCGTTGGGGATGGGTGTGAACACAACGCCGTCTTTCGCCATGAAAATATTCGAGGTGGCCAGTTCGGCGACGTTGCCCAGCATGTCGCAGACAATCGCGTTATCGAAGCCGCGCGCTTGCGCTTCAAAGAGTGAGCGGGAGTTGTTGGGATAGAGGCAGCCCGCTTTCGCGTCTACCGGCATGGTCTCGATAGTTGGCCGGCGATACGGAGAAAGCGTGATGGAGAAGCCTTTGGGAGGGCGCATGGGCGCCTCGTAAATCGAGAGACACCAGCGCGTGGACTCGGGAAGGTGCGCCTGCACCCATGGTCCTTCGCTCTCTGCCCAATACATGGGGCGGATGTAAAGCGCTGCATCCTTGTCGAAGCGCCGGATTCCTTCTCGTGCGAGGCGGACCCATTCCTCGGTCGAGACGGTGGGATTCAGAAACAGTTTTTTTGCCGAGTCATTGACACGCGCGCAGTGAAGGGCGAGATCGGGAGTAACGCCTTCGAATGCTCTGGCGCCATCGAAAACGACGGAGCACAACCACGCGGCATGAGTGCGCGGGCCCATGATGCCGACGTTGCCCTCGTGCCAATCGCCCTCGAAGAATGTCCACGTTTTTGACCAATTGGTTCCGAGTGGCACGACTCCTCCGTTGCTGCCGCTATTGCCTTGTTGGTGCTTGTGCGCCAGGAATCCGAACGAGTTCCTCGATGGTAGGAGCCTCGTACAGCGTGGCGAGAGGCAGCTTGACTCCGAACACCTGCTCAATTTCGGAGAACATGCGAACCGCCAGCGACGAATCTCCACCGAGGTCGAAGAAATTCTGATCGGGGCTGACGGAGTCGACCCCGAGTTGCTCCTGCCAGATGACCGAGAGCTTTCTTGCAGTAGCATCTTCCGACGCTGGGGCTAGCTCAGACGTAGACGAATGGGCAAAGGGCGCTGATACCATGTTTGATCCCTGGTGGGTTCCTGTCATGAACAGACCGTTTTAACTTCTTGGATTACTGATCGCCAGGGGGGATAAGGGGATGCAAGTGACGCGAATAGGAATCTCTGGCACTATTATACCCGGACTTGCAAGTCTTGCCATAGATCTATTGTAAACTTATGTAACCAAGGACTTTATGCGGGTGGCTGGGCGCCTACTTTCCCGACGCATAGCCAAAAATCGCCTTCAGCTCAAGGAACTCTTCAAGGCCCGCTTCGCCCCACTCTCGGCCGTTGCCGGACTGTTTGTAGCCTCCGAAACAACCTCCGAAATCCACCCGAGCGCCATTCAGATGGACGTTGCCAGAGCGAAGGCGCTTGGCCACCTTGCGCGCCCGCTCCGGGTCTCCTGATGTTACAAAAGCAGACAGACCATAGGGAGTATCGTTGGCTATTCGCACCGCATCATTTTCATCTTCACACGGGATGATGCAGAGGACAGGACCGAAGATCTCCTCGCGCGCGATTGTCATGTCGTTGCGAACATCCACGAAGACGGTAGGTTTTACGAAGTAGCCTTTCGTGATGCCATCGGGCTGTCCAAGACCGCCGGCAACCACCTTCGCGCCCTCCGCGATCCCTTGGCTGATCAGCCGCTGCACTTTTTCGAACTGAGCTTTACTCGCTAGCGGGCCGATGATGCTGTCTTCGGCAAACGGGTCGCCAGCTTTGGTGGCTCCGGCCACCTGCTTCGCCACGTCCGTTACCTGAGCCATCTTCGACCGAGGTACGAGCATGCGAGTCGGCGCGTTGCAGGATTGTCCGGTATTGCGGAAGCATTCCTGCACGCCATGCTTGACTGCCTTCTCGAAGTCGGCGTCGTCGAGAATGATGTTGGCTGACTTGCCGCCGAGTTCTTGCGTGACTCGCTTCACGGTGGGAGCGGCGCCAACGGCTACGGCGATGCCGGCTCGCGTGGAGCCGGTGAAGGAGACCATGTCCACATCAGGGTGTGAGGCGATCGCCGCGCCAACCGTGGGCCCGTCACCATTCACCAGATTAAAAACACCAGGTGGGACGGAAGCTTCATGCAAGATCTGCGCGAATAAATAAGCGGATAGCGGTGCAATCTCGCTGGGCTTGAGAACCATGGTGCAACCCGCAGCCAGAGCAGGCGCGACCTTGCACACGATCTGATTCATCGGCCAGTTCCACGGAGTGATGAGTCCGCACACTCCAATGGGTTCTTTTCGCATGAGAGTGGAACCCTGGAGATCTTCGAAGTTAAAGGATTCCAGCACTTTCACGGCTTCGAGCAAGTGTCCGAGTCCAGCGGGTGCCTGGGCTTTTTGAGCGAGTGAGATGGGAGCTCCGATTTCCAGCGAAATGGTTTGCGCCATCTGCTCCATCTTCGAGCGATAGACTTCGACGATCCGGCGCAAAAGTACTAAGCGTTCGCTGACGCTGGCTTCAGAATATGATTCGAAGGCGCGTTTGGCGGCAGCCACGGCCCGGTCAACATCTTCGGCGCTGCCGAGCGAAATGGTTGCAATTGGCTCTTCGTTGGCGGGATTGATGACTGTGAAATCGTTGACCCGGGCGGGATCAACCCACTTTCCATCGATATAAAATCGTCGGCAATTCTTCATAAATTCTTGCAAGACCATATCCTCAATGATTAGAGACCGATGCTATCGGATTCGTTGTGTGTTGGTTGTCTGTCAACGCGAGCACGGCAAAAGCGGTCGCCGCATCGCTCATAAAGCGCCCGGTACCGGAAGAGATATGGCGGCGCTTGTTCACAGAAGAAGCCGGCCAATTACCTTCCGCTGGATTCTGATGGGTCATCAACCAGGAGACCCCATGTTCGAGTTGCGTATTATCGCGAGGCACCCCTGACTCCTGCAGGGCGAGCACGGTAAGGCCGGTGGCGAGACCATCACTCTTGCCTTCCATGGGTGTCCCATCTTCCCGGATCCACATGTTCACCAGCGACCGAACACTCCAGCCGTTCCACTTCCAGCAAATTGAAGCCAATCTCCAACCACCATCGGCTTGTTGCTTGCTCAAAATTTCCTGAACGATAGCTCTTTGTTGAGCTTGCGTCAGAAGACCCGGCAGTTTGGTCGATGCCCAGAGAAGAAAAACATGATTGATTGTGGACTGTGCTGCGCTTTCCCGGGTGAGATATTCGCGCAAGAGCTTGAGATTCTCCTGGATTCCCGGAGCCGATTCATACTTTCCGGGAGCTGTCCCCACAGCGATCGCGGCTAGGGTCGCGCCGTAGTATGCGGAATCGTTAGCTTCCCAAGGCTCCTGGTCGAACTGAAGCCAAGACCACGATCCCCGATTATCTCCCGTGGTCTGCTGTAACGCCCACATGTTGTCGAATGCTGCGCGCGCGTCATCACTGAGTTGTCTGCTCTGGGCGTCGTGGTTGGCAAGAATCAGCGCGTTGAGCACCGATTCCGTTCCTCGGGACTCGGCGGTTTTGTGGTCGTAGCCGTGGTCGCTGTAGTACGGACCAACATCCTTCCAGAGGCGGACGCGCTTCCTGACATTTTCGATCAGTTCGCGTTCCGCGTCTGAGGGACTTGGTTGGCCGAGGGCAGCGCGGAGGGCCGGCCGGGCTAGAGCATAGGGCAAGGCTGTGTGACACGATACGCAGAAGGTTCCATGGTCGCGGGTGGATCCAGACCATTGCGACCACCAGTCCTCTCGATCGTCAAGGTATGCTGCTGCGGCTTTAGGATCCCAGGAGTTCGAAAGCTTGGGCGCAGCGTGCGAACAGGCGCCCATCACTCCTGTTGTGATGAACGCCAGCAGAAACCCAGCTCTCCGCAGGCCTGCTTTCATCCAGATGGCATCTCCAGACCGCTTCCAAGATAGCGACAAATTAGCCATAACAAATTAGGAGGTCACGGAGGAACAGCCGACCACACACGAACCAGTTCGCTTAGACAGTTCCCGGCTAACCCCAGCCGCAGACACTGATAACCAAAAGATATCATCCTTTGAAAGGCTTGCCTGACCACCACCACGAGCCAGGCTGATCGCCCAATGGAATCCTGGCCGGCAGCTTTCCACATGGACCACAGCAATTGCAGGCGTTCGCGATGGGTCACGCGAATTCTGACTCCCTTGGACGCGATGATGTCATATGCTCTGCGTTCCAAATAAACAGAGCGAACGTCTTTGCGCAGGCACCCTATTAAAGAAAGTGGGATGGCATGTTCGACGATGGCATCGGGGACGAACAGGGGGAGCTCGCCCAATTGCATCAAATTGGCCAGCAGGAGTGTGTCTTCGGCCCTCAGCGCGTCAGGATCGAACACATCGGTTTCGATGCCGAGACGAGCGCGGCGAATGGCGAAGCCAGCTGTGTTCAGGTAGCGAATGCGATCATCGGGCTGCAGCATGAGGCTTTGAAAAGTCGTAAGTCTTAAGCCTTCAGCTCTCCCCACGAGGCTGGAAGAGTTCCCGACCAGCCGAAGTTGAAAACAATCGTGCAGGGGTGAGCGCGAGATGGTTGAGTTCAGGTTTGCCAGACAGTTTGTGTCGAGCCTGCAGTCAGCATCTACGAACAGCAGGATGGTCCCTTTAGAGATCCGAATTCCGCGGTTTCGGGCAGTTGGAATGCCCGTATGAGCCTGCCGGACAACGGTCAATGGATAACCATACTGCGAGCTGCTAAATGATTCCGGGGCGGTTTGTTTGCTACCGTCGTCCACAACGATGACTTCGAAACTTGGTGGAGCCGTTTGCGCCGCCAAAGACTTCAGACATCCATCCAGAGGCGCCCAGTCGTTGTAAACAGGGATGACGATGCTGAAGATCGGTGTCGCAGTCGAGTCCTGTGCCAACGGAATCATAGGCGTAAGCTGCGGCTCAAGGGCGTCCTTTAAGAAATGTAGGATTTCACACCGAAGTGTGAAAGAAAAGTTCGCTGGTAGGTACTTTGGTTACGACTGACGCCGCGGTTTGCATGTGATGGCAATCACATACTTTCTTCCGGCAATGTCGGAAGATGCAAGCGTCGAGCTTTGGCGCGAGTGTCCCTCGTCGCCGCCCCCCAGCTTGAAAGTCCCCCTACTGGTTTTCCGGAAAAAATGCCTGCGGTTGGAAACGTCAGAAAGACCGCTGAAAAAGTGTTCCCACCCCGTTCCGTGTGAGGTTTGACGGTTGAGGAAATATTACCGATTCATCGACGGGCTGAGAAAATTCGCGCAATCGCGGATGGACCCTGAAGAGGCAATTAGCTTAGCGAGATCGTTGCTGCGAAAACGAATCGGGGCGCGCGAAGATAATTTCCTACGGTTGGCCGAGCGCAGCATTTTCGGGTATTCGCGAAGCCCCTACTTGCCTCTGCTGGCAGCGAAGAAGATTAGCCTTCCGCGATCTCAAATCGTGGGTCTCCAAGAGACGGGCTGGAGGCCAGCCTGCGCACGCTGGAACTCGAAGGGGTTTATTTCACGGTGGATGAGTTCAAGGGGAAGGTGCCAGTCCGGCGCGACGGGGTCAATTTTCTTTGTGAAGAGAGCATGTTCGACAATCCCTTCCTTTCTTTCGTGTATGAGGTGAGGAGCGGGGCGACGCGAAGCGCAGGTACGCGGATCCGGATTGACTTCGATTACCTGCACCAGAGATCTCTTTACGATGCGTTCTTGCTCGATCTTCACGGATGCCTCAAGGCGCCAATCGCCAATTGGTTTCCGGTATTTCCGGGAGCGCCGGGGATCAACTCGAGCCTGCGATTCGCGCATATCGGAAACCCGGTACAGCAGTGGTTCTCGCAGGTTGCCGAGGATCGGGTCCGAGTGAACTGGGAAAAACGATGGGGTACGAAGACCATCTTTGCGGTTCATCGACTGTTTGGTTCTCCGCTCGCAGAACCGCAATACGCTGGACTCAATGATGCCCATCGAATTGCGGAATGGGCCTCCCAAACCCTGGGCGAGCACGCAAACTGCGTCATTTATACCTTCGCGGCTTCGGCGGTAAGGGTGTGCATTGCAGCGGCAGAGGCGAACCTGAATCTTAAGGGCGCAAAGTTTCTGGTCACGGGCGAGCCACTTACGCCACATAAGAAAAGAGAAATCGAATCCACTGGAGCCGTCGCGATTCCGGTCTATGGAATCTCCGAAGCCGGAGTAATCGCCGCGGGCTGCAACCATCCTCACGCGCAAAGCGATCACTGCCATCTTTACAAAGACACGACAGCCATCATCAGCCACCGCCAAGTGGTTCCGAACTTTGATCTACGTCTGGACTCCTATCTGTTTACCAGCCTCCTCTATGAATCTCCCAAATTACTTCTGAACGTTGGCATGGGCGACTTTGGTGAACTGGATTCGGAGAGCTGCGACTGTGGCTTCGGAGAACTCGGCTTCGACACTTGCCTCAGCAACATTCGCAGCTATGAAAAGCTGACGGGTGAGGGCGTGACTTTCGTAGACACGGATTTCGTTCGAATCGTGGAGAAGGAGCTCCCCGAGCGCTTCGGCGGGAAAAGCACCGATTACCAGTTGATCGAAGAAGAAGACGCGAAGGGATTCACGCACTTGCACCTGTTGGTGAGCCCCCGAGTGGGAGAAGTGAACGAAGCAGAGGTTCTGGAAAAATTCATGACGCTGCTCAAGCGTGGAGAAGCCAGTCCAGAATCCTGGGCACAATCCGGGACCGAGATGTGGAGACAGTCTGGCATGGTGCGAATCCGTCGCGATTTTCCAGTTTGCACTTCGAGCGGAAAAATTCTCCCCTTTCAATTACGAAAACCAAGCAACCAGCCTCGCGAATACGCGATGAAATGAAAGGAAGACGACGATGGCATTCCCAGCACAAAGACTCAGAAGGCTGCGGCAGAACGAATCGATGCGAGAGCTAGTTCGTGAAAACAAGCTTTCTGCCAGCAACTTCATTCTGCCTCTATTCGCGGTACCCGGCAGCAAAGTGAGGGAAGAGATCAGACCGCTTCCGGGCAACTATCATCTTTCGATCGACTGCCTGGTCGAGGAAGCGATTGTGGCGCGCGATCTAGGCATTTCCGCCGTCCTTTTGTTCGGCGTGCCCGATACGAAGGACGAGCAAGCCTCAGGCGCCTACGCGCAACATGGGATCGTACAGGAAGCGGTGCGAGCGTTGAAGAGCAACGTACCCGAGATGCTTGTCATTACCGACGTGTGCCCTTGCGAGTACACGCTGAACGGGCACTGCGGAATCGTTCGCAATGGCTATCTCGACAATGATGCTTCGCTGGAACTGATCACGAAAATCACGCTCTCGCATGCCGAAGCCGGCAGTGACATGGTCGCGCCAGCTTCCATGCTGGACGGACAGATTCAGGCCATGCGGCGGACTCTCGATGCGAATGGATTCCAAAACCTCCCGATTATGGCTTACGCGGCGAAGTTTGCCTCAAAGCTCTATGACCCCTTCTTTAAGGAAGGAACGCATTCGACCGTGGCGTTCGGCGACAAGCGAACCCACCAGATGGATTTTTCGAATTCCGATGAGGCCATGCGCGAGATTGCGCTGGATATCGAAGAAGGTGCGGACATCATCATGGTCAAGCCGGCCCTCTTCTATCTGGATGTTGTGTATCGTGCCAAGCAGGAATTCAAAATGCCTCTCGCCGTATATGACGTGAGCGGGGAGTACGCCATGATCGATGCGGCGGCGCGGATGGGCCGTCTGGATCGGGACGCGATCATGATGGAAGCGCTGACGTGCATGAAGCGAGCGGGCGCGGACATTATCGTGACCTATTTCGCGAAGCGGGCAGCCGAATTGCTGTATCGCACCGAACGCTCGAACTATACCCACGATGGGCACGATGTTCGCCAGGAAGAGTGGGCGATCTAGCGGTGCTGGATACTCTCGCGACCAACGAACTTCAACCCCGTACTGACGCGCTCGCGTCTTTGAACTCTTCCGGAGATTCGATAAGCCTGCGCCATTTCATTCAGGTTCTCGACGACGCAGGACTACTGCTGCGGGTTCGAGAAGAAGTCGACTGGAGATTCGAGATCGGAAGAATGACGCGAGAGAGCAGGGCTCCGCTGCTCTTCGAGAACGTTAAGGACTATCCCGGTCAACGAGTGTTCACCAACGGATTGTGCGACACGAGCGCAATCGAGCTGGCGCTCGGTCTGGAGTTGAATAGTAGTCGGAGAGTTCTCGTAGCAGAGGCCAAGAAAAGAATAACCACTCCGGTAAAGCCGAGGATCGTCGAGACTGCTCCGGTCCTCGAGAACATCCTTCATGCCAGCGACATCGATCTCCTGAATCTGCCGGTGCCTCACTGGAGCGAGTACGATGCTGGCCGGTACCTTGGCACGTGGCACATCAACGCGACCAAGGATCCGGAGACCGGCTCGCGAAACGTCGGCGTCTATCGGATGCAGTTGCTAGGTCCAAGGCAGGCGACGGTGAGTGCTTCTCCGCGGAGCCATCTGGCTCAGCATTTTGCCAAGGCCGAAAAAGCGGGGCAGCCTTTGCCGATGGCCGTTGCGATCGGTGTCAGCGAGACCGTGCTGATGGCTGCGGCTTCGGCATATCCCGACGCAACGGATGAATACGAGTTGGCGGGTGCGCTGCAACAGGAGGCGATTCCGCTCCTCCGATGCGGGACGGTGAAGCTCGAGGTTCCGGCGCAGTCTGAAATCGTGATCGAGGGATTGATTCAACCGGGGGTTCGTGTCACGGATGGGCCATACTTTGACTACACCGGAAAACCAAACACGAATCCAAGAGCCTTTCTGTTCGAAGCTACCCGGCTGATGTTCCGGAGCAATCCGATTTTCCGCGGCACTTCGATTGGAGTGGCAGGCGCTGAAGATCATCAGCTCTTTGCATTTCTGGCAGAACTCAAGCTTGTCGACTTTCACGGCTCCCGGCTTAAACAGATGGTGCAGAACGTCCTGTTGAAGCGGCGTCTCTTTCGAGCATTTCAATTCTCAGGCAAACTCGGCGCGCTGCTGAGTGGGGGCAAGCACCAAGCAACCGTGCGCGCACCAAGATCATAACGCCAGCCCTGAGCGCACAATCGCAGTTTCCTTCTGGAAAGCTACAATGAGGGTGCGAAACCATGGCCGACACTTGGGTGCGAACGAAGCCAAGCCTCCGATTCCTTCCAGTTGTCGCAGCGCTGGCTATTTTCGTCATGCTACCGATCGCTTGCACACGAGGCTCGGGCCCCGCTAGTTCAGAATCGTCTCCGCAGACGGCAGAAGCGCCCAGGCAAGCCGGATTGGCCTCAAGCAATGCGCCTATCGCGCGGCTCCTCTGCCCGACGTTTAATTCGTCCCCAGTGCCAACAAAGCTCCAGTCGAAGGGCGGACATCGAGTCATTCTTTCGTGGAGAGCCAGCGCTCCGGCCGACTCCAAGCATGCAGATGCGGTGGGCTACTGCATCTATCGAGGAAACCAACGGAAGGATCCGAGGCCTGTCCTGATCAATGCCGCTCCATTTTCAGGAACCAGTTGCATGGACGACGTAGTGGAGAGCGGCAAAAAGTACTATTACGTGGTGCGGGCAATCAGCGCGAAAGGCGTGACCAGCATCATCTCGAATGCAGCGCTTGCTCCCATTCCAACGCGGGAGCGGACCGAGGCTGAGCTTAAAGCTGAGCTTCCAGGAAAATCCACACCACTTTGCCGCGAGCCGGCGATGGGAAAATAATCGTAAGCCCGAAGGGAAAGGGTATTGTGTCGAGCGCGGGGAACAAGGAATCGACTCTTAAGCTTTCGCCGCTTCTCGTGTTTTCCGCTCTGGTCGCGGCTTCTTTCGCAATTTGGTTTGTTCCACTGAGATCTACTTTCGCATTGGCACTGCGCGACGACGCGTACACGCACATACTTCTCATTCTTCCTCTCAGCGCTGCCATGATCTTCCTGGAGTGGAAGTCCCTGGCCCCGTCATCTGGCCTTAAAGCTGGGATTGCTCTGTTGCTGTTGATCATTGCTGCTCTGACAAACGCGGTTCTGCGATGGAGAGTGCCATCCTCCGACGTGCAGCTGGCGATGAACATGCTGGCGCTGGTGGCGTGGTGGATGGCAGCGTTTGCGATCTGTTTCGGTCCGCGCGTGTTCCGCCGCCTATTTTTTCCTCTTTGTTTCTTACTATGGATGGTTCCACTGCCACAGTACGCGCTGAACTGGATCGTCAGCCTGTTGCAGCAAGGCTCCGCTGCGGCCGCTCATTTGCTGTTCTTGGCGGTCGGCGTACCGGTGGCGCAACGGGGCTTGCTCGTGCACATTCCAGGACTCACCCTGGAGGTTGCGCCCGAGTGCAGCAGCATCCGTTCGAGCCTGATGTTGCTGGTCACCACCATGGTTCTTGCGCACCTGCTCTTGCGTGGGTTCGGGCGAAAGGCGTTGCTCGTCGCCGTGGCCATTCCGGTTTCTGTGGCTAAGAATGGGCTTCGGATATTTGCTCTAGGAATGCTTGGGAGCCGTGTCGACCCGAGTTTTCTGACGGGAAGACTTCACCGCGAAGGCGGAATCATCTATTTTCTCATCGCGTTGTTCGCGATGGGTCTACTTCTATGGTTCTTGCGCCGGGGCGAAGAGAAGAAGCCAGGAGCAGCGGTTGGCAATGCTCTCGAGAAGATTGATCCGGCGAAGGCGTGACGCCCCGCAGAGAGCTCATCGGTGCGCCAGTCCAAATGAGACCGCTGCTGCAGACCCGCCGATGTTCAGCATGGAAACGGCTCGCTCGAGCCGGTGATGGCCTGTCTTGTGAAAGAAATAGCTGAGCCCGACCACGCCTGCAGTCTCACCGACAAAGTTCATTGCCAATGCGGGATTGCTGCCGCTGAAGACGCGCGTGACCGGGTTCAGTTCCTGGCCACCATTCCGCAGGTTATCGCGGGTTACAACGAAATCGGCGGCGCTGAAAGCTGCGTTGGTTGCAAACAGAATGCTATTGTCGCGATCCCAAAACCGGTGTTCGGAGTACGGATGGGACGGCGCGACCGGTTGGAACGACTGGACCATCGGGGCTGGTCCGACCGCTCCGGGCTGGAGCAAAGCGTAGGAGACTTGTTGCTGGGCTAATCCCAGATGACAAAAACCAAGGGTCGCCAAAAGGATCGCCGCTGCAGGCCTAAGAATTGCGCCGAGCCAGTCTATTCGCATGACTTTAGTGAGTCCCCCGCATTGGCCGTCTGTACTAGTACTAACGCATGTGCTGGGCCAAGGAGTATGGCCCTTCCGTGCCACTAAGCTATTTAGAATGATTACTTTGGGTGGGGGCGGTGTTACGCAGGGCGAAGGCGCGCGCAAGTTCTTGCACACAAAGCCTCTTCTGGCGATTGTTGGAGGCTGGATCAAAGTGCAAGTGCTACGGCGAAGGGTGAAACTCGACTTCCGGAGAGGTGATGGTCGGCGAAATGGGAGGGTCGCAAGAGGTGAACGACGCGGCTATGTCAGCGAATCGGCGAGCCAGCTAGATAGCCGAATATCGGATCACGAGGGTGAAGAGATAACGAGCAACGAGTAAAAGACTAAAGAGACAAGGACGGGCGCATTTGGCATGCGCCCGTCTGTACCGCGGAGAGAAGCGTCGTTAAAGCCTCGCCCAGCCCTTTGTGGGGCCTGCTACGGGACCATGGCCTGCACCGCAGGCGTCGAACGCGCGCTTTCCATCCCGCTGGAGCTCACCGCTGTGGCCTCGTAGTAGTAGGTCTGGCCGGAGACCACCGTGCTATCGGTGTAGGCGGTGGTTCCGTTCAGAGACGGATTGATCCTGGCGTAGGTACCATTGGCACTGGTGCTGCGATAAACGTTGTATCCGGCTACATCGGAACTGGAGTTCCAATAAAGATTGACGCTGTACGCTGTCACTGTGCCGGTACCGCTTAAGGACTCGCTCACCGCCGCATTGGCAGCATTGCTGGTAAAGGAAAGAGCGCCAGATGCCGTCCCGCTACTTTGTGGCGTGAAGGCCACGTTGAACGACACCTGCTGGCCGGCGGGAATCGTCAACGGGAGTGACATTCCTTGCAAAGCAAATTGAGAGCTACTGCTGGCTGTGGAAGAGATGGTTACGCTGGCGCCGCTAGCACCCAGGGTAATGGGCTGAGTCGTGGTCGACCCAACCGCCACGCTGCCAAAGTTCAGCGGGACCGGAGCTACGCTCAATTGGCCGGGCACGACATTGGTTCCAGTGCCGGTAAGGGGGATGTTCAGCCGGCCTAGACCATAAAAAAACAAACTTCCTCCAACCAGCCCCGTCGATTGTGGGGTGAACGTGACGCTCAACGTAACGCTCTTCCCCGCGCCCAGAGTCAACGGGAGGGCGGGACTTCTCATCCCAAATTCACTGTCGGCGCTCTGGACTCCTGCGATGGTCACGCTCGACGATCCACCGTTTGTGATAACAACCGGCAGAGTAGCGGTCGATCCCATCGCTACTTGGCCAAACGACAGACTGGTTGGGCTGGCGGTGACGGTCTGGCTGCTCACGCCTGTACCCTCCAACTGGATCAGGAAGGGATATCCCTCGCTGTTGACTTGGATCTTTCCGCCCGTCCATTCGGTGGCCGAGGGAGCGAAGGTCACACTCAGGTTGACGCTCTGTCCCGCAGGGAGGACCAGCGGCAGACTCAAAGAGGACGAGGTGAACTGGGAATTGTTTACGGTGATTGCCGAGACTGTCGCACTCGTCAATCCGACGTTTGTAACAGTAACCAGCTGAGTTTCGGTCTGTCCCACCCGGACCGCGCCAAAGCGCAAGGTCGACGGTGAAGAAGCGAGTTGTGGCACAGCTGCGCTGGCGCCGATCGAAACCATGGCGAAGAGCAGGAGCGTAATGCCGTTAGTTAGAAAGTGGAGGGTGAAAACGGAGAGAGAACGGTTGATGGACTGGGGGAGTCTCATGGAATCAATTGTGTGAGAAACCCCGCGAAACGTGTAGATTCCAACAGTGCATTGGACCATCGGCCGATAGGCCAATAGTCCCAAATTAGAACTGGCTAAGAATCGACATGGACTTCAGGCGAGATATACGAAGCTCAAAACCGATGCTTAAAGATATAGCATACCTTGACTTTGCCTACGCAGATCCTGCGGGCTAAAAATGCACAACGAAACCAGAAGAAAGGCGAAGGTTACGACGTTCAAAGTCAGGCGATCCGGTCTTAAGTACGTCTACTTGATTGCGCCAACTCAGGAGCCGCACGAGCCGAGTGTCGATTCCCAGGCCTAGATCCTCCGCAAATGATGTTTCCGATGTTGATCCGGAGGAGGCATTCTCGCGGACGTGGACCGCTCCGATCATCGCGTGTCCGTAAGGCCGGAACCGGCCAATCGAAGCTCCTCCGCGGATGCCAAACAAGAAATTATTTTGGCTGAGGCCGCCATGCTGTCCGCTGAAATCGGCAACCGCAGCCAAAATAGCGAAGGTACAATTTCTCGACCGATGTGTTCCAGCCGCTGAGATTCGAGGCGGCGCTGGAAACCGCGTCGCAGGAAGTTGTGGCGCCGAAAG
The DNA here is from genome assembly GCA_963773675.1 of uncultured Acidobacteriaceae bacterium. GTDB lineage: Bacteria > Acidobacteriota > Terriglobia > Terriglobales > Acidobacteriaceae > Sulfotelmatobacter. Next base: position 54,100 of record CAVZCG010000003.1, read on the forward strand.
CTTCGCAGTGCGATACACCGTGTGGGAATAGCCGAAGAATACATTTCCATGGTTAGGAAGTTGTTGTTTCGCGTTCTCATCGGACGTGACTTTGGTTTTCTGATCCCTGAGAAAGCTCACTCCCCGAGCCTCCCGTGAGGCACGATACCAGGGATGCTCGCCGTGGAGCATATTGGCTCGTGAGCGGATCGGATTAAGAGCAACCCGCACAGGGTCGATCAGATAGCGGTTCTGGGTGAGTTCTCGACACGGCGCACAACCTTCTTGTCCAGGAAGTCTTCGCCGATGAGCCAGCCTGTACCGCCCAAGGGCGTCATCACAATGTCAATTTGGAAAACCCGGAAAACACCGAACTGCGTTCGGGGAAAAAGTGAGGCGCTTTGGACTGAGCCCCATTGTGACGAGCTCAACAGGCCTAAGGACTTCTTGGCCTGTCCGCGCTTCGGCTCGCCACATCAGTAGGCATTCTTGCTGGTAAACATGCGGAGCAGAGTCATGCTGATGATTTGCAGATCGAAGGTTAAGCTCCAGTTGCGGAGATAGTACAGGTCGTATTCCACGCGCTTGGCAATCGAGGTATCGCCTCGCCAACCGTTTACCTGGGCCCATCCGGTGATCCCAGCCTTGAACATGTGGCGCGAGTTGTAACGATCAAATTCGTTCAGGAATCGTTCTACAAAGAAGGGGCGCTCCGGTCGCGGCCCAACGATGCTCATGTCGCCCTTCACCACGTTGAGGAATTGAGGCAGTTCATCGAGGTTGGTTTTGCGCAAGAAAGATCCAATCCTGGTCCGGCGGGGATCTTCTTCACAGGTCCAACGCGTATTTCCTTCTTCAGGACTACCCACGTTCATGGTGCGGAACTTGAACATCCGAAAAACTCGTCCGTTTAGCCCCACGCGTTCCTGAACGAAGAATACGGGTCCACGACTGCTCAACTTTATGGCGAGAGCGATGAGCAGGGTGATTGGCAAAGTAATCAGCAGAACGAGAACCGAAAAGGTGACATCGAAGATACGCTTCTGAAACAGATAAGGCCCTGTCTCCGCGAGCGTGGGACGAAGGTCAAGCATGTGAATTCCGCCCAGGTCGATGAGGCGGTCGCGGAGAACCACGCCCTCGCCGAGATCGATAACGACGCGAGTGGGCACGCAGAGTTTCTCCAAGGCGGGGGCAATTTTCTGGACATCACTGAGGCGAGCGGCCGGCAACGCAATGATGATGTCGTTTACGGAGTTGCCGTTGGAGAAAGTGGGGATCTGATCCATTTCGTAGACTGGCCCGTCAACCGCGACCTCCTGATCCGGCAGCCGTACGAAGCCGACGATCCGGCAAGGCAACACCTCGCCATTGAGAAGTGAAGTTCCGACTCGACGGGCGAAGCGATCGGTGCCAACGACCAGGATCTTGACCTCGTTCCTGCCATCCTTGCGGATTAATTCGAACGAAACACGGAACGCGACGCGGGCAATAGTCGCCAGCACGAACAGTGCGACCGCGCTGATGGCGATGACGAGGCGCGAATAACTCGCTTGCCGGTAAAGAAACCCTGCCGCCATGACTACCGAATAGGTAAACGCCAAAGCCTCGAGTAGCCTACGGCTTTTCCCACCAGGAGCATACAATTGTTCCACGTTCCAAAGCCCGGACTCTTCGGCGGCAATTGCCCAGACAATGGTGGTCAGCAGAAGGATACCCCAGTAGGAAGGCAATCCGGCGGGAGGAGCTCCCGAGATCAGGAAATTGAAGCCGAATCGAACCTTGACTGCGATGAAATAAGCGCAGGCAGGCAATAACAACATCAAAATTCGCAGATACAAACGGGCAAAACTAAGACGACTGCTAATCATACGTATTAGGCTCTGGCTTTACCCAGAGTGAATACAATCAGTCATTTCCCATGATTTTGGTCTAGCCCATAAATATGCCGGACACCGCTAGTTGTCAAGAACAGAAACATCGCGTTCGCGTGGCCAGCACCAAAGAGGGAACTTCCCGTTTGGGTCCCCTCCCAAAGGCTCTTTAAAGACAAGCCGAAGTTGACCAAGGGTCTTCCCTTGGTAACTTCTCAGCGATTGCCCATCTTTGATTTCGGACGTCTTCTCACGGAGAAACCCCAGGATCGACTCAAAGTTGCGCACCGTTAAGAAAATAATTTTTCCTTCACAAGGCGAGTATTCAGGTCAGGCCTCACTGTTTTAAGGAGCTGAAGTCTTCCGAGAGAAGCCCTTGGGCCAGAATGAGAATTGTACTGAGGATGTCACATTCGACTGTCTGGTCGACGCAATGGCCGGAAAGTTCCACATCTCGTATTGTACCGAAGCGGATAGGCTGAAGCTCGATCGCGGCCAAAACTCCGCGCGGACGTTCGCGTCGGCCAGTGTGCCTCCGTTGGGGATAAATTCGTGGCTCACTTTCTGATGCCGGAAGCCGAATTGGAGTTTATTACGTGGGCTGAACCAGTAGGTGGTCCAGGCCTGAGCGCCCTGGCCTTGGCGCCCCATCCAGCTGCCCATCAGGTGTCCGGCATTCTGAAAGCCGGTGATCCATGCGGCATCCCAGTAAAAAGCGCCGAATGCGACGTCGCCCGCGCTATTAGGAGGATCCGTATATCCTCCTTCGACGCGGAAATCCAGTTTCGGAATCTTGGGCAGCCGGGGGACATATATTCCCGCGAGCCAGGCGGCGACGTCGGGCCCAAAAATCGGTGTGATTTCGTCATGTTCGGCAAGACCTTCAGCATAGAAAGTCATTCCGTCCCGCAGTCCAGGAATCCGGTAACTGAAGTCCATTCCGGATCGGCGCGCTCCCGGCTTATTGGGGTTGCCAGCAAGGCTGTTGCTGGTGGAGAAGACACTTCGCAAGAATGTATGGAGGGTCAAGGGATAGCCGGGTCCTCCGTAATCGGTCGTGCGCGAGAGGCCAATTTCGAGGTTGGAGGTTGGCTTGAAGCTGATTCTCTCGCCGTGAACAATCGGCTGGGGATTGAGAGATTGGCCGTACTGGCCGATGAGCTGGCCGCTGTGCCCGAAGGGAGCGTCGACGAATTCGTATCCGGAATATTGCCCGATGAAGGCCTCGAGCCGCATCGGTCCCAGAACGCCTAAGAAACTGGGTAGCGTAAAGGGGGTGACACGGTTGACGCGGAACATTCTGATCGGGGCTGCGTTGTCGCTGAACATCATAGGGCCGCCCTGAGATGGCCCCCACCACAAGCTCTGGTTTCCGTAGGAGAGCTGCCAGTCGGAGAGATTCAGGGCCACATACGTGTCCAGGAATCGGCCCTGGTTGAAAGCCGCGGTTGGCGTGTCAGGTGGCAGCGGGAAAGGCGCAGAAAGAGAACCATTGCGGCTGAAATCGGCCTGAGATATGGCGTCGCGAGCAGTTAAAGGCAAAGGAGGGACGGAGGGGGAGTGCTGAAGTTCGCCGCGGACATAAACCGCCAATGGACCATACTCCGCCCATCCGGACAATCCCGAAGCGTCATTGAAGCCTTGTTCCTCAGGTCGGCCAAAGTCGTTGATGATGGTCTGTCCGAAGTGATCGCCGTCGGTGAGCGGTTTGCCTACGATCTCTGTGCTGCGCGTGTAAGCCGATTCCAGTTGTAACTCAGCATTCTCTCCGCCATCGAGCAAGATAACTTCCCGGCTGAATTCTCTTTGCAGAGCCCCGTAAAGCACCGCGGCTTCACTCGTTTGGACTTCGTCATCCGCGATGCGATTCGCGGCTTCCTTGACCTGACGCGCACATTCCATGCGCGTCCACGGACGCATATCGGCGAACCCGCTGTGAACATATCCGAGAGCGGTCAGGCGATCCATCGCCGGGTAAACCCAGCTATCTAATGGCACGTAGGGCGACCCCATATTCCGTGCTTCGCGGCTGCTGTCGGTGTCACCCCTATTGAACGTTCCCCATTTGGCGATTTCCGCGTCGCTGTATTGAGAGTGAGATCGGAAGACCTGTCGCCCCAGATACCAGCCCAGTGCGCTGCCAATAATCACGTCCGAAGCAAAGTGCTGATGTCCTACAATCCGCGCAGCACCAACTCCGCTTGCCAATCCGTAGGCCAGAAATTGGGTAAGAGGACCGGGATATTCATGAGCAATCACGCTGGCAATCGCCCAACTGATGGAGGCGTGCTCGGAAGGAAAGGAAGTTCCGCCCTGAAAGAAATGTCCCTTACTGCTACCGGTGAAGGGGCGCTCCCGTCCGAAGGCATATTTGAAGACTTCCGTGTCCAGCAATGCGTCGATGCCAGCTTCGCCACTGAGAAGTCCGGTTTCGCGCTCTTGATCGTTGTTCGTAACGTGTCCCCACAGGAACATTCCCGCGCCTAAACCCGCCATGGCCCCGAGCCCTGCATTTGAGGCTGTAAGCGCGTGCGACACAGTCGTAGGATTTGTCGGAACGTGCTTTTCGATCGCGGTGTCGCTTGCAACCAAGGCAGCGCCGGCAAAAGCCAGTGGAACTATCAGATGCAAATCGCTGTCGTTCATGTGGAACGGTGTCGTCCAGAAATTCTTCTGATCCTGAAAGAGATTTCGCGGCAGTGATTTCAAGTCGACCGCAGCCGGAGAAATCGGGGGCTGCTCCGCGGCTTTTGGGGAAGCGGCAGGGGTAGGGTTTTCATCCCCGGGTGTCTGAGCACACGCCGCTCGGGTGCAGCCGAACAGGAGGGTCGACAGCAAGCACAAGGCCAATAACGCGTTAGCGGGGGGGAATTCTGTTTTCGATGAGGAGATCACGATTTCGACAGACTTCATTCCGGATCCTAATTGGTTAATCCGACCGCATCCGCTCGGCATCTTGTTCGTGCAACCCCAATCTGACTTATTGTGGCTGTATTCTGAATGGCGCTCTCACGCGTTCTCTAGCAGAGGTTTTCGAACATCTTCAAAGCTAGCACGAAACCGACTCAGCATCCGGATCAACAAGGCGAAATGGACGAATAGCTTCGGCTCAAGCTGGTCTAAAATAAGATTCCGTTTGGAGGAGCCTGATAGAATCACTCCCTGCGGGGTTATCATACTAGTAAAGCTGCATCCTGCACGAACACGATGATCCAAACCGAAACCCAACCCGAACCGATGGTGGACGAAAGAAACGACACTCACCAAGCCGAGACAGAGGTTTCGGTGCTTGATATTTTGGCCCTGCTTGTCGAGCGTAAGCGTTTTGTTCAGCGTTTTGTAGTCGGCTCCTTCGTGTTGGCAATCGCGGTCTCCCTTCTGCTACCGGTGCGATATGAAGCGAAAATTGTATTGCTTCCTCCTCAGCAAAATTCATCGATTGGTTCGGCATTAATGGGGCAGCTGGGAAGCATAGGAGCTCTGGGGTCGCTGGCTTCACTGGCGGGTGGCAGTCTTGGCATCAAAAATCCAGCCGACATGTACGTGTCTTTGTTAACCAGCAGAACGGTCGAAGATGCAATGATTCAGCGTTTTGGCCTGATGCAGGAGTATCGCGAAAAGCGAATGTCGGACACACGAAAAGAGCTGGAGAACCGCACGACAGTTGTTGCCGGCGCCAAAGACGGGCTAATTCGACTCTCGATCGAGGATCGTGATCCCAAGCGCGCTGCTGAACTGGCCAACGGTTACGTCGAAGAATTCCGCAAGCTCTCAGCCTCGCTTGCAATCACTGAGGCTGCGCGGCGCAGGTTATTCTTCGAACAACAAATGCAGCAGGCCAAGGACAGACTAACCGAGGCCGAAGATGCTATGACCAAGACTCAACGATCTACCGGCGTTCTGCAAATTGACAGTCAGGCACGAGCGTTGATTGAATCGGCCGCTGTCTTACGCGGCCAAGTCGTGGCCAAGCAAGTGCAGATTGAAGGAATGCGAGCCTTCGCTACTGACGATAACCCCAGTCTCGTTCTCGCCAAACAAGAACTGGCCGCCCTTCAATCACAACTCGAACGCGTGGCGGGATCGCAGACAGATGCTGGGTCGGACATCAACCTCTCGAAGGGACGCGTGACTCAATCCGGCATGGAATACCTCCGACGGTTCCGCGATCTCAAATACCAGGAGACCGTCTTCGAGTTGCTGGCGAAGGAATTTGAGGTTGCCAAGCTCGATGAGGCTCGCGAAGGCTCAATTATCCAAGTAGTGGATGCTGCCGTCCCCCCGGATAAGAAATCTTCCCCGCACCGGGCCCTGATTGTTATTGCGGTGACTATTCTCTCCTTCTTCCTGGCCGTGTTCTGGGTTTTGCTCAGGAAAAGCGTAATCCGTTCTTTCGAACTGCCGGAAAACCGGCAGCGCCTGCGATTGATCAAGAGACTTTGGAGCGCGAAGCAAAATGCGGTGTGAATGGTCCCTTTGAGGTCGAACCGATTTGGGAAGGCGGTGCCGGTGGTAGCAGTGACTCCGGTAATCAAACTTGACATCTGAGGTATCTTATCTACGGCTAGGTTTGTACGCGTAAGCTATACTCAAATGATGCGTGTCTTGTTTTTGAATCCACCTTTTCACCCGCGTTTTTCCCGGGAGCAGCGTAGTCCTGCGGTCACCAAGAGCGGAACTCTCTACTACCCAAAGTGGCTGGCTCACGCAGCCGGGGTGGCAATCAAGAATGGGCACGACGTGGATTTGGTCGACGCTCCCGCTGCAGGCTACTCGGCACAGGCGGTCATCGACCGCATCCAAGCCAAAAACATTGAAGCGGTGGTGTGCGATACCTCCACCCCCAGCATTCTCAACGACGTTAGTGTCATCGAGTCTCTGGTCGCCGCGAAACCTTCTCTGCATGTTTTGCTGGTGGGACGACACGTGTCATCACTACCCAAAGAGACCCTCTCCATGTCGGGCTCCCTGCAGGCTGTGGCTATTCGCGAGTACGAGTACACGGTGCGTGATTGGCTTGCGGCGAAGGGCTGCGGCGCCGACCTTTCTACGGTTGACGGTCTAGTTTGGCGACGCCCTAAGACAGGCGAGATCGTCAGCAACAAGCCGCGCGAGGCTATCAAGAATCTAGACGAGTTGCCTTTCGTTTCGGAAGTCTATAAACGATTTCTCCACACGCCCGATTACTTTTATGGCCATTCGCTGTGGCCCTTGGTGGTCTTCGACACCAGCCGCGGATGCCCCTATCACTGCTCCTTCTGTGTTTATCCGCAGACCTTCAGTGGACACACAATGCGCTACCGTTCCGTAGGGAACGTAGCCGATGAGTTTGACTTCGTCTCCCGTGAGATGCCGGAAATCAAGACCGTCATGCTGGAGGACGATACCTTCATCATCAGCAAGCCGCGCACGCTGGAGTTGGCCCAGGAACTGATTCGCCGCGGGAACAAGTTGCCATTCGACGCCAACTGCCGTGCCGACATCGGGGCCGAAGGGGAATTACTCTCAACGTTGCACAAAGCCGGTGCCCGCCTGTTCTGCGTGGGGTTCGAGAGCGGCGATGTGGAAGTCATCAATGGCATGAAGAAGAACAACGATGACCGCCGCGACGCCAAGTATCACGACGAGGCCCATCGCTTCGTCCGCCGCTGCCGGGAGTCGGGCATCATGGTGCACGGCTGTTTCATGGTCGGGAACCTGAACGAGACGCCGGCCAGCATGGAAAAGACATTGGGTTTCGCTAAGAAGCTGCAGCCTGACACCGCACAGTTCTTCCCCATCATGGTATATCCGGGCACCACCGCGTACGAGGAAGCCAAAAAGCGCGATTACATTCAGATTGACGACTGGGGAGCGTGGTTGACAAAAGACGGCCTCCACAATAGCGTTGTCACCCTGCCAAACATCACGCACGAGCAGTTGGTCAGCTTCTGCGACCGAGCGCGTCGCAGCTTCTATCTCAGCCCTTCTTATCTTCTCTACAAGGTGAAGCAGTCGCTAAGAGATCGCCGCGAATTGCAGCGCAACGTCAAGGGCTTCATCACGCTATCCAAGTATCTTCTACGCGGCAGCCAGCACCAAAAAACCGAGGTGCCCCGCCACGAGCCGGAACGCGGCCGCATAGCACCCATCGCGAGTCCTCAGGGCGGCGACTAGAGCGAGTGCGGCAATTATTCTGCTAGCTAGTTCACAGCTGATCCGTGCGGCGGAGATGTGAGGTCGACCCGTGTTTAGGTTCGAGTCCTCTCACTTCGCGCACCATTCGGCGGTCCTGCGGATGCATTCCTCCAGTTCGACCGTCTGGCGCAGCCCGAGCACGTCGCGCGCACGATCCACGCAGGGAACGTAGCGGAGCGGGGCAATCCCGGGTACGGCTTGTCGGGCGACTCGAATTTCGGTCTGCGGGTTGAGAGTCATCGCAACCGTCTGTGCTAACTCGAGAATGCTCACATCATGGGCTGATCCAACGTTGAAAGGGAGAAGCGCCGGTGCCCGGAACAACATCGTCCAGAGCCACGCAGCAAGGTCGGCAGCATACAAATAAGATCTTCTTGGAGTTCCGTCGCCCTGAATCTGAATTGGCCTGCCAGCGAGAATGTCACCGATAAAGTTCCCGATGGCGAAGTGCTGGTTGAGAGGAAGATGGGGACCGCAGAAAGACCAGCATCGCGCAATCTTGCAATCGAGGCTGCCAGTCTTCTGATAAAGCGCACACAGAAGTTCGGCACTCCGTTTCCCCTCGCCGTAAGTGTTCCCGGGTTCAATGGGGTTCGGTGCTCCGCTGTAGGTTTCGGGGACATGAGTTAATCCGGGTGGCTGTTTTCCATACACAGCACCCGAACTTGTGAATAGTAACTTCCTGACAGCAGATGCAGCCGCGAACTGCAACACACGTTCCGTCCCGTCAACTATGGTCGAGAAAGTATGCAGCGGAAGCCCCGCCCCTCCTCTCGCGCTCGTTTCGGTGGCTGCGTGGAGGACGTAGCCGAATTCGCCCTTAGGAAACCTGAAACTCCTCACATCGCCTTCCCATAGTGTGACGGCGGAATCACCGGTGAGATGCGGGCACTTTATTGCGAATGCCGCAGGGGAGCGGCTAAGCACAACCATGCTGGCGTCCAGGCCGAGAGCTCGATTTATATGGCAAAAGCTCTCCACCAGCCAGCAGCCGAAGAAGCCTGTTCCTCCGGTGAGAAAAATCCGCTGACCGCGTACTTCTTCCCAGAGAGAAGTGGTGCGCTCCAAAATCAAATTGAGATCTGGCCCGGAAAGGCGATTTGCTGGTTCCATCGGTATTCCAGAGGATAAACTCCGGACTGCCATGTGCGCGAAGATTTGTCGTTGATCGGCCGTCGTCGATCGGCGCAATGTCGGGGCTGTCCAACTCGGTGTGGCTCGATGGCGCCGGGATTTCTGTGTTATCTTCGCCTTCGTCTAGTGCGCCTGACGCAGGATCAGGCCGCGACTTGTAAGACTTGCGGCACGGTTTGATGTTAGAACTAGAAGAGCCTGCACACCAGCGAGATTTAGAAGTCGAAATCGGCGATGCGAAACGATCGATGTCCCATCTGTAGATCAGAATCACCCTCAATTCTGCAACTTCGTTTCAATCGGAAGATGAGGTTGCCAACCGAAGTGGCGATCAGGCATTGCGGGTCGGACAATTTCCTTTTTCTGGCGTCCGGCAGTCACCATCACTACGACGAGTATTACGAATCTCTGGCAAATGACTCTTACCATGCAGAAGTGGCCGGTGCGGCTGACCGCTCCCCAATTGCGAAGCTACAACAGAAACGCCTTGTCGATTTGCTTGGGAAGTTCTTTAGTTACCCAAGGGACGTGCTCGATTTCGGATGCGGGGGAGCTTCTCTTCTATTAGAGCTCGCAGGAGAATTCCCTACGTCCCAGTTTCAAGGGTTCGATCCGAGTCCAGCTTCACAAGTCGGATGTCAGAAGGCAAAAGAGCTCGGCATGAATAATCTGACCGTTTCCGATCTGCAGCCCAGCGAAGGAAAATACGATCTCATCATCGCATCCCATGTTTTAGAGCATTTGCTCGATTTCGATCTGCTCCGTTCGTGGAATTCTCTTCTGGCTGAGGACGGGCGTCTCTATGTCGAAGTTCCGAATTCCCTTCGATATGCAAGCCATGAACGACTGGAATTTCTGTATTATTTCGATCGGCTTCACGTCAACCACTTTACTACTCAATCTTTGACTCGGCTCTTGGTGGCGTACGGATTCGGCTACGTTGGACATTTTGAGTACCAATTTCCCTATCGCGACGGCAAGGAATATCCAGCCCTGGGAATGTTGTTTAGGAAGGGTGGGGAGACAGTTGATATCTCCTCGCAGAGCATCCTTCAAGCCGCAAAACTCTACATAGCACAGGAGCAGCAGAGGGCAAGGGAGCTCAATGAGCAGTTGAGGACGTTCGACGGTGTCCTAGTTTGGGGCGGAGGCGATAATTTTTGCCGATCTAGCGAAAACGGAGGGCCGCTGTCCAATCTGCCGAACATAGTTGTGCTGGATAAGCGCCCGCAGACAATCATGATCGGTGACCGAAAATGGGTAACGGAGATTCCCGAGCAGGGCATTCGGCGATATCCTTGGCCTGTAGTCATTACCGTGTCAGAAGGAAGGAAGGTTGTCTATCAGCAGGTGAAAGAAGTCGATCCTTCACGGCAGGTATTCTTTCTTTAGCATATCAGGCGCCGTGACGAACCGCTGTTCGACCTGTCTAATGAGCACGCCGAGGTCAGTACCTTCTTGCACCACTAGCATTCTTCCCATGCGATTCAAACAACTCTGATAGCCATAGGAGTAACGAACAAATTACCGGATTCTGGAGGAAATTGGGTGAGCGAATGCAGAAACTGCGGCAGTAGCGAACTGCACGATCTTGGACCGATCGGCATGGTTTATCCCTTCTTTCTGAAGCGAGTGTTCGGAATGGAGATTCAAACGCCAAGGTCGCCGAACGCGATGAAGCAAAAGATTCGCGATTTCGTGACTCTTTCCATGTCGCTGTTTTCACGGGTAACCACTCGTTTTGCATTTGTGGAGATGCAACTTTGCACGCATTGTTTTTTCATCCAAACGAACCGACCGTTTCATGATGAAGACCTCATGCGTTTGTATGTCGATTATCGATCGCCATCTTACAACCGGGAACGAATCCACTTCGAACCCGAATATGCCGGGATTGCGGCAGAAGTTGGCCAGTCAGGGAGGGAGTTGAGTGTACGACGCTCGGCTCTCAGCACATTTCTTCGCAAGGGATTGCAGATATCTGATGCCCATACTATACTTGACTACGGAGGCGCTGACGGGAGATTCATACCCGATATTCCCGGATCAAAATTTGTCTACGAGATCTCAAGCATGGAACCGGTTCCCGGCGTCACCCGCATCAAGTCGGAATCGGATCTGGGCACATATTCCATTGTGTTGTTTGCCCATGTCACCGAGCATGTAACGCATCCTTTGAAACTGGTCCGCAAGCTCAGTGCGTTCGTCGAACCCGGAGGGTACCTCTATATCGAGACACCACAGGAGATATCAGATCAGCAACGCGCAGAGTTGCAGCACTCCGCTCCCCGCTGGAATATCGGAATTCACGAACATATCAACTACTATTGCGTCCCGGCCGTTGCTGCGCTGCTCGAAGCCGCTGGTTTTACGGTTGTGGCCATAGAGAGCTCTCCGGTGGATGTTGGTTGGGCGAAGTCTGTGCATATTCGTGCGCTTGGGCGCAAGCTGCCGGCTCTTTAGTCGGAGCAGCACTCTATGCTTAACTCTGGTAAGGAGCCAGCCTGCGGGTTAAATGACGGTCGCCTTATTTTCCGAGATCGGACTTACCAGGTTTTCCAAGGCGCTCGTCCGCTGGCCCAGAGTTCCTCCAGCCTTTGTTTGTCCCGCAACGTGTCCATCGGCTGCCAGAAGCCGCGATGGAAATAAGCTTGTACCTGCTGCTTCGAGGTGAGGTTCTGCATCGCTTCGCCTTCGAACATTGAGGAATTATCGCGGATCTCAAGGAAGACCGCCGGGGAGAGAACAAAGAATCCTCCGTTGATCCATCCACCCTCCCCCTTAGGCTTCTCCTGGAATGCGGAGATGGTGGTTCCGTCGATGCCCAATCCGCCGAAGCGAGCGGGTGGTTGGACGGCCGTCACGGTCACATTGCGGCCGTGACTCCGGTGGAAGGCGATGGCTGCCGAAATATCGATATCGCTTACACCATCCCCGTACGTCATGCAAAAGGGATCCTCCTGCTCGAGGTATTGAGCCACTTTCCTGAGCCGTCCTCCGGTCCCCGCATTATCCCCGGTATCGACCAGAGTTACGCGCCACGGCTCTGCGACGCTCTGATGAACCTGCATGCGGTTCTCTTTCATATCGAAAGTGACGTCCGACATGTGCAAGAAGTAATTCGCGAAGTACTCCTTGATGAGATACCCCTTATATCCGCAACAAACGATGAAGTCGTTGATTCCGTGTTGCGAATACATCTTAAGAATGTGCCACAGGATCGGTCGACCGCCTATCTCGACCATCGGTTTTGGGCGTATGACCGTTTCTTCACTAAGCCGCGTTCCGAGGCCGCCCGCCAATATGACTGCTTTCATTCCCATCCTCATGGTGCTCCCAAGCCTTGCGCTTTGCAGGCCGGAAGCGCTTTCGTTACCTTTCAGACACTGTCCTCAAGTCCATACAGTACACGGGCAGGTGCCTCATTGTGTATGCTAACTTTGCGACTTCGACGGAAATCAGTGGCCGAGCTTCGCCAACGAGTTTCTGGGATTCGATGCAGTAGCCTAGGAGCAGACATGTCGCATGCTTTTGATCCATCCTCGGTTTTTGGCCAAGCCATTGAAGAACACCTCGTGGTGATCGATTTGCTGCGCGACCAGCAATCCCTGCTGCAGAGTATCGGAGAGGAAATGACCCGCGCTATTGTCGACGGCAAAAAAGTACTCTGGTGCGGAAATGGGGGTAGCGCCGCGGACTCTCAGCACCTTGCTGCGGAATTGATGGGTCGATTCCGGCGAGAGCGCTGCGCCATTCCCTCCATTGCGCTGACGACCGACACATCCATCTTGACTGCCGTCGGGAATGACTACGGGTACGAACGAATCTTCCAGCGCCAAGTAGAGGCACTCTGCACCAAGGGCGACGTACTAGTCGGCATTTCAACTTCCGGCTCAAGCAAGAACGTCTGTGCTGCGCTCCAAACGGCCCGGCAGATGGGGGCATTCACGGTTGCGTTTACGGGGCAGGGCGGCGGGGAAATCGCCGACATCGCTGAGGTTGCGCTTCGCATCCCTTCGAAAGATACCGCTCGCATCCAGGAAGGACATATGCTCTGCGGGCACATGCTCTGCGATTGGGTAGAACGATCGGTCTGCGAACGGCAGCCGGAATTGACGAAGGGTGTCGTCCGCTAATCGAATGTGTTACCTTGGTTGCCCATACTTCAGCGGTGGGGAACGTTCTGGGCGATCCACAGAGCGCGAGATATAATGTCCGTTTGCGAGGCGCCACTATTCTGTGCGCTGCGGATCAAGCGTGCAATTCGAGGAGCTTTGATATGAGCACAATCCGGGTTGGCAACCGGCTGATCGGCGATGATCAACCGTGCTTCATCATTGCGGAAATCGGCATTAACCACAACGGAGATGTTGATCTTGCCAAGAGACTGATCAGCGTAGCCCTGGCTGCCGGTTGCGACGCGGTTAAGTTCCAGAAGCGGACCGTTGATGTAGTTTATGCTCCGGAAGAGTTGGCCAAACCCCGCGAGAATCCCTTTGGCCCTACGAATGGAGATCTCAAGTATGGCCTCGAATTCGAGCAAGAAGAGTACGAGGAGATCAACACCTTTTGCAAATCGGTCAAGATGCTCTGGTTCGCCTCTCCGTGGGACGAGGCCTCCGTGGATTTCTTGGAGCGTTTTCACATTCCGGTTTACAAAATCGCTTCCGCGTCCCTGACCGACGATCGACTGCTGCGGCATGTCCGTGCCACCGGAAAGCCGATCATTCTCTCCACTGGCATGAGCACCTACGCCGAGATTGACCACGCCGTCGAAGTCTTAGGCAAAGAAGATCTTATCCTGATGCACGCCACCAGTACATATCCCGCGACCTACGACGAGTTGAATCTACGCGCGGTCCCGACGATGGCCGCGAGGTATGGCGTACCCATCGGCTACTCCGGACATGAGACCGGAATTCCGACCAGCGTCTGCGCGGCTGCACTTGGCGCCTGCTCGGTTGAGCGCCACATCACGATGGATCGCGCGATGTGGGGTTCTGATCATGCGGCCTCCCTGGAGCCAAACGGTATCTCGCGACTGGTACGCGACATCCGGCTTTGGGAGCAGGCGAAAGGCGACGGAATCAAGCGCGTCTATGATCGCGAGTTCCCGATTATTAAGAAATTGCGCCGCGTAGGCGCCACGGTCTAACTGCATGGTACCGGAGAATTCTGCAGCGGTTGGGCTGGAGACGATTCGGGCCGTGGCTATCGATGTAGACGGCGTACTCAGTGACGGCGGACTTTGGTGGGGACCGGGTGGCGAAGAGTGGAAGCGCTTTTGCTTCGCTGACATCATGGGAGTGTCGCTGGCGCGTCGCGCCGGACTGGTGTTGGCGCTGATCTCAGGCGAAAACAGCCCGCTAGTGGATCGCTACGCCGAGAAGATGCTCATACGTCATGTAGTCAAGGGATGCCGCGATAAGGCTGCGGCGCTGCGCGAATTCGCGGCTGCCGCGGGCGTCAAACTCACAGAAATCTGCTTTATGGGCGATGACGTCAACGATCTGCCCGCAATGGCAATTGCTGGTCTATCTGCTGCTCCAGCGAATGCAGCCTCGGTGGTATTGGCGCGCGCGAACTTCATTGCGAGAGCCACCGGGGGCAATGGGGCGGTGCGCGAGTTGATGGACGCACTGCTGACCGCGCGGGGTCTCACCGCGCAGGAAGTCTTCACCCAGGATTGAAGCTTTCGGCGTTCCATGATCTTTCCCGAATCCCATTTAAGATTGGACTGATGAAACTCTCCGACTATGTAGTCCGCTTTGTCGCGGAGCAGGGGGTGAAGCACGTCTTCCTAGTGACCGGCGGCGGCGCAATGCACCTGAATCACTCCCTCGGTTGTGAAGCTGCGATCGTACCCGTCTGCAATTCGCACGAGCAGGCTAGTGCTATTTGCGCCGAAGGCTACGCCAAAGCGACCAATCATCTTGGCGTATGCATGGTTACAACCGGGCCCGGTGGCACCAACGCTGTTACTGGAGTCGCGGGTGCATGGTTGGACTCGACCCCCATGCTCGTTATTTCGGGGCAAGTGAAGAGGCCGGATCGCATGTTCGATAAGAATGATCGGCCACTAGGCATGCGTCAACTCGGCGTGCAGGAAGTAGATATAGTCTCGATCGTAAAGCCGATTACGAAATATGCTGTCACGGTTCTTGATCCGAACGACATTCGCTACCATTTGGAGAAGGCCGTCTATCTCGCCTTCCACGGTCGTCCGGGTCCGGTATGGATCGATATCCCGCTGGATGTCCAGGCTTCCCCGATTAATGATCCGTCGGCTTTGCGCGGCTTTGATGCTGCGGAGTTGAAAGAGCCTCGCAGCGGTGAATCCCTCAAACAGGAAGTGCAGCCTTTAGTCGAGAAGTTGAACCACGCGGAACGCCCCTTGCTTTTCGCGGGTAACGGAATACGCCTGGCGCATGCGGAGAAGGAATTTGAAGAGCTTCGGACATTGCTTGGAATTCCAGCGGTGGCGACGTGGTGCGCCGCGGATCTGGTTCCGAGTAATGATCCTTTATATGTCGGTCGTCCGGGCTCAGTGGCAGCGCGCGGAGCGAACTTCGCCCTCCAAAACTCGGATTTCCTTCTCGCCATCGGGGTGCGCCTGGATTTTGCGATCACGGGATACGCCCCCCAGAACCTGGCGCGCGGGGCACACAAGGCAGTCGTGGATATCGATGAAGCCGAACTCAAGAAGCTCCAGCCGCACGTGCAGCAGCCAATTCAGGCGGATGCAAAGAAATTCCTGACCGAGCTTTTGAGTCAAAGGGACTCCATTCGAATGTTAGATCATTCTGCCTGGGATGGGCGTTGTGCCGATTGGAAGACTCGCTATCCGGTGGTTACTGAAGAACACAGCAAACCGGAGGGACTAGTCTCGGTATTCCACCTCGCCGAGGTAATCGGCACCGAAGTCAAACCCGAGGACAGGCTGGTGGTTGGAAACTCCGGATCAGCCATTGAGATTTATCTGCTGGCCTTTCCAACCTTGCATTCCCAGCGCCTTTTTCACACCGCTGGTCTGGGGGCCATGGGTTATGCCATCCCTATGGCGATCGCCGTAGCCACTGCGAATCCAGGACGGGAGGTAATCGCGGTGGATGGCGACGGCGGATTTATGTTCAACATCCAGGAATTGGAGACGATTCGCCGCCTGCAGTTGCCGATCAAGTTCTTCGTCCTAAATAACGACGGTTATGCTTCGATTCGGGCATCGCAAAAGGCGTACTTTGGAGAAGCAAAGCTGGGTTCCGACAGAAGCAATGGCCTTACTGTCCCCGATCTGACTCAGGTGGGAGCTGCGTTTGGCTTGAGTTCGGCGGTCATCAAGAACCAGGAGAATCTTCGGTCTGACGTTCGGCGAGTTCTGGAGATGAAGGGACCGGTAGTCTGCGACGTGAATGTGGTGCCAGATGAGATGCGTGCGCCCCGTCTGCAGTCGTATCAAAAACCGGATGGCTCATTCGTTTCGAAACCCATCGAGGATTTGTTCCCGTTTCTTCCGCGGGAAGAGTTTCTGGCAAACATGATCGTTGAACCTCTGCCCGAATAGGAGACTGTGTAACCTTTGTTTGGAATCATGCAAGGGCGTCTGAGCCCGCCCGAGGGCGGTCGGTTTCAGTCTTTTCCCCGACGCTCCTGGCGCCAGGAATTGTCGCGCGCGCGAGAGGCCGGGCTGAGCTACATCGAGTGGATTTATGACGAGTATGGCGCGTCCGTCAACCCAATTGCCAGTGAAGAGGGCATCGCGGAATTAGACGCTTTGAAACAAAAGAGTGGAGTTCGGACGCCCGCCATTTGCGGGGACTGGCTCATGGACTATCCGCTGGTACGCTGCTCCGAAGAACAGCGAGCGCAGCGCGAGCGCGTGCTCCATGACCTGCTTCGTTGGGGGAAAAAGGTCGGAGCGTCGCGGGTGGTGCTCCCATTCGTGGATGCCTCGTCGATCCGGACCGACGAGGAGAAGAATATTGTCCTTGCGGTACTAGAACGAGCTATTTCGATATCGGAAGAAATGGGTGTCGAAATGCACTTGGAAGCCGATTTCGGCCCTGCCGAGTTCGCGTCTTTCCTCGCACGCATTCCACATCCGGGCATCAAGGTAAACTACGACACTGGAAACAGCTCCGGTCTCGGGTTCATCGCGAGCGAAGAATTCGCGGCTTATGGCAATCGCGTCGGCAGCATTCATATCAAGGATCGGCTGCGCCTGCCAGATGGAAAAGTGGCAACAAAACCGCTCGGGGAAGGCAGCGCCGACTTTGACGATGTCTTCACGAATATTCGCAAGATTGGTTACTCGGGCGGATTTACCCTACAGGTGGCTCGGGGAATGGATGGTGACGAAGTGAACTGGATTCGACAGCAGCTTGCGTTCGTCCGCCGTTATTGGACTTAGGGAAATGGATCTTCAGCTCACCGACCAGGTAGCATTTGTCGCCGGTTCCTCAAGAGGAATCGGCAGAGCGATTGCATCGACACTGCTTGGCGAAGGCTGTCGCGTCTGCGTCACTGGCCGCGATCGCATCGCCCTGGATGCGGCAACCCAACAATTACGAGCGGAGTTCGGTGATCAGGTTTTTAGCATTTCAGGAGACTTGACCGACCCATCCGTTATTGACGACGCAGTTGCCGCCATTCATCGCAAGTGGGGTGTGTTAGACATAGTCATCGCCAACATAGGTAGCGGCAGGGGTAAACCGGGCTGGCAACTGGAGAATGTTGAATGGGAGCGCCTGTTTGACCTGAATTTTTTTGGTAGCGTGCGGCTCGCACAAGCCGTGATTCCCCATCTGCAACCTCGCGGTGGCAGCATCTTATTTATCGCATCGATCGTCGCGGTGGAGGCCACCCCTGCTCCCCTGCCTTACAGCGCTGCCAAAGCGGCTCTCGTCAACTATTGCAAGAACCTGTCGCGGACCGTAGCCGCCGACGGGATTCGAGTAAACTGTATTGCTCCCGGCAATGTGTTATTCGCCGGAGGCTCCTGGGACCACCACCTTAAAGAACGTCGGGAGGAAGTTGAGCGTTACATCTCGACCGAAGTACCGCAGAAGCGTTTTGGGACGCCGGAGGAAATCGCCAAGTTTGCCGCGTTCCTGGTTTCTCCCAACTCAAGGTTTGCCACCGGGGGATGTTACATCATGGATGGTGGCCAAACACGGAGAGTCTGATGGTGGAGCATGCTTCTATAACCGACGCGAAAAGCAGCCGGGTTGCGACGCTTTTCGATTTGCGAGACCGGGTGGCGATCATCACAGGCGGAGCGGGTCTGCTGGGCCACCATCATGGAGCGATTCTCGCAGCAGCAGGAGCGCGCGTTGTCTTGCTCGATCTCCCAACCGCCAACCCCGTAGACCGGGCGAGCCAGCTAACAAATGAGTCGGGTTCGGAATCTCTCGGTATTGCAAGCGACATCACAAGCGAGTCCTCTCTGGAAAAAGCACGAGCGCATATTCTTGAAAAATTTGGCCGCATCGACATACTTATTAACAACGCGGCCAATAATCCAAAAGTAGAAGACGGAAACACCACTTGGTCAAGGCTGGAGAATTTTCCGCTTGACGTATGGGAGGCCGATCTCCGTGTGGGTCTGACCGGCGCGTTTCTCTGCTCTCGCCTCTTCGGCGCAGAAATGGCGAGGCGCAAGTCGGGGGTCATTTTGAATGTGGCGTCGGACCTCGCGTTGATCGCGCCCGACCAGCGCCTGTATCGCGTGGAAGGTCTCCCTGAGGACCAGCAACCGGTAAAGCCAGTTACTTACTCCGTGGTTAAGACGGCTCTGATCGGACTTACGCGTTACTTGGCAACCTACTGGAGCAGCGCCAATATACGTGTCAACGCGATCTCTCCCGGAGGAGTTTTTAACGGGCAATCGGACGTTTTTCTAAGCCGGTTGAAGCAACTCATCCCGATGGAACGCATGGCCAACCAAGATGAGTATCAGGGAGCAATTCTTTTCCTCTGTTCAGACGCGTCCTCATACATGACGGGAGCAAACCTTGTAATCGATGGAGGTCGTAGTTGCCTCTAGCCTCAACTCAATTGAAGAGTTCCGAACTGTTTTCGGTGAGCGGAAAAACAGTTGTGATCACCGGTGCCTCTGGCTTCTTAGGGCGAACCTTCGTTCGCACGCTGCTGGCAAACGGCGCGCGTGTGGTCGCTCTCGGACGCTCCGAACGATTGACGCGCGAGGCGGAGGGATGGTCTGAAGAATTCGGCTCTGAAAGCGTTTCCGTTCATCGTGTCGATATGTATGATGTGCCGGCGCTTAGCCAAACTCTCGATCGGATCGTCTCCAAGGAACGCTCGATTGACGTGTTGGTCAATAATGCTCATGAATTGGGGCCTGGCACTGGCTTCAATGTGCCCGAAGGTTCGCTGGAAGCAGCGAGTTACGAAACCTGGATGCGAAATCTAACTGGAGGAGTTTACTGGGCGGCCCTAAGCACGCAAAAACTCGGAGCCAAGATGAAGAAACAGCGGGCGGGTAGTATCATCAACGTTTCGACCATGTATGCGCTGGTCGCTCCGAGACCGCAACTCTACCAAGGCACTGAATTCGGTAATCCACCGGCGTACTCCGCTGCGAAAGCTGGATTGCTCAGTTTCACTCGATATGTAGCGTCGTTTTGGGGACTGCACGGCATTCGAGCAAATGCGATCCTTCCTGGTCCGTTTTCAAATACCGAAGATATTGGCGGAGCCAACGCAGTTCAGCAGAACGGCCCGTTCTTGGAGCGACTAAAAGGATTCACAATTATGGGAAGAATCGGGAAGCCGCACGAGTTGGCGGGGGCACTGCTGTTCTTAGCTTCGGATGCCTCGAGTTTTATGACCGGGCAGGCCATCGTCATCGATGGCGGATGGACGGCTGTCTGAAGCACAATTGCTCACTATTTCAATGCCCGCGGTGTCGAGTTTTACGATCGAGATTCTCTATTCTTTTTCGCCTTGCAGGCGTGTACCTGCCGGCCAGTCACGGTGACCGCCCTCGTTCCGGGAGGGCGTTGAATGTCTGACGGTCTCCATCAAGTCGCCCCCCTTCCGTTGAACTCATCTCGAATTGAGCGGGTTCGGCACTGGTTGCGGACGGTTCTCGGGGTTGACCGAGCCGTAGGATTCACCGTGCTTGCGAGATCGTGGGGCAGTGCTGCGGGTGTTATAACCATTCTTCTGATCGCACGATTCCTGAGCCCTGGCGAGCAGGGATATTACTACACATTTGGGAGCCTGGTCGCTCTGCAGATCGTGTTTGAGCTGGGCTTCTCGTACGTGATTCTACAGTTGGCAAGTCACGAGCGGGCCCGGCTCTCCATCTCAGCCGACTATGAAATTACCGGAGAACCGGTCGCCCATGCCAGGCTCGCATCGGTTATCCAGAAATCGGTTCGCTGGTATTCGGTTGCGGCAGTGCTCATGGCCGCGACACTGGTTCCCGTTGGCTTTAATTTTTTTGCCACGCACCAGCATGCGGGACAAACCGTTTCTTGGCGTCTTCCCTGGTGTTTTGCTGCACTCATGGCGGCACTCAACTTCCAAACTGACCCGTTTCTGTCTTTTCTGGAAGGCTGCGGATATGTTCCGGAAGTGGCGCGCCTTCGGTTTATGCAGTCGGTCACGGGAAGCCTGTTGGCGTGGTGCGCTCTGGCCAGCCATCATGGCCTCTTTGCGCCTTCGATGATGCTGTTCGGAATGGCCTCCAGCGCGGTCGTGTGGCTGGCGCGGAAGCGCAAACTGTTGCTCGGGTTGCTGCGTTATCACACGGGAACTGACCGGATCCGGTGGAATGAGGAGGTCTGGCCATTCCAGTGGAGAATTGCCGTAAGCTGGTTCTGTGGCTACTTTATATTTTGGATTTTCAATCCGATCTTGTTTGCATTTCGCGGCCCGGTGGCGGCAGGCCAGATGGGAATGTCTCTCAGTCTGGTAAATGCGATTCAGAACATTGCTGTTTCCTGGGTGAGCACAAAATCTGCGCCCTTTGGAACCCTGATCGCCCGCAAAGAATATGGGCGTTTGGATCACACCTTCTTTCAGGCCGTCCGGCAAGCCTTCGCTGTCTCACTCGCAGGAGCTCTGATTGCATGGCTCGGATGTATTTATCTGAATTTACAGCATCTGCGGTTTGCTCAGCGCCTCCTCGACCCTGTTTCCCTCGCCCTGTTGCTGATTTACATGATTTTGAATGTCATTATCTTTTCGGAAGCTTTTTACCTTCGTGCGCATAAACAAGAGGTATTCTTTGTCACGTCGATGGTCGGAGCGGTTACCGTTACCGCATGCAGCTTGGTCTTTGGATGGTACTACGGGGCGAGGGGGATAGCGGCTAGTTGTTGCATCGGCAATTTGGGCGGCCTGGTGTGGGCGACATGCCTATTTCGAAAGTACCGAAGACTTTGGCACGCTCCTGAGGCGCAGCGTATCGATGAATGTTGATGAGGTTCTCGGTTAGACTCTTCGTTTCTTTGTCACTTAGCCAAGCTGTGCGAGTGTCGGCTGTCCCTTTCCCGTCTATCCGCAGACTGGGCGACGAATGCAGTGATTGTCTTGGCCACGAAGTCGAGCATGGGACGCGTCAGTCCCGGGTATACGCCAAGCCAAAACACATTGTTCATCACAAAGTCTGTGTTAGGGAGCTTTCCAGCGACGCGATACTCGCAATCCCGGTAGGCGGGCTGCCGCAGAAGATTGCCACCGAAAAGAAGTCGGGTGGCGATTTTATTCGCATCTAGCGCGCGAATCAGATCCTCGCGCCGGAATGGGGCACCTTCACGCACGCCAATCGGAAAGCCAAACCATGACGGGTCGGACTGCTCAGTCGCTTCTGGCAATATCAGGTATTCCTTAAGTCCGCCCAAGGCCGTCTTGAGATGATGAAAGTTCGCTCTCCGGCGAGCGATAAATTCGGGCAACTTGGTGAGTTGCGAGGCTCCAAGAGCGGCCTGCATATCAGTCGCTTTCAAGTTGTACCCAATGTGCGAGTAGATGTACTTGTGGTCATATCCGCACGGCAGCGAACCCAGTTGCCAGTCAAAACGCTTGCCGCACGTATTATCCCTGCCAGGGTCGCACCAGCAATCGCGACCCCAGTCACGAAAAGACTCAATCAGCACCTGTAGATTGGGTTTATCGGTGAGGACGGCTCCGCCTTCTCCGGTGGTAATGTGGTGCGCAGGATAAAAGCTCAAAGTCGCGATGTCGCCAAAAGTGCCAACCTTCCGTCCCTTATAGGTGGAACCGAGCGCATCGCAGCAGTCTTCGATCAGCCAGAGATGGTGTCTTTGCGCGAAGGCACAAACGGAATCGAGATCAAATACGTTTCCCAGGGTATGGGCGAGAAACACGGCCCTGGTCCGCTCGCTCACTGCCGTCTCGAGTTGGCGCACATCGATCTCATAGCCCGGAACAGTGACGTCCACGAAAACAGGGATGAGACGATTCTGGAAAATCGGGTTCACGGTGGTCGGAAAACCTGCGGCGACAGTGATAACCTCATCGCCTGGGGTCAGCCGCCGGTCACCGAGTTTCGGCGAGGTAAGAGCGCTGAGGGCAATAAGATTGGCCGAAGAGCCCGAATTCACCAGCGATGCGGAACGGACGCCGACAAACCGCGCCAAGTCTCGTTCGAAGGCTTCACCGAACCGCCCCGTCGTAAACCAGGCGTCGAGAGCTGAATCGACCACCGCAGTCACGTCGGAGGCGTCGATCACCTTGCCGGACACGGGAACTGGCGACACCCCAGGCACAAAATCTCCCGGTTGGGATGATTCCAACCAGTATTGAGTGGTCAGGTCGAGAATCTGCCTGCGCAGCTGGGCTGTACTGTCCTTCATAAACTCGCGAGAGAGTAATCAAGATCATATCATTCAAGCCGTTTGCTTAATGCTGGATTGCTGTGGTGATAGCTTATGATGAGACAGAGGCGTGCACTCCCTCAGCGTTGATTCTGGCAATTGTTACTCTGCTTGATGAGCGCGGGGTGAAGCAGACCTGGCGGAAGGGAGAGAGTTCTGGAAGACGCTATAAAAAGCTGGCACGGGCGGCGTGTTTTCCTGACCGGGCATACTGGTTTCAAGGGGAGTTGGCTCGCGCTGTGGTTGAGTAGGTTGGGCGCGCAGGTTCGGGGGTACGCCCTCGCCCCGTGCACCGAACCCAATCTATTCACCCTGGCATCGGTGGGTAGCGTCATTGAGGACGTTCGCGGCGATGTTCGCGATTGTGCCAAGCTAGAGCGCGCGATTACGGAGTTTGCGCCCGAGGTGGTTTTTCATTTAGCGGCACAGCCGATCGTTCGGCGCTCGTATGCTGATCCTTTGGGTACCTATGGCACGAACGTCATGGGTACGGTTCATCTGATGGAGGCGATCCGCAAGACTCCGACCGTGCGCGCCGTGGTATGTGTCACGACAGACAAGTGTTACCAGAATCAGGAATGGATCTGGCCGTATCGCGAGACGGATCCGCTTGGTGGATATGATCCCTATGCATCCAGCAAAGCCTGCGCCGAAATTGTCAGCGCGGCATACCGCAGCTCGTTCTTTCCGCTCGATCGCCTGCATGAGCATCGTGTTGCTGTGGCTACTGCGCGCGCTGGCAATGTCATTGGCGGAGGTGACTGGTCCGAGGACAGACTTATTCCCGACTTGGTTCTCGGGTTCAGCTCCGGACAGCCGGTTCTGATTCGGCGCCCGAATGCTATCCGTCCTTGGCAACACGTGCTCGATCCGCTGCACGGTTACATGATGCTGGCGGAAGAACTCCTCGCAGAACATGCACAGTTCGCTTCTGCTTACAACTTTGGACCGGGCGATGAAGACGTCTGGCCGGTCGAGCGCATCGCGACCAAGCTGGTTGAGTTGTGGGGCAACGGAGCATCCTGGATTCGCGATTCGATTGCAAGCGCGCACGAGGATCACATTCTTAGGTTGGATGCCAGCAAGGCTCGCCTCGAACTCGGATGGCAACCGCGGCTCCGGATCGAGGCAGCGCTCGAGTGGACGATCGCGTGGTACCACGCCTGGAAACGAGGCGACGATATGGAGGTGTTCACTCGGACGCAGATCAAGGACTATGAGGACTTCTGCAATCGCTGATCGCCAGATTTTACATACCGCGCTTGAGCGCTGCGGCGGGACGGGAATGGTGCCAGCTGGTGACTCGCGAATTTTGGCCTACTAGTGGGGCAACCTACAAGGTTCGAAAGTGCTGAATACTTTGGCGTATCCCTCAGGAGCTGCCTGCACCCTCGTGACAAACGGCACTCATAGTGCGGCTTTGGTATGATACAGGTGGTAAAGAAAAATACGAATTCCTCTGGCCTCATTGCTTCCAGCGCCGTGTATGCCGGGACATGGGGCACAGAATAGTTTTAGCTTACGAATATGGTTGGCGAAGAGCCACTTCTTACCATCGCGATCCCCACATTTAATTCGGCACACTTTCTGCCGGATGCAATTGCCTCGATCATGCGCCAAGGTCTGGACGATTTCGAGATTCTGATCGTGGACAATGCATCTGAAGACAACACAGAGGAAGTCGTACGTTCGTTTGGGAACCAACATATTCGATACATTCGGAATCCCTCGAATCTGGGATCCCGTGAAAACGGAAATCGCAGCTTAATAAATTCCCGGGGACGCTACGTCAAGTTTCTTTGCGCTGACGATGTGCTACTTCAAGGAGTATTGCGAAAGCAGTTAAATGTTCTGGAGACCCGGCCTGATGTTGCACTGGTCACTTGTGGCTATCTCCCCACGGATCCTTATCTTAATGTCCAAGGATCCTGGGCTGCGTTTCCTGGATCACATCCGGGACGCCGAGTAATCAACTTCTGCCTCAGCAGAATGACGAATGGGATCGGCGGACCCTCCAATATCATGATCCGGCGTTCGGCCGCGGCTGGAGTTGAAGCGGACGCCAGCTATCGTTTGCTT
This sequence comes from uncultured Acidobacteriaceae bacterium, assembly GCA_963773675.1. Classification (GTDB taxonomy): domain Bacteria; phylum Acidobacteriota; class Terriglobia; order Terriglobales; family Acidobacteriaceae; genus Sulfotelmatobacter. Next base: position 79,208 of record CAVZCG010000003.1, read on the forward strand.
GCGGACTTGAAGTTCTGTCTCCAAATTCTGGAACGCGGCGCCTACGCAAATATCGATGAGCCGGGCGTGCTGTACCGCAGGCATCCAAACAGCGATCTTGTAACCAATTGCCCCAAGGAGATCCATTTACCCGAATATCTGCGGCTGGTGAACGAATTCAAGTGGTGGAATCCACTCAATTGTGTGGTCGCGTCTCTCATTGGAGGAACTGAGGGCAGGCGCGCCGTCAGAAAGCACTGGAGGCAAGCATGTGCGCCGAGGCGCCTGGCAGGATCTTTTGAGGCATCTGCCGATGTGCTGCACAAGCGGTTGCTTCGTTTATTTCATGATCGCAAGGCTGTTCCCGTCTAGAGAGTCGCGGGGACTCGCCGACGATCATTCACACTCTGGATGTCCATGAGATTATGTCTGTATCGATCGTCATTCCAACATTCAATGGTGCTTGTCGCATCGGAAACTGCCTTGATGCGCTCCTGAAGCAGACGGCAGGTCGGGATGCAGAGATTCTGGTGGTCAACGACGGCTCAACCGACAACACTGCAGACGTTGTTTCCTGCTATTTTGGCGTTCGTCTCATCACTCAGTCGAAGGCCGGGCCCGCAGCTGCGCGCAATCGCGGCGCCCTGGATGCTCGGGGGACAATCATTCTGTTCACCGACGATGACTGCGTGCCGACGCCGGAGTGGCTGGGCGCCATGATAGAGTCCTTCAAAATTCCAGATGTTGTCGGAGTTAAGGGCGTCTATCGGACTCATCAAAGCCATCTGGCGGCTCGTTTCGTACAGATCGAGTACGAAGATAAATACCGGCGAATGGCAAGGCTTCCTCGGATTGACTTCATTGACACCTATTCAGCGGGTTTTCGCCGTGACCGGTTCCTGGAAATGAACGGTTACGACACGAGTTTCCCGGTAGCTTGCGCGGAGGATGTGGAACTCTCCTACCGTATGTCTGCGCGCGGCTGGACGATGAAATTTGTTCCCGCGGCGGTCGTCTACCATACGCATCCTGACACGCTCTGGAGGTACCTCAAGAAAAAGTATAAATTCGCTTTTTGGCGCGTGCTAGCGGTTCGCAAGAACCCGAATAAAACTCTGAAAGATAGCCACACGCCGCAGCTGATGAAGCTACAGCTTCTGTTCGCCCCAGCGTTTGTGCTTGCCATTTTTCTCGATTTGGTCGTGCGCTCGAAAGTATCGGCATCGCTGCTGGTGTGCGCGGCCTTTCTGGTGAGCACGCTACCCTTCGCTCTGCGAGCCATATCGAAAGATCCCGTGGTCGGACTGCTTTCTCCCGTCCTGCTAGCTGCGCGAGCTTGTGCGCAGATGCTGGGTGTCACGGCTGGCCTGATCTACGTCCTCCGCAAGCCTGCCGAGGCCGCAACAGAGTCTCACGCCTGAGGTTGTGGATTCGATTCTGTGGCGGTCCGTGTAAAATCGAGAAGCTAACGTGAGCGGAGAAGACTATAAATCTATGCGTGGCAAGACACGGTCTGCTGGTAAAAGGTGGTTAGCACTTCCGAGAAATACCAGGAAATGAATCTACCAATCGCCAGTCATACATCATCTGAAGCTACGAAAGTAAAAGGGTCCGCGAGAGGCCGCCTCCAACGGCGCACCTTGAGAATCTGGAAGCAAGACTATCTGCACTATAAATACCTTTGGCCTAATCTCGAGTGGGCTGCCAGGAGGGCGCTGGAGCACATCGGCAGCGACTGCCCGAGAGTACTCGATATTGGTTGCGGACATAAACCATACCGCGACCTATTTCTCACGGCTAAGCATTGGGGAATGGATCGTGGAGTTGTCGACACTTCGCCGGACTTTGTGGGAGACGCGTTGCGCCTTCCGATCAGAGATCAATCTGTGGACATCGTCTTTGCAACCCAAGTTATTGAGCATCTGACGAATCCCCATGTCATGGTGGGGGAATGTAAAAGGGTACTTCGCCCGAATGGATGCTTGATCCTGAGTGGCCCTTTTTTTTGGCCTCTTCATGAAGAGCCCTATGATTTTTTTCGTTTCACGAAGTACGGATTCGAACAGTTGTTGAAGGAGGCGGGATTTTCGGAATGGCAGATCCTTGAGGACGGAGGTGACTGGGCGCAATTCATGTTGAGTGTGTGCCTTCGATTGAATAAATGGTTGTTTCCCTTGCGATGTGCTGTGAATCTTACTGGTGCCTTGCTCGACTCGGTAAGCAGGTCGACAAGATTGCCGGCCAACTACACCGTGCTGGCCAGGCTTTGAGATCGCTGGCTGGCGGCAGAATTCCACTCACACCGGCACCCTCCCGGATAGATCGCGACATAATTTTCGTGTCCCGCCTTCCTAGTGTGGTTCCGGGATGCACTGCACGGAGATATTCGAAAACAGCGTCCTCCTGAATGCCGCGGGGGTGCGGCAAATGAAAATCCTAATGATTAGCACGCTTTATCCTCCCCATGTTATCGGTGGTGCCGAAAAGGCGGCAGCTGAACTGGCGGAAGCTTTGGTTCGTCGCGGCCATGTCGTGGTGGTTGTCAGTCTGCACCCGCGATCGACCGAAATCGTAGAGGATAGGAATGGTGTGCGGGTGTATAGGCTCCCCCTCGACAATTTTTATTGGCCGTTTGGACGCGCGGAGAAGCCCAACAGATTTTACCGCCTCGCGTGGCACGTTCGGGAAATGTGGAATCCGGTGGCGGCTCGCCGGATTGGCAAGATTTTGGATGCCGAAAAGCCGGAAATCGTAAACACCCATAACGTCTGTGGATTTTCCCTGGCTGCTTGGCGCGAGGTTAAGCGTAGGGGAGTGCGCCTGGTGCATACCCTGCACGATTATTATCTGATGTGCCCCCGCTGTACCCTGTTTCGCAATGGCCGCACCTGCGAGAAAAGATGCTTGGATTGCAAGCTGCTGACTTTCCACAAAGGGATCTCTTCTCGACTACCTGACGCCGTCGTTTCTGTCAGCCAACACGCTCTAGACGAACATCGCAGACGCCATTACTTCGAAGATGTGCCTTCAACGGTCATTTATAACATTCAGGGCATTGCCAAGCTGCCAGTTTGGCAGACAGTGGAGTCTGGGCCGTTGTCCGGCGACCTGGTTTTTGGCTTCATCGGAAGAGTTGAGCGAGAGAAGGGCATTGAAACGCTTCTCGAAGCTACCAAGCGGCTGAATCACCCGAATTGGAAGCTTAAGATAGCGGGCCGGGGTCTCGACGCCTATATCAAGAATTTGAGAAGGACATACGCAGATCTTAGGATTGAATGGCTGGGATTTACTGATTCGTCGGAGTTCTATTCTTCTGTCAACGCAGTAGTCGTTCCGTCGCTCTGGGCTGAGCCCCTGCCGTATGTTGTCGTAGAGAGCCTCCACGCCGGAAAAAGCCTTATCTGTGCACGATCGGGCGGTATCCCGGAGATTGCTCAACTTTCCAGCATAGTCGAGTTTTTCCCCGCCGGAGATGCGAACGCGCTGGCGGTGAAAATGAACCTAGCCTTGTCCTCGTCGCAAAAATGGAGGGAAAATCGAGTCCCTGATGCTTCGAGGCTCGGCGTGTTTCGGGAAGACCGCGTCGTGGAAAGCTATCTTCGGGAATACGCTTGTTAGGAGGCAAGATATGAGGATGTATAACGAGCAGCCTCGCGAGCGCTAATCCGACAGCGCGCAGAGTGGAGCAGCACCGCCTGAAGATAAATTATGGAGTCTCCAGCCTTTCAGTTCGAATGACCACACCAGGGCGAGAGCTAACCAAAATATCGGTTCCATGTAGGACTGAAGCGCCACATTAAAGATCGCGATCGCCGCGATGCACGGCCCTGCGCCTTTTCTCCCAATAATCGGATATCCGAGCAGAATCATTAAAAGAAGGAACGAAGGCAACCCGAGTTCGGCGAGCACAGACACATACAAGGAGTGAAAGTTGCCGTATTTATTATCCCCGAAAAAATCGCCCAAGAATCTGGGAGCACCTGCGAAGCCGATGCCCGCAATTACTGTGTGCGCCGAGCTTGACCAGGTCTCAAGACCCCTGTTTATCAACTGAATGTGATCTCCACCCGAAGTCCCTTGCTCGCCCGAGAGCCGGTCAGACACGACATCTGATATCTGCCACAGTTCCCATAGATCGCCGATTTCCCTGTGATACGCGAGACCCAACAGCAAACAGGCCATTACAACTCCGGCCAGCCTAAAAGCCGCTCGGCGAGTCGCAAGGCGCCTCCAGAATGCGGCAGAGAACAGGTAATAGGAGCACCAGCACAGCACGGCGGATCTCGACACAGCAAGTAGGATAAAAAATCCGATGGCAAAACGAAGAAAACGCGTGTAGCGCGTTTTGGCGGCGAATCGATCAAGCAATACCAGGTACATCACCAGAATGAAGCCGGCGCGGTTTGAATCCAGACAATAACCTGATAGTCGGGGCGCAAACCCAAAGGCAGCGGTGGGCGCAAACATAGATTCGATGGAGGAGGCGGCCTCTTCCTGCGCCCGCATCACGCCATGACTCCAAGCGATGTATCCTCCAATACAGAAAATCAGCCATACGATCACGGCCAAAGTGACGGAGCGTACGATCATCTTTTCTGGGGCAGATTCTACCAATATCCTTAGCGAAAGGCAATATCCCAATCCGGCCACAAGCACCAAATCGAAAAGAGACACCAGCCCGCGCTCTGGGTTCAAACCGAAAATGGTTGAAGCGAAGGCGAGAATCAAGAACATTGCTAACACAGCAAGGTAGGGGATTTGACGGCGAAAAGTCAGGTTAGTGACGACTCGAACGCTGCCACCCAATCCCACGACCAGGAGCCGAATCAAAACAGCCAGTGAAGCCAAAAGCAGAAATGGAGTCAGTCTAAACGGACCGTACCCTGCCAACAAGTCGATCCGGTCCGCGCCGAGCAAGGCGATGCTTCCGACCGCGCAGATATATTCCAGTTTTTTCAACATGAATGACAGCCGAAGGGATCTTTTGTCTCGGCTTGCTAACACAAAACTATAATCGCTATCGACATTCTATTAACGTTTCCGCTAATTCATCCCCCGATCCGAGCCCTAAGCTTTCGATCAGGTTGTGTTAGGTCCTTCATGCTCGTTCCGGACGGAGGAACCTAATGCCTTGTTTTGCTCTTGGGGCGACGGCCAGTATTGAGAGTTTGTGTGGATGTGGCCCGTCCAAAAATTAGTCTCTAGCTGCGCCCTTCCTGGATAGGTGACAAATTCGCCACGATACTCCGCCACCTTGCGGATCATGAAGAAGATGGTAAATGCGAATGTCGGGAATGCATTGGCGAGCAACCGGGACAAGCGCGTTGGAAAAGGATAGAATTGGGCCCCTCGGAACTGTGCGAGTTCATACCCGCCGGGGAAGCAGGCATTCAAAAAATCTAGTGTGTCCCCTTTCGAAAACGGCCTTACATGCGCTGAGCAAACCTTGTGCTGCGTAGGCTGCCTCCCCAATAGCAGCAGGAAACGATTATGCAGCGAGCAAATGTTAGGAACGCCAAACAGAAAGTGGCCCCCTATCTTAAGGGAGCGTGACACCTCGTGAAAGATCCAAAAGATCTCCTTAGTGTGCTCCAGAACCTGATTCGCAATGATCAGGTCGGCCTGATTATCCGCGAGTGGTAAATTGTCGCGCTCAATATTCGCAACGCGAATCAGATCAGCCTTCCCGGCTAGGGCTTGTGCGTATTCCGCTCCGCCCTCCACCGCAATAAGTCTCGCGTGCGGATGCAGACGTCTGACAATTTCGAGATCTCTGCCAGACCCGGCACCCAAATCAACCACGACCTGGAGGTCGGAGAGGCTGCGAACAAGTTGCTCTACGACTTGGGGTCCGTAGGTTTCTCGCTGGTCGGTGAACCTGGCTAGAGGATGCGATCCGCCAGTGCTGCCGAACAAGGGCCCTACCTTCCCATTGGTGCTCATACTGCGCCCCCCAAGAACGAATGCCGAAGATAATTATAAATGCTCCGTGAGGATGCTTCAGTTCTGTCGAGAGAATAAGCGCTAACGGAAGAATTGCAGCGAATTTCATTCTTGCCCGCGCTCCCGTGCAAATGACTTGCGCCCTCAATGAGAGAGCAGTCGCGATCCGTGGAACTCGATCGCTAAAGTCTTTCCTGTCTGCTCTCTAGTCAGGATTTCCGATTGCAATCCAATCGAACACATCCGAGGCTCCTGTACAGGAAACAATAAAGCCCCAAGTTCCTTTCCCGGTCATGCTGATGCCGCCTTTGGTCGTTTCGTCAAACAACAAAACTGCTGGCGGGGAACCGTACGTTGAAGGAAAGGCAACAGTCTGCGTGCCGGATGAACAGGCTGATATTCCTGCCACTTGGTTCGCGGCATATTGGTTGAAGTGGCTTGTGTATAAGGAATTCGTAGCGAGGTCTCCGAGACGATCGATGTAAGTCTGGGTAGGAGTAAAGCCACTCGCGCCGGGGCTAGTGACCAGTGGCGAGATCCATGTACTCGGAACCCCATCTGGATTCAGGATCGATCCGGTTCCATTATTGAAGAATTGCCCTCCGAGGGCAGTAAAAAACGCGGCCTCATTGTCGATTAAATATCCCAAGATCCCCGAGTCGGCCCCGTCGTTGGCGTAAACTCCCGTGAGGTTCATGTAGCCGTAATTTTGCAACCAACGACTCCGCTGCGCGATATAGCAATTGACCAGACTTACCGCATTCTGTGACCGGGCTGTTCCATTCTGCACCGCCCAAGATCCGTTATAGTCGAGAGAAGTATTGACGAGATTGACATTGATATTTTTCCCAGTATCAATCTTAAGCCCAGCGCTGACATTGGCTTGAATCACGCTATTGAGAATTGTGAGGTTTTCGCCTGTTTGGAAAGTCGTGGCAGGTACATAGACTCCAGTTCCATTGAAAGAGATGTCACTTTCAAAGATGGTATTTACCCAAGCGTTGTTGCCCCACTGAATTCCCACGCCGAACGCGCCCGCCGCGGAGAATTTGGAAAATCTGACTCGATTGATATTGTCGTGGTCGTCTAAATTCGTCTTGGGGTCAATGGAAGTTGGAGGAGCGCACCCCGTACCGTCTGATCCGCCGATGTAAATGCCGCAAGTCGTGGTACTTGCACCGGGGCCGACCAGGGACAAATCTTCCAACGCACCCTCCCCTGCGAATCCTGCTGAACCCATAGCATCTCCCATAATAATTGCTGCGCCATGAGTGGGCGTCCATTGCAGAAACGTACTGTCAGCTGAAGCTCCATGAAGCTTGACACAACGCGGCTTTAAGATGCTGGTCGTTTGCGTGTAGGTTCCGGCTGGAATGTAAACCTCGCCGCAACCGATTACAGCAATCGCGCTATTCGTCCAGGCTCCTATTTCCGATCCGCGGCACCAGGCTGGCCGGTCGGACAAACCGCACAGCCCAGCGTTCATTGCACCGTTGAGGCTGCGAATCTGGTACAAGGGCCACTCCCTGACGCCATCGGATACGGTCTGATTGACCTTCTGGGCCGCAGCAATCTGTGGAGATACTGGCCCCAGCGACACAACTTTCGACTGTTGTCCGCTCAATGGCGGGATCATTCCGAGGATCGAAATTGCCACGCAAACGCACCGCGGTCTGAAGATTCTCAAGATAGAACTCCCAGCGAAAGTGAATTCCATTTCCAAGCGAATTGTATCTCGCCTGCAAAATCCCATGGATTTGTCTATAGCAAAGACCTAAAGTTAGAGACATTTTTCCTCTATGTCAAAGTGTTAATGAGAGAATTGGGCGCAATCGGCACGCATTTTCATGATTTAAAGGGGCAGTTCGTTCCTTTTCCTGTCAGACCGCGTATCCGTGCTCACTAATCAACTCGTGCGCTCTGGCAGCCGTGCTCGCCCATGAGAATTCAGCAGACCGAGCCAGGCCCTTATGTCGTAACTGCTGGCGCAAGGAGGTATCGCTCACAATTTGCTCCATTGCCCTCGCGATTAGCTTAACGGAAGTTGGGTCCACAAGTAGAGCGGCACCTCCTGCAACCTCTGGCATGGCTGTAACGTTTGCCGTGACCACAGGCGTTCCGCAAGCCATCGCTTCCAGGATCGGAAGCCCAAATCCCTCATAAAGAGAAGGGAATACCAGCGCCTGGGCACCGCGATAAAGCGAAGGCAGCTTTGTTTCTGGAACCGCACCGGCGAAATACACTCGTTTGGTTATTTGGAAACGTTCAATGAATTCGGCAAGCTCCGCCGTGCGCGCGCCCGTGAACACTAGATGCATCCCGGTATGGAGGTCAGCTCCGGCGAAAGCTTCCACCACGCGGAACTCGTTCTTATGTCGCTTGCGATTACTTACGCACAAAAGGTAGGGGAATTGTAGATCGTAGGAGTTCCCTGCGGGCCGATACGCAGGATCAACCCCGCACCCAACGTTGAAAACCTTTTCTGCCGACACGCCCGACCACGCGACGATCTGCATACGTGTAAATTCCGAGACCGTAAGGATGCGGAAGGCGCGATGACAAGCCCGCTTCATCAGTGTCGCGTAATACAGCCGGATAAGCGGCCTGCTGTTCTCGGGACAATAAATGTGACTTAGGTCGTGAATGGTGAAGACGAAGCGTGAGGGACAGAAGAGCGGCGAATTGTATCCCGGCGAAAAGAAGAGATCTTTGTGGGTCAGCTTGCCGAGAGCGCGAGCGAGACGCCAGGCATCCAATGGCGCGGCTGGATGCGACGTTAGCGCGATGGGATGATAATCGAGACCGGCTAGCACGTGTCGCGCAAAACGACCGATGCCATGATCGCCGATCCACCGCTGGTCAGCATAAATCACGGCGCAACGATCGCCAACGCCGCGCCAGTGATTGCCAGTTGCGAAGTAATCTGGGTCCAGTCGCGCAGCCCGCGTATGAAGGCTCCGGTGGGAAGTTTGTAAGGGACAACGATCTGATCCCCCGGGTACATCCGGAGACGATCGAATTTTGTTCCAGTGAAAAGGCCGTTGACATTATTGGCTGCGACTACAACGCCGTTTGCACGCAGGACGAAGGCATGGTGCATGTCCGACTGAGGTTTTCCCTTGCCGGCGATTTCGAGATACGCTCCGGCCGTACTGCGAGGCTCGTAAATGAACGATCCCGGATTGTACACGTCTCCCACTACGGACACGGTGGAAGGAGTATGAGGAACGGTAAAACGGTCACTGTCTTCCATCACCATGTCGGGAAAATCGGTGAGGCTATTGTCTTTGGGTTTGACGGGGAGCGCAACGCGTCCACTGGCGTGCGTGCCACGGAGTTGGTCGATGATGGCTTGTTGTGCCGCCAACAATTGCGGTAGTTCCCCGGGGCTGGCAGAAGCCGCGACCGAAACGGCCGACTGCCGGATTTGTACCTCCATGGTGTTGGCCAATTGGTCCAGACTCTTTTGTTGGTCGACCCGAGCACTTTCGCGAGTTAATTGAGAACCGTAAACATAGGCGTTGGGAGTCAGGCCGCCCGCGCGTTGCAGAACGGACCGGAGGGTTTCATTGGTTTCGAGTTTATAAACGCCCGGACGCCGCACTTCGCCTTCGACGATCACATACTGAGAGCGTTCAGTTTGCGGAACGGTGATATCGCGCTGAGAGAATATCGTTATGATATCGCCAGGCTGCAATTCCAAGTTACTGGCTTCATCGTGTTCCAGGATCGCCTTGCGCGGGCTCATCCACACAAGCTTCGAGGAGAGATCGATAGGATTGACGCGCTGGATAATGGCGTAGTCCCAGTTGATCTCGGGGGCGTAGCGGCGCACATCCTCGGCAATGTCCTTGACGGTGTTCGGGTTGGGATTGTTGGGATTGCTGCTGGTGGCCTGAGAGGGCGGTTGACTCCCCGAGGGAGGATTGCCGTTCGAAGTATCGACTTCGGATGGGTTTTGCTCGTTCTGAGCGTAGATGGCATCCGCCAGATTTGAGGAACCCGCTGCATCGGGTAAGGTTTGCGGAAAATTGGGATTCTGAGTTGATTCCGGAACGCCTGAAGTTGCCGTGCCGTTGGACACGGTTCCATCGGACGGCTGCTGACTCGCTGTGGAGCGGTTGTTCTTCGTCTGGGGAGGTGGCGCCTGAACCGGATATTCGGTCGCGCGGCCATTGACGATGGCAGCGCGATTGCGCCAGTAGCGGCGTGTGAGTAAAGCCTGCGCGTCAGGAATCAGATCGCTGATGCGCATGCCCGGCTTCCAGGGATAACGCCCGGGGTTGGCAACATTGCCGCGCAAGGTTACCGTATCTTCGAAACGCGGAACGATGGAAAACACGCGGACGATATCCCCATCTTGGAGTGGCAGAGCACGGGACTGCACATCGTAGGGAAACTCCAGAGTCTTGCGCGCCTGGTGCTCCACGAAGCGATCGATGGTGATCTTATTCGTGTCGGCGACAGTGCTCAGGTCGCCGGCTATCTCAATCAAATCGTTCAGAGTGGAACTGTCCTTCATTTCGTAGATGGCAGGCGAATTCACGGAACCCGAGATCGCGACCAAGGGGCCAACGTGAGGAATGTAAAGGACATCGCCGGGCAGCAGACGGACATCCTTAGACTTGTCGCCTTTGATCAGAAGGTCATAGAAATCGAAATCGGTGACGGTGGCGCCATCGCGGCGGACCTGGACGTGCCGCAACGAGCCCTGGGGGGTGGGTCCGCCAGAAGCGAAAATCGCATTAACGAGCGTGCTCAGCGAGCTGATCGTGTAGGTGCCGGGATAACGAGCATTGCCGACAACGATTATTTGGATAGATCGAAGCCGGCCGATGCTTGCGGTGACATTGAAGTTCTTAAATATCTTCGAAATCTCACTTTTCAGGTGTTGTTCCAGATCCCCGTAGTGGATGCCTGCGACGGATATCTGTCCAACCTGCGGGATGTAAATTTGGCCAGACCGATCCACGAGGACCCGCAAGTTGGCTTCCACTTGGCCCCAAACCCTTATCTGTAGTTCGTCGCCCGGACCGATGATGTAGTCGCTCGGAACCTGCATGAAATCGACCGGAGAGAACGTACTGGGAGCCTGGACGAACAAAGACTGGCCGAACAACGGGAGTGGCCGTCCAACCGAGTCGGCTACCATCTGTTCGAATTCGGTTTCCGGTCGGGTCGGCACCGGGCGGTGCCAAACTTGCGAGGGATTGAGTGGAGCCCTGCTCGGAGTGTACTGGTCCGGACTGAAACCGTAAGGTGTTGCCAAGACCGGCACGCGCATGGGGAGAGACGATCCAGCGTTTCCTTGAATACTACTGGATCTTTGCTGCAGCGCAGAACTGCATAGCGGAGTGCTGGCGATGGTCGGATCGGAACAATCCAGGGATCCTCCTTGAGACGACGTATCCTGAGACGATGTGCCCTCAGATAAAGGATCACTAGCGGACTGCGAAAAACCCACCGCAGCGGTGAGAACGATGAACAACACGAGCAGCTGCGACTTTGGCATGATCAATTCAACAGTCCTATAGTTCGGAAAGTGTAGGCTCCAACGTGGTGATTCTAGCCATCCCGCCGGGCTTACGATGACTGACGAAGCCGGTGTTCTTGAAAATTGGGACTCGACCGTCATAAGGTTACGCAACCTTTACTTTCCCGGCAAGGGGTGTACGGAAATTTGTCGATGCCTTCGAACAATACCCGTGCCCCTTTAAAGTGTGTCGCAGGGAGAGGGACGGGATTTCTGCAATTTGCTATAGCCGCAGTGTATTGCGGCGAATGGATGGACGGAGGTCAGCATGTCCTTCTTCTGTGGTTCACAGCAAACTGGTGTTTTTAGGCTCTTAACCTTGGTTACGCCGATGGGAATCAGTTGTGTCAAGTTTGGAAACAATGAGCGTGTGCGTTTTACAAATTATCATTTTGCGTTTTCCTCTTTTCAGGTATGATTCCCGGCACAGATAAAGCTTGCCTGATTCGTGAGGGTGCCGTTCATACTTGGCAACTTTTTCGCCCCAGAGGAGACAACCAGAACAATGAGACACCCGGCGCCGCTACAGCCATACCTTTTGTCTGCCATTTTCACCATATGTGCCTTTACGTTTGCCTGCGGAGGCGGACATTTTAACGATCCGCCGGGGTTTGCGGCAACAGCAGTTGCGGCCACTCAGAATCCTTTGGTGGCGCAATACACGGTGACGACCGCGCTGGGATGTGCGGGGCAAGTGATGGTACAGTTTGGTCCGGATACGTCGTACGGAAGAAATACGGCGTGGTATCCCGCCTCCGCCGCTTCTCAGACAACCAGGATCCTGGTTGCGGGAATGAAAGCGGCAACTACCTACCACATGCAAGCGGTGGCACAAGCTCAATGCCCGGACAGCACGAACACCTTCAGCAGCGGGGACCTGACTTTCAAAACCGGGCCACTGCCAGTTACGCAAACTCCCGCCGCGTCCTCGTCACCGCAGTTTCCCAGCCTCAGTGTCACGATGCCCAACCCAGGACTTACCCCTTCCCCGGGCGTGGAATTGCTTAGTCTTACCACTGATGGCCCGCAATCCGTCGTTGCCGATCTTCAGGGCAATGTCATCTGGTATTGCCCCGGAAACGCGGAACCGGTCAAGCCCTTACCAAACGGGCACTTCATCATCGTTCGTCCTACGGATTTACAGGAAGTCGACCTTGCATGCAACGTTATTCGCGATGTTTCGTTTACTGAAGTGAATCAATCGCTTCAGGCCAATCTCTATGACTTTACTATCCCACCGCCGCTAGGACTGAACGGCGGGAACCCATTCCACCATGACGTATTAGTATTGCCCAATGGTCACTGGATCGCGCTTTCTGAGATAGCGAAAAGCTTCACTGATTTGCCCGGTTACCCTGGAACCACCCAGGTTGTTGGTGACGCTGTCGTTGACATCGATTTGAACGGGAACGTGGCGTGGGCGTGGTCGTCCTTCGATCACCTGGACGTTAATCGTTACCCTTATTTTGGATTGCCCGATTGGACGCACAGTAATGCGCTCGTTTACACGGCTGACGGCAATCTGCTCGTCTCAATGCGTAACCAAAGCTGGATCCTGAAGCTTGACTACGCAAACGGGACCGGCTCAGGGAATGTTTTGTGGAGGCTGGGACAAGATGGAGACTTCACACTGTTGGCTGGTAATTCGAGCGATTGGTTCTATGCACAACATTATCCCAATATTTTGAGCGTCAATGGTTCCCAGACGACGATCGCTGTCTACGACGACGGAAACGCTCGGATTCTCTCCGATGGACTGCCCTGTGGACCACCCGCACCGCCGGCGCCGAATTGCTATACGCGCGCCACGATATTCCAGATAGACGAGAGCACAAATGTTGCCAGCTTGCAGTGGCAGTATCTCCCAGGCTTCTTTTCCTTTTGGGGAGGAAGTATCGATGTTTTGAGTAACGGTGATGTTGAGTTTGATAGTAGCGCGCCATCCGACTTTCCGGGGTCGGTAGTCATAGAAGCGACCCAAACTGATACTCCCCAGATTGTCTGGGAAATGGACATCGCGGGTGGTTTGGGCATCGGCGCGTATCGGGGCTACCGCATACCAAGCCTTTATCCTGGAGTGACATGGCAGCAATGAAAATCGCGCCAATTTTCCCGTGACGCAAAAAGCTTATCGCGCTCATCGCGTACCCAGTCTCTATCCTTGGAGTGACTTGGCAATGCGGAGTGGATCAGGGTGTTGCGCGCGATATCCGCGTTTAGCGATGCCGAATCACCTGCCCGCTGATTTCCGATAGCACTCGGTTGACGGTCCGCTTAGCGCGACACTTGAGCCACGATGAAAGGGCTGGTAGATCGCTGGCTCCGTGAATCAAGGAACAATGTGGCCTGCCCGCTGATCTTCCACGTGGCAGAGGACAATCCGCGACGAACGAATGCAGGTGATGTATGCTTAAGTCGACCCTGAGCGACGGGCTTCATTATCGCGAGAGACATTCAGCGGTTATCTCTTAGAAAGGTGTTCACCTGTCTACCGTCTCTGAAAGGATCTGAATCTCTGTGCGCATACTGGTAACTGGCGGGGCTGGATTTATTTGCTCCCACGTCGCGGATGGGTATATCGCTGCCGGACATGACGTGGCGATTATCGATGATTTGTCGCGTGGGTCGAGGGATAATCTCAATCCCAAGGCACGTTTTTATCTGGGCGACGTACAGGACGCGGAGTTTGTGAATTCCGTTTTCGAAACGGAGCGACCGGAGGTGGTCAATCATCACGCGGCGCAAATGGACGTGCGCCGTGGCGTTCGCGAACCGCTCTTCGATGCCTCGGTGAATATTCTTGGCTCCCTCAACATATTGCAGGCGGCGGTTGCCCATGGCTGTAAGCGAGTGATCTACATTTCTACGGGGGGCGCGGCGTACGGCGAGCCCAAGCGGCTTCCGGTTCTGGAAGACGACCCCGTCAATCCGATTACTCCGTACGGGATCAGCAAGCATACGGTCGAGCACTATCTTTTTACCTACCGCTTTTTGTACGGGCTCAACTACGTCGTTTTGCGTTACGGAAATGTTTACGGGCCGAGACAGAGTTCCCATGGAGAAGCGGGCGTCTTTGCGATTTTTTGCGAGCAGATGTTGGCGGGAATTCAGCCGGTGATTTATGGGGATGGTAGTAAGACGCGAGACTACATCTTCATCGAAGACGTGGTTCGGGCGAATCTTGCGGCTCTCGAGCGGGGAGATGGCGAGATCTTTAACATTGCCAGCGGGTTGGAAACGAGTGACCAACAGGTTTTCGACGTGATCCGCGATCGACTTGGCAAGGGCGATCTAAGAGCACAGTACGTCGCGAGACGGCCGGGCGAAATTGAAAAGATTTACCTCGATATACGCAAGGCAGAACGAATACTCGGATGGACGCCGCAGATTGCGCTGAACGAAGGAGGCCGCCGCACGGTAAGCTATTTTCAGCAGGCGGCAAGCAAGGTGACTGCGCAGCATTGAAGTGAAATCCAGCGTACTTGCTCTCATGGTGAATTCGCGGTCACGATGTGCCTGTCTGAACGCCTTCAGGATGCGGCTTCGTCTGGGAAGGGGCCGCCGGTCCGGATAGGATCTGCTTCGTCAGTTTCTCCACCTCAGCGACCAGGAGCGGCAAGCGGGCAGCCACTTTCTGCGATAGTCCTTCGCCGTGCTCAAAGGATTCTCCGGCAAGAGTTACGCAGAAGGCTCGCGGCGTGTCGCCATACAGCTGGCAGGCGAGGCCGAGGACTTCGGCGGGAGAGAGTTGATGGGAGAATTGGACTCTCGCCGGAGGCGGAGCGACGGGCTGGCAGCGTATCCCGCCGGGCTCACCGTCCCGGCTTGCGTCTACAAAAATTACAGTTTCGGTGCGGCTGACGGATTCCGCAACTTCGGGCAGGAGTTGTTGAAGTCGCACGATCTCCACTTCCGGTGATGCCAACCTTGAGCGCAGTTCTTCGGCGATAATCCAGCCGACGCCGTCGTCGCTGCGCAGCGGATTGCCGTACGCGACAATGAGTACACGAGCCATTTTGGTTGGCGAATTCAGCCGCGCGTTCCCTGGTCTGCGTTACCCGGCTCGCTCAACCTGGTCCAATAGTTCGCCGCTGGGGCTGAGCAGTTCGATGCGAAGCGCCATCTCGCCTAGCGCATGGGTGGAGCAGCTCAGACAAGGATCGTAAGTGCGAATCACCGCCTCTACGCGGTTCAGCATTCCGGGAGTCAGATGATTGCCGCGGACGAAATGCTTGGCTACCTGCAGAATGCTGCGGTTCATCGC
Organism: uncultured Acidobacteriaceae bacterium; assembly: GCA_963773675.1. Lineage (GTDB taxonomy): Bacteria > Acidobacteriota > Terriglobia > Terriglobales > Acidobacteriaceae > Sulfotelmatobacter. The sequence goes on from CAVZCG010000003.1 coordinate 94,927, forward strand.
AAGATTGTTGTGTCCGGTAGCGATGACGAGATTGCACCAGCGAATCAAGCCCTGTTCGTCAATCTTGTAATGGTGGAAGAGCGTTCCACGTGGAGCTTCGCAGGCACCCACGCCTTCGAGCGCGTTGGGCCGAGCCACCGCGCGCACGCGCTTGGAAAGAATTTCGGAATCGTTCAGCACCTGCTCCATGCGCTCCACGCAATAGAGCATTTCAACCAGCCGGGCGTGGTGATAGTGGAATGAACTCAGCACGGCGGTGCGCTGCAGCTCGTGGAACTCGGCCAGTTCCTGATCGGCGCGCGGCGTGCCACAGCGGTCGGCCACATTTAATCGTGCCAGCGGCCCGACGCGGTAGATACCATCGGGAAATCCCACGGGCTTGTAGTAGGTCGACTTCAGATAGCTCCAGGGCTCGACCTTTTCCCCGATGTAGTCGAAGTAACGCTTGGGATCGAGAGCGTCGGCCACGACCTTGCCGGAGGCATCGATGATACGGAGCTTTCCGTCGTAGAAGGTGAGGCCGTTATCTTCCTTCACGATGCCCATGAACATCGTGGGGAAATTTCCGAAGCTGGCAATTTCTTCGCGGAAGTTTTCCATTCTCCCTTTGAACCATTCCAGGGTGCGCTCGACAATGCGGAGCGCGTCCGGGATAGCGGAGAGGATGGCGTCGCGGTTCACTTCGCTCAATGGCTCGCTGACGCCGCCCGGAACGATCCATGCAGGATGGATGCGCTTTCCGCCCAGCCGCTCGATGATCTCCTGTCCGAATTGGCGTAACCGGATTCCGTCGCGGGCCGCCTCCGGATTCTTCTCGGCTACACCGAACAGGTTGCTCTTGGCAGGGTCGGCGTCCATGCCGAGTAACAAGTCGGGAGAGGAAAGATGGAATAGGCTCAGCGCATGGGATTGCACGACTTGGGCCAGTCCGAAGATGCGGCGAAGCTTTTCAGCGGTCGGCGGGATGGTGACCGCCAGCAGTGCATCGCATGCTTTAGCCGATGCGATGAGGTGGCTGACAGGGCAGATGCCACAGATGCGCGCCATCAGGGAGGGCATCTCGTAGAAGGGACGGCCTTCGCAAAACTTTTCGAAGCCGCGGAATTGCGTGACGTGAAAACGAGCCTCCTCGACGGCTCCATCTTCATCGAGGTGCAGAGTGATTTTGGAATGACCCTCGATTCGGGTCACGGGGTCGATGATAATGGTCTTGCCCTGCTTCACTGCTTCACCCACAATCTCAAACGAATTACCTGCTAAAACTGTTACGATCCAAAGCGCGTTTTCAGGCTCACGTCGGGCTGCCGGCCTTCCAGCAACTCCGTGAGTACGTAAAAAATTGTGTCGGCGGACGGAGGACAGCCGGGGACAAAGACATCGACCGCCACGATTTCATGAACTGGCCGCGAGTACGGTAGCAGCGCCGGCACCACCTGGTCGGGGATTCCCGGATCGAAGGTGACGTTCTCCCGGTAAGCGCGGTCATACACGGCTTTCACGCCAAAAGAATTTCTCATGCCGGGAACGTTTGCGGTAACAGCGCAATCGCCGAGCGAAACCAGAGTCTTCGTGCGCTGGCGCACGAGCTGAATCTTGTGCAGATCTTCTTCGCTGCTTACTGCGCCTTCTACTAGTGTAAGGTCGACATTCTCGGGAAATTCTTTTGCATCGACCAGCGGGCTGTAGACCAGATCGACCAGGCGGGCCAACGCGAGCAGGCGCTCGTCCATGTCGAGGAAAGACATGTGACAGCCGGAACAGCCATCCAACCAAACCGTTGCCAGGCGCTTTTTATCCATTCCAACCACTCATTCGTTTTCTTCCCGCATCAACGTGAGATAAGGCAGAAACTGCCTGCGCTTCAGCATCTCGGCCACGGAACGGCCTTTTTCAAACAGAGCGCCCGTGGGACAGACGTGCACACACTTTCCGCAACTGGTGCAGGTTTCCGAGAGGCCCCACGGTTCGTTCAAGTCGGTGATCACTTTGGCGTCGATGCCCCGACCCATCACATCCCAGGTGTGGGCGCCTTCGATTTCATCGCACACCCGCACACAGCGGGTGCATAGAATGCAACGGTTGTGATCGATGACGAAACGTTCGTGCGAGGCATCGACCTCCATTTTCGGATAGCGGTAGGGGAATTGGACGTGCGTGATCTCCAGTCTCTGCGACAGCATCTGCATTTCACAATGGCCGTTGGAGACGCACACCGAGCAAATGTGATTGCGTTCGGAGAAAAGCAGCTCCAGGATCATCTTGCGATATTTTTGCAGGCGCTCGGAGTTGGTGGTCACCTCCATGCCTTCTTCCACAGCGGTCACACAGGCCGGGAGCAGGCGGTTTTGTCCCTTCACTTCCACCAGACACATGCGGCAAGCGCCAACATCGGAGAGACCATCCATCTCACAGAGGTGAGGGACAAAAATTCCATTCTGGCGGGCCACATCCATGATGCTCTCGTCCTGCCGGCCGCTCAGGTCCCGGCCATCGATCTTGAGCGTCTTGACGCTCGTGGTCGGGCTCATGGCTGATCTCCATTCTCCGGACGGCCGCAGACACCGGCGGGACATTTATGGTCATCGATATGCGCGCGATACTCCTCGCCAAACGAACGCAGTGTGCTAACGACGGGGTTGGGCGCCGACTGCCCTAATCCGCAGAGGCTGGTGTGTTTCAGCAGGTCGCAGAGTTGCTCCAGCATGGCCATATCCTGCGGGGTCGCGCTCATCGTGCTGATAGACGTGAGAATGCGGTGCATCTGATAGGTGCCGACCCGGCAGGGAATGCACTTGCCGCAGGACTCGGTCATGCAGAAATCCATAAAATATTTGGCGACATCCACCATGCAGGAAGTTTCGTCCATGACGATCATTCCGCCCGAGCCCATGATCGAACCGGCGCGCACCAGCGATTCATAATCGACGGGCATGTCGAGGCAGGATTCAGGCAGGCACCCGCCGGAGGGCCCACCGGTCTGCACGGCTTTGAACTTGCGGCCTTGCGGAATCCCGCCGCCGATTTCAAAGACCATCTCACGCAGGCTAATCCCCATCGGAACTTCGACCAGGCCGGTGTTCTGCACGCTTCCCGCCAGCGCGAATACCTTGGTGCCCTTACTTTTCTCAGTGCCGATCCCCGCGTACCAGTCTCCGCCGTTGCGAATAATGGGAGCGATGTTCGCGTAGGTCTCGACGTTGTTGATAAGAGTGGGCTGGCCGAAGAGGCCTTCCATTGCCGGGTAAGGTGGGCGCGGGCGGGGAGTTCCGCGCTTGCCTTCCACGGATGCGATCAGTGCCGTTTCTTCTCCGCAGACGAATGCGCCCGCGCCCAGCCGCAGGTCCAGACGCAAACTGAAGCGCGTGCCACAGATGTTTGCGCCTAACAAGCCAGCGCGCTCGGCTTGCCGAATCGCATTGCGCAATCGCTTGATGGCGAGGGGATATTCGGCGCGCACGTAGATATAACCTTCGGACGCTCCCACTGCGTAGGCCGCAATCAGCATGCCCTCGAGTACGCGGTGCGGGTCACTTTCCAAGACGCTGCGATCCATGAAAGCACCGGGATCGCCTTCGTCGGCGTTGCAGATCACATATTTCTGCGTGCCCACGGATTTTGCTACCGTGCTCCACTTCAATCCGGTGGGATAACCCGCGCCGCCACGGCCGCGCAGGCCGCTCTTGGTAACCTGCTCGATGACTTCGCGCGGCGACATTTCGGTGACGGCTTTGATCAGCGCAGTGTAACCTTCGACGGCGATGTAGTCTTCGATCCGCTCAGGATCGATCACGCCGCAGTTCTCCAGCACAATTTTTTTCTGCCGCTCAAAGAAGGGGACATTCGTGGGGCAAACTAAATTGGGGACAGCCGGTCCTTCCAGGCTATCGAGAACCGCCGCGGCGTCGCCCGCCGCCACATGCTGGTAAAGCACTCCGGTGCTGGTGGAAACCAGTGGACCTTCCGCGCACAATCCCATACACCCTACGCCCTTTACCCGGCACTGCTGCTTCGTGCCGCGCCGCTCGACTTCCTGATCCAGTGCGTCTTTCACGCTTTGACTCTGGCAAGAAATACAGCCGGCCGCGACACATACCCGTACTTGCTGCGGGAATTGGCTTTGCGCGGCGCGTTCGGTTTCGGCGATCTGATCGAGTTCTTCAGGAGTCATGTTCTTCCACAGTCATGTTCCTAGTAATCATGGATGCGTCCACTGCTTCAGTCGCTGTTGCAACCCGGGAACACCCACCTTCCCGGCGACTTCCTGGTCATAGACCACGGCTGGCGCCAGCCCGCAGGATCCGAGGCAGCGCGCCGTCAAAAGCGAGACCTTCTTGTCGGGCGTAGTCTCACCAGCAACGATTCCCAAGTCGTGCTCGACCGCACGCAGCAACTGAGGCGCGCCCTTGATATAGCACGCCGTCCCCATACAAACGACGCAGGTGTGTTCGCCCGCCGGCTTGAGAGTAAAGAAATGGTAGAAAGTGGCGACGCCGTAGGCTCGGCTTAAGGGCACACGCAACGACATGGCGACATAACGCAGGGCGGGGACATCCAGATAGCCGAACGCTTCCTGCACGGTGTGCAGAGTTTCAATCAGCCCACGTGACTGCTGACCCTGGCGGCGCATAGTCGCATCCACCAGCTTCCAGCGTTTGTCCTGGTTGGGGGGCGCTGGCTTCGATACGTATGAGGGCATACTCGCTTTCCAAATTCCGGGAAGATCTGCCCGGGGGTTCGGTCGTATGAAGGCAAGATTTTTGGCGCAACGGACATAATTATCAGGAACAGACAATTCTAGTCCTCCGCAGGGGTCGTCGGCGCAACTTTTTTTAGTTTTGACGAAACGGAAGAGTGGAATGTTCCGAATTGGAGCGAGGCTCTATTTTTTTCATCGCGTAACTGCTACACACTTTTGTGCGTTGACTTTGGGTGCAAGAGTTGCGTGGTTAATTTTTCTCCGGCTCTCGGGGCACACCTTTTTCGATGGGCTTGCGCGGAAGCATCTGGTCCCGCATGGCGGCGTCGTAGACGAAGCCGGCGACGATCACGGCAATCTGCTTGAGGTCGTCTGGCTGCAGGCGGTCGTAGACATCCATGTTCGAGTGATGCGTGCGGGTTTCGTATTCGATGGGATCCTGAATGAACTGGAATCCCGGAATGCCGACGGCATCGAAGGAGAGATGGTCAGTCCCTCCCGTGTCGCGCATGGTGAGTGTGGTCATGCCGAGGTCGTTAAAGGGCTTCATCCAGGCTTCGAAGATGGGTGCGACGGCTTCGTTCTCCTGCAGGTGCACGCCGCGAATTTTGCCGCTGCCGTTATCGACATTGAAATAGACGGAGACCTTTGCCTGCTCGGGCTTCACTGTAACGTCACCGGCTTCGCGGCGGAGCAGAGTCGGCATGCCTTTCATGCCCGGATCGTCCATGGGCGGACGCGCTCCGAAATGATTTTGCACGTAACCTTGCGAGCCGAGAAGACCTTGTTCTTCTCCACTCCATAAGCCGATGCGGATGGTGCGGCGGGGCTTGATGTCGAGAGCTTTCAGAATCCGAACTGCCTCCATCATGACAATGGTTCCGGCTCCGTTGTCGGTGGCGCCCGTGCCGGCGTGCCAGGAATCGAGGTGTGCGCCCAGCATCACGAGCTCATCTTTCTTATCGGTGCCTGGAATTTCGGCAATGGTGTCGTACTGCATGGGATCATCGTCGTAGAAGGTGTTCGTGACATTCAGCTCCAGAGAAACATCTTTCTTTTGCTGCAGCAGTCGCGCGATGCGCGTCCAGTGCTCGAGCGCCATGGTGAGCTGAGGGACAGTGGTGTTCTCTCCGGTCTTGTAGGATCCGCCGGACTGGACAAATACGGTACCACCGCCTGAGGTCATGCGGCTGTGATCGATTACAGCCAGAACCTTTTCGTCGGCGAAGAATTGATTCAGGTCCTTGATGAATTGCTGACGCTTCGCGAAGTCGGCAAAACGGAAGGCGGGATGCTCGCCCTGAGTCTGGTATTCCGCTAGCTTGGCGAGGTCGTCGTCGCTCATGCGTTTGTAGGGAGCTTCGGTGATGGGCTTTACATCAACATCAGCCCCCAAGATCACAATCGTTCCGGCGAGCTTCCCTTTGTATTTGTCGAAGTCCTTCTGGCCGTCAATGGTGACGCGGACGCATTTGCCTTGGACCACGCCGTTGGTGCCAGGAGTCCATGCTTTCGGATAGGCGAGCAGGGTAACGACGTCGGGCGACGTCATGCGCACGTTGACGTACTGGTTGGCCCAGCCGCGGCCGAATGGTCCCCAGGGCTCGAGATGCGCGTTGGAGAGACCCATCGCCGTGAGCTGGTCGCGCGTCCACGCGTTGGCGCGCTTCATGTTAGGGGAACCGGTGAGTCGCTCGCCGATCGAGTCCATCAGACCAGTGGCGTAGTCCATGACCTTGGAATTGTGGAAGCCTTCGTAGCGGATACGGGTAATGGTCTCCAGATCGACTTTTTCTTTGTCTCTGTCCTGCGACCACAAAGTTACAACCGGCGCCATCACCAACAGAAGGCACACCAGACGGGCGAACTTCTTCATGAAAGAGCTCCTAAGGGAAGATCAAAGCGGCGATTATACAGGGCGAGTTGCAGGAGCGCGGAGAGCTTGTAAAGTTAGTTCAAGATCCAGGAGAGCAATCATTCTGGCTTGGTCTGATTCGGCTGCGACGCGGCAGAGTTGTTTTCCTCTGATTTTTTTGGTTCGCTTCCGGCGGAGGGCTTGGCATCTTCTTCGTCGTTGTTTTTCACGATGTATTGCACGATCAGCGAAATGCGGCGGTTCGAAGGGTCGAAGGGATCCTCGGGCTTGCGAAGACGTTGATCGGCAAAGCCGCGGACCTGGGTGACCTGGTCCGTGCCTACTCCGTTGGCCTGCATCAGGCGACGCGCAGCGTTGGCACGGTCGCTCGAAAGCTCCCAGTTGCTGTAGTTTCCGGTTGCGGCATAGGGCTTGGAGTCGGTATGGCCTTCGATGGAAATCTTGTTGGGAAGCTTGCCCAGTTCCTGCGCCAGGCTGATCAGCAAGTCGCGGCCGTCGGTGTTGAGTTCCGGTTTTCCGCTGTCGAAAAATGTTCCGGAAACAGACTCCATCAGTTCGATGCGCAATCCCTCGCTGGTGACGGTCATCTCGATGTGGCTCTGGAGCTTATCGAAGTCAGCCATCTGGCGGATCTTTTGTTCCAGTTGATCCTTGAGCTTGGGCATGTTGTCCCGGGTGAGAGTGAAATTTTCGCCGGAGCCGGCGAGGCTTGAACCTATCTTCGCGGAGGTGCCAGTCGGATCTTTGAAGTAGCCGCCTACTGCCTCCTGCACCTTCTTGCTGGAACTGAGCAGCCACAAGACGATGAACAGAGACATCATCGCGGTGACGAAATCGGCGTAGGCGACCTTCCAGGCTCCGCCATGATGGCCGCCGTGCCCGCCTTTTTTCTTCAGGATGATGATGGGACGTGTCTTGTCCATAAAATTCCTACCCGCACGTTTTATCCAGATGCGGCCGCAGCGTCAGCAGTGGCCGCAGTGTCGTCCGTGGCCGTCCGGTTGCGGCACGCCGCTTCTACTTCTCTGAAGGATGGCCGCACATGGCCAGGCACGGCGCGCCTCGCCACTTCTACGGCCATGATGGGCGCGGTCCCTTTCAGGAAAGAAACAATCAGGACGCGCAAGACGTAGAGATAGGCATGCTCGTCACCGGCAATTTTGACCATGTTGGAGGCGATGGGGCCAACGAGGCCGTAGCAGAGCAAAATTCCGAGAAAAGTGCCGACCAGCGCCGCCGCTACCTTTTTCCCGATCTCTTCCGGAGGGCCGCCCATTGCGCTCATGGTGATGACGATGCCGAGAACCGCAGCGACAATGCCGAGACCCGGCAAGGAATCAGCCACGCTGGTAAGGGCTGAGGTGGGCTGCTCGCCGTCATGGTGGTGAACCTCGAGATCCAGGTCCAGCACCTGGTCAAGATCGAAAGCGTCCACGCCGGTAATGGCCATGCGCAATGAGTCACAGACAAAGTCGCGGGCGTGATGGTTTTTGAGAACCGCAGGCCCCTTGGAGAAGATGGGGCTTTTGTCCGGCTCTTCGACATCGTTCTCGAGCGCCATCAAGCCATCTTTCCGGGCTTTGTTCAGCAATTCGTACATCATCTTCAGGGAATCGATGTAGGCCTGCTTGGTGTATTTGGATCCACCAAAGACGCCACCGATTCCCGCGGCAATCTGCTTAAGGATATGAAGTGGATTGGCGATCAGAACGGTGCCAATGGCGGCTCCGCCGATGGTAAGGAGCTCGGCCGGCTGAATCAGCACGCGGAGGTTGCCGTGCTCCATCAGATAGCCGCCCACCACGCAGCCGAAAACCACGACAATGCCAATAATCGCAAACATGGTTCACTCGCGAGACTCAACGCCTCGACGGCGGATCGGCCGCCACGACGCGGTGGTCACCCGGCGCGACGAGCTTTCCTTTGAGCGCGTCTTCGGCTCGCAGCAACAACGATTCGACGGTATCGCCTGCGACAGCCGCGGCGCTCGCGATCAGAATCGCCACCGACAATTCCTCTCCCCACCACTCGATGGTGGCGCTGGTGGTCATCTTCAACATGCGTTCGCTCACCGCTCGCAAAGCATCTTCCGAACAACCGCTCAAAATCACCAGAAACCGGTTCTCAGTCCACCGTCCGACATAGTCCGTCGGCCAAATCGAGTTCCTCAATGTGCGAGCCAATACCCGCAATATGGACGCAGCCGCTTCCTGTCCGTAGCGCGCGCGGAATTGGCTGAGTTCATGGACCTCCAGACAAACCACGCCTAGGGGAATTCGGAGTTCTGCGAACGTCCCGAGCATTTCCCGCAGGCGCGACTGCATCACGGCGTGATTGGGTAATTCGGTCGCGCGGTCCAGGCAGCCACGCTCTTTCATGCTCCGGTCGTTCGGGCTGGGGCCGTTTCCCGCAAACTCGCTTTCAAAGGTCTGGATCATGCCGATGATCGAGCCATGGTCATCGCGCAGCGGGATTGCCCAAGTGTGAACCGGGGCCCAGTGTCCGGACCGGTGATGGATAAAGCTCATCGCTTCCACGGGGACAGCATCATGGAATGCGGCGGCCAAAGGGCATCGTCCGGTGCACATTTCACAGCTTTTTTCGTTGCAATGGAGAAGAATATTCTCCGCGCAGGAGTGCCCGAGAACATCGATTCGCGAGTAACCCGTGATCTGTTCGGCTCCATCGCTCCAGAAAACAATTTTCCGTTCCAGATCGAGAACACTGACCCCGATTTGCAGTTCGTCGAGGATGTCACGGTAAATCCTGGGATCTTTGAACGCTGGCATAAGGCCGATGGCCGATGCTGATGGCTAGTCTGTCCATCGGCGAAGAAGCTCTCTAACTTAAGCGTCGGCACCGCTGGGAGCACCGTCGTGAAGCCGGCTAAAACGCACAGGGGGTAGCACTTTGGAGCCCGGGGGATGGCACCAGAGTGCCATTTTCAGAATTTCGTCGAAAGTGTAGTTTCACAGTCGAGCAGTTCTGGGGGAGGGCTGCCCGGGCGCCCTGATCTCGCAAGAGATCGGGGCGTTCGTATTTTTTAGGCTGCAAGATTGTGAAGTCGGTCTTAGGTCATGGGTGTTAGGTCTTCGGTCTTCGGGTTTGCCTGAGACCTAAGACCCAGGACCTGAGGCTTAAGGACGAATCGCGGCGGGAGCCCGGATCAGTTGGTCGAAATGGTGAAGTTCACCGTGATCTTGGCCTCGGTTTCGACAGCTTCACTGCCCTGCAGGTGGGGTTTGAAGTGCCATTGCCGGACGGCGTCCTGAGCGGCGGAAGCCAGGATGTGTGGCCCACTCACCACTCGCAAATTCTGGATGATTCCATCCCTGCCGATCAACGCTTTCAGAATTACAGAACCCTGCACCTTCATCTGCCGCGCCAGGAGCGGATAGCTGGGCTTCACCGGGCTGGTCACGATTGCGGATGCGTTGGCGGACATCTGCACGCGCTCCGAAGCGTTACTGGTGACGCTGGCTGCAGTCTCGGTATCGGCCGGGGCGGTCGTCTCAGGGGCAGGCTGAGGTGGATCGCCGGGCTGTAAATCCACACGCACGGAATTGCTGCCGGGCCGGAGTACATGATGCGAGTCACCCGCTACTACTTCCACTTCCAGCGGAGGCAGGACGGTGCGGCTGGTTATCGCCACGGGCGGCGGGGAAGTCTCCGACGTGGGAGTCGCGGCCAGACTTGCGAAGTAAGTTTTCCGCACGGCGCTCCGACTTTTGTGCGGTGGTTTGGCGGTCGGAGCTAGCTTGGCGGCTACCGTGGGCGTGGGGGCCGGAGCTGTACTCGCTACCGGTGAACTTTCGGCTGGCTGATCAAACTCAGCGTCCGGAGAATCGGGAAACCAGAAATCGCGATCATGCCAGAGCACGATGCCAAGGGCCAGCAGAAGGAGGCACAGCGAGCCCACCATCAATTCGCGCTGCCGGTAATCTTCCTTTCCAATTTTTCGCCGCTTTGGCACCAGAGTGCGGTCGGTTTTTGGCACGATTGTTTTCAGCATGGACATGCGGGAACCTGGGTTTGAAAAACCAGCGCCGCCGGCTCTGGACTGGCGAACCGGGGGCCGATGCTGGGGAGGCTAACCTCCCGCTAGTATGCCTCGAAAACGCTCCAAAGGCTAGTAAAAGGTGCGACCCGATGGGGCTGGGCGCGTTATCATTCTCAAGCCGAGTCGGGACGAAACTTTCGCACGTCTCACGAATCCTATGGTTGGGACAGAGGAAAATTCTTGCCGGTCAACGTATGAAGGACAACGATCGCAAAATGGATGAAAAAAAGTTCCGGCAAGTCAGCCGGCGGGAACTACTCAAACTTACGCCCGTGCTGGCGCTGGGAGCCTTCGCCATCCCGAAATTTCAAGAGGGATTGCTGAAGAAGGGCTTGGGTTTCAGCGATTGGGCCTCGGCCCGGATGTTCCGCTCCGGCCATCTGGCGACCACTTTTGACAATTCCGACCTCACTCCTTTCACGAAGTTTCCCATCAACGGCTATGACGTCGATGATCCTGGTGTGATCTTCGAGAACTGGACGCTCACCGTCAGCGGAGCGGTAGAGAAGCCAGGAGAATACACGCTGGCGCAGGTGCAGGCGCTGCCTCGCTATCGCCAGAACACCCGTCACGTCTGCGTGGAAGGCTGGGACGTGATTGGGCGATTTGGCGGCGCCCGGCTCTCCGATTTCCTGCGGTTGATCGGCGCCGATCCCGCAGCGCGCTACATCACCGTGAACTGCGCCGATGATTATTATGAGTCGCTCGACATGGCGACGGCGTTGCATCCCCAGACTTTGCTTTGTTATGAAATGTACGAGCAGCCGCTTACGCGAGAGCATGGAGCGCCGCTGCGTCTCAGCATTCCTACCAAGGTCGGGTACAAGCAGGCCAAATACTTAACCGATTTGAAAGTCACGCACGTACTCGATCGAGTGGGATACTGGGAAGACCAGGGCTATTCGTGGTTTTACGGTTTGTAGCGCGGCATTTTGCCGGCTTTACGCGCGGGCGTCGGAGGTCTCATGAGCGGTAGCGCGATAGAAATTATTCAATCAAAAGAAAAAGACGAAGAGACCATCGTGGTGGCGCGCGCCGTCTACGAGCATCCGTTTATTGTGCGCCTCTGCCATTGGATCAATACGGTCGCGCTATTTGTGATGGTGGGCAGCGGGCTGCAGATTTTCCGCGCCTTTCCCAGCTTCGGCGCCAAGATTCCGCAGAAGGATTTGCTGCACTGGCCGAAGGCGTTCGCGATTGGCGGATGGCTGGGGGGAGCGTTACAGTGGCATCTCACGTTCATGTGGATCTATCTTGCCACTGGCGTCTTGTATCTGGGCTACCAGCTTTTCAGCGGGAACTACCGGCAAGTGTTGTTTGTCCCGCGGGACATTCCCGGTGTGTGGCCGATGGTGAAGCACTATTTCTTTTTTGGACCGAAGCCGCCGGTTCGGGAAGCTTACAACCCGCTGCAGAAACAGGCTTACACCAGTGCGATCGGCTTGGGGGTTCTTTCGGTGCTGACCGGTTTCGCCGTATGGAAGCCGATTCAGTTCTCCTGGCTGGCATGGATGATGGGTGGATTTCACTACGCGCGGATCTGGCACTTCGCCGTGATGTGGGCGATTTTGTTTTTTGTGCTGGGGCATCTGGTGATGGTGATTCTTCATGGCTGGAACAATTTTCTCTCCATGCTGACCGGCTGGAAAAAAGATCCCGAGTACTGAGGGGAAGGTATCGGGTCTTAGACCTCAGGTGTGAGGAAGATCGAAGACCTGAGACCAGTGACCCAAGACCTGCGACCTAAGACCAAGGCGTGAGGATTCTGAGCCAGATGTCCGAAGCAAAGATGGCCTTGAACAATCCGGGGCAGGCCGGCGGCACGCGCGAGCAGGATCTTATTTTGAGCGTGCAGCGCGGGCAGCATGAATCGTTCTATGAGTTGGTTCGGCCCTACGAACGGCGGGTGTATGCCGCGGCGCTTGCCATCTTGCGCAACGAGCACGATGCAGAGGATGCAGCGCAGGAGGCGATGCTGAAGGCATTTGCGAATATCCGGCAATTCCGCGCCGAGGCTCGCTTCAGCACATGGCTCATACAGATCACGGTGAATGAAGCTCTGATGCGCCGGCGAAGGGAGAGAACTGTGCCCATGGAAGGCATCGACGATCGCCGCGATACTGAAGAGAATGACTATACGCCGCGGGATTTCGCCGACTGGCGCGAGATTCCATCGGAAGCACTAGAACGCAAGGAAGTGCGGCAGCGGCTGGCGGAGGCGCTGGCCACGCTGGATCGAAAATATCGCGAAGTCTTCATGCTGCGCGATATGGAGCACCTGAACATTCAGGAGACGGCGGAGGCGCTGGGCATCACGGTTGCTTCGGTGAAGACGCGGCTGCTGCGGGCGCGGCTGATGCTGCGCGATCTGCTGGCCGCCGGATGGGAGCAGGGCTGGTTCAGCCGCCTGCCATTCGAGAAGGGGACCAAGCCATGGTAGCGAACCAGAAAATGTTGAACTGCGAAGAAGTGTGGTGCGAGATTTCGAATTACATCGACGGGGATGTGGATGCGACGCTGCAGGCCTCGATGGACGAACATTTCGGGAAGTGCAAGCGTTGCGCTTCGGTCCTGGCAGGTACGCGGAACGTCGTCCAGTTGTATGGCGATGAACGCATGCTGGAGGTGCCTGCGGGTTTCAGCCGTCGATTAGAAAAGCGGCTGGCGAAAAATGCGGTGAAGGGAAGCGGATGGTCGAGTTGGTCGGCGTGGCTGGTTCCGGTGGCAGCGGTCGCTTTGTTCACCGGGGCGTTGGCGTTGATGGATCAGTTTACGTTCAAGAATCCCGCAAAATCGATCCTGGCGGAGCCGGGGCACGATATTCCTCCCGATATGCTGGTCGTGGTCTCGGATGGATCGAAGGTTTTTCACGTAGCGGGGTGTCCGTTTATCCATGACAAGGCTACGGAGCGAACCATTACTGCGAAGCAGGCGATGCAGGATGGGTACGTGCCGTGCTCGCGGTGCCTGCGTCAATATTTGAAGACGGGGTTAATCAGACAGCATGATGACGACGATGCCAGCGCGGAGGCAGATGATGAGCCTGAGGAAGTGCTGAGTACGGCGGGACACTAGAAGAGTTAAGAGTTACACTCTACTGGAGTGTATGGCTGAGGCAGGATCGTTTCCTTCGAATGAAAGAGCTTCTCCAAATCTTGGCGGTGATGTTCGCTATCGTCGCTGGCGCGTGGCTCTTGCTTAACGTGAGTACGTCTATCGATCTGTGGTGCCAACGAAGATTCGGCTTCTCGCTCCATTACGATAGATCGCCAAAATCCGAAGTCCAAACTCTGTTCCACGGGAACACCAAAGACCAGGATCAAATCTGAGAAGCTAGGATAAGTGTCGTGCCAAGAAGGGCCTCGGCACGACACCTAGTGAGGCGCCAAACTTAGTTCTGCTTCATCTGGTCGTTTTTCATGCTGTCGTCGTGTTTCATGTTGTCATCTTTCTTCATGCTGTCGTCCTTCTTCATCGTGTCTTTCTTGGCCTTGGCTTTCTTGGTCTTCTTGGAATCGTCCTTCTTCATGGAATCGTTTTTCATCGAATCGTCTTTTTTCATGGTGTCTTGTTGGGCGCTGTCTTGTTTCATCGAGTCCTGGGCAAAGGCCGACATCGAAGCCATCAAAATGCACGCCAGAGCGAAACTGCCGAAAAACTTCTTCATAATTTTCTCCTTGAGGTGAGTATCGAGTTAGGTCGTCCGGCAGGTCTACACCTGCGGGCTGAGATGGGATGTGCGGCAGGCTAGGAAGTTACAGGGCGGAACGGAAAATCTGCCGCGACGGAGCAATTGAACACAGGGAGTGAATCCCAGCGGGGTTGGGGCTTGACGCGGCGCTAACTTCAGCAGGCTAGCTGGTCTCGGGAGATCTTCAGTCCGTTTAAGTTGCCAAGAGCGGTCACGGCGATGGATTCGGTCTTGAAGAACTCCCGGGCGAGAGCCTGCAGGTCTTCGACAGTGACTGCCTCGATTTTCTCGATGAGCTCATCGAGATCCTGGAAGTGATCGAAATACATTTCCTGGCGGGCCAGGTTGGACATGCGGGCGGTGCTCGATTCGAGCGACAGCATCAGGCTGCCTTTGAGCTGATCCTTGGAGCGACGCAATTCTTCTTCCGGTACAGGCCTATTCTTAAGATCACGGAATTCGTTGACCACCGACTTAACTACTTTCGCCGCCGAGGCCAATGATGTTCCGGCGTAGACGGCGAGGCATCCGGTATCGCGATAAGGGTTGAGGTCGCTGTAAATCGAATAGGCTAAGCCCTGACGCTCGCGGATATTCTGGAACAGGCGGGAACTCATGCCTCCACCGAGGAGTGTGTTGAGAATGTAGCCGGCATGGCGCTTTTCGTGAGCGATGGGATGCGAAGGAACGCCGATGCAAAGTTGCACCTGTTCGAGCGCCTTCTTGTTCCGCAGTACGATCCGCGGAACGATTTTCGGTTCGGCGGAGTGAAAGCCATTCTGCGCAGGCTTGAGATGTTCGAAGTGCTTGATCACGAGATCGACGAAGTGATCGTGATTGAGGTGTCCTGCGGCCGCCACAATGATGTTGCCGGGCGCGAAACGGTGCGTGTAGGTCTCAAGAACGGCCTCGCGTTCGAATTTCTTTACCGTCTCTTTGGTGCCGAGGATGGGCTTGCCCAGGGGATGATCTTTCCAGAAGTTCTGGGTGAAGATCTCGTGGACGAGGTAGTCGGGATTGTCTTCGTCCATCTTGATCTCTTCGAGGATCACTCCACGCTCGCGGGCGATGTCCTCGGCGGTGAAAGTGGGATGCAGAACCAGGTCGGTAAGAATCTCAAGCGCGACAGGAACATTTTCGTCGAGCACTTTGACGTTGAAGCAGATGCACTCCTTTGAAGTGAAGGCGTCCATATTGCCGCCGATGGAATCGACCTGGCGGGCGATCTCTTCGGCGGTGCGGTGCGTGGTCCCTTTAAAGACCATGTGCTCGATAAAATGGGATATGCCGTTGGCCTGCGGAGTCTCATCACGAGAGCCGGTTTCGAGCCAAATGCCAATGGAAGCCGAGCGGATGTGCTCCATTTGTTCGGTAATCACGGTGAGGCCGTGGGGTAATACCTGACGACGAATGTTGCGAACTTCTTTTACCATGTCAATATCTTGGGTCGGACACTGCTAAGTTAGATCGTGGAACTTCCACGGAAGGTTCTCCACCATTCTTACACATCTGGGAGGGTACCACGCAGCATGCGACAATAAGAAATTAGTCGTTTATAATCAATAAGTTACATGGAATTTTGGCTTCCCGACGGAGTTTCTTAGCAAAATGGCCGGACCTACCACATCGTCGTTGTTGGGGATGGATCGCGAGGAATTGACCGCCCTGGTGAGCGAGGCGGCCGAGCCTGGCTATCGGGCCAAGCAGATCATGCAGGCGGTTTACCGCGAGCGGGTGGAAACGCTGGCGGAGATTTCCACACTGCCGCTAGAGTTCCGCGAACAGCTGGCGCAGAACGGGGTCAACGTTGGAGCGGCAAGAATTGAGAGTAAATTTGTATCCCGTGATGGAACGGTGCGGTATCTGATTGCGTTCGCTGACGGGCAGAGCGTGGAAACCGTTTGGATGCCGGAGGGTGATGGGGGTGAAGCCGGAGATGGAAGCGAAGCCGGAGAGATCGCCGAAGGAGATGGTGCTGCAGAAAAAACTACCCCGCGCGCCTTCGGGCGTTCGACGATTTGCATATCAAGCCAGGTTGGGTGCGCCGTCGACTGCCAGTTCTGTTTAACGGCGCTGCTCGGGGTGAAACGCAACCTCACGGCGGGAGAGATTGTGGGGCAGGTTTGCGCAGTGCTCAAAGATCAGCAGGTTTCGCCGCCCGAGGATCGCATCAATCTGGTTTTCATGGGCATGGGCGAGCCGTTTCTGAATTACGAAAATTTCGTGAAGGCGGCGCGACTGCTGGTGGAGTGCGTTGGCATCGCAGAACGCCGTATGACGGTATCGACGGCGGGGATTGTGCCTCGCATTCACGACTTTGGCGCGGAGTCGATCCGACCAAAGCTGGCGATTTCACTGAATGCTTCGAATGATGCACTGCGTACGCGGCTGATGCCGCTGAACAAGAAGTGGAATCTTGAGATGCTGATTGCGGCGGCGAAGAATTTTCCTTTGCGAACAAGGGAGTGGATCACCTTCGAATATGTGCTACTCGGAGGCGTGAATGATTTTCCAGAAAGTGCAAAGGAAGTTGCCGAGCTGCTGCGCGGGCTGCGCTGCAAAGTAAATCTCATAGCCCTGAATCCGGGACCAGGAATCGACTTCACCACGCCTGGCGAAGAGCGAGTCGCGGCGTTTCAAAAGACTTTGCGGGACGCGGGCATTCCAGCGTTTGTGAGACGTCCGCGGGGCCGTGATATCTTCGCCGCTTGCGGCCAACTTAAGCGAACGGTTGAGGTTGCCACATCACAGGAACCCCATCTGCAGGGGATCTCTCCGGCACAGGAGGGATGATCGGAAGTTCGACACGGATGAGGAGGCCTGTATCCCGGCCGTGCCGCCAGGAAATTTTTCCGCGATGCTGCTGCAGGATGCCCTGACAGGCACTCAAGCCCATGCTCGACAGGAGCTGGGGTGCAGCTTCGTTTTCTGCCATGTCACTTAACCTGGCGTTCGAATCGGGACGAAAGGCAGCGTCGAAAAGGTCAATCGTGGCGATGCCCTCTATGTGCGTTGCGGCAAGGATTAGCGCGCGGCAGCCAAACTGGTCGGCAGCATGCAGCGCGTTATTCAGGATTTGCACGCATACCTGAAGCAACTGACTGGAGTCGGCGAGAACGGCGGGCAATTCCGCCGGTAACTCAATGATCACTTCGATTTTGAGAGCCTGGCACATCGGCTCCGAGAGTTTGACGGCAGTTCGCAGCACCGTCCTGAGATCTACGGGAGCCATTGCCGCTGGACCTTGCTTGGCGAAGCTGAGCAGGCTGGCCACCAGGGATCTGGTGCGGCGAACATGCTGGCCGATTTTTCCAGCCAGTTCCTGCTGGTCAGGATTGAGAGAAGTATTCAGGAGCAGATCGGAGTACCCCAGCATGGCGGCGATCGGATTGTTTAATTCGTGAGCCGCCCCGCCTACCAGTTGCCCGATGGAGGCCAGTTTCTCGGATTCCGTGATCTGTGCCTGCAGCCGCTTCAGATTGGCGAAGGACTCGCGTGATTGTTTGAGCAGGCGGTGTAGTTCCCGATCGAGCAAGCGCTGGCGTATGAAAACCATAATGCCCATGAAAAGCGCCGCGGCCAGCGTGAGCACAAGGCGAAAGTAACGGATGCGCGCAGGGATTGCAGGTTCCAGCAAGGCCCATGCAGCAAACAGGGGAAGAGAAAACACCGTGATCATGCCGAGTCTCGCCAACCAGATACCGTGAGACGGAGAACTCGAGCGCGAGTCGGGTTGAGGTTCGTCACCGGGCAACCACAGGCCGATTCCAGTGATCCACGCCATGGAAATTGCCAGGGGAATGTCGTAGAGGCTTCCGCTGTAGTAACTCTGTCGGCTGAGCGCCCAGTTGGCCAGATATGAACTGACGGCATAGACAATGCTGGCGCCGAATAAATTGGCGTAAAGAGTTTTCCATCTGCCTTTACTTTTGATCCAGGCCACGAGCAGCGCGCTGAGAAATGCCAGTTTCTCGATCAGGTACAGCAAATTGAGATCATTGTCGTAAGCAGTAACATTTGCGACAACATACTGCCAGGCCATGACGGCGAAGACGTAAAGATACATCCACCAGAACATCATCAAAGCAAAATCGAGGCGGCGCAGACGCGGGGAATAGTCATCCTGCGGAGCGTGTGGGCGCAGAGCCAGTGCGGCCATCATGGGTACGATGTGAAGAAAAAGCACGATGTCGCCGGCACACAGGTCTGGCACATCCTGGTGCAGCCACACTTCGTAATAGGTCCACATCGCCTGGTAGGAGAACCAGAAGGCCATGCCGCTAGCCAGCAGGGCCCAAAAGACGCGCAACCGTCCGCGGGAGCGTATGGCATTCGGGATAAGAGAGAGGGCTCCGGACAGAAGCAGGACGCACTGAATCCAGTCGCTGAACGCGCCGAGGGCGAACGAACGGGGCAGGAAGAGCGCACCCAGGATCAGAGTCGCCACGCAGGCCGCTACGGCTGCAGTCCAAAGCTTGGTAGATGCGCGCAGAAAGACAGTCCTCGATGGCATTTTAAACCGGGATTAAAGCAAGCCCTGGTTACTGAAGTAATCTCTTAGATGCGAGGGGACGTGCCAGAATTCGAAAACGAGAGTGTCTGGGCAATGACCCGCGGAAAGTTTTGCTTGCTCTCGATCTTTCTTATCAATAGTATGCGAGACAATTCCATTTAGATCGGCACTCTCGCGGAAGTGACTCGATTGCGTACTGAAGGTAATCACAGATTTTTTGGTAGACAAACGGCTCCGGCCGACCCCAGCGAGGTTCGCCGGACGGAGCGATGGCTAGCCACCGCGCGCGTATTCCTGGCGGTTTCGGCGCTGGTCGCAATCCGGATGGACCCGACGCAGCTGGGTAATTCTCCCGCCGCCTACGGGTTGCTGGGGTTTTACATGGGAAACAGCATCCTGGTACTGATGCTGCTGCGGAGACGAAAAGAGTCGACCGCATCCTTCCGGCTTCTGGTGCACGCGGCCGACATTGTATGGCCGGCCTTCATTTCGGTATTTGGCGACGGGCCGAGAAGCCCATTTATCCTGTTTTTTGTTTTCGTTCTGACCGCTGCGGCTTACCGCTGGGGCTTGTGGGAGACGCTGGCCACGGCCGCAGCCGAAGTGGTCTTGCTGTGGGCGGAGAGCTTCGTGCTGTTCCATGTGTTGGCCACTCACGGAGCGAGTTTGCACTGGCATTTTTTCTCTGGCCTCAGGATGAATACGACGGAATTCGAGCCGAAGCGGCTGTTCATGCTCTCGGTGTATCTGCTGGTGATGGGATTGCTGCTGGGCTACCTGGCGGAGCAACAGAAGCACCTGCGCGCGGAGAAGGCTGGAGTAACCCGTATGCTGGCGCAGGTGCGCGTGGACTCCGGGTTGACCGGAACTCTGCAGCAGATCGGTCGTGAAATCGTCAGCATGTATGACGCGGACCGGTTGGTGATCGCTGCGCAGGAGATTCACAGCCAGAGAAGATTCCTGGGCGCGTTAGACAATCGCAAGCAAGAATCTCCCGATTTCAAGTGGTTGGATGCGGGTCCCCGGGAGGCCAAGATCTACCTGGAGGATTTCCCGGGCGCGGTCTGTTATGCGCGGAATGAGGGGGACCGCTGGTCCGTGATTGCGTTGGATCATGAAGGGAACCCAGTGCCTTCGCCGCAAACTGAGCCACTGGTCCGACTCAGGCAGCGGCAGCCTTTTCGGCATCTGATCACCATCTCCTTTCTCTTCGGGGCCGAATGGCGGGGACGAGTCTTCGTATTTGAACCTTCATGGAAAGGGGACACGCAGGAAGAGCTGCGGTTTCTGCTGGATTTGCTCCGCCAGGTCGGACCGGCGGTATACAACGTTTATCTACTGCACCGGCTGCGCCGCAGGGCGGGGGCGGCGGAGCGGGCTCGTTTTGCCCGAGAACTGCACGATGGCGCAGTGCAGTCGCTGATCGCCGTTGAGATGCAGGTTGATGTTCTGAAGCGTCAGGCAGAGACTACTCCGGAAGTAGTGGGCGGCGAGTTAGGCCGGATCCAGGGACTGCTGCGTGAGGAAGTTCTGAAGCTGCGCGAACTGATGCAGCAGATGAAATCGATCGATGTGGATTCGCGAAGACTCTTGAGCGTAATTACAGACGCCGTCGAACGGTTTGAAAGAGAGACGGGAATCTCGGCGCGTTTTGTCACCGACATTGAGAAACTGGAGATGCCGGATAAGATTTGCCGGGAATTTCTGCGGATTGTGCAGGAGGGACTGGTCAACATTCGCAAGCACAGCCGGGCGCGTCATGCCCTGGTGCGGCTGGGATCGAATTCCACTCAGTGGGGCTTGACAATGGAAGACGATGGCAGAGGCTTCCCTTTCTCGGGCTCGCTTACGGCAGATGAAATGGACCAGCTGGGGAAGGGTCCGATGATCATCAAGGAACGAGTGCGTTTAATTGGTGGTGCACTCACTGTAGAATCAAATCCCGGTCTAGGAACACGCCTGGAAATCAAAGTTCCGAAGGGTGGAGAAGTTTCAGATGAACTTTAAAAAGCAACAGTCCATTCGCATTGTGATTGCCGACGACCACCCAATTTTCCGTGATGGTCTGCGCCGGCTGCTGGAAGCAGAGCCCAATCTAAAGGTATTGGGGGAGGCTTCGGACGGCGCTGAAGCAGTGAAATTGGCGCGGCAGTTGAAGCCCGACATCCTGTTGCTGGATCTTGCTATGCCCAAACATCCGGGACTCGAGGCGTTGCGCGACTTGGGTACCGGGGCAAACTCCACTCCGGTACGCGTGATTCTGCTGACGGCCGCGGCAGAAAAAAGTCAGATCGTCGAGGCTCTGCAGCTCGGCGCACGCGGCGTAGTCCTGAAAGATTCCGCCACCCAACTATTGCTGAAGGCCATACAGACCGTCATGGCGGGGGAATACTGGGTAGGACGGGAGAGTGTGTCGAACCTGGTGCAGTATTTGCGAACGCTGGTGCAATCGTCCAGTGACGAAGCTCGCCAGAAGAAGTTTGGTCTGACCCCTCGCGAATTGGAGATTGTGTCGGCGGTTGTAGCCGGGTATTCGAACAAAGAAATTGCGGAATACTTCAAAATCAGCGAAGACACAGTCAAACACCACTTGAGCAACATTTTCGACAAGCTAGGAGTATCAACCCGGCTGGAGCTGGCGTTATTCGCGGTGAATCAGTCACTTCCTTTGAAAAGCATTGTGTAATTGGGACTTAGGAGATTCTGTTGAGTCTGCGGAGGATGGCACTTGTGGGCCATTGGCGGCTGTGATCCCTGCACCTATCATCTATGCAAAGACCAGCCTCGGGACTTTAACTGATCCGGTCGCAGGATTTGGCGGGATTAATGTTCCCAGTTAGTCAGGATGGGATTGATACGAAATACTCTTTATCAAGGAGACGGAGCCCGTGGCAAAAATGCTTAGAAGTGTTTGGCAAAATCTGGTTACAGATGAGAGTGGGCAGGACATCGCGGAGTACGCAGTCATGCTGGCAGTAATTCTGGTGATCGTGGTTGGTACGATTCGTCTGATTGGCTCGAACGCCAACAACGTGTTCTCGAATGTTGGCAGCTCCATCCAATAGCCCACGTCTTTTTGCCGCGACTTCCAAACAACTACGTAAGCGCACCCTGCTGCTTACTTCGAGGCTGGCGCAGTTAGCGCTACCTTATCACTGCCGGGAGTTGGATACCGGGTGAGGTAGGGGAAGAACGGCGTGATCTCGAAGGGCATTTTCTCACGAGCTGAGGTCAAAGCAACCGGCTTGGCTTTCGCCAACTCCACCTGATCTGTCCAAGGATCCAGTTTGATGCGCCCACCTAAAGGAAGTGCAGCAATCTGGTCGGTGCGTTGCGCGTCCAACTCCGGCGCGGAAGCCAACAACGCTGACATCCGAACGCTTTTATTGCCCGCCATACTGTTGCCCAGGTGCGGGCGAATCAGGTTGGGCAATTCAGGAGCACTCTCTTGCAACGCCTTCAGAAATAGCCCTGCACTCCCCAGCTTGTCCTTGTAAGGCGAATTCTTTAGCAGCTCCAAAGCCTTGGTATCCGCGGCGTCTTCGTCAGCAGAGCGGCGCTTAAAATCCATGCGTTGGAACGATTCTTCATCAGGGAAAAACATGCGGTCGTTGAAAGCCAGCTTGGTATCGAGCGTATGTCCCAGAACAATGTGACTAAGTTCGTGGGCCAGGACCATGGCCAGCGAGGCTTCATCGGGAAGCACGTCCAGCAAACCACGGCTTACGACGATCGTGTGCCCGATGGTGAAGGACTCCAGCGGAGAAGTGAGCAGGACGCGGCAACGAATATCCGATTGCAGATCGATGTTATTGGTCACCATTAAGTTATTGACCACGGTGAGGAGGATCTTATCCACGTCGCCGGGAGGCGCCAGCAATCCAATCTTCTGAAGACGCTCCACCGCGTTGTCCTCGGCTTGCCGCTGCCACATACGCTCGGCGACTACCGGACTCGCGTCCGCAGCGGCATCGCTTTGATCCCTTACAGACTGCGGAGAGTCAACCAGAATCTGGGTGAACTCTTCGTTCTTATTTAGACCTTTCAAGTCATATCCCCAAAGACGAGTCTGTGCCCGGAAGTGCAGAGACTTGCCAAAAGCTGTCTTCATGTCGGATTCTTCGCTGTAAATGTACGCGGGTACCCAGGCACCTGGGCGCATGTTCAGCCGCCAACTGTCGAAGTGCAGGTAGTAGCTGGTTTTGGGATGAGGGAAGTAGGTCCCATTAAACCGGACGATGTTGTAGTCCTGATCTTCAACCCAGATACGCCCCTGGAATCGCCCAGTCGGCGCATTCTCCCGGGGTTGAACATCGATTACGAGGCAACGCACTTCTCCCAAAAATTCCCGGCGCACGAAAGTGAAGTCGTAATACTTCTTTTGGAAATCGGTATCGAGCACAACCATCTGGGCAAAGCCGAGAGGAAGGAAGTGCATAGAATAGAGGCTGGTCAGATGATTGACCATGCGATGTCCAAAACCCGGTTGACCCACGAATGAAGTGTCTTCGGGGCCTTCACTCATATCCAGCCGCCCGAGAAAATATTTGTCTTTGGTGGGGACGGCCTTTCCCTCACTGTCGGTCTTGAGATCCTGCAGATAAGTCTCGACCATGGGCCGCATGTGGCGCATTTGCGCCAGGAAGAGATGTTCTTTCTGGACCACGCGCTCCATCACGTCATTGAAAGACGCTGGAGGTGGTGGAGAAAGCGTTCCTTCACTCTGTCCGGACGCGTCGTTCGCTGTAACTTGAGGTGAAGGAGACGTCGAATTCTGAGAAAGTGCCGGGAGAGAAAACACCAACATCAACCCGAATGAAAGGAAACCTACCTGGAGAATACGCATAAAAACCTTCGGAGGAGCAAGTTACGCCAACTGAAAGATAATGTGCAAGACAACAGTGGAATCGGCTGGTTGCCCATTCTTTATCGCCGGCTTAAAGCGAATCCGTTCGGCTGCCTTGACTGCATTGTCGTCAAGACCGTGCCCTAGCCCGCGCAGCACCCGCACTACTCGCAGACTGCCTGATGCCTCGAGTACTACCTCCAGCAGAACCTCGCCTTCAATCCGCAGACTGCGGGCCTCTTGAGTATAGACCGGTGTCGGTTTGGAGATGATTTCAGCCGGAAGTAGGGGCGTAGCCCCTGACTCTGCCTGATGGGAGCGCACGGTGGGCGGAGCCGGGACATCAGCATCTCCAAAACCACTTGGCTGAACCGCCGCCTGCGGCGCGGAATTGCGAGGCGGGACATTAGTAGCTGTGCCTCCGCCAAAACCGGCACTTGCAACCACGCCGGGAATTCCCTTACTTCCTCCGGTCCCGTTGCCATAACCTTTACCCGCTGGGAGATCAAAGGATCCCACCGCAGCGATGTTCACGGCTTTCCCCGAGTTGGCCTTGGCCGGAATTCCGTTAGGATCTCCGAAGCCTCCAGTTTGCACGTGTGAGGGAGCACGCGCGAGGGTGGGGGCAACCGAACTCCCGGTGGAAAAAACATTGGTGCGAATCACCCGGGGAATCACCGGCGCAGAGTTCAAAGGCAGCGGGTCCAATTTCCTGCTCGCGATGCTGACCGTAGGAGCGGTAGAATCTTCTACCGTTAACGCTCTTGGCCGCGGCGCAGGCACGCGCAGAGCGTTGGCCGGCGGGTCGAGCTTCGCAACGAAGACAGGTTTCGGCAACGGCCGCAAGGGTTGAGGTTCATGATTCACCGGTACTGGAGTACTCACCAGTTGAATCGATCGAAAAGTGTGCTCAGGGGCGGCCAGAATCGCGGGGTGCAGCAGGCGCAGCCACAACAGAAACGCGATCAGGCAGGCTTGCGTCCCAGTGCTGAAAGCGAATTCTGTCCACGGAGTTCTTGTCTTCGGGAGCAGTGAGAAGAGAGTTGCTTGAGATGCGGAATATCCCATGACTGCTTTACTCGACCTAGCCTGAAACACCCCTGCGGGCTTGAAAGTTTCGATGTTTGAAGAGCGCAGCCTCTGAAAAGCCAGAGATCAGACTGCCGAATCAACTACCCCACAGAAAAATTATGCACGGCAAAGGCCGTTTTCGCTCGTGCAAATCCAAGAATACAAGTAGTTCTACTTCAATTACTTGCGTCGTCGGACGCACCAATTGTCCTAAGCGGACTACTGCCAAGAAGAAATTTTACACCCTAAAGGAGACGTTTTCTTCCCCCCTTTGGGGAGGAGCCATTAGACTCTAGAGCCACTCAGCAGCGCACAACCTTCGGGCTATCGATACCCTTGGTCGCGTTACGAGTATCGACCACCAACTGGGATTCGCTGACGATGCGCCGGTAATCGTAGTCGGAGTGGTCGGTGATAATTACGACGCAGTCGTATTGACCCAGTTTCTCCAACTCAGACCGCTTCATCTGCAAATCGTATTTCCGCCCTTTGCCAATAAAAGGGAAGTAAGGATCGTGATAGCTGACCTGGGCCCCTTCTTTTTGCAACAGTTCGATGATGGTGAGCGCGGGAGACTCGCGCAGATCGTCGATGTCTTTCTTGTAGGCGACGCCGAGGATCAGGACGCGTGATCCGTTCAAGGATTTCTTATGACCGTTCAGCGCTCCGCCGATCGACGCCAACACATGGTATGGCATGTTGGTATTGATCTCTCCCGCCAGCTCAATGAAGCGGGTGCGAAAATCCCATTCCTTGGCCTTCCACGAGAGGTAGAAGGGATCGACAGGGATGCAATGTCCGCCCAAGCCCGGCCCAGGGTAGAAGGGATGAAAGCCGAACGGCTTGGTGGAAGCGGCTTCGATGACCTCCCAGATGTCCAGATTCATGCGGAGGCAGAGCATCTTCAGCTCATTGACCAGCGCGATGTTGACGCAGCGATAGATATTCTCCAGAAGCTTCGTCATCTCAGCCGCGGCGGGTGACGAAACCGGAACTGTGCGCTGGAAAATTGATCCGTACAGCGCTCCCGCCAACTCTGAGGCTTGGGGATTTACTCCGCCCACCACCTTGGGAATGTCGCGTCGAGCTACCGTGGTGTTGCCGGGATCTTCACGCTCTGGCGAGAAGGCGACGAAGAACTCCTTTTGCGCGTCGGAAACGCCGCGGGCCGCCTTCAACCCGAGCTTGTTTTCCTTCTCGAGAATCGGCACCATCACTTCTTCCGTCGTCCCCGGGTAGGTTGTGCTCTCGAGGACTACCAACTGCCCGGGCTGCAGATGAGGGGCGATGGCGTGCGTCGTGTCGGTGATGTAGCTGAGGTCGGGTTCATGGTATTGATTGAGCGGAGTGGGAACGCAGATGATGACGGCATCCATCTCCTCCAGTCGCGCGTAGTCGGAGGTAGCGGAGAAACCGTGCGCTTTGGCCGCCTTAATTTCATCCGCGCCGATGCGGTAGATGTAGGATCCACCCTGTGCGAGTGTATCGACCTTGCGCTGATCGATGTCGAAGCCGGTGACGGAGAATTTTTGTTCGGTAAACAGCAGAGCAAGTGGGAGTCCCACGTACCCCAAGCCGATGATTCCAACGCGTGCCTGGCGCTGCTTGATCTTGTTCTTCGTTGATTCTACGGTGCGGTTTCCGGCAGATTGATTAGTCATTGGTATGAAAGGGATCTCAGTGAAGAATCTTTCGAGTAGTGAATTTCGTTCCGATTCTAGCATGCTACCGCGCCCGAATGCGGCGATGAACCGCACCGAATGGCTGCTGAATTCGAGTCCTCCGTGTAGAGTTGGGAACTCATGAAGAGACCGGGTGCAAGCAAATCCGGGTGGTTCGCGGTTCTTGTGCTGCTCGCCGCCTCATTGGTGTGCCTCGCTGCGAAAGCCGGCGACTTTTTGATTGTGGACGCCCCACGTCCATCCGATGTAATCCTGGTGCTTGCCGGGGAAACCGACTACCGTCCGCGGCGCGCTCTGGAACTTCTGGGTCGGGGAGATGGACAGCGCGTCGTACTCGATGTGCCGACGAACGCGACGCTCTACGAGTTCACCCAGATTGAGTTGGCACAGAAGTACATTGCGGATTTGCCGCAGGCGGCGTCGGTCAGCATTTGCCCGATCGACGGGCTCTCCACGAAAGACGAATCCAAAGACGCCCAGAAATGCCTGCGGCGCGAAGGCGCCAAGAGTGTGCTGATCGTAACGTCTGATTTCCATACACGCAGGGCGCTGGAGGTTTTTCGGCGGGAAATCCCCGAATATAAATACTCCGTGGCGGCAGCGCGGAACGGCGAAGCATTTGGAAGTCGCTGGTGGACCCATCGGCAGTGGGCTAAGACGTTTGTAGATGAATGGCTGCGGCTGATCTGGTGGAAAGCAATCGATCAGTGGCGCTGACCAACCGGTGATCAGTGCTCGT
The DNA here is from genome assembly GCA_963773675.1 of uncultured Acidobacteriaceae bacterium. GTDB lineage: Bacteria > Acidobacteriota > Terriglobia > Terriglobales > Acidobacteriaceae > Sulfotelmatobacter. The sequence continues at coordinate 122,101 of CAVZCG010000003.1, forward strand.
TGATGAGCGGGCAGTTGCTCCGAGGAATTTTGCCGACCGCTCTTTCTAGTTCTCAAAAGAGTTTTCCACTGCTGAGCCGATTTCTGTGCACAAAAGCCATTGACTGGCAAGAACTCTGGAGGATAGGATGCGTTAACAGTCACCAAATTAGTTAATAACGGAGCGTGGGATGGGCATGGCTGCTTTCCGCAGGATGGTAAGTTGCGTGCTACTGCTAGCTTTTCCTGCTTCACTGTTTGGCGCCGACTCTGGCGCGGCTATGCTTTATACCCACGGAGTTGCCTGGTTAAACGGCGCTCATGTCCCTTCGTCCTCTGCCATTTTTACCGGCGATCTGGTGCAGACGCGATCCGATTCTGGCGCCAACATCAACGCCCCTGGTTCCAGCATCACAGTTCTCGGCGATTCTTTGGTGCAATTTGAGGGAGCTTCCTTGAAGGTGGAACATGGCGGGGTTGCCGTTGCCACCTCGAAGTCTGTAGCTACAACCGCCGGGGATGTCCGAGTGGCGCCAGCTTCCAGCACGTGGACCGAATTCAATGTGACCGACACGGACGGTACGGTTAGGATCGCTGCTCGCAAGGGCGATCTGACTGTAACCGACGACACTGGGACCGTGACGCTGGCGCAGGGCCAGGAGACCACGAGAGACGAACAGTCGCAGCCCCCGGCAGACCAGAACGATAAATCCGACAACAAGAAGAAAAACAAGAAGCGAGCCGCAGGCGCAGCGCCGGCGGCAGGCGGCGGCGCACTAAGTTCTACCGCCGCCATCATAGGGGGTGGTGCAGTCGTCGGTGGTGTCGCCATCTGGATTCTCACCAGGAATGACAACCCGGTAAGTCCGTCAACCCCGCAGTAGATAAAAACAAGTTGATTTCGAGTTCAAGATTTTCGGGCCGTCCGGTGTTGCCGGACGGCCCGAAGAGTTTTGAAGGAAAGTGGCGCTCAGAAATTAGTAGCGGACTGGGGCAGAGACTCTTCCGAGTTCAGCACTTCTTCGGGAGGCTGGCTGCGTACCGCACGACGCTTGCGGGCAGGTTTCGCGAAGGGCTCCGAAGCCGCGATCGTGCACAGCACGTAAAATAGCGCAGCATTGGCGGGAATCTGCAGATTGAAGTCAACCGCACTATGCACCAAAATTCCGCTTAGGCCGAGCATGCACGCCAAAGTGACTGCACCGCTGATCTCACTCGGCCAGTTCTTAATTTTCTTGATCGCATTGGTGTAAAGCGTCACCACAAACCACACCATCGTCGCAAACCCGAGCAAGCCCATTTCCACGAGCAGTTGAAGATAGTCGTTGTGCGCTTCGTTGACGAAGAAGTTGGTGTAGAAGGTGCGGAATTGCGGATAAACGATAGGGAAAGTTCCCAGGCCCCACCCCAGGACCGGCTTCTTTAGAAACATGCGAAGGCCGTCGCGATTAATGTAAGCGCGAATATCACTGGAAAGGTCGGAGTGTCCTGGTCCCGCGGTTGCGATTCTCTGGCTCAGTTCCGCGCCGCCGATCCACACCAGCAATCCGATGACGATCGCGAGAAAGACGCCGATTCCGACAGCCGTGCGCAGTCCACGCTTCTGCTTGACCAGCAATGTCGCCAGGATGACAATCTCAGCAAAAATCGCGAGCATGCCTCCGCGTGATCCGGAAAGAAAAATCGTTCCCACCATGATTGCTGCTGCCGCCGCAGCCACGGCCCGGACCTTGGGAGGTGCGAGCCGCGTGAGAGAGACGACCAGAGGAATGGGCGCCAACATCTCCATCAGACCGGCGTAGTGGTTGTGATTCACATACGGACCATAAATCCAGCCGCCCATTCTGGGCTGACGTAGCCAGTAGAGCCTGCCGTTCGAGGAGATGCCCTGGAGCAATGCGAAGCCGGCGAGTGCAGCTCCATAAACCGAAAAAATCAAGGCCAGAGTGCGCGCCTGGGCGCCCCGAACCAAAGTTTGCCCGGCGAGAAAGCAAAGCATCGCGTAACTGAAATACTGCAGCGCGAGTGACACCGTATCGTGCCGATACGCCGTGCTTCCCAAAACGACTTGCGCCACGATGAGCAAACCGAATGTCCCCATCGGAAGAAATAGAGGATTCCACCGGACCTTCATTTTGCCGTCGAAGACCTGCTTACCTATCCAGAAAAGAAACAGAGCCACGCAGCCCGTCTCGACCACGAAGATCGACCAGGGTTCTACTGCGCCAAACGCGAGTGGCCCAAACAAGAGCAGACCAAAGATGCCGTACAACAGTATCTTCTCGGCTTTTGCCGAGAGTTCACGGCGATGGATTTCGACAATGTTGGGCGTGCTCATGGGAACGAATGCTTCGAGTTCGCTGAATTATTGCCGTTTAGGCACAAGGCGGAAATCGTCGACCCAGAGCTTACCACGGATCGGACTACCTTCCGGCAAGCGCCGAACGTGCAGTATGACCAGCTTTGTATCTGCACCGGTGGTGAACTCTCCGGTGGCGGATTTCCAGAACCCGGCTTCTTTCAGCTCGTCGCTGTCATACAAGACGTCTCGAGTGTATACATCCTGAATTGTAAAGTGCGGACCACCGGCGCCCTCGAAGTCTCCGTTCTTGTAGTACGCAGAGAACTCATAGAGTGTGATGGGTTGTACCGCAATGAATTGGCGAATTCCAGCGTCAGTTACAGCAGGGCCATCAAAACTGATGAGCAGAGAGCGGTGGCCGCCGTGAAAATCGCTGGGATCGAGGGTGAGAGTGACGCTCTGCTGTTTCTCGTACTGCCAATCGAAGCCGCCGTTCAGAACATCCAAACTGAAATCCCCGTTGACGACGAGATTACGGCTTGAGGGTACATAGGCGGACAAACCAAAACGAGGCGCCGCTTGCTGCCACACCAGACGCGCTTGATCCACGTCCTTGTGGTTCAGCAGGTATTGAATGTACTGGTTGGCGTACCGGAGTTCGAAGGTCTGCGGCGTTGCCATCATAGCCGCCCAAACCTTGGCTGTGCCCGCAGTTTCCTCTTTCTGCATCAGCAGCTCGAGAAACGCAAGGTAGGCCTCGGAGCGGGCGGGAACGACATCGCGCAGGAGCGCATCGACATCCGGGTTGATTCGCCAGCACAATTGAATCGCTGGATTGGCCAGCGTTGGCTCATTCTGCAGAACTACCCGGAACTCGCGGAGCGCCTTGGCATCTTCCCCTTGGACCAGGTAGAAGTTGGCCGCTTCCCAAGCGACGTCGGGAGTAGTGGGGTCTGCTTCAATCGCATGTTCCATGGCCATCGTCTGGTTCGAAATGTCTCCCAGCACCTGGTAAGCCGAGGCCAGGTCGAACCAATAACGCGCCGAGTGAGGATCGAGTTCGGCGGCCGCACGGAAGGGCTCGACGGCCGCGCCCGGATCTCGTGCGACCAGTGAATAATAGCGACCCAGATGATTGCGGTAGTCTGCGTTCCAAGGATCGAAAAGAGGCGCCCGTTGCAGGCTCGCGAAATCCACTCTCTCTCCAAACAACGATGCGACAAACAGTCGTCCCGCCAGAAAAAGATAGACAAGGCACAGCACCACGGCCCCGCCAATGGCAAGTCTTTTCCGCAGTGCAGAATTGAGGGGTATTTCCATGTCGTTCGTAGAGTACTAATCAGAAAAGCGAGTGCGTTCGATTACGCGCTGTTCGGTGATGCCTCGGGAGTCTCCTCGCCGTCCCCATCTTCTTCGTCGTGGGATTGTTCGTCGCGATAGTAGCGCGCGTATTTCCCCTGATATTCGTAGTAATAGTAATAATCCGGGGAACTCAGGTCGACGGCGTTCAGCAGCACGCCTGACACCTTTGCATTCACCTGCATCAAAATATCGCGCGAGCGTCGCAGCGCTTGCTTCGTGGTTTGCCCCGAGCGGATGACGAGTACGATCGCATCGGCCCGTGGCGAGAGAACTACCGCGTCGGTCACCGACAACGTAGGTGGCGTATCTACCACGATGTGATCGTACTGGCCGCGCAACTGCTCCAGAACGTCGCGCATATTCGTGGACGCTAACAGCTCAGCAGGATTGGGCGGCGGAGTTCCAGCGGGCAGAATGCTCAAGTTGGGCAGAACCGTAGACCGCGTGATCGCCTGTTCCAACGTGGCGCTGCCCGTGAGCACGTTGCTGAGACCACTACGAGGCCCCATGCCCAAGGTCTTGTGGATGCTGGGTCGGCGAAGATCAGCATCGATGAGAAGTACACGAATACCTTTCTGCGCCAGGACCACTGCACAATTGATGCTGGTCGTGGTCTTGCCTTCCTGCGGGAGCGCGCTGGTCACCATAATGACTTTTGGGGGCGCACCCAGGTTTGAAAGCAACAGAGAGGTTCGCAAGGCGCGATAGGATTCTGCCATCTGCGATTGCGGCCTCACCTGCGTGATCAGTTCCACTGCCTCCTTGGAGGTAGCGATAACCAGACGCTTTGAGTTTGCTCCTTCGCGCGCCGTCCTGGACCCGAGAGGAATCATACCCAGGGGCGGCAGGCCAGAAATCATTTGCGCCTGTTCGGTGGTCCGTACGGTGTTGTCCAGCCCCTCCAACAAGAAGGCGAGTCCTACGCCGGAGGTCAGACCCAGCATGAACGCGAAAGAAAGATTGCGCGGGATATTCGGTTCGATGGGGCCCGTGGGCACGCGGGCGACGTCAACGATCCGAAAATTGTTGGAACGCAGTCCAGCCGAAACTCCAGCTTCCTTCAACTTCTCCAGCAAGCCTTCGTAGAGCTGGCGGTTGGTGTCGAGATCGCGCTTGAGCAGACTGTATTCGATGGCGCTCTCGTTGAGCTTGTTGGCTTCCTGCTTCTGCTTCTCGAGAGCGTCATGCAGCATGTTCTCCCGCTGCAAGGCCGCCATGTACTGACCTTTGATTTTGCCCCCGATCTTACGGGTTTCCGCCACAAGCTCCGCGTCGATCTCTTTCAGTTGGTTGTTGATTTGTGCGAGCTTCGGATAAGACGGTCCGAACTGTGTGTTCAGTTCGGCCGCCTGAATCTTAAGGTCGGCCTGTTTGGCGCGGAGAGTCTCCAGCAATCCAGACTGGGACGTGGATCCGGCTCCGGCGGCATCCAAAACGTTGGCCGCGGAAGCGATAGTTTCCGTATCTCCCGACTGCACCAGGCGGTAAATGGATTCCTTGTCCATGCGCTCGGATTCCGCCGTGGTCAAGGCTTTGTTCAATTCGTCCAGCTTTGCCGTAGTGATGTTCTGCTTGTCGTCAATGCCCAGAATTTCATGCTCTTTCTGGTAGTGCACCAGTTTTTCCTGAGAGGTTTCCACCTTCATCTGCAGGTCGACCAGTTGCTTGGAGAGCCAGTCCGAGGCTTGCATAGTGGAGTCGAAGCGGGACTTGAAGTTGTTCTCCGTGTAGGTGGTCATCAATGTGTTAACCACGTTCGCGGCCAGTTCCTTGTCCGGGCTGCGGTAGCGCACCTCGATAATGTGGGTGTTGGGTGCGAGCGCCACCTTCAGACTGCTTCGAAAGGAAGAGAGCAGGGAAGTTGTTCGTCCGGTATCAGCCTGTAGAGGGTCGGGTGCCAGATCGAGCGAGGAAGGTAGAGCCGCCGTCTTGCCGCCGAACTCCGGTCGGCGGTCAAGAGCGAGTTCTTTCACAACCTGCAGGGCGAGGAGATCGCTCTGCAGGATCTTCACTTCCGTTTCCATTTCGGTCGGATCGTAATAGTCGACGCTAAAGGTCGGAGAGTTGTTGAAGTTGACGAGTCCGGAATCGGGTTTGTTGATGGCAATACTGCCGCTCGCCTCATAGACCGGAGTCATCTTGAGACTGGCGATCGCGACCAGAGAGAAGATTGTGACCAGACAAGCAAGAACTGTCCACTTTCGCTTTACGAGAACACGAACATATTCGCCGAGAGCGGACTCCTGAGAGAGAAGCTCGGGATAAATGCGCGGGCCGGTCGCTTTTCCCAGATCAACGGCTAGCGGCTGCATTTCACGAATGGTCGGGGAACTGGGTACCAGCGGTCCGGAATCCATGCATTCTCCTCAACAGATATCTAAAGCGTTTTCCGGCGAACGGGCTGGAACTCACCCGCACCCGAGAAAGCTGGCGACTCGATGGCTGGCTCATCGCCCGCGAATTTCTCTCACAATCGGATGTATGGTTTCGCCGATATTCTAGCATTGCTTTCGTCGAAAACAATTTCTGAATTGAGAACGCAGCGCTTCTGGTGCAAACATGCTCGGCTCACGCCGAGGGAAGAAACTCCGCTATACTACCTTGCAATCATCAGAACCGACCAGCGAATCGACGCTCGTTCGGGTTTTGTAAACGATGGAGTGCGCGCAATACCCTGGCAGAGAAAATAAACAAAATGGCAGAGGCAGGATTGATGAATTGGTCGGAACAAGAAGTCCTGATTACTGGTGGCACAGGCTCGTTCGGCAAGAAGTTTGTCGAGATCATGCTTGGGGAATATCATCCCAGGCGGCTGGTCATCTTCAGCCGCGACGAGTTGAAACAGCATGATATGAGGGCCTCAGGCCTCGACCACAGCAGCCTTCGCTATTTTATCGGGGACGTGCGCGATCCTGGCCGGCTGCAACGCGCTTTCTCGGGCATTACGGTTGTGGTTCACGCGGCCGCACTGAAGCAGGTTCCGGCTTGTGAATACAATCCGTTCGAAGCCATTCAGACCAATATCATGGGCGGCCGCAATGTGATCGATGCGGCAATCGATAAGGGCGTTGGGCGCGTGCTGGCTCTCAGCACGGATAAAGCCGTGAACCCGGTCAATCTTTACGGTGCCACAAAGTTGTGCGCCGAAAAAGTTTTCGTGCAGGCCAATGCCTATGCCGGCGCGCAAGAGACCCGCTTTAGCTGCGCCCGGTACGGCAACGTTGTCGGTAGTCGCGGCAGCGTGATTCCTGTGTTCCAGGAGCAGCGCAAACGCGGCAAGATCACGATCACCGACCCTCGTATGACACGCTTCTGGCTTACTTTGGAGCAGGGCGTGCGCTTTGTGGTGCGCGCCATCGAGCAGATGCACGGTGGCGAAATCTTCGTGCCCAAGATTCCCAGCATGCGGTTGGTCGACCTTGCCGAAGCGGTAGCTCCGGGATGCGCGGTGGAATGCATCGGCATTCGGCCCGGAGAAAAACTTCACGAAGTGTTGCTCTCCGAGGATGAAGCGCGCAACACAGTGGAATTGGACGATATGTACATTATCCAGCCCTCGCATCCCTGGTGGAAAAGAGCAAACTGGGTCCATGCAAAAGGGGTGCCGCAAGGTTTTCGCTACACCAGCGACGGCAATGAACTCTGGCTCACCAATGAACAACTGCAGGAATTGATTGAGCCCGGAACTGTACGGAAGTCGCCGGTCGCCGTGTAGATGCTGCTTTGTGGACATCGCGAGCCGGCTTCCGAAACGAACCGCGACACCGAAACGCCGAACTAGACCAGTGCCATGCCTGTGCTGTCCATGACTCGCGAAGTGCTCGCCATCGACGGAGGAACTCCTGTGCGAGAGACCTTGCTTCCCTACGGACGTCAGTCGATTGGGGAAGAAGATATCCAGGCCGTGGTGAACGTGCTGCGCTCCGATTGGCTCACGACGGGCCCCAAAGTCGCAGAATTCGAGGAGGCCTTTGCGGCTTGGGTTGGCGCAAAGCACGCGGTGAGCTTCAGCTCCGGCACTGCGGCACTGCACGGGGCGGCGTTCGCCGCGGAGCTTAAGGCAGGCGATGAAGCGATCACCACGCCCATGACTTTTGCGGCGACCGCGAACAGCGTTCTCTATCAGGGCGCGACTCCGGTTTTTGCTGATGTGAGCACCGACACGCTTAATTTAGATCCCGCGCAAGTTTCAGAACGAATCACCGACAGGACCAGGGCTGTGCTTCCCGTGGATTATGCCGGGCATCCGGCAGATTTGGATGCGATCCGTGAAGTCGCCGCCAGCAACGGATGCATCGTGATCGAGGACGCCAGCCACGCGCCAGGTGCTGAATACAAACGGCGCCGGGCGGGCAGCATCGCTGACATGACAGTCTTTAGCTTTCATCCGGTCAAGCACCTTACCACCGGGGAAGGCGGCATGGTGACAACTGACCGCGGGGACTTTGCTGAAACGCTGCGACGATTTCGGAATCACGGAATATCGAGCGAGGGCCGCCAGCGCCAGAGCCGTGGGCACTGGCACTACGAAATGGTTCTTCTCGGCTTTAACTATCGGCTCACGGACATCGCGTCTGCGCTGGGTCTGTCTCAACTGAAGAAGCTTGACGAAAATTTGGCGCGCCGGCGCGAGATTGCCGGTCGCTATACTGCCGCGTTACGCGATCTTGAAGGAGTGACCGTTCCGGCAGTCAGAATGGATGTGAACCCGGCTTGGCATCTCTATCCGATTCGCGTGAATCCCGAGAAGTTGAGCGCTGGTCGCGCTCGGATATTTCGTGCGCTGCGCGCGGAGAACATCGGAGTCAACGTCCACTACATTCCTGTGCACCTCCATCCCTACTACCGTGATCGCTTTGGATACGCCGCTGGCGCCTATCCGATCGCCGAGAATGCCTATGGGCGGCTGATTAGCCTTCCCATGTTTCACGGTATGACCGACGAGGACGTGGACGATGTTATACGAGCGCTGAGAAAGATCGTGGGCCACTACAGTCGATGAAAACCATACCCAGCTCCAGCTTGGGCAGATTTGATGGCAATACGAAGAGGATCACGTTGACCGAGACCGAACAAGCGAAGCATTGGAAAGGCGATTTTGGCCGGCAGTACACCGACCGTAATACTTTCGACATCGACGCCCTCAATGCGCTCTATCTTGAGTATTACGGAATCACAAGGACGCAGATCAACCAGGAATTCCTCCGTGGCGTTTCCAAAGACGCGAGCTTCTTGGAAGTTGGCTGCAACGCCGGGAATCAGCTGTTGCTCCTGCAGAGGATGGGATACGCAAATCTGTCCGGGCTCGAGCTTCAGCCTTATGCCCTGGAGACAGCCCGTTCCCGCACGCGCAAGATTTCGTTGACGCAGGGTTCAGCACTGGCCCTCCCTTACAAAGATAATTCTTTCGATTTGGTATTTACTTCCGGAGTGCTGATTCACATCGCGCCTCAGGATCTTTCTCGCGCGCTGGATGAAATTCATCGTTGTACCCGGACCTTCATCTGGGGCATGGAATATTACTCCCCGAGCATAACCGAGGTGAACTATCGCGGCCACGGTGCGTTGTTATGGAAGATGGATTACGTCCAACGCTACCTGGAACAATTCAAGGATTTAGAACTCGTTTGCAGACAGCAAATTCCGTATCTCAAGAATGCAAATGTCGACGCCGTTTATCTTCTGAGAAAGAAGAAGCGGGGCGCGTGACAGGGCGAAAAGAATCTAATTGGGGGGCACGTTGAAAGTAGTGGCGATTGTTCAGGCGCGAATGGGCAGTACGCGCCTTCCCCGCAAAGTGCTTGCCGACATTCAGGGCCACCCCATGCTGTGGTATGTAATTCATCGGGCACGGGCCGCCACGACGGTAGATGAAGTCGTTGTTGCAACCACCACTCAGTCCAGGGACCAGGCCATTGTTGATTTTTGCCGCGAAAACGGAGTGAGTTGCTTTCGCGGACGCGAAGAGGACGTTCTTGATCGCTACTACCAGGCTGCGCTGGAGCGAGAAGCGGATGTGGTTGTTCGAATCACTTCAGATTGCCCTTTGATCGATCCGAGCATCATCGATAAGGTCGTGCGATCTTTTCTGCTCGGACAGTGCGATTACGCGTCGAATGTCATGGTTCGCACCTATCCCCGGGGACTTGACACCGAGGTGATGACCCTCCGAGCGCTGGAACAAGCATGGATAAATGCCGGCGAGCCCTACCAGCGCGTGCACGTTACGCCTTACATCTACGAGAATCCATCGACCTTTCGCCTGCTATCAGTGACTGGGGACGGTGACTACAGCCAATATCGGTGGACTGTGGACACAGAGCAGGACCTAGAGTTGGTGCGTGCGGTTTACACTCGATTGAAGGGTCGCGAGTGCTATCTCGACGATGTGCTCAAACTGATGGATCGCGAGCCGGGATTGGCAGACATCAATCGCGCAATCGCCCAGAAATCGTTACGCGAAGGGTAAGATATCGCTGGCTTCCATCCGTGGCAGAATGCGCGATCATGAAAATCTTACTCGTCCACCCGGAAGATGATCCTGAAAAAGGTCCGTGGGCAAATCTTGCTTGGGATTACATTGTCGATCTCGGGCTCGGAGGCGTGAACGGCTATGCGCGCTGGGCTCGCCAATTTAATTGCCCTGTGACGACGCTGGGTTCGCTGCGGAACGAGTTCGATGTTTTCGGGCAGGTCCGCGATTTGCTTGGCCTTGGATGCGGTCAGCTGATCGACGAGTACGGCCTCGACTGGTGGGAGATTATGTCGATACTCCTGCATGGCGAACTGGAGAAACTGATCCTCCTGCAGCGCTTTGCCCAAACGGTTGGTGCGAATGATGAAGTTCATGTTTCGCGCCCTGGTCCCCACGCCAACCTTCTGCGATCCCTGGTGCCGAACCAGTTACATGTTTTTCCTAGATCACGAACATCCCGAAAGGCGGGACTGGCGCACTACGTGCGCATGGCCAGAAAACTTTCTACCTCTCAAATTGTGGATGTTTTTTGGGACAAGTACGATGCGGGATACCAGTTTCGCGGCCATTTGGTCCGAAATCGCCAGTCTTCACGACGGCCGGCGGTATTGGTTCCTACCGCATACGTGAATGTGTCGCGGACAGGGATTGCCTATGCGAATACCTTTCCGCAAGAAAACTTTCTTTTGGTGGCTACGCGGCGTAGTGGCTGGGGACAGAATCTTCCCAGCAACATGGCGGCGAGGTGGCTCTCTTCCTACGCTTCCGTTCGAGACCGCGGCGCAGAAAATGCCGAGATGGAGGGCCGCTGGCGTTCTCTGCTGAAGCAGCTCACCAGAACGACGGAATTCGCGACTCTCGACCGCACTGGATATCTGCGCAATTTTAAGCGATGGGTGGGTCATGGATTTGAGGTTCGCGATGCTTGGCGAAATGTTCTCGACACCGAACCGGTTCAAGGCGTGCTGTGCGCGGATGACAGCAATCCCTATACGCGAATTCCGTTGCTCCTGGCTCAAGCGCGAGGATTGCCAAATATTTCTTGCCATCATGGAGCGCTGGATGGCCGCTATTTTTTCAAGCGAAAGTATGGGGATATCATCTGGGTCAAAGGAAAAATGGAGGAGGATTATCTGGTGCGGACGTGCGGAGTGCCGCGAGATAGAGTCGAGATCGGAGCCCCGGTGCTTCCCGCGAGTTGGAATGCATCCCAGATTACGAGGCGACATGGATCTAAACCGCACCTGCTCTTTGTGTCGGAGCTCTTTGAAACTGAGGGCGGACGGGCGGAAGAGTACTACCGGGATGTTCTGCCGTCCCTTGCCGACCTCGCGCTATCCACGGGGCGCAAACTGGTTGTGAAGTTGCACCCGATGGAAAGCGAACGCGAGCGTGCCGGGATGCTGGCCCGTATATTCGACCCCAGACAAAAGGACGTCACGCGCATCGTGAGCGGCCCTATTAGTGAGGAGCTTCTGGCACAGGCTTGGTTTGGGATCACAATATTCTCCACCGTCGCGACGGAATGCGCGGTCCGAGGCATTCCGTGCTTTCTGTGCAAGTGGTTGGAATTCTGGCCGTACGGATATGTGGAACAGTTTATTCGCTTCGGCGTGGGTATTGGCCTGAACCACCCGAGCGAGATCAAGAGGATTCCGGAATATCTGGAAAATAATCTAGTGAGCGAGAATGCACGCGAGAATTGTTGGCAGCCGGCGGGCGAGGGACGTTTGCGGGAGCTGTTGACGACCTTCCCGCAGGCGACAACAATCCGTTAAGGGCGAGTGCGAAGGCGGAGAAGTCAGAGAGCATATGTCGGCTATCGGAGGCAAAAACGCGATGCGTGCTTGCGGGCCGCTAGAAATTGAGGACAGATTGACCGCCCCAATTGCCTTCAGGTCGCGATGTCTCGGAATCGGTTCGCAGAGAGAGATTCACGAATGATCCTCGTCACCGGAGCCAGTGGGCTGCTGGGCGCCAATCTTGTGTCGCTGGCGCAAGAGCAGGGCCGCGAAGTGGTTGGGCTCTATCATCGCCATCCCGTTCGCGTCAATGGAGTGAAATTAGTGGCCGCCGATCTGGCCAATCAGGCGGAAACGGAACGAATCCTCAAAGAACTAGAGCCTTCCACCGTGGTGCACTGCGCGGCTTCAACAGATGTCGATTGGTGTGAAGAGCATCCTGATGAAGCATACTTGATCAATGTGATGGTACCTGCAACGATTGCCGGGATTACCTCCCGCACGGGCGCGCGGCTGCTGCATATCTCCACGGACTCGGTGTTTGATGGTGAGCGCGGTAACTACGCTGAGACAGATACGCCCGCGCCGGTGAATATATATTCTAGAACCAAGTTGCAGGGCGAGCGAGAAGTACTACAGCAGAACCCCGCGGCATCGGTTGCGCGTGTCAACCTCTATGGATGGAACGCACAAAAAAAAGACAGCTTGGCGGAGTGGGTCTTGAAGCAGTTGACGCTTGGGAACCTCGTGCCGGGATTCTGTGATGTGAACTTTTGTCCCATGCTGGCTAACGATCTGGCGGAAATTCTGTTGGCGTTGTTGGACCGGGATATGGCCGGTCTTTACCATGTCGTCGGGGCTGAGCCCGTCAGCAAGTACGAGTTCGCGAGGCAAGTGGCTTCGACGTTTGGCTTTGACCCTGGCCAGGTCGTCTCCACGTACTTGGCCGCGGCCAGATTGAAGGCGCAACGGCCACGGAACTCGTCGCTGAATACTGCGAAAGTCTCTGCGGCTCTTGGACGCTCCATGCCTAACGTTGAAGCTGGGCTACGGAGATTTGCCCAATTGCGCGAGAACGGTTATGTCGATCGTATCAAGAGTCATCTTGCTGGAGTTCAGGAATGACCACCCTCCATTTGGGGAGGAAACCCGTTGGCGAGGAGCACCCGACCTACTTCGTCGCGGATATTTCAGCCAACCACGACGGTGACTTCGAGCGTGCCAAATTGCTGATCCGTGTCTGTGCCGAGGCGGGCGCCGACGCGGCCAAGTTTCAGAATTTTCGAGCTCCCAAAATTGTCAGCGAGCGCGGCTTCAACGAACTCGGCAATCAGCTATCGCATCAAGCGAAATGGAAGAAAAGCGTATTCCAAGTCTACCGTGAAGCTAGTTTGCCTTGGGAGTGGACTCCTGCATTGAAGCGTGAGTGCGAGGCTTGTGGGATCGAATACTTTTCAGCGCCCTACGACCTGGAAGCAGTCGACATGCTCGACCCTTACGTCAACCTGTTCAAAATCGGTTCGGGAGACATTACGTGGCCCGAACTGCTGCGCAAAGTGGCTTCCAAGCAAAAGCCCGTGCTTCTGGCGACAGGAGCTTCTGACATTGGAGAAGTGCAGCGCGCGGTCGAGGAAGTAGTCAAGATTAATTCACAGCTAGTCCTGATGCAGTGCAATACAAACTACACGGCCAGCCTGGAGAATTTCCGGCATATCCATCTACGCGTGCTAGAGACTTATCGCGCCAAATTCCCTTCAGCGGTGCTCGGCCTATCCGACCATACGCCAGGACATGCTACGGTGCTGGGCGCAGTTGCGCTGGGCGCTCGCGTGATCGAGAAGCATTTTACAGACGACAACCGTCGGGAGGGCCCAGACCATCCCTTTTCCATGACTCCCTCCTCATGGCGCGAGATGGTCGATCACACCCGTGAACTCGAATGTGCTCTGGGCTCTTCACGAAAGCTCGTTGCCGAGAATGAGCATGATACGGTCATTGTGCAGCGACGCTGTTTGCGGGCGACTCGGGACTTGAGAGCGGGAACGGTCTTGAGTGAGGAGATGCTCGAGGTATTGAGACCGGCTCCGACAGAAGCTGTCATGCCCTTCGATCTGGCGCTGGTTATGGGCAGGAAACTGCTCTGCGATTTGCCGCAGGGCGAACACTTGCGCTGGGATTTGCTGGCTAAGGACGAGAGCGCTGCGTGAAGATTCTGTACTTTTCCGACAACACTTCAGGGCACAACCGGCGCTTTCTGGAAAAGCTTTCACAGGCTGGACTCGAAGTCTGGTTTCTCGACCCAACCACTCATAGAGCACCGGAAGGATGGCTGCCGGAGGAAGTCCGCTGGGTTCGAACGAAACGAGCACTCCCCCGCAATTCGGACCCCACGACATTCGCCGATTTTCAGCCAGAGTTTCAGCGCCTGTTAGAAGATATAGGACCGGATCTAATCCATGCCGGTCCGATTCAGAGTTGCGGCTACCTGACCGCACGCTCGCGGTTTCACCCCTGGCTGCTTACTTCTTGGGGCTCGGACATCCTGTTCTCTACAGACCGTAGCCCGGAGTGGGAGCAGGCGACGCGGATGGCATTGTCCAGCGCGGACGGATTCTTTTGTGATTGCGATACCGTTCGCGCCAAGGCAACGCAGCTCGCCGACATCCCGGACTCGCGCATCGTTCAGTTTCCTTGGGGCATCAAGAAAGGACTCTTTGCGCCGGTCGGCCCTCTGCCTTCCGAAGAAGAGTGGGAGCGCGAACCAGGTACGCACCTGTTCATTTCTACGCGCTCGTGGGAGCCGCTTTATGGAGTCAACACTCTGCTGGAAGCATACCGACAAGCATACCGGCTGGACTCCTCGTTGCGTTTGTTATTGCTGGGCAATGGATCAGAAGCAGGGAAAATGCGGGAGTTCGTCGAAGTTAACGACTTGCGGCGAGTTGTTCGAACGTTTGATCCTCGCTTAGGAGAAGAGATGCCGAAATGGTTTCGCGCGGCCGATACGTACATCAGTTGCGCACAGTCGGATGGCACATCGGTTTCATTGTTGGAGGCAATGGCAACCGGCTTGCCGCTTATTGTGACCGACATTCCGTCTAACCGAGAGTGGGTTGTGGAAGGGAGTAATGGATGGCTTGCGCCAGCGAACTCCGCGGGAGAGTTCGCCGACCGGATGTTGCGTGCTTCCCGTCTTAGCCGAGAACAGCGAAGATTGTTCTCTGAACGAAACCAGCGTCTTGTGGACGAGCGGGCGGACTGGGATCGAAACTTCCCGAGACTTCTGGAGATGTATGAGCGGATTACCGCCATGTCGATCTGCGGTTGAACGGGAGTTCGAAGAACGTAAGCCGCACAGGGCATCAAGCGTGGCACTCCTCTGAGGCATGAGTTTGTGGTCCGATCATGAGGGCTCGAAATTTTCTGATCAGTTTGTTCTGGCTTTGAACTTCTCCAAGTCCAAAGCGACGGGAGAGAAGTGAGTCTTGCGCATCATCCTGTACCGGGAAATTCCTGGGAATCCTGAACTTCATCGTCAGTGGAATTCGCTCGCGCTAAAGACGGAGCGGCCTGAGGTGTTTTATACCTGCGAGTGGGCGCTTGCGGTGCAGTCCGCATATCGGGCCTCGCTCAAGCCGCTGCTTCTCCTGGGCTACGAGGCAGACGAATTGATTGGCGTGGCCTCACTGGCCACCGGCCCGCGCGAGAAGGAAATAAATTTTCTAGCTGCAACAACGGCAGACTATTGCGACTTTCTGACCCAGCCGGAACTGCGAGCCGAGTTCATTGATGCTGTTCTTCACGAGTTGCGAAAGCTGGACCCTGCTTCGATTTCGCTCGCCAATCTTCCCGCCGACTCAGGAACTCCGGGCACCCTGCGCGACAAAGGTCGGGAGCACGGCTTTCACATCCTCATGCGGCCCGCTTATTTGTGCTCTCAGGTAGAGTTGGGAGCCGGTACGCAGCGTGAGCAGTTGAAAGCCACCCTGGTGGGGAAGAAAAAGCTTCGCCGCTACCTGCGCGAAATGGAGAAAGAGGGCCCGGTGACATTTGCTCATTTGCAATCCTGGGAGCAGATCCAGCCCGCTCTGTCCAAATTTGCCGACGCCCATGTAGCCCGCTTCTTGCACACTCAACGCGTCAGCAGTCTGGCCACGCCCGAGCGGCGGCTCTTTCTGGAAGAGCTCGCCCGGCGATTTGATGGCCGCAGCGTGGTTACCCTAAGCCTGCTCAAGATTCAGGACCGTCCGGTCGCGTGGAACTATGGATTTCAATTTCAAGGAAGCTGGTTTTGGTACCAGCCGACTTTCGACAGTAGTCAAGAAGAGAATTCTCCCGGCCACTGCCTGCTTTCGAGGATTGTGATTGAAGCCTGCGACATGGGTGGAATGGACAGGGTAGATCTAGGCCTGGGCGCGGAGGGCTATAAGGAACGATTCGGCAACAGCACGCGCCAGACGCTGCATGTGACCTTAACCCGATCGTGGAGCAGACATCTTCGTGTAATGTTGAAGTATAAGGCGGTCAATGCCTTAAAACGATCTCCCAAGCTTGAGTCGGCAGTGCGCAAAATCCTGGGTGGACTCCGCGACGCTCCATAACGACTCGGGCGAGTTCCGTTTGCAGACGCGGAACGAAAAAGCGGTTAGACTATGCTGCAAACCCAAGATGACTCGCCGCATCGCTCCCATCAGAGTGTTCACGCCTTCGGACGCCGATGCGATGAACACGAACGCTCAAAATCTCACCGTTAAAGAGATTGTTGCTCGCCTGCCCGAAGACCAGTTTCATGTAACCATGCTTTGTGATGGCAAAGCTGCAGACCCGCGCCTCAGCGCCCGGAGTAACACGCGCCTGGTCGCATGGACGAAGCACGGAAACACTTTGCGCTTGGCGCGCCACTGTTTTTTCCCTCCTCCGGATATTTATTTTTTCCCGCGTACGGGTCCGCTGGATCGCATTTTCTTCGATCTACGCAAGTTTCTCGGCCTGAGAACCGCTCTTATCACCTACATCGTAATGGCGATGAACGCAAACACTGGGCGCGGAATGATCGGACGGTCCATAGTGGAGGGCGACATGGTATTTGGCAACTCCAAGTATGTATCGGAGACGATTCGCCAAATGTTCGGAGTGACCGCTTCCCCGATCTATGACGGTATCGACCGACGTTGTTACTTCCCACCGACAGCGAGGCCGGAAGGTGCTGCGCCGGTCGTTCTCTACGCGGGATCATTTCAAGCGCGCAAGCGCGTCGAAATAGTGATCCATCAGGCTGCTCGACTCCCTGATTTGCAGTTTCGTTTGGCGGGCAAGGGCGAAACAGAGAAACAGTGTCGCGAACTCGCGCAGCAACTTGGGTGTCGCAACGTCTCTTTCCTGGGGCATTTAACTTCCGAAGATCTCGGCCACGAAATGCGAAAGGCGGATGTCTTTTTCTTTCCCAGTGTGCTCGAGGGAAATCCGCAGGTCCTGTTGCAGGCGAGCGCTTGCGGACTCGCTTGCATTGCCATGGATGTCTACCGTTCAGACTATGTAGTCAATAGCAAGACTGGCTTCTTGGTTCGGTCGGATGCTGAACTTGCCGAGAGTCTCGATCGGCTTACGGGCGACGCTGCATTGCGACGATCCTTTGCCGCTGCTGCGATCCGCTATGCCAATCAGTTCGACTGGGAAAAGATCGCCGCGCAGTGGGCTTCTGTCTTTGAAGAGGGAGTGGCCAGGCGTCAGCGCTACTCCCAGCAGAGAGTATCTTAATCGGTGTCTTCCTTCCGCATGGTGACTCAGCTGTGAAACGATCAAGCGCCCTGGTGCGCTACGGCGGTTTCTTTGTGTCTGTGGGAACGGCGCGCGTACTGGGGCTTGTAATCACATCGATCACGTTTCCAATCCTGGTGCGGCGCCTGGGCGTGGAAACCTACGGGCTCTGGAGCTACGTGGTGGCGCTCAGTGCATTCTTTGAAGTGCTGGCAAACCCGGGGCTCACCGTTTACGCCACACAGCAGATTGCGGCCCGCCGTCATGCTGCTGCCGACCTCATCCCTGATTTTCTAGTCTTACGTGTATTGAGCGTCTCTGCTGCAATCGTGCTGTTGTCAGCCGTCGCCAGTTTTGAACGACGCATAGAGGTTCGTTCGTTGCTGCATTGGTACGGTGTGGGCGTCCTGTGCGTGGGTTTGGCGGGATCGGATTTCTTGTTGACTTCGCTGGAGCTATTCCACGTTCGATCGTTGCTCACCCTGGTCCAGCAAGCGCTATATGCCGGTGGAGTTCTGCTGTTCGTGCACAGTCCGAAAGACATCATTTGGGTTCCCGGCAGCATCCTCGGTTCTGCTCTTTTCACAAACCTCGTGGGGTGGCTGGTGCTGTGGCACAACGGATTCCGGCCACCGATGGCGATTGCGCCGGGCCGATGGCGCGCGATTCTCATTCCGAGTTTTCACTACGCGGCGACCACCATGATGGGCACGATTTACCACCGCACCGGACACATCGTCGTACGTTGGTTCCTGGGCGATTATGCTCTTGGGCTTTACGCTGCTGCGGTACGTTTTGTGGATATACTGCGCAACTTTGCCACCTTGGGATTCAGCGTGCTCATGCCGCGAATGGCGCTTTCCGCCCAGTCTCCCGCCGGGCTGAGGCGTCTGCTGCGCGCTGCGGTCTCGGCCCTGGCCGCTATCTGCATTCCGCTGACGCTCGGCGCTCTGGTCACCGCACACTTGGTTGTGCCGTGGGTCTTGGGCGCAAGTTATGCGAACGCGGTAGCTCCGGTGCGCTGGATGACCCCCTTCTTGCTTGTGGCTCCAATCGCTTCGCTCTTGTCGGGAACTGTTCTTTACGCCCTGGGACGTCATCGTGCCTGCCTGGCTTCGGCCAGCGTCGGAGCCCTCGTTGCCGTATCACTTTCTCTGATACTCGTTCGAATCTTTGGCTTGCCCGGAGCGTGCGTGGCTTTTGTTCTGGGAGAGCTCGCGGTCGGCATTACTGCCTATTTGTTGATTCCTCGAGATCTGCGGGATCTCTGGAGAAATCCGTTCATCGCGATCGCCGGCTTCTCCTCGCTGCTAATGGTCGGGGCAGTCCGGATCGTAAACGCCTCGACGTCCCGGCCATTACTGGTGGTTGGCGCCGGCGCAGCCGTGTACGCCATTTCGGCGGGTTTGCTGGGCAGAAAGGTGCTGCTCGAGCAATTCGGAGATGCGAAGTGACAGCCACGCCGAGCAAATATCCGTCAGTGGCAGTGCTGCTATCCGGGAGAGAACAGTTCAGCTCTTACTTCGGCGGTGCGGTGGCTCGCTGGACCTACGAGGTTTATAGCTTGTTGAAAGACCGTCTACCGGTCACTGTCTTTGGTTTTCCCACGCGGGAGAAAGACTTGTATCCGCTCTCGCATGCAAGCAGCAAAGTCGGCCAAGTGTGCACAATCCTCGCGAAAATTCCGCTGGCTCGCCGGCACGAGGAGACTCTGTGGTTGCGGGCCCTGATTGGTCGGCTGCGGAGGTTCGACGTGCTTCACATCCACAACCGTCCACAGTGGGCCTCAGCACTGCGGAGAATGGGTTACAGAGGGAAGGTCATACTTCATCTGCACAATGATCACATCGGACATTGGTCAAGCTCAGCGCTGGATGAGTTGGCGTCAAGTCTGGATGCTCTTGTGACCTGTAGCAATTACTTGCGGAGCACGTTTGCTTCGAAGTCAACCTTGTTGAATGGCAAATCTCAGGTAATCTTCAACGGCGCGAACCTCCAACTGTTCTATCCGCGAGAAGAAGTTCGCGAACCGAAGACGATTTTCTTTGTGGGACGCTTCGATCCGCAAAAGGGAGTTTTGCCGCTGCTGCAAGCTTATGACTTAGTGCTTGAGAAGCATCCGGACGCGAAATTGGTAATTGGGGGGACGACCGGTTTCGGAACGCATCGGGAAACAACGTACATCTGGTCGGTACGCGAACTGGCACGCTCTCTTGAGGAAAAGAAACACGCCAGGATCCACTTCACGGGCTATCTAGATCACGACAAAGATCTCCCTCCGTGGTTCCAGAAAGCTACGGTATTTGCCTGTCCCTCTCTCTTCCAGGAACCTTTTGGGCTAGTGAACGCGGAGGCGATGGCCTGCGCTACACCGGTAGTGGGCGCAAATCGCGGGGGAATTCCCGAAGTTCTCGGCGACGCGGGACGATTGGTAGATCCGGAGAACGCACAGGAGTTTTCAAGCGCAATCTCAGAGCTTCTATCCCGGCCCCAATACCGCAAAGAGCTGGGAGCGGCTGCATACGAGCGTTGCCGAAAGATATTCGATTGGAGGGTTACAGCCGAGGCCTGGATGATACTGCTGAATCGAGTGGCGCAAGGCGACGTATCTAGTGCGTAGTGTAGCCAGATCTTTTCATTCAGCTATCTTGCTGGAGCGAGTTCCTGAAGAATCTCTTCGCGGACGTAAACTGCGTCCGAGTACAGCACTCTGCCGCCGCGCTCGTAGGGCGCAGAAAGACGATAAAGTCCAAACCCTTGGCGCCGCATAAGCTGGTGGAGCTCTGGGAAGCCGGAGTCCTCTTCGTAGTGGGAGACGAACGTCACCTCCATGATGATGGACTTCGTTTTTCGTAGTCCTTCCCGAGAGCTCGTCAGTACTGCCATCTCCGCGCCTTGGATGTCGATTTTCAAGATGGATATTTCTTCTTCGCCGGCGACCAGTTGGTCATAGCCAATCTTTCGGACATCCACCGTTCCAACCAAATCCCAGGAGGTGGCCAAAAGTTCTTTTTTGATCTCATCTCGAGGTTTCAAGAGGGAGGAGCCGGCGGGATGCCGGAGCTGGTAAAAATTGGTTGCACCCTCTCCTTCCGCAAGAGCCGCATCGACCACACTGACCCGCCCGCAACCGTTGAATCTCGCTTTCAGCGGATCCACCATCCGCGGATCACATTCCACAGCGATAACCCGCTGGGGATGGAAAAGGTCGAGGAGTGTTTTCGTCCATTTCCCGGCGTGGGCACCAGCGTCAACACAAGTCGCCAATCTGGAGAGGATGGACCGAGGTAAAAGGTTAAGCCGCGCCTCAAGGAGATCACGGTACTGGCGGGAAGAAAAGGCCACCCGACTGGCTGTGTATGCGTCGAATCCGAGGCGCATATACTCGTGGCGGCGGATTGAATACTCGCAGATGCCGTAAGGGATCACCTGTCTCGCAAGATCTTTCAGGGCCATATCGGCTAAAGTCTAGCAGGCGCGACTTACAGCGTTTCCTGGGCGGCCACTCTCACACGACCTTACTTTTCGCACGCCAGAGTGCTTCGCAAATCGCCTCCGTGTAGTATGGCTTTCTGCTTCAAGTTAAGGCGAGTCACCGTGCGCATGAGAGTCTTTGCTCCCCGGCTTGGTAGTCAACGTTCGCGTCCCCATGCAAGGCGCGTCCTAAAACTTTGTCGGGAGTGTTGTACGTGATTCACAAGATGGTAATCGTTACCGAGATCATTGCGCCGTACCGGATTCCTGTTTTTAATGCGCTGGCGCAGAGGCCGGAAATCGACCTGCACGTAGTCTTCTTATCCGAGAACGATCCTACGCTGCGGCAGTGGCGAATTTACAAAGATGAAATCAGATTCGACTACGACGTTCTCCCGTCCTGGCGGCAACGCTTCGGTCGATACAACGTCCTGATGAATTGGGGAGTCCGTTCGGCCCTGAACCGCATAAAGCCCCATGTGGTTCTGTGCGGGGGATACAACTACCTGGCCTCTTGGGCCGCCGCTTACTGGGCTAGGATTCATCGCGTGCCTTTGCTGCTTTGGTCGGAGAGTACCGCTTTCGATCTGCGGCAGCGCTATCGTGTCGTGGAATTCATGAAGACACAGTTCTTACAGCTGTGTACAGGATTCGTTGTGCCGGGTTGGTCTTCCTTAAACTATTTGAAGGAGCTTGGGATCGGCGAAGGCAAAATCTTTACAGCTCCCAACGCCGTCGACACATCGCTGTTCTCAAAATTTGGCGAAGTTGCGCGCCGTGATGAGTCCCAGGTGCGGTCCCGTCTCCATCTTCCTGAACGCTATTTTCTTTACGTGGGCCGCTTAGTGAAGGCGAAGGGAGTCTTCGACGTGCTCGATGCTTATGCCCAGCTTAAAGCTCAACTCCGTGGCGAAGTTGGCTTGGTGTTTGTAGGAGACGGTTCGGATCGTCAGGAATTAGTGGAACGAGCTTCCAAAATTGTTCCCGGGACCATCCAATTTCTCGGTTTTATGCATCGGGAAGAACTCCCCTCGGCCTATGCGTTGGCAGATGGATTAATCTTCCCGACGCACAGTGATCCTTGGGGACTCGTGGTAAACGAAGCGATGGCCTGCGGCTTGCCAGTCATCGCTACAAACGTCGCAGGATGCGCGTTGGATCTGGTCGAGAATGACTGGAACGGATTTGTCATTTCTCCAGGCAACGCCTTGCAACTTGCCCTTGCCATGAAGAAGTTGGCATCGAATTCCGATTTGCGAACGGAAATGGGGCGCAGAAGCCGGGAACGAATTGACGCGTATTCGCCGGCCGCATGGGCCGAAGGAATGGAGCGAGCCGTCCGATTCGCGCGCGCGCCGCAGCAGTGAGGGACGTTCCGTTGAGTCGCTACCCTCAAAGTCAGAACTGGTAATATACTGGCTCCATCAAATCCATGAACACTCGATGTCTTTGCGGGGTCTCGGAGAATTAGGATGGCGCATTCGGCAGAAGCTAGAGACGAAGAGATGCCGCAAAGCCTTTCCGGCCGACGAGTGGAGATCCTGGAGTGTACGCTGCGCGATGGAAGTTACGCGATCGACTTCAAGTTCACCGAAAACGACACTGCAGTTCTCGCGAGCGTTCTGGGACGACTCGGATTTCGGTGGATCGAAGTGGGTCATGGCATAGG
Organism: uncultured Acidobacteriaceae bacterium; assembly: GCA_963773675.1. Taxonomy (GTDB): domain Bacteria; phylum Acidobacteriota; class Terriglobia; order Terriglobales; family Acidobacteriaceae; genus Sulfotelmatobacter. The sequence goes on from CAVZCG010000003.1 coordinate 144,860, forward strand.
ATTAGGGGCGGCGAGAGCCGGTAAAGGTGCGATGCCGGCGTCGGATGAAAGGCTGATTGAAGCAGCGAAGCGAGCCGCGCCCAACGCGCTGATTGGATGTTTCTTCATTCCTGGAATTGGTACCGTTGATCAGTTGAAGTCTGCGCGGTCGGCGGGCCTCGATTTTGTTCGCATCGGCTATAACGCTCCGGAAATCGAAGACGCCTTCCCTTACTTGGCCCTGGCCAAAGAGCTGGGGCTCAAGGTTTGCCTCAATTTCATGAAGACATATGGCATCTCTGCCGACACGTTCGGCGAGAAGGCTAGAGCTGGCGCGGCCGCTGGAGCAGATGTGGTCTACTGCGTCGACTCGGCCGGAAGCATGTTCCCCGAGGATGTGCACAGGTATCTCAGCGCAGCGCGCGAACGCAGCCAGTGCGAACTGGGATTCCACGGACACAGTAATTTGCAATTCGCAGTGGCCAACGCCGTGGAAGCGGTCCGTTGCGGCGCCACTTTCATCGATACAACCCTGTATGGGCTCGGGCGCAGCGCAGGCAACGTTCCTACCGAGATCGCCGTGGCCGTTTTCAATAATCTCGGGATTGAAAGCCGAATCGATCTCTTTGACGTCATGGACGCCGCGGAAGAATTTATGGGCCCGTTGATGTCGCAAATGCAACTTTACGACATGATGTCGGTGGCGATGGGGTGCAGTCAGTTTCATTCGTCGTTCCTGCCCAGGGTTGCAGCGGCGGCGCGCAAGCATGGTGTCGAGTTGCGTCGGCTGGTTGTCGCCATGGGCAAACTCGATCCAGTCAATCTGAGTGAGGACAATTTGGACCGCGTGGCCGGCAGCTTGCCGAAAACGACCGCCGCAAAGGCGCATGCAACACTCACTTCGTTCTCCGCGCCCGGCATCTCGGCCAACCGCATCAGCAGTTCGCTCTCAGCAGTGCAGTCCTTGGTGGACGGAATGATCGTCACGTGCGCCAAGCGCCGCGCCCGTCCGGTGCTGGAACTCGTGGCCTCGGAGTCACCTTCGCCGGATCTGGTTTTGGCGGACCTCGTACTCGCGGAAGGTCCGGTTGTGCTCGGTAGAGTTATTTACGGTTCGTTTGAGATGCTGGAGCAGGTGCTGAGAATGACGGGCGGTATCGTGCCGCTATTCCTGGATGATAGGGATGGAGGCGCGTGGGCCGCTGAGTGGCCCACATCGATGATTGAGATTGTAGGCGCGGAGAGAATTCTACCGATGCGCTCGAAGCGGCTTTTTGCAAGTTACGTGGAAGATGTCATCATGACCGCGGCGCAGCGTTGTGGCGACTTCTGTCTGATGATCTATGGAAGTCCGGACCGCGCACTGTTGCAACATAGTTGCGAGACCTTCAAGAATGTCGTCGTGCACGGCGAACTGCCATCTGCGGTTCCTGAAAATTGTTGGCAGATGGCGGATTTTTCCGACCGCATGCATTTTGACTTAGGAATTGGTGTTGCGCTTCTGCTTTGTCCGCCGAGCTATGTCGATTCCGCTTCGATCAATCAGCTTTTGTTGCCGGAAGGAATTGTGATCACCTCCGGGCATTTTGCACGCTTTGAACTTGATGTACCCGGTCGAACGATTTTGCGCCTTGATCCGAACCACGCCTATCGTGGCCAGATGGATCGCTGGGTAGCCATCTCAAATCTCATGAAGTTGGCACAACCCATTCCTCTGGCCGTGCAATGACAATCCGCGAAACGATTACGAATATTGTCACGCGGCGCGAGCGTGAAGTGTTCCTTGTCGATGCGAACACTGCGCAAGAAATTACCTACGGTGAGTTTCATCGGCAAGCCTGCGCCCTGGCGGCGGAGCTTCGCGCGAGAGGTGTGCACAAGGGTGATCGCATTGGCGTGATGCTCCCGAATTGTTGCGAACTGGCGATTCTATATTTTGCCTGTATGTATCTCAGTGCTGTCATTGTCCCCGTCAATCCGGCGCTAAGTAAGAACGAAGCCGAATTCATCTTGACCAGTTCCAAGTCTGCGCTGGTCGTGGTGAGCGCTTCGGATACAGAATCCATCAGAGAATTCCACGCAAATGTGGTCGGATTAGGCACGGCGGAGGATGCGAGCGAGAACTCGATCACCTCGGACAAGATCAGGATTGGCGACCTCCTGGAAGCAAGTGAATTCGTCCCACTGGAAACAGCAGATGCCGATGACCTGATTGTGATTATGTATACGTCGGGCACTTCGGCGAAGCCCAAGGGATTGGCGCACAAACTGGGACGAATGTTTCGAAACGCAACCGCCTTCGCTAGTGCCCAACGTATCGACCAGGAGTCACGTTTTTACCTGACCCTTTCGATGGCATACATGGGTGGTTTCTACAACCTCCTCATTTTGCCGTTTCTCTGCGGGGCGAGCGTGGTGGTAGATCACGTATTCAATGCGCGGTCGAGTCTGCATTTCTGGGAGAAGGCGAGGGCCAACAACGCGAATACGTTGTGGATGGCTCCCACCGTGTTGTCGATCTTGCTGAGAATGGACCGGGGCCGTACTGGCGAGGAATTCTGCGGCACTTCCATTCGTCACGTGTTTGTCGGCTTCGCACCACTTCCCTTGAAGGTTAAGGATGAGTTTGAAGCGCGGTATGGCGTCAGGCTGGTGGAGAATTACGGTCTCTCGGAGACGTTGTTCGTCACCGCCCGTTCCGCAGACGCTCATGGGGGCCCGGGATACGTTGGCGAGGCCCTTCGGGGAATAACACTACGAATCGCGGACGACGAAGGAGAAGCGGTTGCGCAAGGCGTTGAGGGAGAGGTGCAGATTCTAAGTCCTGATCTGATGGCCGGCTACCTGGACGCCGACGGCCGCTTGTTGGAAGCAGATGCTGCACAGTGGTTTTCGACAGGCGATGTAGGCTGTCTTGATGCCGGGAATTCGCTCTCCATCACCGGCCGGAAGAAAGACGTCATCATTCGTGGAGGCGTAAACATCAGTCCTGCGGCCATCGAAGAAGTACTCATGCAGGTTAGCGGCATTTCGGAAGCGGCCGCAGTAAGCATTCCGCACGAGCTTTACGGGGAAGACATCGTCGCAGTTCTGAAACTCGACGATGGCATTGAACTGGATTCCATTCTGGAGTCGGTGGTCGCCCATGCAAGAGGTAATCTGGCGCAGCATCAGCAACCTGCCCGATACATTGCGATTGATGAGTTGCCCCGAACTTCGAATGGCAAGATACAGAAGGCTCGCATCCGCGAACTGGTTGCAGAAAAGCTCCAAGTGGGCTCGACGCCGATGCGCCGCAAGCCTTCGGCTGAGAGCGCTGCCCTAACCCACTGATGATCTACACTTGAAGGCCTGCGCTGAAAATCACATATGAAAATTATTGACCTGTCCTTGCCCATTGAAGAAGGCATGATGACCTTTCCCACGCACTGGCACCCCGTGGTGGAGATCACAATTCTTGGCCGCCACGGGATCGAAGGTCGTGAGACAAGGAAGATTGTATTGGGTACGCACATTGGTACTCACGCGGATGCTCCCCGGCATTTCATACCAAATGGCAGGACGATCGACGAAGTCCCTCTGGATGTGCTCATTGGCCCGGCCACGGTGGTCGATTTCACCGGATGCCAGGCTTTGCAGTCGATCGACGTTGCTCAGCTTAAGGAAAAACTCGGGGACAAGATACCAGCCCGCTTGATTCTGCGGACTGGGTGGTCGGAATATTTTGGCAACATGAAGTTCTATAACGAATATCCGTTTCTTTCGGAGAATGCCGCGCAATGGCTTGTGGAAAATGGTGTGCGACTTATCGCCATGGATACGCCTTCGCCGGATAATCCAGCCCATTCGCGCGGGACTTCTAAAGACTCTCCTAACCACAAAGTTCTTTTGGGCGCGGGAGTGGTGCTTGTGGAGTACCTTACGAACCTGAAATCCATGACTGCGTCAGAGGTGGAACTCATCGTAATGCCCCTAAAGTTGAAAGGCTGCGATGGTTCACCAGCACGCTGTGTGGCCATCGAAAGGTAGAGTGTGAAAGAAACGATTCAGGAATGGCTCAAGCACTGGTTTGTGAGCCGGGGAAAGGTCGATCCACGAGCAAGCCAAGCTATTCTTGAGCAGGACTACTTCGAGGTTGGATTGCTTACCTCGATGGAGGTGGTGGAATTTGTCACGGAAATCGAGCAGCAGTTTGGCATCCAGTTTTCCGATCGCGATCTGCAGGATTCGCGTTTCGTAACGATCTCTGGCCTCGCGGACCTGATTCTGGAGCGCTCGACAGAGACCAGTGGGAGCAGGTAACTTCAGACATTGCGTATCTGGCCTCGGATTGCACCGGGAAAATAGTGGAGAAAAGTTCACCGTCAAAGCTGCATGTTCTGACACTCACGCCTTTTTATCCCTCCGATGGCGACGAAGTGAGCGGCTGCTTTGTGGCGGAGACCCTCCGCCAGCTCCAGGGCTACGGCGTAAGTTCTTCCGTGATCGCGGTCGACTCGATTTATCATCCCAGCAGGAAATCGAGCCACTCCTCTCCGGCCGAATGGATTCGCTATCCGCAACTCCCAGGAAATTTCGGGCTATCGAGCGCGGGTAAGTTTCTCGGGGCAGTTCTTTTAAACAGAGTTCGGCAGCTTGATCAGCGTAGGCCCGTGAGCGTGATCCACGCGCATGCCGCATTACCATGCGGCCATGCCGCCGCGTTTCTCTCGCGTCGTCTAGGCATTCCGTTTGTAGTAACGATTCACGGCCTGGACGTATTCAATCGCTGCTTTGAGGACGGGATCGCTGCGCGTCGGCGCCGGAAAACTTCACTGCTCGTCTACACGAGTGCGCACAAGACCATCTGCATTAGTGAGAAGGTGCGAGGTTTGTTGGCGGAGGGGGTCGGCAAGCCGGTTGCTGCTGAAGTGATCTACAACGGGACTAATCCCGATCTCTTTGTGCCGGGCCCAGTTCGGCAGGGATCAGCTTCGATCTTAATCGTCGGAAATCTGCTGGCCGGGAAAGGCCATGAACTCTTGCTGAGAGCCTTTAGCCGAGTGAAGGATTTGCATCCCGACTTGCAGTGTCACATGATTGGAGAAGGCGCCGATCGAGATCGTTTTGCCAGTCTGGCGGGCGAGTTGGGCATCAGCGATCGCGTTCATTTTCTCGGACGGCGAAGCCGCGCGGAAGTGGCGAAGGCCATGCAAGAATGTACAGTTTTTGTCTTACCCAGCCGCTATGAAGGACTCGGGTGTGTTTATCTGGAAGCGATGGCGTGTGGCAAACCGGCAATCGCATGCTGGGGACAGGGCATCGACGAGATCATTCGTCACGGCACTAACGGATGGTTGATTCCGGTCGATGGTCTGGAGGAACTCGTGCAGGGTCTGCAGGTCTTGCTGGGAAACTCCGAACTGCGGGCACGAATTGGCGAAGCCGCTCGGCAGACGATCCTCGATACAATGACCTTGTCTCATCAGGCCCGGAAGTTGATAAGCACTTACGAGGATGCTGCTCGATGACGACTGGGAATCAGATTTCACAGCGGACGACAGGCACAGACCTCGTTACTCTCTCTGAGAAAGACGTTGCTGAGGTAGCCGGCTTTATTGCGGCTCAGTCAGGCCGAGCCACAGATGCAGTGGAAGGACATCTCCGCTGGTTCTTACTGGAAAATCCGGCACGCCAGCCACAAGATCCGCTAGGCTTCGGCCTGCGCTCGGCAGACCAACTCGTGGGGTGCATCTTGTGCAGCCCGCAAGAGTTTTGTTTCGAGAGCCGGAAGATACGTTTGATGGGCTCCAGTTCGTTCTATGTCGACGAGCATTATCGCGGTCAGGGAGGGCGCATTTTCTTGCAGTATTCCCGGCTCGCAAAACAGTCGCCTCTTTTTGGGACTTCGGCCAACGCGGAGGCCGCTGCTCTGTGGAAGGCCGCGGGTGCGAGTCCCATCCCGCATTCCGGTGCTGAGTTTTTCGGCGTGCTTCACTGGCCGCCTGTAGCGGAGGAGTTCGCGCATCGGCGGCGTTCGAGTCCATTGCTCGCGCGATTGGCGGGCACGTCTATCTCTAAATTGGTGGCGCTGTTCCGGCCGTTGAAAATCGATGGCAGTACGTCCGACGCCCTCCGACTTCTTACCTCTGCCGAACAGGCAAACGACGTTATCGTTCAAGATTCTTCTGCGAAGCTGACTGCGTGGCGCGATTCAGCTTACATCCGCTGGCGCTATTTCTCTGGCCGGGATGCGAGCGTGGCGGCGTTTGCTTTTCGCAGCCGCGAGCCGGACCGGCAAGTGGTTGTGACCGTGAACCAACGCACCCGAGGATATCGCGACCAGATCAAGACTCTTAACTTGCTCGATGTTTATCCCGAAGTTCCGGCAGACGAGTACTTGCGGATTGTCGGAGCCCTCATCGATCGCTATAGGAAAACGGTCGACGCGATTGTCTTGCGCAGCCCGAATCCGAGCCAGCAAAAGTCAATCTGTGAACGAGGTTTTCAGCGGCGTGCATTCGATGCTCCAACCGGTTGGTTTCTGGATAAAGCTGGGCTGTTGCCAACTCACGATTGGTACCCGGTGCCGGCAGACGGCGACGGGCTGATTTAGATTGCCGCGAAATGAACTTGAGAAGCCACGCTCGTGCATTCTTGATTCAGGCGGCCAGCCTGACTCGCATGGATGCGTTGGCTTTGTACCTGCAGAGGCTCAAACGCCGACCCTACGGACTCGTAGTTGCGATGCATGAAACGCCGGTCTCTTTAGAAGCGCAGTTTCGTGCTCAGCTTGAATTGGCGTCCCAATACTTCACGATTACGAATCTGGAGGGCTTCGCCAAACTTTGGGAGCATCCTCGCGACGATGTAGCGAGCGCCAAGCCTCCAATCCTGTTTACATTTGACGATGGAAGAGAGAGCAATTACGCGGTTGCGGCTCCGCTGCTTGAGTCTTTCGGAGGACGCGGTGTATTTTTCGTTGTGCCCGCCTTCGCGGAATGGGCGACCACCGACCAGGCTCTCTCCTTTTACCGTACGAGGATTAATCCTGACTCGAAACCCGGCGATGAAAAATGGGAGGATTGGAAGCCCATGAATCCCACACAGATTGCGGAGCTGGCGGATCGAGGGCATGCGATCGGAAACCATACACTTACGCATGTTCGGCTTATCGGGCTCTCGTCCGAGACTCTCGAACGAGAGATCGGGGAAGGCGCTCGCAAGCTTCTCGCGTGGACAAAGAAACCCGTCGATGCGTTTGCCTGGACCTTCGACTGGAATGCGATGGATTTGAAGGCGTGGGCAACGATACGACGCTATCATCGGTTTTGCTTCTCGCCATGCGCTGGAGTTGTCGACAGCCGCTATGATCATCCATCGTTGCTCTGGCGAAGGGAGATCGAAGCGCGATACTCTGCGCCGGAGATGCGGTTTTCTTTGTCCGGCCTGGTCGACCTGTGGTGGAGCAATCGGCGTAGACAGCTTCGAAATATGCTGCGAGTCTCGTCCGCCGAAGATGTCTAGTTGCGATTGCTGTTGCCGCCGGTTCATGTCCGCCGAATGATTCATCTCTTCATCAACGCGCTCTCGGCCAGTGCAGGTGGAGGCCTCACCTACGTCCGCAACGTTTTGCCGCGCCTGGCGAATCGGGACGACGTAAGAACAACATTACTGGTTGGCGAGATGCTGCGCGGAGAGACGGTGGAAACAACTCGGGTCACGCTTCTGAATGAATCGTATAACGGCGGTTCTGCCAGAAGATTCTGGCATGAGCAGCGCGATTTGCCCGGACTCATTCGCCGCTCCGGAGCAGACGTGTTGCTATCTACCGGAAATTTTGCGCTCTTCGGCTCGCCCGTGCCACAGATTCTCCTCAGCCGGAATGCTTTGTATACGTCAGCAGATTTTCTGCGCGATATACGACAGAGAGGCGACTATCGTCTGTGGATCGACACCAAAGTAAAGGGCGGGCTCGCTCGATGGTCCGTGTATCACGCGGACTGCACGGTTGCGCCCAGCGAAGCGTTTGCTGGTGACTTACGGAAGTGGACCGGGAAGGATGTAATGTCCATTCACCATGGCTTCGATCGAGACACTTTTTTCTGTGCGGCAGTCCCGCTGCCGCAGGAAGTGCAAACCCGGGTCGACGCCCTGGAAGGCTCTGTCCGCATCTTGTTCGTGAGCCACTACAATTACTATCGGAATTTTGAAACTCTTATTCGCGCGGTCGGAATTCTAAAGGCGAAGCTACATCCTCAGCCTGTCCGCCTGGTCCTCACTTGCAAACTGGCCTCGAAAGAAAATCCCGGAAGTTATCAGGCAGAAATTGCGGCGGACTTGGTCCGGCTGCTCGACCTCGGTAAGGAAGTGGTCGAGTTGGGCACGGTGCCCTATGCGGCTCTGCACCACTTGTACGAGCGTTGCGATGTCTATGCCACTCCTGCCTATGCCGAGACGTTCGCTCATCCGCTGGTTGAGGCGATGGCGAGCCGACTTCCCGTGATTGCCTCAGATCTAGCTGTGCATCGGGAAATTTGTGGAGATGCTGCTTTATACTTCCCGCGCTTTTCACCCAAAGCACTGGCGGAACGGATTCTGCAGGTCGTTGAATCCGGCAAACAGAGAGCGTCGATGCAGAAAGCGGGGCTGGTGCGGTCGCTTAGTTTCAATTGGGACAATCACGTGGAAGCACTACTGGTGCTGGCTCGGCGCCTCGTGGCTAGAGATCGCCGAGGTTTCACGTAAGATGATCCAAACACCCAAGGAGCGACGCTGCGGATGTGCGGAATTGTCGGCATCATTGCCCGTAACGCGCGTGTGGACGCCGAGGTGCTGGAGCGCGCCACTCGATCGCTCACTCATCGGGGGCCAGACGACGGTGGCACAATCATCCTCCACGATTGTGATGTCGAAGTCGGCTTGGGAAACCGACGCCTGGCGATCCTCGACCTATCGCCTCTCGGGCACCAGCCCATGCACGATCCCGCAACCGGCAATTGGATCGTTTACAACGGAGAGGTCTACAACTTTCGCGAGGTGCGCGGAAAGCTAGAGGGGGCGGGACAGGATTTTCGCAGTCATTCCGATACTGAGGTAATTCTTAAGGCCTATGCGCACTGGGGAGAAAAGTGCCTCGATGAATTTCGCGGCATGTTTGCCTTCGCCATCTGGGATGCGCAACAGCACCGGCTGTTCGCGGCTCGTGATCCGATGGGAATCAAGCCGCTCTATTACTACCAGTCGGACCATTACTTCTTATTTTCTTCCGAGGTTCGCGCCCTGCTGGGAACCGGTCTTGTGCCGCGGCGAATTGATCCCACAGGCTTAGTGAGCTATCTGACCTTCGGATCACTCTATGACCCAAACACGTTGATCGATGGTGTACGTGCACTTCCGGCGGGTCACCATCTTACTTGGAACAAGGGAGGCTTAATCCAAACACAATACTGGGATCTGGTTGATTCAGAAATTGCTCATTCCACCGCTGATAGCTATAACGGCAACTCGCAGCGTCGTTGCGAACTCGAAACCCAGGTCGCGGAAATGCTCGATGAGTCAGTCCGCATGCAACTGGTAAGCGATGTGCCGGTGGGAGTCTTCCTTTCTGGCGGCATCGATTCCGGTACTCTTGTCGCCATTCTCAGTCATAGCGACATAAAGCCGAACACGTTCTCCATCGTATTTCGAGAAGCGGATTACTCAGAGGCGGAGCATTCCCGCGCCATCGCGCATCGATTCCGCACCGATCACCACGAAATTGTTGTTTCTCAGGCAGACGTATTTGCCGCGATCGATCCCGCTATACACGCGATGGACCTACCTACTGTGGACGGGATCAATACATATTTTGTTTCGGAAAAAACACGTGCGGCTGGTGTGAAAGTTGCGTTGTCTGGTTTGGGTGGCGATGAGATATTCGCCGGGTATTCGAGTTTTCGTACGGTGCCGCGGATGGAGCGATTTGCCGATGCGTGGCAGCGGATGCCGGGAGCAGTCCGAGGCCCACTGACAAGTATTTTTACGGCACTCGCGCCGGCTACCGACCAGAATCGTAAGTTGGCGGCCCTTGCCCGCAATGGCACGAGACTCATTCACCCTTATTTTCTGTCGCGTATGCTGTTCACGCCGGACCAATTGCACGAATTGGTGTTATTGGCCGAGGGAAAAACGGGATTTGCCGCTTTCGCATGCTCGGAGAAACCCCTGATCGAGAACCTAACCCGCGCCCAGAGCCTGGACCCAATCAACCGCGTTTCCTATCTCGAGGCGCGGTGTTATATGCTCAACACACTGTTACGAGACTCCGACGTCATGAGCATGGCGCACGGTTTGGAGGTGCGCGTACCCTTGATCGACCATCAACTGGCGCGACGCGTTCTGGCTTTGCCGGGATCATGGAAGCTGGATTCACGCACGCCGAAGCCGTTGTTGGTCAAGGCGCTCAGGGGCGAACTTCCGGATCAGGTTGTTCATCGGCCGAAGCGAGGCTTCACTTTGCCCTTCGAGCACTGGCTGCGGGATGCGTTGCGTCCACTGGTGGAAGAATCGTTGCACAGGATTGGGGACGGCGCTCTAGGCTCGCTCATCAACAAAACGGCAGCGTATAAGGTGTGGGAAGATTTTCTCAACGGTCGGACTTCCTGGTCTCGCCCCTGGTCTCTTTACATTTTGCAGAACTGGTGCCAGCAGAATCTTTCGAGTTAAGCGATAGCGAAATGGAAAAGGTGGAAGAAATACGGAGGCTGGCTAATCCGCACTCCACGGGCAGGATCCCCGTGAGCGTGATTATTGCGGCCCGGAATGAGGCGAAGAATCTTCCTCGCTGCCTGGAGGCGCTCAGGGATGTTGCCGAAGTATACGTAATCGACTCGCAAAGTTCCGATGATACGGTGGAGATTGCACGGTCCTACGGCGCGCAGGTCGTACAGTTTCACTATCAAGGGGGATGGCCCAAGAAGCGGCAATGGGCCATGGATCAGTTGCCGATTGCGAACGAATGGATCCTGTTGCTCGATGCCGACGAGGTGCTCACTTCCGAACTCGCGGAAGAGATTCGTGCGACCATTCAGAATCCAGCCATCAATGGCAGCTTTATCCGGCTTCGCACATGGTTTCTAGGTCGCGCTTTGCGCTACGGCGATGTCAGTTTGTGGAAGCTCGCTCTATTTCGGCGAGGCAAGGGACGTTTTGAATGCCGCCTGAAGGATCAGGATGCCTCGATGGCGGATATGGAAGTGCATGAACATGTCGTGGTTGAAGGTGCGACCGCAAGATTAGGGCATCCGCTGATTCACCACAACGTGGAATCGCTCTCGCGATATATCCAGAAACATGATGAGTATTCCAACTGGGAGTCGCGCGTGTTGCTGCAGCGGGCGGAAGACAAGGATTTGCCGCCTTCGCTCTTCGGCACGCAAGCTCAGCGCCGTCGTTGGCTAAAGGGCAAACTCTTTACTGTGCCGGGTTCTCCGGTGCTGCTTTTCCTGTATCGTTATGTCTTGCGCTTCGGGTTTCTGGATGGGGTACCTGGGCTGATTTATTGCGGATTTCAAGCGGTTCAGATGTTTCATACCAAGGCCAAGATCTACGAACTGAAGCGTAAGAGAACTCAAGCGTAAGGGGCGAAGGGCTAGTTTAAAAATGTGTGGGATTGCCGGACTCGCGAACTGTGGGGACAGGGAAGTACTCGGGCGAATGACGCACGTCTTGACGCACCGCGGTCCCGATGATTCCGGGTTGTGGGAGAAAAGATTTCCCGATGGCTCTTATGTTGGTCTCGGCAGCCGCCGCTTGGCTATTCTTGATCTATCGGCAGATGGTCACATGCCGATGTGCAACGAAGCCCGCACAATCTGGATCACCTACAACGGTGAAATCTATGATTTCGTCGAACTTCGCCGCGAGCTGCAAAGCAAGGGTCATCGCTTTGCCTCCAAAACCGATACGGAAGTTGTGCTCCACCTCTACGAACAAGAAGGCGCAGAGTGCGTTCAAAAGCTTAAGGGGATGTTTGCCTTTGCCATTTGTGATCTGCGCTCGGGCAAGCCTGAACTGTTTCTAGCGCGCGATCATTTCGGAGTGAAGCCACTTTACTATGCGCAACGCGGAAATAAACTGGTTTTTGCGTCGGAAGTAAAAGCCATCCTCCAGGCGCCGCAAGTCGATGCCAAGCTCGATATGGAGTCGCTGCATCAGTATCTGACGTTTCTGTGGGTTCCGGATCCCAAGACGATGTTCCAGGGGATCTATAAACTTCCCGCCGGCCATTGCGCAACCTTTCGCGATGGCGAATTGAAAATTCGACAGTATTGGGATTTGAGTTTTCCACCAGCTGGTACGCACTACTCACGTTCCGAATCCGACCTGGCTGACGAGGTGCGCGAACGTTTTCGGCAGTCCGTGGAAGCTCAAATGGTGAGCGATGTTCCCATAGGTGCGTTTCTTAGCGCAGGCTTGGATTCTTCCAGCATCGTGGCCATGATGTGCCGGGCGGCGAAGCAGTCCGTTCGGACTTACACGATTACCTTTCCTCGCAAATACCGGGTCGGCGAAACCACGCTGGATGATCCTGATGTACCGGCGCGGCTGGCGCGGCAGCTGGGCTGTGAGAACCAGCAGATCGTGGTTGAGCCCCATGTCGCCGACTTGTTACCTCGCCTCACGTGGCACATGGATGAACCCACCGCCGACCCTGCAATCATTACCGCATATCTGGTCTGCCGGGAAGCGCGCAAGCAAGCCACTGTGTTGCTCTCTGGTGTTGGCGGAGACGAGTTATTTGCTGGATATCGCAAACATGCTGCACACCGCTGGGCGAGCGCGTATCGAAGAATGCCTGGCGTGGTTCGCGGCGGAATCGAGGCCAGTTTGCATGCGTTGCCCAGCATGCGCGGCACGGCGATGAAGGGGAGGGTGCGCCTGGCCAAGAAGATGGCTCGTAGTGCATCGCTCGATCCCGAAGACCGTTTCATCCGCAACTGTACTTATCTCGACGCGGAAGAGAAAATGAGTTTGTACGCGGCGGAGGTTCAGGATCAGCTTCGGGCTTCCGATCCTGCCGATCGCCACCATTGCAGTTTCGAGACCGTGCACGACGCTGACTTCTTGAACCAGATGCTTTATCTCGACACCAAGATCTTCATGGTGAGTCTGAACCTGAACTACAACGACAAGATGAGCATGGCGTCATCAGTTGAAGTGCGCGTGCCATTTCTCGATCGTGAGCTCGCCGAGTTCTCTGCCTGGAATATTCCGCCGGATCTCAAGCTCAAAGGATTATTCCGGCCCATGACGAAACACATTTTCCGCCGTGCGATGCGCGATGTTCTGCCGGCCGAAGTCTTGCGGCAGCCGAAAGCAGGTTTCGCCGCACCAGTGGACTACTGGCTGGCGAACGACTTGCGGGAGATGGTCGACGACCTTCTCTCTGAAACCAATATCCGCAAGCGCGGTTTGTTTCGGCCAGAAGCGGTTCGCCGGTTTGTGGAGGAACACCGAAGTGGCGCCGAGGATTGGTCGATGCAAATCTGGCAATTCCTGACGCTGGAGAATTGGATGAGAATTTTTCTGGATGCCGGAGCGCAGCAAAGAGCTGAAGAGTTCTCTCAAACACGAGAGGTCGCGACCGCATGAATCTGCCTGACGATCGCGAGATACTGGGAAGTGTTCGGAGATGATCGACTCCCTCGGCAAGGTCGACGGTACCAATGCCACGATCGGCCAAATCGCAAAGGCGCTGAACGAAGCAGCGGGCTTGCTGCGCGGGCCGCAGCGCGTGGTTCCGTTGGTCCAGAAAATTGTATCCGACAAAATCAGAGTGACATTCGAGCAAAAGCATCTGTACTCGTACACGACGACCAAGCGGTCCAGTACGGAAACTCTGAGCCTGTTGCTTCGCTGGATTCGCGATGCGCAGCGCCCCGATGGCGGCATCGCGGCTTATTACAGCCTACTCAACGGATATTCGGAGTCTTACCCGGAAGTGACGGGTTACATAATCCCGACGCTCTACGATTTTGCGCGCATGACCGACGAGAGCAGCGCTGTCACCTCGGCAGAAGCGGCAACACGGTGGCTGCTCTCGCTACAAATGCCCACCGGGGCGTTTCGAGGTGGACTGCAGGGAGGCGCAGCGCAAGCCTCGGTGTTCAATACAGGGCAGATCCTGCAAGGATTGGTTCGCGCCTACGCGGAGACGAACCGTCCGGAAATATTGAATGCGGCCATGGCTGCCGGAAATTGGCTGGTCCACATGCAACAGCCGGACGGATCGTGGTCTGGTCCGGCCGCCTATCAGGAAGCGTCGCACACCTATTACAGCATGGTAGCGTGGGCGCTGGCGGAATTGTCCGAGCGAATCGGAGATCGTCAATACGGCATTGCGGCAGAAAAAAATCTGGATTGTGTATTGTTACACTTCTGCACGAGCGGCTGGGTGGATGGCATCAATCTGCAAGGCCATCCTAACTACCTCCACTTTATCGCCTACGTCCTGCAGGGAGTCTTGGAATGTGGGATTCAGCGCAGGCGAAGCGACGCCATCGAGGCGGTTGCAAAGTCAGCTTGGACGTTGCTGCGGAAGTTCGAGACGAACAAATACTTGCCCGGAGCCTACACGGCCGACTTCGGGAGTGCGGGACATTTTACTTGTCTCACGGGCAATGCGCAGATGTCCTGTGTGTGGCTACGCCTGTTCGAGATGACGGACGATCTGCGCTATTTCAACGCTGCACTCAAGATGAATGAGATGCTGAAAGCGTTGCTTCCCACGCGCGGCCGGCCGGGGATTGCCGGCGGAGTCAGTGGCTCCTTTCCGCTCTGGGGACGCTATCAGCCGCTTCGCTACATCAGTTGGGGTGTCAAGTTCTTCGCGGATGCACTGCTGCTGGAACTGCGCGTTAAGGCGTCGTTTGAATCCCCGGCATTCAAAACATTACCATGCGCATCGTAATTCTAAGTTCCAGCGTGTATAGCGAAACTGCCTGCGCGATGGTGGTCCGCATGGCGCGGTTAGGACACATTCCAGGCGGCGTTCTCACTCTTCGGACTCTGGACCGCGCAACCGTCGTGCGTAAGCTTGGACAGTGGGGTTTGAGCGGGGTCGCGAATTACACGCGTGCCAAGCTGATTCCGCGTCACAGCGGCAGTCAGTTACAAATTCGGAATTCCTACCTGCAGCCTTTCCTCAGGAACGGATCAGGGGCGTTCCGCAGCATGCATGAGGTAGCCGCCTTTTATGGCTTTCCTGTGAGCACCTGCCGAGATCAAAATTCCCCGGATTCCATCGGGCGTCTCAAGACCTGGTCACCCGACTTGATCATTTTCACAGGCGGTAATATCTTGCGCCAGCCCTTGCTGGAGGTACCGCGTCTCGGCGTGCTCAACGTCCACCTCGCATTGTTGCCGAAAATTCGTGGCATGAGCAGCCCAGAGTGGTCGTTGCTGAAAAAGGTTCCAGTCGGCATCACCATTCACTATATAGACGCGGGAATCGACACTGGCCCGATTCTTGAGAGATATGAGTTTCCCGACGCAGCCCAGTGCGAATCGCTCAGCGACTTGCGCGATCGGCTGATTGCTTTTGGGGTCGATAAAATCGGGGAGGTAATTACGGCTCTCGATCAAGGCGCTATCACGGCGAAACCTCAGTCGGATCCCGATCGCGATAATCAATTCTTTGTGATGCACGAGTGGTTGCAGGATCGGGCGGCAGAACGGCTTGCGACGACTCGCGCGGCCAACCCAGTAGGAACGGTACATGGGTAAGGCCATTCCATCGATCGAAACCATGCTGCAGGTTGGCCGTACCTTTGGCCTGCGCGACGGCATGCTGCGCCTGCAATACGAACTACAGCGCGGCAGCGGCCTGATGTTGTGGAAGATGCGTTCCGTGCAGGGGTGGGATTCGTGGGACCTGAAGCGTATCGCGCCCGGCGTCCAGGCAGATCAAATACGAGCTACACGCCAAGATGGCACGCGACGCTTTTTCTTCAACGACGCCCGAAGCTTGAGCGCCAGCATTCAAAGCATCATTGGGCCTGACGGAAAAGAGGCTGTTCTTACCGAAGCTGAACGAATCCTTGCGGGGACGCTGCCATTCTTCGGCCAATTGTTGTTCCCCAGCGGATTCCCCCCAAACTGGTTCCGCAACCCGGTTACCGGCCAAAGCGTTTCGCCGCAGCAATCCTGGACGCGGATGCGGTTTGCCTCGCCGGAGTACGGAGATCTGAAATTTATTCTTGAGCCCTCCAGATTCTTGTTCGTCTATCCGTTAGCTCGGGCTTATGCTCTGAGCGGCGATGAGAAATTTCCCGAAGCTTTCTGGACCGCGATGGAAGATTGGGCTCGCCACAGCCCGCCGATGGATGGTCCACTGTGGATTTGCGGGCAGGAGTGCTCCTTACGCATTCTGGCGTGGTCGTTTGGGTTGCATGCTTTCATTCATTCACCGTCAACCACGAACGAGCGCGTTGGTCGGCTCGTCTCGATGATCGCCGCTCACGCCTGGCGCACTGCGCAAACCCTCGGCTACGCCCGCTCCCAACGCAGCAACCATTTGATCAGCGAAGCCGTTGGCCTGTGGACTGCGGGTACGCTTTATCCAGAGTTAAGAGATGCCAAGCTCTGGCAGAATCTTGGGGTGCAACTACTGCGGGAAGCGGTTCTTGACCAGATCACTCCCGATGGCGTTTCTCAGCAGCATTCCTTCAACTACCAGCGCGTGATTCTAAACCTGCTGCTGTGGACCCTGCGCCTGGCCGAGATTCATCACTTTCCGCTTGACGAAGAAATTCACAGGCGTGCGCAGGCCGCTTACGACTTCTTACGCATGTATGTAGATCCGATCAGTGGGTCCGCGCCGAACTACGGCTCCAACGACGGCAGCCTGATCCTTCCTCTGAGTTCTGGCTCGCATCGGGATTTTCGTCCCCTGCTGCAGTTGGGCGCCGCCGTTCTAAATCGCCCTGCGCTCAAGCCGGGGCCGTGGGATGAGGCTGCAACCTGGTTCGGCGTAAAGCCTGCCGCCGTGGAACGGACCGTTCCTGCGGTTTCCTCTCCTACTGAAACCGGATACTTCCGTTTGGGCGATGAAAAATCCTGGGCACTGATTCGCGCCGGGCAATATACCCGCCGGCCATTTCAGGCAGATCAGTTGCATGTGGATTTGTGGTGCCAGGGCATTAACCTGGCGCGCGACGCTGGAACATATCTCTACAACGGAGCGATCCCGTGGAATAATGGACTCGCGGGGACTGCGGTTCATAATACTGTCACAGTAGACCATCACGATCAGGTGCGCCGAGCGGGCCGGTTTCTGTGGCTCGACTGGGCGCAAGCGTCGGGCCGGGTGTGTGCGTCGGTCAATGGTTCTTACCCGGACCGGTTTGAGGGCGAGCATGATGGCTACCGTGCTCTTGGCGTGAAGCATCGCAGGTCGGTGCAGTGGCTGTGCGGCCATGGGTGGGCGATTGTGGATGACATTGAGGGAACTGGCGAACACAATGTGCAGTTGCATTGGTTGGCCGCCGATTTGCCATGCGAAATCTCTCACTCGCCTTTTCAAGTTGCGTTTGCGTTCGATCAATCTCGAGTTCGTTGGAGCATTTTTGCCAGCGCTTCGGGACGTGCGGCGGTCATACGAGCAGGAAAGCAGATGAACGTCACGACGGGCAAAACCTCGGTGCATGAGGTCGCTGGTTCGGACACGCCATTGTTGGGGTGGGAGGCGCCCACGTACGGTGATCTTCAGCCCGCGGTTTCCCTGGTGTACGCAACTCGATCCCGATTACCCGTGCGACTGGTAACGGTCGTTCTCACGCACGAACGATGCAAGCTTGAAAAGCAGGGCGACGAGATCGTCGTATTGCGCGACGAATCCCAAAGAGGGTCGGCGGAGGAGTCTGAGATTTATCGTGTCAGTCTTTCAGGAAAAAACTTGCGCACTCTGAAAACGCAGCGGTCCGCGGAGAGCGTGCCAACACCATGAAACAAGTTTTCCAGGATGCACGCAGTGCGGAAATCACCGTTGCAGAGGTGCCCGCCCCGAAGTTACTCGCGGGATGCGTGCTCGTTCGCACCGCCGCCTCCGTGGTTTCTGCGGGCACAGAGCGGGCCTCCACCGAGTTCGCCGGCAAGAATCTGCTGCAGAAAGCGAGAATGCGGCCTGATCTTGTACGCGAAGTTCTCAACAAGATCAGCCGCGACGGACTGGTTTCGACAGTATCTGCGGTCCGCAGCCGTCTCGACCAGCCCGGCGCTCTGGGCTACAGCAGCGCCGGTACTGTGGTCGCCGTGGGTGAAGGTATTGTCGATATCAGCCCCGGAGACCGCGTGGCGTGTGCGGGCGCGGGTCATGCGGTGCACGCCGAGTTTGCTTGTGTTCCACGCCTTCTCGTGGCCAGAATTCCTTGCGAAACTGTTAGCTTCGAAGAAGCTGCCTTCACGACGCTGGGAGCTGTCGCTCTCCACGGTGTGCGAAACGCCGATGCGAAACTGGGTGATGTGGTGGCCGTGATCGGGCTCGGATTGCTGGGACAGTTGACGGTGCAAGTTCTCAAGGCCGCCGGCTGTTGTGTCCTGGGCATGGATATTTCTGCGGAGCGGACTGAGTTAGCTTTACAGTTGGGCGCGGATGCCGTAAGCACCTCCTCTTCCGACTTCCGAGACTTGTGCCTGCAGCACTCGGCCGGGCACGGTGTCGACTCGGTTCTCATCGCTGCGCAGAGCTTGAGCAATGATCCCGTGAATCTGGCGGGAGCGGTGTCGCGGAGTCGTGCCATGGTCGTTGCCGTCGGAACCGTTGCCATGGACATTCCGCGAAGATCTTTCTATGAAAAAGAACTCGACTTCCGTGTCTCCCGCTCTTACGGGCCTGGCCGTTACGACTCCGCATATGAGCAGAAGGGAATCGATTATCCCATTGGCTACGTGCGCTGGACGGAGACGCGGAACATGGAAGCTTTTCTCAAACTTCTCGTCGATCGAAAAGCGGATCGAAAGAAAGATCGGAAGCTGGATTTGCTTCCGTTAATCACGCACCGCTTCCCGGTCGCGCAAGCGAGCTCCGCCTATAATCTGATCACCGGAAAAACACATGAGGCGTTCCTAGGCGTCGTGATCACGTACCCGGATGCGGATGATGATAGAAGCCAGGTTGACTTGGCGGTCTCTGATGGGCCGGTCGCCAGCCGTCAGGTTGTTCGCATCGGGCTTCTTGGTGCTGGTAGCTTCGCCACAGGCACTCTGCTGCCCGTGATCAAACGATCTGGAGCTGTTGAAATGCTGGTGATCGGTGCAGCGAGCGGCTCCCATGCGCATCATGCCGCGAAAAAATTTGGATTCCGTTCCTGCACCACGGACGAACAAGAGA
Source organism: uncultured Acidobacteriaceae bacterium (assembly GCA_963773675.1). Taxonomy (GTDB): domain Bacteria; phylum Acidobacteriota; class Terriglobia; order Terriglobales; family Acidobacteriaceae; genus Sulfotelmatobacter. Next base: position 164,190 of record CAVZCG010000003.1, read on the forward strand.
TTTTCGACCATCCTGCGGTGAACACGGTTCTGATTGCGACTCGCCATCATCTCCACGCGGAGCAAGTCGTCACCGGACTTGAATCCCGCAAGCATGTGTTCTGTGAGAAGCCCCTATGCCTGAATGAAGCCGAATTGAGGCAGATTGTTACGGCTTACGATGATTCAGTTTCTCCTCGGCCTCTTCTCATGGTTGGCTTCAATCGGCGCTTTGCTCGATTGGGTAATCGGATGAAAAGCTTTGTGCAGGAAGCGGACGAACCGCTCGCGCTTCACTACCGGGTGAATGCAGGCTTCCTACCCGCAGACCACTGGTTGAATGATCCAACGCAAGGCGGAGGCCGCATACTGGGAGAGGTTTGCCACTTTGTGGATTTCCTCTGCTTTCTGACGGGCTCGTCACCCGTGGAAGTTGAAACGCGCAGTTTGCCGAACCCCGGCCAGTACAGCAATGACAATGTAGTGTGTTCGCTGCGCTTCGCCAATGGTTCCCAAGGCACGATCAGCTATCTGGCAAACGGCGACAGATCCTATTCCAAGGAACGGATTGAAGTTTTCGGTGGAGGCAATGTGGCTGTGCTGGAAGACTTCCGGCGATTGGAACTGGTCCGTGGAGGAAAGAAACGCGTATTCCGCTCATTTTTGCAGCAGGACAAAGGACATCGCGGCGAGTGGGAGGCGTTTGTTGCGTCGATTCGAAACGGTGCGGAGTCTCCAATTCCATTTCGCGAAATTGTGAGCACGATGCTGGCCACCTTCGCCCTTGAGGAGTCACGCTGCTTGGGGCGGCCCGTTGCAGTCAAGACTCTTTTTACCAGCGCTGGTGCGACGGATTCTAGCGACCTCGATCAAGCCTCGTGAATGCCGTCATCCTGAAATCGCGATCGGTCGCATGAAAATTCTGTACATCTCGCAGTATTTCCCCCCAGAGATGGGGGCGCCGGCTGCGCGAGCTGCGGAATTGTCACGCCATTGGATCAGCCTGGGCCATGAGGTTACCGTGCTGACGGGTTTCCCCAATCATCCGACGGGAGTCGTGCCCGCCGAATATCGCGTACGATTCAGGCGACTGGTAGCGCGCGAGCGAGTCGATAAAGTAAGCGTCGTCCGTACGTGGCTTCTTCCTTTTCCCAACCGGAAAGCCCACGAGCGGATGTTGAACTACAGTTCGTTTAGCATTTCAGCCGCGAGCACTGGTCTATTCTTGTCGCGTCCAGATGTAGTGATAGCGAGCTCGCCACAGTTGCTGGTCGGACTCTCCGGCTGGTGGGTGGCGCGGTGGAAGCGCGTCCCTTTCGTATTCGAGGTGCGTGACCTCTGGCCGGAGTCGCTGGCCGCCGTCGGGCTCGGAAACGCCGATTCGTTGTTGCACAAGACTTTGGCGAAGATCGCCGGTTTCTTGTACCGCTCAGCCGATCGAGTGGTGGTAGTGACGGCTGCTTTTGAAGATTACCTCGTTGAACACTGGCAAATGCCGCGGGAAAAGGTTTCTGTGATTGAGAATGGAGTAGAGACGCAACTTTTCTCTCCGGACGCTGGGACAACTCTGCGTCAGGAATTATGCGCAGTAGGAAAGTTTGTCGTCGCTTACATTGGCACGATGGGAATGGCGCATGGACTGGAAACGGTCATCGCTGCCGCCGCGCAGTTGCAGGATACGAATCCCGAAATCATCTTCCTGGTCGTCGGAGAAGGGGCAGAGAAGGAGCGCATCGTCGGGCTGGCGCGAGGGCGTGCGCTGAGCAATTTACGATTCATTGATCAGCAGCCTCGCGAGAAAATTCCCGCATACATCTGCGCCTCTGATGTTTGCCTTGTTCCGCTCAAGAAAACGGACGTGTTTAAGACCGTCCTCCCCACGAAGATGCTGGAGTTTATGTCATGCGCCCGGCCGGTGATTCTGGGAGTGGATGGTCAGGCACGAGCTATTTTGGAGGAAGCTCGGGCCGGCTTAGTGGTTGAACCGGAGAACAGCGGCGCCTTGGCGAATGCGATTCGCTTCCTGAATGCGAATCGCGAAAGATCACGCGAGCTGGGGCAGAACGGGAGAGATTACATTATCCGCAAGTTTTCCCGCCGCCAGACTGCGGAAAGATATATTGGCGTCCTACAGCGCCTTTTGATCGAGCCGGAGCAGCGCGAAGCAGACGTAGCCGCGTAAAACTATTTTGCGGCCGTTAAGCTCACGGGTGGGCGGCGATAATTGCCAATCCTGCGGTCGCGGATATCGCCGCGTTAAGGCCTGTTGCGGCCGCGGATCTGACTCCGCTGAGGGGCACGAAGAGGATATCATCGGCCTGCAGGGTTACATCGGGGGCCTTGGCCTCCAGCATCTTTTTCAGCGGTACCCTCGTTTCGGTCATTCCCGCGGGACCCCTGCGGATGATGCGGATCCCGCCCAGCTTTGCAGTGTGGTTCGTCCCCCCCGCCAGCGCCAGAGCCTGCAACACAGTCAAAGTGCCGTTGTCGACAAGCAAACCTGCTGGACGTCCAACGTCACCTACCACGTAGATAATCGGCGCGCGAGGCACCGAGATCGTGTCTCCCGGCCGAATCTCGATGTTGTCTTGCAAATTATCAGCCAGATTCCTTGGGAGATCGACCGTAATTGGTCCAGATGTACTGTGCTGCCGGATGATGCTGACTTTGCGACCCGCCGCCGCAGAGAAACCCCCTGCCGCTGAGATCAAATCGTACAGCTTGCGGTCTCCGAGTACTGGATAAATCCCCGGTTTCACCACTTCTCCCAGAATCGTCACTCCCTGGGAGGCGGATTCGTCAAGAAAGATGGTGACGTGCGCGCTGCGCACAAAGCCGCCGTCTTCCAGTCGCTTCTCGATTAACGCCTGCGCCTCTTCCACAGTGAGATCACCAACGTGCACGTAATCAATTAAGGGAAGATAAACATCCCCTGAAGTGCCAACTCTCGCTTTGGTCGAGAGCTCCGGGACGTTGTAGACGCTAACTTCAAGCAGGTCTCCGGCGCCCAGCCGGGGTAAAGAAGGCTCATCGGCGGTAGCGGTCGAGTCGGTTGGAGCGGGGCTCGCGGCGGACTTCGTCGAATCGGCGGTGCCGGCCTTACTCGAAATTGCAGCTTGGGAGATCGGCTCGACAGCCGGTAACTCCGATGGGACAGTTTGCGTGGATGAAGATGCGGGCGCTTGTTGACCCGATGCTTTAGACCCCAAACTGAACAACAAAACGACGGCAATCGCAAACAGGCTACCGCTGCTGGCAAAATTGAGTCTGCCGAACTCCATCACAGGCCTCTGGTGGAAGAAGGATCGCAGCAAAGTTTAGCACAATGACATACGATGGTCCCATCCCATTTGTCGCGTGACGTCCAATCCATTCCAGTTTTCCACAGCTTTATCACTGCGGGGAATTGAATCCTGGTGCAGAAGGCTGCTAGATTCCAAGCAACCCTCAACCGCAAACGCAGACGGAACCGGTTAACTAACTACCAGGCAGCGATTGCTGCTGCAATACTACTAGTCGGATGAAAATGGCATGTGCCGACGCTCGTGATTGGCGGAGGGGGGACAGTTGACGGTCGTATTTTTTTCGATCTTCTTCCTCTCGCTCTTTTTCTCGTTCGTCCTAACGCGCTACGTTCGGGACGTTGCAACCCGGCGCGGATGGGTTGCCATCCCTTCAAACGAGAGACACTTACATTCCACTCCTTTACCGCGCCTGGGCGGCGTGGCTATTTTCATTTCTTTTTCATTGAGCATGATCGTCGCGATTGTCATGGGGCATTATTTACCCCACCTGCGTTCGACCTTATCGCTGAAAACTCTACTAACCATTCTGCTTCCGGCTTCGATCGTTTTTCTTCTCGGGGTCTACGACGATCTTCACGCCGTCGGTCCCTATGTGAAGTTCGCGGTTCAGTCTCTCGCCGCCACTATGCTTTTCATCGGTGGTCTGCGCATCCTCAATATCCCGGTGCTGTTCGGGGAGCATCAACTGCCCTGGTTTGTAGGCTTGCCGTTCACCATTCTATGGGTCTTGGCTATAACTAACGCATTTAACCTCATCGATGGCCTCGACGGTCTGGCCGCGGGCTCGGCCCTGTTCTCCACGCTGGTGGCTTTCGTGGTTGCTCTGCTCTCCGGATACTCACTTGTCACCGTGATGACGATTGCTCTGGCTGGGGCGATTTTGGGTTTTCTCCGCTACAACTTCAATCCCGCCACCATCTTCTTGGGAGATTCTGGGAGTCTTTTCATCGGCTTCCTGCTCAGCGCGCTGGCCTTAGCCGGAGCGCAAAAAGCGCCAACGATCGTTGCGGTTGCGATTCCGGTGGTATCGTTCGGCTTGCCGATTCTGGAAACGTCGCTTTCCATTCTGCGACGCCTGATCGGCGGCCGTCCCGTATTTACCGCCGACCGCGAGCACATTCATCACAAACTTTTGCAGCACGGGCTCACCCACCGCCAGGTGGTTATTGTGCTTTATGGTGTGTCCGCCGTCTTCGCTCTGCTCAGTTTGTTCCTGCTATGGCCAACGGGAAGTTCCCTAGGCCTTGTGCTCGCCGTCCTCGGTACTGGCATCTGGATCGGGGTACAGCGCCTTGGCTATCTCGAGTTGGGGGAACTGGCCCGCGTTGCCCAGCGGACCTTCGATCAGCGCCAGATCGTCATCAATAACCTCGCGATCCGGCGTGCCACGGAAGAGCTGAAAGCTGCCCGCGATTACGAACAAATTCGACGCGTGCTCGAAGCTGCTTTCAGTTCCAACGATTTCGACGGGTTCGATGTTCGATTCAAGCTTTTTCCAGGGGAGTCCCACCCCGGCGGTAGCCTGGATTCCGGAGCTCAGGCGCGGCGCGGAGAGGTTTCTTTTTACTGGGGCAAGAGCAAGGGCGCGAGATCGCTGGATGGTCTGGCGGTTTGGACTCTATCGCTCGATCTGGTGAGTTCGTCCAACCGGCACAGAGGTGCTCTGGTGGTTCGGCGACTGTACTCGCAGCGGAACCTGCAACTTGATATCAATCTGCTTACGAGGGATTTCCCCGTGGTGTTGGCAGACGCCTTAGATCGTACTCTCCAACCCGGAGTCGAAGTGATCCCGCATTCAGGGCAGGATGATCGCGGATTTGTTGCCGCCCAAGCTGGTTGAACGCTTTCCGGGAAAAACTTCAGCCTAATGATTTCTTTGCGCGAGGGCCCTCAGGCGCACGCTTACCCATGATGGGTTAGGCGTGAAGCGAAGATAGGATTATAGGGAGGGCTGACGGTTAAAGTTTTGCACTGGCGTACGAGTTAATCTCGCAATTCAAGCAAACTTCCTCAAAAGCGGGTGCTGTCCACTGCATGATTCCCCCAGTATCAAGGCATTTTCCTGCCTCGACCATTTTGTAAGTCTAAACCAGCAGTCTCGCCAAATCAATACCCGCTCGGCAAAAAGTCCGCTCGAAAGGCCCGTCTTTGCTGACCGAAAAGTGCAAGTTCTTGCATACGACTTGTACCGGACCCGCCCTATTTACAAAGCAAACGCGAAAGTAATACCAGGTTTTCCACATGAGGAACCAGTGCGGCTACTTCTTCATTCCGCTATCCCTGTTTACCTTTAGCTTCGCCGAATCTTCGTGAGGATATGCATTCATGTTTAGTAAGACGGTTTATGGCACGACTTTTAAGGACGTTCATTTCGTTCCTCTGCAGTCCGCCACGTTTTGCATCCAGTGCGAACTGATCAGCACCAATAGCCGTCCCTATTGCCTGGCTTGCGGAAATACGTCGCTCCTAAGTCTCTCGCGTGTTCTTGGCGGAACGCTGCGCAATCAGCAGACGGCCCATCTCATTACCGACTCCGAACTCGACAGTCTGGTTCGGGATCTGTTGCGCACGGTTCCCGACCCACAGATTCTGAGCGCAGCGGATCACCAGACTCGGGTGCCCTCGACGGTTCTGCGCAGCCAGCTACGAGTAGCCAACGCCGCTCATCCGGTGTCAGGTTTTCGCGCCGTACACGTTGGCGAGGAAGTGGAAATTCACTCCGCGGAACTGGATCTGGAGCCCGCGATCAGTGCGATCACGAAGCGCGCCCAGCACCTCACCGGAGCCACGGGAGCGGCGATCGCTCTGCGAGCCGGCGATGAGATCGTATGCCGCGCCCGAGCTGGCCGCACTGCTCCCGACCTTGGAGTTCGCTTGCAGACCGATGCGGGCATCTCCGCGGAAGCCGTGCGCACGGGAGAGGTGATGTTATGTCACGACGCCGAGCGCAATCCGCGCGTCGACCTTGCCAGTTGCCGGCGGCTTGGAGTCCGCTCCATCCTGGTATCTCCGCTGCGTTATTACCGTCGCACCCTAGGCGTGTTCGAAGTACTCTCCTCATCGCCCAGTGCCTTTGATGAGCGGGATGTTGCTACCATGCAACTGCTCTCCAGCATGATGGTTGCGGCGATCTCGCGCATCTCCAGCCTCCATCAATCAAGGCGTGCTGCCAAGTAGGATTTCTTTTTCTGGGAGCGCCGGTCGTTCTAATACGCCCAGTAGGGGACAGTTCCGCCAGGAGCGCCCTGACCCTCGATCGCGACGTAAACATTGCGACCGAAGAAGAAGGGAAGTCCCCAGTCAAAGCCACCCGAGAACGTGCCACCCAGATTGCTCAACGCGAAGTCGTCGGAACCGGACAAAGTCAAAGCGTTTGCGATGCTGAAATCGACGGTGCCGCTCGTGCCATTCGCTCCTTGATTGGTTGCGGAAAGATTCTGTGTACTCGAAGGACAATAAAAACCGGGTGCATTGCTGGTACTTCCACACTGAGTTATCGTGCTGGGAAAGAAGTAGCCATTTGAGCCGCTGTCAATGAAACTCGCATCGCTGTAGGCCGTTCCGTTGTAGGTTGTGCTGAAATTTCCTGTCGCCGGGTCCGCTGCGTAGACCGTCCCGCTTAGAGCATTATTCGACTGCGTTCCAATGCCGAAAACGAGCGAGCCGCTTACGCTGGCCTCTTCACCTCCGGAAACCGCGGGGAATTCAAGGATCACCCCATTATGGTCGGTGGAAAATAACGCAACCGGGTTCTGCACTTGCTGTGCCAAGCTCTCACCAACGGCTTGGCAGGTCGCGGTAGAGGAGGCGCATTCATAGTACGGATTGAAATCGCCCGCAGCCGTCTGCACCTGCTCGCAGTAGCTGCCGCAATCTTGTGCAAACAGTCCGACTCCGAGAATACCGTTCGCGCCTAAATTCCCGTCCGATGGCATCCCTCTACTCGTGCAGGAAGCGGGAGCTACAAAATCCGAGTCGCTGAGCACTTGAATAGGTAGGGAACTGGCTTTTTCACTGGCAATCTCCACGTCAAGCCATTTGCACTGGCCCCCACGTATATCCGCTTACAAACGGAAGACATTCCACGACTGGGTTGCCGTCGGAAGCCTTCTGCTGCGGCAGCGAGAGCGTGAGCACGGATGAGAGGATCCTGAGCCCCGAACTTCCCGTGTCGACCAATATCCCGTCAATGGTTTGGCAGGTGGAGGTTCCCGGAACGCAAACTGTTACGGTTGTGAAACTCGCATCAGGGTAGTTGCCCGCGGGACCGCCGTTCACCGAAATCGACGCCACATTCGCGCCAGTGCTTGTGATCGTATTCGCTGGAGTACTGCCGCTGCTGCTGCTTCCTCCCCCGCACCCAGTCGAAAATCCGCAAGCTAAGCCCACGGCAAAAATCAGGATCAATAACTTCTTCGGATCCTTCATTGGATTGCCTCGGCCGCGACGCCCGACGGCAATAAGTCAGGAACATAGGCCCGTCCTCTGAAGGACCGAGGATGCCCTCCCATCTGCACAACCAATCCTGGCTGCTCGATCTCGAGGGGTCTCCGGCCCGTCCCCACCCTACCCTGTGCTTTCGCGGCCTGTGCATACTGATCGAAATAGTTTCCCAGGAGCTGACGCATGTCCGGCGGCCACCGCCCCTGCCAAGTAATGGCAAATACTTTGCCGGCGAAAGAAACGTATTCCCTTACCACAGCTCCAGCAGGCGATTGAATCTCATGCACGCTATACGAGGTGGCGGCGGTTGTTCTCAGCGTTCCTCGCATATGGAGTTGATCCGCTTGAACCGATGCAACATCACCACCCAAAGCCGCCAGCGCCGGGTGAGCAGAGGAGGCTACCGCGAACAGTGCGTACACGGCCAGCAGCCTGCAGGGATTTCGGGCTCCTCTCCGCTCTGATCTGAAGTGAGTTTTCGACATTTTTCCCAGATGCCGGTTTTCCGAGTTAGATTAGGTGCGCATCCGGCCGGGTTGCCTTCAGAGGGAGTATGCAGGCGAGAGTCGTTGGCTGCTTTCGACTTTGTTCTCAGCAATTTACAGGCAATCCTGCACTGAAGACTTTCTTCCTGCTTACTTTTTCACAATTTGGAGGTTAATATGGACCGACTAGAGCCCAGGGCCCCGCCGAATGGCCACCATCGTTCAAGTATCCCGATCCGCTTCCTCGAACCGCCGAGGCCGCGTGCGCCAGAAAGTGCACGTGCCGGCGTATGCAAGTGTCGGCCACGCTTTGCCGGGTGAGTTGCAGGATCTCCACGAGATTCTCGACATGAGCGAGTGTGGGGTGGCTCTTCAATGCTCGTTGCCGCTCGCAATCGACCAAAGTGTGGAATTGTCGCTGGATCTCGCAGAAGCCACTGGACAAATCTTCACCACGGCGCGCGTGGCCTGGCTCGACTCGGCCGGTCGCGTGGGTCTCGGTTTTTCTCCTCTCGCACAATCTGCCGTTCGCCGCTTGCGGGAGTGGCTATTCCTGAACGCCCTGGCCGCGACCGCGAATGCAGAGTCTTCGGCAGCCGCGTCCGACGATGGCGAAAGCTTCGTTGTTCGGCAGAACTACACCGACATCCTTACCGCTGCGTCCGCAGTGCAGAGGGAAGCCGAGGCACTCGGTTCAGATCTGAAGGCAGTTCTTGCACTGATTGCTTTTCGAGCCCGGTCGCTGCTTCGTGCCTCAGGCGCGGCAATCGCGTTGGAAGGGAAAGACGCCGGAACCATGATCTGTCGCGCCAGCGCCGGCGACAGCGCCCCTCCGGCCGGAATGAGCCTGCAAGTTGGCTCGGGTTTCTCGGGTGAATGTGTACGCACTGGAAAACTTTTGCGCTGCGACGATACTGAAGCCGACGATCGTGTGGATCGGCAGAGCTGTCGCGCCCTCGGCATTCGCTCCATGCTCGGCGCGCCCGTGATCATGGGAGAAAAAGTGATTGGATTGCTGGAAGTGTTTTCCGCGCAGCCCAACGCTTTTCGGGAAAGCGACGGCGCGGTAGCGCAGCGTTTTGCGGAAACCATTCTCGCCGCTGTCACTCGGGCGGTCCGGTTTCACGATCCTTCTGCCGCGCCCGCGGCTGCTGCGAAGCCCTTTTCCCCATCTCCCGGCAGTGTCTTGTTTGCTTATCCGCCGGACGAAAAGGCGGAGGCCGAAGACGCTTCCCGTCCGCAAGATAACGTCGGCGGGATTCGCCTGCCAAGGGCGCATCTCTTCCTCTTGATCGCCGCCGCGGCTACCATTGCTCTGGCTCTCGGTTTCATTCTTGCGCCCTGGATTCAGGAAAAGCTTCAGGCCCGTGCTCGAAATGGAGAACAGACTGTCCTCGCCTCCTCCAAACCGCCGGGTGAGCCTTCAACTTCAGGTGCAGGGAATCTGTCCGCCGATTCTGCCAGCTTCACCCAGCTCCGCGAATTGGCGTTACGAAATGATCCAGCCGCGCAAAATGCCCTTGGCCTTCTCTACGCTCAGGGCGACGAAAAGCAGGCGGTCAGACAGGATGAGAAAGAAGCTGCTCGCTGGTTTCTCAAGGCTGCGGAGCAGGGCAACGTTCCCGCTCAGTCTAAGTTGGGATCTCTTTATTTGAGCGGCCGCGGCGTGCCACAAGATTCGAACCAGGCGTACTTCTGGACCGTGCTCGCCCGCGCGAGTGGCGATAATGCCAGCAAGGTGCTCGCTCCGTTTATCGTGGCGCGGCTCACGCGGGCACAACGTACGGCTATCGAACAACAGGCTGACCAGTGGCTGCAGCGGCACGAGTCGTCCACCAAAGCTGTCCGCTAGCAAATCCCGAAGCCTGAAGCCGCATGCATCTGCTAGCATTAGAATGAAACCAGAGGTCTCCCCCGTGCGCACGCTCCGCAGTGTTCTGGACGAGCGAGTCCGTGAAGCCGATCCGTTTCTCTACGAAAAACTTGAGAATCATCGCGTGCGCTGCTTCGCTTGCGGACATTGCTGCCCCATTCCCGAAGGCCAGCCCGGAGTCTGCAAAGTTCGCTACAACCGCGGTGGGACGCTCTATGTTCCATGGGGATACACCGCCGGAACCCAGTGCGATCCAGTCGAAAAGAAACCCTTCTTTCATGCTTATCCCGGTGCACTGGCCTACAGCTTCGGAATGCTAGGCTGCGACTTGCACTGCGCATATTGTCAGAACTGGGTTACATCGCAGGCTTTGCGCGATAGCAACGCCGTCTCTCCTCCGCTAACAACTTCGCCTGAGCTTCTCGTGCGTGATGCGATCGCACAGGGCGCAAAGATTCTGGTCAGCACCTACAATGAGCCGCTCATCACTAGCGAATGGGCGGTGGCCGTTTTCAGGGAAGCCAAAGCCGCCGGACTGTTTACCGGTTTCGTTTCCAACGGCAATGCCACTCCGCAGGTTCTCGAATATCTAGCTCCGTGGCTCGATGTGTACAAAGTTGATCTCAAAAGCTTTGACGATCGTCACTATCACGAGCTCGGCGGGCGCATCGGTCCCATCCTCGAGAGCATCCGCCGCATTCACGAAATGGGCCTGTGGCTTGAGATCGTCACGCTTCTAATTCCCGGCTTCAACGATTCTGCCGACGAACTGCGCCACTTAACCGAATTCCTGGCGAACATCTCGCCCGACATTCCCTGGCACGTGACCGCTTTTCATGGCGATTACAAGATGACCGAGCCCCGTGACACGCGACCGGAAGACCTGCTGCGAGCTATCGAGATCGGTCGGCAATCGGGCCTTCGCTATATTTATGCCGGCAATCTGCCCGGAGCGGTTGGCGAGTGGGAGAACACGCGCTGTCCGGAGTGCAGTGAAAGCCTCATCCAGCGCTACGGCTACATGATCATGGATTACTGTCTTACCCCCGACGGCCGCTGCCCCCACTGTTCCACCACGATTCCCGGCCGCTGGGCACCACGGTTCGAAGGTCAGATCGCATCACGCCCTTTCCTGCCGCGTAGAAGCTCGCTTTTATTTACAATCCAAAATCGGTAGTCTGAGATCCCCGTTCTCTCATGCGAAAACTGTTCATCCTCGCTCTGAGCATCCTTGCTCTGCTCTTGCTACCGTCCTGTTCGCCTCGCGACTTCCTCACCCGCCGTCTTGCTGCCGACCTGATCGAACGCTCTGAAACTTTCCGTGCCCCGCAACAGTTTCTGTTGCGCACTGGCGTGATTTCGAACGATGACTACCTCTCGCCGGAATCTCTTGCGCTGCAACACCGCGGCTGGATTTCCGGCACCAAAGCTGCTTGCCCTCCGTCTCTCGTACCACCACCCTGCTGGGAAGTGATTCTCACACCGTCAGGCGTGGACACGTTTCACACCCTCGTTGCGCCTGGCGACGCGAACAAACCATCATTTAGTATTCCAGCCGCGAGAAGGGAACTAATAGCTATTACAGGAATCGCCAAGCAGGCCAACGTGGCCGACGTTGAATTTACCTGGAGATGGTTTCCACTGAACGAAGTTGGCGCGGTAGTTTTTCCCAGTGATCTCCGTTATCGGTCTACCGCAAGCTTTCGCTGTTATGACGATGGCTGGCGCGTGGTGGTGCGAGCCCCCTCTCATCGGGGCCAGCCTCTGGATGAGGCTCTCAAGAACGCCGAACCGGCGCAGTAGAATCTTGCTTGATCAATTTGGCATGAGTGCCGGGCCATGACCCCAAGTCAAATCAGTCACTGACAAGTTGCTTATTGCAAAGCCAATCTTGTATAAACCCTCTTCCACCTACGGGCCCTATGAAAACTGCAAAATGCCTCTTGTTGCTCGCTGTCCTTCTCGGTTTCGCGTCTCTCGGCTTCGCCGATCAAAAGCCGAAATTGACCCTCGACGAATTTTTCAACTCGGTCAGCTACACCTCGGTGGCGCTTTCACCAGACGGCAATTCTGTCGTTATCGGCGCCGAGCGCGCCGACTGGGATCAACAGATTTTTCGAACTGACCTGTGGCTCTATCGCGACGATGGCAAAAGCGGATCGCTGATCCAGCTCACGCAATCCGGCCACGACAGCGATCCCAAGTGGTCACCCGATGGTCATTGGATCGCGTTCCTCTCGGAGCGCAAGATCTCTTCGGCAAAAGATTCAGAGTCCGATTCCGATGACGACAAAGATGCTGACAAAGGGGATGCAAGCCAGATCTATGTGATTTCTCCCGCCGGAGGTGAGGCGATTCCGCTGACTCGGGGTCAAGAGGAAGTGCACACGTTTTCCTGGTCGGCCGACTCACGCACCCTGTACTTCGCTACTCGCCACCCGTGGACCAAGACGCAGAAGGACGATTACAGGAAGCAATGGAAGGATGTGGTGCAATACCGCACCGCCGAACGGGGGGATACAATTTTCGCTCTCGATTTGGCCGCCGCGCTCGCCCGCCACGCGACCGCTGCGGCGAAAGACGAAAGTGATGCCGAGAAGGAATCGGATCTTACCCCCGGCGCTCGCTCCATTGCGACCTTGCCTTTGCGCGTAGAGGACTTGGTAACTTCACCCGATGGCAGCAAGCTTGCCTTCATCAGCAATTCGATCAATCAACGGCAAGAGAAGTTCGAAGACTACGAAATTTACACGCTCGACCTGGCAAACCCAGCGCCGCGCCGTCTTACAAATAATCAGGCTCAAGAGACTAGGCCACATTGGGCCAACGACAACCGCCACGTCTTCTTCAGCGTAGAAGTCGGAGACGTAGCCGGTCCTTATCGCGATCTTCAACCGCATCTGTACTGGGTTGATAGCGAGAGCGGCGCCGTCGAGCAGTGGAGCAAAGATTTCATCGGCCAGGTCGACCAGTACGCTGTTACGGCTGATGGCGTGCTCACGTCGGCGCGTCTCGGCACCGGGGTTCCGATGTACTCGGTCGCCCAGCCGGGTCAGTCGCTGCACAAACTGAACGGCTGGGATGGCACTTACGAGACTCTATCTGCCACCGCTCACTCTGCACGCGTGGCCTTTGTCTATTCGTCGTTGCAGAAGCCCGCCGAAGTCTATCTGGCGGACAGCGTCGACAGACTCGATCAGGCACGCCCCATCACGTCACTGAATAAGCTTTTTACCGAGCGCGAACTTCCTCAGGGCAAGCCCTATAAATGGAAGGCTGACGATGGCACCACAGTCGAAGGAATGCTAATTTATCCTCCCGGAAAATTTGAGTCGAAGAACTTGCCGATGCTCACGTTCATTCACGGTGGGCCTGCCGACGCGGATGGAAATCATTTCGAGGCCGACTGGTATCAGTGGGCCGCACTTGCGGCGACCGATGGCTGGCTGGTGTTCGAGCCCAACTACCGCGGCTCCACAGGCTACGGTGACAAATTTCTGCAGCAGATCGTTCCTGTCATCGTCTCGCGTCCTGGCAAAGATATTCTCGAAGGCGTTGACGCACTGGTAAAGGCTGGCATTGCTGATCCCGATCACCTCGCCGTCGGCGGCTACAGCTACGGCGGCTATATGACGAACTGGCTCATCACCCAAACCACGCGCTTCAAGGCCGCGGTCACGGGCGCAGGAGCCGTCGAGCATGTTGGAAATTGGGGCAACGACGATACGACTTTCGACGATGCGTATTTCCTTGGCGGCCGCCCCTGGGAGGCCCAGCAGCGCTATCACGACGAGGCCGCAATTTTCCAAATCGATAAAGTGCGCACTCCCACCCATATGGTCGCTGGAGCCAACGACATCCGCGTCGCCGTGCTGGAAGATTATTTGCTGGAACATGCTCTGTATTCGCTGGGAATTCCGAACGCGTTGCTCATTTTTCCGGGCGAAGGCCACTCGCTGGCGAAGAACCCGTGGCATGGAAAGATCAAGGTAAGAGAAGAGTTGAAGTGGCTGCAGAAGTATGGAGGCGTGCCGGCGGGGAACTAACTTAACTAACGATACGAAAGCCTGAGATCGGGTAGATGTCTACTTCCCCGCGCTAGCCATCTTCACGCCGCGTGATCCCGCAGCATACCGCGCAATGCCTCTGTACAACGCTTCCGCAATCTGCTCGCGGTATCCATCATTGCGCAACTTCTGCTCGTCGGTGGGACTGCTGACGAACGAGACTTCCGCCAGAATTCCGGGCATCGCTGTTTCGGTCAGCACCACGTAGGACGCTTCTTTCACGCCCCGGTCGCGCAAGCCAGGATTTTGCACCGAGAGAGTTCCATAGAGCGAACGTTGCACGCTGGCGGCAAGGCGCCGCGATTGTTCAATCCTCTCATGCAAGTCGGTCGAGGTGAGGGCGACTGTAGCGCTTTTCTTACTCGCGGTTGCACTGTCCCGAGTTTCCACGTCTTTGGCATTGGGGGCAGAAAAGAAGTTCGTGTAATAGGTTTCCACGCCACGCGCCGAAGGCAGGTCGCTATAGTTAGCATGCACCGAGACGAAAAGATCGGCCTGCGCCTGGTTGGCCATTGCGGCGCGCTCGTCGAGAGGAATGTAATTGTCGTCGTTTCGCGTGAGAATTACTTCCGCGCCCAGGCGGCTCTCCAGCAGTTTACCCAGACGCTGGGCAATCTCCAGCACAAGATCTTTTTCCAGCAAGCCGCTGCGCCCCACCGTTCCTAAATCCCACCCACCGTGACCCGCATCCACGACAATGCGCATCTTCGGCACTTTTGCGCGTAACTGCAGGTCTTCGCGCGAAGGCGGAGGAACGACGATCGCCAGCTTGTCCCTCTGGTTCTGAATGCCGGGGAACAGATTCACCTGTCCGGTGCTGTTGACACCCGGCTTGTGAACCTGCACCACCAGACGGTAAGGATTTGGTTCCAGGCTGACGGAAAACGTCGAGCTTGCTTTCGTCTCCAGGACAACCCGCGTCAACCCTGGGATCGGCTGCGCGATGCGAACCCGCGACAACAAAGGGTCGCCAATTTCGATGGCCTTTCCTTCAAGCTCAGGAGCGAGGGACGTGTCGTGCAAATCAAAATAGATTCGATCCGGCGCCGTCAGACGATGAGCTTCGTATTGCACCTGATCCTGCAGGTCGATGACAACCGTGCTGGAATCTGCAGAAGACCAATGGCGAATCCCGGTAATGCGCGCCAATTTCGACATCTCTTGCGGCGTGGGAGGTGCGCTGTCCGCTTCAGCCACTGCATTCCGATCGGTCGCCCCGGAAGTGGGCGTAGAATCATTCTGCCCGTCGACGACAAGACTTGACGGAGCAGACGGTGCACTGGTCGAAGGTGCAGCAGGTTGTGTCGGTGCGGCCCGGGGAGTCATGGCGACGGTCTGGGAGGGCTGCACCAGAGCTTTCCCCAGTTGCGCATTCTTCAGCTTCCACCACAGTCCCCCTGCCAACAGGGCGCAGACAACCACGAGTACTAATACCAAAACCATCCCTGGTTGGCGAGATGTGGACGGCTCAGCAATTGTTTCGGCGGCCGGCGTTTCCTCAACAATTTGAACTGGTGTCGCGCTCAGAACCGGCGCGGTCGCAGGCACTACCGATTCAACAACTGCAGCCGGAACAGCAGCAGCCACAGCTGGCGGCACAGCTTCGACCGCTGCAACCACGGCCGGAAGAGGAAGGCTCTCGGTCGCCAGAACTTCAGGCGCTGGAGCTGCGGCCGCTGGAGCTGCCGGAACCGGAATCGGGGGCCCGACCAATTCGGCCACGGCCGCTTGCGCCGACTCCGCAAATCTCTCTTCGTCCTCGGGCTTGAGCGCCCCAAGAATCAACTCGGCAAGCAATTCCAGGCTGTCAACATCGCTGTCATTGAAGCCGAAGGGCTCAGCCGAAAACGCTTCCAGCAAGCCGATCACGCGCTTCCGGCCGCACAGCGGTACCGCCACCATGGACCGCGCACCCAACTTCCGGCACGCGTTAAGGTTGACGCGATCATCGGTCTCGGTATCGTCACACCGGATAATCTGCGCCGTGCGGAAACATGCTCCCGAAAACGCGGAATCGCGCTGGATGCGCGCGCCCACATCCGGCTTGATCGCGCCTGCGGATGCGCGCAAGACAATCTCGTTATTCTCGGCTAGAGCGATTCCCAGTCCATCAGCTCCAGTGATGGCGATCGCCCGTTCCGAGACCAGTTGAAGCACTTCGTCCAGAACGAATTGCTCGCCCTGTTCAAACTCACTGGGGCGTGCAATCACCTCAAACCCCTGGTAGCGTGCAGCCAATGCCCTGCGATACCGCACCTGCTGATGCAGCGCGGAAAATGCCAGGAGAGCCTGAAGGGCATCGCGCCCAGACGGCCGCGACTTTGGCGCTTCGCTCAAATCGGACGGCGGGAAATCATTGGGATATCCGCCACCCTGCGACGGCGACGAAGTACTTCGCGGCCAGGAGGGCACGCGCGACTCCGGAAGGCCGGCGGCAACTTCACTGATCGGTTTGGTGGGAGTCGTAGCCATGCGGTGCTGGACGGCCCATCCGCTCGGGGAAGTGTGGCCATCTGAGTAGTTCCTGTCAATTAACCACTTGGCGTAGCCTGTCTCCGCCGCCTGCCAGACGCGATCCGGCTGCGGCCAGAGCCGGGTTTTACCGAGTTTAACAAGAACTTACAGGATTTTAACCGACTTGCGCCAATTCCCCCATGACCTACCGGCCATGGCCTTTGGTAAGGGCCCACCTTCTTGAATCAACTGAGTTACTGCCAACCCGCACCTGCCGGAAACTAAAATCGGATGAAACGGGCCCCATCCGAACCGGTTCTGGCGGATAGTATGCAGGTTGTATCTTTTCCCGCGCGCCAAGCACGCACCCACTATCGGCATGAACTGCGTGCTCTGACCTACGTTACGCTCGATACTGCCAATGGCGGAATCATCCGGAATCTCAATAGTGAAGGAGTAGCCGTGCAGGCCGTTGCTCCCCTACGCCAGCATCAGCGCGTCCGCCTGCGCTTCGAATTGAGATTTCCTCGGTTGCGCATTGAAACCTACGGACAGGTTCGCTGGTCCAGTCCCTCGGGACAGTGCGGCATTCGCTTTGTAGATTTGCCCGTACGCACCAGCCGAGGGATCGGCGAGTGGATCTTTTCCAATCTTCTCGACAGTCTGGTACGCGAACCTGGCAACCGTCCCATCTTTCAGAGCTCGCGCGGCTCGATAGGTCAGGCAGAAGTTACCCCCGAAAACGCTCCCGCGGAGAGTGACGGCCTGATTCTGTCCTCTCATCCGCGCCCGTCGATCCGGCCGGAGACCAGCCACTCCTGGTTTGAGCGAACGATGCCACCGCAGCGTCACCAAACTGAAAGCCTCGCAGAAGCGGCCTTACAACCCGATCTCCACTCGAATTGGCTCTCCAGGCCGATCTCTGCAAGAACCCTGGCATGGCTGGTGGATGCTCTCATCATGATTGCCGGTCTGCTTCTGTTTACTTTGATATTTCTAGCGATAACTCACGAGCTCCCGTCCTGGCCCATCACCGTTGGGATTGCTACAGTCGCGGCTCTCTTCGTCGCCGGTGCCTACTGGGCGTTGTTCGCGCTATTTGGAGGTGCAAGTTTGGGGGCTCGCCTGGCCCAAGCTGTATCCAGTGGGCAAGAAGAAGTGAGTGAATGTGACCGCTTTCGCTGAGGCCGCTTTTACATCGAATCCGAGACTTAAGGAACCTCTGAAGAACTCTGCGATCCACAGGGGGAAGCGGGTAAGGTGTAAGTCGAGGTGAAAAGGCGGATGCGACAGCAAACGTTGGCGGCGCAGACAGGGTTCGAGAAGTACGGGCGGAAGACGAAGCGGGAGCGGTTTCTCGAAGAGATGGAACAGGTGGTGCCCTGGGCGGAGTTACAGGCGTTGGTGGAACCGTACTATCCGAAGGGAGAGAACGGACGGCCACCGATGGGGCTGAGCATCATGTTGCGGGTGTACTTTCTGCAGCAGTGGTTCAATCTGAGCGATCCGGGGGCGGAGGATGCGCTGTATGAATCGCCAGTGCTGCGGCACTTTGTGGGCATCGATCTGGGGCGCGCGCCGGTGCCGGACGAGAGCACCATCCTGGGGTTCCGTCACCTGCTGGAGAAACACGAACTGGGCGGGGCGATGCTGAACGCGGTGAACCAGTATCTGGAGAGCCGGGGCATCCGCATCACCACGGGGACGATTGTGGACGCGACCATTATTCATGCGCCCTCGTCGACCAAGAACCGGAGCGGAGAGCGCGACCCGGAGATGCATCAGACGCGCAAGGGGAAGCAGTGGTACTTCGGGCTGAAGGCACACATCGGAGTGGACTCCAAGCAAGGCCATGTGCATTCGGTGTGTACGTCGGCGGCTTCAGTGGCGGACCAGCACATGCTGCCGGATCTGTTGCACGGCGAGGAGCGCAAGGTGTGGGGCGACGGTGGATATCAGGGACAGGGAGAAGCCATCCGGCAGGCGGCTCCGCGAGCGCAAGATATGACCAGCCGGAGAGCGCGATACAAGAACTTCGTGGACGAGTTACAAAAAGGCAAGAACCGGGTGAAGGCCAGAGTGAGAGCGAAGGTGGAACATCCGTTCCGGATTCTGAAGCGCATCTTCGGCTTCGAGAAGGTGCGATACCGAGGGATTCAGAAGAACCATCATCGACTGTGCGCCAGCTTCGCCCTGGTGAACCTGTACCTGCACCGCAGACGGCTGGCGGTGGCAAGGGCGTAGTGTCTCTGAACCCCGCGTGAACAGCGAGTTCCGGTAAGGTGGCAAGCCATACGGGGGAATTCGTGACCCCGTCCAGGTCTGGAATTCCCAGGCCGCCTCACAATCGATGGTTGCTCAGAGGTTCCCTAAGCTGCTGAGGGCAGTTCCTAGTTAGCAAAATACTGTTGCGCCAGCCAAATGCGCAAGGTGGACTGCATCGGTGCGGCGAGCTTTACGAAACGAATGCCGACATTTCCGCGCTTGTCCGACCACGCCACTTCAATGTCCGCCTTTACTCCGCACTTTGTGCCGGGCAGTTCGAACGACGCGCGGCGCAGGTCGCTCGCATCGAACCCGTCATCGACGCGGACCTGCAGCCCGCCCTGGCTAAGGTTGATGAGTTGCCCGTCTACTCTCTTCTGATTACGCCCACTCAGGGTCACAGGAACTTCTACCCCCGCCCGGTGATAGCGTAGCCGGCCGTCGAGAATCATATTGCGAGCCGCGGAGAGCGTGCGCACCGCCTGTTCTACCGAGATGGGCTTGTCGAAGGCAAACATCGCACCAGTAGCCTGCATCTCTGGTCTGCCTTGTGCACGACCCATAATGACAAGAGGTACGGTGCTCGCGCGCGAAGCCTCCTGCTGTAATTCGCGAAAAAACTGTCCCGTTCCGTTGAGGTCACAATCAACGATGAGTGCGTCGATCTTGGATTTTGTGAGCCGCGCCAGAGCGCGCTGCGGTTCGCTCTCGACCGCGACATCCATGTGCAATCCGCCGAGAATACATTCCAGAACACTGACTTCCTGCCAATCGCGCGAAACCACCATCGATGAGAGTGTCATGTCTCCACTTTAACGACCCCGGTAATCTCGACGTAGATCACTAACGTAATGAAGCCTCGGGAGTCCGTTTTTATGTAGGGTTGGATAATCAGAGTAGAGAACCGCTGGCTACTTTCCCGCGCCCTGGCTCTTCCGAAGGATCCGGTGAAACTCTTCCCGGCTCAGGATGTGACGCTCCTCAAAGAACTCCGTCACCGCTTGCAAAGCAGCAGCCGGATTTGAAACGGGAGATATAGAGTTGGATTGAGGTACCAAAGGATAACTGGTCGGAGCTACTACTGGAGTCATAATCACCGAAGGCCGCGAGAGCGATCGCAGCAGTTCGCGTAATCGCTCGCGATCTGGATCCGACATGGTCGTGAAGCAGATTCCCATGCCCAGGTTCGGGTAGACGATTCGCACCTCGCCCTTGCTCTCCACCCGGTACCCATTCACTTCAACGGTCAACGCGAGCGGGGCTCCCACTCGAAATGTGGACATCGCCTCGACATAGCATCCGTGCAGACTGATGTCGGTGAATGTTGCCCAGGTCGCAACGCCGGTACGAACATCGCGCAAGTGCGCGCTTCCCTGGCAGCGGTAGCGCGGGCTTCTTCGCCGCTCGACCCTGGTGGAACTTGTCGTCTCGACTGGAACCCCGCCGCCAGTCGGATTCTCACGCGGCGATCCGGAATCCGGCGCACGGGCTGGCGCGGCTCCGGCCGCCTGAGGAGCGCTCTGTTTCAAGGACGCTAGATATGCCGCACCCGCGTTGTTTTCATCGGACATAGCTGCGCATTCGCCTCTCCACTTCGGGCAGCAATGAATTGTCTGCGCCGCGCAAAGCGAGGGCCTGCTGGATCTATCGGTAAGTTCGAATTGAAGATTAAATGAGTGCGGTGTGCGGACTGGAGATAGGGAAGTTTCCGTTTCCGGAGCGTGTTCAGGATTGGAACGCCGTCGCAGGGAATTCCGCGATAGACTGCCGAATCCTGTGCCAAACCTCATCTCTCCCCGACCGGGTCTTCGCAGAAAATGGAATCACAGCCGCAGTGGGATATGCCTCGCTCAAACTTTTGAGAGCATTGCGCAGTTGATTATTAGAGAGCCGGTCGCTCTTGGTGGCGATCAGCACAAAATCGCGACCCGACGCATTAAGAAAATCCAAGAGTTGCCGGTCTCTGTCCTGCGGTGGCACATTCACGTCCACCAGCGCCAGGCACAAGGCGAGCGTCGGACGGTCGTTGAGGTAAGGCTCGATAAACTTGGGCCACTCTTGCGAGATCTCACGCGAGAGCTTTGCATATCCGTAGCCCGGCAGGTCGGCGAAGATCACCTCCGGGTGCGGCTTTCCCGGCCAGCGAACTTCGAAAAAGTTAATACTGCGTGTGCGCCCCGGGGTGGAACTGGTGCGAGCCAATTTCGCATCCACGAGCGTGTTGATCACGCTGGACTTGCCGACATTCGATCGGCCGAGAAACGCAACCTCGGGCAGGCTGGGGGCAGGGAAGTGCGCCACGTCGGTGGCCGCCGCCATGAATCGAGCCATGACCCTCATCGGCGGTTCCTAGTTGTCAGCTCTCGGTTCTCACCTGTCATACTCCAGTTTGCAATGCAGCAGTGAAATGTGCAAGCAGCCCTGCCGTTGCTGAGGTAAAGCGCCAAGCAAAACGCCCGCTTCCGCGGGCGTTAAGAAAATTGAGTACTGAGAAGTGCCCTACTGATGTGCCGCCGGACTGTCTCCCGCGCTCGAGGTGAGAGGCGCGATCGGACGCGTCGTCTCTTCCTCGCTGATCGACTGCAAAGGCGATTCCAGCGCAATCTGCAGCACCTGATCCATGGTATCCACGAAGTGCATCTTCATGGCGCTGCGCAGATTTTCAGGAACCTCGGCCAGATCCTTTTCGTTGTCTCGCGGCAGGATCACTTCAAACAGTCCAGCGCGGTGCGCCGCCAGCAGCTTTTCCTTCAGCCCGCCGATGGGCAGCACTTTGCCGCGCAGAGTGATTTCCCCAGTCATCGCCAGATCGCGGCGAACCGGAATCTTGCTGAGCGCGCTCGCAATCGCGGTCGCGATGGTAATTCCAGCGGACGGCCCGTCTTTCGGGATTGCCCCTTCCGGCACGTGCACGTGTAAGTCGAGCGTGCGATAGAAATCGCGCGTCAGGCCAAGGCGGTGCGCTCTTGATCGAACATACGAAAGAGCCGCCTGCGCCGATTCCTGCATGACGTCGCCCAACTTGCCGGTCAGCGTCAACTTGCCCTTGCCATCGACCACGGTTGCTTCGGTGCTGAGGATGGAACCACCGACTTCAGTCCAAGCCAGGCCGGTGACCAATCCCACCTCACTCTTCTCATGCGCCAGCGTGTCGCGGAACTTGATGACGCCTAGGAAGTCGGTCACATTCTCGCCAGTAACGGCAATGTTATAGTTCTCGCCTTCCTTGACCACCTTGCGCGCGACTTTGCGGCAAACGTTGCCGATTTCACGCTCCAGATTGCGTACCCCTGCTTCGCGCGTGTAGGCGCGAATCAGTGTGGTGATCGCGTCGTCGGAGAACCTCACGTTTTTCTCCGACAGTCCCGCCTGCAGCATCTGCTTCTTTACCAGAAACTGCTTGGCAATCTCCACTTTCTCCTGCTCGGTGTAGCCGTGCAGCCGCAACACTTCCATGCGATCCTGCAGAGCAGGAGGAATGGTGTGCATCACGTTGGCCGTGGCCACGAAGAACACCTGCGACAGGTCGTATTCGACGTCGAGGTAGTGGTCGACAAACATGAAATTCTGTTCGGGATCAAGCACCTCGAGCAGAGCCGCCGACGGATCGCCGCGGAAGTCCATCGACATTTTGTCGACTTCGTCCAGCATGAAGACCGGGTTCTTCGTTCCCGCCTTCTTCATCATCTGGATAATCTGCCCCGGCAACGCGCCGATGTAGGTACGCCGGTGGCCGCGGATTTCCGCTTCATCACGCACGCCGCCGAGCGACATGCGGACAAACTTGCGCCCAGTGGCCTTGGCGATCGACATCCCGAGCGAGGTCTTGCCTACGCCGGGAGGCCCAACGAAGCAGAGGATTGAGCCCTTGGGATTTTTCACCAACTGCCGCACGGCGAGAAATTCAAGGATGCGTTCCTTGATCTTCTCCAGCCCATAATGATCTTCGTTCAGAACTTTCTCGGCGCGCGAGATATTCCGTATTTCTTTCGAGCGCTTCTTCCACGGCACTGCCAGCAGCCAATCGAGATAGTTGCGTGAGACTGTGGACTCAGCCGACATCGGCGGCATCGCTTCCAGTTTTTTCAGCTCCTGCAACGCCTTGTCTTTCACATCTTTCGGCATGCCCGCGGCTTCGACCTTCTTCTTCAATTCGTCGAATTCGCTCTTCTCGCCGCGGCCCAGTTCTTTTTGAATGGCCTTGATCTTCTCGTTGAGGTAATACTCTTTCTGCGCCTTCTCCATCTGCCGCTTCACGCGCGACTGAATGGTACGATCCACGTTCAGTTTTTCAATTTCAACGTCGAGCACGTCGGCGATCCGGTTCAGACGCTCCGATGGATCGAAAATCTCCAGCAGTTCCTGCTTTTCTTCAATGGATAACTGCAGGTTGGCAGCAATGATGTCGGTAAGCTTGGCCGGATCTTCCATCCGGACCGCCGAAATCATGGTTTCGTAGTTCAGTGCCTGGCAAAGCTTCACGTACTGCTCAAACAGCGTGGTCACGCGCTGCATGCCCGCTTCGATCTGGGCATTCATCTCGACGGGGTAGCGAGCGACCCGAACGTTCGCCTGCATATAGCCGTCGGCATCGGTGGCCTGCAGCAACCTGCCGCGCTCAATGCCTTCGACCAGCACTTTAATGTTGCCATCGGGCAGCTTCAGGCTCTGCACGATATTGACGATGGTCCCGACTTGATAGATCTCATTGGACTTGGGCTCGTCAATGGAGGCATCGTGCTGGGTGGCCAGGAAAATCTTCTTGTCGGCGGCCAGAGCCTCTTCCAGGGCGCGTACGCTGGACTCGCGCCCCACTACGAACGGCGTCATCATGTAGGGAAAGATGACCACGTCCCGTATAGGCATCATGGGCAACTTCTTGCTTTCGAATTTTTCCTTGGATGTGGTCACTCAATCTCCCTGGGTTGACGCTGAATGACATTGCTCAATGACAATCGCCACGCGCCCTCTACACAGCCTACCTTCAGTAATCAGTCTACTACTCTTACAGGGCCCTTTGGCTATCCGGCCTTTTCCATCATCGAAAGGGAAGCATTGCGCTTCTCCACCATCTCTCTGGTGACTTCGAACTCCTTTAATTTCTTCTGGCTGGGCAGGTTGAACATCAAATCCAGCATAAGTTCTTCCAGGATCATGCGCAGGCCGCGAGCCCCGACTTTGCGCGCCATCGCCTGCCGGGCAATCGCGCGTAACGCCTCGTCGCTGAACTTCAGGCGGACATTTTCAAACTCGAACAACCTCTGGTATTGCTTGACGATGGCATTCTTCGGTCGAGTGAGTATCTCGATCAGCGCGAATTCGTCCAGATCCTCGAGCATACCCATGACCGGGAGGCGTCCAACGAACTCTGGAATCAAGCCAAACTTGATCAAGTCTTCCGGTTGCATCTCACTCAGCAATTCGAAGTTGCGCTTGCTGCGCGCGACCACCGCTTCTTCCTTCTCCGCCTCATCGCCGGCGCGGAAGCCCAGCGACTTCTTTCCCACTCGCCGGCCGATAATCTTTTCCAGACCGACGAACGCCCCTCCGCAAATAAACAAAATGTTCGTTGTGTCAACCGGTGTGAATTCCTGATGAGGATGCTTGCGTCCGCCCTGCGGCGGAACGTTCGCGATGGTTCCTTCCAGAATCTTCAGCAGCGCCTGCTGCACGCCTTCTCCGGAAACATCGCGAGTGATCGAGGGATTTTCATCCTTGCGCCCGATCTTGTCGATTTCGTCGATGTAGATGATGCCCGTCTGGGCGCGGCTCACATCGCCCTCGGCAGCTTGCAGCAGCTTGAGGATGATGTTCTCCACATCCTCGCCTACGTAGCCGGCCTCGGTGAGGGTGGTCGCATCGACAATGGCGAACGGCACATCCAGCATTCGGGCCAGGGTTTGCGCCAGAAGCGTCTTGCCAGTTCCAGTAGGACCGATGAGCAGGATGTTCGATTTACTGAGTTCGATTCCGTCTCCCGCCGTCTTCTGGCGGTTCATGAAAATGCGTTTGTAGTGGTTGTAAACCGCTACCGCCAGCTTTTTCTTCGTCTGTTCCTGCCCGATGACGTACTCATCAAGGAAAGTTTTTACTTCCTGCGGTTTAGGCAGTTGATTGGGCGCGGCGGTCTGCGGAGTCGCAGTGCGATCATCTTCCAGGATCGAATTGCACACTGCTACACACTCATCGCAAATATAGGCGCGGGGATAATCGCTGGGCGACGAGATCAGTTTCGCTACCGCGTCCTGCGACTTGTGGCAGAACGAACAGCGCAAAATCTCGTCGGAGCCTGACTTAGTCTTCACTCGGCTCTACTCCTTCAATATTCGTTCGGTATGACTTCGGGCCCCCGCCTACTTCGACCCTTCCGCTGCCGCTTTCGCGCTAACTACGGTGCCTGAGTTCAAGCGCGAAGGCCGATCATACCGC
Source organism: uncultured Acidobacteriaceae bacterium (assembly GCA_963773675.1). Classification (GTDB taxonomy): domain Bacteria; phylum Acidobacteriota; class Terriglobia; order Terriglobales; family Acidobacteriaceae; genus Sulfotelmatobacter. Next base: position 189,489 of record CAVZCG010000003.1, read on the forward strand.
TTTTGCGGTCTTATAGATGATATCGTCTATGATTCCGTATTCCTTAGCCTGCTGCGCGTTCATGATGAAATCGCGTTCTACGTCCTTTTCCACTTTGTCGAGCTTCTGGCCGCTGTGCTTCGAGAGTAACTGGTTTGTAATCTCACGCATACGGAGAATTTCGCGGGCGTGAATGTCGATGTCCGTGGCTTGCCCCGATAATCCGCCCATCGACGGCTGGTGAATTAGGATACGGGAATTCGGCAAAGCCAGTCTCTTTTTGGGCTCGCCAGCAGCCAGCAGCAATGCCGCCATCGAAGCCGCCTGCCCCACGCAGAGAGTCATTACATCATTCTTCACATACTGCATGGTGTCATAAATTGCCATGCCCGCTGTGATCGAGCCGCCGGGTGAGTTCACGTACAACTGGATATCCTTCTCAGGATCCTCCTGCGCTAAAAACAACATTTGCGCAATCACCAGGTTGGCGATGTTGTCGTCGATCGGCGTCCCTATAAAAATAATGTTATCCCGCAGCAGACGGGAATAAATATCGTAGGCGCGTTCTCCACGCCCAGTCTGCTCAATCACCATCGGCACCAGCATCATTTGCGGATCATTTGGTTTCATTGTCTACCGGACCTGTCACCGGAACTGCCACACTCCGCCCCGAAGAAACATTTTCGTCGTTCGGGGAGGGTCGAAAGTGTCCGCGCCGTTTGCTAGCTACGCGGACTGGTGATAAAGAAAATCGAGGGTCTTTTCGCTGCGGATTCTCATCCGGATTCTATCGAGGCCCCCATCCTCTGTCAAACGAACTCGCACCGCTTCTGACGTTTGTTTCGACTGTTTTGCCAAAGCGTCAATCTCCCGGTTCACTTCCTCGTCGCTGACCTCGATTTTTTCCAGCTCGGCAATTCGTTCGAGCAGCAACGAAGACTTCACATCGTGGATGGCCTGATCCCGTTGGCCCGCCCGAAGCCGGGGCAGGTCCATCTTCTTCAGGTCTTCCATCTTCATGCCCTGCGCGGCCAGTGCTCGCAGACCGCGTTCCAGGCGCAGATCAATCTGGCGGTCCACTAAAGACTCGGGCACTTCAAAACCATTGCGCTTCACCAAGTCGGCGACCAGCTTATCTTTGGCCGCGTGTTCCGCCGTGTGACGCTTTTCTGCTTCCATGTTCTCGCGGATCTGCTTGCGTACCTGGTCCAGACTGGAGAACTCGCCCAGTTCTTTCGCGAAATCGTCATTTAGCTCAGGCAAGCTCTTTTGCTTGATTCCATTTACCTTCACCGTATAAACAAAGGTCTTGCCCGCCAGGCGTTTGTCAGAGATGTCCTCTGCATAGCTCACGTCGAAGGTGCGTTCTTCTCCAGCGGATGCACCGGTGAGATTTTGCGAAAACTCCGGCACCGTATTCTTGCCGCCGATTTCGATCAGCACATCATCCATGTGAACCGGATTGGCGCTGGCCGCTTCCGCGTCGGTCGCGTTCTTGGGTTTGCCGTCCATAGAAGCCTGCGCGAAGTCGCCTTCGGCCAGGGCGCGGCCCTCCACAGTGGTGTAGGTCGCATGCTGTTCGCGCACGCTGTTAAGGGCTTGCTCGACTTCCTCGTCGGTGACCGCAATCTCAGGTTTGTCGGCCCGCAACTCCTTATAGCCTTCGACCTGAATCTCAGGGAGGACCTCGAAGCTGGCCTTGAAGCGCAGCGGTTCGCCATCATGCATGTGAAGATCGGTGACGCGAGGCTGCGAAACCGGAATCAGGCCCTGTTTCTCGGCTTCCCGGCGGAAGTATTTTGGGACCAGCGCCTCGATCACATCATTCTTCAGGCCATCGCCAAAGCGCTGGCGGATGATGGACGCGGGCACATGTCCGGCGCGAAAGCCGGGCAGTCGCGCACTCTTCTGATAGCGCTGAATCTGCGACTCGGTTTCGCGTGCAACTTCCGCAGCTGGGATCTCGACCGAGATCTCCCGCTTGATATCTTTCTGGTTCGGTTCGGTTTTAGCCGCGTCCTTAGTTTCTGTGGGGCTCACGTTTTACCTTTCACAACCGGTGCATCCGGATGTTCCGTCGAGCCAGGCTCCGTCGAATCAGAACCCGAACCGAATTCACGCGGCGTTCACTTGAGTGTAAAGACAGAAGGAGAGGACCGTCAAACGCACGCATGCGATTCGCCTTGCATTCTACCTGTGTTTTCCCATCCCGGCGGTGATCAGGATTCGAGATCAGGCGATAATCTGTCGCAAAGCTGTGGAAAGATGGTCAGAAAGTCGATCGCCCTTGGAAACGACGTCAGTTACGCCAGCTTCGAGAGCAGCTTTCAGCAGTTCGCCAGAGGTATGCATCGTGAACATCAGCATCGCTGTTCGCGGAGCGAGATCCCTAATGCGGCGTGCGGCCTCGAGCCCGTTCATTACCAGCATTTGAAAATCCAGGATCACGATGTCCGGGCGAAGTTCCTCGACTCTTTCCACCGCCTCTTTTCCGTTTTCCGCCTCGCCGCACACTTCCCAATCCGGGCTCCCGCCGATCCACAAACGCAGCGAGCGACGGATCAAGGGGCTGTCATCGACAATGAGAATCGTGTGTTTCATCTGCCAGCTCAAGTTGCCCTTGGCAGGCTGCTGGCCGGGCCAGGTCGTACAGCGCGACGGACGGCTTCGAGGAAGGGTTATCTAACCCTAGTCGGCAGGCCCACAGAGTGCCATACCCTTGATACTGTACGCTACCGCACATATATATGACCGATTTGCGCTCAGGGCTTAAATTGCGCTCCGCGAAATGGTGTGTGTTTGAGGTGAGCGCTATCTGCGATAAGCTGCAACTACGACCTACGCATGACAACGAAACACTCTACAGCGAAGCCCCGCTGGCTCAAGGTCCTGCACGACGAAGTCATCGCGTGCACCCGCTGTCCGCGTCTGGTCGCGTATCGCGAACAAGTAGCCCGCGAGAAGCGCCGGGCTTACCGCGATTGCGAATACTGGGGCAAACCTGTGCCCGGCTTCGGCGATCCCGATGCGCGAGTGCTCATCCTTGGCCTGGCCCCCGGCGCTCACGGGTCTAACCGCACTGGGCGCCCATTCACCGGCGATGCCTCCGGCAAGTTCATGTTCCCCGTTTTGTATGAAACTGGATTTGCCAGCCAGCCCAACGCCACCGATCGCAATGACGGGCTCGAGTTGAAGGATCTGTACATCACCGCCGCAGTTCGATGCGCTCCGCCCGCCAATAAGCCGACGCCACAGGAACTTGCCAACTGCTCACAGTTTCTTGACCGCGAGATCGCAGGATTACAGAAAGTAAAGGTGGTGGTCGCACTGGGCAAGATCGGCTTCGACGCTTATCTCAACTATCTGAAACGCCGCAAGCTACTTCCGAGCCGGCAGCCCTATCTCTTCAAACACGGCGCCAGTTACCGGTTACCTGAGGGTAAGGTGTTACTAGCCTCTTACCATCCCTCGAATCAAAATACGCAGACCGGCAAGCTTACACGAGTAATGTTTGTCGAGATCTTTAAAGAGGCGGCAAGACTTGCCGATGATTAAGGTGAGGCGCCGTCGGGGCCGGACCGCTGCACCCACCCCACTTGGGGTCACAGTTCACAAAACGGGGTCGCGAACCGGGGCGGTGCCTTTTTTGTTTGCTCGAATTGCGCTTCCTAGGGATCGAGCCGCTTGCATCACTCAAGCTAAGTTAAAAGCCCACCAATACCGGTTCAGGTTCCAGGCGAACTCCCCAAATTTCTTCCACGCGATGTTGAATCTGATCTTTCAAGGCTAAAACCTCGGCGGCGGTGGCTCCGCCGCGATTCACGATGGCCAGGGCGTGCTTGCTCGAAATACCCGCGTGGCCCATACCGTAGCCCTTTGCGAAGCCGGAGTGCTCCACCAGCCACGCCGCAGAAACTTTCTTGTGGGTTTCGAGCGCCGGATAGCTGGGTACGCTCAATCCTCGCGCGGCTGCCCTCACTTTCAACGCCTCATGCTCGCCTTCCGAGAGCACTGGATTCTTGAAGAACGAGCCCGCACTCAGGCAATCCGGATCACCTTCGACGAGCAGCATCCCTTTTAGCGCCCGAATGTGGCGTACCGCCTCGCGCGTTTCGTTGAGGTTAGGGCTGGTTTCGCGTCCGGCAAAGTGCCGCTTCAGGTCGGCATAACTGATGCGCGGTTTACCCTCCGGCGTAAGTGCATAACGCACGCGTAGAACGACGAACCTTCCACGTTCACTGGTGTTAAAGATGCTGGCCCGGTAACTGAACCCACAAGCGTCCCGGTGGAGTTCGCGCACCTGGCCATCTCTCAAATCGAGCACTTGTACCGATGCAATTGTTTCGGAGACTTCCTGTCCGTAGGCTCCGACGTTCTGTACAGGAGTTCCGCCCACGCTGCCCGGAATGCCGCTCAAACACTCGACTCCGGCACAGTGTGCCATCACCGATCGAGAAACGAATCGATCCCAGGACTCGCCAGCCCCGACGTCGAAAACAACTTTGCCGGCTTCATCTGGAGCCGAAGATCGATCGATTCCTTGAATCGCAATTTTCAGTACTAGCCCGGGCCAGCCGGCATCGGCCACCACCACGTTGCTACCGCCGCCAAGAATGAACAAAGGCAGATCCCGCGAGCGCGCCAACGCAACCGCTTCCTGCACCTGCTCAACATTGCCGGCCTCGACGAGATACCGCGCCGGACCACCAATCCTGATGGTGGTCAGCCAAGCGAGCGAAATGTTTTCCTGCAGTTGCACAATCAATTTTCATCTTACACACGGGTTGAGGCCAGCGCTCACGCCCGGAGATCACGTTTGGTCGTGTCCGTTGAGTCAGTGTCAGCAAACGGATTCTTCACTTCGTCGACAGGTCCAGCCTTGAGAGGCGTTGGCAACGTTCGCAGACACATGGGGGCCACAGTATCCCGCAGATTCGCGGGACTGGATCAAGAAAAAACGCATCACCGGCCATCCTCGCGTACTTTTCGCGGCAGCTTAACTCGGTTTCGATAATCGGATTCGAAGGTTGTGATGAATGCCGTTGACTTCGATACGGGTCTTTTGCTGTACTAAGGATGTCGTAAAAAGGTGAAGGAGTTCACCGTCAACCGCTGTCCCAACTATTAAGCCGGAACAGCTGATGACTCCTGACAAGCGGATTTTTTGTCGCGGAGTCATGGTACCGGCAACAATCCGCAGAACTGATAGAGGTGGTGTCCCTTGGAGAACGTGTGCGTTCTCGCTGCTATGGGGGTCGGCCTGGCCTTGGCCGCGACGCTGTATGACTGGTCGGAGAGAACCTTGGGGCAGATTCAACGTAGATTTGATGCTTATGCCAACGGCTATCGTGCTCAGGTAGAGAGGTTGGTGGGCGATCACGTGCGTCAGCCGAAGAGGAAAGCACCATTCGTCGCGATCTGGAGGGCTTGGTTGGCGTCCGAACGGAGCCGACTGTGGCTTCCTGACTGGCAGGTAAGTCTGGTGAAAGCGCATTGTGAACAGGAAAGGAACGAGACAACTTGCTGAAATACGTGATGGTCGGTGTGGGAGGTTGTCTAGGGTCGATTTTGCGTTTCTGGCTGGGCAGTTATATCGGCAGCAGAATGGGAACCCGGTTTCCCTACGGGACATTCGTGATTAACATTACGGGCTCCTTCCTGATCGGCCTGGTCCTTGCCTTATTGACAGCCAAAAGTCATTGGAGTCCGAACTGGCGATATCTGATCCCAATTGGCTTCATCGGAGGCTACACGACATTCTCTAGCTTCGAATACGAGACATTGCGTACGATCCAGGATGGCCAGTTCGGCCTGGGCTTTCTTTATGTGGCACTGAGCGTGATCGTTGGGTTTGTTGCAGTGTGGGGTGGCATTATGGCGGGGAGGGCGATCCCATGAAAGCAGAACCTTTAGCACCGGGAGCTAACATAAGCCGGACACACCTAGGGTGCATGTCCGATTTGCGCGATCCTGAACGACTTTCAGTGGACATTGGCGGAAACAGTTCGACCTCAATCAGACCTGCGCGTATGCAATTTTCACGGCTGGGCGCTGGCTCGATCCAGAGCGGAGCTTTCGTTTTTGGGTCGTGCCGCTGAGTTTTTGGTAGTTCAAAGAGGACTCTAACGACAGGAGGAAATGTGCTGACATCAGGGCCGGGTAAGAAGGTCGGCATTTACGTAGCAGAGGACCAGCAGTACCACGGGAGTGCTGCCTATGCAGCTGTTCTGGATTTTCTCTTTTTCCATGGTGTATCGGGCGCAACCGTGACGCGGGGCATTGCTGGATTTGGTGCAGATCATCACATGCAAACGACCAGTCTCGTGGACCTGGCGGTCCATCTGCCTGTCAAGATCGAGTTTATCGAAACTGCGCAGAAGGTCGAAGAGTTACTACCCAAATTGCAAGTCATGGTGGGTACCGGACTGATTGAGATGCACGACACCACAATCGTCAAGCCTGCCGAGCAGAAGCAAAAACATCCTGCGCCTGAATTACCTGCCCTGAAGAGTGAGGGCAAAGCCAAGATGATGCGGATCTACATCGGCGAAAACGACAAGTGGAATGGCAAGCCGTTGTATGAAGCCATCATCAATGGCCTGCGATCCAACGATATTGCTGGCGTCACGGTTTACCGGGGGATTCTGGGCTATGGTGCCAACCGAAGAATTCACAAGGACGCCACGCTGAGCCTTTCTCATGATCGACCTATCCTGCTGTCAGTGATTGATGCGGAAGAAAAACTGAAAGCTTTTATGCCGATTCTTGACCAGATGGTGAAGCAGGGTTTGGTCGTGCTATCCGACGTCGACGTCATCAAGTACGCGCATAACTATGAGAAAGCCGAGCGGCGCGAGGAGACACGAAGATGAGACTCGAAGGCAAAGCCAAAATGTTGCGGATCCATTTTGGCGAGGATGACAAGTGGCACGGTAAACCACTATACGAGGCCATCGTGGCCAAGTGCCGAGAGCTCGATATCGCTGGCGCCACGGTGTTTCGCGGGATCGAAGGCTATGGAGCAAGTACGCTCATTCATAAGAAGCATCTGCTGCGTTCATCCGATCGCCCAATCATGGTCTCGGTGATAGACACGGAGCAGAACATTAATAAATTGCTTCCGGCTCTGGATGAAATGGTGGATGAAGGGTTGATCGCGATGTCCGAGGTGGAGGTAATCCGCTACGTGCACCAGGAAGGGCTGCGCTCTCCAGCTTCGTAGCCAAGCACAGAACGGCACAACAGTATTAACGCACAGCGATGAGGACAGACTCCAAAGAAAACTCGGTCCTTGAGAAGCCCTCTTCCCCGCGGCACTCGCGTGCAGAGCGACGTTCTCAACCGGGTTCAGGAAAGCCGAGTGAAGTTAGAAGCCGAGATCCGCAGACTGCTTCATGAGGTGAGTAGGATTGCGGAACAGGCCCTGGTCCGCGCACGTAAAGTAAAAGAAGACGGCGAACCAGCGGTTCGAGCGGAATTGAATCGCTTGGACGGGTTGGAACAGGAAGTGACTACCCTCCGCGAATACAAACGGCCTAACGATGTAACGGTGTGAACCCACGTCGGAGAAGGAACCTGTGAGAGAAACCCGGCGGAGAACCCGTCTCTGTGGAGCCCATCGTACGAAAAAAGATAGTGGTGGAGGCGGCGGGAGTCGAACCCGCGTCCGAAAATGTTACTGGTCAAGAGACTACATGCTTATTCGCGTTCATGCCCCAGGCATTACCCTGGGACGTTCGCGGCCCACGCTCAGAACGGACAAGAAACGCTAGCCGCTAGCCTGTGATCTTAACCTCCCTGCCCAGACGTAACGGGGAAGAGCAGCCCTCTGTGTGACGCTCGCTCACCGCCCAAGGGCAAAGCGGTGGAAAGCGGCTGCCTAATTAATTAGGCTGCGTATGCCATTTGTTGATTGGCAATTATCATTTTGCCCACGATTACGGGTGTGTGCACCCCGGCATGCCTCTTGGCCGCAAGCATCTCCGTCGAAGCCGTGACGCCCCCACTTGGGATGGACCATTCAAAGAGCTAAGTCCAATCTAGGCGGCAGGAGGGTGGAAGTCAACCGCTGTCGGACTGTCCCAACCGTCGCCCATGCCGCCGCGGCACCACGACTCGTTTGGCCCAGCGACTAAGTCACGGCGGGTGCTGCCTTACCATGAGCACCGCTACCCTTTCGCGGATCTTGTAACTATTTTATTGCATTGCATTCTATTCATGCTATTCTATTTCTGCTGAAGCTAATTCTGTCTAAGGAGGGTCGTAGTGACAGACGCAGATCGAATTCGAACGCTTGGCAGAGAAAGGTACGTAATTCCCGCTCGTTCCCGCAACGAGGCCCGGTTTTCAATCAGAGCTGGGGATGTTGTCCGGGAGCTGACGCTCAGCGGTGTTAACCAAGTTTGCAGCGCACTGAAGACTCGGAAATTCCTGCAGGATAACAACCTGCGACTAGTAGACAGCAGTGGCCCGCCATCGGGGCAGAGCACAACCGTTACCTATACCTACGAATTCGTCGCCAAGGAAAAACACGACAAGGGAACGGCTCGCCAGGATGCCTGGAACCGACTCCGGGGTGCGCTCAAGGATGTATTCGCCGAGTTGGGAGGAGGCGAAAACTACCTTCGGAATGAGCGCTCCAATTTCTATGGACCAGGGAAAGACCGGTGAGCCGCGTCTACTGGGACACGATGCTCTTCATCTACTGGCTAGAAGAAAATCCCCAGTTCGGGAAAAGGGTGGATGCAATCTGGTCGCGAATGCAACAGCGCAGTGACCAACTTATTACCGGAGCCTTAGCCTTTGGTGAAGTGTTCGCAGGTGCATACAAGAGAGGAGCCAGTAAAGAACGTATTCATGAGGTAAAGGCAGCATTGGAACAGTCGGTTTCAGAGATAATTCCTTTCACTGCCGAAACGGCTGATGTGTTCGGACGAATTAAGGGTTCGTTGGGAATACCCCCTGCTGACGCCATTCATCTCGCTTGCGCGGCAACTGCGGGCACGGATTTGTTCTTAACCAACGACAAGCATCTCGTGGGCAAAGTAATCCCTGGCATTCAATTCATCGCCGGACTGGACTCAAACATCCTTTGAATCGGGGCCTTTGTGCGAGCACAACGCGAACACGGATGCAGGGCAATACGCCTGTGCCAATTTTCCGCGAGGCGCGGTAGGCTCGGAGTAGGCAAACGTTGAAAGAAGAAATGCACCGCCGATTTGCAGAGCTTAGTGCCGATCTTGAACAGGTGACGGGCGATTTTCCCCAAAAGATGCTCTGCCCTCTCTGTTTCACGCCGATGCCAGAAGAATGGATTGATTTGGAAGAACCTCAAATCACCGAAGAACACATCATTCCTGATATGCTCGGAGGGACTGCCGTCACTCTGACATGCAAGCGCTGTAACAACACGCACGGAACAGAACTCGATTCTCATCTTGTTCAGATGATACGGTTTCACGATTTCTTGGCAGGAGTTGGTACAAAGCCGGTCCGTGGCGGAATCGAACTCGACGGAAAACGATTTCCCTCTGACATTAAGTTTGATTCTGCCGAAAATACTGTAAAGTTTAAAATGCGGCGTAGTCATCCAACCACACCTGATGCAGTTCGAAAATTCTTCCAGGCCAACCCCGATACTTTCAAATTTCATGGAAGCTCGGGGTATATCCAGTACCGTGCTGACCTTGCACTACTCCGAGCTGGCTATCTAGCAATGTTTAAGCAGTGGGGTTATCGATATATTTTGTCTCGAGCCGCTGACGTGATCAGACGAACTATTGGTGACTATGAGAATCCGCTGGACGAGGTGGTGAAGATTATTTTAAGGAATATTTCTCCGGCCCCGTCAGCCCCCTTGCAGCTTGTTCGATTGCAAGATGGCGCAAGTATCCTGGTTGTAATGACTCTCGTTGCCAACGCTAAGCCTTACTATTACGGAACTCCGATGCCAACTACCAAGGTAGAGCCATCAGAAGTATTTAATATTCTTCGACAAGCAGCGGAATCCTTGAGAGTGCGAAGAGGACAATCGCGCTAATTTTTGAGGCGCCTTTCCAAGCATTTTTTCACCTCCCCCCACTCCGTATCCAGAATGCTGAAGTAGATGGTATCGCGCACGCGTCCCGTCCACGTGATCAGATGTTTGCGCAACGTACCTTCCTCTTTCGCGCCGATGCGCAGAATCGCATTGTGCGATTTCTGATTCAAGGCATCGGTTTTTAGCTCGACGCGCATGCACTGCCAGACTTCGAAAGCGTGGCGCAGCATAAGATATTTAGCTTCCGTATTGACCGCGCTACGCTGCCACGCTGGCGCAATCCAGGTGGAACCAATCTCCACTCGCCAATTGGCGTAGTCGATATTCATGAAGCGAGTACTGCCGATCACTCGTCCCGATTTGGTTTCGACCGTGGCAAACACGACCGACTCGCCGCGCTCCTGCTCACTCAGTGCTTTCTCAACCAGACGTTCGAAGTCTTCAATCGTCTTCATGGGGTAAGGAATCCATTGGAAGATCTCGTCAAGCGCATCTTTGGCGGCTAGCCAAAACAGTTCCGTATGCGCGCGGCGAATTGGCTCGAGGCGGACCACGGAGCCTTGCAGGGTCAGGGGAGTCAAGATGTGGAGCGGGGTTGCAATCGAAGACATCGCATTTCCTTTCTTGCCGGGCAGGGTACCATTATCTTGCATCTCGCGATCACCTACGGGCATCTGAACTATGACTTCGAGAAACTGGCTGCGGAAGCGCCCTGTTGACCCACGATGATGTCATCCGTCCAACACGATACAAACGCATGTTTTCAGGAGTGTTGCCGGTGAAATCGCAGTGTCTTCCCTTTACCCAAATCCCGCACACCACGCGACTTTTCACCGACCTCCTCTCCTATCCCCCTAGCGTTCGGCCCTTCTATCCGCACTCTCCGCATTTTAGCGAATGGTTTCATGCGGAGGCTTCCGCTCTGCAATACGAAGCCTCCCGCCGCGAGCGCGTCAGCGCGATTCTCGAGCGGCAGAACGCATCGTGGGACGCTTCGCCGCAGACTTTCGCCAACCTTGAACGCCTTCGACGCGGTGCCGCGGCAATTGTGACCGGGCAACAAGTGGGCCTCTTCGGCGGACCCATGTTCTCCATTTACAAAGCGCTAACCGCAGTTAAGTTGGCGGAAGAAGCTGCTGCCGGCGGCGTTGAGGCCGTGCCCGTTTTCTGGCTCGCCACCTACGATCACGATCTCGCAGAAGTAAATCACGTCTCGATGCCAGGGCCCGACTCCCTGTTGCGCACGCTGACGACCTCCAGTCACAGTATTCCAGGCGCTCCGGTGAGTGAGGTGCGTTTGGGCGACGAGATCCTCCCGGTCGTAGAGGAAGCCGCGTCGTTGCTGGGAGATTCTGAAGCGGTGCAGATTCTGCGCGAGTCCTATCGTCCGGGCGAGAGCCTGGGCACAGCCTTCGCGCGATTCTATGCCCGTCTGTTCGCAGCATGGGGCGTGATTCTTCTCGATGCTTCCGATCCTCAACTGCACCGTGTCGCGGCCCCCATCTATCGAGCGGCAGTGGAGCAATCGTTGGAAATCGATGACGCTCTGCTCGCTCGCGGACAAGCTCTCGAAGCGGCCGGTTATCACCAGCAAGTGAAAGTTACTTCGTCATCTGTGCTGGTCTTCACATTGCAGAACGGCGTTCGCACACCGATTCAACGACGCGCCAGCGGAAGTGCCGCGGAATTTGTGATCGGTAGTGAAGCAGCCGCGGAAAAGCTGTCGTCCTCCGAACTCGTGGATCGCATCGCAGAAACGCCCGAAAAATTTAGTCCCAATGTCCTTCTGCGGCCGGTGGTGCAAGACTACCTCTTGCCCACGCTTGCATACGCCGGAGGCGCCGCTGAAGCTGCTTACTTTGCACAGGCGGGAGCGGTCTACGAGAAAATTTTGGGTCGCGTGACGCCGATTGTTCCTCGTTTTTCCGCAACTCTCATCGAGCCCAAAGTACAGCGCTGGCTACGACAATATGGAATCGCGGCGTCGGACGCATTCCGTGGTCCCGAGGCGCTGCGCCTCGCCTTGGCCGCGCGCACTTTACCAGCAGGTTTACAGGAGGCCTTCGAGCGCGCGAACAAATCTGTGGAAGAATCTTTTTCCAGCCTGCACGAAGCTTTGGCCAAACTCGATCCCACCCTCGTCGACGCCAGCCAGACAGGCGCCTCAAAGATGCGCTATCAGCTGGATCGTCTCCGGGAACGTGCCATGGCCGCGGAATTGAAGCGCAGCGAAGTGGTCAGCCGCCACGCCGAAGCGCTGAGCCAAGCCCTTTATCCCAACGGTGCTCTCCAGGAGCGAGGTGTCGCTGCCGTCTACTACGTAGCTCGCCACGGGATTGAACTTCTGAAGAATCTCCACGACTGCATGCGCACCGACTGCCTTGACCATCAGATTGTGGAACTGTAGGCAAACTAATCCGCCTGACCCTTACACTGCTAGCGGTTCTCGCTGGTCGCCAGGTACGTTCCCAGTCCGATCATGATCGCGCCCGTTACCGTTCTCTGCCTGCGCCGGAAGACTGCAGACGAGCGAATCTTCTTTCCCAACGGCCCTGCCAGCAAGATGACGATCAGATCAGCCGAGGTATTCAGTACCACCGAGACCGTGCCCAGTATCACAAACTGCAGGAAGACATGTCCGGCGCTGCGATTGACGAACTGCGGGATGAATGAAAGAAAAAACAGAGCCGTCTTGGGATTGAGCACTTCCGTTGCAACGCCCTGCCAGAGCGGGTTTCGACTGGCCACGCCGCTCGCTGCAGGAGGACCCTCCGCGGAGAATGCCTCCATCTTCCGCGCATCGAGGATCATCCGTATTCCGAGAAAACACAGGTAAGCCGCCCCCACATACTTCACGGCGGAGAAAGCCAAGGCCGATCGCGCCAGGATGACCGAAACTCCGAGCGCTGCTGCAAAAACGTGGACCATGCCTCCGAGGAACGTGCCCAGCGCCGAGAGCACGCCTTCGCGTTTTCCTCCCGCCAGACATCGGGCCAAAACGTAGAGCATTCCCGGCCCGGGTGCGACGGCCAGCAATACTGCGGCACCGAGAAATAACAACAGTCTCGTGGAATCGAACATGATGGCGAATATTCTACTTCAAGGCGCTAACGCTGGAGCCAGTCTTCCAGTTGTTCCAAGGAATCCACGCGTGGCTCCTTCCGGTCTCGGTAGGCTCCAGAAACATCAAACAGCACGGCTTGCATGCCTGCGTTGCGCGCTCCCAAATAGTCCACCGAATACACGTCGCCAACGTATAAGCTCTCGTCAGCGCGTGCGTTCAGGGTTTTGAGCGCAGCCTCAAAAATCTCCGGACGGGGCTTCTCGAAGCCCACGACTCCTGAGTCTGTAATGCTCTGAAAGCACTCCGCAATGCCGCAGCGCGAAAGAACATTCTCGATCTTGCCGTCGGCGTTGGAGATCACCGCGATGCGGTACCGGGCTGCGATTCGATCGAGAGCCGCACGAGTACCCGGCAGAATCTGATCCCAGTTCGCCGACTTCTGCGTATTCTGCACCAGTTCGCGTACCAGCCCGTCGGGGTTTTCATCGAGGTCTTTGAGCAGGTAAGAGTGAAATATCCACCAGAAGCCGTGATCGACTCGGCCGCTCTGCACGTCCCGATCAAATTCAGTTTTCGTTCGGCGCTCCAGTGCCCGTCATTGTTCCAGCGTGGGAAGACGATCGCTCGGGAGCGGAGCCAGCATCTTCGCCCGGTTCGGAAACAGCAGGGTATTGCCCACATCGAAGAAAATTACGCGCCGGTCAGCCATCTCTCCATCTTATCGAAACTTTCAGTCAAGGCACCCCGGGCCCTACCTGGATCCGAGCTCCCCGCCCATGAAAAAAGCCATTGTTCGCGGTGACGCTTGTTCCGTGACCGGAGCCGGGAAAAAATGTAATATCCAATCCATCGTTCCGGGGATGAGGGCGTCTCTGGCGCGGGATTCGGGCGTGCTATGGCTCTTCCTCTAACCAGCAAGGTGATCGCAGGCGTGGCGCGAACCAAATTCGCAGTCTCGGTGTACAACCTCGCCCAGGCTCCTTTGCTTGCGGCCCTCGTGCTCCTGCAACGTCATTCCAGCCGCCGCAACGACGTCTACAATATTCTTTGGGCGGTTGTGTTCGGCTTCGCCACCATCAATATTCTCAGCCTCGCGGCGCGCCGTTTCGAGCCCAATCGCCGCGGCCTCACCTTCGGGGAGTTGATGGCCGTGCTCATTGTCCTGCTCTCCATTTTCCTGCTTGGCTGGGAGCTGCTTAACGTTTTTCGCATCTTCCCCATTAAAATTCAGCGCTGAGCGCGGCACCCTGTTTTTGCGGTATGATTCGCACAATGGCGAAGAGTCCCCCTAACTTCGAAGTCACCTGCCCCTGCTGCAGCGCGCTGCTGAAAGTAGACACGGAAACCCGTTCCGTGATCGCCCACACCGCGGCGGTGAAGCCCCGTATGTTTAACGATATGGAGGACGCCGCCCGGGCCATGAAGGAGCAGGACACTCGCCGCGAATCCATCTTCCGGCAATCCGTCGAGGCGCAGAAGCACGCGTCCGAACTGCTGGAAAAGAAGTTTCAGGAGGCGGTCAAAAAGGCCAAAGAGTCGCCCGACACGGGCAAGCCCATTCGCGATTTTGACCTGGATTAACGGACCTTTGTTCGCGCGGTAGAATCTGACGACATGCCGATTCGTCCACTGCTTCTCGGTCATCGTGGCGCGAGAGCCGAAAAGTCCATCCCCGAAAACACGCTGGCTTCTTTCGATTGCGCGCTGGTCTGGGGATGCGATGGCTTCGAATTCGACGTGCGACTCTCGGTCGATGGGCAGCCGGTGATCTGCCACGATGTCAGGATCCACGGCTTTGAGATCGCGCAGACTTCGTCTAACCAATTAGCCCTCCCGACTCTTCGGGATGTCCTGAAGCGCTACCAATCCTCTGCCTTCCTCGATATCGAGCTCAAAGTTTCAGGATTGGAAGCCATCACGCTGAAATTATTGCAGACATATCCCCCGGCTCGCGGATACGTAGTTTCTTCATTTCTTCCCCAAGTGTTGCAGGTCATTCATGCCATGGACGCAACCGTTCCACTTGGCCTGATTTGCGAAACCCGAGCCCAGTTCGGTCTTTGGTCCGTGCTGCCGGTCCAGTTCGTAATCCCTCACCATAAGCTGGTTCGGCAGAATGTCATCCCGAAGATCAAGGCTTCCGGCAAGAAGCTATATGTATGGACTGTGAATTCCACGACAGAGATAAGACGATTGGCTGACCGTGGCGTGGACGGCATTATCTCCGACCACCCCAAGCGCCTCGCCCGCGTATTTGGCGCGTCGATCGAAGCTCAGAAATAAATCCTGAAAATGTCGGTCTTTAAGAAATCCTAGGGGTGCGCGAGTCGCGTTAGTCTGCGGCTGCTTCGAACGTAGCGGTGCCCGGTCGAACTGGACGCAGAAAAGCGGCGCGCTCCATTTCGAAAGCTTCCAGGTTCCCGCCCATCGTAAGGTCATTCCAGCCGAGCACGGCTCCGATGCGCAGCGCGGCTTCGCGGCTGCAGGATTCTGACCAGCAGGGGCCCAGCGCCACCGGCACGCGGCGCAACAGAACATCTGCCAGCGTTACCGCGAACTCTCTTCGATAAGCCTCCACCACTTCCGCGATCACATGGGAAGTGTGCGGACAAACGGGCGCCCGCAGTTCCGCACTCACCAGCGCCATGCGGGCAATATCTGCGGCGCGTTTGCCGTGCCACTCGAGCATCCCCCGCGCCGATTCTTCGCTCACCGCACCGATCCGCGCAATCTCCAGCACCGCATCGTCCAGCAACGGATCAAGCGCAGGCCCGGGTCCCAGCGCGATCGGATTCGGTTCTGTGGCCTGTAGTCCGATGGTTCGCGCACATTCGCGAGCCAATGAAGCCGCAGTCGTCAACTTCCCGCCGATGACGGAGATCATCCGCGCCGCCCCATCATCCGTGTGATCGTGCAAGATGTGCCGCCGCGTTACTGCAGAAGGACGGTTATCCGGTGAATAGGGCAGAGGCCGGACTCCGGCAAATGCGTGCTTCACATTCTGTGCCGAGATCTTGGCCTTGGGGAATAGTTGCGCCACAGAGCGCACCAGATAATTGATTTCGTCCGGCGACGGCACCGTCTTTCCGGGATCGCCGTTGTCGGCAACTTCTGTCGTGCCCACCAGAATTTGATCATTCCACGGCAAAACAAAAAACGGACGGCCGTCCACCGCTTCGGTGTAAACCGCCGCATTCGGAGGACCTGAAAAGCGCGGCAATACGATGTGGGAGCCGCGCACACCGCCCACCATGGGCTTCGCCATTCGGATGGAAGACCGCTGGCATACCCGGTCCGCCCACGGCCCGCTGCAGTTAATGACCCAGCCAGCATCGACCCGTTCGTCGCGGCCCCTGATCTGGTCGCGCAAGAGGACTCCATGAACGCGCCCATGGGCAACGTCGACCGCCAGCGCCTCTGTATGGTTCCGGACGATCGCCCCTGCGTCCACCGCTTCCAGCAACCATTCCGCAACCAGGCGTTCGGGAAATTCGCACTGTGCATCTTCGTAATTGAAGAACGACCACCGGTGTCCCGCGTCCAGAGCCCGCTCCAGGCGCTTCAATTCCATTTCAGTGGTTCCTGAGCGGGTTGTTTTTCCTGCCATGCGGTAGAGCCACAATCCCGCGCGCACTTGCATCGCGCTGCGTTGGCTCTGCTCATTCAAGAGCAGCAGAAAATGCATCGGATGCACCAGATGTGATTTTTCCCGAAGCAATCGCTCGCGCTCCCGCAATGATTCCCGGACCAGGCTGAGCTCCCCATGCTCCAAATAGCGGAGCCCGCCGTGAATGATGCGTGTGGAACGGCTGGTTACTCCCGAGGCAAAATCGTTTTGTTCGATCAGCAGCGTATGCTTTCCCGCCCGCGCACACTCCCGCGCAATGGCGACGCCATTGATGCCGCCGCCAATCACCACCACGTGAAAGTGCTGGCCTTCCAGGCTCGCCCGCGGATTTGCCGCTAATACCATTTGGCTGGATGCACCACGGTAACTTCTTACTAGGTTACTAAAACCGGTCTCGTGCGCATACACTGCGACCTGTAGAGTGTGCATTGAGTTACCTGCAAGGAACAGGTCACCTTGGTGCTGCAACGCTCTTGGCCAAAAGTCGTGACGCCGTGCCGAAAGTATTGAAAACTATACAAAAAACAACCGGCCTTACCGCGGTTGCAGGCAGGCCGGCGTCTCCAACAAACCCCTTAAATTTATGCGGCCTTGCGCGCCGTCTTTCCGCTGGCGTTAGCGCCTTTGGAGAACAAATCGATCATCTCGCGGTTAAACGCCGGGATGTCGTCCGGCTTGCGGCTCGTCACCACGCCGTTACTCAAGACGACTTCTTCGTCGACCCATGTGCCGCCCGCATTTCGGATATCGGTCTTTAACGAAGGCCACGAAGTAACCGTGCGTCCCTGCACGGCGCCCGCCTCCACCAGCATCCAAGGCCCATGGCAGATCGCCGCCACTGGTTTGGCATGTTCGAAGAAGTGTTTCACGAACCGCACCGCATCCGGATTCATCCGCAAGTGATCGGGATTCATAACTCCGCCGGGTAAGAGCAGGGCATCATATTGCGAAGGATCGGCGGACTTCAGCGGAACGTCGACGGAGACTTCATCACCCCAATCTTTCTTGTCCCAGCCCTTAATTTTTTTCTCGGTGGGAGACACTACCTGTGTTTGTGCGCCAGCTTCTTCCAGCGCTTTCTTTGGTTTTGTTAGTTCCGACTGTTCAAATCCATCGGTCGCCAATATTGCAATGATCTTGCCCTGAAGATTATTCGGCATGGAATTGCCTCCCTGAAAGATTTTGATTACCAGCGCACGGTTGGATGCCGCGGCGACAGTCGTGGTTTGTCGATATTCGTAAAGCGCGGGAATGCGCGTTGCCCGTATCGAGCGCCTCATTTAAAGTGGATGCAAATGTCCACTACTGGCGAACGTTTCGAGCGCGTAGTCGCGATCATGGAACGCCTGCGGGCTCCCGGAGGCTGCCCCTGGGATCGCGAGCAGACGTTCGATTCCATTAAGCCCTACACGCTGGAAGAGACCTACGAGGTTCTCGAAGCGATCGATAATCGCGATTGGAATGAACTTCCCGGCGAACTGGGCGACCTATTGTTGCAGGTGCTCTTTTATTCAGAAATGGGCAAAGAGCAGGGGACGTTTTCGATTGACGACGTTCTGGATCGACTGTCGAACAAACTTGTGAATCGGCATCCTCACGTGTTCGGTGACGCGAAAGCCGACACTTCCGCCGATGTAAAACGCAACTGGGAGGCGCTGAAGGTCGAGGAACGAAAGCAGCGCCTTGCGGAAGGTGCCGAGACAGCGGAAGAAGCTGCGACGAACGGCGCCCCGTCTTCCATCCTGGCTGGAATATCTTCTTCGATGCCCGCATTGCTGGAGGCGCATAAGCTCAGTTCACGCGCCGCACAGGTTGGTTTCGACTGGCCCCACATCGAAGCTTTATTCGACAAACTTGCCGAGGAGGCGGACGAACTGCGCGAGCATCTGCAAGAGTTTCCTGCCCCCGGTCCGCGCCCGGAGGGCCGCGGCGTTGCTGGGTCCGGGCGGCAGGCCATTCCGGAAGATTTGCGGGAGCGGATGGAAGAAGAGGTCGGCGATCTTTTTTTTGTACTCGTCAATGTCGCCCGCTATCTGGCGCTCGATCCTGAATCCGCTCTGCGGAAGATGAACCGCAAGTTTCGCCGTCGCTTTCAATGGATGGAGGTACAACTTTACGAGAAAGGGATTCCTCTCGAAGGCGCTTCGATGGATGATCTGGAGTCCCTTTGGCAGCAGGCCAAGCAAACGGAGCGGCAAGCGTGAGCCCGGACTCCATCGTAATTCGCCGCTCTAACGGACTCGATGAACTGAAGGCATGCGTGGCCCTGCAAAAAGACGTATGGAATTTCACCGACGCCGAGCTGGTTCCACTGCGCATGTTCGTCGTAGCGGAGAAAGTCGGCGGACAGGTGATGGGTGCCTTCGACGGCAACGAAATGGTGGGCTTTGCGCTTTCGGTGCCCGGCACGCGCTCCGGCCATATCTATCTTCACTCGCACATGCTCGCCGTCCGCAAGGAGTACCGCAACAGCGGGTTGGGTCGGCGGCTCAAGTTGCTGCAACGCGAAGACGCGCTGGCGCGTGGCATTGAGTTGATCGAGTGGACCTTCGATCCGCTAGAGATAAAGAACGCTTATCTCAACATAGAGAAGCTGGGAGCGATTGCGCGCCGGTACAACATCAATCAATATGGAATCACGTCGTCGCCCCTGCAAGGTGGACTCCCCAGCGATCGTTTGATCGCCGAATGGTGGCTGAAATCCAAGCGAGTCGAAGCCTTGCTGGCAACCGGCAAGATTCCCGCGTCCAAGCAAAAATTAACGATCGAAGTTCCGGCGCAGATTTATGAATGGAAGGCGGCAGCGGAGACCAAAAGCAAGGCGCAGCAGGTGCAAGAACGCAATCGCGAGCAGTTTCTTCGGGCATTTGACGACGACCTTACCGTGCTAGGGTATGAACGCGACTCTGATGGCAACGGCAGATTTCTACTCGGTAGTTGGGATGAGAATTGGTCGTACGCGTCATAGGAATAATTTACCAGCACACCGTACCAAGTATCTAGTACGCACGGCATTCCGATACTAGGTACTGGATACTCGGTACTAGGTAGCGAACTATGAAGATTGAAGCCATCACGCTGCGCGAGATTCAGATGCCGCTCGTCCATTTTTTCGAGACGAGTTTCGGGCGCACCTACAACCGCCGCATTCTCCTGCTAACGGCGCATTCCGAGGGCGTGGATGGATGGGCGGAGTGCGTAGCCGGAGAGGATCCTTTTTATAGCAGCGAGTGGATCGAGAGCGGCTGGCCAACCATTACTCGTTATCTTGCCCCCGCGGTGCTCGGACGCAATCTGGACGCGGCACGCGACTGTGCGGCGCTGTTCTCCAGGGTTCGCGGCCACCGCATGGCGAAAGCCGCGGTCGAGAATGCTTTGTGGGACGCCGAGGCGAAGCAGAAAAATCAACCTCTGTGGAAGTTGCTCGGCGGCTCGCGAACTGAAATCCCCTGTGGCGTCTCCATCGGGATTCAGGATTCGGTCGAGCAATTACTTGAGAAAATCCAGATCGAACTGGCGGCAGGATACCGGCGAATCAAGGTGAAAGTGAAACCTGGCTGGGATGTGAACGTGTTAGAAAAGATTCGCTCCCGCTGGGCCGACATTACGCTGAGTTGCGACGCCAACTCTGCCTACACTCTCGATCAGGTGGAGCACCTCCGGACCTTCGATCAGTTCAACCTGCTGATGATCGAACAGCCGCTGTGGGACGATGACATTTTCTACCACGCGCGCCTGCAGAAAGAATTGCGCACTGCCATTTGCCTGGACGAATCGATCATCAATGCCCGGGCCGCGGCCGTCGCCGTGGAGACGGGCGCCTGCCGCATCATCAACATCAAAGTGGGACGCGTGGGTGGGTTCACCGAAGCGAAGAAAATCCACGACATCTGCCAGTCGCAGAATATTCCCGTCTGGTGCGGCGGCATGCTGGAATCAGGCATCGGCCGCGCCCACAATATCGCCCTCTCCACGCTGCAAAATTTTCACCTACCCGGAGATGTTTCGGCTTCCAAGCGCTATTGGAAGGAAGACATTATTGAACCGGAGGTCGAGGTTTCATCGCAAGGGATGATTGCCATCAGGAACCAGCCGGGAACCGGCTACCGCATTAAGGAAGACCTCATCGAAAAGCTAACTGTGCGCAAGGAAACAATTCGCGCAAGCGCGTGACATCTAATCGCTTTAGTGCGAACGGCTCTTGCTCTCCACTGTCGCGCCGGAGCGGTTTTGCGCCAACCTGGCCTCCTCCGCCTCTACCAGTTGCACTCCCTGAGCAAACGTAGTGTTGGAGGGCACACGCCGGAAGTCGTCAAAGACCTCATCGGATTTGATGGAAAGGCTTTTGAACAGCAGAATCTTGCCGGTAAACTCCAGCGACATACGCGAAATCTCCCACGAATCGTGACCCGCGTCGCACTGTTGCACCAGAAAGTGGCCGCCTCTATCGAGGTGCCCGAGGATTCCCCAACCGAAGCTAACCTCCCTGAACAAGGTTCCGTCGATCTTAGCGATCCTTCGCTCGACCGGATCGATTACAACCACCCCCTTCATTCCCACCAATACCTGCTCTACGCGAGAAGGCGGCTGGTAGCTGGGGTTGGGACGGAATCTCAAACGCACCAGCCGCACGCCGGGTTGGCCCAAGTCAGCGGAGCCTTCTTCCTCGCCGTCGTAGTCGTACAAGAAAGCCTCGGGCAAGGCTTTCACAATGCGCAGCGTGTGCTCGGCGTTTTCCTGTTCCTGCGAATGCTTGTGCCTTAGCAGATCGGGATTGTTTGCCATCTCGTTCAGGCGGTTTTCCTCGTCTCTTTTCTGTTCCGGCGTGAGCGGCTTGTCGTTATAGGCGACCGTCATGCCGACCATCGCCTGCCGCGTTTCCGCGTAGAGTCTGGTCTGAGAACCCTGAGGTGTCTGCTTGCGCGATCGGAAGATGTGCTTGGTCGTATCGTCTTTAGCGGCTGCGGCTTCATTGGCCACCGCGGCCCGGACGAGCGCAGTACAAGAAACCGCATCGAGCGCATCCGGAGGCGCCGCGGCGGCAAAGGAAGCCGTGCCCGTCCCGACCAGCACGCCGATCAGCCATATTGCGACGATAATCGGTCGGCTTCCTTCTGCCTCACGTCTCATATCCGTCACTCAGCAACCTGCACCTTTCAGTGTAACAATTGGAGCTGCGAGCAATCTCTACAGGGACTTGGGTATTTCAGTGCGGACAAGGCTTGCCGCGCCCTCCGTGCCTTGCGTATAGTCGTTTCAGTGAGTGGTTTTCCGGCATTGCTCAGTAAATCCTAGATTCCGGAGTAAACCGGCACTGATCCCTTTGCATCAGGAGCGCGTCCAATGAGCACACCCGCCAGTGGTTTGGCGCAAATCGGCAAGTCGGTCGTAATTAAGGGCGAACTTTCGGGAAGCGAAGATCTCTACCTGGACGGCCAGGTCGAGGGCAGCATCGCCCTGAAGGGCAACAGCCTCACCGTGGGCCCAAACGGCCAGGTCAAGGCCAGCGTCGACGCCAAAGCCATCGTGGTGCAGGGAAAGCTGGAAGGTAATATTCAAGCCAGTGACCGCGTGGACCTGCGGAAGTCCGCTACGGTCACCGGAGACATCACGGCGCAGCGTATTTCCATTGAAGAAGGCGCCTTCCTGAAGGGAAAGGTCGATATCCACCGCACGGATGCGAAATAGTTCGCGTTGGGCTCGCATTGCTTAAGATTAGTTATCATGAATCAAGAATTGGGAAGTTAGAGTGTCGTCGGTCTCGCAGACTTTCATGAAACTTTTTCGGGGTTCATCCGGACCGGAGGCTGTCCCGGCGCAGGGCTCGCAAAAGCTCACGCGCCGCTCCAGCGGCTTGGGCGAACTGACTCGCTCCTGGGAATCTGCTGAAGACCTATGTGTGCTCGATCTGGGCTCGACCTCGCCCGCCAATATCCGCCACTTCACCGAACACGGGCACAGAATCTACAGTGAAGATCTGCTCACCGCCTCCACCGATCCCGATCTTCTTACCAAAGACGAGCAGGGAAATGTCATTCTCGACAGCCGAAAATTTCTGGCCGACAACCTGGTCTATCCTGCGGCTCACTTCGATTTTGTGCTCTGCTGGAATCTGCCGGACTATCTCGATGAAAGCCTGGTAAAGCCGGTGGTAGGGCGCCTCTGGTCTGTACTGAAGCCCGGCGGCATGTTGCTTGCCTTCTTCCACACCCGCGATGCCGGTCCCGACTCGCCGTGCCACCGCTTCCACATCGTCGGGGCCGACGTCCTGGAGATGCAAAAAATTGTAATGCGCCGGGAAGCCCGCCGCGGTCCGACGGGCGCGGTACACACTGCCATCTCGGACGGCTTCCAATTACAGCGGGTGTTTAATAACCGTCATATTGAAAACCTCTTCCGCGACTTCGCTTCCATCAAGTTCTTTCTCGCCCGCGACAACGTGCGCGAAGTGCTGGTTGTCCGCTAGGCAACTCGTTCGTCCGCGATTGCATTTTTCCAGACAATCACACCCATGCGAAAGAGATAATGTCGAGAAATCTCCACGCGCGGAGAGATCGCTGCGGGAAAATCTCGGGCAAGCATGCTTCGAATTTCGTTCGGTACATATGCGCGGCGTACCGAAGTCAGCCCATCCAGCCACGCCACCCGGTTACGCATAAGGGGATAACCGGCGTACGCCAACGCCAGATGCAGCGGATGACGCACCAGATCGTTGATCAGCAGCGCGCACCGGCTCACCCGTAGACCCTCACTCGCGAATTGCCCCAATCGCAGGGGATCAAGATGGTGCGCGAACAGGTTGCAGCTGACAAGATCGAATGCATCATCGCAAAACGGGAGAGCGAGAGCGTCAGCGACCACTCCTTGATTTCGCGCTTTGCCGTTCGTGGCAGAGTCTCCGCTGGGCAGGTGCGAGGGTGCGATGTCCAGCAGGGTTGCATCCAGGGTGATTCCGCGTCGCGCCAAATTCCGTCTCGCCGCAGCAGGAACTCCGCCCAGGCCGGCGGCCACTTCAAGCAAGGAGAAGCGATTCGTCCCAGTCACCCGCGCCACTCGCCCCACCATTTTCTCTGTGGTGGCGATCCCGCCGAACCACCGATTGACGCGGCCAATAACCTGTAGCACAGCCTTGGCGTCCTCAGGCGAGCAGGCGTCAGAATCGAGAATCTCCGGTGCGTCAACTCGCTGCATGGCAAGGTAGCTGATTCGCTGCTAGGATGCGACCCCGCAGGGGCTAGACTTCGGCCAGTTCCTCTTCCAGCAATTGCTTGTTATACAGGTCGCTGTAGTAGCCATTCAAGGCGAGCAATTCATCATGTGTCCCCAGCTCCACAATTTGCCCGCCATGCAGCACGGCAATGCGGTCTGCATTGCGAACGGTGGAAACGCGGTGGGAGATGAATATAGTCGTGCAGCCCTGCATCACCTCGCGCAGGTGATTGAGAATCTTGTCTTCGGTGTGAGTGTCCACGCTGGAGAGCGCGTCATCGAGAATCAGGATGCGCGGGTTGCGGATCAAAGCGCGGGCGATTGCGGTACGCTGCTTCTGCCCTCCGGAGAGCGTGATGCCGCGTTCGCCGACCATGGTTAGATAGCGCTCGGGGAAGCCTTCAATATCGACGGCTATGTTCGCGGCGTCGGCCGCGTCGTGAATTTCCTGGTCACTGGCCGACTCCACGCCCAGCGCAATATTCTCGCGGATGCGATCGCTGAACAAAAAAGTTTCCTGCGGCACGAAGCCGATGTTCCGGCGGAGCGAAGCGAGAGAGAAGTCGCGGATCGGCCGGCCATCAATCAGGACCATCCCCGGCGCCGCGTCGTAAACCCGCGGAATCAGATTGACCAGCGTGCTTTTTCCCGAGCCCGTGGGGCCCACGATCGCCATACTGCTGCCTGCGGGAATTCGCAGGTTCAAGTCATGCAGCACCCGCTTGCCGTTATAGGCAAAATTCAGACCGCGAAATTCGATTTCACCATCCACTTGCCAGTCTTTCGCGTCCGTCTCATCTTTGATCTCCGGCTGTTCCTGCAAGATCTCGTTCAGCCTCACTAACGATGCCGTGCCCCGCTGAAAAATGTTGACCACCCACCCCAACGCGATGATAGGGAACGTGAGTTGCATCATGTAGATGTTGAACGCCGTGAACGCCCCGATCTGCATGCGCCCCGCAAGCACTTCCCGCCCTCCGATCCACAAGACCAGCACCAGCGCCAGTCCAAGCATGAGTTCGAGCGTGGGCCAGAGCATGCCCATCAGTCGCACCAGTTTCAGGCTGCGCGCAACGTACTCCTGGTTGGCGCTTTCGAAGGATGCAATCTCCGCTTCTTCCTGCACGTAGGCGCGAATCACCCGCGCTCCGGAAAAGTTTTCCTGGGCGCGCGCCGAGATGTCAGAGAACATCGCCTGGATTCTCTCAAAGCGCTCATGAATGCGCCGCCCGAAATATTGAATGGTCACGCTGACAATCGGCAGTGGAAGAACCGCATACATCGTCAACTTTGGACTGTTGTGCACCATGAACCACAAGGCCGCGGCTGTGAACACAATGGTATTCGCCGAGTACATGATCGCCGGCCCCATCAGCATACGCACCGCATTCAAGTCGTTTGTCACTCTCGCCATAATGTCGCCGGTGCGCATCCGCTGGTAGTAGGAATAGGAGAGCGTTTCCAGGTGGGCAAAAAGGTCGTTGCGCAAATCGAACTCTATGTCGCGAGAGATGCCGATCACAATCCAGCGCGTGAGAAACAGGAAGATGCCTCGCACCACCGCCAACGCCAGCACCTGCAGAGTGAAAATCAAAAGCTTGTGCTGGGTTACGCCACTCTCCAGACTCTGGGCAGCATTGCCAATCACTCTGGGGAGTCCCGCCTGCGCTCCGTTGCTAAACAGGATACAAAGTGCGCCAACAACAAAGCCCCAGCGATAACGCTTGAGGTAGGGCAGCAAAGGGCGCATGCTCTGAGGAATCATGTGGTTGATGTAGATGAAATTTTAGCAGGCCGGGACGCAGCTTTAACGGAGCTCGTACGTAGAAGGTGAAACGGGTGACTACGACCCAGGATCCGGATCCGACTCAACCGGCGGCGGGCGCTAGTGCTGGTCGGATCCGCGGGTAAGTCGGGGAGATGTTGGGAGAATATCCCGACCGAAGGCGATCACGCTGACCGCCGCAAGAACCAACCCCCAGGCGACGAAGAAGAACCATCCTACGTCGAAAATGAAGACTTGTTCCAAGTCCATTCATCGTTCCTTCGAGTGGCGCGTGCGCGAGGCTAGGAGAGTCCTAACCTCGCGCTCCGACCAAAGCTACTCAAGCAATCGATGCCGCGAAGTCCAACTGCAAAAGCCCAAGCTTACTCTTCTGAAGAAGCAGGTGGGGCGTTCTGCATACGCTGCTGCATACGCGCTGCGCGGTTCGCCTCGAACTCCTTCAACTTGCTCTGTTGATCCGGAGTGAGCAACTGGAATAGTTCGTTGTGAATGCGAGTTTCCTCGACCTTCAGTTGGACCAGCGTCTGCGATTGCTGTGCGACTGCGGCTTGCACCTTGGCGGCGTCGTAGGTGCCTTCCTCGTACGGCTTCAGTTGTTGCTCCATCTGGTGAACCTGCTGCAACAGTGGCTGCAGCGTCGGACGTTCCTTCTCCAGAACGGCCTTCATCTGCGCCTTCTGGTCGTCGGTCACGTCCAGATACTTGGCGAAGAAGCCCATCATATGGCCATCCATGCCAAAACCGTGCATTGGCGGAGGTGGAGGAGCATCCTCCGTTTGCGATTTAGCAATCGCGCTGCCCAGCAGCACCGCCAGGGCCGCAACCAGAAAACGGAAACGAATCGATTTCATAAACTTCCTTCCTTCAAAACCGCCTCCCGCAAACGCTTCTTTCCAGGAGCGCGGCACTTTTGCGTACACTCATAGAAACACGAATTGACCGGGAAAGTAGTAAAGACTCGGTCAAACCGGGTAAAGTTTTGTCAACAGCAAAATCACCGGGGTTTGACAATTCTTTACCGCGAACAGCCGGTTGATTGGTGCACAATGAAAGCCAGAAATATGGAACGGATTCTGGTCATCGACGACGATGTCGAACTCTGCACGCTGGTAAGCGAATACCTACAAGCTGAAGGCTTCATCGTGGAGGCCGCCCACGATGGTGAGAGTGGTCTCCAGCGGACCACGGGTGGCGGTTATTTGCTGGTTGTGCTGGATGTAATGCTGCCGGGTATCAATGGATTTGAAGTTCTGCGCCGCATTCGCGCAACCTCCCGTCTTCCCGTCTTATTGCTTACCGCGCGCGGGGAAGATGTGGATCGCATCGTGGGCCTGGAGATCGGCGCCGACGATTATCTTCCAAAACCTTTTAACCCGCGCGAATTGGTAGCGCGGATTCGAGCGATCCTGCGGCGCACGCGCAGCGATAAAGCGTCTCCCGCCGCGCCCGAAATCGTGCGGGTCGGGGAGATCGAGCTTGATCCAGCTACGCGCAGCGTACGCCGCGACGGTCAGCCCGTCGACCTTACTTCAGTGGAATTCAACTTGTTAGAAGTACTTCTGCGCGAGGCGGGACGCGTCGTTCCGCGCGAGCGCCTGGTGAATGCAGTGCTCAGCCGCAAATTCTCGCCGTTCGATCGCAGCATCGACATGCACGTCAGCAAAGTGCGCAAAAAACTTGGCGATACCGATAACGACGAACACATCAAGACGATTCGAGGCGTGGGTTACATCTTTGCCCGACCGCGCGAGAAGGTAGCGGAAAAGACGAAGGTCACGTCATGAAGAGCCTATTCCTGAAAATTTTTCTTTCTTTCTGGGTAGCGCAGGCATTATTTCTGGTGCTGGCGGTTCTGGTGATGCTGGCCTTTCGTCCGCAACGTAATTCCACCTGGGACGCGCTGCGTACTACCGCTCTCACGGATGCGATTGTTGCTTACGAGCATGGCGGAACACCGCAGGCGCATGACTACCTCGAAAACCTGCAACGCACGCACCACGTGCGGGCTTACGTCTTCGATGAGCAGGGAAAAGAGATATCGGGGCGCTCCAGCCAGGGCTGGGCGGAACATGTGGCTGCGGGCCAGCCGCTGCCACCGCGGCCGGGGATGGTTTTTCCGCGTCCGCAAATTCTGACCGAGTCGAAAGCTTCCAGCGACGGACAACACCTCTATACCATCGCGATGGAGTTGCCTCCGGGCCCCCGTGTGTTTTTCGGACCGTGGGGTATCCCCATGCCGGGCTTGATTATTGCGATCACGTCTTCGGGATTAGTTTGCTACTTTCTCGCCTGGTATCTGACCAAGCCGGTGACACGCTTGCGCGCGGCTACCCAGCAAATCGCCGCCGGTGACCTGACGGCACGTGCTGGCAATCCTCAGAGCAGACGCCGCGATGAGATTGCAGGCTTGGTGCGTGATTTCGACACTATGGCAAGCAGGTTGGAAACGCTGGTGAAAGCACAGTCGCGCCTGCTGAATGACATTTCCCATGAGTTGCGTTCTCCCTTGGCGCGATTGAATGTAGCCCTTGGTTTGGCGCGGCAGCGCTCCGGCCCCGAGACTGCAAGCATGCTCGAGCGCATTGAACTCGAAGCCAGCCGTCTGAATGAGCTTATTGGCCGCCTGTTGACCCTGGCGCGGCTGGAGGATGGCGAGCGAGGAGTGCCGCCCACGCCTGTGATGCTCGATGAAGTGGTGCTGAATGTAGCGGAAGATGCGGAATTCGAAGCGCAGGCCCGCCATTGCCATGTCCGCAGCGATATTCCGGCGGGCGATTGGGGAGTCTGCGGAGAAGCTTCCCTGTTACACAGCGCGATTGAGAATGTAGTTCGCAACGCCATCCGTTACACCCGCGAAGGCACCACAGTTGAGATACACCTGGAGAGGAAAGAGACTTCAGACCGCGCCGAGGCGGTGGTGAGTGTTACTGATTGTGGGTCGGGAGTGCCACCCGACGCGCTGGAGAAGTTATTTCAGCCGTTCTACCGCTTGGATGACGATCGGGGGCGGCAGACCGGAGGGGTTGGCTTGGGGCTGGCGATCACGGAAAGAGCAGTCCGGTTTCACGGCGGGCGCGTGGCAGCCTTTAACCGGCCGGAGGGCGGACTCTTGATCGAAATTCACTTTCCGCTGCGAGCCACCGCCAATGCTGCACCGCCGCCGGAAGCGGTCCCGGCAGGACAAGAAGCCTGATCTCGCTCAAGCTTCAGTCGCTTTCTTACATTCTCGCGTACTGAGGCAACTCGCGGGCATCCCCCCGGTTCCAACCTGCCTGGGGCGTTTGCTCTTCCCGCCCATTCCTGATACATAAATGGATGGCAATCAAGCCCTCATAAAGTGCTCCTGCCCGGTGGCTGGCTGCCGGGGAGCGCAGTAGCACGTTCACAGGAGATAAAGCGAAGAATGCGGACAAGGTTTACTTGGATGCTGGGAGTAGCAGTCCTGATTTCGATCGGGGTTCTGGTGGCGTGCAGCACGAAGTACTCGTCTTCGAACAATGGGCTGGTAGTGGTCTCCACGCAGGGCAATGCCGACATGGACACCTTTAGCCTTGATCTGGTGAATGGGCATGTGTCGCAGATCTTTAATTCAAATGGTCCACCGACCAACGGGCAACCAACCGCCGTGGTGCTCGACCCGGCTGGAACGTTTGCGTATGTGATGATCGCTCAGAGTTCAGCGGTGAGTGACAGCGCTACTGGAATCGAAACGTTCTCGGTCGCGTCTGATGGCAAATTAGGATCGGGAACGACGACATCTTTGAAGGGCGGGGTTACGCCGGTCGCGATGGTGATTGACTCGGCTGGAAAATTTCTCTTCGTTGCGGATTCAAGTCCCGCGGCCGTGTCGGTGCTCGCCATTGGAAGCAACGGCGGTTTGACGGAAGTGGCAGGTTCGCCGTTTGCGGTGACAGAGCTGCCGGGCGGTGCCACGCGCAACGCCGTACCGAGTCCTTCCGCTTTGGCGGTAAGCCCGACCGTCTATCCTTCCGCTTTTGCGGTTTGCTCAGCTAACGTGCCTCCAACTACGGAACACCTTTACGTTACCGATTCCACGAACTACGCGGTTCTGAACTATTCTGTTTCATCCGCGGGTGGTCTAACCGCCGTTTCAGAAAGCGCTACGGGCTCGGTACCTTCTGGAGTGACCGTCGATCCTTGTAACCGCTTCGTTTACGTATCGAACTCGCAGCCCGACAATACCGTCAGCGCCTTTACAATTTGCAACGCCGTTTTGCTGCCGACTTGTCCCAACGCAGACTACAGCCTGCTCCCAGTGAGTGGCTCGCCGTTTGCTGCAGGCAACAGCCCCGGGCCCTTGCTGATGGACGCCTACGCCGGTTTCCTATACGTCGTCGATAGGGGCCAGAACGCGATTTCGTCCTTTCGCGTCAGCACCACAACCGGGAGTTTGACCGTGCTAAGCCCGACGCCGATTACAACCAATTCGTATCCGACCTCGATCGCAATTCGCAGCGACGACAGTTGGTTGTTTGTGGCCAACCTTAACTCTGCCAATCTTTCGGAATATGCCATCACTCCCTCAACCGGCGCCCTGACACCCCAATCGCCAGTTCAGACCGATAACTTTCCATGGGGAGTTGCCGTGAAGTAGTTGGACGGCGGGGCGCGACGCTACGTGGGAATTTTCAGAATCAAGTAAGCACCGACCAGGGCGAAGATCAAATCCGGCGACCAGGCCGCCAGAGCCGGCGGAAGCTGGCTGAGATCTCCCATAGCCTCAAACAACCGCGACACTACCGTGTAAACGACGGCGATTCCCACCGCAACCGCGACGCCAGTGATCGCGCCTTTCTTGGCTGCCGACAATGAGAACGGCACGGCAAGCACAGCCATAATCAGAGTAATCAGCGGGAACGAGAGCTTCTTGTTGAGCTGCACCCGGAGCCGTACCACGTCGAAGCCGCTTTGCTGCAAGTCGCGGATATAGCGGCGCAACTCTTCATAGTTCATCTCCGAATATTGTTTCACTTCCTTCTTGAAGTAAGACGGCGCCTCGCTGAGCTCGGGAAAGGTCGAAACCTCAAAGGTGCGGAAGGCGGCAATAGCTGGGCCATGTAAAGAGCGCTGCCAACCTCGTTCGAAGATCCAGCGATCCAGGTTGTCAGCCCAGTGTGCGCGATCGGCGTGGATGCGCTGCGTGATGGCAAAACTGGCAGGATCGATTTGATAAATCGTGACGTTGGCAAACTGATCGCGATCCGGATCAAAGAACTGGTAGTAGTAGATGTCATTGTGCTGTCCGAAAATCCACTTGCGGTCCGGACGCAAATAGGTTTGCGCAGGCTTGCCCTTGATCTGGTTGTGCAGCGCTTCCTGCCGCTTGTTGGTGTGAGGCAGGTAGAACTGGTCGGCGAAAAATAATCCTGCCGCCAGCACCGCGGCCGCAGCCAGCACCGGCGTGACGATGCGATAGATGCTGGTCCCGGTGGCTTTGATCGCGGTGATCTCATTGGAGCGATTCATCAGGCCAAAGGTGATGAGCACGGCGAGCAGCATGATCAACGGAGCTACGCTATACAGCAGGTAAGGAGCGACGTTGAGGAGATATTCCGCGACCACGATGGCAGGTGTCTGGTTGCGCAGAATGTCGCCCAGCAGCTCGAACAGGGTGAAGACCAGAAGCAGAACCAGGAATGCCGAGAGAATCATCCCCAGGTAGACAAAGAAATCGCGCAGCACATAGTCATCGAGCAGCGTGGGAAAGCTGGCGCTGAAGACGCGGCGGCGGGTGGAGGCACGCTCGAAGGCGTTGGCGCTGTCTCTGCGTCCCAATCGGAATGTTGGCACCTGACCGTTGCTGTGGGGCGTTGCGCGCTTTCCGGCGAGGCGGAAGGCCGAAAGCGCGATGGGCCGGCGTTCGGCTTGCCACAGCAGAATCGCGCCAGCCGCAAAGAACGCGATGTTCGCCAGCCACGCTCCGAACATGGGGCCGACCTTGCCCTGGCGCGCCAACGACACTCCGATCAGCGAAACGAAGTAATAAACGAAAACCAGCACGATTGTAAGGACGAATCCTCCCGACTTGCCGCTCTTCTTCGAAGAAAGCCCTAGGGGAATTCCCACCATCGCAAGTACCAGGCAGGCGGTTGGCAACGCAAAGCGGCGATGAAATTCAATGAGGTACCAGCGCGCCGAGATGGGATCGACGCGGCCGGCATAGTCGCGCAGCATGCCCGTGCTGATTAGCCCGACGGGAACCTGCTCATCCGCTTTGTTCTCCGCCGCGGGAAGCTCGATGGGAATATCGGTTTGCTGAAAAGTGGAAATCTGATAGCGGTCCGCCAGTTGGGGAAGCGTTTCGTGAGTGGCACCATCGATTAAATGCAGATGAAGTCGATCCTGGCCCTCGGGGACGAGAACGCCTTCGCGAGCCAACGTGACAGTCGGATTTGCGGGATCGGTGATATCGGCCAGAAATACGCCCTTCCAAACTGCGCCGCCTTGCGCGCTGTGTACGTCCTGCACATAAAGCACGTACTTCGGAAATCCTTCATAGAAAACGCGAGGCTGCACTTCGTAGGAAACCTGCGAGCCCTTGAGCTGATCTTCGAGATGTCCCAGCGAAGCCAACGACCATGGCGCTAGATAAAGTCCATTACCCAGTGCCAGAAGCCATGCGCCCACGACGAAAATCGCCAACACCCGGCCAAAGTTCCAGACGCCCATGCCGCTGGCTCGCATCGCGGTAATCTCGCTGTCGGTGGCGAGTCGACTCAGCCCAATGAGAATTCCCACCAGCACGCTCATGGGGATGGTGTAAGTGAGGGCGAGAGGGACCGTATAAAAGAAAATCTCGGCCACGCTGGGCAGCGGAGCGCTGGCCCGCACCACAAGTTCCAGAATGCGTCCCAGATCGCGCGTAAACAGAACGAAAGTAAAAATGGCCGCGCCGATCAGGGCGTGCGAGGTTACTTCGCGGAGTATGTAGCGGGTGAGAATCCGCATGAGAGACGCGTCTGACCGCAGTCTAGCATGGGAGATCGGGAGCCGACTTGCAGACAGACTTAGCTATCCAGCCTTCAGAAACAGCGCCCCCAGCGGCGGCAACGTAAGTTTCAGCGAGTAGGGACGCCCGTGCGCCTTTTCTTCTTCGGCATGAACGCCACCGAGGTTCCCCACGCCCGTGCCCCCGTATTCTGTAGCGTCACTGTTCAGCAGTTCCCGCCAATAGCCGCCCTCCGGCACGCCAATGCGGTAACCAACGCGGGGGATCGGCGTGAAGTTACACACGACAAGCACCGTATCTTTCGGAGACTCGCTCTTGCGCAGCAGTGAAATCGTGCTGGTGAGATTGTCGTTGCAATCCACCCATTCGAAACCCGCGGCGTTGGTATCGAGCGTGTGCAGCGCCGGCTCGGCGCGGTAAAGCCGGTTCAGTTGTCCCACCCACTCCTGCAGGCCGCTGTGCACCGGATATTGCAACACGTGCCACTCCAGGCTGCTGTCGTGCGTCCACTCGCGGACCTGGCCGAACTCGTCGCCCATAAACAGGAGTTTCTTGCCCGGCTGAGCATACATGTAGGCATAAAGGAGCCGGAGATTCGCGAAGCGCTGTTTTTCGTCGCCGGGCATCTTGCCGATTAACGATCCCTTTCCATGGACCACTTCATCGTGCGATAGCGGCAGCACGAAATTCTCCTGGAACGAATACAGCATGCGGAAGGTGAGCTTGCTGTGGTGATACTTGCGATGAATGGGATCCTGTTTGAAATACTCCAGCGTGTCGTGCATCCAGCCCATGTCCCACTTCATGCCGAAGCCGAGACCGCCCAGATACACCGGCCGCGAAACCATGGGCCAGGACGTGGACTCTTCCGCAATCGTCTGGACTTCCGGATGCTCTTTGTAAACTTCCTGATTGAAGCGGCGGAGGAAGTCGATGGCTTCCAGGTTCTCCCGCCCGCCGTATTTGTTGGGAATCCACTCCCCGGCGTGTCGCGAATAGTCGAGATACAGCATGGAAGCGACCGCATCCACGCGCAGGCCGTCGATGTGATATTTATCGAGCCAGAACATCGCACTCGACATCAGAAAGCTGCGCACTTCAGTGCGTCCGTAGTTGAAGATGTGGGTCTTCCAATCAGGATGGAAACCTTGGCGCGAATCCGCATGCTCGTATAGATGTGTTCCGTCGAAATACGCGAGGCCGTGAGCGTCAGAAGGGAAGTGCGACGGTACCCAGTCCAGGATTACCGCGATGCCATGCTGGTGCAGATAATCCACCAGGTACATGAAATCCTGCGGCGTGCCGTAGCGCGAAGTCGGAGCAAAGTAACCGGTCGTCTGATATCCCCAGGAACCGTAAAAGGGATGCTCCATCACCGGCAGGAATTCCACGTGCGTGAAGCCCATGCGGCCCACATACTCTGCCAACCGCGGCGCCGTCTCGCGATAGGTCAGCGGACGATTATGTTCCTCGGGAACCCGCATCCAGGAGCCTAGATGCACTTCATAGACTGAGATGGGAGCGCGCAAGGAATTGCGCGCAGCGCGTTTCTCCATCCACTCACGATCGCTCCACTGATAGTCAAGCTCCCACACTACCGAAGCGGTTCGCGGCGGCTTCTCGTGCCACAAACCCATGGGATCGGCCTTGTCAATCTGGTAGCCGTGGCGCCGCGACTCAATGTGAAATTTATAGAGTGCACCTTTGGTCACGTCCGGGATGAACCCTTCCCAGATCCCGGACGAAGCTCGAGGAGTGAGTAGATGTGTCCGTGGATTCCAGGAATTGAAGCTGCCGATCACGGAGACCAGGCGCGCATTTGGGGCCCAAACGCTGAACATCGTGCCCGCTTTTCCGTCGCGTGTAACCGGATGGGCGCCTACGGTCTCGTAAAGACGGTAATTGCTTCCCTCGTTGAACAGGTAGAGATCCTGATCGGAGAGCAGCGTCGGAGAGTCAGAAACGGCGGCGATGGGAGTTTCAGGCATTTTCGCGTTCTTAGTGTACCGGAAGATGTACTCGGCGATACAC
>CAVZCG010000004.1:0-8394 GCA_963773675.1 uncultured Acidobacteriaceae bacterium
AGTGGAAGTCTCATGTCTACGTGTTGCATGGAGCGCTTTTCGACGAAACCCGCGACTCGTCGAGTGGAGTACGAGCGTATGCGATCCACAAGCTCTTTCTGCTGGATCTGCGATTTGCTGACCAACGCAGAGAAGTTGTATTCGACCACGAAACCGACGATTGGGGGCAGATGCAAGGATTGCTGATAGTCGGATTCGTAATCCCACCGTCCCCGTGGAAGTAGCCGCTGAGCCAAGGGAAGGAGCGCCTTCGCTAAGTGGCTGCACGCTTCTTGGGAGCATGCCGCAGGCTGCGGCCTTCGATCAGGCTGTATAGATCCTCGGCAAGATTGGTGGTATGGTCCCCGGCGCGCTCCAGTGCTTGCGCCATGAGGAGCACTTCAAAGCTGGATGGATTGCTCTGCGCGCCATGATCGGTGAGGTGTTTCTGGAACAAAGCGTGACAGACGCGGTCGATGTCCTTATCCATTTGCAGGACCTTGCGGGCGCACTCCAGGTCGAGATCAACAAATCCGCGATACACCAGATCGAGCATCTCGCGCAGGATCGTCGACATCTCCACCAACTGGCGCACATCGGAAGCCGCCGTCTTCGCCGTGCGCGCCTGCACTCGCAGGGACATGCTCATGACCAGATCGCCAATGCGTTCGAGGTCGGTGGTGCATTTCAGGCTGGTCAACAACTGGCGCGCCCGAGTTTCATTCACGCGCGTGATGGCCGCGGGCGTCCGCTCATCGATGTAGCGCTCGATTACGTCAAGTTCCTGCTCGCACTCCTTGATGGCAAGAAATGCCATGCGCGAGGATTGCGTGAATAGATCGGGCACATTGGCGGCAGCGTCGCGAGCGATGAGAAATGCTTTCAGCGCTGTCCGCGCCAGATCGTCGAGCGATCCCGTGGCTTTTTTCGCGGCTTTCTTTTCCGCCTCCGGATTTTCACGGGGACTGCCAGACGCGTCCGTCTCTTCCAACGTCGTTCGGGATGGGGAAACTTTGCGGACCATATTCAGCGAACTTCAGATAGGCAACACTCAGCCGTCTATCACTCAGAATAATTCATTTGGTGACTCAGGGAGCAGTCTAACCGAGAAGTGTGAACGGACCGTTAAAAAGCCGGGTTGCAGTACGCGCCGCGCGCCGACTAAATTACTTAAGGCCTTACTCGTGGCCTTGCGTCAACGCTTCGAACTCTTCGATCAGGGAGTCTGCATCGTGGAATTGCTGGAACATCTGCAGCGTCAATTTCTCTACGATGCTTGGGCCAACCGTGAGGTCCTGACAGCGATCAGGGAAGGTGGATCCGGACCAGCGCCTGCGCGGCCTCTGCAGTTGTTGGCGCACATTCTTTCCGCCGAGCGCTTGTGGCTCGAGCGCATCCGGCGCCAACCGCAAAGTCTGCCCGTCTGGCCGGAGTTCAACCTCGAACAGTGCGAAGCGCAAACCAACGCACTCGCCCGGCTATGGGTCGAATATTTCGCCCAGCTTTCCTCTTCAGCCCTGTCGGAGAAAATCACCTACAAAAACAGCAAGGGCGAAGCTTGGTCCAGTACCGTGCAGGATGTGCTGAGCCATGTTGTGATGCATTCGGCGTACCATCGGGGGCAGATCGCCAGCCTGATGCGCCTAGGCGGACAGGTTCCCGCCTATACCGATTTTATTCATGCTGTACGGCAAGGGTTGATCGAATAGTCACGAACCGGAAAGCAATCGATGGAAAGTCGACAGTTCTATTTGTTTACCGTAGTCCAGATCGTCGTGATTTGCGTACTGCTGTGGTTCATCTTCACGATGCCGGGTCCGTGGGATTGGCAACGGAGCCTGGGAACAGCATTACTAATCGCGGGTGTGGTGGGAATTGTGGTTGCGCGCTATCAACTGGGCAAGTCGTTCGCTATCAAAGCGGAAGCTCATCAACTGGTGACGCACGGAATCTACTCGAAAATTCGCAACCCGATTTACCTCTTCGGAACGGTGCTGATCAGCGGTTTTGTGCTGCTCATCCACCGTCCCATGTTATGGCTCCTTGTGCCGGCCGTCATCATCCTGCAGACGCTGCGCGCCCACCGCGAAGCCCGCGTTCTAGAAGCCGCATTTGGCGACGCCTACCGCGAGTACCGCCGCAAAACCTGGTTCTAACGGCGACCGTTAGCCTCACAACCTAAGGCGCAAGGTGAGTTAATATCTCCGCAATGAAAAAAATCCCGTTCCTCACCCTGCTGGCGTTTTGCGCCGTGGTCTTTCTGGGCGCAGATGAACCCAAGTTCCCGCCGATGCCCGCCGCCGTTTCCAGCAACGCTGTGGCTACCCTCAAAGGCGGCTTCCAATTGTTTTCCATGATGGGGGTTGGCCCGAAGAAAACATGGGACGACGTTACCAACCAAGTGTATGTGATGACTTTCTCCCACGCGGGAAAATGGAGTCAAGGCCGTGCGGTTCCCGGGCCGGTAGGCCGTTTGAATGCCGCCGCCGGAGGAGTCAAGGGAGTGGTCGTTCTGATGGGCGGTTACGTAGTGGACAACCAGGGCGGTGAACTCACCGTGCCGGACGTCAATGTTTACGAGCCCGGTGCGCGCCGCTGGTCGCGCGGCAAAGATATCCCCGTCCCGGTCGATAGTGCGGTCACCGGCGTCACTCATGATCGTTTCGTTTATTTGATCGGCGGCCGCTCGCCCAATGGCCCGGTGAATAACGTGCAGGTTTATGACATTGATCGAGATGCGTGGAGTCAGGCTACGCCTTTCCCCGGCACTCCTGCCTTCGGCATGGCCGGGGGCTTGGCGGACGAAGAGATTGTTGTCGTGGGTGGCGCGAAACCTGGGCCATCCGGCGGCCCGCGCTACGTCCCTTCCGACGAATGCTGGCTGGGCAAGATCAATCGCAAAGATCCCAGCAAGATTGAATGGACCAAGCTGCCGCCGCATCCCGGAACCGCCCACTTCGGCATCTCTGCCGGGGGTGCTGAGAAGGAGCACAAGATTTATTTTTCCGGTGGCACCACCACTCCTCACGATTACAAGGGCACCTCGTATGATGGCCAGCCTGCAGACGTTTCCAGCGTCACTTTTGATTACGACCTGCATGCAAACCGATGGGATACGATTGACGAGAATACCTATGACCCCCGAGCCGACGGCCGTGGACTGCTGGAGACACCTCTCGGACCCGTGGTCTTGGGAGGGATGGTGAAAAATCTGGCGGTTACGTCGCGAGTGACGCTGTTTGCGAAAAAGTAATCTGCGATCAGCCGAACGAAATCCTTTGGCGGATGCCGCCGCTTCGCGATACAACCCCTCTAATTTAATCGTTCATTTGCATGTGGGCCTGCGTTCCGTTTTACGATCCGCATCAAGGAAATGACCATGTTTAACCCGCGGTAGTTCGCCATCCTTCTGAGTCCGCAAGCCGGACGTCTTGTTTTGTCTCTGTTAATTTTGCTCGCGCGGTCGCCAGATTTTTTCTGGCGAACAGCGCCCAAAGCTCGAAGGTACTTATGGATGCCGCAACCTCCTCTGCCGAGAAGCAGCACACATTATGGGCCTCACTGGTGGAAGCCGTTCGCGGCTCGCACCAGGACTACACCACCGGCAGCCTCAACCGCGCGATCTTGCTGCTGGCCGTCCCCATGGTTTTGGAGATGGTGCTGGAATCTCTGTTCGCCGTGGTCGATGTCTTCTGGGTTGGGCGGCTGGGCGCGAACGCGGTAGCTACCGTCGGCCTTACCGAATCGATGCTGACCTTGGTTTTCTCCGTAGCCATGGGCCTAAGCTTGTCCACCACAGCGATGGTGGCGCGCCGCATTGGTGAAAAAGATCCCGAAGGGGCCGCCGTCGCGGGCGTACAAGCCATCGCCCTGGGCCTGTTCATTTCCCTGGCGATCGGTGTGCCTTGCTTCCTGTTTGCACCGAACCTGCTGCGCATGATGGGCGCATCCCCGGAGATCATCGCCACCGGCAGCGGCTACACCAGAATTTGCCTGGGCGGAAGTTTTGCCGTCCTGCTCCTGTTTCTCAACAACGCGATCTTTCGCGGAGCCGGAGATGCGGCCATCGCCATGCGCCTGCTCTGGGTGTCGAACATCATCAATCTGATTCTCGACCCCTGCCTCATCTTTGGCTGGGGACCGTTTCCTCGCATGGGCGTGACCGGCGCGGCTTTGGCCACGCTGACCGGACGCAGCATCGGAGTCCTCTACCAGTTCTATCGCCTGATGCACGGCACTGAGCGGATTCCCATCCTCAGGAGCCAGGTACGCCTGAGTTTGGATGTGCTAACGCGACTGATCCGCGTTTCGCTAACCGGCATTCTGCAGTTCGCCATCGCCCATACCAGTTGGATCGGTTTGGTGCGCATCGTGAGCTTCTTCGGCTCTGCGGCGCTCGCCGGATATACGATTGCCATTCGAATTGTAATTTTCGTGATCCTGCCGTCGTGGGGACTGAGCAATGCGGCGGCGACGCTGGTCGGTCAGAACCTGGGCGCGGGCCATCCCGACCGTGCGGAAAAGGCGGTCTGGCGGACGGGCCTCTACAACGTAATTTTTCTCGGTGCGGTTGGCGTGATCTTCATATTTTTCTCTGAGCCGATCGTTCGCTTA
This sequence comes from uncultured Acidobacteriaceae bacterium, assembly GCA_963773675.1. GTDB lineage: Bacteria > Acidobacteriota > Terriglobia > Terriglobales > Acidobacteriaceae > Sulfotelmatobacter. The sequence continues at coordinate 4,594 of CAVZCG010000004.1, forward strand.
TTCACGCACGATCCGGCAGTCGTCCCGCTGGGCGCGGCCTGCCTGCGCATCGTGAGCTATGGAAATCTCGGCTACGCTTATTTCATGGTGATGATGCAGGCCTTCAATGGCGCGGGAGATACCATCACGCCAACCATCGTGAATTTCTTCGGCTTCTGGCTGTTCGAGATACCGCTGGCCTATTGGCTCGCTCTCCCGCTGCATATGCGCTCGAACGGCGTGTTTGCCTCCATCGCCATTGCCGAAAGCTCCATGGCCGTCGTCAGCGCAATTCTGTTCAAGCAAGGCCGCTGGAAGAAGAAGAAAATCTAGCTAACGCGCCCGCGCCAGCACCAGCGTGATGTCGTCCGGCTGCTCGTTGTCGCCGATCCAGTCATCGACTGCGGATGTCACTGCCTGGCTGATCTGCACCAGCGGCAGATGGCGATTTGTGCGCACCAACTCGATCAGACGCTCCTCACCAAATTCTCCGAACTCATTTTCCGGCTCGGTCACGCCGTCGCTATAGGCGATGAAGATTTCGCCGGGATGCATTTGTACCGATCCCTCGTCATACGTCATGTTGTCGAACAGGCCCACCACGGTCCCTCCCGCCTCCAACCGCCGCACGGCGCCATCCCGGCCAATCAGAATGGGAGGCAGATGCCCGCCGTTGCTGTAGGTCAACTGATGCGATCGCCCGTCATAAATTCCCAGAAATAGCGTCGCGTATTTTTCTGGCGGAGTGCTTTCGTAGAGCTGATGATTGAGCAGTCCGAGCAATGCTCCTGGAGAAACTTCGATGCCCTCCGGCCACGCCGCCATGATCCTGCCCGCGCCGGCTACGGCGCCGACGGCCACCGGCTCCCGCATCTGCGGCAGGCTCTCCACGCTGTAGGCGCGCACCGCCGAGTGGATGGTCGCCATCAGCAGCGCGGCCGAAATTCCCTTCCCGCTGATATCGCCCACCGCCAAAATCAGCTTGTGGGAACTCGCCGTCAGGAAATCGTAGTAGTCGCCGCTAACCGTTCTCGCCGGACGGCAGAAGCCGTGCACTTCGAGCGACTCCAGTTCTGAAACCTGTCGCGGAAACAGCTGCGCCTGCACCTCCTGCGCAATGGCGAGTTCGCCCTCCAGCCGCTGCTTTTCCTTCTGCTCCTGAATCAGTTTCTCGATGGATTCAGTCATTGAATTGAACGACAGTGACAGCTGCGCCAGCTGATCCGAGGATTTCACCGGAATACGATGGCTGAAATCGCCGCGATCAACATTTCTGGTTGCGTTGTAAAGTTCGCCGACGGCACTGGTCATGGTGCGCGTCATGCGCGTGCCAATGATCAGTGCAATCAATTCAATGACGGCAAAGAAAATGAGAATTCCCAGCAGAATGTATTCCACGCCCCGCGCGATATCTCCCAGCGCGGCGAACAGATGGCTGTAGAGGACGGACGGCCTGGTGCGAACTCTTACCAAGGCGCCGGCTCGCTCCCGTTCCCCTGTCTTCCAATCCACCACCGGGAGCGGCGTGCCAAAAGTGATCTCGCGGTCCATCGTGCCCGCGGGCGCGGCGAGCGAACCCACGGTGAACGTCGGACGGAAAACCCGTTGATCGCCTTCCGGGCTGGGAGCCGCCTTTGCCTCGCTGGCATTGCTTTCGACCTTACCCTTGTTGGGGTCATCAAAAAGGCGCGTTTCAAAACCGCTTCCCTTGGCAGCGCTCGGGGTCTGGTTTTTCTTTTGCGTGTCGTCGAACTTGATCCCAGCCGCATAAAGGGTGATTTCGCCCAGATTCGCCGCGATGTCGGCGATCATGTCTTTGTCCAAAGGCTCGCCGGTGACAACCGTAAGTTTTTCTGGCCCCACCACAAACACGGAGGCCACGCGCAGATACAGCTCGTTATTGTCGCGAATAATTTCTTTGAAGGGCTGGCCTTCGCGTATCGCCTTGGCGAACTCGCTGTCGTCTTTATTGAAAAACTCGGGAAAACTCATCGCCGACGAATTCTGTGCTCCGCCGCTGAATAACAAAACTCGCGCACCGTGCCAGGCGCAGACTCGCCTTCTTCCCCAGGCGCGGTCTCGTTTCCTCAATCCCTCCAGCGAATCCGCCGTGGGCGCTTCACCTTTTTCGATACGCGCCGCCAGTTCATTGCTCACCGCGGCATTTACTGCCTGCATACTGCGCAGTTGCGAATTGATCTCCGAAGTCACTACGTAACTGGCGAATTGCCCGGCGAAAAGGTAGATCGTGATAAGCGCCATCGCGATCAACAAAACGGCTGGAATGACGCCGATAAAAACGTAGGTGACGATCAGCCGGTTGCGCAGTCGCCACAGAAGCTTTCGCTTCATTCCTCGGAACGCCAGAATGGAAAACAGCAAAGCAGCATCAAAAAGAAGAAATCGAACCCAGCCCTCAAGACTGTCGCTGGCAGCAGGAGCGAATAACTTCAGCAGCATCTCCAAAATGAAGAGCCCGAACGCCAAACCCACTGAATACCAGGCTCCGCGCGCGATCCAACCCTGTGGCCACAAACCAGCAGCCGTCATTCTCGCGCGCAATTTCCAGTAAGCGTCTCGCATGACTTCGACTTGCCGCCTGCGGTTGGGCCTGGGGAATAGGTCTCGGGTCTTAGGTCATAGGAAAAATCGGCATCCCAAGACCCAACCCTCAAGACCTAACACCTAAGACCTTCTTTCTGAGACCCGCCCCACTCGTCCCCGAAAACACCTAGATCTCGGGATAGAGATCGAAGAACGCCTCCAGGCTGGTGCGCAACTGTTTTTCGATTTCTTCTTTGCTGCCTTCGAGCACGTGCATGGTGACGTGTGCCTCGCGTCCGTTCGTAAGCTTCACCGGAGCTTGCCCGACTTCGGCCACATCTTCCGAGGGCAGTAGCCGCATGCCATAAACCAGCGTTAGATTCGCCATCCTCGAATTCTAACCGTCTTCCTCTTCTGGGCAAAACCTTCTACACGTTTTGTCGTTTAAGGTTTTGCGCAGTCATCATTTAGAATTCCGCAGTGCTCCCAAAAATCATCCTTGTCGCCGCCGGCGCGCTGTTCGCCCTTCCCGCGTTCGCCCAGCAGTCTTCCGAGAGCCCTTCGACTCAACCACAGGTGAAAGTCAACGTACTGAATGTCTGCACGCCTTCTGCCGAGGAGCAGAAGGAAATCGCCGCAGCCCTGGCACGCATTCCGAAGCAGCCATCGTTCAGTCCTGACTTTGAGATTTCCCATGGCGTCTCCACTCTGACCGACGCGCCGAACTTCCTTCAGCCCGGACAGAGTACGCAAATTTCTGGCGAGCCTTCGATCGCACACTACGTTCGCATCCGCCGCGAGTTCGCCGGGCAGGCCTGGTTCTCGAGTGTGCAGTACTCGTTTAGCAATGACGGCCAGAACATGGTTGAGACGCTCGTGCTACATGTCCGCGACCCCAAGGATTTGATCCAGGTCTCGATGGAAGACAGCGCCTCGGCCATCAGCAGCGTTGCCACCATGGTCGCGGCTAACACCCCTGCCAGCCGCATCCGGCTCGAAAGATTCGGAAAATCTTCAGTGGCACTGGCCCGCTGCGCCGGAGCAGAGAACGGGCCGGCGCCGGATCAAAGCGCGTATGAACCGCTATTCCGCGACGCCTCCGAGGTGCTCGCTGATTATCGTCGCCAACTGGGAGTGCGACGCACGGTGCCCGCGGAGTTGGCGCAGATTCCCAGCGCCGCAGCGAAGACCGCCACAAAATCCAAGTCGGGAAAGCCTCCAGAAGAAAAGAAGTGACCGACAATTCCTTCGTGTAGGTTAGTTGTGCTCAAGTTTTAC
>CAVZCG010000005.1:0-71894 GCA_963773675.1 uncultured Acidobacteriaceae bacterium
AGGCGTTTGGATAGAGCGTTAAAGAGATTCAGGCAAGCGTCAGAAGCAAGGACACGAACCCTTCCCCGCACTGAAAATTTATGGCATTGCGAAAAGACCACGGGTTGTCACTGCTGGAAATGGTGATCACGCTGTGCATTGCTCTCATTATGTGTGCCGTCACCTTCATTACCATACGGCCCATGCTTAACCAGAGCAATGTTGACTCGGCCTATGACACCACCTTGATGGCCTTGCGCAATACGCGCAATCTTGCCATCACCCAGAGTCACGAGTACATCGTCACCTTTACCCCCGGTGCTGGTGTCGTGCCGGGCACGATTCAGGTTCAGTACCAGCCGCCGGCGCTGGCTGGAATCGCACAACCGATTCAGCAGGTGATCAACTACACCATCCCACTGGGCGTGAACTTCCAGATGCAGGCGGGATTCCCTGCCAGTCTGCCCGATGGCTTCGGCACCGGCGTTAACGCGATTGACTTCGAATCTACGGCAGGCGTTCCCCTCAACTATGTCGTCTTCTATCCCGATGGCTCGGCGCAGGACATCCTCGGCAACTACGTCACGGGTGTCGTCTACATGACGCGCCCCGCCGACAGCATGTTTAGTTCTCGGGCAATTACCGTGTGGGGAGCTACAGGCAGAATCCGCGGTTGGCGGCTGGCGCAGCCGGGAGGCGTTTGGACTTGGGTACAACAATGACGCACGAAAAACAATCCGTCAGGAAACATTCAGCGGAGGGAGGCTTCACGCTGCTCGAAGTCATGATTGCCATCATGGTCATGACCATCGGGCTCCTCGCCGTCATCGCGACTTTTGCGACTGCCATCTCGGCCACCGCCTCGGCGCAGGAAGATCTCGTCGCCCGCCATAAGGCGCTCGATGCCATGGAAAGCATCTACACCGCCCGCAACAGCCAGCAACTTCCTTTCGCTTCGATCCAGAACATCGCCAATGGCGGAGTGTTCAAGAGCGGAGCGCAGCAACTGCTTTGCGCCGGACCTGATGGTCTGGTTGGCACGGCAGATGACGTGGCTTGCACGGCTCCAGACACAGGCGCCGCCTGCCCCGGCGGGGTGGAGTGTCTGGTACTCCCCGGCCGAGATGGCGTGCTCGGCACTGCCGACGACGTCACGCAAAGTCTCAGCAATTTCACCCGCACCATTACCTTTTCGAATGTGTTGCTGCCCGCCAGCCAAGGCGGCGGGACCAACCCAAACCTTATTGCCGTCGCCATCACAGTCTCCTACGAAAAACCTGGCTGGCCGGCGCGTTCCTATACCGTGAACAGTCTGATCTCGAGCTATCACTAACCCGGATGAAAACCATGAAGATGCGCCTCACAAAATCGCAACGCGGATTCAGTCTTCTGGAACTGATGATCGCCGCCACTCTCGGCGTGCTGCTCATCCTGGCCATGACCAGCCTCTTCAAAACCGGGATGACCACTACTTTCACGGTAACGCAGCGCGCCGAGACGCAGCAGAACATGCGCGCCGCCATCGAATTATTGACCAAGGACATCGGCTTGGCGGGATCCGGATTGCCCACAGGTGGTATGCAGCTACCGACTGCCGGCGGAGCTGTTAAGGTTTCTTGCAATTATCAGAATGGAACCTGCTACGTCCCGGGCGGCGTCTACAACGCCAATTACATGACTGGTATCTTGCCCGGCTTCGGCAATGGAGTGCAGAACAGCGCCGTCATCGCCGCCGCGCCTGCTGCGACCAACGACAGCATCACTTCGATCTACTGCGATTACAATTTCCCACTCTCTAACTTTACGTTCGCGTTTCCCACCACTACCACCGCGACCGCGACAACGATCAATGCGGCGGTTACTCCTAATAACGTTCTGGCCCCGGGCGGCCTCAATGTCGGCGACCTGATGTTGTTCACGGTCACTTCGGCCGGCAACGGCACAACCAGCCAGGGTACCAGCGCCGTGCAGACCGCAGCCGCCGTAGGCGAGATCACCGGCCTGACGCCCGGCACTCCTCCTACCATCACCTTTGCCCCCGCAGACTCGTTGAATTTCAATCAGGCCGTAGGGGACGCCAACAGCCTCGCCTATGTCATTAAGAACTCCATGGGCGGAGGCACCACCGTCACCGCTTGCCGCCTGGAAGCGGTTACTTATTTCCTCCAGGTTCCAGCGGCAGGTGGCACCGTGCAGACTCCGCGCCTGATGCGTCAGGTCAATGCCCTGCCCGCAGTCGCAGTAGCCGATAACATCATCAACCTGCAATTCAGTTATGACGTCATCAGTGCCACGACCGGTCTTATGAACGCAAATTTAGCCAATGTGATTGCGGCTGGCGATTCCCCCGCTCTGATTCAAAAGGTCAATATGTGGGTGATGGGACAGAGTGTCATTGCAAGCGGTGACAAATCCCAAAGCATGTATCTGGCGAGTTCCGTCAGCACCCGCAACATGAGTTTCTGCAATTCCTATAGCAATAGCTCGACGGTGTGCCAATGAGTTCCTGTGTGAGGTTGGAGGGGGAGAACATGAGGAAGAGTACACGAGATTCGCGAGGCTTCACGCTCATCGCGGCCCTTTTGTTGACGCTGTTGTTGTCGGCGATGGCCGTGGGACTTTTGTATATGGTCAGCAATGAAGAGCGGATGGGAGGCAACGATCTGGAGGGCAACCTCGCGTACTATGGCGCGGAGTCCGGCATCGAAAATATGACGGCTCAGCTCTCGCAGCTGTATCAGCAGTCGCAGAGCCCGAACTCGGCCGCGATTCTGGCCCTCACCAGCGCAACCAACTGGCCGACGGCGATTACCGGCTCCAACATCACCAACACAGCCTATGCCGAAAGCATCACCTGGCCATCCACCCAGACCAACGGAACGCCCTGCCCCAATCTTCCGAACCCTTGTGGTGCGTGGGACATTGTCGGTTCCGGACAGGATCAGGGGATGGTCGCGTCTCTCATCCAATTCAACCTGCAAGTCACTGCGACTCGCGATACCTCCGGCGCCCAGGCCACGACCAACAACTCCTATGTGGCGACCGGCGCATCCGTTAATCTCACCCGTACGGTGGAAGTCGCGCTGCTTCCCGCTTTCGAATTCGGGGTCTTTTGCGATGGCGACTGCGATTACTTCGCCGGTCCTCCCTTCAACTTCGGCGGCCGGGTTCATGCCAATGGAAACCTCTTCCTTGCCTCCGGTGGCAGCACATTGACGTTTACCGATAAGGTCGCCGCCGTGGGCCAGATCGTCACGGACCAACTTGAGAATGGATGGCCTACCTCGACTAACTACACAGGAAGCGTCTACGTACCAGACGCTGCCGGCGGCTGTCCGCCCGCCCCGGGAGCAGGACCAGCCGCAAATTGCGCAAAGCTTCCCGCAGGCAGTTGGACGGGCGGTTTTCCACCAACGGGTGCGGCGAATGCTGGCTGGAAGGGAATTTCAACGGGTACTTTCGCCAGCTTCATCGTGAACGGATTGACCGGCGCCACCAAGCTGCAGTTGCCCTTCGTGAATTCGTCGAAGGTTGGGGCAATCGATATCATTCGCAGGCCGACACCACTCGATACCCCGCAGATGGCCAACTCGCGCCTCTACGGAATCAATGGCACCAAGGCCCAAATTCGCATCTTGCTGGCCGATACGGAAGGCGACCTGTACCCTGGGCAAGTCAGATCCGATCCTGCTCAGGACATACAGCTCGGCACTCCGAACGCTAGCCCATTCGTTGCCGTGCCAAGCCCAGCCACAGGGAACGGAGTCGCAGCGGGAAATATGTACTTCGCTTCCGCCCAGAAGGGTGCAGCCGCGAACGATTGGACCGCAGCGGCGCCGACGGGATGCGCCGGCGGTCTTGGGTCCTGGCCCTTGCACGGTGAGGTCACCACGGGCACGCCCTGCCAAGGCGCATGGCTCCGCGTGGAATATCTGAATGCTGCGGGAAACTGGGTTGGCGTCACGCAGGAATGGCTTGGATTCGGCTTCGGTCGGCCCTACAATCAACCTCCAACTCATCCCTATAACGCCTCCACCGCGACCGCACCTTATTGTCAGAACTTCTCCACCGCAAGCTACCCTGCGGGCCAATGCCAGAACGGAATCAGCCCGGCTATTCTGATCCTCCAGCAGCTTCAAAGTAATGTCGCGCCATCGGGGGCGACAGGAGCTGTCGCAACTCAGTACAACTGGCTTCCCCTTAACTTTTACGATTCCCGTGAAGGAGAGCCGCGCGACACGCGGCCAGCAGGCGACACGGGCGCCGACTGCAGTCCCAGTGGGATCATGAACGCGGTCGAGCTCGACGTAGGTAATCTATGGCTCTGGATGCAGGGGGTGGGCCCGTACGCCGGAAAGAGCGGCCCCTTGGTGAGCTCCGCTGCCTTGGTTAACAACAACGGCCTTATCCTCTACTTTGCCGATCACCGGGGCATGATTGCGGATAAATACCCGTTAACCACTTTCTACAATAACTTTTCCGGCATGTCGGGTTTGAACGACACCGTGAATAGCTCATCGCAACTCGGCGTGCCCGATGGCGTGCTGGAACCGATTACCTACTACAGCGCCGCGAACCCGCAGGTCACCGTTCCTTATTCCCCGGAAGACACGGCTGTAAAGGGTGCGGCGGTGAATGGCGGGAACGTCGACAACTGGGGCGAGAAATACTTGGGCGCCGGTTTCGGTCTCTCCGGGGGAGCCATGACCGAGCCCTATTACATTCACGGCACCATCACCAATAATGCGATCCAATGCTACACAAACGTGCCGACCACGCCGAGCGCTTCGCCCTACCCCGGCACCGCCGAGTGGAACATGGTGACTGGCCCGCGGCACGTTCTGCGTCTCGTCGATGGAGGTATGGATAATAAGGGAAACAGTTACCTGCCACCTACGAACGGCAATGCAGCTGTTTACGGCGTCGGCTTCACCGTCGCTTCCGAGGAACCGGTTTATGTGTGGGGTGACTACAACACTGGATCTGCCGATCCTTTCTGGCCCAGTGAAAATACCACCACCACGCCTCATTCCGCTGCCGCTATTATCGCGGACGCAGTTACGCTGCTCTCCAACCCGCCGACCACCACCAATGCCCCAGTGATCGAGACGGGCTGGACGGATCTGGAAAGCTTCGTAAATCCCAGCTTGGCTGGTAACCGTCCTGGAAACACCAGCTACTATCGAATGGCGATTGCGGCCGGTAAGAGCATCCCCTTCCCAGAACCGGGATGGGCCTCTACTGCCGGATTGCAGGATTTCGGAACCGACGGCGGTATGCACAACTTCCTCCGCTATCTCGAGGCCCGCGGCGCCAACGGAGCAACCGTGAACTATGCTGGTTCGCTGATCAGCATGTATTACTCGCAGTATGCAACGGGCATCTTCAAGTGTTGCACCGCGGTATACGGCGCTCCTACGCGTAACTATTTCTTCGACACGCAATTCCTGAACCCGAACAACCTGCCTCCCGGAACTCCTATGTTCCAGGACGTGGTGAGTTTGGGCTTTCACCAGAGCTTCACTCCACAATAACTCGCAACCAACGCAAGACAACACCCCGGTCCCGCTCCGCGGATCGGGGTTTTTTATTTTTTTATACTATTTCCTGCCTTGTCTCTTTTCGCTTAGACTAACCGGGCTAGAATCGTTCGCACCAAGCTCAGACGTGAGCACATCTCGTCCATCGACGCTGCCGCAGCATCCCCGGAGGCAAATCTCGATTTGGCTTTGGTCGGCATTCTCCCTTTGCGCCCTCGCTGGCGTCGCTGTGTTTCTGGTCCCTGCCTTCATTATTCGTCCCTTCAGTTATCAAGCACCGCGCGCGCTTCTCGTCGCCATGGCTTTGCGGCAACGTGCTCCAATAGGTACGCTGATCGCAGCGCTCGCCTGTTTCGTGCTGGCTTCGGTGCTATGGAAAACCGTTGGCTGGTGGCGCAGGTCTTTCCTGGTCCTCGTCCTCCTCATCGTCGCCTTTTCCGCCGTCATGGCCCGCATCAACTACTTCGAGTGGATGTTCCATCCCATCCCCTACCCGCAATTCCTTGCGCAATCCGAAAGCAAGCTTGACCCGAAAGAGATGGTTCTGTCCATTCACCTCGGCGATGACGCGCGTGCCTATCCCATCAGCCAGATGGCCTACCATCACGTCCTGAATGACGTGGTCGCAGGCGTGCCGGTTGCCGTCACCTATTGAACGCTCTGTCACACCGGTCTGGTGTGGACGCGAACGATCAATGGACGAGCGCTGCACTTTTATCTCGCCGGCATCAACAACCAGAACTTCCTCATGCGCGATCGTGAAACTGGAACATGGTGGCAGCAGATCACCGGCAAGGCCATCTATGGCCCGCTGCAAGGCGCGGCGCTCGATCTCGTCCTCAGCGACGAACTCAGCTTCGGCCAGTGGCGCAGCGAATCTCCCTACGGCCAAGTGCTCGCGCCCGTTGCTAAATACACGAAAGAGTACGATCCCAACTGGGAGCCAGACGTCGCCAAGCTTCCCGTCGTCATCAGCTTTCCTGGAACCGAGCTGAAATCGCGCGATGTCGTCATCGGACTCACCATCGACGGCGCTGCTCGTGCCTATCCCTGGGAAGCTTTTCCTAAGCAATCTCCGATTCTCGACCGCGTCAACGGCACATCGCTGCTACTCGTCCTCGGCCCCGACGGCAAATCTTTTCGAGTCTTTCTCAGCCGCATCGACGGAAAAGATGAGGAGTTCTTTCTGCAAGCTGACACGCCACAGTGGACACTGCTCGACACGCTCACTGCCAGCCAGTGGAACTTTCAAGGCTGCGCCACCTCGGGCCCCGCGCAGGGAAAATGTCTCGCCCGCGTTCCAGCCCTCAAAGACTACTGGTTCGACTGGCGCAACTACCATCCCGACACAACCATCTACAGACACTAGGTTAATTTGCTTAAAATCGGAGTGACAAGAAAACCAGGAGGGATTGATCCGTGTCTGCGATTCATGCCATTTTTTGGGATGTTGGAGGAGTTCTCCTCAGCAACGCTTGGGATCACACTGAACGTGCCGCCGCGCTTGAACGTTTTTGTCTCGATCAGGAGGAGTTTCATGCGCGGCACGAAATGGTGGTTTCGTCATTTGAGCGCGGCAAGATCTCGCTCGATGAATACCTGGATCGCACCATCTTTTACCGAAATCGTCCCTTCACGCGGGATGAGTTTCGCGACTATATGTTCTCGTTGTCGCGGCCGATGCCGGACGTTCTTGCCTTCGCACGCGCTCTAGCGTCGTCCGGAAAATTTTTTATGGGAACGATCAACAACGAGTCGCGCGAGTTGAACCTGAAGCGCATCGAGAAATTCGGCCTGCGGGAAATCTTCCGCTTGTTTGTCAGCTCTTGCTTTGTTGGCCTGCGCAAGCCGGAGAGCGGGATTTATCGCCTGGCGCTTGAGATCACGCAGATAAATCCGGAAGGATGTTGTTTCATTGATGACCGCGCCCTGAATCTAGAGTGTGCAGCCAAGTTAGGCATGCGTACGATTCAGATGCGAACCCTCGATCAGTTGCAGGGAGATTTGGGGAAGCTGGGCGTGAAAGTCTAGGAAAAATCAGGTCTTGGGTCTTAGGGATGAGGTGTCGGCCCAAGTCCTAATACCTAAGACCTATGACCTCGCGAACAGCAGCTAGCTTCTTCGTACTTGCGCCTTCGGCGCTGACGAAGCAACTGCTTTAGGAACATCCGATTCCGCATTGGTCAAAGTCAGGTCGCTCGACCAGCATTCGGAGACCAGTTTCCACTCGCCGCCAGTTTGCTTGGCAAAGACCCACAAATACTTGCCCCGCTCTTCCCGGCGCTTGCCGGCTGTGCCCGGAACCAGCGCGCTGTATCGTCCGACTTCATGTGCCAGATCACCCGCCACGTCCACGCGGATCGGTTCCACCGCGACTTCTCCAAGGCCGGATTCGAGCGCCGAGAAGAAGAACTCGCGCACGGCTGCTGCTCCGCGAAGTAGCGGAAGATTCGAACGAAGCACCAGCGCATCGGGTGCGTAGAGATCGAGGAGTTCATCGAGTTGCCGCGTGTTGCAGGCCAAAACCCACTCCTGCGTGAGACGCCGAACCGCAGCCTCACTGCGGCTCATAGGTTCGCCCTTCGCAGCCGCGGCGATGCGCAAACGGTCCGCCTCGCGTGCGCTCTCGGGAGCGTTACCTCGCGGAGCCACAACGCCGCCCTCCACTCCACCCTCGAAATAGTGGTGATGGTAGTGATGGTGATAGTGATGCGTTCCGGACCCAGCCCCTTCTGGCGGATGAACCTCCGGGGCGGACTCCTGAATGGCTGAGGGATCTCGAACCAGCCGCTCGCCGTTGTTGATCGCCATTTCGCGAGGCGCCGGTTCGAAATCCGTAGACGCAATCGATGACAATCGCTCGGACGCAGCTCCGCTCGGAAGTCCGCACATGCCGCAGAACTTGTTGCCTTCGCGATTGTGATGTCCGCACGAAGGACAAGCAATCGACGCGGTGTTTTGCAGCGCGGTTTCTTCCACGGCCGTTTCAGAATCCATCTTCATGGTCAGCCGCTGCATGGCTTGCAGAGCCGCCGCAATCGCTTCCTGGTTCGGTTTAGGCCGCCGTATTTCAGGATAGAGGCGCTGATAGATCTCTCCCAATGCGGGATTATAGGGACCGATGCTGGGGCCTGGGTCCTCAGAATCAGGCGCAGGACTCACGCTCAATGGCTTCGCGAGTTTCTTGTCTCTATCCACGATTCAAAGCACGCCGGTTGGCTCAGACGTACGGTTCATTCTAGCCCAAGCGGCCACATTTTATTAACGTCGGGAAAACTCGATTTTGCCCTCGGCTTCGGTAGGAACTCCGTTGCAGGTTGCCGGACGATATCGCCAGGCGCGGACGGTTTGCAGAACATTCCGGTCCCTCATGAGGCCCGCGCTCTCCAGAATAAGAGGACTATGCACACGTCCATCGGCGCCGACGATGAAACTAACCTTGACCTTAATGCCCGCCGTCGTCAGCACCATCAGGGGATCGGGTGTAGTGAGAGCCTCGGGTGGCCGGGTATCTTCACATCGCGCACGTGCGCTGGTATGCGGGACCTCACTGAACTCGGAGGCGCGGACGGGAGTCTTCCAGAGTTGATGCTCACGCTCGACTAAAACTGCCCGGCCAAAACGAATGGAAATGGAAGAAGACTGCACAGACGCGGCAGCGGGAATTGCGCAGATCAGTAACCAAGGCCAGAGTCGACGAAGCATCTTGCAGCCCTCGATTGGGGCAGGTTCGCTCCCGTATACCTAATGAGTGGCAAGTTTGGGGCCAGCGACAATCTCGCACAACTATCCTATTATCAATTGCTTATGAACTATACACCGCAGCCAGCGCCTACCAAGGTGAATCCGATTGCACAAACTCAGCCTGGATGTCCGCTCGATATGCTTCGCAGAGTCAACAGAGTAATCTCGGGCGGGCAATTCAAGCGTACCGGAATATTGACCGTTCCTAACCCTGCGTTGGTGTAGAGACTAAGACCACCCACACGATAGCTTCCCCATACATACTTCTTGGCCATCTCCGGCAAATAGAGCGGAGGAAGCAATGGGACCCTGACCTGCCCTCCATGTGAATGTCCGGAGAGTTGAAGGTCAATGGGGAATTTGCAAGCTTCATCAGCGAAGTCGGGTTCGTGGGCGAGCAAGACAACAGCCTCGTTGGCGGGGATGTTGTGCAATGTCTTGGTGAGATCGGCGCTCCCATATACCACGTCGTCGACTCCTGCCAGCCAAACGCGTGCGCCGTCGCGTTCGATCGTGACGGATTCATTCACCAGGACGTGGATCCCCTCGGCTTCAATAGCGCGTGTCACATGGACTGGATCCGTATCCAAATCGTGATTCCCCAGGACCGCCCACAAACCGTGGGGTGCGGTCATCTGGCGAAGAAGCCGAGCGCAGGGCTCGGCATCGGATGCTCCCCTCGCCTCGTCTCCGAAGGTTGGTACGGAAACGAAGTCACCTGTAAGAACGATCAGGTCGGGACGAAGGCCATTCACCAACGGAATCGCTGCACGCAACGGGTGCACGGAGAAATATGGATCGTAATGAAAGTCGCTCAACAGCGCGATGGTGAAGCCATTCATCCGCTCGGGCCAACGGGGCAGTATGTAATCCTGGCGGACGACGCGAGGGCGGTTCGGTTCCAGCAGGATTGAATCTCCGGCAATGGCGACTGCCCCGGCGGCGGCCGTCCGGTAAAGAAACTGACGCCTGGTGGTGGGAATCAGTGGCAAACGAAACTTACTCGATAAGTATTTACGAAGTTCATATGTATCTGTCTAGAATAGCCAACCGGAAAGAATCGCTGTAGTCGCCAGAACTTTCAAATCGCGAAAAATAGCCGCAGACCTAGAAGCTGAACGTCACCTGCAAATCAATGCGGCGAACAGCCGCGGAGTTAGAGAAGGGGCCGTTAAATGGAAGTCCGTTCGGCGTATCAAAGAACCGCGAACCCAGAATGCCGCTAGGGTTTGCGTAGTTCACCTTGCTGAGAGCGTTGCGTGCGATCACGCCGAAAGTGAGATTGTAGCGGCGATCGGTACCGCTGGGTATTCCACCACCTGGCCCGCCGCCGAAAAGAGGACCCCGCGGACCCCCACCACCGCGTCCACCGCCGCCTGGACCACCACCACCCGGCCCTTGATTGCCCGCGGTGCGGCCGGTCTTGGGACCGAAACCGAAAGTCTTCGTGAGGCGGAGATTCAGAGTGAACTGCGATGGGCCGGTGCCGTAGTTGACAGGAACGATTTTTTCGCCGGCAGTGGGCCGAGCGTCGAAGGTCCCGAGGGGCGTGCAGTAGGTGGTCGAAGAGGGGGTGTTTACCGTCGTCGGACACGTCGCATTGGAAATGAATCCCGGGCGATCATTGAAGATGGAATCGTCATTGAGATCATTGGTCGTGGTGATGTTGAAAGGAGAACCAGAGCTTGCAATCATGAATGGACTCAGCCGGAAGCTGTATGGAAGAGCGAAAGAGCCACCGAAGAAGAGTCGATTGCGGGTGTCAAAGGAACCGCGGCCGTAATCGGCGCTGATGTTGTAGGAGTTCGAAGGAAAGCTGGAAACGCCGGAAGTATCGCTGTTGGCATAGTTGAGAACGTAATAGCCAAAAACTTGAACCTTCGATCCAATTCTCACATTAGTGTTGGTGATCAGTTGATTCTGCCGGAAGACTGCTTCGGCAACGTAGCGGTAAAGATTTTCGCTGGGCGGCGGGCAGGTGGGACTGCACGGGGTTCCAGGAAAAGGAGCGTTGGCATTGATGGTGAGCAGTTGATCGAAGCCGCGAGAGTTCAAGTAGGTTATGTTCAAAGTTGCAGTCTTTGTAAGCTGGCGTTCCACGCTGACCGCAGTTTGCAGCGTATAGGGCGCGTGTAGGCGCGGGCTGATCTGGTAAATCGTGGGCGTTACGGGAACGGCCGCCCCGGTACACTCTGTGAAATCGGTAATCGTAAGGGATGGGCAGACGGGGTTGTCGATCACGAACTGTTTCTGGTTGATGCCATTTAGCCGTTCGGCCTGGAGGATTTGGCCTTCCTGAAAGCGGTCGTAAAAAATACCGAAGCCGCCGCGCAATACCACCTTGGGCGGCGCGCTTTTCCCTCCAACGCCCCAGGCAAAACCCAGGCGAGGCGCCCAGTCTGCGTGATCCTGAATCCCAGTCTGAGTTTCGAAGCGCAACCCATAGCTCAGAGTAATGTTTGGGCGCACCTTCCAGTCTTCCTGGTAGTAAAGGCCTGCGTCAAAATTCCCCACCACCAGCGCCGGTGTACCTGCCGTGTAAGTCAGTTGCGTGGCGATCGGTGTGGCAAGGCTTCCGTTGTTTTGAAGCGCCGAAGCGTAAGAGATTGGGCACGGCGCTTGCCCCGGCGTAGGCACGCAAGTGCTCCCGCCCGTAGGACTCAGCAGTGATGAGAACGTAAATTCACCGTTGAATCCGGAGGTCTGGCTATTGGCGTCGCGGATGCCGCGTAGCCGTGCTCCAAACTTGACGGTGTGATTGCCGTGAATGATGGAAGTGTAGTTCTGCAGTTCGTAGTGGTCCTGGTGATCGAGGATGTTGCCCTGGTTATTGCCACCACCATCGAAGGATCCCAGCACGGTGAGAGTTGGTTGCGTGTTCAGCGCGAACTGATTGTCGAGCTCGCGCAAGTACTGGAATCGCGTTTCATTGACCGTCTTCGCGCCGATCACTTGGGTATCGCTGATTTGCAGCGTGTGCTCGGTGGAGTCAGAGTTATAACCCTGAGAGGGCAAGTTGAACAAACCGATGCCCTCGTTATCTTCCGTGTCCCGGTAGTACTGATAGCGCACGGTCAGGGTATTGTTCTTGGCGAGCTGGTAGTCGACGCGAGGCGTGATGTTGGTTCGATGCCTGGGGAAAGGCACAGCCTGGATGAACGGCATCTCTGTGAAAGTGGTTGGATCGAGAGTGATGGCATTGACGGCCTGGAGGTCGTTAATATTCCGGCGTTGAGCATCGAAAAAAAATGATGCCTTCTTGTTAATCGGCCCGCTGACATTTCCGCTGAACTGAGTTGAATCGTAACCGGGTTCCGGACCTGCAAACGGGTTGGGCGAGTTGAAAGCGGAATCGTTTCCGTTGATCAGAAACTGCCCATGAAATTTATCACTGCCAGGCTTGGTGAATACCTCAATCCGTCCATAGCCCAGCTTGTCATATTCCGAAGAGAACGGATTCGAATTGATGCGAATCTCACGAATCGATTCTTTGGGAGGAAGCTGTCCCGCGGTGAAGCCGTCAATGTAGAGTTGACCTCCGTTCGGGCCTGCGGAGGGTCCGGCAAGCGCCTGCAAATCCGTGAGCAATTCGTCGGGATCGTCGGGCAGAGCCTCGAGTTCTTTGCCTGAGATGGTGATGGCTCCGGCGTTGTTGGCTGGGTTCACATCCACGGTCGGCGCGGTGTCGGAAACCTGTATCTTCTGCTGCTCAACTTCAATAGCCATCGCAACGTTGAGGAGCTGCGCCGGACCGGCGCTAATCACCACGTTGTCGTTTTCGTAAACCGAGAATCCCTGGGCGATTACATTCAAGGTGTACTGTCCCGGAGGCAACGCTTTGAACTCGTACTGGCCTTGTCCGTTGGCTTGCGTTTTGATCGGAGCGGAGCCGGCAGCAGCCGGGGTGAGGACGACGCTGGCATTCGGAATCGCGGCACCGGAAGGATCACTCACTTGCCCATGCAAATTTCCTGAGGCGGGCTGAGCCGCAGGAGTCTGCGACACCGCGACCGGCGCGCAGGCCAGAGACAACGAGACAAGTAATATGAAACAAAAACACTTCTCTAACTTCATCCAAGATTCCATTCACGATTAAGAGTCTTCATCAGGAGTTCGCCACAGCGTGGCGTGGTTCGGCGGGGCTCACAAACTATGGTCCTCCGGCGTCCGCCGCGGGCGCACCCAAGCTCCAAGGCGTCAGGATCGAAGAACTGCTGGCTCCGGGAGCGGCGCGCAAAATAGGGTCTACTCCACTCAGCAAAGTAATCACCGTTCCTCCGCCCGAGGTTCCCTCAGTCGAGACAATGACAACGGCGTCTCCCTTGTGTAGATCGGAAAGCGAAATCGCGGGTATGCGGCTCAGCATCTGCTGAAAATCCGGTGCGCCACCCGGACGTCCGCCAGCGCCATTCCCACCGGAAGCCATCCCACCGGCGGTTCCCGCTGGGCGCGAATTTTGGTTGCTGGTCGCGGCGGAGCCGGGCACTGCTCCGGCAGCAGCATTCTTCAAGCGCATTGCAATCCTTTGCGCCATCTCGGCAGGTAGCTGGCGAAGCTGCGAATCGGCTGTGATCTTGATAAGCACCGTTTTCTTCGACAATAGATCGTGAACGCTGAGGGTCGATGAACTTGCATCGACGGAATCGACGGTGCCAGCGACGTTACGAAACGATCCCGAAACAATTTCTTCGGCCACCAGTTCGGCGCCATCGGCGCTCCGGTCGCCGCGCGCGCGCACTTGATCGCCAGGATGAATCTCGGCGAGCGTGCTGGGCTTAGCCTCATCAAATTTGACGGAATCTGGCGGGTACCGGCGAATCACGGTGCTGCTGGAGCTATGAATCACAAGCGGCTTGTTTCGTAGGGTAATGGTGATGGTTTCCGCCGCCGAATCCACGGCCTTGGCAAGTCCATCCACGCCGCGCTTTTGCCAGTCCTGCCGCTCCTGCTCGTGTCGCGCTGCCAGGTCGGAACTCTTCATCAGGACGACGGAGGAGGCGGAAAGCGACAGGTTATCGCCAGAGAGCTTTCCGCCAACGAGTATGCGATCGCCGACCTGAATCTCCTGCAACTCCATTGGCACGGCATTCTTCAGATTTTTCTCGCCAGGCGCGATGCGGACGATGCGGGTTGTCGGCTGCACCGCGACCGTAAGGTCAGGACCAGAGTCAGGTGTGAGAGTGATCGCTGTGCCATTGATGGCTTTAACGGCGCCGATGCGTCGGGTAACGGAACCGGGGGCAATGGCTTCCTGCGCCGCCTGGCTCGACGGAGCCGCGTCACAAGTCGACACCAAGGGAGCGCTGGCCGCGCTCACGGCGCAGAACACGATCGCCAAGAACCGACTTGTAGTTGGCCTCATACCTTCCATTAATTTACATCGGCACACCCCACAAATCGGGGGGTTTACAAAGTTTTACTTCAACGTGAGGAGTTCTCGGCAACACAAATGGTTACAGTGGGTTAATCAAGCGCGTCGGAGGATTGGAATTATTCCGCGATCAGAAGATTCTCCGCGAATGGCCACTGATCATCCACCCACTGGATGTCGCAGCGAAAGCCAGCTGTGCGAGCCATCTGCCGAACTTCTTCCAAGGAGTACTTATGACTGCTTTCGGTCCAGATCGTTTCGCCTTCGAGGAACTCGACGGCAACATCGGCATCAGGAATATTTACCGTTTGGCGTCGCATCGACCGCAAGTGCATCTCTACGCTGCGACATTCATGATTGATCCTTGCCACGTGCTCGAAGTGAGCGAGATCGAAATCACCGTCCAGTTCGCGATTGATGCGGGCCAGCAGGTTCAAGTTAAAGGCAGCGGTAACTCCCAGTTCGTCGTCGTAAGCCGCAACGAGTTGGGCGCTGGATTTCTCCAGATCGGTCCCAAGCAGAAGAGAATCTCCGGGCTGCAAAATGCGGCGGACCTGGTTCAGAAACTTCAGACCGGCCATGCGATCGAAATTGCCGATCGTACTGCCTAAGAACAAGACGAGAAGATGCTGGCCGGGGCGGCGTTGCGCGGCCACTTCGAGCAGTCCATCAAGATACTCGCGCTCGTAGCCGACGATGCTGATGGAATCAATGTCGCTGAGTTCACGCTCGCACATGGCCAGAGCGGTGGGAGAAATCTCGATAGGATAGTAGCGGGTGCGCTGGCGCCGGCAAAGAGCTTCTAGAACCTGCCGAGTTTTTTTGCCGCTGCCGCTGCCCAACTCAGCCACCGCGACAGGTGTGGCTATACGCTCCACGATGTCGCCCGCGTGGCGGCGCAATAGCCGCTCATCGGCGCGCGTCAGGCCATACTCCGGCAGATGGCAGATCACTTCGAATAACGCAGAACCAACGTCATCGTACAAGTATTTCGATAGCAGTTCCTTTTGGCCGGGCTTGGTGAGACCCGTGCGAACGTCGGCAGCGAATTCGTAGGATAAGTCGGCGGTGATAGCGTGAACGAGCATTTCTGTAGCTCCTTGAGGGATTCAGCGGCTGACGCAGCGAAAGCCGGTATAGATAAACTGGTAGTGCGCTTGAAACCAATTCCGGAAGGTGCGCCGCAACATACATGCAGCGGTACGCGCCGATCCACCTTTCATAACGAAGTGTTTTCCATCGAAGAAGTCGGCGGAATATCCCGGATAGAAGGAGAAAGGTTTGAACCCAGGGAATGGGGCAAATTCGGTGGACGTCCACTCCCAGCCATTGCCGACCATGCCTTGTACGCCGAACGCGCTCTCCCCTGCGGGATAAGCATTCACGGGCGTCGGACTCCAGCGCTGAAAATCAAAGTTGCCAAGTTCAGGCGCAGGCGCTTCGTCACCCCACGGGTACCGACGCTCATCGCCATTTGGAGTGGAGTATGCGGCGCGCTGCCACTCGGCTTCGCTGGGCAATGACTTCCCTGCCCAGTTCGCGTAGGCCTTCGCTTCTGCCTGACTCAAATAGACGGGCCACTCGAGGGGAAGCGGGACGTCGTTAAACATGGTGCGATACAGCCACTGATCGCCATTGCGCTTCCAAAAAGCCGGGTGCGAGATTCCGCGATTCGAAATCCAAGACCAGTCTTCCGGACCCCAGAAGCTTTGAGTCTCGTAGCCGCCCGCGCTAATGAAATCCAGATATTGCTGGTTGGTCACCTTGTAACGATCAATGGAAAATGCGGGAACATCTACGATGAGGGTTTCATACTCGTTGTCCCAGCCGAACGAATTGCCGTCACGCGCGAGACCGAGTGTCACCGGCCCGGCGGGAATTTCTATGCTGCGATGATCGACCGGAGGAGTAACCGGAGGGGGGGCTTCAGTATGCTGGATTTTTCGATTGAACGGCAATTGATGGAGCATGTAGGCCAGCGTCTCCGCATGCATAAGGCGGTGTTCAATCGCGACATTCAGCAGTGTGCTGAGCGGAAACCCATCCTTTTCGGAGAAACTAGTATCCGAAAGCGCGTCGGGAAGTTTCTGATCCAGGAGGGATCTGATCTTTCTAACGTATTCCAGGACCACCGCGATCGACGGCCACTCTGAAGGCTGATCGGTGGGCAATCCGCCCCCGACCGGATCGATGCCAAAAGCAAACAAGCGGTCAAACTCAGGATGGAAGCTCTTCAGTTCGAAAACGCGATCATGAAAAAGGTTCCAGTCGAAAGCTTCGAGATGACCGATGTAAAAAATGATGCGATGGCGTTCCGGGATTGGACGCTCATAAAGTGAATCCGGAGTAACGATGGCAAAGAGATCATCGGTTCTCTGACGGGCGTTTGCTAACTGATCGATCAGTTCGTGACGAAGGGCGACGTCGCTGAGACTCGTGGACATAAGGATCTCCTGATATCTAGTGGCGGAATTCGGTCGGGGTGAACGGGCCCAAAGGCAGTTTGATGATTCTACCCACCTCCCGGACCGAGTACCATAGGGCAATGTCTCTTCCGGTGTTCCATGTAGACGCCTTCACCGCGACCCCCTTCGCAGGCAATCCAGCCGCAGTCTGCCCGCTCGCGAATTGGTTAGATGACGAGTTATTGCTCGCGGTTTCGGCCGAAAATAATCTTTCTGAGACCGCCTATTTCGTGCCCCGGGGGGACTCCTACGATTTGCGCTGGTTTACCCCGCGGTGCGAGGTGAAACTCTGCGGCCATGCGACTCTGGCTTCCGGGTTCGTGCTGATGCAGATCCTTGCCCCCGGGCGCGACTCGGTCCGGTTCGAGACGCGTTTTAGCGGAGCACTCACAGTTCGCCGCAGCGGCAATTTGCTCGAAATGGACTTCCCTGCCCTCGCTCCCTGGAAGTGCGCGGGCCCGCCTACAGCCCTAATGAATGGCCTAGGGGAGAATCCTGCCGCAGTGGTGCAGATTGAGGACAACTATTTTGCGGTGTACGAAACTGAGGAAGAAGTGAAGCGCATCCAGCCGGACCTCAGGCTGCTGGAGAAAGTTCATCCCTTCGGAGTCGCGATCACGGCTCCAGGTACTGACTGTGATTTCGTCTCACGCTACTTCGCGCCAAGCTACGGGATTCCGGAAGATCCAGTGACCGGCTCCACGCATTGCTCGCTCGCGCCCTACTGGGCGGAACGGCTGGGCAAAACGTCATTGCATGCACGCCAAGTTTCGGAACGCGGCGGTGAACTGTGGTGCGAAGTGAAAGGGGATCGAGTGATTCTCAAAGGCAATGCTGTCCTGACCCTGCAGGGCGAGTTGCTCATTTGAACGGCCCGCGCGGGACTTTTTTCACAGGTTAGCCTTACTGAATCAATCCTTTGCTCCGGAGGAATTCGCGGGCAACATCCTTCGCATCGCGGCGCTGACCGTCGAGTGCGTAATTTAATTTCTGCATCTCTTGATCGGAGATCTTGCCCCCCAGCGCAGCGATCGCCTGAGACACTTCCGGATGTTGCTGCAAGGTCTGTTGCCTGATTACTGCGACCGCTTCGTACGGCGGGAAATAATGGCGGTCATCTTCGAGGACAGATAGATCGAAGGCCAGAATAAGGCCATCGGTGGCGTTTCCAGCGGCGATATCAATCTGATGATCCTTTAACGCCGGGGCCAGCAGGCCCAGATCCATGATCCGAGGTGCAGCGGCGAAGCGGAGGCCATAAGCGGCGGCGAGTCCGGCGTATCCGTCGGGACGCTCCATGAACTCGTAACCGAATCCAGCGTGCCATTGCGGAGCAAATGCGGCTGCTTGCGACAAAGTTTTCAGTTTCAGGCGGCGCGCATCGTCGCCACGGATTTCCATTGCAAAAGTGTTATTGAATCCGAACGGCGGACCGAGCGTGAGGCCGAAGCGCGTTTGATACTCGCTCTTAACTTGTTGGTAAACCTGTTCCTTGTCGCCAGCAACTTTCTGCTTGAGGATGGCGGTAAGGGCCGTACCGGTGTATTCCGGATAGATGTCGATGCGGCCAGCGAGGATTGCCTGCTGGCAGATGTAAGATCCCGCGAGATAGAAGCGTCGTTCGACTTTCAAGTGCGTGCGCGACTCGATCAGCTGGGCCATGAGCTCGCCCAACATCAGAGACTCGGTAAAATTCTTGGATCCAATCACAATGCGATCAGAATGAGATGGCGCACACGAAGACAGAAACAGGGCGAGCAGAATAATGCAGACAGCGGCCGCGCAGTGCGGTCCCCGAAATTGCCATTGCCGTTTCATCGCGGGCGCAGGTGCCTCTCTACCCATCCCAAGCCGAAATCCGCCGACAACGCCAGGATTGCCGCAGGAATCGCTCCGGCCAGGATGAGTTCGTTGTTCACCATCGCGAGACCGCGAAAGATGAACTCCCCTAGTCCGCCGGCCCCGATCGCTGCGGCAATGGTGGCGAGTCCAACCGACACGACAACCGCTACCCGGACGCCCGAAAGAATCACGCTTACCGCCAGCGGCAACTCCACCTGGAACAATAACTGGCGATCGGTGAGCCCCATCCCACGCCCGGCCTCCACGACAAATGGATCAACGCCGCGGATTCCGGTATACGTGTTGCGAATAATCGGCAGCAGCGCGTAGAGAGTAAGCGCCAGAATTGCCAGACGATCGGCACGGGCGCCGATCCACGGCACTGGCAGTAAGAAACCGAAGAGTGCAAGACTCGGAATCGTCTGAATGATGTTCGCCGTTCCCAGCACTGGCTTGTTCCACACTGGCCAGTGAGCGCTCAGTATGCCGAGCGGTATGCCGATCAGTACTGCGAACAAGGTGGAAATTCCGACCAGCCAGAGGTGTTGCAGTGTGAGCTCCAGAATCTCTTCGTGGTTCTGGAGGAAGTAGTGAACGACATTCATGACGTGCCTCGATTTACTACCGAGTCCAATCCGCCCCCGAAAGCTTTCACATAAGCGGCTGCTAGCGGGTCCGCGGACTGTAAGAATTCCAGCGGGGAAAGAACCGTAACCAGGCGGCCGGCCTCCATGAGCGCGATTCGCGAACCAAGACGTAGTGCTTCGCGTAAATCGTGCGTGACGAAGACTACCGTTTTCTGTAATCGCTGTTGGAGTGAGAGAAACTCGCGCTGCAACTGGTCACGGGTAAGGGCGTCGAGGGCGCCAAAAGGTTCATCCATCAGAAGAATCGGCGGATCGACGGCTAGAGCCCGGGCCACACCAACCCGCTGCCGCTGTCCGCCGGAGAGTTGGTGGGGATATCGCGGAGCGATCTGCGGATCGAGCCCGACCAGTCGCAACAATTCTTCGATGCGGGAACGAATTCGCTCAGCCGGCCAGCCTTCGATCCGGGGGACGAGACCGATATTACGTTCCACTGTGAGATGCGGGAACAAACCCACGTCCTGGATCACGTAGCCAATCCCGCGCCGCAGTCGAATCACATCGCTCTCCGCCGCAAGAGCCCCGTTCACGCGAATTTCTCCGGCGCTCGGGTTCAACAGACGATTGACCAACTTCAGCGTAGTGGTCTTTCCCGAACCACTGCGCCCCAGCAAGATCAGAGTTTCGCCGGGTTGCACTTGCAGATTCAGGTCGTGAAGTAGCGGCCGGCCATTCGGAAGCGTGTAGGCAACGCCGCGAAAGTCAATCACCGGTCCATTGGCAGAAGCGCGTTCCATGGTTGATCGTATCGGAAGAATACCGAAGTTGGCTGTCCCCAGCACAGCAATGCGTCTCGGTCTCATGCTCGCTTCGTGACTGCCGCATCCAGAGTGCTAATAGACGATCGGGCTCCTTGGCACTACGATCCTCTTAGAATAGTGCGGAAACCAGCGTGGGTATGAGTGTGTCCGGATTACGCAGCTTCATTTCCTGCATCATGGTTCTCCTGCTTCCGCTCTCGCTCATGGCTGCGGACACGGGGTCGGCCATACTGCACAGTGAGGGTGGCGTGTGGCTGAACGGCAGCGAGATATCCGGCTCGACAGCTGTCTTCCCCGGCGATTCAGTGGAAACCAAACCGGGATTCGTCGCCAATATCGATGCCGAAGGATCTTCCATCCTGATTCAACCTGAGTCCATTGTGAAATTCGAGGGTAGTTTCCTGAGCCTCGAGCACGGGAGCGTGTCCGTCGGAACCTCTACGTTGATGAGTGTGCATGTGAACTGTATTAAGGTCGATCCTATTACGAACGAGCGGACGCAATACGACGTCACAAACGTTAATAGTACGGTTCAGGTTGTAGCTCACAAGAATGATGTGAAGATAGAGGAAGGAAGTTCGCTGCGGAAAACTTCATCGCGAAGCGCGTTGGCACAGTCCGCCACCGTTCACGAAGGGGAACAAGCCAAGCGCGACGAAACACAAGCCTGCGGAGCCGGACGTCCTCCTCAGAGTCCCGCCAACGGCCTGAACCAAAAGTGGCTGGAGATCGGTGGCGGCGCAGTGGCCGGAGTCGTAGCGCTTTGTCTGCTTCTCTGCACCAGCAAGGGAAAAAGCAGCGTCAGCCCCTCGCAGCCGTAGTCAAGAAATATCCTGTTGTTAAATATCATGGACCACTAGTTCCGCATCCGTTCGGGTCCCGGAATCCTATCCGAAGTCTTAGCTATATTTAGCAATGGGGCGTATACTAGAGATCTTGACCTCGAAGACACCCTAACAGCACGTTGCGCCTTCGCGATTGAGATCACACTGTGAAAGGCGACTGACGTGTTCAAGCTGAGAATTTGCGGAAGTCCCTCCTCCCGATTCCTGGACACGGTTCACTGAACGGCCATGCAGGCAAAGTAATTTGAGGCTGAGCTAGTAGCTCTTCATCGAAAGGTTCGCGTGCTACTGCCCCGTACAAGTGCGGGCGCGAAGTCTGAGGGAGTAGCGCAGGTTTCAAACGTTAACCAGAACGGCAGGAGAGAGAAATGTCGGGAATCAATGGTGATAAAGCCAGGTTTAACCGGCGCCGAAGGCAGAAGATCAGCCGCCGTGTAAGCAACCAAAAAATGCTAAAGGCTCTGGCGGAGAAGCACCTAACGCCACCCGCTGCGGCGACGAATCTCAAGGAGAAAGTGGCATGACCACTCCCGTCATCGCATTGCCAGTCTTGATCGGCGAAGGCAGTTCCCTGAAGAAGAAGCGCGTGCTCCTGCTGGACACGTCGCAGACCAAACGCGATTTGCGCGCCGACGTAATGAGGAAACTTGGCATCGAGGTCGATTGCGCGGCAGACGTCTTGGAGGCGCGATGCTGGTGGCGAGCCGATTTGTACAATCTGGTACTGATTAACGGGATCGGGGAAACGGAAGAGCGGGACAAATTCTGCACCGACATTCGAAGTGCGAATCCGCCGCAGAGAATCGCTTTCTTCGTGGGCGGACCAGAATATCTCGCGCTTGCGCCGCATTCTGACGGCGCACTTGCGGCAGAAGACGCTGACGCTCTTCACAAGGAAATGGTCGCCGCTCTGCTTGCTCAGACCCCGCAACATTCGTCGCAGCGCTGGGGAATCTTGGAAGCTTGCAAACGCATCTCCTCGGTACGATCCGTCAGTGAAGCCCGATCGCGTGCCATCCGGGAGACCCCGCAGCCATCGCGCTGGGCTGAAGCCATCGAACACCACTCCGCTTCCGAAGAAATTCATTCTCGACCGACTTTTGCAAAAACGATCGCAGCAGAAAGAGAAGGACTCGTATGAAGAACCTGTATGTTGGCAATTTGCCCCACAGCACAACCGAGGCGGAACTTCGTGGAGTGTTTGAGGCACACGGCGCAGTCGAAAAAGTGAGCATCGTTACCGATCGGGAAACCGGCCGCGCGCGCGGCTTCGCCTTTGTTGAAATGACAAACCCGGCGGAAGCAGATAAGGCTGTTGCCGCCTTGAATGGCAAAGAGCTAGGTGGACGCGCGTTGAAAATTAACGAAGCGAAACCAAAGACCGATTCGCCCCGCGGCGGTGGAGGCGGAAAGCGTTTCGGGGGTGGAAGCGGCGGAAGTCGCGATGATTATCAGGGGCACGCACGCCAGCCCCGCGAACCGCGCTGGTAGTACGCATGAGCACTTGCAAGCTGAGGCGGTGCGCTGCCTGATTGTTGAACGAACTGCTTGCCGTGCTTTGAGCTTGCATACGAACGAAATGCAACGAGCGCCAGCTGCGATTGCAAAAACTTGATAACGGGAGATGGGCAATGCCAGGACGAGGTCGATCAAGCTTCACTAAACGCCAGAAAGAACACACGAGACAACAAAAACAGCGCGACAAAGCGGAGCGCAGGATTCAACGCAAAACCGAGGAACCTCTGGGAACATCTAGCGATTCGAATGAACTGGACTTGAGCGAGTTACAAAGGCACGCCGCCGAGCAGGCAGCTCTCTTCCAAATGGGAGCCGACGACGGCGATATTTCGAGCATCCCCCGCGAACGCAGTCCGGAAAAGACGGAACCGTAGCGCTGTTCTTTTAGCCTTTCAAGATTGAGGGCGCGTCCAAGGACGCGCCCTTTCTCTTTCCCGGACGATCTCACGCTTGAGACTCAGGCAAAAACCTCGCCGGGCATCTTGGTCAGTGTCCGGCTCGCCAGCGTATTTTGTACAGCGCTTTCCCGGCGCTGCGCACTTGACCAGTCCACCTGCTTACGCTCGATGCACAGTTTCAGGGCGCGCTCAATGTGACGGAGCTCAATAACCTCGCCTCCCGCGACCAGACTGGAGGCCAACCCTTCCGATCCGGCTCGGCCAGTCCGTCCCACCCGATGGATGAAATCCTCGGCCATCTTAGGCAGGTCGTAGTTGATCACGTGCGCCACATCGTCAATGTGCAAGCCGCGCGCGGCAACGTCCGTCGCGACCAGAACCTGATAGCGTCCCTGCTGAAATCCGCTGAGCGCAGCGTTGCGCTGGGATTGCGAACGATCGCCGTGAATCATGGCTGCAGAAAAGCCTTCGCGTGCCAGTTCCTTCGCCAGCCGTTCCGTACCTCGTTTCGTGCGGGCAAAGATGAGCGTTTGACCCTTCTCTGCATACAGTAACTGTCGCAGAACATCCGGCTTTTCGGCGGGGCGTACCTCGTAAGCTTGCAGTCGAACACTTTCCACTGGCTTCAATACCGATCCGATCGCCACCCGTACAGGGTTGCGCATCGCGTCGTTTACCAGACCGGCAACCGATTGCTCCAGGGTGGCCGAAAAACACAGGGTCTGCCGTTGCTGTGGCAATACTGCGAGGATGCGGCGAATCGCGGGCAGGAATCCCATGTCGAGCATGCGATCGGCTTCATCGAGCACGAGAATTTTGATCTCGCGCAAGTCGATCAGCCTGCGGCTGATGAAGTCCTGCAAGCGGCCCGGGGTGGCAATCACCAAAGCGGACCCGCTCCGTACCGATTGAATCTGCGATTTTTCAGAGACGCCGCCGATGACCAGTGCGGCCTTCGAAAGCTGCTTGCCCCGTAGTTTTTCATATTCTTCATTGACTTGAATTGCCAGTTCGCGAGTGGGCAGCAGAACCAAGACACGCACTCTTTGCGAAGGTTCGCGCTGCAACATTTCGATCACCGGGATCAGAAATGCCAGCGTCTTGCCGGTACCGGTCTGGGCTGTCGCCAATACGTCTTTGCCTTCAAGAGCGCAAGGAATTGCCTGCTCTTGAATTGGCGTAGGGGTAATAAATTGAGCTGTCGCCAGCCTCTGCTGCAAAGCCGAAGTTAGCGGTAGTTCCGTAAAGCTTGTCATTCGTAATTTTTCTTTCTGGAGGGGCTTGATTAAACTCTGAATACACGTATCGTGAGTTCCCATGCCGCTCTTGGTTTTTGATTTGACGCTGAATAAACGGCGGGCAGGAAAAGCGGAGATGAATCTTGATCCAACAGGATCACCGCGTCACGAGCAAACCGTGGCAGTAGCGTTGAAGCTATTATAGCATGGCTTAACTATTCCGATAATAGTTACGAAAGATGCAACTTGGAAACACTCGGTAATAACCATCATGAGCTGCGGTTTTGCGGCAGTCCCATCTTCTCTCGAATTTCCGCCACAATTTGCTGGGGTGATCTGTCAACATCGACCACCACTGCACATTTCGGATCTTCCAGCGTCTCCAGTTGACTCGCGAGCATTTTCTCCGCCATAAAATGTCCGTGCCGCTCCCGCAAGCGCTCGTGAAGCAACTCTGGGGTCGCCCTCAGATAGACCAGATTCACTTCCGGCGTGACCCTTAATTCCTCGCGATAGGCGCGCTTCAATGCGGAACAAGCCAGCACTGTATTCTTTCCTGCGTCAATCCAGGATGTAATCATGGAGCGCAGAGTGTTCAGCCACGGGGCGCGGTCGGCATCGGTGAGCGGAATTCCATTCCGCATCTTCTCCACATTCGCAGCGGGATGATAATCATCCGCGTCCACAAAGTCCCACCCCAGCTCAGAAGCCAGCAACTGCCCGACCGTCGTCTTCCCTGCCCCTGAAACTCCCATCAGTACGATGACCACGAATCCCCCACGTTTTCAGTACTTCACCGCACAGTTTTACCGTGGCTCAGTAATGATAATGATCGATGATCTTCGGCTTGGCATCTGAGTGGAAAACCAGATGTCAACCTGTACAGGAAAATCCAAAATGGCGGTAGACTAAATCTACCGTTGGAAGATCGGCCCATGTTGGTAGAGGTCAAGCCGGTTACTTTCATTTCTTGCATCCTATCTTTGTTCGTCGTGTTCCATACCGCTTTCCTCGCTCCCTTCAGCGATATGCATCGGCGGATCTGTGACACTCTTGCCCGTCTGGCGCTGGCAGCCACGATATGTCTGATCAGCGGATTGATTTTTCGCAAGGCAACGCAAGAGCCGCACTCCGGTCAAACGCGTCTCGCGGCCACACTTCCCGTCCAGGTATTCTGCTGGGCTTCGGGCGGAATGCTCATTCTTCTTGTCGTTTCCTGGTACCTGGAAAGCCACTGCATTTTCTATCGCGATGTGCGGTTCTGATTTCAGGAGAACTTCGGTCAAGACTATTTCGCTGGCGGACCTTGAATGACTTCCACGAGGTCTGTGGGCCGGACCCATTTCGCGAACGCCGTTCGCACTTCTTCCGCCGAGAGCGCCTGGTATTTCTCCGCCGCTCGCACCGGTTCATCCAGCGGCAACCTTACCAGCGCACGCGCCAGCAGCCCATCGGCAATCTGCGACTCGCTGGCTTCACCCAGAGGGAGCTGCCGAAGAAGCATCGCACGGGCTTGTTGCATCTCGCCAGGGCTCGGTGCGGCAGTCTGCATCGCCGTGAGGTCCTGTTCAATTAATGCGCGGGCCTTCGGCACATTTACGGGATCGGCACCGTAGGAGACGCTGAAGCTGGTGCGAGTGCGACCCGCATCCAGAGATTCGTCCACGTTGTAGACGTAACCGGTTTTTTCCCGAAGATCGCGATACAGGCGCGTGGCATAAAATCCGCCGCCCAAGATGTGATTCGCCAGTTGCAGCGGGTAATAGTCTGGGTCGAAGCGATTGATGGGCAACTCTTCCGCCAACGTTACCTGGTCCTGGAGGCGCGTCGGGTCCGGTACTGCGCTCGCCGTCGCTTTGTTACGCGGCACTGGCGGCAGATCCACTTCTGGCTTTGGACCCGTAGCAGTCCAGTTCCCGAACCAGCGAATGATTTCCTGCTTCGCATCTTCCGGAGAAATATCGCCGATGACCACAATCGTGGTGAGATCGGGGCGGAAAGTTTTGCGATAGTAAGTTTGCACATCCTGCAGCGTCAAGGCAGAGATTTTTTCTGGCGTTGCTTGGCGCAACTCAGGATCCCCCGCTGGCAGAAGTCCTTCCAGCAATGCGCGATTCGCGCGATAGTCCGGACTTTGCAGGAGGCCGGCCACGGAATCTGCCGTCTGTTGCTGCACCACCTTGAATGCCTCCTCCGGAAGCGCTGGGTTCAGTTCGTTATCTGCCAGCAGTTGCACGCCACGAGACAAAAATTGCTTGAGCACCTGCAGTTGAAACGTGGTACCGGCACTTTCATTGGCGGCAATATCATCCAGAGCTTTTTGAAAAGCGAGGCGATCGAGAGTGGTCGTGCCATAGGAGAACAGCCCGTCGAGCACACTGGCAACGCCTTCTTGTCCGGGTGGAACTTCCAACACCGGCTGATGACGTATCTCCCCTGTAACGGTGACAGTCGGCGTGAGGCGCGGCGCGTACCACTTCTGCTGAAAGCTTTTCAGCATCGCGCCCGTGGTGGCATCGAAAGACGGCCGCGTGCCGAGAGCATCGTGTTCGTAGGGGGTGCCCGCGAACATGTCGTGATTCATGCGGACAAGAAACTTATAAGTCGGGTTGGAGAGGTCGCGCGAGACCTCCTGCTCGATGGCGCCTCGCTCCTGCTGCCATTGCGCCTGTGAATCGGCGATATCGCGCATGCAGTTGGCGTCAGCATGAAGAGCAACTTCCAGATCCTGGGCAGGGACCGTTTCGAAAAACTGGGTGATGTTCTGCTGGGTGTCCGCATCGTTATCGCCGCCCAGCTGGGCAAAGATCGCGGCGGTCTGATCGGCGGAAAGATCCGCACAACCACGAAATGCCATGTGCTCTTGCGCATGAGCCATGCCGGGAAAACCAGCCGGCGTTTCATCGCCGCCCACGATGTAGTTTTCCTGAACGGTTACTACGGGAGCCAAATCGTTCCTGACAATCACGACCCGCAGGCCATTAGGCAAAGTGTACCGGGTCACATCAGAGGGCGAGGATTTGGGCAGAGAGATATTCTGTGCTCCGCAGACTGTTGCGAGCACGCATAAACAAAGGGGATAGACGTATGATCGAATGAACACGGGAATCCGTAACAATTGCTTTCGTTTGTACGGTAACGGGTGACCTCGCCTGATTTTATAGCCGTCGCACCTTAGAGTGTCAAAGTCCAACGGAGGTTGCAGAGGTCATCGGGTGCTGTGGCGCGTCGAAAACGCAACCGATCTCGGTTTGCGGCATCAGACAGATATACAAATGAGCTAAGAGCACAAATCGCCTTCGCAGTCCCGCCCCTCATAGACCGATCCTTTACGCTTCGAAGGCGAACTTTGCTCTCACCTCGTGACATCGGTGTCTTGTGATTCGACGTGGGATACCGGCGGTCATCCAGCGTAGAGGTCGAAACTGATGGTGATAAATTGACGGCGATGCACATTCTTCTCCTCAACCTTGGTGCGGAGTCTGCCCAAGAAGTCGAGCAGGCCTTATCCGGTCAGGGCTATGAAACCACCGCAGGGCGCGGCCTGACGGTGGATGAGATTCTCGCTCGTTCCCCCGAAGTTTTGATCACAGAAGCAACACCTTCCGACCTCAGCTGCTGCGGTTTGATCAGCCAAATCAAGTCGGGCCCTGATCCGCAAATTCTCAAGATTGTCATGATCGTTCACGGTGGCGCGCTCGAGCGTGCCCGTGCGCTGGACTTGCAAGCTGACGACGTAATCTCTTTTCCGTTTGAACCGTTGGAATTCGCGGCGAGGATCAGAGCCCAGTTTCGTGAGAGACAACCGAAGCTGGATCTGGAGGCCAAGCTGAACGATGCACTGCAGAGAGAGCGCCTGGCGGAGAACGCTGTGAAAGCGTTGAGTGACGGCGAGAATGCTCAACGGCGCTCTTGGCCGATTCTCGTTCTCAGCGCGATCGTGGTTCTGGCCGCAATCGCAACCGTCATTTCCACCCGGCACAGCCGGAAGGATGCGCTCCAACTCAAGGCAGAAGTTGCGCAACTGAACGGCGGACTTCTGCAACAGGGAGAACTCCTGCGCCGCGCGGAACAGGCGCGTGCATCGATCACGGCAGACGATACGTCAAAGGCTCGCGAGTCTTTGAAGGCGCAGACCGAGGAGATCCGCAAAAAGATCGCCTCAGACGGAAATGCAGACGACGCATCCCTCAAGAGCCTGCTTCAGGAGACTCAGAATCGCCTGAACCGTCTTGAGAACGAGGGCCGAGTCGCGGAAACGATTGTTCACACATACGGACCAAGCGTTTGCTTGCTGCATGTGGTCGTGGAATTTCGGGACAAAGACTTTGGAAAATTAATTCGCATTGCCACGGATGCCGCAGGTCGCCCGCAGGTGGACGATAAGGGGATGGTCTCTCTTGACCCAGACGGAATGGGACCGCCCCTGCAGCTCGACGTCTTTGGCACAGGCTTCCTGGTATCCCGCGACGGACGTCTCCTCACGAATCATCACGTCGCTGAGCCCTGGTGGAGCAATGAAGAACTGAAGCAACTTCTCGACGGGGGTGCAGTCGCGTTCGCCGCGTCTTACATGGCGTACTTCCCTGGGACGGCTCAAGGCATCGCGGCGAACCTCGACAGAATTTCGCAGCACGCTGACTTGGCGATTCTCAAGCTAAGCGCCCCAGCACCGCTTCACGCCGCTCTCCTCAACCTTGATGACCGGAGTGAAGCAAGTGTGACGGGCGATCCGGTTGTCCTGATTGGCTACCCCACGGGCATCGAAGGCATCCTCGCCCGCGCGGGAAGCGATGTCAGCCAAGGAGTAGCGGAAAACGCCCACGAAGTAACCCAGATTGTTTCGCAGTTGGCAGAGCAACATCTCATTCGACCAACCACTACTCAAGGTCACATCGGAGATATTTTAAAAGACAAGATTGTTTATGATGCCGCGACAACCTCTGGCGGCTCCGGCGGACCGCTCTTTAATCGCGACGGGAAGGTCATTGGCGTCAACTTCGCCATGCTGAATGATTTTGGCGGCTCGAACTTGGCGGTTCCTATCCGCTACGCCGATGAGTTGCTGAAGTAAACATCTAATAAGAGCGATCGGGATGATTCCTCCCAACCGCACGCATTTAAGAAAGATGGCGCCGCGGTAGCAACTAAGAAGAACGCTGGGTGCGATCCCGACCCTTCCTCGCGACCATCGGCAATCTCCAGAAACCACCTCGATCAATTCGATTAGAATTCGGTGTATGCGAGTGCAAATGAGCGCCCGGCAGATCTTGCGAATCTCCGCAATGTGGCTGCTGATCGCGCATTGTGTGGCGGCTCAGACCGGAGTACCACCCAACACGTTGCCCCCAAATGGCGAGGAAATACAGCTGCACTCATACCTGCAACATGCCGCGGAAGCGATGCACAAGGGCGACAACGCGGCTGCAGTGGAATCTTTGCGGCGCGCGTTGAAAATCGATCCGCATTCCATCGCCGCACTAAACAATCTGGGAATTGTGCTGGCCAGAATGGGCAAGCCCGCCGAAGCGATCCCGCTGTACGAAGATGCGCTGAAATTCCACCCTGACGACCCTTCGACAAAGCGCAATCTGGCCATCGCTTATTTCAAGGCCCAGCGCTATTTGCCGGCGTGGCGCCTGCTTCGGCCGATGGCGATGAAATATCCAAAAGATTTTCAGATTCTCGATTTAGCTGGCCTCTCACTCTTTGCTCTCGATCGGTATCCCGAAGCCGCCACATATCTGGAACGTGCAAACCAGGTCGAGCCATCCGATCTGGAGACCCTGGATATGCTCGGCAAGGCCTACCTGCGAATGAAGGACTACAAAGCGCTGACTAACGTATTTGCCCGAATCATGCAGCTAAGTCCAAACTCCGCGTCCGCTCACATCATGATGGGTACGGCCTATGACGAAATGTCGAATCGACCCGAGGCTATCAAAGAATATCAAGCGGCAATCGAGGCAGACCCGAACTTCATGGGAGCGCATTCCGGCCTGGGCTTCCAGTATTGGCGAGAAGGCGAGAATGACCTCGCCGAGAAGGAGTTTCGAGCGGAACTGCAGCGCTTTCCCAGCGATCCCGTCTCGAACTGTATTCTGGGCCAGATCCTTTTGGATAAGTCCCGGGCCGCGGAGGCTGAGCCTCACTTTCGGGCCGCCTTGGCCGCAAATCCCCGTTATGCCGAAGCTCTGTTCGGGTTGGGAAAAACCGAGCTGGCGTTGCAAAATCCTCACGCTGCGGTAGAACCGCTTCGCAAAGCCATCCAGATCGATCCGAACTACTTCGAGGCACACTTTGTTCTCGGCACGGTGCTGCGGCAGCTGGGAGACACTGCCGAAGCGGCGAACGAACAAAAGATTGCGCTCGATATCCAGGAAAAACACAGGGCGGAAGCGATCAAGCGCAACGAGAGTCGTTGAAGGCGCTGCGCAGGAGCATTCGATCCCCTGCCGGATCATCGACCGAAATACAAAGCGCACGCCGCAGGCGTGCGCTTTGTGGTCATGCCTCACCAACGGCTAGAAGTTAACCTTAGCGCCGATCTGCACGTTGCGCGGAATGTGATAGGCCGTGACCACTCCGAAGGCTGAGGTGCCCACAACGCAGGTGCTTGAACCGGCATCGTTACAAATCTGAGAGGGACTGCCGTGATTGAAGGTGTTGAACGTCTCCAACCGAAGTTGCAAAGTTGCCCGTTCGGCAAAGCGTATATTCTTAAATAGCGACGTATCCCAGCGTTGGAAACCGGGCCCCATCACCGCTCCCGGTTTCGAGTTACCAAACGTTCCGACCGATTGTGTAAAAGCGGCGGTATTGAAGAATTCGTTCACGGTTTTTGGCCCGCTCGCTCTGCCGCTTTGATTGGCCAGGTTCGTAGCATCGCCTTGCAAAAAGCCTATTCCACGGTTCCCGGTTCCCGGATCGAATGGATCAAGTAGCTGCGTGACGGTGATCGATTGCCCGGTCTGGAAGTTAGCGATTCCGGAAAGCTCCCAACCACCCAACACCCATCCTAAACCGCGCTGCTGCTTAAAGAACGGCTCCTGGTATACGTAACTGAGGACCAATATTTGTGGTGTGTTCAGCGTAGATAGCCCATAGTCTTGCTTCAAATTGTAAGTGTTCGTGGCCCCCCAAGCTCGGTCCACGGGATTGGTCGTGAGCAGCTTAGACCAGGTGTATGACACGCCAAGGGTGAGCCCGTGGCTCATCCGGTGATTGAGCGTGGCCTGCAGCGAATTGTAGTTGCTGGTGAATACAGGAGCTCGATCAGCAAAGGCCCCATAGCCGGCAAACGGCCGTATGGCGTTCACGTCCACCAGTTCGTTAGCCGTACGGGCCGCCACCGTGGGCTGATTGAGATCGATGTCGCCCAGCAGATGAGTCCCCTTGGTACCCACATAGCCAATTTCAAACACTGTGCCAGGCATGACTTCACGTTGCACCGAGAGGTTGTAGTCCTGATAGCTGGGAGCTTTGAAGGGCAGAGAGCCACTTGTTGTTGGAATTCCAGTCATCACTGGGTTGATGGGTGTGAGAGATGGGCCCGGAGGCGTCCCGGCAGAGGAGTTGTCGAACAGGTTGATGTTCTCCGCGGGGCTGTTCGTCGCCGCGGTCTGAACCAGTGGAGGGTCAGCGTTAAAGGGGTAAGTCCCGAACTCATTCTGTTCCCAGATACCGTTCAGCGAGCGGTCGTAGAACAAACCATAACCTGCGCGAACCGCCATCTTGCCGTTTCCTTGAGGATCCCAAGCCAAGCCGAATCTGGGGCCCCAGTTGTTTTTCGAGTCTTCGTTCACCCGACTGCCGTACGGGGAACAAGTTGCCGCAGCATAAATCGCCTGTGCTGCAGCACACGTCTTGCCTGTGGGAAAGATCATGCCATTCGCATAAGTTGCCGAATTCGACGCTGGTCCTGGGACCATGTTTCCGGCGCTGTCGATCGTAACCACACCTGGCGTAAACTTGGCGGGATCGAAATTGACAAGAAAATTGTTGCTGTCACTCGGCGATGGGAAGTAGCTGTAGCGAACGCCAAGATTCAGGGTTAGGCGCGGCGTGACTTTCCAGTCGTCCTGCACATAGGCTTCGAAGTTTACATAGTGGAGATCGGGAATCGTATCCTTGTCGGCTTGGTTGTAGCTGGCAGCCTGTCCCAGCAGGAAATTTGCAAAAGCATCGTTCCCGTTCGCAGCATCGAAGCTAAAGGAAGCCAAACCGGCGGACGCATTCTCCGTCTTCGTCATCCACATCGCGGTAGCCCCGAGGCGGATGGTGTGGTTTCCGTGCTGAAGAGAGAGGTTATCGAATATGTTCTTATCGATATTTCTTTCGAAGTAGGGGGCGTCTCCGTTGGTCAAGCCTGTGTAGCCGGTAATAGTGGCGTTAGGAGCGCGTCCGTAGGGGTCCTTATAGGCAGTATTGCCGGTAAGCTGACTGGTGAATGACGGCGAATTGGCGAAGCCGCTCAGCGTCGCGTTGATGGCGCCCCAGGAATCCGCAAATTCTACTTCGTTCACGACTTTCGAAGAAATATTCGCAGTCACATTTGCAACCAGATTACGGCCCGGAGCGTTGAGCGAGACAGCGTCTGCGCCAGGATAATTTGCTGTACCCCAGAGCCCGAAAGGAAAATTCTCAGGCACACTGTCTTGCATGTAGCGGGCAAACACACGGACTCTGTCCCCGACGTTTTGATCGAGGCGGATAATATCCTGACGGAAATTGTTCAGCTGGCTGAAACTCTCTACCAGCTGATTACTCCCTGAGTTAGCCGGATTCGATAACATGAACGCCTTCAGATAGGCTGCGGCGTTCTGGCTATAGCACAACGGATTGATGGTGTAGGTCCCACCCGATGCCGTAACGCAGGAGGTGGCAGTGCCGGGAACATTGGGCGCAACCGGAATTGGTGTGGTGAACACACCATTCAGTTGCGCCGTGGTAGGCACGGCGATTTCCGTACTCCCCGGCGTACTCGCCTTACGCCACTCCTCCGACCAGAAAAAGTAGGTCTTATCCTTCTGCGGATGGTAAAGCTTCGGAATGAACAAAGGACCGCCGAGGGTAAAACCAAAGTCGTTGTAGCGCTCAATCGGGGTGCCGTTCCCCGTGGGGCCTGGAACATATCCCGCCGAAGCGATAGCTTGCTTGTTCTCAAACGAGTTCGCGTTGTAGTAGTTGTTACGATTGAACTCGTAGGCGCTCCCATGGAACGCATTGGTTCCTGCCTTGGTGGCGACTACGACCTGGCCGCCGCCACTGCGCCCGAACGCCGCGTCGTAGTTGCTGCGTTCCAGCGTAAACTCCTGAATGGCATCGATGCTCGGCGTGTTCAGCAATGTACCGTTGGAACCGCTGTCGTTGATGTCGGCTCCGTCCACCGTCCAGTTGTTGGCACCAGCGCGCGCACCGTTGACCGAAATGGTTGTGTTGCTCGACAACCCGAATCCCGGTTCATCGCCCAATTGGTTTGCGACTCCGGGCTGAATTAGCACCAGCTGCTCGAAGTTGCGATTGTTCAGCGCCAGCTCGCGAACCTGCTCCCCGGTGACCGTCCCCGATTCCTCCGCCGTGGTTGTTTGAATCTGTACGTTCTCAGCCGTTACCTCGATCGTTTCGCTGATGTTGCCCGTCTTCAGTTGCACATCGAGGGTGTGTTTTTCGGCAACGTTCAGAATGACGTCTTTAGCCACGAACGTTTGAAACCCGCTGTACTTGACCGTGACCGTGTAACGGCCTGCGGGAAGGTTCGTAATGTTGAAGCTGCCGGTCTCGCTCGTAGGGACAGATCGGACATCCGCTCCGGTCTCGTTGCTGTGGACCACAACGGTTGCGCCAGCCACAACTGCTCCGCTGGAATCCGCGACCGTGCCCGTGAGCGTTGCCGCGAGCTCCTGTCCCAGACCTGCCGCCGATAAGCTTAAGACAACGATGCAGACCGCTAGAAATGAAAAATGCTTCCGTATAACTCCGCGATCAGTCTCGGTTGAGTATTTCCGCATTCCGCACGTCACCTTCGTCATTGCACACCTCCTCAAACCGACATCCACAAACGGGCCAATAATCTAAACGCACTATGCTATATAGCACGCGATAGTTCGTAGTCAAGAAGAAAAAAACAATCCGCCAGAGAAAATTGTTGGATACGATCCGGTGGATTCTTTCCTCCCAGGCCCGGCGAGGATTGATACCGGGAGCAGATAATGTCAGAGCCAGCCGAAATCGAAAAATGCTTGCGTCAAGCCGCTACGAGCGTTGTTCGCCAACGAAACCGGCACCTCCAACACTCTGATCCGCGTACGGGAAGGCACCCTTTCACGCCTGGATTCTTTTTCAACGCTCGCTGAGGGACCATCAACGCTATCCCTTTCGAGAATTGCGCCTTTACTTCGAACTCTCAATAAGCTATATAGCATAAGGCGCTGCAAATGGGCGAATTTCGGACTTGACGCATCCGGTGGCTGTCGAAGAATCTCGAAACGACAAATTATGAGTGGAAATCATCGCAACAGGATGCCCGCCTATAAGAGAATCCAGAGCGAGATTCGCGACCGGATCGCGTCCGCCA
This sequence comes from uncultured Acidobacteriaceae bacterium, assembly GCA_963773675.1. Taxonomy (GTDB): domain Bacteria; phylum Acidobacteriota; class Terriglobia; order Terriglobales; family Acidobacteriaceae; genus Sulfotelmatobacter. The sequence goes on from CAVZCG010000005.1 coordinate 34,925, forward strand.
GTCTGAAACCGGGGGATGCGGTTGCGTCGGAACGTGAACTGGCCAAGACCCACAAAGTGAGCCTCATGACGGCCCGCCATGCTTTGGCCAGCCTGGAACACGAGGGAATCGTCGAACGCCGCCTCGGAGCTGGCACCTTCGTCGCCGTGCCCAGGATCCACTTTAACAAGTTGATGAGCTATACCGAACAAATGTCGAGCCGAGGTTTGGCTCCGCGCTCCCGGGTTTTGGTGGCAAAAGTGATCGAGGGCGATGCGGAGGTTGCGGCCAGGCTCGGGCTCTCAGCGGCCAGCCGATTGCTGAAGATCCAGCGTCTCCGGCTAACGGGGGAAGAACCGTTCGCGTTGGAAACCTGTTATTTGCCCGCGGCCGATTTTGCCGATCTGGCATCGGCCCCTCTTGGAAGAAGTTCCCTGTTTGCGATTCTCGAACACGACTTTTCGACGAAATTGGCCTACGCCGATGAAGAAGTCGATGCTACGTCAGCCGATGCCACCGTTGCGCAGTTGCTCAGCGTACCTCGCGGCGCCTCGGTGCTGCGCATTCGCCAAATCATTTATTCAACCAAGGGCAAGGCTACGATTTACGGAGTCGGGTTCTACCGCTCAGAGCGGCACACGCTGTTTATTCGGCGCTTCCGCTAAAACGCACAGCCAGCGGCCCCCGAAAAAGAGGCCATCATGCATCGAATGGTCGCAGTAATCTTCACAAGCCTTGTAGTAATGTCGGGCGCACTGAGTCAGTCAACGCCGCCACCAGGCCCCGCTCCCCAGTTCGTCAACACCCTGATGCCGCAACCAGCGCGGCTTTCCACGCAGGGAGGGCAGCTTGCGCTCACATCCTCGTTCGCTGCCATCACGGACCACTACCGGGACGCGCGCCTCGACGCCGCCATGGCGCGGACTCTGGATCGCCTCAGAATTCAGACCGGCATCGCCATTTCGACATCTCCGCCAGCCGCGAGCCCATCCGGAGCGCTGGTCGTTAGTGTTGACGGACCCGGAGAGAACATCCAGTCGGTCGACGAAGACGAATCCTACTCGCTTGAGGTTACCCCTTCGGGCGCCCGCCTGCACGCTGCTACCGTGGTCGGAGCCATACGTGGTCTCGAGACTCTGCAACAACTGGTTCAGTCCGATGCAACGAGTTATTTTGTTCCCGCAGTGTCGATTCGCGACACTCCACGTTTTCGGTGGCGCGGCCTCATGATTGACTGCGGACGCCACTTCATGCCGCTCGACGTCATCAAACGGTCTCTGGATGGGATGGCCGCGGTTAAGCTGAACGTCTTCCACTGGCATCTTAGTGAAGACCAGGGATTCCGTATCGAGAGTCGGTCGTTCCCGAAACTCACTGAGATGGGCTCCGACGGACTCTTTTACACGCAGGAGCAAGCCCGCGAAATTGTTACCTATGCGCGCGACCGCGGCATCCGAGTCGTGCCTGAGTTCGATATACCGGGGCACACCAGTGCGTGGTTCGTCGGATATCCTGATCTCGCGAGCGCGCCCGGGCCCTTCCACATCGAACGGGAGTTCGGCATCTTCGATCCGGTGATCGATCCTACGCGAGAAAGCACCTATAAATTTCTCGATACTTTTATCGGAGAGATGGCGGCCATCTTCCCCGACCACTTCATGCACATCGGCGGGGATGAGAACAACGGCGTGGAGTGGAAGGCGAATCCGCGTATCCAGATCTTCATGCGCGAGCACAATCTTCAAGATACCGCCGCGATGCAGAATTATTTCAACCAGCGTCTGCTGAAAATTCTCGAAAAGCACGGCAAGCACATGATTGGCTGGGACGAGATTCTCACTCCTGATCTACCCAAGGACATTGTTGTTCAAAGCTGGCGTGGCTTCGATTCCCTCGCCAGCGGAGCCAAAAATGGATACCAGAGCATTCTCTCCGCCGGCTATTACTTGAATCTCATGAGCTCCGCCGAAACCCATTACATGGTGGATCCCCTGCCCCAGGGGAACGACCTCAGCCCAGAGCAGCAGGCGCGCATTCTCGGCGGGGAGGCCTGTATGTGGACCGAGCAGACCACCCCGCAAGACATCGACTCGCGCATATGGCCACGCGCCGCAGCCATCGCCGAGCGGTTCTGGTCGCCGAGCGATGTAGACAATGTTGACGACATGTACCGTCGACTGGATGTCGAGTCGCTGCGACTGGAAGCTCTAGGTCTCACACACATCTCTCAGGAAGCAGTCAGTCTACGTCAGTTGGCCAGAAGTGAGCAGATTGAGCCGCTGCATACCCTTGCCTCGGTTCTCGAGCCGGTCACTTTCCACGATCGTGCACACATGCAGCACCCGAATCAACTCACACCCCTCAATCAACTTGTAGACGGAATTCCGGCCGATCCGCCATCGCGCCACAATCTTGAACTTCTGGTGCGCGCGTATCTACGGGATCCCACCAACCGTCTGAAGGAAGAAAGCGAACTCACTACCAACTTCAAAGCTTGGATCACGGCGGAGCCTGGAATCCTGCGTTTAATGGCAGCCTCGCCGATACTCGCAAAGGCAGAATCACGGGCTCAACAACTTACCGCACTGGGAACGGTGGGAATAGAAGCGATTTCCTATCTTTCGTCCGGACTGCCCGCAGCCGCCGGTTGGAAAGCCCAGCAACTGGCTGTGCTGGACGAAGCCGAGAAGCCGCAAGCGCTGGTTCGCTTCACCATCATCAAACCGTTGCGCGATTTAGTCGGCGCGGTTTCCGAGGCGACCAACAAGTAAATTTCGCCAAACAGAATTGCGGGCAGGCTGACCAGGTTAGCCAGCCTGCCCGGTGCCTCATCCGGATGGCGATAGTCTCTTCACGCGTCACCCGAGCCTCGCCACCCAGGACTCGTAAGCAAAACTAGCGCCCCAGACCTGCCGCCATGGTTTTTACAATAGTTCCAGTTGCATCGTCGTCTTTCACCGCCCACACATAAGCGCCGCCAAGACCTCCCGGAACTTTCAGGTTTATATAAATCATCTTCAGAAATGCCGTCGCGGGATCGTCATAGGTGTAGAAAGTCCCGCTGGCCGGGCTGTAGAGGGATACTGCCACTCTTCGCGGATCGAAGTAATTCTTGTACCCGTTTGAAGTTAACGTTGAAAGCGTCGAATAGGTTAGGAGCCCGGGAGTCAAGAGGGTGTCGCAACCGGGCGTATTCCCACTGAGGTCGGTACATACAGCTGTTCCATTCGCCAACAGAACCGGAGAAGGAGCTGTTGAGTTCTGGTACAAACCATGATTCACGTTAGGGACGCCGGTCCAACCAGCTCCATATAAAGGTAAGCCCATCGTGTACTTATACGGCGGCACGCCCGCCTTGAGATAGGCGTTTACAGTGTCGTCGATGTCGAGTCCCTGGCCGAACAATGGGTCTTGGCGGGAATCGAACAGCGGCGATGCGTCATTGGTCTGCGTGACCCATGAGCCGGAATAGTTATAACCGTCGATAGTGATGAAATCGACTTGCTCGGCGGCTTTGCGAAGATTGATGTTGACATAGTTTTGCGCGCCCGCCGGCCCATCGAACGACAACGTGTATTGCTTGCCTGTGGTCTTGCTCAAAGCGTTCAGCTGGCTACGAAACTCTGCCAGCAGGGCGGTAAAGTTCTGCGTGTCGGTCGCGGTGGGGAATTCCCAATCGATATTGAAGCCATCAAACAAACCCGGAGCGGTGATGCCTGCGGCGATATTGCCATTGATAAACATGTCGATGCAGGAAGCGGCAAGGGCCTGGCGTCCTGAAGCGGTGCTGGCGGCGGTAACGAAAGCTGCAGTGTTGGCAGCAGAGGCCCCTCCCAGAGACATCAGCACTTTCAGGTTGGGATGAAGCGCCTTGAGTTGTTGGATAGCCGCAAAATTTCCGTAGAGCGGCCCAGGGTAGGGAGTGCCGTTCACGCTGGGCAGGTATGGAGATTGATAATCGGCCCATGTATCGGCAAAGGCGCAGGCAGGCGCCGGAGTCGTTGTTACGTTGCCAAAGGCGTAGAGCAGGTGTGTCAGTTTATCGGCCACACCATTCTGTTGTAGATTCGCAATGTTGTAGCCCGCGTAGTAGATACTCCACTCTTCGAAGTATCCACCGAGAATTTTGCCTTGATTGTGATTTTGTGCGAATGAGGGGGAAATGCATGCGACGAGGGACAACAGAGTAAGCAAAGCCCCTCGGAGCAGGCGTGGCAGGAAATGGCTAGACATGGGAAACGCCTCCGAAATTCGTAAGCTACGATCCGGCGAAGTATAGAGCTATATAGCGGAACTTGCAATACGGTATTTTTGAACCACCGAAATATTTTTGCGATCGTATAAAAAAGTCAAAGGCAGGCTGGCCCTGTTAGCCAGCCTGCCTTCGTGGTTATTCCTTTCTCTATGGATTGAGATCTGCAGCCAGGGCTTTCGTCAGGTCTCCGTTCGGGTCGTCATCTTTGACCGCCCAAACGTAGCCGCCGCCTAAACCGTACTCTTTGATGTAGTTCACCTTGCATTGCACCGACTGGGCGTTGTCATAGCTAAATGCAGTGCTGGTGGTTGCGTTGAACATACGGGCCGCGCAGCGGGTTGAGTCGTAGCTGGAGGTGAACCCGTTGTTCAACAGGTTTACGATGGACCGGTAGGTCGCCAGACCGTCAACCAACAGGAAATCGCATCCCGCCGCTGGACTGGACTGGTTGTCTCCCGTCGGGCAATTGCCCACACCATTGATATTGGGAACCGGGGAAGCTCCATTTGGAGTGGTGGCTCCTGTCGGGTCCGTAACTCCGGTTGCGTTCTGATACATGCCGCCGTTCGTCGAGCTGAGACCTCCGGACCAACCCGCACCATAGAGCGGGAAACCCATGGTGTACTTGGCCGGGGTTGCGCCGTGCGACAGATAGTACTGTACAGTTGCGTCAATCGTGTCACCTTTTCCGTACAGCGGACTGGCAGCTTCGTCGTACAGCGGCGAAGCATCATTGGTGGCATTCGACCAGTCTCCGGCGTAGTTATAGCCATCGACGTTCATGTAATCCAACACCGAATTCAGACCGGCGATGTTGATTGTGTCGTAACCACCGTCGTTGCCCGAGTCCGGGGCCGCGCCCGGGGTTGACGGACCGGCAGCCAAATCCGCCAATACTTGATACGTCTTGCCGGTGGTTCCCGACAACGTGGTCAGTTCAGTGCGGAACTCGGTCATCAACGCTGTGAAGTTAGCTGTATCGTTTGCGTTCGGGAACTCCCAGTCGATGTCGAAGCCATCGAAGAGAGTGCCGGTGGAGACACCCGAGGCGATATTGCCCTGTATGAACATATTGACGCACGAACCCACAAACGCCTGGCGTTGAGCCTCCGTGCTGGCTGCCAGATCGAAGAGCTGGTTGTATGTTGGGGGATTCCATCCGCCAATGGAGATCAACACTTTCAGGTTGGGATGGAGTTGCTTGAGTTGAACAAGCGCACCGAAGTTCCCCTGCAGCGGGGCCGCGGCCGGAGTAGCGCCAGGCACCTGCGGGACAACCTTCTGATAATCGGCATAGGTGTCCGCGAGCGCGCAATTCACGTTGCTGCCGTTCGCTACCGGCTTGGCAAAGGCGTAAATGAGGTGCGTGAGGACGCTGGCTACGCCATTGTTCTGCAGGTCCGCAACGTTCGCGTTGGCGTAGTAAGTGCCCCACTCTTCATACCATCCAGCCATGACAAGGTTGGTGAGAGCGGTCGTTGTCACGTTGACGGCGGAACTAGCCGCCGAGGTGCCGGCGTAATCGGTCGCTTCAACCGTAAAGCTATACGCGGTTGAAGGCGAAAGATTACTCGGTGTATAGGACGTGCTGGTTGTGGTTCCGATCGCGGTTCCATTCTGTAGCACGGAGTAGTTCGTGATCGTGCAGCCGGTAGGAGGGGTGACCGCATTCCAGCTCAGGTTCGTGCTGGAATCAGTGGTGCCCGAGGCCGCCAATCCCGTTGGAGTGCTCGGTTTGGTAGTGCACGAGCTCGCGAGAGTGGTTACATTCACCGCCGAACTCGCAGCTGATGTGCCGGCCGCATCTGTCGCTTCCACGGTAAAGCTATATGTGGTCGAAGGCGTGAGACCGGTCACCGCGTCCGATGTTGTGGATGGGGATGCAATCAAGGCTCCGTTCTGCAGTACTTTGTAGCTGACACTGCATCCTGCGGGTGGAGTAACCGTATTCCAATTCAGGTTTGTGCTGGAGCTCGTCGTTCCGGATGCTGCCAGTCCAGTCGGAACAGCTGGCGCAGCCGAGCATGTTGAACACGAACCAGTTGCCGTCCAGGGTTCGCCGCTGCCAGCCCCGCCGCTGTTGGTCGCCGGACTCTGATTCTGTGTCCAGAAATTGGCGACGTAGTTTTCTCCATTCAGGCTCGCCGTCATGCCTGCGGTGTAGACCGCAGTGGCACTCCACGCCGTTGCGCATGAACCGCCACCACCTGCCAGAGTTGTTACATTCACTGCCGCGCTTGCCGCAGAAGTGCCGGCGGTATCCGTCGCTTCAACCGTGAAACTATAAGCGGTAGAAGCTGCAAGGCCGGTCACGGCGAATGAAGTGCCGCTTGCAGTGCCGATCGAAGTTCCGTTCTGCAATACGGTGTAGCTGCTGATGGTGCAGCCGCTAGGCGGGGTGTCGGCAGTCCAACTCAGGTTTGTGCCCGAACTGGTTGTGCCGGAGGCAGCTAGTCCCGTTGGTGCGCTGGGCTTGGTTGTGCAACTGTTCGCCAGCGTGGTCACATTCACCGCTGAGCTTGGGCCCGACGTTCCGTTACTGTCCGTCGCCCCAACCGTGAAGCTGTAAGCGGTCGAAGCTGCAAGGCCGGTCACCGCGAACGTTGTGCCAGTTGCGGTGCCAATCGAGGTTCCGTTCCGCAACACGGTGTAGCTGCTGATGGTGCAGTTCGCGGGAGGAGTATCGGCGGTCCAGCTCAGGTTTGTGGCGGAGCTGGTTGTGCCAGACGCCGCCAAACCAGTTGGCGCGCTGGGTGTGGTCGTACAACTGCCGCCGCTTCCGCCAGTTCCACTGAGAGAGGATGTCTGCGGACTATTGGTGGCGTTGTCCGTCACTGTCAGCGTGCCGCTGGCCGCGCCTGACGCAGTCGGGTAGAAATACACGTAGATTGGACACGAGCCGTTGGCGGCCACCGAGGACCCACAATTGCTGGATACGACGAACGGGCCGCTGACGGTGACGTTGCTGATGCTCACGGCAGAACTGCCGCTGTTAGACAGTGTGAAGGTAACCCACGCGGTGCCCGTGCCGACCGCGGTGCTCCCAAAGTTGTAGCTCGATGGGCTCAGAGTGACTGACGCTTGCGCCAACAGCGAAACCGGGATAAGAGCGCAGAGCAGGGAGGAGAAAAGTAAAGCACGCTTCATGGTAGCTCCTTGATTCGGGGGACGTGCCAGAGCGATCCGCCCGCGGTTCGGTGATTGAGGAAAGAGTCCGGCTGCGGTTGCATCGGACTCCACGTCGTGAGAAGTCAGCTGTATTCAGCAGTCATGGGCGAGTCGCGCCTTTCGAACCGCTCTATAGCACTAAACTGCGGAGGAGCGTACTCCGCTGAAGCAAACTCAGTCAAGGATTTTTTTTCTGTTGTACAATCCGAACTACAACTTAATCCGCGACGCGCTAACCACTAGAAGGCGTGGGGCGTCACAGCGGCGAAGCATGTTTTTTGGGTGTGTGGAAAAACGGGACTCAGGAGCGATCTTGTTACGAAAACCGAACTTGATGAGGAGGGTGGGGGGGACTAGGGAGTTAGGAATCATTCCCCCGGTGTCTATGGCCGGAATCGCGCAGTGGCGCACGAGAGTGACAATGAGCGCTAATGCCTGGTTAGAACAGTTGGGCGAGGAAAGTGGCGCAACCGCCTATTGCGAGGCAACCCCTTGGGCGACCCCCTTAGAACCCGTGGCACCAGAGCTGCTTGTTTACCCCTTTGGTCGCTAGGTCGATGGAATAGCAGCGCGATTTTTCGTCTCGCACCAGCAATGCATCTTTGGTTGCCTTCAAATCCGTAATATAAACGTCCTGTACGTCTTGCTCCATGCGAGGATCGTGGTCGTTATGAGCAACTCTCACCCTCCATAGCAGCTTTCCACTGGACGCGTCTGACGCGACTACGTATTCATCCACTCCGTCACCTTCGGCAGAGTATCTAACTCCCGCATAGACGATGGGTTCAACAGGCTTGGGTCGTGCCCTCTTTGCCAAGCTGGACATAACACACACGAACACGATGCACGCGAGCAGGCTGTAACGAGACATCATCTTAATCCGAAAAATCATCGCTCCTACCACCGATCTCAGCATATCTTCTTTGGGGTCGCCGTCGAATGGCGTTAAATCGCGATTTCACTCATTGCCGCGCCCGGAGGGTTGACTGCTGTCGCCGGCATGGCACCTGCTCTGGATTCAGCGTAAAACATAGTCAGCAGGACAATCCTCGACACAGGCCGACACTGAAACCTCAATCTACCTCAGTCCAGCCGCAATCGCTTTAGTCAGAGATGCTTTTCCATCGTCATCATTCAGCGCCCAGACGTAGGCTCCGCCAAGCTTATTCTTCTTGATGTAGGCCGTCTTCGCGGCTACCGCAGCAGGATTGTCATAGGTATAAAAGGTTCCCGTTGTCGGATTGTAGAGCGTAGCTCCGGCTCGTACCGAATCGTACCAGGCAATGTAACCATCTCGATGAGTGATGTTTTCAATGGTCGAGTAAGTGGCAAATCCCGCAGTCAATATGCTGTCACAGCCGGGCGAAGGCGCCGCTTTGTCCGGTTTCGCGCACACACCTGATCCGTCGGCCAAGAGAACTGGAGCAGAGGCTGTCGCGCTCTGGTACAAGCCATGATTCACGTTAGGAACGCCCGTCCAGCCGACGGCATACAACGGCAAACCCATCGTGTACTTGCCCGCTGGCACGCCAGCTTTGAGATAGGCTTTTACAGTCGCGTCGATGTAACGGTCATCGGCATACACGGGATCCGCGGTTGTGTCATACAGGGAGGACGCTTCATTCGTCTGCTTTTCGTCCGCTCCGGCATAGTCGTAACCGTCGATAGTGAGGAAGTTCACTTGCGCGGCGGCGGCCTTAAGATCGATGTTGATATATTTCTTCGGGCTCGCTGGAGAATCGAACGTCAAGACATATTTCTTGCCCGTCGCTTTCGACAAAGCGTTGAGTTGCGTACGAAACTCTTTCAGCAGAGCGGTAAAGTTCTGCTTGTCCGCCGTGCTGGGAAACTCCCAATCGATATTGAAGCCGTCGAACAAGCCCGGAGCCGCAACCCCTGCGGCGATGTTGCCCTTCACAAACATATCGATGCACGAAGAGGCGAGCGCTGCGCGCCCGGCCGGGCTCCCCGCTGCCGTTACGAAGCCGGCGACGTTGCCTGCTTGTCCGCCCAACGAGATCAACACTTTCAGATTGGGATGAAGCTCCTTCAGTTGCTGTATCGCACCAAAATTTCCATAGAGTGGCGCGGTATAAGGCTTGCCGCTCACACTGGGAAGCGTCGAATTCTGGTAAGCAGCTACGGGATCGGCAACGGCGCACGCCGGGGGAGAAGTCGGGGTCACATTGCCGAAGGCGTAGATCAAGTGTGTCAACTCGCCGGCCACGCCATTCTTTTGTAAGTCCGCAATGTTGTAGCCGGCGTAATTGATACCCCATTCCTCGAAGTAGCCTCCGAAAATCTTGCCCTGATGTCGCGCTTGCGCAAACGATTGAGAGACACATACAACGAAAGCCAACAAAGTCATCAAGATCACTCGGAAGAGCCGCGGGAGGAAACGTCTTGACATATCCGTGAGACTCCGGAATTAAAAGGACTGACCCCGCGGAGAACTATACAGTAGAGGTACAAATCGCAAGCTGAGGAAATTCAAATTCTCACGCAACCTGCAATGGAAGCTGTTATTGCGATCAGAGAAATGCTTGAAGAGAGCCATATTGAAGTTGATGTAGTCCGGATTGCGCAGACTATTTCGACCAGAACCGCCAAACCTAAGTCCCTGCGGAGCCGCATAAGCCGCCGCGTTGTAGAAATGTTGGGGCGCCACGGGCTGCCGGCGAGACCTGACCCATGGCTTACATCGATCGAGGTGGAGGAATCTTGAAGGAGCGCTTAGCACCCTCGGGCCATTGTCCGGTTCTCGAATCCATAATATCGTTTAGGGTGCTATGGTTCGCTTGATGCTCGTAGTGATCTTGGGATGTGCCCTGGACCCGGACGACAGACCTGCGGGCGGTAGCAATCCCTTCCGGTTCTGGCTCGTAATCGCGGCTATGATCCTAATATCCTTCTACATCAACTAGTGTGGACACTGGTTTTTCGTGTGGAATCGCCGCGCGCGTGGATACCCCGGAAAACGCAACGTCTTTATCCTGCTCTATCCCGCTGGACAGGTGGTATTTTGTTCGTTCCAGCGCTGCAGTTCCTTGTACGCTAATCCCGACGCGTTGTAGAGACGGTGAAGATTATCAATTTCTTTTCTGAGGAGCACTTATATGACAAGCCAAACTTCACGACGGAGCTTTCTTGGACTTTCGGCTTTGGGACTGGCCGCCGCCGTTGCTCCTAACGAGTTGGTCGGGCCAGCGGCAGCGATGACCGGAGTCAGAGATGAGACGTCGAAGACCAACGGGGATCACGGCCAGGATAAGATCGGCCGGGAGATTTCCGTTTGGGTCACCTCTGGCGAGGAACGTTTTGCCGCCACTCCTGGAATTACCTGGCGTCCAGTCTCGGGAACACCAGGGACCGATCAACTCAAGCTAAACCCTCTCCAAAAGTTTCAGGATATATTGGGATTTGGCGGCGCTTTTACCGACGCTGCCTGCTACACCTTCAATCGACTCTCGCCTACCGCGCGAGAGCAACTCTTCCATGAGTTTTTCCATCCGTCCGAAATGGGGCTGAGCATTGGCCGCGTCTGCCTCGGGTCCAGCGATTACTCGACCAAGCTCTACAGCTACGACGATGGCGAAGCCGATCCGGATCTTAAGCGATTTTCGATTGACCACGACCGCGAATACATTCTTCCGGTGCTCCGCCAGGCGCGGCAGGCAAATCCAGACCTGTTCCTCTTTTCAACTCCCTGGAGCCCTCCCGGTTGGATGAAATTCAATGGGAGCATGCGGGGCGGATCAATGCGCAATTACTACTTTCCGGTTTACGCCCAGTACTACCTGAAGTTCTTGCAGAGTTATGCCGCCGAAGGTGTGCCGGTGCAAGCCCTAACCACGCAAAACGAAGTGGATACTGATCAGGATGGCAGAATGCCCGCGTGCATATGGCCACAGGAATACGAGATCCAGTTCATCCGCGACCACTTGGGCCCACTTTTGGAAAGCACCGGGACGCCAACCAAAATTTGGCTTCTGGATCACAACTACAATCTGTGGGGACGGGTGGTGGACTCACTCGAGGACGACAAGCTTCGCAAGTACGTCGATGGCGTTGCCTGGCACGGATACTATGGCACTCCCGACATGATGACCAAGGCCCATGAAGCGTATCCGAAAGCGGAGATGCACTGGACGGAAGGCGGCCCGGATTACACCGATCCTGGTTATCTGAACGACTGGTGCAAGTGGGGTGGGATATTCAGCGATGTGCTGCGGAACTGGTGCCGCTCTATCACCGCATGGAATCTAGCTCTCGACGAGCATGGCAAGCCGAACATTGGACCGTTTCCCTGTGGGGGCGTGGTGACCATCGACTCGCAAACGAAAGAGATCACCCGCAGCGGAGAATACTGGGCGCTTGCGCAATACTCGCGTGTAATCCGTCGCGGAGCGCGCCGCTTTGATTCTCAAAGCTCGGCCGCCGGCTTGCAGCATGTGGCACTCGAAAATCCAGACGGCCAACAAGTCCTGGTCGTAACCAACCCCGGACCGGCGAGGAAGATCGAACTGCGACTGGCGGATATGGCGGCGTGGGTTCCCTTGAAGGCGACTTCGGTTACTACCTTGGCTTGGAGGTAAGTGTCGCCCTGCAAAACCAGGGCCGTCGCCATTAAAGAGGTTGCGCTTGGGATTTTCCATTTCTTCTGACCGCGTCGACCGATGTTCGTACGCCGCGGTCAACTTCACAAATGGCTGCTTCTGCCGTGGAACACCTCCCGGTTAACCCGCTACCCCACTTCGTCCAACCCGTTCGAAAAGGTCCGGGGCGCAACTAAAACAGAGTCGAACCTTGGTGCGTTAGGCACGGCTCAAATCCGCCCGAGAACTAGGAGAACGATAACGACGAAAAGGATCAGTCCCACACCGCCGGTCGGTGCGTAACCCCAGTCCCGACTATGCGACCATCGTGGCAGCGCTCCCAGAAGTGCCAAAATCAGAATCACGATCAATATAGTTCCAAGCATGTCTTGCTCCTTTTTTCCTTGTGATGAGGGGAAAGGTGCGGGCCAAGGGCCCGCGCCTTTTCGTTAACGCCGGATCGCGCTACAGCGTGACGGTGAGCGTGAGGTTCACACCCGGATAGCTCGCATTACACAGGTAGTACACGCCGTCAATTTCGACCACATAAACATCTTGCGTGTACAGCCAGTTGCTCGGCCACACAGAGGCGAAACCGAACCAATAGCCACCGTATTGGAAGCGGTGGTTGCGGTAATCGCCTTCGCTGACCCGAAAGCTATGTTCGCGTCCGAAATTGGCCTTGAAGCGGTCGGCGGGAATGCGGCCAGCGCTGGCGTGCTCTTCCTTCTGTTCGGGCTTGGACTGTTGGGCATGTTGTTCCTGCGCATTCTTCTCTTCCGGCCTGGCGCTCTTCTCTTGCTGCTGCGCATTCTTCTCTTCCGGCTTGGCGCCCTTCTCTTCCTGCCGCGCGTTTTTCTCTTCCGGCTTCGCGGATTTTTCCGGTTGTGCCTTGTTCTCCTTTTCCTGCGCAGGCTTGTCTTTGTTTTCTTCCTGCTGGTCGTGCTGCTCTTGTTGTGCGTATGCCGGAATACTGATTCCGAGGGACAAAGAGAGAACTGCGGTGCTGATGGCTCCAACGAATTTCATGACTTGTTGCCTCCATGATCGAATTACCGGTTTTTCTTGCCTTACTGCAAGCTTCCTGTGGTTGCATTGACCGGGCTACCGATAGCATCGCCGGACACGAGAAGTTCCACTCTGCGGTTCTGCTGCCGTCCGGCAGAGTTGTCGTTGGAAGCCACCGGCGACGTGTTGCCGAAACCTCTGGCCGACACCGAATTCGTGGATACGCCTTGCTGTACCAAGTAATCGCGTACTGATCCCGCGCGATTCTCCGATAGCGTTTGGTTCATAGCATCGCCGCCGACGTTATCGGTGTATCCGCCGACTTCAATGTTGAGCCCAGGATAGGCGAGCAGAATGCCGGCGACTTTTGCCAGCTTCTCGCGGGCTCCTGGCTTCAATGAAAACTTTCCGGTGTCAAACAGAACATCGGACATGCTGACGATGAGCCCGCGCGCGCTGTCGCGAGTCTGAAGAATCGAATTCAGTTGTTCGGACAACTTTGCTCGCATCGCTGCCTTATCGGTGTCCGCCTGTTGCGCGTTCAACTGTGCCTGTTGTGCGGCCAAGCGGGATTGTTCAGCATCCGCCTGAGCCGCCGAAACTGCGTTTGCCGAGGCGGCCTGGCTTTCTGCCATATCGGATTGAGCCTTCGCGGTTGCGGCTTGTGCATCCGCCGCGTCTCTGCGGGCTTTGGCGGCATCGGAGTCAGCTTGCTCCTTCTGTCGGCGAGCGTCTTCCGCTTGCTGTTGCGATTGCGCCTGCGCGTCCGCTGAGTCCTGGCGTTCATTGGCCAAACGCACATCGTCCATTTTCTTGACTGCTATGGCGCGTGCATCTTCGGCGGTCTGCACCGCTTCACGGGAAACCGCGATCAGTGGTTTCTTATCGATGTGCTTGTCTGTCGCATAGCCATCAGCATCGTTCATAAGCTTGACGGCGCGCTGATAGCTGTCACTGGCATACTGCTCGGCTCCCTCGGATTGAGCGATGCGCAGTGCATTCCGCGCCTCAAAGAATTCCAGCGGCAACTTGGCATTCAGGATCACGGGGTCAAACTTGTAGCCGGTGGGGATGTAGCCGCCACGTTCCATCAGTTCGTACTTTGCGTTCACTGCTTCTGTAGTTCCCTTGGTGCTTTCGCGAACTACGTTTTCGAGAATCACCACGTTGCTCGGCTGCCGGACGGCGTAGTACGGTTCTGCGGTGACAATCAGAGCGAATGCTTGAAGATCCGTGGTGACGTTCAGCTTGCTGCGATGGTTGCCGCCGAGCAGGACTTCGCCCAGATTCACCGCGCGGCCTTCGGGCGAAATCGCCCACAGAACGTAAGTCAGATACTCATTGCCGAACGTCGTCGGCTTTTGCAAATTGCCAAATTCCGCCGCGATCGCAATGGATCCGCGCTTGCTATTTACTTCCGCTACGCCGTTCGCGGAAGGCATCAGGTCGGTTCCGGCGAAATCCAGCTTCGAAGATCCGCTGCGATGCTCGTAGTTGACCGCTTGCACACTGCGGCTGATCACGGTTACTCGGAATATCGGCGTCGCACTCATCGGCTCGACGGTTAGAGTTGTTTGAGAATTGGTTTGAGCCAGCGCAGGGAAACTCAGCACGATTGTTGCGGCGAGCAAAAGCTTTTTCATCACACTATCTCCTTGTGGCAGGTATCTGCCGTGTTGCGTTCTTCTAGAGTTTGGCGGCCTTCGTAATGCACCTTGTAGCGGACGCAGCACCTCATCCCTTTCCGAGACGGATACCGGAAAGCGAGTGAAACAAGCCAAAGACATTAAGCAGCCACAAAACCACGGCAATGACCACGACGCCGTTCAAAATGGACTTGATGGATGACTGCATGGGGATAAAACGATTCACCAGCCACAGCAGTACACCCACCACGATCAGAACTTCCAGGAGTTGAATTAAAGGCATGATTGTTGCTCTCCTTATCTTGATCTTGCGAGCTAACGCCTCTTCATCCGCCTGGAGGGGTTGCCCTGATTTCGATTTTCGGGAACTCGTAGAGTCGAATCGTGTTTGCCGCAAGGTTTGGCGGCATGCACACGGATGAAGAATGCTGATTGGCCCGACCCCGGCTTACGAATGAGAGCTGCGAATCAAGACTCGCCGCTCGCACCCCCAATCAGTACAAGAAGAATGACAGGTCGAGAGTTGTGCGTCTGAGCAAGATAGCTCACAAGTGAAAATCAGGTTCAGATGCTGCGGCAGCCAAAGATGACCTGAAAGCCGCGAGCAATTTCACAAATCCTGCGCCCGCTGCCGGCGTTCGCAACTTCCATTGGCGTCCAGCCAATCCAGCAGAGAGCGCACACTGGCCCGAGCGAGGGCGATCGCACAGTCCGCGGCTCCGTAGTAAATATTGAGTGTGTCGCCATCGGCATCCAAAGTGTATCCGCACGGGAACACGACATCGTCAACGTCGCCATGGCGTTCGTACTCAGCCTCGGGCCCGAAGATCCACGAATCTCCCCGCAGCAGGCATTTCTCGGGATTCTCCAGAGCGAACAGAGCCAGGCCCAGTCGATACAGACATCCCGAAGGCGTGTGCCGCACTCCGTGGTAGAAGACGAGCCATCCTCTGGAAGTCTCGATGGGTGGCGGCGACAAACCGATTTTATTAGCATCCCACCAGGCGCCGCGGCGAGCTTCCAGCATCAGCCGATGCCTGCCCCAATAACGCAGGTCGGGCGAGTAGGAAATCCACATGTGTGAACCGAGGGTCGTCATGGGACGATGAATCAGCGCCCAGCACCCGTCGATTCTCCGCGGCAGAAGCGCAGAGTCTTTGTCGTCGGGTGGCATAATTACGCCGAATCTTTCGAAAGTGCGGAAATCTTTCGTCAGTGCCAGCGACACTCCGGGACCTCCGCGCGAATAGGAGGTGTAGGTAACCACGTATTGCTGCAGTTCGGGGACGAAGGTGATGCGAGGATCTTCGATGCCCCAGATCTCCTCCGGATAGTTCTTGGGGTCGGGCATCAATGTGGGCTGGGTATCGATCTGCCATCCATCGACGCCGTTGCGAGAGCGCGCCGCGCAAAGATGCGACAAGCCGCGGCGATCTTCCACGCGGCAAAGCAGTAGCGTCGTGCCGTCCGCCAGCAGCGTTGCACCTGCATTGAAGACGCTGTTGATGGGATATGGCCAGTCTTTACTTGTCAGGATCGGGTTCGAGGGATGGCGAAGAAGCAGTGGTTCGAAGCGAGTGCTCAGCAGGCTCACTGGCTTTTCTGCGGGTACAGTCATGAAAGGATTTCCTTTTGTTTCGGCTCTTGCAGAGATTGCATTTCAAGGAGCGCCATCAGGAATGATAGCGTCGATTCTGCCCCCTGGTTCTCGTTGGCGCGGTCGGGATGCAAGCCGTCACGGCAGCCACCGGTGACGGAATCATAAAGAGGCAGTTGGAGATCGTTGTCGCCAAGGAACCAATTGAAGGCCGACCAAGCTTCGTTGCGCCATCGGCTGTCGCCAGTGACGCGGTACGCTTGCAAACAAGCGGACACCGCGCCGGCTGCTTCAAGCGGCTGCTGATCGAAGCGGGCCTTCCCGCTGTCCTTGCGATAGAAGCCTTGCGAACCGATCGGAACGAAGTGGCCGTTAATTTCGCAGCGTTGCGCCTTTGACAGCCAGTCGAGTGATTCCAGACCGGCGGAAATCATGCGATTATCCGAGCAAGCTGCGCCCACTAGCAGCAAAGACTGGGATAATCTCGCATTTCCGTACGCTAGAACGTTCTCGAACCATTTCCAATCTGGCCTTCGGACTGATTCATACATTTCGAGCAGGCGTCGGCTGAGGGCAGATCGGACTTTTTGCACGTCGCGATCTCCCGGATACGAAGTGAGATATTCCTGAATTCCAAGGAGGGTGTAGGCCCACGCACGCGGACTGCCGAATTCCACAGAGGCAGGAAGAGAGAATTCGAACAGACGGCCCGCAGCGCCCCTGAGTCCCTGATTTTGGGATCGGCCTAGAACCGTTCCAAGGGCCCACAATGCGCGTCCGTGTGAGTCTTCAGAGCCGAGAGGTTCGATCCACCGGCGATCATACCGCAGAAAGTTCCTGAATCTACCCTTCGCCGGGTTAAAGGCATGCTCCAAAAATGAGAGATACAGACTCGAGGAATCTGCGGATACAAGTTGATACTTATCCAGCTGCTCCAGCATCACCGCAAGTATCAGGGCTCGAGCATTATCATCCGTGGTATAGCCTTCTCTGCGGTTCGGGATGGTGAAGATCGAGTGCTGCAACATCCCGGTGTCGTCGGTTAGACGATTCAAGTGATCCAACTTCAGTTCGGGCAACTGATCCAACGACTTCGGAATCATCCGGGCCGCGAACTGGACTTTTGGTTTTTCCATGCGATCACTGCGCACTCGCGCGAAACTTTCCATGTAACCCTGCGCCACTCTTTTCCAGACCATTTCGCGCGCAAACAGATAGGCGCGCTTCCGCATCGCGTGGCGAGTCGCGGGTGTGTCCAGCAGTTCAATTGTCTTTTGCGCAATCGCGTCGGGATTCTGGAATGGGACCAGCGCACCTCTACGGTCATCCAACAACTCGATCGCGTGCCAATAGGGAGTCGAGATGATCGCCTTGCCGGCGCCGAGTGCATAGGCAAGTGTCCCCGAGACTACTTGCGCCTCATGCCGATAAGGCGTGATGTAAATGTCCGCGGCGCCGATGAATTCGACCATTTCCTCCGGACTGACGAAGCGGTTGTGGAAGAGCACCTGCGACTCCACGCCTATTTCTTTCGCCAAAGCCTGCAAGCTGGCCCGATACTTGTCCCCCTCGCGGCGCAGAATGTGAGGATGAGTCGCACCCGCGACGATGTAAGCGACATTCTTGTGTTTGGACAGAATCCGCGGTAGCGCTTGAATCACGTTTTCGATTCCTTTGTTGGGCGATAGCAGGCCGAAAGTGAGCAGGACCGCTTTCCCCTCCACCCCAAAGCGGTCTTTATAGAAATTCGGATCCAGGAACGGCAGGTCTGGGACTCCATGCGGCACCATGTCGATCTTGCTGCCCGGTACCTTGAAGATTTCCTGCAAAAACTGGGAGGAAAGTTGGCTCATGACAACCAGGCGGTCGGAAAGCTCCACGATTTCTTCCATGACCATCAGTTGGTTGTGATCAGGCTCACGCAGAACTGTATGTAGCGTTGTGACCACGGGCATCTTCAGGCCACGCAGCAGATGCAAAATGTGACTCCCGGCTGGGCCGCCGAAGATTCCATACTCGTGCTGCAGGCACACCATGTCGATGTTGTTGAAGTTCAGAAATTCAGCGGCTTCCTGATAGGACTTCACGTCGTCCTGGGCGAGCGACCATCGCACGCGCGAAGGATAGTCATATCCTTCTTCGGTGTCATTGACCGGGAGCGCCAGCAACTGAGCTGTCCCGTACTCTGCGGCGATGGCGCTGCACAGGTCGGTGGTGAATGTGGCGATTCCACAATGTCGGGGAAGATAATTCCCGATCACCGCGATTCGGCTCGGTAGGGATGGCTTCGCGTTCAGTCGTCCCCGCGCCGCTACGGCCTCGTCCCGCATCACGGGGCGCGGGCCGACTAATTCTAAAGGGGCGTTTGGTAGCACTGTTTTTGGTAGCAACATTGCGTCCATGACTTCAACGAAAACCGGGCTGCAAGAGGCCAATCGTAAGATTGACTCGAGAGAATCACAGCGCTGGGTTTGAAATTTTCCTCGTGTCAGTATCCACTGAATGTGGCCTCGCGGACTGGTCACTATTGACCATCTTGCTGGTGAGCAAAGGTGCATTGTGTAGCCATGAAAGCCAAACAGAAGCTGGCCCTGTCGGTTCGTTGCCCTACCTGTGGCGCGAAGCCGGGTGAGAAGTGTGAGCTTAGTACCGGCCTACCGCGCACCGAACCACATCGGGATCGGCGTTTGGCGGGCTCGGAAAAGTGAAGGTCCTGTAGACTCAGGCCACCGCTGGTTCGGCGAGAGCTGAGCCGAGACGATCGAAGGCGTGTTTCACCGACACGGTGGCCACCGTGCTTTCCTCTAACGTGGGTGTAGATATTTGGAGCAATCCTTGACGGCCAAGGTTCTGCGGCAGTAAGAACGCGTCCTGGTGCTGCATGACAAATCCCAGAACGTGAGCCAAGCCCTCCGACTGGTATCCATTATCGAAGGTGATGCCGGTGCCGTGAAACGTAGAAGGCGACATCCAGTACTCACAAGCCAGAAGCCAATGGCCACGGGTTAGGGACGACCAGACTTTCAGATAGTCCAAGGTGCCTCCCGGAGCGAAACCGTATTCAATATGAATCAAGCCAGCATCGGTTCCGTGCATCAGGTCTGCCCACGACACGACAACGGCAGATTCAAGAATTTGCTCAAGACTCTGATTTTCGTCACGTGACATAAATTCTCCCTTCGGCTTTCCTAGCTACGCCTAACTTCTGGCCCATTCCGCATTGCGCTGGAAGGTCTGCCGGGCCACGGCGCTGTCGAGATAGCAGCTCTGTTGCATATGGCGCGAGTGCGCAGAAACGGTTACGTAGGGTACGCCCAGGAAACGTCTGGCAACAATTTGGGTTATTTCCAATCCATTGAACTGTTGCGGCTTGACCTTCTCTAAGATTCGCTTCAATGCGTTCTGGATTTTCACGGCTCCAAGAGAACCAAAGAACATCACCTTGACTTCTGCCGCGATAAAAAAGAAATTCCATCCGGCAGCATGGATCTTGCGATCCAGCGTGAAGCCATCGAGAACCTTGAGCACGCTCCATTCACCAGAACACGGTTCACTCTCGAGGCCAAGAAGCTGCGTCATCGCAGGCCAATCTTTCATCAGAATCGTGCCGGCTTGAACGGTTTGTGGCATTGCTCCTCCGGGGAAAAAGGTCTGCGGGCGGGGTGCCATCCCGTAACCAATCTTTTAGTATCATCCGTCTCTCACCGACATACTGTGCAGAAAAGCTCACTTTGCAAATTATTCGATAGTCACGATTTATGCGGTCTGCGCGGCATGCTGCGGACTATACTTAGCGAAGATGAGCGCCGCACTAGCAGTCAAGAAGAACGGTGGATTCGATCCCAACACCTTCCTCGCCACTATCGGCGACGGCCGGAAGATTCTGTCTGTTCCAAAGAAGCAAGTAATTTTTGTGCAAGGGGACGGCGCAGATGCTGTCTTCTATGTTCAAGAAGGCAAGGTGCGACTCACCGTCGTATCCAAGATCGGCAAGGAAGCGACAATCGCTATCGTAGGCGAGGGCAACTTCTTCGGTGAAGGTTCGTTGGCAGGTCAGCTTCTGCGCATGGGCTCAGCGGCTGCAATGACGGATTGCGAGATTCTCCGCGTAGAGAAGAAGACGATGATGGAAGCACTTCACCGCGAACCCGCGCTTTCCGAACTGTTCGTGGCCTATTTGCTGAGCCGGAATATCCGTTACGAAGAGGATCTTGTCGACCAACTTTTCAACTCCAGCGAGAAACGCCTGGCACGCGTCCTTTTATTACTCGCTCATTTCGGCAAGGAAGGCATCCCGGAAACCGTCGTCCCTAAGATCAGTCAGGAAACGCTGGCCGAGATGGTAGGGACCACTCGTTCCCGCGTGAGCTTCTTCATGAACCGGTTTAGAAAGCTCGGCTTCATCCACTATGCGGGCGGGACGGAAGGCGCTCTGCAGGTCCACAGCTCTCTGCTCAATGTAGTTCTGCACGATTGAGTGCCTCCACGAAGGCGCCCTTTAGCGAACGGGCCGGGATCACTCCCACCGTCTCCCATGCAATCGGCAACACATGACACGCACGCGCCGGCTCAGTTGCTTTGTCCTGGCGGTGGCCGCACGACAGACAGATGGCTCCCACTTGCCGGATATCGATCTCTTTCGATATTTCGTTCTCGCGAGCCGCGGTAGAGCCGGCGACGACGGGGCCGGTGCATGTATCACAAGGATAAACGGAGAGGTGAAGGTATTGTTTTTTCATAGAGGTCTTACAGCGGAAAAAGATATGCATCCAACGCTAGCCTCTCTGAATGCGAACTTCTGGTCAGTATTGCTCGGTTCCTACGTCACTCGCCTGTGAGCAATTTTGGGCAGAATTGCCGGAAGCCGCCGTATATACCTTGATTAGCATGGCTACCAACAGCACCCTGCTTTGCATACACCGCGATCCTGCTCAATTGACCCTACTGCAAGAAAACGGATATGAACTGGTCACCGCTACCAACGGTTCGGAGGGGCTTAGGCTTTTGATGTCGCGAGCCGTGGATGCAATTGTGATCGAGTATCATCTGGGCCTATTGGATGGCGCAGTCGTCGCAGCTGAAATCAGGAAGGTCAAGCCGCAGATCCCAATCGTCATGCTGGCGGAGCACCTCGAGCTGCCTGACGGAGCGCTCAAGTCCGTTGATGCTCTTGTGACCAAGTCCGACGGCCCTCACTTCCTGTGGGCTACCGTCCATTTTGTCTTGAATGTGAAACCCAGCCTACGCGATAAAGCGGCGCTGAGGGCGCGCACGCCGGTACGTCATCGTGGTTCCGGCAGCTTTCGGAGAGGCCCGGGGCAATCCCGCGAAAATATTGGCCAACCGGCGACAGACGAGAGGGATGCGCCTTTCTCGTCAAGCGCGTGGAGAAACATTCTGGATGGGAGTGTCAAATTCTGACCCAGATGAGCAGGGTCCGGGCGTAATCCCGTGGACTGTTCGCTCCCGCTCAATCCCCCGTCTCTTCCGCGAGCTTTCAGGCCGTGCCTCGGCGGCCGCTAACCAAGTTGATGACTATAACAATCAGCGCTACCACCAGCAGCAGGTGAATCAGGCCTCCGGCAACATGCAGGCTGAAGCCCAGCAGCCAAAGAATCAGAAGCACAGCAACAATTGTCCAAAGCATATCAATCTCCTTATGTATTACCCTTGGCGTGCATCCTTCCGCTCGACTGGAAGGGCTCTAAGCGGCTTCCCGCACTCTAAACAGAGCCGCTTGGCTCGCGGCGTGATCAGTCCGCAAAACGGGCACATCCTTTGTAATCCGACTTGCTGGGCCTGGGGTGCGAGTGTTGCCTGGAACTTCCCAAATAGATCGGCGACGTAAGCCAGCCGTCTGCGCAGTCGATGGCGGAACGAACCTAGCATGGGTTCCATCGATTCACCTTCTTCATCTTTCCGAGACCTAACCATGACAGGATTGACTGGGCGATTCTGAGCCGGATTGCTCACATGTGCGCAAAACTCCGATCGGTCCAGTGAGATCGGTAAATCTGCTGAGGCGTATAGGACCAGAGTGAGCAATTCAGACCAGCTATTCCTCTCTGCCTGAGCGATCCTGATACTAGAGACGAGCACTTCTTCTCTCTCTTTCAGGTCCTCTGAACTAAGTCAGCTATCTGAAGCTTTCTCCTCTTAGTTCTGCCAGCACCTAAAGGAAAAACTTTCATGAGAAAAACAATGTCACTGCTGTTGATGGGCGTCATGGGCATGTTCGGAACCTACGCATTCGCCGGCTCGGACCGGGAGGATACGGTCGACCGCATGCAAAAGTCGGTGGAAGTTCTGCAATCGATCATGTCAACGCCGGACAAAGGGATCCCCGAGGAAGTGTTGAGTGGTGCAAAGTGCATCGTCGTAGTGCCAAACCTGCTCAAAGGCGGCTTCATATTTGGTGGCAAACACGGTCGGGGAGTGGCCTCGTGCCGTACGCCTGAAGGCTGGAGCGCTCCGGCATTCGTCTCCGTTGGCGGCGGCAGCTGGGGATTGCAGATTGGAGTCGAAGGAGTTGACCTGGTCATGCTCGTCATGAACGATCGCGGTTTACAGCACCTGCTTTCGACCAAGTTCGAACTCACCGGCGAAGGATCAGTTGCGGCGGGCCCGGTCGGCCGTCACACTTCCGCCGGAACTGACGTATTGCTGAACACTGAAGTTCTGACCTAC
Source organism: uncultured Acidobacteriaceae bacterium (assembly GCA_963773675.1). Classification (GTDB taxonomy): domain Bacteria; phylum Acidobacteriota; class Terriglobia; order Terriglobales; family Acidobacteriaceae; genus Sulfotelmatobacter. The sequence goes on from CAVZCG010000005.1 coordinate 57,860, forward strand.
TCGCGCTCGAAAGGCGTTTTCGCCGGCCTGACGTTGGAGGGTGCGGTTATCGAGCAGGACAACGACTCGACTCGCGCCATCTACGGCCATCACATGATGTTCCGCAACATTCTTTCGGGCAAGGCCGCAACTCCCGCAAGCGCAGATGCGTTTGTAAAGGCTGTATCCGAAGCCGGCCACCAGGCCCATGTTGCTGAGGCAAGAGAAGACAACAAGCAGTAAGTTTGTATCAGAACGCGCGTCGGCAAGACAATTTGTTGCGCTGACCGGAACCGCTTACCGAGTTCCGGTCAGCGCAACCATAGCCGACACCCGCTTCTCGGTGCCGATGAGGTTTTAGTCTTTCGAAGGGCGGACACGATGAAAGCGATTCTCCGGAAATTTCTTTGGGCGCCAGTGGCGTGTCTTGGCCTCTGGCCAGTTCTTGCGTTTGCTCAGTCGCCCGATCTTTCGCAGAATCTCGAAGCCTGCAAAGCTGGTCGCGAAACCTGTGACCGGTCCAGGCTGAGCGCTCCTCAATCAGCGGAAGTAGCTCTCGCGATCCATGGGCGTAATGTTGCAAATTGCAGGAACCACTACGATTCCTGCGATCGATCGAGCCTCTCAGAGCCCGAGACTGTGGCGTTGGCCGTGGCCGATCACCAGCGGAATGTAACCGACTGTAACGACGGGATGCAGTCCTGCGACCGCTCCAAGCTGACCGCGTCGGAAGCCCGTGAAATGACCGCAGCCGAGCAACAGCGTAACTTCACTGCCTGCAAGGACGGAACGGGAGCTTGCGATCGCTCCCGACTGACCCTGTCGGAGACCGGGAAAGTTAACATCGCCCGGAGCCAGCTCAATGCATCCGATTGTGAGAACGGTTCTGGGCAATGCGATCACGCCCAGTTATCCCCTTCGCAAACCAGAGACGCGACCGCCGCAGAACATCAGCGCAACGCTCAGAATTGCGAGAACGGGTGGGACGAGTGCGATTACTCCAAACTCACTCCGCTGCAAGCCAAACAAACAGCCTCCTCAGAACATCAGCGCAACCTCTCGGCTTGCAAAGACGGACAGGAAACTTGTGACTACACAAAACTGACAGCTCCGGAAGCCAAGACACTGGCCGACGCCGAGCACAAGCGCAATTACGCGGCTTGTCTGAAAGGGCACGGCTATTGCGATCCTTCCCGCCTCACGACTGAAGAGGCGCGTACGATCCGTCCAAGCAACTAATTCTTCATAGGGTGAAGAAACGTTCCTTCTGTTGGAGATTATGATTCAACGAGAGTGTCCACACTGCAGTAGCGAACTGATGAGGGCCAGGCGCGCCGATCAGCAGGGAGTGCGAGTAATCACTCTCGCCGCATCTCCTGGCTGGCGTTGCAGCGTTTGCGGAGGCATGTTCACCACGGAACAAATCCGCGACAGCAAACGCGCGAAATCGCCCGCCATTGAGCACGCATAGGGTTGCAGCTAGGATTCCTCGTGCTTCTTCGAACGAGGGTCTGATCCGATTCGAACACTCCCGGATTCTGTTCGACTTCGCTCGAGCGGCATTCGCAGTTCCCGGACCCTCTGCACCGGACTAAGCCGAAGGCTTAGGGATAGTGTCTCTCTCTTCTTTCCCTTCTTGAAACCTTGAAACGTTCACTCCCAGAATCGTCTGACTCGGCCCCCGGCCTGAAGTATTGCGCTTCCCAAGTGTTCCCGCACCGTTCGGACCCGTCGCGGTAGCAAGGCACGCGAAGGTGGCAACAGAAGTGGATCGCATCCCTACAACGCTTTATTCCCCTTCGATTCCCTACGTGGAGTCGGATAAAAAAATGACGCGGGTCCCAAGGATGGGACCCGCGCCGATACAGAGTCAATCGACTTTTTTACGCCTCGAAAGACTGACGCAAATATATCGCAGTCAATTTGCTAATTCCGAGGGCGATCTTCGGCCTTGGGCGCTTCTTTCGCAGGATGCTGGGCCGGCTGCGCATGAGCTGTCACTGCCGGACGGGGAGAAGGCTGCGCACGGGGCGCGGCTTCAGCGCGGGGTGCAGTCTGTTGATGAGGCGCCGGCTGCGCATGAGCGGTAGTCGGCTTGGACTCACTGGGTGGACGAGCCTCCTTGGGCTTCGCTGCCTTGTTCTCGTTTGTGTGAGTTGTAGCCGCTTTGTTCTCAGCTGCCTTGTTCTGATCCGTACGAGTCGTAGCCGCTTTGTTCTCAGCTGCCTTGTTCTCGTTCGTGCGAGTCGTAGCCGCTTTACTCTCGGCTGCCTTGTTTTCGGTCGCCCGAGTTGTAGCTGCCTTGTTCTCAGCCGCTTTGTTCTCGTTCGTGCGAGTTGTTGCGGCCTTGCTCTCAGCCGCCTTGTTCTCGGTCGCCTTACTTTCAGCGGCCTTATTCTCGGCTGCCTTGTTCTCGGTCGCCTTACTTTCAGCGGCCTTATTCTCGGTTGCCTTGTTCTCGGTCGCCTTACTTTCAGCGGCCTTATTCTCGGCTGCCTTGTTCTCGGTCGCCTTACTTTCAGCGGCCTTATTCTCGGCTGCCTTGTTCTCGGTCGCCTTACTTTCAGCGGCCTTATTCTCGGTTGCCTTGTTCTCGGTCGCCTTACTTTCAGCGGCCTTATTCTCGGCTGCCTTGTTCTCGGTCGCCTTACTTTCAGCGGCCTTATTCTCGGTTGCCTTGTTCTCGGTCGCCTTACTTTCAGCGGCCTTATTCTCGGCTGCCTTGTTCTCGGTCGCCTTACTTTCAGCGGCCTTATTCTCGGCTGCCTTGTTCTCGGTCGCCTTACTTTCAGCGGCCTTGTTCTCGGCTACAGGAGCCTTGTACGGTGCTCCCGCCTCTTTCGCCGCTACCACCCCAGAACCGCTAAACTCGCCGGGCTTCGCGGTCGCAGCAACTGCCGGCCGGCCTTGGTTCACGGACGCCAAAAGCTGGTGGTTGGTGCTGGCGGCATGCACATGCTGGGTTTGCATTGCGGTTGCCGGCGTGTGTGACTGGTGCATTGCGGTCTCTTCCACTGCGGTCGGGCGGGAGGTAATTCCACCGGTACCGCCGTTATAGCTGACATGGTTCACCGTGGTTTCGTTGATCACCGTCTTGCTATAGACATTGGTGATGTTCGTTACGTTCACATTATTTACCGAGCGGTTGTAGAAGAAGGCTCCGTTGTTCCAATATCCGCCCCCATAGCCAACACCACCGTAGCCGAAGCCGTAGTTGACGCCACCGTAGAAGCCGACACTTTGGCCCCAGTAGCCTTCGTTCCAGGCAAATGCATCACCGCCCCAACCCCAATAACCGGGAGTCCAGAGCAAACCAGCGGTAGGCGGCTCGACCCATGTGCCAGGCACCCAGAAGTAGCCTTCATCCCCGTACGACCAATAGCCGGGCGTCCACAAATAACCAGCGGAGGGGATCATGGGCTGCTCGTAAACAGGCAGCGCGGGGGGAGCGATCGTAATCGACACGCCGAACTGCGCGAATAAGGAGGCCGGTATGGCCATTAACAGAACTGCGAGCAACAGAAAACGGGAGATACGCATTTTAACCACCTTGCCAGATCATCCTTCGATTGCCCGATAAACCTCATTGCTACGGGCTGCGTGGAGTAAGGCGACGCGTCGAGCGTCATAGGGAAGGATGCCACGGACACAATGTCAGGTCTGTGCACTACGGCTCACTTTTTGGGAAAGTCGCAATTCAATCGGCTAAGTCAATTTCCGAGTCCGCCACTGTTGGTGCGCGCAAGAAAAACGGCGCGAGTCCAGAAAGTGAACCCGCGCCGATCATAGTTGTTTAAGCTGCACTCTTTTTTTGGCCTGCTTGTGCGGAGGCTGGCGTCACCAGGCTGGCGCATTGCTCGGCATGCAGCTTCGCTGCCTCGGCGTCATGGTGAACTGCATGCTGACAATGACCATGAGCAAGGTACGCATGGTGCGCCGCCCTTTCGTGCTCCTCGGCCTGGCCGTGTTTCGCAGCCTCATTGAAATGGTAGGCCGCCATCTCATGATGACGAGCGGCGTGATGGTAATGCTCCCAAGTTTTTGACACGTGGTTCTCCTTTATTAAGTCAACGGATGCAGTTCGATAGCCATCCAGATGCAGTCCGTGTCCGCGTAATAACGGTGCCATGGATAAGTGAAAGTGCGGTCGTCGGCAACAGAAAAGAACGGGTCATGAGTGAATCCGACGGGCATTAACACGTCTTCATAAAGCGTGTCTGCATTTTTCTCCCGAAACTTCTGCATGTGACCGGTGCCGAGGATTTGCGTATGTACTTCCAGAAACTGGTGGCCGGTGTGAATTCCGCAGTCCGTTTCCTCGGGCGTATACCATAGATTCAACTTGAGTCGATATCGTCGCTTCGAAGGCGATGGTAAAGTCATATAACCGAACGCAGCCATCGGATCCAGTTCTATATCTCCGATGTCGTCCTGGGGTGAGACATAGAGAGGAGTGCCACGAGGAAACTGCGTATTGTGACGACCGTACCACTCCCAACCCAGAGCAACACCCCCAAGATTCGTGCGCTGACGAAGGTGAAGCAGCGCAGCCGACTCCGCACTCTCAATCGTGCAATTCCGCAGGATGGTTGATTTCCAGGGCAGAATGATTCCGTGATCTCCTCCTGCCCGGTAACGCAAAGCGGCGGTGGACAGGTTTACGACGACCGCATCCTCAAGCGGCATGTCACGGACTGCCGTTACCAGGGCGCTTTCGATCCAGTCATTGGAAAAAGAAAGAGGGCGACGCTGATTCAATTCGGGCATTGGATTCTCACCGAACATGCTGGGAGCCAGACCTGCAAACGCGAGCAACTGGCCGGACTGCAAGAGAAATGTGCGCCGATTCATGTTGAGTTCGCTCCTTCAGGTCGGCTGGATTATACAACCAGGCAGCAGTCGCAGCCTTTCCAGTGCGCTGCCCTGACCCCGCCAGTTCGCGTCCCGATTGGGCCAAGAGTAGAATAGCCCCGCAGAAAAGAAGGTTGGAACGAGGAGGTTGGTTATGCGACTCACCGTGGGACAGCTGATCGGAAAAGCTCTCAAGGCATACGGAGTTCCTTATGTCACCGGTCTGCCGGGGCACGGCAATTGGAGCGTGATCGACGCCTTCAACGATCCGGTCTCCAAGTTGCCTTTCATCCAAGTGATGCACGAGCAGAATGCGGTCCACATCGCCGATGCGCACTACCGAGTCACAGGCCAGCCCATCGCGGCTTGCACATCGATCGGCCCTGGCGCGACCAACACCGTCATCGGACTGGCAACCGCACATTGCGATTCGACGGCGCTTCTGCTCATCACTGGCAGCGCTGCCACGCACATGCGTGGACACGGCGTCATGCAGGAGCTCGACCGGGTTGCCTCGCCCGATTTTCCGCACATCGCCGCAGCGGTGACGAAGCGCACCTTTGATGTGATCCGCGCCGATCAGGTTCCCTTCGTGATGCATCGCGCATGGAATGCGATGTTGACCGGCCGTCCGGGCCCAGTACATATGGAACTGCCGCTTGATGTCCAGGTAGAGACGACGGACATTGACGTAGCAGAACTCGACCAGCGCCTGCCGGTCGGGAAACCGCGGGCGGATGCCCAAGCCATCGAAGCTGCCATTAAGCTCCTGCTTACTGCCAAACGACCTTGCGTTGTCGTAGGCGGCGGGGCCATCAGTGCCAATGCCACGCCCGAGCTGACTTCGTTGGTCGAGAAACTTGGCATCCCGGTGGTCTTTACCTGGAACGGCAAAGGTGCGATCGCGGAGGACAATTCGATGTGCGCCGGGACCGCTGGTTGGCCAGGATCGCTGCCCGGCAATCACACGGCGGCAAACGCCGATGTCCTCCTTTCCCTCGGCTGCCGCTTCACCGATTGGTCGGCATCGTCTTACCGCAAGGGTGTCACCTTCTCGATTCCGGATACCAAACTAATTCAGGTCGACATCGATCCGCGTGAGATCGGGAAAAACTATCCCGCTGATGTAGGCATCGTGGCCGACTGCAAGTTGGCGCTTGCCGACATGCTGGCCGGGATCTCGGACGAGCAGGCCCGTAAAGCACGTGCAGCCCGAACTTCTTATCTGAGCGATCTCGAAGGATTGAAGCAGGAGTGGGAAAAGAAACTGGAGCGGCGGCGCTCCTACAATGGTATCCCAACCACCATGCTGCGCACACTGCGGGAGTTGCGCAAGGTGATGCCGCGGCATGGGATCGTGACCGTAGGCTCCGGTCACCCGCAGAGCACCACTAAGCAAGCCTTCCCGGTTTACGAACCGCGAACCCACATCACTTCCGGTTCATTTTCGTCGATGGGCTTTGCACTTCCTGCCGCGATTGGCGCCAAGCTTGCCAAGCCGGATGCACCGGTCGTGTGCATCATCGGCGACGGCGACTTCATGATGTGCGTGCAGGAACTCGCCATCTGCGTGATGTACAACATTCCGGTCGTTTTCCTGGTGCTCAACAATTCGGGCTATATCTCGATTCGCGACGGGCAGAACTATCTCATGGGGCGGCAGATCGGCTCCGAGTTTAACCAGCACAGCGGCGACGGACGGCCATACTCGGTGGACTTCGTCGCATTGGCAAAATCGTTTGGCTTCGATGTTGCCGCCAAGGTGCAGGCGGCGGACGGGATTGGGCCTACCATCAAGCGCGCCCTCGACTCCAACGCTCCTGCTCTGGTCGAAGTGCCCATCACGCGGGATGTTTCCGTGGCCGCCTCGGAAGTTGTCGGCTGGTGGGACTTTCCGGTGCTGCCAACCGCATCGGACGCGGTCAAAGCAGATTACAAAGCGGGCTATGCCGCGGAACAGCATCAGTGTTCGACCGCCGAGGTCGAACTCACTGAACCCGTCTCGGCAGTCGGCTAGGCACGGCCGGCTCGTATTTTCCCTGGGCCGCGCGGTCGCACGCAATTCGTTCAAGAGGAGGTCCTAATGCCACGCCATCTGAAAACCGGCCGTGCACCGGAGCTGACCGCCGCCGAAGCGAAGAAGGTTCGCGATATCGTCACCGGCATTGTTGAAGACATCGAAAGTCGCGGCGAGACCGCTTTGCGCGAAATTTCAGAAAAGTTCGACCAATGGAACCCACCTGCGTTCCGGCTTTCGGAGCAGCAGATCGAGGGTTGTCTTTCTCAGCTTTCCCGGCGAAACCTCGATGACATCAAGTTTGCTCAAGCCCAGGTACGCAACTTCGCCCAAGCGCAGCGTTCGGCGTTGCGTGACGTCGAAGTAGAGACTCTTCCGGGAGTCATTCTCGGGCACAAGAACATGCCGGTTGATTCGGTGGGCTGCTACGTTCCAGGCGGAAAATATCCGCTGGTGGCCTCGGCCCACATGAGCGTGGTGACGGCGAAAGTCGCGGGAGTAACGCGCGTGATCGCATCCTCGCCGCCTTATCATGGCAAACCCAGCCCGGCCGTGGTTGCTGCCATGCACCTCGGGGGAGCGGATGAGATCTACTGCATGGGCGGGGTTCAGGCGATCACCGCCATGGCACTCGGCACCAAGAATATTGCTCCCGTGTCCATGATCGTGGGACCAGGCAACGCCTTTGTGGCAGAGGCCAAACGCCAGCTTTTCGGCCGTGTAGGTATTGATCTGATCGCTGGCCCGACTGAAACCCTGGTCATTGCGGATGAAACGGTTGACGGCGAGCTCTGCGCTACCGACCTCTTGGGCCAAGCCGAACACGGATTCAATACGCCGGCCATCCTGCTCACTACATCCGAGAAACTCGCCCGTGAGACCGTGACCGAGGTCGAGCGCCTGCTTTCCATTTTGCCGACGGCCGAGTTGGCTTCCGTTTCCTGGCGCGACTACGGCGAAGTGATCGTGTGCGACTCCGATGAGGAGATGGTGCGGGAGGCTGACCGCATCGCTTCGGAGCACGTCCAGGTAATGACCCGCGATCCGGACTACTTCTTCAAGAACATGAAGAACTATGGTGCACTGTTTCTCGGTCCCCGGACGAACGTCGCGTATGGCGATAAGGTTATTGGCACGAACCACACGCTGCCTACCGGCAAAGCGGCGCGCTACACGGGCGGTCTTTGGGTCGGCAAGTTCATCAAGACTTGCACCTACCAGAAAGTTCTCACCGACGAAGCCTCAGCCATGATTGGCGAGTACTGCTCACGTTTGTGCGTGCTCGAAGGCTTTCTGGCTCACGCCGAGCAGGCCAACCTGCGAGTGCGTCGCTATGGTGGCCGCAACGTCCCTTACGCGGGTGCGGCCGACTAGAACTGGTCGAATGAAATGTTCCCGCCAGCACGCAATGGCTCCCGACTCGTCGGCTAACCGGCTACCCAGAAACGGGATTTGTGGAAATCAATGGCGATCTCCTCGAAGCCGACTTCTGGACCGTGTCGCGAAGGCTCTCTTCCAGTTACGCAAAATTCCGGTTTGCCCGCTATCCGGCATACCGTGAGCGAGCATGCAAGGAGGAGCGCCGAATCGTTTGCTCGTATGAGAAATTAGTCCTTGATCGCGATCGTGCTGGCCTCGACATTCCAGCCATCGACCACCAATTCCGCAGATTTCTTGAGTGCATCTTTTCCAAGGTAGCGTGCGGTGAGCGTTCTGGATTCGCCGGGCAGCAGGGTCAGGTAGTTGTCCTCCCATAACACAGGCAGAACCTCTTCGGCCGAGCCGGAGTTGCGGATTCCGACATGCACCTGAAAGGCAAGACTCTTCGATGGATTGTGCAGGCTCACGCGAACTTGGTCATTGGCCGCGGTCTCCTCTCTCGTGGCCGAGAGTTGCAGTTTGACGCTTGGCAATTTGTTCAGCGCGGTCAAATCTTCGAACGATTTGACTGGAGTGAAGGCGGAATCGGGCGTGTTGTCCCAGTCAATCACCGCCGACTTGGCGGGCAACCAGTAGAAGTTGGAACTTACTTCTTTACCAGCGGCGTCCGTAATAACCAGCTTCACGAAGTAGAGCGTGCTCGGCGATTGGGCAGAGAAATCCGGCAGCGTTAGCGCGGTTGTAGAGCTGTCGGGTCCGGCGTCCGCCTTTACTTCGCGTGCGAAGAGCTTTTCCAGATTGAAGTCGAACGCCTGCGCGCTGACGGTCAACCCGTCGGCCGGTTGTTGGCTCGTGTTGATCACGACCACGCCGCGGTCGTCATAAGAATACTGGACGTGCAATGGCTCGCAAGCTTTTCTGGTGCCAAAATAGCCGCCGGCGGGATACATGTAGTAGTCGTAGAGATGCCAGTAAGTCGATGGCCACGCGTTGTTCAACGTCCACTGAATCACGCCGGTGGACGTGTACTTGTTGCGGCCGTAGGCCTCGAACATGGCGCGCTCTCCGTCGTAGGCAATGGCTTGCGCCTTGCGAAGATAGTCTTCGAGACCTGACGGCGGGCCATAGGTCGCATTCATCGCTTCGTTGAAACGGTTAAGATCCTTGAAGCGCTCACCGGCGCCGTGAAAATTCCAGAACTCGTCGACAGGCCAAAGATGCGCTTTGGGGAGCATCTTCTTCAGGCTCTCCAGCGGGGGAATCGCCGGCCCGGGCCCGGTCTCGGTGTTGTAACCCCAACCGCCACCCCACTTCGATTTATCTTCAAGCCAATAGGATGGGGGCTCGTAGTCGTAGGGGCCGGTCATCTTCACGCCGGACTTCCCCGTCAGGGCCGTGGATTGATCCGAAGCCGAAGACACAACTGGATTCGGCCAGCCGACCTGCTTTTCGACCTCAAGATAGGCGCGTTCCACACCCGCCGGGGGCGGGCCATCGCTGCCGTTCAGCCAAGTCAACATGCTGGGGTGAGAGCGCATCTTGAGCATCTCGGTGCGCAGCGAATCGGTTGCGATAGCGAGTGTGCCGGGACGCCATTTGTCCCACTGTTCCCAGACGTCGCAACAACACCAGCCAGCCATGATGAGAATGCCGTACTCATCGGCAAGGTCGTAGAACTCGCCGGTTTCGAGTTGACCTTCCTGCCTGATGGTATTCAGGTGCATCTGGCGGACATACTCAAAATGAGCCTTGTATCGCTCGTGAGTCATGGGACGCAGCAACATGTCGTGGTCCCAGGCGCCGCCGCGGATGAGAATCGGCTTGCCGTTAATCCGGAACAACCGATAGTTCTGCGGCGTCAGCGCAGAAGTCACTTCGCGGATGCCGAAGCGTGCCTCTTGTTCATCAGAGAGCTGACCGTTCACCAGGAAACGCACTGTGACGCGGTGCAGGCTGGGCGTTCCCATCTCCGCCGGCCACCAGATTTTCGGATCCTTGATTCGCAGTTGCGGGTATTGCTCGGGAGCGAATTGAACAGAGAGCTTCTCGTTAGCCTGCAACTGGATATTCTGCTCAAGATGCACATTGTCAAATGATGCCTGCAAAATACCATCAACCGCTTGTGCCGTAGCATTCTGCAATTCAGCCCTGACGGTCAGGTCCGCCTGCTTCAGAGAATCGTCAGCGAAATGGGTCATCACTGCTGGGTAGCGCACGCTCACCGGGCCACTGGCACTCAAAGAAACATCGCCCCAGAGACCCATATTTTTGTCGGGAGGAGTGGGATTCCAGTCCACCCAGTTGACGGCCAAATCATCGGGAGTCGGAGCGAAGACTTCGGCTGCGATCACATTGGCTTTGCCAGGTTCGACCAGGTCTGTGACATTGAATTCGTAAATTCTGTAGGCGCCGGCGATTTGTTTCGCGTCGGCGACTTTATGCCCATTGAGCCAGAGGTTGGCTCGATTATTAATGCCTTGAAGATGGAGCCAGATGACTTTCCCTCGGTATTCGCGGGGCAATTGGAATTCGGTGCGGTACCACCAGGGGACCGCGTAGGGACTGTCCTTCGACATGGGGAAGCGGTTAAAGGAATTCAGCCCGATGGGATAGGTCATGCCGGGCAACTGGCGCAGGTTCATGCCGAAATTCGGATCGGGAAACTCGCCGCTCGCCACCTGCACGGCGAGGACAGTCGAGGGAACCGTTGCCTCATACCAGCCTTCCGTCGGGAACTTTGGCGAGGAGATAGCCGGACCATCGGCGCTGACTTTGGTCGACGATTGAACTCGCCATCCTCGCTGCAGTTTGATCTCGGTTGGGTTGGACGCGCGCGCCATCGGAGACGACGAGAGGATTGCAAGAAGGACGATGAGATGGAAAAGTGCTCCGTGTGAGCTAGTTGCACCGTATATGGTTCTTAACATGATCCCCCCTTACACACTTGCCATGATCAACCTTAGACCTTGAGAAAGACTCTCTTGCGCCAGAGCAGCCAGAGCAAGAGCCAGCAAAACAAAACCGAGGCGACGGCGAATATCAGAGCAGCGTTGGCGGGGTTTGCAACCAGCGTTACGAGACGCGCCTGGGCGGCGTCGTGCCACAAAATGGCGGTCCCATTTGCTCCTTTTACGGTCCAGGTGTAACCGGGACCATACACGAACGAGTCGGCGACGAACCCGGCGATGGCGTTCCTCCCGAAGACCAGAATTGGCATCGTCCAGACGCCGCGCCACTGCTTGATTTCCAGTATCCAATACAGCAAAGCGAGGAACACTAGAGAGAAGCCGCCAGCGAAGAGCGTGAACGAACTGGTCCAAAGATTCTTGTTGATGGGGAACCATACGTTCCAGACCTCACCGGCAAACAAGCCGAGAACGCCAAAAAGCAACATACGTAAGGCGATAGTGCCGCGGTCTCGCCCCGAGCGGAGCCAGCCGCCGGTCAACACTCCGATCAAGGTGGTTGCAATTGCCGGGATGGTGTGGATGATCCCTTCGGGATCGCGGTTTCCGTTATAGAGATGTCCCATGAACAGCTTGCGATCAAGCCACGACGCAATGTTTGCATTCTGGTCCATGAACGGCATAGCGCGTCCCGGCACGCCGAAGCCAGGCACCGGCAGAAAGCGCAGTACGGCCCAATATCCCAATAAACATGCGGCGATGGCGATGATTTGTCCGCGGCGGTTCGACCACAACACAAGGATGGCGGCTGCAAAGTAACAAAGCGCAATCCGCTGCGTCACTCCCTCGAAGCGGAAACTGTGCCAATCGATCCCAATAAACGGAAACCCATTCACGAACAGCCCAATCGCGATCAGCAATAAGCTTCTCCTCAAGGCGTGCCACAGAATCTGCTCCCGAGATTGGCCGCGCCGCAGCCGCGCGGCGTACGAGAAGACCATGGATACGCCCACCAAGAACAAGAACGACGGAAAGATGAAGTCCGCCGGCGTCCAGCCATTCCATTCCGCATGCTTCAACGCCCAGTAGGACTTGTCATCTCCGTTGTCGACCAGGATCATGCCGGCGACCAGAAGTCCTCGAAAGACGTCGAGGCACATCAGCCTTCCTGGGTAGAGGTGAGTGTTGTTGCCCGGGGATTTCACTGGCGCGGCGAGCGGTTGCAGGGTTGACATGGCACTCCACACTCGGAGTCACACGGTTACCTTGGCAGTTTGCCGTCAAACGGCATCATTTGTAAGGTGTCTAACGGTTGCGTGATGGATTCAATCCCGATTCGAGCCGTCATAAAGTGCAACGGGCCGCTCTCCGCCGGTGCTAGAATTTCCAGCAGACGGCCCTAATGGTCACCGATTCGCCGGATTCCAACGCTGCCCCGCTGGGCGCTCGAACAGCCCTCGGTCTCGAACCGGAGACCATTCGCTCCGAATTAGCACAAATTCTAGCGAGTCCTGAATTTCGCTCCAGCCAACGTTGCCAGGAGTTTCTCCGCTTCGTTGTAGAGCAATCGCTCGCTGGTCACGCCAACAGCCTGAAGGAACGGACGATTGGCGTGGAAGCGTTTGGTCGGGCCGCCGATTACGAGACTAATCTAGACGGAGTGGTGCGAATCAAGGCCAGTGAGGTTCGCAAGCGCCTCAGCCTCCACTACGCGGGGAGCGGCAAGGCGGCGAAGGTGATCATTGAACTGCCAGTGGGCAGCTATGTTCCGATCTTTACGGCGCGAGAATCTTCATCTGGCGTCAGCGCGAAGGGAAGGCCCGAAACCTCCACCGCAACTTTCGGGGATCAAATCACGCACGATGGCGGCGCCGAACGTCGTCCGCGAAGGTCATTGATCGGGATCGCGCTGCTAGCTATCGCGGCTGCGGCGGCCATCTCCTTATCGCCGTATTGGTGGCACTTGCATCGCGCACCTTCGGTGCTGGACGAGTTTTGGGAGCCGATGCTGCGCGGTTCAAGCCCGGTATTCATCGCGGCGGCTTACGTGCCCGTGTATGCACATGATGCCCGGATTCCTGGCGACCAGGGCGAGTTGATGCTCATGCCCGATCAGTATGTCGGCGGGGGAGATTTGGTAGCAGCTGCCCGTGTTTCCGGAATGCTCGGCCAGATGGGGCATGCGTCCGAGGTCAGGGTGGGTAGCGCGATTTCGTTTCAGGATCTACGCAACTCGCCGACCGTCTTGATCGGATATTCCAGCACCCAATGGAAGGATGTAACGCAGAATTTCCGATTTTATGTGGATGACAGCGATCGAGGAATGATCCGCGACAACGGCAAGCCGACGGAATGGTATCCGCACAATATCACTCGCGAATTTCACACAGATGAAGACTACGCAGTCATTTCGCGGGCGTTCCTTCCGCAGACTCACTCCATGTTGATCCTGATCAGCGGCTGCACGCAGTATGGGACCGAGGGCGCAGCCGACCTGATTACCAGTCCCGAATTCCTGGCCGGCGCTCTGCGCGAAGCCCCTGTGGGATGGCAGCACAAGAATCTCCAGTTGGTGTTGCGCATGCAGGTGATCGCGAATGCTCCGGCCTCACCGAAAGTGGTCGCCGCCCATTTCTGGTAGCTTTTGCGGCAAACCCTGGGCCGTCGGATGGTCGAGTCAATGCAGTTCGAGCTTCGGTTGACCGATAACTTCTGCTCTTCATTACCACCCCACCGCTCAACATTTCGGTTCGACTATGAAATAAATCCCGGACGGCCGGCAATCCGGAAGTTTGGCCAGAAACGGGCTTCGCGGAGACAAGCAGCGATGTCCTCGAAGCCGACTTCCGACCCGCGATAATCTCCGGCTAGCCCGTCACTCGGGAGGAAAGCATTACTTTCC
>CAVZCG010000006.1:0-109006 GCA_963773675.1 uncultured Acidobacteriaceae bacterium
GAGCCGGCACGACCCATTCCCCGATTCCCGCCCTGCAAATGTGGGTGTTGGGCTACTCACTATTTATTTGGACGACAGTGGGAGGGATGATCCTGCTGATTAATCCGGATATGTGCGTAACCGCGATTGTACCGCTCGCAGCTGCGCTCTTGCTCCGGATGGAAATATTTCCGAACGCCGGCTGGGCCCTCTACGTAGGGTTTGGAATCTGTTTGGGCTTTGGCTATCTTGCCAAGGCGTTTCTTTTTCCAATGGCGTTCGTTTTCTTGGGGATGATGATTGTAGTTTCCCGACACGCCCTCCGGCGAAAGATCTGGTGCTTCGCACTCGCTGCGTTAAGTTTCACGGCCTTGGCAACGCCGCAGGTTGTGGCGCTTTCTCGCTCCAAAGGGCGCCTTACGTTTTCGGATTCGGGCAAACTAGCTATCGCTTGGCTCACCTACGGCCTCCCCTATCGAGATTGGCAAGGCGAACCTCCAGGTAGCGGCACGCCGGTCCATCCGACGCGAAAAATCTACGATCATCCCGCGGTCTATGAGTTCAACGGTCCGCTGAGGTCAAGTTACCCGCCCTGGTACGATCCCTCGTATTGGGATGAAGGGATGTCTACTGCTTTTCGGTTTGGGACGGTTGCCAGGCATGTGATCCGACAAGTGTTCGAGCTCGGCTTAAACCTGCTTCAGCCAACCGCGTGGTTCGCGGGCATGCTTTTGACTCTTCTCTTGGCCGATCCCAGGAGCACACTGAAGGGGATGGCGCCTTACTGGACTCTGGTGGTGATCAGCGCCACAGCTTTTTCTCTGTTCTGCCTGACGCTGGTGGAAGGCCGTTACCTGTATCCGTGGGAAATACTAATTTGGGGTTCGGTTTTGGCGGCCGTACGCCTTCGGCGAGTCACGCTTCCGATGTACCGTTACGTCGCGGCCGCGGTCTCCCTCGCCTTGATCGCTGCCATGCTCAATCTCACATACCGGGGGTTCACTTCGCATTTCCCCAGTGATGCCAGCCCGGAATATGCGACGGCCGAAGGGCTGCTGCGAATGGGAGTGCCGCCCGGAACAAAAGTGGGAGCCATCGGCTTCGATAACGATGCCTATTGGGCCTACCTGGCGCGATTCGACATTGTGGCGGAGATCAATACTGAAGACACGTGTCTTTTTTGGAGCGAGCCGCCGGAGGTTCAATCTCAGGTGCTGGAGAAATTTGCCGAAGCCGGTGCGAGCGTAGTGGTGGCGAATACGGGCGGTGGCGTCAAGACCACTTCGCGAGCGGTTCCGTTCGATCTGGCGGGTTGTGCTCGTCCGGGACCGCAATGGAAGAATATCGAGGGCAGTCCGAATCACGCATTTTTTCCTAAGTAATCAAAGCTCGAGCTTAGAGTTTGTTCGGGTTCTCATCATGCCCTGTCTGAGCCCTCTGCGCCGGACTATTCGTTCAACTCAAAACTAAAGCGCCTCTAACTTATTAAAAAGAAAGCGAATCCTGTTCTTGACATATATTACATATTGCAATATAAATATGTCGATCTGACATATGAAGCTGGGTGAGAAAATTCGTTACCTGCGCGAGGTCGAAGGCTCGCTGCGCGGCTTAGGTCGTCCCATGACGCAGCAGGAGATCGTGAAGGCGGTTCGCCAGGAACTGCGCAAGAGCATCAGCCAGTCTTATTTATCGCAGATCGAAAGCGGGAGGCGACGGCACATGACACAGTCGTCTCGGGCGCTACTGGCGAAGTTTTTTAAAGTACACCCCGGCTTTCTAGTGGATGACCCGGAGGGGTATCACACAGAGCTGACCTCGGATTTGCGTACGACAGAAGGCCAGCTGGATGTCTGGTTGCTGCAAGGTTCGGAACGCTTCGTGAGCGATCCGGAAGTGAGCGCGGTGTTAATTAAAGCCGCGCGCGAGAAGGACACGCGGCGCTGTCTGCTGCTGTTGGGCGCGATCCTGGATACGCCGGGACTTGCCGAGCGGTTGCTCGAAGCTTTGCGGCCGGAGTTGATGGCGAGCGGCCGTCGTCGTGGTGGAGATCAGGGCCGCGAGAGTTATCGCGAAAATATTTCTCGCGAGACTCGAGGCCACGCGGCCAGTGCGGAAGGGAGGCGAATCCGATGAACCATTCCATGACCTGGGCGGACTTTTATCTGATTTGTTTCGCAGTCGGCTTCTGCTTGAGTTTCTTTTCATTCCTGTTCGGCGGTGCACGGACAGGTCGATTACATCTGCCGCATTTGCACGGGCACGTGGGCGGAGCGCATCTTCCTCCCGCTGCCGGTGCGGGGAGTCATGCGCCTGTTGCCGGCGCCCACGCTTCGGCCGGAAGCAATGAGGCAGGAAGCCAGACCGCGGCGCACGCTGGGGGAGTTTCGCCGTTCAACTTCGTAACGCTAACGGCGTTCCTAGCCTGGTTCGGCGGGACCGGATATTTGCTGACGCGCTACTCCGGAGTTTGGGTCGGCTTTGGATTGCTGGCTTCCATCACCAGCGGGTTGGTGGGGGGAGGCATCGTGTTTCTGTTTCTGAGCAGAGTGCTGATTTCAGAGGACGAGAATATGGATCCCGCCGACTACGAAATGGTCGGCGTGCTCGGTCGAATCTCCAGCCCGATTCGTGCTGCTGGAACTGGAGAGATGATTTACACGCAAATGGGAACGCGCCGCGTATGCGGGGTGCGGAGCGAAGATCGCAGCGCAATCGGCAAAGGAACAGAAGTGGTAGTTACTCGCTACGAGAAAGGAATTGCTTACGTTCGCCTGTGGACTGAGATGTCCGGCGAAGATACAGGTCCGGCCGAAACTCCGAGGACACTCGCTGACAAGGAGCAGAAACTATGACGCGCACCTGGTACAAGACGCTGGCGGCGTCGTTGTGGTTTGCACCTGTGGCGATTGCGGTGCGTTATTGGCAAGTGTGGGATCGCCTGCCGATGCGTGTGGCCAGCCACTTCGACGCGGCAGGCCGCGCCAATGGATGGATGACGCGCGAGGGTTCGCTGTTATTCGACCTCATCTTCCTGGCGTTCTTGGCAGGCATTTTTTTTGTCGCGCTGTTGGTCGTCCAGCGGAAATGTGGGTTGGGGAAGGTGCCGTGGGCGCTGCTTGTTTTTCTTCATGCGGAAATATGGACGTTGGTCTATCTCCTGAACTCCACGGTGAATTACAACCTTGACGGAACAGCGATTGCGATTCTGCCGCTTCTGATCGTGACCATTCTTGGCGGAACCATCATCGCGGCGCTTGCCCTGGGGGAAAAGCGTGGCAGCGCGTTCTCCGCCACGGAGGTGCTGGCGGAAGAAGTGCATTCGGGCAAGAGATTAGGCGGGTTTCTCCTTGCGGCCGCGGCCGGGCTGGCGGCGCTGGCGTTGGCGATTCCGAACTCAACGGCGCGGCTGGCTCTTGGCCTGAGCGCAGTCATTACTGCGGCCGCTTATGCCATGGCTTGGGATGGATTTCACTACTACTTTACCCGGCACGGAGTCGAGGTTCGAACCCTGGGATTTCGTCTGAAGTCGATCCCTGTGCTGCAGATCAGGAACTACGAGATTCAACCGTGGAATCCAGTAGGCGGATATGGAATTCGCGGGATAGGGAATCGAAAAGCCTACGTTTGGGGAAAGTCGGGCGTTCGCGTCGAGATGTATGACGGCGAGGTCTTTCTAGGACACAACGATCCGCAGCGGATCGTGCATGACTTGAATGTGATCAAGCGATATCAACAGTCGTAACGAAAAAGTTTGGGAGGGAGGCGTTATGTTCGAGATGTCACGCATGGTTGAGATTTGGATCTTCGCCGGGCTGGGAGTGATGGTTCTTCTGTTCCTGATGAGCGGAATGGCCAGGTTATATCGCAAAGCGGGGCCGCACGAGGCACTCATCGTGTATGGCTTGGGCGGGACGCGCGTGGTGCAGGGGCACGGCACGCTGGTGCTTCCCATGGTGCAGGTGTGCAAGGACCTGTCTCTGGAATTGATGTCGTTCGATGTGGCGCCGCAGCAGGATCTGTATACGAAGCAAGGCGTCGCGGTGACGGTGGAAGCTGTCGCGCAGATCAAAGTGAAATCGGATCGCGAATCTGTGCTGACCGCGGCCGAGCAATTCCTCACCAAGAGCGATCAGGAGCGCGAAGCGCTGATCCGGTTGGTGATGGAAGGCCACCTGCGCGGCATCATCGGGCAACTCACGGTGGAGGAGATCGTGAAGCAGCCGGAGATGGTTTCCGACCGCATGCGCGGCACCTGCGCCGAGGATATGAACAAGATGGGGCTCGAAGTAATTTCGTTCACCATCAAGGAAGTCCGCGACAAGAACGAATACATCACCAACATGGGCAAACCGGACGTGGCCCGCATCAAGCGCGACGCCGACGTTGCTACCGCGGAGGCGGATCGCGATACGGCAATCAAACGCGCGCTGGCGCAGCGGGAATCTGCTGTGGCCAAGGCGCAGGCGGATCAGGAACGCGTGCTGGCGGAAACATTGTCGTTGGCCAAGCAGGCGGAATCGCAGCGCGACCTGGAGGTGAAGAAGGCGCAATTCCTGGAAGTCACCAAGCGCCAGCAGGCGCAGGCCGACAAAGCGTATGACATCCAGACCAACATCATGCAACAGCAGGTGATCGCCGAGCAGGTGAAGGTGCAGCAGATCGAGAAAGAGCAGCAGGTCAAAGTGCAGGAAGCGGAAATCAATCGCCGCGAAAAAGAATTGATCGCGACTGTGTTGAAGGGAGCCGAGATCGAACGCCAGCGGATCGAAACACTGGCCGCAGCCGAGAAGCAGCGTCTGATCGCGGAAGCCGAAGGACATGCGTCGTCAATACGCGCACAAGGCGAGGCCGAAGCGGAAATTATTTTCAAGAAGGGCGAATCCGAGGCCAAGGCCATGAACGTGAAGGCCGAGGCGTATCAGGAATACAACCAGGCCGCGGTGATCGATCGGCTGTTCACCTGCATGCCGGAGGTGGTGAAGGCGCTGGCCAGTCCGCTGGCAAACGTCGACAAGATCACCATCGTCTCTACAGGAAACGGCGATGCCTCCGGAATGAACAAGATCACCGGCGACATCGCCAAGATGGCAGCGCAGGTGCCGGCTTTGTTTGAGACGCTCTCGGGCATGCCGCTCTCGGAGTTACTGGGCAAGGTGCGTCAGCTGGGTGACAAGACGCCGAAGCCGCCGGTAGTTGACGTAACGAAGTGAGGGTCTCAATCACTCGTGCAGGGCAGGCTTGGGAGCCTGCTCTGTCGAGGCGGAAGAAATCGGAGTTGAGATTATGAACCGAAAATCGAAAGGAATGGGATTAGGAATTGCGTCAGGCGCAGCGCTAGGCGTCGCCCTCGGAGTGATGGCCGGACACATCGCGATCTGGCTGGGCATTGGGGTAGCGATTGGAATGGCCATCGGCAGCACGTTGCGACGGACGACGTGCGCCCGCTGCGAAGCAGCAAAACGAAATGGGGAGCTAGAAGCTAGAAGCTAGAAGCGTAGTTCAAGAAAAGGAGTCCACCATGGCATTACTAGAGCGTGTTTCCACATTGGTCCGAGCCAACCTCAATGACCTGATCGATAAGGCCGAGGAGCCGGAGAAGATGATCAAGCAGGTGATTCTCGACATGCAGAACCAGCTGCTGCAGGTGAAGACGCAGGTCGCGATTGCGATCGCCGACCAGCACCTGCTGGAGAAAAAACAAAAAGAGAACGAAGAGAAAGTGGCGGAGTGGATGCGCAAGGCCGAGCTGTCCGTGGATAAAAAACAAGACGACTTGGCGCGCGCCTCGCTGCAGCGGGTGGAAAGTTATCGCGAGATGAGCGAGAGTTTTGCGCAGCAAGTGGCCGACCAGAAGGCGCAGGTAGACAATTTGAAATCCGCGCTGCGGCAGCTGGAGCAGAAGTTGACCGAGGCGCAGGCCAAGGCCGATCTGCTGATCGCGCAGCACCGCCGTGCTCGCGCCGTTGGGAAGGCTAGCGACGCGCGCCTGGCGATGGGCGACGGCTCGAAGGCCGCGGCCTTCGACCGCATGAAGCGCAAGGTGGCGCACTCCGAGGCGCTGGGTCAAGCCAAAGCGGAAATTGCCGGAGACAACATGGAAGACCGGTTGGCCGCGCTCGAGAAAGAAGATCGCATTGAGCAACTGCTGGCGGAGTTGAAGGGCAAGCGGGGAGCGTGATTCCACGTTGCCGCTTTGGCTATACCGAATCCGCCTTGCGCACGGAACTGGAGGCGGTTCCTGAGATCGAAAATGGATGATCGTTTTCGCAGACGACGACTGGGTCGGCGCGCAGGACGAACTCCAGCGTTTCGGTTTCCGACATCTGGCTATTGTCGAGGACGTGCCATCGAGTGCGAGAGCCGCATCCGGGCTCGCAGCATTCCAGTTCGGTGCACAGGAAATCGACGCGGGTCTCCTCAGCCAGCGGACGGGTGTAAGGCGCCCATTCAACATCTCTCTTCTGGTAAACATACCAGTGGTCGCACTCGCGACAAATCAATCTGAGCTGCCACCCCTCTGTTGGCCAGTCGGGAAGGTCTTCGCCGGTTGCGGGTGGGTTGGGGAAAGGGAGACGGATGCGAGCGGCGGTGGGCATGGGGCAACCCGGATTCTTGCATCGGACGACGGGCTGCAAATACATAAGAGCGATATCTCCGCGGGCCAGCCATTCTGGCGTAACGGACGAGTCTAGCGCAAGCGCGAAAAGGCTGGTGGCGAAGTTTCAGCCCTTACATCCATTGACCGGCCAGGGCGCATCTCTGTAGTTTTGCGGTAGAATTCTACGTACAACTCCAAGGCTCAAGGAAAATTCATGAAGCAAGTTGCAATCCTGCTGGTGCTGCTGCTCGCCGTTATGATAAACGGTTGCGGCAATTCGAAAGCCGTGGAGGCACCATCCGGCAGCGTATGGCAGGCGGTAATGTCAGGTGGGACAGGCACGTCGTCGGGATTTAGCTTTAACACTCAGTTCACGGTTTCCAGCGGTGGCGTACTAAACCCTTCAGACGGAACTTTTGAATTCCTCAATGTGGATACTTGTTACGGCAATCTTCCCTCGAATGCCATCACTCCTGCCGGAACACTCACCACGACCTACAACTCGGCCGACCAGGTGACCGGCTCACTTTCCCTTACGATAACCTCCCCGGCGGGCGACGTTATCACCCTCACCAGTACATCAGTCACAGGAACAGTAAATCCCAATAATAACTACGTGCTCAGCGGTGGCTCCATCATTGGGAATTGGGCGCTGGTTCCTGGGAGCGGCAGCACTTGCGTGACTGCGAGCGGCTCTTTCACAATGACGCAGACGGGCACCTAAGAATATTTCTGGGTTTAAAACCAATCGCTGCGGTAGGCGACCCACCATGCGATGAATACGATGGGAATGGTTGCGGCGAGGCCCCACCAGATAGGAAGCAGGAAGTCTGCAAGCAGGCCGAGCACCATGAAGACCATCCAAAAGATTTTGCGTTCCATGAACAGATTGTAAGGGGTGACGGGTCCGATGAGGAAGTTCAACGGAGCGCGCAGTTTGTAGTATCCTCGCCTTGTCGATATTCTGATGCACGTGTCGCGCCGCTCTTTCAACAATCCATGAACGTCAAACTCTTCTCTCCTACTATCGGGCTGTTTCTGCTGTGGAGTACGGCAGCTTTCGGTCAACCTCCAGTGACGCAGGCCACGGCTCAAGCCGCCCCTCAATATTCGGTGCAGGGAAGCACGCCGGCCTCGCCGCAGGGTGGGCCGGTCTCCTATGCTTCGGTTACGCAGTTGAACGGGCTGCTGGAGCAACTGGACGCGACCTCCAAGACGACGCAGGTGGATCTTGCGAAACTGCGAATTGAACGCTGGAAGACGGACGCCTCGACGAAGAAGCAGACGCTCGGCGACGTCGACTCCATCCAGCGGAATCTGCAGAGTGCGTTGCCGGAGATGATTGCGCAGCTGCGCAATTCGCCGGAAGATATGCCGGCAACCTTCAAACTCTACCGCAATCTTGATGCCCTCTACGATGTGATGAGCGGAGTGGTGGAATCGGTGGGAGCATTCGGGCCGAAAGATGATTTTCAATCGCTCTCCAACGATTTGAATGGCTTTGAGGGAACGCGGAAACAGATGGCAGACCGCATGAATAACCTGGCCGCGTCGAAAGAGCAGGAAATTGTTCGCTTGCGCGCCGACCTGAAGACGGCGCAGGCTGCGGTACCCGCGGCCCCCCCGAAGAAGACCGTGGTCGACGATAACGAGCCAGCAAAGAAGCCGGTCGTCAAGAAAAAGCCAGTGCCGAAAAAACCGGCAACTACGGCTCCGGGAGCTACGACGCCGGCACAGGCCGCCCCGGCGCAGCCCAAATCCCAATAAGGGCAAGTATGCTTCGGCTGGGGATTCGCTCGTACGGTCTCGTGGCATGTCCTCGCGAATCTGTTAACCTTCCAGCGCATCAAAATTGCACTCGGAATCCGGCATGACTTCTCACGGCCACATCAGCGCGATCATCTTCGGTCTCGTAATTCTCTGGGTAGTATTTCTGGATGCGTTCGAGACCGTCGTACTCCCGCGGCGAGTGACGCGGCATTTCAAGCTGACAGCGTGGTTTTACCGGCGTACGTGGATTCCGTGGAAGAAGGTTGCCAATCACATCAAGACCCCTTCGCGGCAGCAGAGTTTTCTGGGATACTTCGGCCCGCTATCACTGATTCTGCTGCTTGCATTCTGGGCCACGACCCTGATTTTTGGCTTCGCCCTGGTCCAATATGGTTTGGGCGGGCACGAACAGTTGGGCAATGAGCCGATCACATTTGGCAGGATCGTCTATCAAAGCGGCCAGACTTTTTTTACGCTGGGCTACGGGGACATTCTGCCGACAACGGAGGCTGCCCGAGCAGTGTCTGTGCTGGAAGCGGGCATGGGATTCGCATTTCTCGGCTTGGTGATTGGATACATCCCCGTTGTGTACTCGTCATTTTCCCGGCGCGAGATTCAAATTTCAATGCTCGATGCGCGGGCTGGATCGCCACCCTCTGCGGTCGAGTTGTTGGTGCGGCTGGCAGGGAGTTCGGACAATCCAGCGATTGAACAGGCTGTGCTAGACGCGGTGCTGCGCGATTGGGAACGGTGGGCGGCAGAGTTGCTGGAGAGTCATATCTCCTATCCGGTGCTTAGCTTTTTTCGGTCGCAGCATAGTAATCAATCGTGGCTGGGAGCACTGACGACGATGCTCGATGTGACTTCCCTGGTGCTCACCGGAATTGAAGGAGTGCACCCGGGACAAGCGAGACTGACGTTCGCCATGGCGCGCCACGCGGCGGTGGATCTGGCGCAGGTAGTGAATGCGCAGTACGATCCGCAATCGCCGGAACGATTGACGATCGAAACCTACGATTCGCTGCGGGAGGCTCTGTCTGCGGCGGGATTGAAATTGCGGACCAGCGATGAGGCTCGCCAGAAGCTGGATCGATTGCGGTCGATGTACGAGCCCTACGTCCATTCGACGGGACAGAACCTGATGCTTTCGATTCCGCCCTGGAAGCATCCGGAAAAAATGCGGGATAACTGGCAGGCGGGACCATGGGACCGCGCAATTCAAGCCAGAGGGTTGGCTGTGCTGGGGCAGAAGCCGTCGCGACCGCAAGGTATCGACGACCATTTCTAGCTGCCGTGCTGCGGCGACGGGCGTGCTAACATCCCTGCTTCGGCTTTCATTGCAAGAAGAATATGGCATGAAGAATATTGGCGAGAATGTGGTGCGCATTGAGGCGGAGGCGTTGCGCGCTCTAGCCGACCGCATCGGCGGGCTGATGGCGGTGGCGTTTCAGCAGTCCGTGGATTTAATGTTTCGCTGCGCGGGCCGCGTAGTCGTGACCGGGATGGGGAAGAGCGGGCTCATCGCTCGCAAAATTGCTGCCACGTTGAGTTCCACCGGGACGCCGGCGTTGTATCTACATCCGGTTGAAGCATTGCACGGGGATCTGGGCATGGTGGTGCGCGGAGACGTGGTACTGGCGCTTTCGGCTTCCGGTGAGACGGAAGAGATTCTTGCCTTGCTGGCGACGATCAAGCGATTGCAGGTGCCTTTGATCGCGATGACGGGGGACGAGATTTGTAATAAATCCGGACGAGTGTCGACTCTGGCGGCTGCTGCAGAGGTGGCGCTTGATTGCTCGGTCGCGGAAGAGGCTTGCTCTCTGGGGCTGGCGCCTACTGCTTCGACAACTACGATGCTGGCTCTAGGCGATGCGCTGGCAGTTGCGCTGAGCGAGAAACGTGGATTCAAAGAAGAAGACTTTGCCAACTTGCATCCCGGCGGAAAATTAGGAAAGCGACTTGCGCGGGTCGAGTCTTTGATGCACTCGGGGGACGCATTGCCTTGCGTCACACCGCAGACGAAAATGCCGGATGTGATCTATGAAATGTCGCGGAAGAAGCTAGGTGTGACGGCGGTAGCGCAAGGTGACAAGCTGGTGGGAGTCATCAGCGACGGAGATTTGCGGCGATTGCTGGAGACAAGGGGCAAAGACGTCCTCGACCTGACGGCGGGCGAGTGCATGACGAAGAATCCGCGGACGATCGGGGTGGGAGAGTTTGCTGCGACGGCACTGGCTCTGATGGAAGAAAAGAAGATTACCTCACTTATGGTGCTGGATAAAGAGGGAAAGTTAGAGGGCATCGTCCACTTGCATGACCTATGGACCACCCAGTTGGTGTGAGCATTCGATGAGGAGATGGTATGTATCACTACGATCCCAAGACCGCGCTGGAAGAATTGACAGAAGATGCCACGCTCCCGAACCCAGTACATGTTCGCGACATGATGCTGCGCAAGCATCTTTCGGCGGACAAGTCGCTGGAACTGAATCGGCTGTTCGTTGAGTATCAGAAATTTTTCGGTGAGGCGCAGAAGCTGGGGAAAGAGATTCTGCGGCAGTTGGCAGGATAGTACCGAGTTGCGAGTATCTTGCCGAAAGTTCATTTTGCGGACGATGGTCGCATTTATCTGCCAGCCAGAAAGTCGAGCATCTCTTCGCGGGTGAATCCCGCTTCTCTTAACAAGGACAAGAGCGTCCCCTTCGGGAGGTCACGATTGTGGCTGGGCACCACTGCACGACGCCGAGAAGTGGGATGGTAGAAGATGAAGTGACTACCGGACGTGTGATCGAGTAAGAAGCCGTTTGCTCCAGGAAGCGAATGACTTGGCGTGGCTTAAGGGCAGGCAGTTTTGTCATCTCTTCCGTTATATCAAGTACAAAAGCTATAAAACCAGCAGTAACAGTAGGCGGCGCGGAGAAGTGGAAAACTTGGGCAACTCTGCTGGCTGGAGAGATTTACGAACCGTGCGCCAGTGTGAGAAAACCAGCCGGACGTCAGCGCGAATACTCAAAGTCTAGAGAGGCAACCAGAGTCTCATCGTCAGTGGGAACAGGGTCGTTGTGTTTGCGAAGGCTGGCAATGTAGCCTGAGATCGCGTCCTTCGCCATTTCTCGAGCTTCTTTCAAGTTGCGTCCGTAGGTGACGCAGCCAGGCAGTGCTGGGACGAGTGCCGTGTAGCCGCCCTCCGGTTCTGGCCGGAGCATGATGTTGTAGCGATAGCGAGCTTTAGCCATGGTATAGGGATAAATCTATAGTAATGCTATAGCGACGATTCTAGTCTTCGTGCGAAGCCGAGTCAAAAATCAACTGCTACAATAATGAATTCTCCAGCGTGATCGAATCTCGTCTGTTGCTTAAGCTCTGAGAGTCGCACTCGCAACTCGGTACTCAGCAGTTCAAGACAAACTCTATGCATCGATGGTCAGAACTCTTCATTCCTACATTGCGCGAAGCTCCGGCGGATGCGGAGGTCGCCAGCCACAAGTTTCTGGTGCGCTCTGGCTACATTCGGCAGCTGGCAGCAGGCATCTACTCGTACCTTTTTCTGGGCAACCGGTCATTCAACAAAATCATGGCCATCGTGCGCCAGGAGATGGACAAGATCGGGCAGGAGTTTTTTCTGCCGGCGCTGCATCCCCGCGAGCTTTGGGAAGTCAGCGGACGCTGGGCGTTGATGGGAGAGAACCTGTTTCGCCTGAAAGACCGCAAAGGCGCGGACCTGGCGCTGGGCATGACGGAAGAAGAGGTGATGACCGAGATCGCCCGTAAGGAACTGCGCAGCTATAAGCAGTTGCCGCAGATCTGGTACCAGATTGCTCCGAAGTTTCGCGACGAGCCACGTCCGAGGTCCGGCCTGCTTCGCGTGCGCCAGTTCATGATGAAGGACTCGTACTCCTTCGATATCGACGCCGCCGGCTTGGATGTTTCCTACAAAAAACATTACGACACGTACTGCCGCATCTTTGACCGGTGCGGTTTGAAGTACATGGTCGTGGAGGCGGATTCGGGAGCCATGGGGGGGAAGGAATCGCACGAATTCATGGTGCGCACGCCGGCGGGAGAAGATCACATTGTGAGCTGTGATGGCTGCAACTACGCAGCGAACCTGGAGAAGGCGACGTCGAAACTTGACGCCGTTCCCGATCTCGCGCCCGAAGGCGATGGTAAGCCGATCGAGGTACACACTCCGGGGCAGAAGACGATTGAAGATGTAGCGCGGTTTCTGGGTGTCTCGCCGAAAAACAAGATCAAGACGCTCGCGTTGATGGCGGAAGAAAAAGATGAGAAGACGGGTAAAGCGAAGACGCGACCGATAGTCGTGCTCATGCGCGGCGATCATCAGTTGAATGAAGCCAAGCTCAACGGAACAGTGGCGACCGCGACCCGGCCCATGGAGGAGAGCGAGATTAAGACATTATTCAAATCTCCTGCAGGATATTTGGGGCCGTTGGGCATTGAGTGGGCGAAGGACTTGAAGAAGGACGGAGACCGCCCGGTGCTGCTTGTCGATAAAGCTCTGGAAGGGCGCGCGAATCTGATCGGAGGCGCCAACAAAGAGGACTACCACGTCAAGAACCTTACTCCGGGTGAAACGTTCCAGCCAACGGCCTACGTCGATCTTCGCAGGGTCACGGCCGGCGAGCCCTGTCCCAACTGCGGCGAGCCACTACGCATTGATACCGCAGTTGAGATCGGGCACATCTTTAAACTCGGCTACCGTTATTCGGAGTCGATGGGCGCGCGAGTACTCGACAAAAATGGCAAGGAAGTTATGCCAATCATGGGCTGCTACGGCATTGGGATCGAACGCATTCTTACGGCTGCCGTCGAGCAGAGCAATGATGAAAATGGATTCTGGTTGCCGCCATCGATTGCGCCGTTCGAGATTGTAGTTACTCCCGTCAACGTAAAAGACGAAAATGTGTTGAAAGCTGCTGTCGAAATTGCGACGCGTTTGGAGGCCGCGGGCTTTGACGTGATTCTCGATGACCGGGACGAGCGGCCGGGAGTCAAGTTCAAAGACGCGGACCTGGTCGGCATCCCTTTTAGAATCAATGTCGGAAAGAAGGTTACCGAAGGTACTGTGGAGGTGGTTCTGCGCTCGACTCACGAGGTACGCGATGTTACGATCACGTCGTTAGTCGAACATTTTCAAGGAGTGCTGCGCGCCTAGGCTGAAGTTTGCACCTGGCTGGCGGCGCAAATCGGCCTATGGGAATCATCAAAGCGTGTTTGGGTTTTCTTGTAATCGCAGCCGTGGTTGTGGGCCTGTTCCAGGTGGCTCCGCCCATGCTGGCGAACTACAGTTTTTCGGACGATCTGAAGACCATCGCCATGATGGACAGCGCTAACCTGCAGAAGACGGATGAAGACGTTCGCAACGATGTGATCCGCAAGGCCAAAGAGCATGACCTGCCGATCGAACCCAAGCAAGTGACGGTCCAGCACATCAATTCACCTGGTCTCTCCGCAGTCTACGTAGCAGCGGATTATTCCGTCACGATCAACCTGCCGGGTTACTCTTTCGACATGCACTTCAATCCAACCAGCGGAAACAAAGGGTTCTAAAGACCCGCGCCGCTCTTGCAGTTGGAAAGTTAACCTTCGTCACAATGCAAGATCCCACATACGGATCCAGCGGGCTGATGGTGGCGTTCGTCTCTTCAGGCTTGTGCATTGATGGTTCTGGTGGTCCGCCTTACCTGCCGAATACTCTGGATCGATGGATGCATGACGCGGCGTCTTGTCTAAGTGACTAAGGCCATACTCTCGGTTTGTGACCGGAGAAGTTCTTTCGGCGCAGTTGAGTTGGAGATGCTCGGGTTAGTCAGCGAAAGCAATGCGGGCGGATGTGTTGGGGCCGCATTGGAATGAGGCAGAACGTTTCAGGATTGTTTTGACGAAGGTGACCGGGAAAGGATGCGTTAATTCTAAAGTCCCTTGAAGATAGCTGCTCCGGAACCACTACTTGATGATGATCGCGCTATTGATCCGGCAGTTTCCCGGCGCGGGTGTATCCTCGGCGGGCTAGTGGTCTGCCGGGGGAGCAGACACGAGCCGAGCACAGGCTAAGACGGACCGCAGCCTCCGACGGGAGAATTGTTGCTTGCGGCCACACCCACGCCAATGCCGACGGGTTGTGAGGTGAGGCCCCTGTAGGTTGCTGTTACCTGATAGTAGCCGGTGTATTGCCAGACAGGCGGGTTGGCCGGAGCTGTCGTCGCACTCGATCCTGAGCCCGTGGTCTCCATCGTGTCTGTCCAGGTACATATCGGCACGATACCCGTCATCAAGCCGGACGTGCTGATGGGTACAGTGGTCGGGCCATACGGCGGAAGGGCGTTCCCGTTGTCGTCCGTGCCGGTGGGTGTAACTGAGAACGTGACAGAGCTTGTGATAGGAACAGTTTTGCCGCTGTGGTAGACCGCGTTTGCTACCAGCTGAAGAGTGCCATCGACGCCAGCAAGGTTGAAAAAGCCTCCGCTGCTTGCTCCAGTCGCGGTGAGCTGGACCGACTGCAGGTAATCCGAAGTGCCGCATCCAGTCGAGATGATTGATAGCGCAACCAGCAGTGCGGCCAGAATCTTGGTTCGTTTCACTGGAAAAACCTCCCGTAAACTTTCCGCTAATTTCAATTCGAATGTTGTCAGCTTCTAATATTGGAGTAAAGAGAAATGTGTGGTTACCATGCAATCGATTGGTCACGTCCGATGGTCACACGCGGGTGCGGATAGCTTCTTGGGAAATGAAATTTTGTCTACGAATACATCCGCGCCGTGCGGCTTACCATGTTCTGCTCGAAGCCAGTCTGGAAAAATCGTGCGGCTGAAATCGCCAGTGGGGAGCAGAGTTTGAGCGAATGTCTTCGTCGCATTCGTTGAATTGGATTCTGACCATTCGTCCTCTCGCCGAGAGATCCAAGGAAAGAAATTCGAACCAACACGGATCTGAAGACCAACCTTGAGCTGTCGCCAGATGAACCTCGCACACTCACCAGCCTTCGTGAACTCCCTGGTCTTGATCGATATTCGCTTATTGGAGGGCCAGTGACATTCGTAACGTTGCCACCACGTTACCCTCCACTTACTATCGCGATTGTAAGTAAGAGTTTTTTCACGCTCTCACGGTAGGGCCGATTTGGTTTTGCAAAGCCGGCACTCGCAAAAGCACGGAGAGACGGCTTGAGCGCGGACGAGATTCGGCGATCGTTTCCTGAGGCTCGCAACCAGGAACTATGCAGACCGGTGAAGGTCAGGCGGAGGCAGTTCATGACGTCAAGAGTTCGAGTGCTACTGAGTTTTCTGGCAGCGCTGGCTACATTGTTCCTTCTCAATTGCGGAGGTAGCTACTCATGCCAAGTGTCGTTCGGAGGGTCGTGTACGCCCTCGGGATCGGGGATTGGCAGCACCGGTGGCGGTGGAGGCGGTGGGGGGGGCGGCGGCAGCACCGCGTCGGCTTTCGCCTTTGCCGTAGACCAGAGCGGCACTATTGACGGCTATACTCTCAACGCAACTGCGGGAACGATTGCGCCCAGCAACGGATATTTGGCACCAGTGGTTCCAACCAACAGCGGCGGTGTAGGTATGGTGATCGCGCAATCACAATACCTCTATGCCGGTTTCGGAAGCACTGATCAGATCTACGGGTGGTCCATCAGTTCGAGTGGGATCCTGACAGCGATTACTGGGAGTCCCTTCTCGGCGCCATTCCTGTCCGATTACATTCTGGGAGTGGGCCAGGCAAATATGACGACCGATCCTGCGGGGACCATGTTGTTCATTTCGGATGCGGTCTTCAGCGAAATCTATGTCTTTACGATCGGAACCGGAGGAGTTTTAACTCCTGTTGCAGGATCTCCGTTTTCCGTTCCATTTCCTCCCATGAACCTGTCCACGGACGGTTTGGGAAAGTACCTCTACGCGATCGATGGCGACTACACCACGCATACGGGTTCTCAAATTGCAGCTTTCGTGATCGGTACGGGCGGTGTGCTTACACCAGTCCAGGGAAGTCCGTTCACGGGTAGTAAGTACGCGATGTGGCAAGTAACGGGAGAACCAACCGGACAATTCATGATCGGCACAAGCGGCAAAACCGCGTATTACAGCGGTGCCGATGACGATCATTTGTACGTATTTGCCATTACGCCGTCGGGGTCAAACCCAGGAGCGATCACTCCCGTAACGGGATCACCTTTTGCCACCGTGTACTCCCCGTTTAACATCGCAGTTCAGCAGAATAAGGGTGGCGCTTCTTTGTATTCCTTCAGCTTCAACGACACTATTACAGCGTACAACCCGATCGAGGGCTACCAGATCAATTCGACTACAGGGGCGCTTACACCCGACGTGGGCTCGCCTTTCAGTGGCCTAGGCACCGGTTCTTGGGGTGCGTTCGATCAGAGCGGCGCTTACCTATTCGTTTACAGCAGCTATTTCAACACCAGTACGGATGTAACGGTTACGCAATTGGCGCCTATCGATGTGGGCGCCGGGGGCGCGTTGACTCAACCGGTACCCACGCTGACTTTGCAGACCCCGGGTTTCTGGGCGGTAACCGACCCTCAATAGGCGATCGACGGCCTCTTGCCGTTGCGGCTTGCGACTGTTAACAGCTTGGAGACCCGCATGAAGTGCGGGTCTCTTTTTGTTCACCGAAGCGGCGGTACAATACACCTACCAGATCACCAGAGTGCGTAGTTGTCGAGAATGGCAGGCGCGAGCCGACAAAAGGGAATCGCAGGCGGTTCAAACCTTTTTGCGCGGCGCACCGTCTGACTAGCAGGTAGTTTTTTCGGCGGGCGTTCGAATCAAACAGTGGC
This sequence comes from uncultured Acidobacteriaceae bacterium, assembly GCA_963773675.1. Lineage (GTDB taxonomy): Bacteria > Acidobacteriota > Terriglobia > Terriglobales > Acidobacteriaceae > Sulfotelmatobacter. Next base: position 17,175 of record CAVZCG010000006.1, read on the forward strand.
CATCAAGATCAAGATCCCGAACGGCGGAGACAAAGGTGGTAAAGCGCGGCGCGGGCTATCTCGCGACCCCGTGCTTCGAGCCGCACTCATCGTATTTCTGGTCGCGGCGGTTGGCCTGGGCGGGTCCTTCTCTTATTTCTACATCAAGTATGACCGGATCATTCAACAGCGGTTCAGCACGCCGGTCTTCACCAATTCAGCCAAGATCTATGCCATCCCTCGCGTAATTCGCGACGGCGATAAAGCCAGCGCAAAGGAAATTGCCTCCGCCTTGGCGCGCGCTGGATACTCCGAGAAAGACGGCCAGTCGCCGCTCGGCAGTTTTCGTCTGGTGAGTGGAGGAATCGAGATCACGCCGGGCCCGGAGTCTTACCACAGCCCGGAAGAGGCGCACATCACCATTCAAGATGGCCAAGTGGAGCGCATCACCAGCAAAGGCAACGACCTTTCCGCTTACGAACTGGAGCCGCAATTAGTGACGGCTTTGTTCGATTCCGAACAGCGTTCGAAACGCCAGGTGGTGAAATATAACGACATCCCCAAGGTGATGGTGGACGCCGTGTTGGCGATCGAAGACCGGCGTTTTTTCGAGCACAGCGGCGTGAACTTCACTCGCATGTTTGAGGCGGTGTGGATCGATGTGATGCGGCAACGCCACGAGCAGGGTGGTTCGACCATTACGATGCAGCTTTCCCGCGGTTTTTTCCTGACGCCGGAGAAAACCGTCCGCCGAAAATTGACGGAAATGCTGATCGCCGAAGAGCTGGAACAGAAGTTCAGCAAGCAGCAGATTTTCGAATTCTACGGAAACTGGGTGAACCTGGGACAGCGTGGGTCGTTCGCCATCAGCGGATTTGCTGAGGCTTCACGCGCTTATTTCAATAAGGATCTGAAGGACATCACGCTGCCGGAAGCGGCGCTGCTCGCGGGAATCATCCAGGGGCCCAGCCGGCTGTCGCCGTACCGGCATCCGGACCGCGCGCTGGAGAGGCGCAACCTGGTTCTGGATTCGATGGTCGACACTCATGCCATAACACGCGATCAGGCAGAGAAAGCGAAGGCCGCTCCGTTGAAGCTTGCTCCGCCGAACGTGGAGGCCAGCGACGCTCCCTACTTCGTCGATATGGTCCGGGACACTCTGATCAACAAGTTCAGCGAGCATGATCTGAACGATGAGTCTTACCGCATCTACACCACGCTCGATCCCGACCTGCAGAAAGCAGCTGCGCAAGCGGTTGAGGCCGGAATCAAACTGGTGGACGAGCAGGTCACCAAGATGCGCACCAAGCGGGTGAAGGTGGGCAAGAAGATTGAGACGACGGTAGCGCCGGGTCCGCAAGCGCAAGTCGCGCTGGTCGTGCTCGATCCGCACACGGGAGCCGTTCTGGCTTTGGTTGGTGGACGGGATTACGGTTTCAGCCAGCTCAACCACGCGCTCTCCAAACGGCCCACCGGGTCCATTTTCAAGCCGTTTGTTTATGCGGCCGCGATGAACACGGCACTTGATGGCTCTCAGACCGTGATCACGCCGGCCTCGACCGTGACCGATGCACCCTCCAGCTTCGCTTATGGCGATCAGATTTATGAGCCGCGCAATTACAAAGAGGAGTATCACGGCGACGTAACCCTCCGTTATGCGCTGGCCATGTCGCTGAACAACGCCACCGTGAAAGTCGCCGAAGAAGTGGGCTATGACAAGGTTGCCGACCTGGCAAAATCCGCAGGAATCGTTTCGGTGAAGCCGACTCCGGCCATGGCGCTGGGTTCCTACGATGCCACCCCTCTGGATATGGCTGGCGCGTACACGTCTTTTGCGAACAATGGAGAGCGGCTCTCGCCATTGCTGGTGAATTCGGTGCGCAACGCCAAGGGGGATGTGATCGCGAATTTCAAGACGGACCAGCGCCAGGTGCTTGATCCGCGCATCGCCTACATCATGACGAACATGATGGAAGGTGTGATCAATAACGGCCTCGGGTATACGGCCGTCCGCTTACGCGGTTTCGCCCTGCCGGCTGCGGGAAAAACTGGCAGCTCGCACGACGGCTGGTTCGCGGGATACACCTCCAATTTGTTATGTATCGTGTGGGTGGGTTACGACGACTACAGCGACTTGCGGCTGAGCGGCGCGATGACGGCCGCGCCTATCTGGACCGAGTTCATGAAGAAGGCGTCGCTGCTGCCGCAATACAGCGACATGAAAACGTTCTCGCAGCCCACCGGCGTAGTGGACGTCCAACTCGACAAGGCCACCAACCGGCTGGCGACGCCCACCTGTCCAGACGATTACGTGGCAGCGTTTGTGGCTGGCACCGAGCCGCGGGAAACTTGCGATCAGCAGAGTGGTGTGGCCGGATTGTTCTCCCGCTTCTTTGGCGGTGGAGAGAAGGCGCTGCCGCCTCCGCCTCCGGCGCAGGGCGCAAATGGGCAGGAAGACCAGGAAGCCAAGAAAAAGAAGGGCTTTTTCGGCAAGATTGCCGGCATTTTTAAGGATGACAAATCTTCGGCGCCGGCGTCCAAACCTCCGGATAGCGGCCAAACTCCGCCCCACTGACGCGGGTCGGCGTCAAATATAATTCTTCGCCACCCCTCGGAAACTGTGGGAAAATGGCCTCGTGGGAAGTGGTCGCTTTTGGGGGTGTGTATGTCCTACCGGAAGACCTGCCTGGTTGCTTTCCTGATTTTCTCAACCGCCGCATTCGCACAAGTTTCTCATTCAGAACAAGTGCAGATTTCTCCGCCGCTCATGCGGGCTGTCGATCCTCCCGCGGCCGATGCAACCGGTGCGGCTCTCGAACAGCAAGCGGATCGGTTGCGCGGGGACAAGCTCTATCTCGATGCGCTTGACTATTACCGCGCGGCTCTGAACAAGCGGCCAAGCGATGCGCGACTGATGAACAAGATCGGTATTACCGAGCTCTTGATGCAGCGCTTCAAAGAGGCGCGAAAATCCTTCGAGCTCGCCATCCGCATGGATCGCCATTACGCCGATGCCTACAACAATCTGGGTGTTATTTATTACGAGAGCAAGAAGTACGGAGCGGCAGTCAAGCAGTATGAGAAAGCGATCGCGGTAGATAGCAGCTCAGCTTCCTTCTTCAACAATCTAGGAGCGGCGTATTTTTCCAAGCGTTCCTTCGAGTCCGCAGTGGTTGCTTACCAGCATGCGCTGGAACTTGATCCCGACGTCTTCGAACGAACCTCACGGAATGGTGTGCAAGCGCAACTGCCGAGTCCCGAGGACCGCGCTCGATACGACTACACTGTGGCGAAGTTGTACGCCAAGATGGGCTTCTCAGATCAGTCGCTCGAGTACCTGAGGAAGGCCATGGAGGCTGGCTACAAGGATCTGAAAAATGTGTACAAGGATGCGGAGTTTGCGCAGCTGCGGAAAAATCCTCGTTTCACCGAACTGATGGCTTCGAATGCGCCGGTCGTTTCAAATTAGCGCCGGGGAAGAGGTCACTGGGAGGCGAGGTTTGAGACTACGGGAAATTCATCGCGAGACTACAGTATTCACCCGATTGATTCGCTGATAAATCACAGTTGTCTGTGCAAAAGTTACAAAGTTTTACAAAATTAGACGTAACTTCTCCGAGTTCTGCGGTTTAATGATTCCAAATACTCCTGAAAACAACAGGGTGAGTAAGGAGAAACGGTAGCCCATCGGATGCTGACCCGAGCACGCCCCAAGCAAGCATCCGGTGGGTTTTTTCATTTTCAGCGCCTAGCCGTTAGTTTTTAGACCAAGGCGAACAGTTTGCGAAAGTCTGATCCGTCGGACTACAATACCCCAATGTCGTCCCTTCCTCCTTCGCTTACCTGGGCCCATCCCCTCGTGGCGGAGTGGTTTGTTCAACGGTTTTCAACGCCCACCGAGCCTCAAGAGCAAGGCTGGCCGCACATTCTTGCCGGTCACACTACGTTGATTTCAGCCCCCACTGGATCGGGCAAAACTCTAGCGGCATTTTTGGCTTGCATTGACCGGCTGGTACGAAAAGCTCTTGCGGGAGATCTGGCGGATCGGACAGAAGTCCTCTACGTCTCCCCGCTGAAAGCTTTGGGCAACGATATCCAGAAGAACCTGGAAGTGCCGCTGGGAGAAATTCTCGCCATGGCGGGTGAACGCGGCCTCCTCATGCCGGAGATTCGCACCGCGGTTCGTACCGGCGACACGCTGATGCCGGAGCGCCGCGCCATGCTGAAACGGCCGCCTCATATTCTGGTTACCACGCCGGAGTCGCTTTACATCTTGCTCACCGCAGATAAAAGCCGGGCGATTCTGCGTGATGTGGAGACGGTGATCGTTGACGAAATCCACGCCGTTGCGGACGACAAACGCGGCGCGCATTTGACACTTTCGTTGGAACGGCTCGAGGCCCTGACTTACAAACCGCCGGTACGAATCGGTCTGTCGGCTACGCAGAAGCCGATCGAGCAGGTCGCACATTTCTTGACCGGTGCTCGTCCCGATCCGGTGATCGTCGACATTGGACACAGGCGCAAGCTCGACATGGCGGTGGAAGTACCGCCCATGCCGCTGGGGCCGGTGGCTTCGAATGAGATGTGGGACGAGGTCTACAACCGACTCGTGGCTCTGGTGGAGCAGCACCGGTCCACGCTGGTGTTTGTAAATACGCGTCGCATGGCGGAGCGCGTTGCGCATCACTTGGGCGAGCGCATCGGCGAAGAAAATGTTGCGGCGCACCACGGTAGCCTCTCGCGCAAGTTGCGCCTGGCGGCAGAGAAGAAACTAAAGGAAGGCCAAATCAAGGTTCTGGTGGCGACTGCATCGCTTGAGTTGGGAATCGACGTAGGCACGGTGGATCTGGTCGTGCAGATCAATTCGCCGCGCGCGATTGCGGTGACGTTGCAGCGCGTGGGCCGCTCCGGTCACTGGCGGGGCGCGGTTCCCAAGGGACGTCTTTTTGCGACTACTCGCGATGACTTGCTGGAGTGTGCGGCCTTGGTGCGCGCTATTCGGCAAGGGGATCTGGATCGGTTGATGATTCCGGAGTCGCCGCTGGATGTGCTGGCGCAGCAGATTGTTGCGGCGTGCTCCGCCGAAGAGTGGAGCGAAGATGACATGTTCGCTCTTGTGCGCCGCGCATATCCGTATCGCAATTTAGCGCGCGAGACCTTCGACTCGATTCTGGAAATGCTAGCCGAGGGGATTGCAGCACGCCGCGGGCGGTATGGCGCTTATCTGCATCGAGATCGAGTGAACGGAAAACTGCGGGCGCGTCGTGGCGCCCGTCTCGCGGCCATCACCAGCGGTGGTGCGATCCCCGACAATTCGCTGTATGCCGTTGTAGCCGAACCCGATGGTCTTGTCGTCGGCACCGTGGATGAAGACTTCGCCGTGGAGAGCAACCGCGGCGACATCATGCTGCTGGGAAACACTTCGTGGATGATTCGCCGGATCGAAACCAACGCCGGCCGCGTGCTGGTGCAAGATGCACATGGCGCACCCCCAAGCGTACCTTTCTGGCGAGGCGAAGCTCCGGCCCGTACGGAAGAACTTTCAGAACACGTAGGAACCTTGCGACAGAAAATCAGCGAGATGCTGCCGCGCACTTCGCCCGTAGGTTTCTCCGCCACACAGCCGGAAGTTGCGCAAACGATTGGCTGGCTGAAAGAGGAGTGCGGTCTCGATGATTCCGGCGCCGAGCAGGCGGTTGAATATGTGTTGCAAGGGCGCGCTGTGCTGGGTGCCGTTCCCACGCAGACAACCGTGATTGCCGAGCGCTTCTTCGACGAAGGCGGCGGCATGCAGTTGGTGATTCACGCGCCTTTTGGGGGACGCATCAACAAGGCATGGGGGTTGGCTCTGCGCAAGCGCTTCTGCGTGGGGTTCAATTTTGAGTTACAAGCTGCTGCCACCGATAACGGATTAAACATCGCGCTGGCCGAACAGCACAGCTTTCCGCTGGCGGATGTTTTCAATTTTCTGCAAGCCGCGACGGTCCAGCCGATTCTCGAACAGGCCGCGCTCGATTCTCCTATCTTCGCTACACGCTGGCGCTGGGATGCCAACCGTGCGCTCGCGCTATTGCGCTTTCAAAACGGGAAGAAAGTTCCGCCGCAGATTCAGCGCATGCGCTCCGACGATTTGCTGGCTTCTGTGTTCCCGGATGCGGCCGCATGCTTCGAAAACATTGAAGGCGAGCGCAAAATTCCGGATCATCCTCTGGTGGGTGAAGTGATGAAGGATGTGCTCACCGAGGCCATGGATATTGATGGGCTGAAAGCTTTGTTGACCGGCCTGGCCGATGGACGAATTCGTTGTTTCGCGGTCGATACGCCGGTCCCGTCGCAGTTTTCGCACGAGATTCTGAATGCGAATCCATACGCTTATCTTGATGACGCGCCGCTGGAAGAGCGGCGGGCGCGTGCTGTGCAGATGCGGCGGATGCTGCCCGACTCAGTTCTGGAGGAAGTCGGAGGACTTGATCCGGCGGCAATTCAGCAGGTGCGCGACGAGGCATGGCCGGATCTGCGCGACGCAGATGAGTTGCATGACGCATTGCACACGCTGGTGGCATTGCCGGAAACTGGCCCTAACCTCGAAACCAGCCAGTGGAACTTTTACTTTGAGCGATTGATCGGCGAAGGTCGTGCGGCAAAAGCACTGTTCAATGGCCGCGCCTACTGGGTCGCAGCCGAGCGGGCTAAAACTTTTACGTCCCTGTTTCCCGGGGCTGGCTTCGAGCCGGAGTTAGCCGACGTCGAGGCGACCACGCCTACCCGCGACGATGCCTTGTTGACGCTGGTCACGGGCTGGATGTCGCATATAGGCCCGACTACCGCGACGCAACTCGGCGAGACTTTGGGCTTGCCTGCGCCGGACATATCAGCCGCACTTCTTCGCATGGAAGCAAGCGGAACCGTGCTCCGGGGAAACTTCAGCGGCGCAGCCGTTGCCACTCAAGAGCACGAGATCGAATGGTGCGAGCGGCGGTTGCTGGCGCGCATCCACCGGCTGACGGTGGCGACTTTACGCAAGCAGATCGAGCCGGTGACTGCGGCTCAATTCATGCAGTGGCTGCTACGGTGGCAGCACCTGGCTCCGGGGACTCAGGTTTCCGGCGAACGCGGGACGCTCGAAGTTCTGCGGCAACTGCAGGGATTCGAGATTCCGGCAAATGCGTGGGAGCGGCAAGTCCTGGCTCGTCGCATTGTGGATTACGATCCGAAATGGCTGGATCAGCTTTGTCTCACCGGGGCAGTGGGGTGGGGAAGATTGTCGCCGCATCCGGCCACGCTGGACTATTCCAATCCGAACCGCGCGCGAGACTCTGAATCTGGAGTAGCTCCGCGGCAGCGGCGGGTGATTCCTACCAGTGTTGCGCCCATTACCTTTTTTATTCGGGAAGATGCCGATTGGATGACGCCTCGGCATCCCGGCGCAGGGCATCAAGGAGAAGACCAGCCCGGCAAGAACGGCCTGAGCGGCGGTGCGCAGACTGTGCTCGATTTCCTGCGGCAGCGCGGGGCGTCCTTCTTCGCGGACATTGTGCGCGGCACGGGAAAACTGAAAGCAGAGATTGAGACCGCGCTTTGGGAATTAGTGGCTGCCGGGCTGGTGACTGCGGATGGCTTCGATAATCTGCGGTCGCTCATCGATCCCAAGCGGCGAGCCGGGCAGGGAAGCGGGCGCATGGCGCGTCCGCGACACAACGCGGGGCGCTGGGCAATCCTGCACACCGATGAAGTGGTCGAGCGCTCGCGTGCCGTCGAAGCCGCCTGCTGGATGCTGTTGCGGCGCTACGGCATTGTGATCCGGGATGTGCTGGCGCGCGAGGCGAATCTTCCGCCGTGGCGTGAATTGCTGATGGCTTTTCGCCGACTCGAGGATCGCGGAGAGATTCGCGGTGGCCGTTTCGTGGACGGATTCCTGGGCGAGCAATTTGCTTTGCCAGTTGCGGTGGATTCTGTGCGCGCGATGCGCAAACTCGACTCCGTTACCGAAGCGATCACATTGTCGGCTGCCGATCCGTTAAATCTGGTGGGAATTCTTGTTCCGGGAGATCGCGTGCCGGCCATATCGGGTAACAGCGTCACGTACCGTGACGGGGCTGCGGTCCCATCGCCGGTGCTCGCAGTGTCTAGTAGCGAAGCCGTTGCCAGCTAGGGGCCCCCCGGCAAAAAATGATACCCTCGAGCTAAAATCTATAGAATCATCATTTTGCGAATATTTGGGCTGGCCGTTTCCCTCCTAAAATATGGGAAACAAAGGACTTGGAAGTAAAATATAAGAATCAAAGGACTTAAGGGACTTCGCGGGCGATTCCACTAGATTCGGCCGCCGGCTCGCAAAATGCCGCACGGAAGTGGATTATCTAATTGCTATTTAGTTTTCAAATAACTAATGCGTATAGCAATAGGGTCGCCGGTTTGGGAATGGAAGTCAAGGGAATTCGGAAGGCTGACTTCTTTCGGACGGCTGGGCCTGGAGCACTTCGCGATTGTCTGCCTTGCGCGCGGAGGGTCATAGTCCCGTTATCGAGCATCCATAACTTAATCTTAGTTCGAAGTTCGCCTCTTTTGAATTTCGATTTTCCCTGCTCCGCATTTCGAACTCTCCATCAGTCAAGGGGTCAGCACGAAGACGATTCCGCAGCCAAGGTCGTCGTAGCAGCCGCTGTCGGCACCATCTGCGGCAGTACCGTAAAGCTTGCCGTTAGTGGTTCGCAGCAAATCGGCGAAAGGATATGCGCCGTCCCCTCCGGTACCGGTGAAGGTGTGAAGCAGGGTCTCTTTGCCGGACTTGTCCAGCTCGAACACTGTCCCCTTGCCGTAAGCGCCTCCCTGGTTGGTGGTGCCGTAGAGGTTGCCCTCGGCATCTTCCACTAAACCCGCGTACGGATTCGCTCCATCATCCGCCCCTCCGACGAAACCGTGCAGCACCTTCTCCTTGCCCCCCTTTTCCAGCTCGAAGACGGTTCCACACAAGTAGGAGCAGGATGAGGCGCCGCCGCGAACCGTGGTACCGTAGAGATTGCCCTTTGCGTCACGGACCAGATAACCCAACAAGGGCTGTCCTCCATCCGCCCCTCCGGTGAAGGTGTAAAGCACCTCTTCTCTGTGGGCATTATCCAGCTTGAACACGGTTCCGACACCGTAAGCGCCGCCGTACTGAGTGGTACCGTAAAGGTTGCCCTCGTCGTCGCGCACCAAACCCGCTAGTGGACCAACTCCGTCCGTTCCTGCACTGAAGCTATACAGCACCCTCTCCTTGCCAGCCGCATCAACTTCGAAAACTGCTCCGCAACCGCCGGAGCATGCGCTGGATCCGCCACCGTATTCCGTCGTGCCATAGAAGTTGCCATTCGGGTCTTGGACCAAACCGTCGTAGGGATTTGCGCCGTCTCCTCCGGTCCCGGCGAAGGCATGGAGCACCGTCTCGTTACCGCTCTTATCCAGCTTAAAGACGACCCCGCACCCCCCGCTGCACTCAGTGGAGCCCCCAAAGTAAGTGGTGCCGTAAAAGTTGCCGTCCGCGTCGCGGATCAAACTTGCGTAAGGTTGGTCTCCGTCCGGGCAGTTCGGAAGAGAGCAGAAGCTGTAGAGCACCGTCTCCGTACCGGCCTTATCCAGCATGAACACGGTTCCGGCACCGTGAGTGCCGGCGCAACATGTAGTGCCAAAGAGGTTGCCTTTAGCATCCCGGATCAGGCCACCGATTGGTTGTCCACCGTCAGCCTGACCCGTGAATGTGTAGAGTATGTTGTAGGTTTGGGCTTGAGCCGATTTAGCTCCAATGACCAGCACAAGCACAGTAGATAATGCTGGCGCGAGAAGTACTGAGCGCAGGCGCTTTCGCGAAGTTTGTCGCTTCGTTTTCATAATCGTGTCCCCTCGGGCGTGAAGATTGAGGCTGTTGGTTGTCTATCACGGTGCTGTTGGATTCGTCAGGAACTTATTCGGAATTTATCTAAGTTGGATCCAAACAAGATCTGGTGCTGGGTAGTCGGCTCGTGGTGTTCCCACGCCTCACCGGTTGCAGGTAAGGATCAAGAAAGAGATCAGGGACCCGATGAGGGGGCCCCTCGGATCCCTGACCGCGCAGCTCAGCAAGAACCAGATCAAAAAGCGCTTCCCCCATCGCTTTTTGCCAAGCAGTGGCGCACTAGGGCCAATGCACGCCGCATGCCAGTCGCCCGCATTTTTTTAATACAGAAGGTACCATCGCAACTTACTCTGCGACAGGCGGTTAGCTTCCTGACTGCCCGGTAGACGATCCCTGCAGATTCACTCAAACGACGGGTTCGCTATCTTATCGGATAGTGCCATCCTATCTGTTCGGATAATGGAACAAACGCAGCTGGGAGGTAAATTTCCGACAAAAGTGTGATAAGAAGGGCACAGGTGAATCGCCTTGCGTCCAAGACTGGTAGTGCTTTCCGGCCCCTTGAAGGACTCGATCATTCCTCTATCCGAGGGAGAGATTACCATTGGCCGGGAAGCCTCGAACACGGTTGCGGTCACCGATCCGTCGGTTTCGCGCAGACACTGTGTGGTGCGAGAGCAGGACGGAAAATTTCAGGTGCGGGACCTGGGCAGCCGCAACGGCACCCAGGTGAATGGCGATACGGCGCAAGAGCACGGGCTGAAACACGGGGACGAGATCGCCACCGGTGATTCTTCCTTCCTGTTTCTTCTGGAAGATGAAAATCCTCTCCCGGGTCCGGGTCGTGTTGAGTTCGAAGACTCTCACCACACCACCGAAACCACCATCATTCATCCCAAGGACGTCGTCTACCTGCAACCGGACCGGCTGTTGCGCGAGTTGCCGGCTACCTCCCAAATTGCCCGCAATCTGAGTGCGCTGCTGAAGATCAGCAGGATCGTGCATGCCATCCGCGATCTCGACGACCTGCAAGGACAGTTGCTGGATCTGATTTTTGAGGTCATCCCGGCGGGTCGAGGAGCGATTCTATTAGCGGACAACGAAGGCCACCAATTCAATTCCCTGTTCGCACGGATGCGGCAGTCAGGACAGGCTCCGCTGGTGAAGGTAAGCCGCACGGTTGCCCGCCAGGTGCTGGAGCAGGGGATTGCGATTCTGGGCACCGATGTTCCGAACTGCGGCGATTTGCGGGAGGCGGAGAGCCTGGCGGCCTCACAGGTGCGCTCGCTCCTGTGTGTGCCGCTCACCGTGTTTCGCCGCGTAATCGGATGCATTTATCTCGATACCAATAGTCTCGCCAACCGGCTTCACGAAGAGCATCTGCAACTGGTGACGGCGATTGCAGGTTTCTCTGCGGTTGCGCTAGACAATGCGCGCCGGCTGCAGTGGCTGGAAAAAGAGAATGAGCGGCTGACCATCGAGGTGACGCAGGAGCGCAGCCTGGTGGGCGAAGGCGCCCGAATCAAAGAGGTTTATCAATTTCTTAAGCGGGTAGCGCCAACTGAATCGACGGTACTGATTGAGGGCGAGAGCGGAACCGGCAAGGAGTTGGCGGCACGGGCGCTGCATCGCAACAGCCCTCGCGCCAATAAGCCGTTTGTAGCCATCAATTGCGCCGCGATTCCGGAGACCCTTCTGGAAAGCGATCTCTTCGGGCACGAGCGCGGAGCATTCACGGGCGCAGCGGGATTGAAGAAGGGCAGACTTGAAGTAGCCGACTCGGGAGTAGTTTTTCTTGACGAAATCGCCGAACTTGCACCTGCGCTGCAAGTCAAATTGCTGCGCGTGCTGCAGGAGCGGGAGTTCGAGCGCGTGGGAGGAACACATCCGATCCAGGTCGATATCCGGCTGATTGCCGCCACCAACTGCAATCTCGAACAGGCGGTGCGCGACGGAACGTTTCGCAAGGATCTGTATTACCGCCTGGCGGTATTGAAAGTGACCATGCCCGCTTTACGCGAGCGGCGCGAGGATATTCCGATGCTGGCGCGCCATTTTGTGCAGAAGCATGCCAAGCGCTGCAAAGTGAAGCCTCGCCCGATTTCCCGGGAAGCCTTGTCGTGCATGGTGAACTATGATTGGCCCGGCAACGTGCGGGAGTTGGAAAATGCCATTGAACGCGCGCTGGTGCTGGGATCCTCTGACATGATTCTGCCTGAGGATTTACCCGAATCGCTGCTGGAGCGCAATCCTGCGCCAGAAATGACGGAGGCGAAGTATCACGCGGCGGTGAAAGCCTTGAAGAAGCAGCTTATTCGTGATGCGGTTGAGCAGACGCAAGGCAGTTATGCAGAGGCGGCTCGGCTGCTGGGCGTGCATCCCAATTACTTGCACCGCCTGATTCGCAACCTGGAGCTAAAAGATATTCTCAAGGAAGCGATGCGCGACATTTCTCCGCGAGGGTTGAGCGGGCTTTCAGGTGGGAACGCGTAGGGAAACTAGCAATTAGCAGTTGGCAATTAGCAATTAGCTCAGCCACGCCCATGTGTGGGCTAGAACTAGTTGCTATCGGCTAGTCACGGCAAGCTTAAGCGCATCAGCAGCCCCGGATCGAGATACGTTCCCTGCCAGCGCACGGCAACGTGGAGATGCGGTCCAGTGGCGCGTCCCGTACCTCCGCTCAGCCCGACGATCTGCCCACGTTTCACCTGATCTCCTTCTTTTACTTTGAACTCGGAAAGATGCAGGTAAAGTGTCAGCAACCCCTGGCCGTGGTCCAATACCACGAAGTTGCCTTCGAAATACAGCGGACGTGCCAGGAGCACGGTGCCATCATTCATGGCGGCCACGGGCGTGCCGCTGGGGACTCGGAAATCCAAGCCGAGGTGGGGGCTCGAGGTCTTGCCGTTGAAGATGCGCTGCGAGCCGAAGACATCAGAAATTGCAGCATCCGCCGGCTGGCTGAAAGACCCCGACCATTCGCGCTCCGGGGTAACCCGATTCAGGTAATCCTTCTTAACCGCCTGGCCCTCTTCAATTTGTTTCTGCTGCTCCGGACTTGGCTCGGTGAATTTGCTTTCGACGCTGAGGCTGACTTCGATCTTGGGATAATTGGCGCGAGCCACGTTTAAAGTCCTAGCGAACGAAATCGTCGTGCTGGGAGATTTTCCGGTCCGCGTTTCCCCGGTTAGCTCAAGACTATAGCTCCCGGGAGTCGTTTCAAGGCTGACGCCCGCCAGCGCGAACCATGTCTTGCTCTTTGCGTCGAAGCTGAAGGAGACTTCGTGTCCGAGCCATTTTCCGGCAAGCGATTCTAACTTTTGGGGAGGCTTGATCTGAAACAATACGGGACCGCCATTGACTAGACGCGCGGGCTGGGCGCGTACCGTCCAGTTCGCGGCAGAGGCGGGAGGTACTGAGCTAAGAAAAGTCCAGACGATACACAGAAGTACGCAAAGGCGCACACCAATGTTTGGTCGCGAGTTCATATTACAAGCCTAGCATTCCTTCGCGGCCGCTCTCTATATAAGTCCACACACATGCGCAACCGTTCAGTCGTCTTCGTAGCGTGCTAGAGTGCGGGACGAATGAAAGAGCATCCGGGGAGGTATTTTTCCGTTGAGCGACTGGGAGCGCGCCGGTGGCCAGCTCCTTGACTTGGTCTAGTGCGCAGTCGATTCGCTTTCCTGCCCTTGATCTGAGTATGATTGCGAGCTTGGGCCGATGCGAAACATGACACTCGAGAGCGAGTCGGTAATGAAATCCAAGGGCACGGTCGAATGAGCAGAAAAGGTGCCCTGACTTGGGTGGTCGTTTTATTTATCGTCTCGCTCTTTCTTCGCATCCCGTTTCTTCGTCGTCCTCTTGACGGGCAACATGATTGGCTGACGCTGCATACACTCCTGACTGTTTCTATTTGGAACCAAACCGGCTTACAGGCGTCCCACTATGCGCTCGTGATGACCTGGCCGAATCCGGCGGACCGGTTTATTTCGTATTTGGATCGCGCGACGGTGGAGGACGCCCAAAGGAAACACGTATTTCATTGCATTCCCTCCATTCGCTTTCTTGCTGGCGTTTTCGGTTTTTAAAGCTCTCCATTTGCCGCCCTCCGCTTTCGGGCTCAAGTGTATTAACCTCGCCCTTCTGTTTCCTGCGTCGCTCTGCCTTTACCTGATGCTGGAACGATTGTTCCCCAACGAGCGTGCGGCTTTCGGGCGATGGGCTGCGGTTTTGGGTACAAGCCTGTTCTTGTTCGATCGCAGCGTCTTGCTGAGTCTTGGCAATTTGTATTTCCCACTGATCCTGATTGTGCCGCTGTGGATCATTTCGGTGTACGCATACTGCAGCATCCAAGACGGCCAGAAGCCGCGGCCAGCCGCTCTGGCAGGCTTCTTCGCCCTGGTATTTGTCATGTGCTACTGCGATTGGCTGGGTTTTGCAGCCGCTGGAACTTTTGTTCTTGGCGCCATCTTCCGGAAGGCTGCGAAACGCACCAATTTATGGCTGGCGGTCTTATCCATCTTTGCTCCCGCGGCGGCGGGAACACTAACGCTATTCCAATACGCCTCGATTGGTGGTTTACGTGCTTTCCTGGGGGCGCTCGCGTTCAGATTCGTGGACCGTGCTGGCTTAACCTCTCACTCGCAGGCAGGCTACACGATATGGAGCCGGCACTCCTATGATCGGATTGTGCAACTGTATGTCGAGCAGCATGCGGGTCTGTTGCTGATGATCTGGGGCTTGGCCTGTGTCTGGCTTCTTACCGAGAGACATCTATCCGATCGCGCTGCAACCGGGTCCGGTGGGCGGCTGATCCTACTCTTCGGTTTGCCCGTTCTTGCGGATCACCTGCTGCTGGTGAATCACACCGCGATTCATAATTATGCGAATCTGAAAGGCACTCCGCTGCTTACTATGATTTTCGTGCTCCTGCTGGGCAGAGTGATGAGATGCGGGGGTACTCGCGGCGAAAATCTTGAGCCAACGGGGGTGCCTGAGAACTGGCTGCTTGCGAGGGCTTCCATCGTGACGGCGGTCGCCTGCGTAATCAGTGCAGGAACCTACCTGCAGGTGCGAAATGATTTGCATTCCCAACTTTCAAGGCTGGGAAACAACATTCACTATCTGGCGGGGCACGATCAGGTTGTCTTCTTGATGAGACGCTTTACCGGGGATTTTATAAGCCCGAACCTTCTCTACTTCGCCGGTCGCAATGTCGAGATGATCGATGATGAACGCGAAGCTGAAAGTTTTCTAAAAGAGCATAACGAATCGCGCGGAATTATTTTCCATGCGACTGCAGATGGAGACGTGATCAGCGCTCAGGAAATCATCCGCCAAGTTCAATAGCGGAGGGCGTCGAGCCGAGGTATTACCTCGAAACGACTCATGAATGCGGCATTCAAGCGTTGAGAGATTTGGTGGACCTGGTCGGGATCGAACCGACGACCTCTTCCATGCCATGGAAGCGCGCTCCCAGCTGCGCCACAGGCCCACAATTGCAGCAGAAAACCCGCGGCCCGACGAGACAATTCGGGCTGCACGTGGTTGCTGAATCATTTTCGCCCACATTGCAGGGATAGTCAACGCGCGCAGATTCTTCTGTTTGTTTCCACAGGCAACTTCTGACATAATTGATCGTGCACCCCACCTGCACAATCTTTCAAACACAATTTAAAGCGAGGAAGAGATGCCAGCGAAGTACATCTTTGTAACGGGCGGAGTTGTGTCTTCTCTAGGCAAGGGGTTGGCTGCGGCCTCGATCGGCTGCCTGCTGGAGAGCCGCGGGCTGAAAGTCAACCTGATGAAGTTTGATCCTTATCTCAACGTCGATCCGGGGACGATGTCGCCGTTCCAGCATGGCGAAGTTTTTGTGACCGACGACGGAGCGGAAACCGATCTCGACCTCGGACATTATGAACGCTTTACCCACGCCAAACTTTCTCGCGACAACAACTGGACGACCGGGCGGCTGTACGAACAGATCATCGCCAAGGAGCGCCGCGGCGATTATCTGGGGAAAACAGTGCAGGTGATTCCTCACGTTACCAATGAAATCAAGGCCGCGATGAAAAAGGTGGCGCAGGACGTTGACGTGGCGATTGTGGAAATTGGTGGGACGGTGGGCGATATCGAGTCGCTGCCTTTTATGGAAGCGATTCGCCAGATGCGCCAGGAGTTGGGCCGCGATGACACGCTGTTCGTGCATGTGACGCTGGTGCCATTTATCGCCGCGGCGCAGGAGTTGAAGACCAAGCCCACGCAGCATTCCGTGAAGGAACTGCTCAGCATCGGAATTCAACCTGACATTTTGCTCTGCCGTACGGACCGCTTCCTGGCGAAAGAGCTTAAATCGAAGATTGCGCTCTTCTGCAACGTGAAGGAAGAAGCTGTAATCACGGCTAAGGACGTGGCTTCGGTGTATGAAGTGCCGCTGGTGTTCGCGAATGAAGGTGTGGACACGCTGGTCCTGAAATATTTGCGTATGGAAGCAAAGGACCGCGACCTCTCCAAGTGGGAAGACATTGTGCACCGGGTATATAACCCGAAGGACACGGTCACGATCGGGATTGTCGGCAAGTATGTCGAGTATGAGGATTCCTACAAATCGTTGAAGGAAGCGCTGGTACACGGGGCTCTGGCGCATAATCTGAAACTTCAGTTGAACTGGATTGAAGCGGAGGGACTGGAAACCGGCGATCAGAGCGACAGCAATAGTAATGACGCGCAGCTTGAGGATTATGACGGAATCCTGGTTCCTGGCGGTTTCGGGAAGCGCGGCATCGAAGGCATGTTGATTGCGATTCGTTATGCTCGCGAGAAAAAAGTTCCTTACTTCGGAATTTGCCTGGGAATGCAAACCGCCTGTGTGGAGTTCGCGCGCAACGTAGTTGGCTTGGCGGAGGCAAATTCGAGCGAATTCGATCCGGCGACGCCGCATCGCGTAATCTACAAACTGCGGGAGTTGCGCGGTGTAGAAGAACTTGGCGGCACCATGCGTTTGGGTGCGTGGACCTGCAAAATTGAGCCTGGAACGCTGGCGCACAAGATCTACGGCAAGCTGGAGATCAGCGAGCGCCATCGCCATCGCTACGAATTCAATCGCGAATACGAGGAGCCGATGGTAGCGGCAGGCATGCGAATCTCCGGTTCGACGCCCGACGGCACTTATGTCGAGATGGTGGAGTTGCCGGACCACCCGCATTTCATCGGATGCCAGTTTCATCCTGAGTTCAAGTCGAAGCCGCTGGAGCCGCATCCGCTGTTCAGTACGTTCATTGCGGCCGCGTATGAGCACGGCTCGAAGCGACGGGCGGAGAAAGAAGTTGCCGCGGTCGAGATGTTTCACCGTCCGGGAAAAGTGACGCGCCGCTAAAATGGTTTCCAGTTTCCGGTTTCCAGTTTTGAGAGAAACTGTCTCGTTGCCTGGGCCGAAGACTGGAAGCTAGAAACCGGAAACTTGAAACTGAATTTCCAAGTCGGCGATGTTCGCATCGGCGCGGGGAATCTATTCCTCATCGCCGGCCCCTGCGTGATCGAGAGCGAAGAGCATGCCATTCGGATGGCTGAAATCATCAAAGGCGTGACCCGGGCACTTGGGTTTCCATTCATCTTTAAGGCCAGCTACGATAAAGCCAATCGCACTTCCATCCGCAGTTTCCGCGGGCCCGGCATAAAGGAAGGCCTGCGCATCCTGAAGAAAATCAAAGACGAATTGCAGGTGCCCGTCCTGACCGATGTTCACGAAGTTGCGGATGTGGCTAAGGTCGCGGAAGTCGTTGATGTTTTGCAAATCCCTGCATTCTTGTGCCGGCAGACCGATCTTGTGGTCGCGGCGGCGCTGAGTGGACGCGCCGTCAACATCAAGAAGGGACAATTTGTTTCGCCCTGGGATATGCGGCACGCGGTGGAAAAGTGTCGCGAGGCAGGGAACACGCAAATCTTCCTCACCGAGCGAGGAACCAGCTTCGGCTATAACAATCTGGTGGTGGACATGCGCTCGCTTTCCATCATGCGTAAGTTTGCGCCAGTCGTCTTCGACGCTACGCATTCCGTCCAACTTCCTTCAGCGCAGGCCGATGACCATGCGCCAGCGGTCAGCGGCGGACAGCCAGAATTTATCCCGGTCCTCGCGCGGGCGGCTGTGGCTGCCGGAGTCGATGGCGTTTTCCTGGAAGTGCATGACAATCCAAAAGTGGCGAAGTCTGATGGAGCGAATGCGTTGGAGTCGACCAGGTTGCGCGAGGTTTTGAAGGAATTGCTGGCGGTGAGAAAAGCGCTGGATGCGGCGCGCGCCACGCCGTAGATATTCTGTTCCGCCTTTCTCCGTGTCCCCGTCTCTCCGTGGTAAATTTAAAGTTCCGCATGAAGCAGATCGCCAACTGGGCTTTGAACGTGGCCACGATGCGTGGTGCGAGCTATGCCGATGCGCGCATCGTGAGCCAGAGAAGCCGCGCGCTTACTACCAAGAACGGCAAGGTAGGCAGCGCGTCTGATTCCGAGTCGACTGGCATGAGCGTGCGAGTAATCGCCGATGGCGCGTGGGGATTCGCAGCCTCCGAAGACCTCTCTCGCTCCGGCGTTGAAGCCACGGCGGCGCGTGCGGTCGAAATCGCCCGCGCCTCGGCGCAAGTGAAGCAGGAAGATGTTCAGCTCGCTCCGGAAAATGCAGTGACTGCCGAGTGGACCACGCCGCATACGATCGACCCGTTCTCGATCTCGGTCGAGCAAAACATCGCTTTACTTCTGAACATCGATTCCGAGCTGCGATCCGTTGCCGGCGTCACATTGGCCGAGACCAATCTGAATTTCAATCGGGATGAGCAGTGGTTTGTCTCGTCCGAGGGAAGTGATATCCATCAAACCAAGTATTCCGCCGGTGCGGGCTACACCGCGTATGCGTTTGCCGGCAACGAGATTCAGAAGCGCTCGTATCCCAACTCGTATGGCGGCCAGTGGCAAAACAAAGGCTATGAGTTGATCGAAGAGTTGAAGCTTGTGCAGAATGCGCGCCGCATTGCGGAAGAAGCGGTTGCCTTGCATCACGCGGAGCAGTGCCCGGAAGGCACGTTTGACATCATTCTCGACAGTTCTCAACTCGGATTGCAGATCCACGAATCGATCGGGCATCCCATCGAACTCGATCGCGTTCTGGGCATGGAGGCGAACTTCGCCGGCACTTCGTTTCTCACTCTCGACAAACTGCGCAAGCTACGCTATGGCAGCGAGATGGTGAACGTTGTCGCCGACGCCCGCCAGGAGCACGGTCCCGGCCTTGGAACTTTTGGATTTGACGACGAAGGAGTTCCCGCGCAGTGCACGCCGATCATCACCAATGGATTATTTACTGGTTATCTGAGTTCGCGTGAGACCGCGCATACGATTGGCGAGAATCGATCCGGCGGAACGTTGCGGGCCGAAGGGTGGAATCGCTTGCCCATGATTCGCATGACCAACATCAGCTTGCTACCCGGGACAAAGCCGCTGACACTTGAGCAACTGATTGCCTCCACCGATCACGGGATTCTGATGCAGACCAACCGCTCCTGGTCGATTGACGACAAGCGCTACAACTTTCAATTTGGTTGCGAGATCGGCTGGGAGATCAAGAATGGCAAGCGCGTACGCATGGTGAAGAACCCGTCCTACTCGGGCATTACGACCGAGTTCTGGAACTCGCTGGACGCAATCTGTTCGCGCGACGAATGGACGCTCTGGGGCACGCCGAATTGCGGCAAAGGCCAACCGCAACAGGTGATGGGCACCGGCCATGGAGCAGCGCCGTCGCGATTTCGAAACATCAAGGTAGGAAGCGCTTACAAGGGAAGTTAATTTACCACAGAGACACAGAGGCACAGAGAAGAGCAAGACTTGCTTAGTAAAGACCAAGCCGGTGACATCTTTGACCGCATCCGAAAACTATCGACTGCGGATGAGACTGAAGTCCTGATCTCTGGCGGCCGGTTTGCGCTTACACGCTTCGCGAATAATTCGATCCATCAAAATGTCGAAGACGAGAACCACGTTGTCTCCGTACGCACCGTTTTTGGCGGACGCACGGCGCGCGCCTTCACCAACAAGTTTGACGACGATAGTCTTCGCCGGGTAGTTGCATCTTCGGAAAGTCTGGCAAGAGTACAGCATCCTGACTCTGATCTGTTGCCTATGCCGGATTCCCGGGAAGCCGACGGCAGCACTGAGAAGAGAGTCCGAGCCATTCTATCTCCCTCTCGCCACTTCGCAGAGACCGCGTCGATTACGCCACAGCTGCGCGCTGATGGCGTAAAGAAAATTGTCGATGTTGCCGAAAAGCAGAAGCTCACCACTGCCGGCATTGTTTCCAGCTCAGAATCAGTCGAGGGTATTTTCAATTCGCGCGGGTTGAACAAATGGCACACGCAAACTCTGGCGGAAGTTTCCATCACCATGCTGGCCGCCGATTCTTCCGGCTGGCAAAAGGCCAACTCGCCGGAGGTGGCCAACCTCGATCCCAATGCGCTTGCTGAAATTGCTGCCAGGAAAGCGATTGACTCCGCACATCCAGCGGAAATTCCAGCAGGGAAGTACACCGTAATTCTGGAACCAGCGGCCGTGCTCGATATCGTCGGCTTCATGTTCTGGGATTACTCGGGCATGGCGATCCTCGACCAGCGTTCCTTCCTGACAGAGCGCATCGGCGGGAAACTCTTCGGCGAGAACATCACGATTTGGGACGATGTGACTCACCCTCTGCAAACCGGCTGTCCGTTCGATGGCGAAGGCATGCGGCGGCAGACACTGCCGCTGGTTGAAAACGGAATCGTCCGGCGCGTGGTGTACGCCCGTGCCACCGCGGAGCGCATGAAACGCTCAGAACAGAAAGACAAGGTAGGGCCCATCGTGCCGACCGGCCATGGCTTTGCGCTGCCCAACGAAATGGGAGAGATGCCGGTCAATATTGTTTTCGCGACGCCGCAAGATCCGCAAACGCTCTCGCAGATGATTGCCTCCACGGAGCGCGGCGTGCTGGTCACGCGCCTATGGTACATACGCGAAGTCGATCCTTATGAAAAGATTGTCACCGGCATGACTCGCGACGGCACATTTCTGGTGCAAGACGGACAACTCCGGCAGGGTGTGCGCAATTTCCGTTTCAACCAAAGTCTTATCCACATGCTCTCCAACGTGGAAGCCATGAGCGTGCCGCTTCGTGCGAGCGGCGAGGAGTCGTTTGATATGGTCGTGCCGGCGATGAAAATCCGCGATTTTAACTTCACGGAAGTCACAAAGTTTTGAGCGCCAAATCTCTCACCCCACCGCAGTCCACAAAATCAGCCGTCGAAGGTCATCTCTGATTCGTTGTAATCCTCTCATCCTCAAGCAGTTAACGCCCTATCGTTCCATGACTTCCGTAACTTTGCGAGGCTGATTCGTGGGTGTACGCTGCCCATAAGTTCGCGAAAAAGAGTTCCCGGTAAATCCAGGTGCGCAGAGCGCGCCGCGGAAGGAAGGTTCGTCAGAAACGGTGCAAAGCGAAACCTCAGAGCCGCAGTTGACGCCGGACCCGCAGCCAGAAGCTGCGAGCAAGCACTATGCGGAAATGCAAAGCGCTCCGCGTTTTCCGCTGCATTTGCCCGTGGAACTGAAATCGCAAACCGGCGACTGCTTCGTGGAAACCCAGAACATCTCTGCCAATGGAGTGCTGTTCGCCATGGATCGAGACGTGCCGGTGGGTTCTATGGTCGACTTCACGATCCTGCTTCCGGGCGATGTTGTGGGTTCCCGTAGTGATGTCCAGATTGATTGCCATGGACGCGTGGTTCGCAGCTTTGAAGATAACGGCCGCCGCGGCGTAGGCGTGGTGATCGACGAATACCATTTCGAGCGAGCTTAGGGCACAGAGAGACCAATGGCCAGCACGGTCAGCGTAGGCGAAAATCACGGTGTTCCTCACGACGGTGGCTCGAGCCACTTGATTCGTGTCATCCTGGCTGATACCCAGGCGATCTTCCGTGCCGGCCTGCGAAAGATATTTGCCCTCGAAGACGATATTCGCGTGGTTGGCCAGGCCGAAACGCTACCGCAAACGCAATCTGCGGTCACAAAATTTTCCGCCGATGTTCTGATCTTTGAATCGGCCTTAGCGGTCAACCCAGTGGAGGCGGTAACGGAACTTCTGCGCCAGGCGCCGGAATTGAAAATTGTTGTGGTCACGCCGGCTTCGGACGAACAACTGACACTCGATCTTTTCCGCCGCGGAGCACACGGGATTTTGTCGCGCGAAGTTGAGCCTGAGGTTCTGGTCGACTGTCTGCGCAAAGTTGCGGCCGGCGAACCCTGGCTTGAGAACCAAGCGGTCCAGTGGGTTATGGAAGCATTCCGCGGCCACAATCTGCGGCCTTCCGGAGCGCGTCCCAAGGTCCAGCTCACGCCGAAGGAAACGCTGATCGTCTCCTGCGTTACTCAGGGCATGAAGAACAAAGAGATCGCGGTCCGCGTGGGAACGACCGAGCAGGTGGTAAAGAACTACTTGCGCAAGGTATATGACAAACTCGGGGTTGCCGATCGCCTCGAGCTTGCACTCTATTGCTTAAGCCACCATGTCGTGGATGGCGTCAAGCCGCCGCCGGTTCCTGTCGCTGCCGGCGAGACGGAAAATGCAGCGGCCCCGACGGTGACCGGTGCAGCGGCGAACGGCGCTGCAGCTGGCGCTTCTGCAAGCAGCAGCTCCGTGAGCGTCATTCCTTCCACTCCGGAAAAGGTTTAGATTTCTTCGCAGTCCTGCTCTGTAACTTCTCGACATTTCTCACAATCTATCGATTTGCGCTGGCACGGCTGTCGCTCATAGAATGAAACCAAGCGGCAGACGAGGGTACTCTTGCCGAGTTGGCAAGCAACAGCCTTCCGGGAGATATCGATCCCAGCTTTCGCCGGAGAGATGGCCGAGTGGCTGAAGGCGCACGCTTGGAAAGCGTGTTTACTCGAAAGGGTAACGTGGGTTCGAATCCCACTCTCTCCGCCATATTTTCAATCACTTGGCTGAGCTGTGATCCGCAGCGCGATCCATTAAGCGCGTGGCAGAGCCAAACCCACGATCTTGCTGTGTGCCTCTGACTCTTGGTTCGTCACCACATCGCCATAGATATTCATCGTCGTGCGGATGTCCGCATGTCGCATTAGCTTCTGCTGCACGGCTATCGGCGTTCCCACAGCGTCAAGCCACGATCTGTAGCTGTGGCGCATCGTGTGAGTAGCCAGCTTGCCGACTTTCGCTGCTTCTGCTGCTTTCTGGAATACTCCCCAGACTCGCGGATAGGACCACGGAAGACGGCCTAGCTGCGTCGGGGAAGCGAAAACCCAGTCCCCCGGTGCGGAAAACTGCGTTGTTTGCTTCCACGTCTTGAGCACTTCCAGCAGACTGCCATCTATGCTCAAGTGCTTTCTAGAACCTGCGGTCTTTACGTCATCCACTCGTTGCCTAACAATCGCACGTTCTACGCTGATCTTGCTTGAAAACCAGTCAATGTCTGCCCACTTGAGTGCCAGGCATTCGCTGATCCTGAGTCCCAAACACAGACACAGCAGAGCCATCGTGCGAAATGGTTCTGGGAGTTCAGAAACGAACTTCTGGAACTCCTCGAACGTAAGACTACGCGGAGCATTCGTCCTTTTGGTTGCACCGCGCACAGTGACCAGAGTCATCGGATTGCGCTCTGCCGGCACATCGCCGCGCCACATAGCGAACTCCCAAAGTTGGTGCAGAACGCCCCGAATGTGAACTCTGCTCTTGGGAGACAGCGTGAGAGAATGCAGCCACAATTCAACCGGGCGCGGTTTTACGTCAGTGATCGAACCCTCTCCCCAGTGAGGAAGTATGTGGTTAGTCAACCACTGATCATAGCTGTACCGTGTGCTGAACCGTTGCGGCATTCGTTCTCCCCGATAGACCTCAACCAGGCTGCTGACCGTGATCCCGGTCGCTTGCTTAGGTTTCCTCGGCATTAGCGTGCTTGCTGCCTTCCACGCTGCTGCTTTGGTCGGCAATTCCTGCTTCGTGCCGAGTGTTTGTGATCTTCTCTTGCCGTCCACCCATTGCAGGAATCTCCAAGTACCTCGTCCCTTGTCGAATAGAACACTTCCAGTACTGTGCCGTACTCTCCTCATTTGATCCTCCCATCATGTGAGAGCACGGCGGGCACGCTCAGCATAGCATCCAAGTCCGAGGTTTTGAATCTCCAGACGTGGCGTTGTGTGCCAGAGAGTATGTAGGCGCGCACTTTTCCTTGCCGGACCCACTGCAACAACGTGCGGCGTTCGATTTTTAGGTATAGCGCAGCTTCGTCGCTCGTCAGCCATTCAATTGCTGAGGCGTAAGCATCTGTTCTCCCGGTTGTGCTCTGCATTGTGTACTTCTCCTTCAAAAACAATTTTTTTCTTCGCGAAACCCGCGACGGTTTGGGGGCGTTCAGCGGCGCGGACCTGTCAAGGGCGCGGTTTCTCACGCGTTCATCGAAGACCCTTGACAGGGAGCACCGCTGGAATAACGCCGGTTTTGAAAGGCGCGGGTTGAGTGGGGAAAAAAATGGAAAGAAAAACGTCTTCGGCTAAGAACACCGAATTGGAGTGGAACTTCCGAAATCTCCCACCGGGCGTGGTTCTCACCAGAGGAATACAAACAGCTCTACACGGCGACCCGACAGCGAGTAAAAGAACCAGAGAAGAAGGACTTCAACTGGGAGGCGGAACATCCGCGGAAAGCGCGGCATTGGATATTGCAAGAGTATGCCCGCTGCAGTGAGGTCCTTTGCGATTTCGAAGCGGGCTTCGCCCGGCGCGCATTGATGGCGCGAACACGCCCACGAAACCGAACACCCGTCTCCCAGCATCGAATACGGTATGGCATACGACCGTTATGAGGTTGAGCATCACTTGACGCCCGCTGGGTGGGTGACTGGCACCGTCACCGATTCTGGAAACCAAGAGACCATTGTCGAACCACCGACTGATAGGGTCGAAACTTGGCTCTACAAAATGGAGCAGAGTTCTGCCTGGTCACGAGAGAGTCGGCAGTGGGAGCTTATCTGGAAGCATCCGAGCATGTCATTGGAGGAACGGAGAGCCCTGAGGGCTTCATTCACTCCGCCAGGAAGAGAATTCCCTTCACTCGGACCGATGCAAGCTCTGTTCAGCGACGGGCGTTGAGCGTTCTCATTTCGCTTCTGTGATCACTTCAAATCCATCACTACGCGACCACCCTACTCCTCCCGCTTCGGTCTTTAGCTTCACCCAACCTCCGTCGTCCACCAGAAGAGTGGCGATCTCGTCTTTCTTGAGATGTCCAGACTTCAAGCCCCCGAACTCATCCGTGGTCAAATCCGAGTCGCGTAGAACTTTGACGTGCGGGAACCTCTTGGCAAAGTAAGCATCTATGCTTGTCTGATTTCTGCCTTTGGGGAACGAGTAGTACTTTCCATCAGGACCCTTCACAACGTGTCGGTCAACATCGGGTGTTATGGTCACTCCAGTCACAGGCTTGGCAATCGCTGCGTACGGGTCTTCCTGCTTTTCTTTATTGTATTGTTCCTCTGCTTGCTTCTGTGCGAGTTCCGTTTCCTCTCGCTCTACCTTGTCTACGTGCCTGCTCCAGAGATAGAGACCAGCGGAGGCGAGCACAGCGAAAACTAAGACTCCGAGGCCAATTTTCGCAGCACGACGCCACTGATTGTGCTTGTCAATCAGATAGAGAACGAATATCAGCAGTAGGGCGATGCCGAGGGCCATGCTCTCCCCTCCGGGCTGGTGGACCTTCCATCAGCCCTTTTCTTCGGCTATTTTCTTCTTCAACTGCGTATAGAAGTCTCTGCAAATAGACAACCGCTTTTCGTCTGTGATCTGCTCTGAGAGCGTGACCTTCATAGTCCCGCCCGAGCGAGGGAACAAGTCCGTAGAAGCAATGTCCCAATAGGTTCCGTCTTCCTTCCGAACGAACTCCCGCGTATCGCCAGGATTGTTCTCCTTCCACATTTCGATCATCCACCAGTCAGGATGATCGACGAGAGGTCCGCCTTTGAACATTACACGTGGCGTAGGTTCGTCGCTCATTTAGTCGCCGCCTTCATTTCGGCATCCGGTGGGAACCCATCGTCAATCTGCTCAAACATCTTGTCAAGAACCAATGCCTTCTTTTTCTTATCGAGTCTCTGTTTCCACACTCGAATTAATCTCAACCATTTCCCGTTGATGCGGCGAAGAGCGAGTTTTTCTTGCCAGCTCCCGTTGTTAGCCCAAAAATAAATGGTCAACATCCGACTCTCACCCGTCACCATACCTGCTCGCATGGCAATCTGCTCGGAAAATTGAGGTGGCAGGTCACCAATGTGAACCCATTCTTGAGCACGCTGCATTATGGTTGCGAATTCGTCCGCCGTGTTCGGCTTCCCTCTCTTGTTTACCTCGTCTAGCCATTGAGTCATCATGTCGTCGTCGGTGACCAAGGCGTTGACATTGGCTAAAGGATATTTGCCTCGCGGAACGACTGTCGAAAAACTGTTGGCGTTCCCCGCGTAGTCAGGTGGAACGAGAATCACATAACAAAAGCCATCGCCCCCGGTTGCGGCGTTGACCGTTTCCTTTAAACCTCCTAACGTCCGCGACAGGTTTGTCTTCTCTAATGCCAAGGTCGTGTCGAAGTGTTGCTGGCTTTTTTTCGTTAGAGTCTTTTATCCCATCCGCTATTTCTTGAAACTTTCGGAGTTGTTCGCTTCGGGCGTCCGCTTGCTCTTGGTCATGCTTTGCCCTATCAATCCCCATCATCCAGATTTCACCCACCACGAGCATCAAGAATATAAACGTCCAGATCGCTTTCTCAACTGTGCTCGCTTTTTCGACACGAAAGGCTACGGCTCCCGCGACAAAAGCAAGAATGGCGATGAACACACCAGGACAGAAGGGCCAATGTAGACAAATCCAGATTTCATGGAACACGACGGTCCTCCAACACTGCCACGATCATTGTCGAGTCGGCCACTTTCGGTCAATCTTCTTCATTATCTCGTCTGCCCATTGCACAGCATCAGCGATTGCTGTGCACATTAATGTCTTCTTCGATGAAAAACCGGCCGCTAGGCGGCGTAATGTTCCATGATGGTGTTGCAATACGTCATTAGTTATGATTAAGTAATGACATATTGAAACAAGTCCCGGCATCGCCACTTCAGAAGATTATGCAGTACATCGGCGAACACGGGATTGTTAGGCCCCGCGATATCGAGGCCGTCGGCCTTCCGCGGCAGTATCTCGTTCGTCTCCACCATCAAGGCAAACTCAAACGGCCTGGACGTGGAATCTACACACTCGCGGACGCCAAGGTCACGGAACGCCACTCTTACGCCGAGATTGCGAAGCGTGTACCCAAAGCGGCTATTTGCCTACTTTCGGCCCTTGCATTTCACGAGATCACAACTCAGAATCCTGCTTCGGTTTGGATAGCTCTCCCCAAAGGGGCTAGAAAGCCAGCCCTCGATTCGCCTTCACTGAGGATCGTACGACTGTCCGGACTATCGCTGACTAACCTGCTTAATTCATCAAGACTGAGATTTTTTGGCGAGGATGTGCGATCGGGCATTTTGAAAGGCAGAGTCATCGAGGTCATGAGCTTGGTGCGGGACAGTTCGGCGTCACGACCTGAGAGAGAGAGGATTTTGAACACGGCTCCGCAGGAACCAGCGACTGGGGGTTGAGTTGGGAAGCAAGGAAAGAGATCAAGGGATCAACTGCTGTTGACGGCAAGGGTGGCGGAGCGGAACAGGTTCTGAAAGGGCCAGCCGCTGGCGAGATGGAAGCGGATGCAGCGGGCGGTGTGGCGGACGCGAGCGCCGATTTTGAAGAGCTGGGCGCGGAGAGTTTCGATCTGGGCGGAGCGCCAAGGCTGGGGCAACTGCAGACGAAAGAAGTTGACCAGGTTGTAGGCGGCGGCGTGCAGGAGCAGGCGGAAGGCGTTGGCCAGAAAGCGGTGACAGCTCAAGCGGTCGGCGCGAAAGCCGTTCTTGAATTCCTCAATGCGGTTCTCGCACTCGCCGCGATCGTTGTAGAAAGCGAAGACTTCGGAGGCACGTCCGGCGCGGTTGGTAATCACGAAGCGCAGGTTGGTGCCGGTGGCGGTGTGTTCGGCCTTGTAGCAGATGCGGCGCTGGCGCGGCCAGGAGCGGGCGCGATGAGGGAAACTGGAGAAGCTGCGCTGCGGTAGCTGGGTGCGACGATAGCGCCGTCTCAGTTGCATCTGCCGAGGTTCGGCACGTCGCTGGAAAACGCAGTTGGCGGGGATGCCGAGGGCGTACTCGATCTCGAAGAACTCGCAGAACTGGTAAAGCAGGGGCAGGGCGAAACCGGCATCGCCACGCAGTTTGATTTTTACGCCGGGGAAGGCGGCTTCGAGTCGCGGCACCAGACGCACGAGCATGGGCACAATACGGGCATGACTGGAGGCGTTTCCTCGACGCAGGCGCGCCGCCAGCAGGCATCCACTGTGACGCTCGAAGATCAGCATGGGGTGATACATGTGCTGACCGTAGGCGCCGTTGAAAAAGCTGAGCTGTTGCTGGCCGTGCGTGGGATCGTCGGTGGAATCGATATCGAGCAGAATCTCGCCGCGCTGGCGCACCTCACGGCCGCAGAGACCGGCGAACTGCTCGACCAAAGCGTCGTTGAGGTGCACCAAGTCGCGGGCGCAAGGCGCGTTCTCCCAGCGGCTCAGGGTGGGCTGGGAGCCGAGCGGGTGGCCGAGTTTCTGATCGGCGACGATCTGCAGCATGGGATCGTGGCGCAAACGGTCGGCATCGTTGGCGTCTTCGTAGCCGGCGACGATTTGGTAGATGCGTTGTCGCAACAGTTCGAGCGAGTCGTGACGGACGCGATCGTCCTCCCGCGGATCACTGAGCAGCGCGGCCAGATCGCGCGTCAGATGATGGCGCTCGTCGAAGGAGCGCAGCGGCAGCAGCCCGGCGTCGCTAGTGATCTGCCCGCCGGAAAAATCGGCGCGAACGGGTTGATGACGGTAGAAGGAGAAGGTCAGCTGTGGTACAACACTTTGTATCAAGCGATGGATGCTCCGAAAGGGAATGCTGGGTGCCGAAACCCAGTGTTCATCATTCCTTTTAGAGCATCCTTTCTTTTTTGGCTAGAGACTTGGTGAATAATCCAGGCTAAGGCACTAGCGGTGGCTGTAAACGGGAGCGTCTTTGTCGTGGATAACGGAAACAATCGTGTGGTCGAGGAACCGTGGAACAGCAGCACTAAAACCTATGGCACGCAAACCACCGTGATCAGCGATCTATACAACCCCAGTGGCATCGCGGTGAGCGCAACTGGGAGTTTATTTGTCGTGGATACGGGCAATAATCGTCTGGTTGTGCTGCCGTGGAATCAGACTTCTGGAAACTACGGTCGAGAGGCGACGTTGGGCTCTGGATTGAACAGCCCTACGGGGGTGGCCGTGGCCCCTGGCGGAAGCGTCTACATCGCCGATACGGGCAATAATCGTGTTGTTGAGATTCCTTTCGATCGCCGCGCTGGTGCCTATGGCCCACAGACAACAGTGGGCGTTGAATTGTTCAGTCCCGAGGGGGTCGCGGTCGGTGAAGGCGGCAAAGTGTACATCGCAAACAGCGGCAATAGTAGCGTGCTGGAAGTTCCCGCAGGTTGCAACGCGTCGCACCGGTGCACTTCCCAGATGGTCGTGGCCGATCAGGTAAAGAGCGGATTGTCCTACCCAGAGGATCTCGTGGTCGCTGCAGGCGGAAATCTGTACATCACCCAACCCAACAACAACCAAGTGATCCTGCTTCCTTGGAACAGCGCCACTAGCTCCTATCGGGCGCCTGCCGAAGTCGGGAAAGATCTGGATGGCCCCAACGGTGTGGCACTGGATGCCGCCGGAGATGTTTATATCGCCGACACCCACAATAATCGGGTGCTGAAGATCGCATTGCAGCCAACAGGAAATCGGCAGAGCGGAGGCCCTGCCGGTAATATGCCCCGCCGTCGGCCGTATTAGGTATCATGCCACGGATCGTCGCCCACCGAGTTGATAGCTGCGAGCAGGTGCGGCTGAGACGCGATCCTGAGTATCTGTCAGTCTGAGATTCCTAACCGCCACAAAAGTTTACCCTTCGCTAACTGATACTTAACACCCGCAAACTGGCGTCGATGGTCAAATAATGGCTGAGGGTCATTGCGACCTGCTGATGAATAATCCCGAGATCGTGAAGCAAAGGCGGAAAGCGTGGGCCAGTAAGTTAGCTCGGCCCGCAGCGATAGCGGCGGTGGGTTCGGTCGTTTTGTTGCTCAACGGATGCATAGCGCCGACCCGGGCCGCAAGGCCAATGATAACGGTGCCTCCGTCATGGAATAGCGTGACCGCCGATACCGTGCAAAGTCCAGCCGGAGATTTGTCGCAGTGGTGGAAGCGATTTGGCGACGACATTTTGTCTGATCTGATTGGGCAGGCGCTTAAGAACAACACCAGCCTTCGGACCGCGCGGGCAAATCTACGAGAGGCGCGTGCGGAGCGAAATCTTGCAGCAGCAAATCGCTTTCCGACCGTCACTGCGTCGTTGTCGGGTACTGGCAACGCGAGCAATTCTCCCGGAGGATCCACTGGGAACGTCTTGTCGGAGGGGCTCGATGCAAGTTGGGAGCCCGACGTGTTCGGTTCCTACGGCGACGCCCTGAGAGCGGCAAGGGCCGATGTCGGGAACAGCGAGGCCACCCTTCAGAACACTCTGGTATCGTTGGTGGCCGAAGTCGCGTTGGACTATGTGGATTTGCGCTCCTACCAGATGCGGCTGGAGATTTCTCGGCAAAACGCAGCGAGCGAAGCCGAAACGCTTCAGATCACCGAATGGAGAGCGCAGGCGGGCCTGGTAAGCAGTATCGATGTGGAGCAGGCGCGTTATACCCTGGAGCAAACTCGCGCCGGGATACCTTCCCTGGAAATCGATGTGGCGCAAAGCGAACATGCCCTTAGTGCGCTGCTCGGCGTCAGTCCGGGTACTTTAAGTCATCAGTTAGCCGCGCCAGCACCGATTCCGTCGGTGCCGGATACCGTAGCGATCGGAATTCCTGCCGATACCCTGCGACAGCGTCCCGATGTGCGGGCTGCAGAGCAGAAGATCGTTGCCGAGACGGCGCGCCTCGGGCAGAAGAATGCCGCGCGCTACCCGAGCTTCTCATTGAGCGGTTCATTCTTGGTCGAGCAACTGCTGGGCACAGCTTCGGGGGGAGCGGTATCGGGAGGCACCACGATCGCCTTGATGAGCGGCACCACGTTGCTGGGCTCAGGCTCCGGCACTGTAACCCAGACTCTTTTTGACCGTGGCCGTATTCGCCAGCAGATTGAAATTCAAAGCGCCGTGCAGGAACAAGCCGTCATCTCGTACGAATCAACCGTGCTCACCGCGTTGCAGGACGTTGAGGACTCCCTCATTTCGTTTGAGAAAAGCCGAGAACGTTTGGCAGCTCTGAACACGGCTGCCGACGCGGCGCGCAATGCTGCCGTGCTCGCTCGCACTCGGTACACCGCGGGCTTGGTCGATTTCCAGACGGTACTCGATACCGAACGCACAGTGCTTTCGATTGAGGATAGTGCGGCGCAAACTCAGGCAGATCGCACTACCGCCCTCATCAAGCTCTACAAAGCTCTGGGAGGCGGCTGGTCCTCTGCGGCGGGAACGAACCCCGCATCGGCAAAGCAAGGACAACAATCGTGAGCAAAACAATCGCTAAGCCGAATGAGGAACTGGCGCAAATTCTCAGCTGTGAACGGGCGAGCACTCGACGGACCAAGTACGTCCGGTGGATCCTCGGTGCATTAGCGCTACTGGTGCTCGTGGCCGGATACCGAGTCTTGGCCGCGCGAACACAAAATGTGGTCCCTCGTTATGAGACCCTGCAAGTAATCCGTGGCAAATTACGGGTTGGGGTGTCGGCAACGGGAAACCTGGCACCCACGAACAAAGTTGATGTTGGCAGTGAACTCTCTGGTTTGGTCGAAACTGTCCTGGCCCAGGAAAACGACCACGTGAAGAAGGGGCAGATATTGGCCCAACTGGATGTTTCCAAATTGCAAGACGAGATCACAAAGTCCGAAGCCGCCCTGGCCTCGTCCCAGGCAAAACTTGCGCAGGCTGAGGCTACGCTGAACCAGGACAGGGTCAGCCTTGATCGGGATCGAGAAGTCTCGCGTTTGTCCGGCGGTAAGGTCCCGTCGAAAACGGAAATGGAGAGCGCGGAGGCCACACTGACTCGCGCGGAAGCGGATGTGCGCAGCGCGCAAGCGGACGTCAATCAGGCACGCGCCACGCTAAGTTCTGACCAGACGAACCTCTCCAAAGCTTCCATTCGCTCACCCGTGGATGGGGTGGTGCTATCGCGTGCGGTTGAGCCCGGCCAAACCGTCGCAGCTTCTCTGCAGGTGACCACTTTGTTTACCGTTGCTGAGGATCTACGTCAAATGGAACTGAAAGTCGATGTCGATGAGGCGGATGTGGGGAGTGTAAAAGAGGGCCAGGACGCCACCTTTACCGTGGATGCGTACCCTGGCCGCGAATATTCGGCCCGAGTGACCCGCGTCGCCTACGGCTCAACAACGAAAAACAATGTGGTTTCGTATTCGACGGTGTTGAAGGTCAAGAATGATGACCTCAGTTTGCGTCCCGGGATGACAGGCACCGCCGAGATAGCGACCGTAACCAGGGAGAATGCATTGCTGGTTCCCAATGCAGCATTGCGTTTCACGCCGTCGACCACCGCTAGCACGCCACCCAGTCGCGGGCTGATTGGCAGCATTATGCCCGGACCGCCGCCCGACAATTCATCTCAGAGGATGGTGACCACGGCAAAGGGAAATTCACAGCAGGTCTGGACCTTGGCAAATGGGAGCCCTCTGGCGATTCCGGTGACCATTGGTGTAAGCGATGGAACTCTCACCGAGATCGTTGCCGGAAACCTCAAACCAGGCATGCTCGTCATCACCGACAACGTATCTCCAGCAAAATGAACTGCACACTTGATCATATTCGGCCCAACAAGATCAGATCCGGGGAACCGGATGAAGCGCTGATCGAATTGCTCGGAGTGACCAAAACATACGGGCAGGGGGCGTCAGCCTTCCAGGCGCTCTCAGGGATCCATCTGCGCGTCGAGGAAGGGGAGTTTGTCGCCGTCATGGGTCCGAGCGGCTCCGGCAAATCCACAGTGATGAATTTGCTTGGCTGTTTGGATACGCCCAGCTCGGGCAGCTATAAATTCCAGGGAGTGCAGGTAGAGCGGTTATCGCGCGACCAGCGCGCTTTGTTGCGAAGGCACTTTCTTGGATTTGTCTTCCAAGGTTTCAATTTGCTGGCGCGCACGACCGCGCTCGAAAACGTCGAACTTCCGCTGCTGTACCGCAACCGGCCCGCTTCCGAGCGACGGGAGGCCGCACAGCAGGCCCTCGCTTCAGTAGGACTGGCCGGCTGGGAAATGCACACGCCCGCTGAACTTTCCGGAGGGCAGCAGCAGAGAGTGGCGATAGCGCGCGCGCTGGTTACGCAACCGCTGGTGCTACTGGCCGATGAGCCTACCGGGAATCTAGACTCGCATCGCGGGCGCGAGATCATGGAACTGTTGCGATCGCTGAACCGCGATCGTGGGATCACCGTCCTGATCGTCACGCACGATCCCGATATCGCAGCTTACGCGGATCGCATCGTTCGATTTGTTGACGGGCAGATCGAATCCGATACCTCTGCCCAGAAGGTGCGCCGATGATCTGGAACAGTCTGGTGATCGCGCTGAAGCAGATGAAACGCAATGTGATGCGTTCATTTCTCACCGTCCTGGGTGTTGTGATTGGCGTTTCGGCGGTGATCACGATGGTCTCACTCGGGAACGGAGCCACCAAGGCGGTATCGGATCAAATCTCGAGCCTGGGCAGTAACCTGCTGATCGTGATGCCCGGTCAGCGTTTCGGTGCGAGCCGCGCCGGCGCCAGTGCGCCATCCTTCAAGATCAGCGATGCCGATGCCATCCGCTCGCAGATCACGGGCCTTAAGGCGGTTGCGCCGACGGCGAGCGACAGTGTCACAGTTGTGTCGGAGGGGAAAAACTGGACGACGACGATCACCGGCACCACGGATGACTACTTTACGGCCGGGAGTTGGCATCTGAGTTCGGGAAGGACGTTCACGGAAACGGAAGAACGCACCGGGAAAGCTGTATGCATCGTGGGCGAGACCGTGAGACGGAAGCTGTTCGGGACGCAAGACCCTGTCGGCAGTGAAATCCGTGTCAAGAACTTCTCCTGCGAGATCGTCGGCCTCCTCACTTCCAAAGGGCAGGCCTCAATGGGAAGAGACCAGGACGACACGGTTGTCATTCCTCTCGAGACCCTTCAGCGGCGGCTCTCGGGCACACGGGATGTGGGCACGGTGATGGTATCCGTGAATGAGGGCCGGTCTACGGAAAGTGTCCAGAGACAGATCGAAGCTCTTTTGCGCGAGCGGCGCCACATCGTCGGCGGCGAAGACGACGACTTCAATGTTCTGGACACGAAAGAAATCGCCGAAACCATGTCGGGCGCAACCCGCGTACTTACGGCGCTGCTCGGCGCGGTAGCCGCTGTCAGTCTATTGGTGGGCGGCATTGGCATCATGAACGTCATGTTGGTTTCGGTCACCGAACGCACCCGGGAGATCGGTACGCGACTCGCGGTCGGCGCTCGCGAGCACGAAGTCCTGTTGCAGTTCCTGGTGGAGGCTGTAACCCTTTCCTCGGTTGGAGGAACTGTCGGAATCCTTCTCGCCACCGTCGCGTCCGCGCTGTTGGCCCGCCTCATGCAGGTGCCGTATCTCTTCAATTTTCAGATCAATGCCGTGGCTTTCATATTTTCGGGAGCAATCGGCGTCATGTTTGGATACCTGCCAGCCAAGCGAGCAGCACGGCTCGACCCCATCGAGGCGCTAAGACACGAGTGAGAACCGAGGCGTGGCACGCGCGATCTATGGTGGAGCCTTAATCTCCTCGCCCCGTGGACAAGTCGTTTGTCCAGCCTTCTTCGCCGCGCTGCAGTGAGAAGCTCGCAAATCCGCACCCGCAAGTGCGAATTAGCTATCATCAACTTGGAGAGCAGCGCGGGCGGCAGATAACGTACGGACTTCCTGATAATCAGCTAGTCCGAGTTGTCTGGCAACACCTTACTAGGTCCACAGCTAGTTCGACGAATCATCCCGACGCTTCAAGGTCGGACGATCATCATCACCCTGGGTCTTACCGGTGTTGCCGTCGCTGCCGGTGGAAGTTCGCCGCAAGCTGGGCTTATTGGCGTCTTTCTGATCCAGTACCTTGTGGCGATTCTCGATTGAAACCAGGCGCGCTTTGACCTCGTCGAATTCCGAGGTGGTCACAACGTACTGCGGCCTTGACGGCAGTATCTTTCGAATCTCCTTCTGCGTCTCCTCAACGCGACCCGGAGTCTGCGGGTGCGAGGCGAATGCCTTGGACAGTATCCCAGGCTCCTTCTTCTCCATCGCCTGAATCTTTTCGAAGAATGAGACGAACGCCGACGGGTCATATCCGGCGTGGTACATATACTCCACGCCCAGATAGTCTGCCTCGGACTCGAAGTCGCGGGAGAACTTCAGGAAGGTCATGGGGATCGCCAGCCCCGACGCTTCGTATGCTCCGTAGCCAATCGGTCCGCCAACGATGATCAACGGGATCGAGGACATCTGCAACAACTGCGCCCTGGTCATTTCGCGCCCGTAGTGGCACGCCGCCACGTGGGCGATTTCGTGAGCCATTACGCCCGCCATTTCCGCTTCTTCGTCGGCCGCCAGGAGCAACCCCGAGTTCACGTAAAAGAATCCGCCTGGAAGCGCCATTGCATTTACCACGTCGGAGTCGATCACCTTGATGGTAAAAGGTACCTGCGCGTCAGAGTTCCGCACTAAGTTTTGGCCGATCCGGTTGACGTACTCCGTTACCACCGGATCGTCTACCAGCTTGATTTGCGACTCGATCTGCTGCGCGTACTTCCGGCCTTGCGCCACTTGGCTTTCCACCGAGTACCAGTTGCCGACGCCGCGCCCGCAACCGACATTACGGCTCCCCACTGCATTGACGTCTTTCTTCGTGCCATCGTGCTTAATCTGGCTGTCGTCCTGTGTGGGCAGGGCGGCCGGTGCCTGCGCGGATGCGTTCTGAACATCGCCCGACTTGGGTTGGTCTTTATCCTGATCCTGAACCTGCGCCAACGTCCAGAGACCTACGCTGAAGGTCGGCATTGCCATCGCGATTGCCAGCCATCGCAATTTCATGTGAGACTCCCTTGCGCCAAACATATTCTTACCGACTCGTGCACGCCCGCCCGCGCGGTACGATCCTGATCTCACGTGCGGGTGTCTGGGCGGCAACACGCCACCTCACCTCTTGCTCAACGAGATGCGATTCCTCGCTCCCGTCACGTAAATGCTTGGTTATGTTTCTGTAAAGTTTTGTACTCCAAGAGGGAAACACCGGTTGGCTACTAATCTAGGAGGACGAGGAATGAGCCTCCAATGCCGTTAAGATCATAGAAGTTACGCCAGCCGGAGGCCTGTCACGACACAGGCGGTCCGAGTTTCCGGCGCTGACCAAGTGCAAGGAAAGGTCGGGGCCAGTTATAGCTAGTCGTGATCAGATATCAAAACCCCTTCGCCTTCAGCATGGTTTCGAGATCCTCCGGGTGGAGCGCCCTCACCAGAGCGTCTTCACGGCCCAGTTCATTCTGAAACACCAACTGGGCCAGCGATTCTTCAAGCGTAAAGGAGCCTTGCTTGCGGGTGATCGTGATCTCCTGCTGCAGGTGCTGCAGCGCGTTCTTGCGGATATGCTGCCGCGCCCCGTAGCCGACCATCAGCAGTTCCACTGCAGGAACACGCCCTCCGTTCCGCCGTGGAATCAGGGTCTGGGTCAGCATGGCGGCGAGCGCCATCGCCATCTCCGCGCGAACCGAGTGCTGCCGTTCCTGCGGGAAGGAGTCGGCGATTCGCGAAACCGTCGAGGCCGCGTCGGTAGTATGCAGGGTCGTGAACACCAGATGCCCGGTCTCGGCCGCCGAGAGCGCGATTCTTGCAGTCTCCGGGTCGCGCATCTCGCCCACGACGATCACGTCCGGCGCCTGTCGCAGGGCAGCTCGTAGCGCGATTGGGAAGTCAGGGGCGTCGATCCCGATTTCGACCTGCTCGATAATGCTAAGGCCGTGGGAGTGCTCGTATTCGATGGGGTCTTCAATCGTCACAATGTGGCGTGCTTCGCGCCGGTTGATTTCGTTCACCAAGGCAGCGAGAGTCGTGGTCTTCCCGGAGCCGGTCGCTCCGCCGATAATTACCAGCCCGCGCTGCAACTTCGCCAAGGCTGCGATTCCCGGCGGCAGACGAAGTTCGTCGAGCGCCGGTATCTTGGAGGGAAGAGCCCGAACCGTGGCAGCCGCCCGTCCTCGTTCGCGGTGCAGATTGATGCGGAAACGACCCCGACCTTCGATTCGATAGGACGAGTCCGCGACGTGGTTTTGTTCGTACTCTTGACGTGCATGTGGTGCCAGCGCTGAGAGCACTGCGGCTTCAATCTCCTCGTGCGAGAGAGGGTCGTTGTCGATGCTGACAAGAGATCCCTCGACGCGGATAGACGCGGGCGCCTGCGCGACCAACAGCAGGTCGCTACCATTCCGTGACACCAGTTCCTGCAGCCATGAATCTAGCTGACTTGAGTCGTGGGTTCCGGGCTCTGAGTTGGGGAGAACGCGAGCTGGATTTCCTGCTCCTGTCATCGTCCTACTCTATCGCTCCTTCTCTGCTCGGGAAAATCGACACAGAATCTTTACATTCACTTAACGCAGTCCCAACATTCATCAGACAACTGCGCTGAACGGTGGCCATCACACGGGTATGGCATTCATACCCAGGAAGATGACGCCACGTCATCCCGCTAGCCACGAGCACGTTGTGCACCAGGGGCGAGTCTGAACCACGGACGGGTGCCGACAAGGGATGATGGTTAAAGGCAAAAGAGGTCCAGGTCGGCTCTAGTTCCTTCAAGTCCCTATGCCAACTAGGCTGTCCACAGACCTCTTGCTTAGCCTCTTTCAACGGCGGACAGACACTTATGCTGTGACTGAGACGCCGCTGCTGCTCGACCCTCCTGATCCGTTGAAACCGGACTGTTGCAGACTGTTCAACAAGCTGTTGTACGTCTGCTGGGCGGAGGATAGGTCACCCGAGTTCAACTGTGTGCCAAGCTGCGAAAAGAGACTCTGAACCTCGCTGCCGGCTCCGCCCGACCCGTTTTGCGAGCTAGAATGCTCTGCTCGATTCTGAAAGGCTTGCTGAATCGTCTTGTAGTCCTGCCGGGCTGCTGAAAGGTTTCCAGATTTGAGATCTTGCGCCAGCTTCTGGAATTCTTGGGCGATTGGGTTGTTGTTCTGGGCAGAGCTACTCTGCGGGCCTTCCTGTTGCAGGGTTGCAAAATCAGTCTGAGCGGCCGACAGATCCCCGGACTGTAAATCCTTACCGAGTTGCTGGAACTCCTGTTGAATCTGGTTGATGTTGTTCTGGAAATTGCTGCTCGAAATCCCTGTGATCGACATGCTGTTTATCTCCTTTTGATTTGTCTTTGAATCCACTTGCAGCCTGGCCCATTCTGATTGCGGACTGAGATTACGGTTCAGCCCGACGTGCGATTCTGCCAGTGGCTGCGGATTAGATTTTCCTTAACGTACTGACCTCTGTTGCCGCAGCTTGTCTTGATATCGGCACGCCGATCACCTGCTGCTAGCTTGTCGCTGACGGTTTACCTTCTCTTTACAAACTCTTTACAAAGCCGCGCCGGATGTTCTCTTCCGTCACTGCGAACGCATTTTCCCTGGCCATTGCTCAGCAGCACCATCAGCGGCGCGCTTTGTCCCCACTGTGCCTACGCCTCACGGGGCAGAGCTTTGTGAGCGGGGGTTAATTCGGGCCGTTAACAATTTGAACCACTGAATGTGACGACAAGGCCGCCAACCAACTCTTTACACTTCCTTAACCTTTTTGCGGCTCCCTGCGCACAACTGTCGGTAAAGGCTAAGAATCACAGTTTATGAATTCTGACTACTAGGCAGAAACCGATCCGTAAGGCGTTACAACCCTAGTTACGTCAGGCGTAGACGCGTGAGGCCGAGAAGTTACCTCCCGAAGAACGCATATCAAATCCAGGGGAGTTCCTCAAACATGTCGCGAAGAAGTATTGGTTGTGGAGTTTTCGTCTTACTTAGTACAGTCGCTTGTTTTGCTCAAGAGAGCCGCTCTGAATTCAGTTTGCAGGGTAACGGATTTTTTACCAAGTCTGCCAGCGGGAGCGCGTACACCTACAGTCCCACAGAGACCGGCGGTTTCCTCATTGCCTACCGTTATCGTTCGCGTCGTGGATTGTCAGAGGAGTTTGTTTACGGCTTCAATCGGGACACTCAAAAATACACCTACACCGGAGGGGCGTTCAGCACTCAATCGAACAATCACCAGGCGACGGCGGGTTTGGTTGAGGCTCTGCCGTCATTCGGCAGGGGAAGATTCAGTCCTTACATCTTGGCGGGAGCTGGAGCTCTAATCTTTAGCCCGCGGTCTAATTCGCTATTCGGAGCAGAAACGCAAGCGAAGCCAACGTTCGTTTACGGAGGCGGTGTGAATTACGCTCTTTCCAAGCGAATCTCCTTCCGCGTCGAATACCGAGGTCTGGTGTACTCGGCGCCGAATTTCGGGCAGAGCGCCTTGAATACTTCCGTCACACATTCAGCTCTGCCTTCAGTCGGCCTGGCCTTCCATTTCTAAATGCAGTCGGATGCCAGAGTGCTTCTCGTAGGGCTTGCTGAATCACGAGATTCTTCGCGCTTTCGAGTGAAAGCTGGATCCGACGGAGAATTTGATGAAGCCGCAAAACAGAACTCCATCGACGCGTTCAGTTGCATTCACCGTAGGCATCGCTCTATTAGTCTTAGGCTTCCCTTTGAAAGCAGCTGCGCAAAAGCCTCCTGCTGGAGCCGGGATCCCTATCCCAACTACTAGCATTGGAACTGACGGCATCAAGATCAATC
The DNA here is from genome assembly GCA_963773675.1 of uncultured Acidobacteriaceae bacterium. Classification (GTDB taxonomy): domain Bacteria; phylum Acidobacteriota; class Terriglobia; order Terriglobales; family Acidobacteriaceae; genus Sulfotelmatobacter. Next base: position 57,149 of record CAVZCG010000006.1, read on the forward strand.
TCCCCGGACCTCCGACTGGCCCCGGCATATCACCCGGTGGCCCTCGACCAATGGCTGCCGCCCCGGCGCCGCCCCGCCCGAGCGATGACACTGAGCTCGAAGCCTTTCGCCGTGCCTTAGCTGCTCAAGCCACGCCGGCGCAGGTGTCCGACTACCTCTCCCTTGTAAAAAGCACGCGAACTGTTATCAGCAGATTCGAGGATTTACGGGCGCTCGTTGATCAGCAGAGTGCTAGCGCGGAATGGCCAGCCAAGAAAGTCGAATTTGATGAGTCTCTCAAGAAGGCTCGCATCTTGAACAAGACTTTTGTTGAAGGCTTTTCCGAGTTACAAAAAGGGGCGTTAACGGAAGTCACCTCAAAATTGATTCGTGCCGATTCTCGGCTCGTGGACCAGGCCAAGGCGCTCGACGCAAGCGTCAGCGATCTGACAACGAAGAAGGGCGAGTTTGTCAGTGCATCGCACAGATTTGAGAAAGCCTTCACTGACTTTCGTGAACAGCAGCGTGTGCTGGGAGAGCAAATGTACGCCCTTCCGGACGCGGGAGAAGAGCAACTCCTCTTCACAATGCCAGCCTCAACAAATTCTGTAACGCTAGGGGCGCAGACCATCGTGGTTCGCACCTCGAGCACGATTTCGCGCCCTTCAACAGCAAGCTTTGATGGTGTGGTCCATCTCCGGATGACCGCTAATCTCGGCGATCTGCAGCAATCCATCAGCTCGGTATTGCAATCGCAACTGGCGCGCTCCGATCCATGCGGTGAGCAGGTTACCATTCAGCAGGCCGTGGTTGGCACTTCCTCTTCAACGACTGATGTTTGGGTGCAATTGCATTTTGAACGATGGGCGTGCCTAGGCCCGTCGCCGTCAACAACGCCCGTGGAAGTCATCGAAGCTAACGGCAGCATAACGGTCAAGGTCACACCCGCAGTCGATAAGGATGGATCCCTGTCGATTCTCACGCACTTAGAGGCAGTGGAAGCAACTGGAATGTTGGCCGACATGCTGCGCTCTGGTCCCCTGGGCGACGCGGTGTCCGCGAAAATAAAGAGGAGCTTTGTTACTGCGCTGCAGGATAGCTTGAACCTTAGCGCAGTGTTGCAGCCAATGCGGCCCGACTCAGCCACCATTGAAACTGCCAAATTTGTCCGCGACAGTAACGGTGGCACGCTCGCCCTTGCTCTGGACGGCCATTTGCGTCTTTCGGGCGAACAAGTTGCCGCACTGAACGGTCAAAAATCCGAATGCCCGGCCAGTCACGAGAGTTCCCGGCGCTAGCTCGTAAACTTGCGGGTTGCTCGGAATATGACCGCCTCACTGCAGTCGTTCGGACAAAAGTTTACGTACTCTTTTCAAACTCTTTACTGCCGTCGGTATCGACACTGCTGTTAAATGGGGGCGATGTCGGGCGCGGAGAGTGAACCGTGAGCCTCAGGATCGCCGCGGTTACGCTCGCCGGAGGTGTTGCTGCGCCGGTAGAAGTAAATGGCGAGTCTGAGGGCGTCGCATTTCTCCTGGTGAGATGTGCAGTGTGAAGGCAAGGTGCCGCGCCGCCATCTCACCACCGGCAGCTTGACCGTATGGCCACGATGCTAGGAAAAGGAAATCAGCTGAGCCCCGATCCGCACGGTTTAGGCGGAACTGAAGGGACAAGTCCAGCACTCTCGCGTCCCAGACGGATTCGCACCTTGGTGGCGGATAACTCGGCAACTTTTGAGAACGTGATCGCTACCCTGCTGAGGATGGAGGACCGCATAGAAATAGTTGGCCGGGTTACCGAACGGGAGGAAACCATCGAAGCGGTGAACGCCCTACAGCCTGATTTGCTGTTGATCAACCTTGGGATGCCCGACATCGGGGTAACTACTGTAGCCATCTTGGCCGAAAGACATCCGACACTCAACATCGTTTTGATGTCTGAGCATGATTCTCCCCGATTGCGCGCGCAAATCCATGGTTCTGGTACACAGGTTTTCATCTGCAAGGAAAAATTCACTGAGGAGTTCGTTTCCTTCCTTTCAACCATCAAAAGTGGATTTTAGAACGCTGGTTCAAAGTGATCGTGGCACTACCGAGAGCATCTTGCCAGAGGTTGACTCGATTACGACTGAGCTGCGGTAGTCCGAAAGTGATGACGTGCTTGCTCTTGGCCCGATGCCAATAGTGGTGATCAAAGGCTGGCACTGATACATCTTCGTCTTCCATTACAGCATCGATGACGATGACGCTCACCATCGACTGAGCGATCGCGGCCGAGGTGGGATGGAGTTGCGGACAGAACTATTCGACGTACCAGATCGGGATTGAACACCCAAGAGATCGTTTAGGGGTTAGGGCTATGACCAAACTCACCGCGAATTGCCTCGGAGTACTTTTGTTCACACATGGAGTGTTCGCACAGGAAAGCCGCGAGAAGGTGCATGTCGATGATGTAGAGCGCACGTACGTAGTACGTCTTCCAAAGGGCTACAACTCTCAGCAGCGTTATCCCGTTGTGCTCCTGCTTCACGCCATGAATCAGGATGCCGGTGATATGGAACGGCTCACGCAATTTGATGATCTTGCCGATAAGAACGGCGTGATCGCAATCTATCCAAATGCCCTTCACGGCCGCTGGAATATTGGTGTGCGTCCAGAGGTGAACGATGCAATGGCGCGGCGTAGCGGATGGCCTGGGAGTACCGGAGGAGGAGCGCCAGGGAGCGGGTATCCCGGAGGTGGAGACTGGCCAGGAGGAGGATACCCGGGTGGAGGCGGCGGATACCCCGGTGGGGGACGCCCGGGAAGACAACCAGGAGGACAGAATGGCCCTCCCGGACAGCCGCCACCGGACCTCGACAAGAAGCTGCCCGGAGCAGACGATCTCGCATTCTTTAACCTCATGCTTGACGACGTTTCCTCCAAGTTTTCGGTGGACCCGTCGCGAATCTATGCCACTGGTCTTTCGGAAGGAGGGCTCATGGCCTTTCGAATCGGATGTCCTCTGGCGGACCGCTTGGCAGCGATCGCGCCGGTAGGGGCGGCAATGCCGAAAACCATGACATGCTTGCCCTCGCGCCCCATGCCAGTGGTGATGATCAACGGAAAGTCGGATCCCATTGTGCCTTTTGGGGGTGGCAGGGAGCACAACTTGGATCTGTCAACCATTTCTGTGGAAGACAGCGCAAAGATGTGGGCCAAGATCAATCGCTGCTCGGAGAGACCGAATCGATCCAAAGTTGCCCCACAGGAAAAAGGCGGTACCGAAATGAATGTGGATACATACGGAGATTGTCAGAAGAGTGCAAAGGTTTTGCTCTATGGTCTGAAAGGCACCGGGAACACTTGGCCGAGTGGCGAGCAGTATGCGTCGGAGCGGGAAGTCGGAAAAACCAGCCATGATATCGACGCGAATCAACTGATTTGGAGCTTCTTGGCCGAGCGCCGCATTGAACAGTAAAACTCCGGATCTCGGAACTAAATAGCCGGGGACCTCAGCGGGAGACTTCCAGTTGTCACCCCTGGAATGCATTGGCCATCAGATCTTGTTCTGCTCTTGGAATGTTCAGCCGGGTCGCTTCCTCACGCCAGCCACCAACCGCGTTCTGCACTTGCTTCAACACATCCGCTGCTTCGCGCGGGTTCAATCCATAATCCTGGGACGCCTCCATGGCGATCGAAACATCGCAGGCAGTCTCCACCTCATTGATCGCCAGCGTCAGTTCTTGCCGATCAACCGAGGGATTGATGTCGTAAGCGGGCGAGAGGCGGACCCCACCTACGTCGATAAAGAACCCGTGGTTGCGAAGGTGGTCGTCCGTGTTGTGAATAAGAATGTTGAAGAGCACACGTCGAAACAATTGAACGCAGTCCGCGCGGGTGTCGGCACCGCGCGACTGCAATAGATCAACCAGTTCGAGATAGCTTGCTCCTGGTTCGCCGTCAATATGCTGAGTCAACGTCATGGCAGAAATAAACGCCAGCCGGCCTCCTCTTGTGGTGCGGTCGAACCGCTTCACCAGAAACGTGGTGTAGGGACTCTCCGGGAAGCGGAGGGGTCTGGCATCGGGGACCATGATCCCCGCCTTTCTCGCCAGGCTGTGAGCGACCAGTTCCCATCCTCCCATATCGCGAGTGTCGTTTCTGCTGGGGAATTTTGCCATGCATAACATCCCGGCTTCATCCCGCACGGATGCTTTCGGTCGGGCTCCTCCCAGGGAAGATCCTGGCGCGAACAGTTGCATCAGCCATTTTTCATGGAGGGGATTGTCTTCGTCGTCGATGTGCTTCTCAAACTGGAGACTGGCAGCCTGTAACTCACGCAGGGAAGTCAGAGGCGGGGCTGCAAATTGCGTGTCGCTGTCGATGAAGGGTGTAGTGCTGGACTCTCGAAAGCGCAATGCCCCCAAGCGAGTTTCGTCGTGAACACCGAGCAAGAAATCCCACTCGGTCAGGGCTCTCGGTTTGCGTTTTTCGTGGCGCGCGCGCGCGTTTTCGCGGCGCTGCATGAGCACTCTGCCCCAGCGGTCCGGGGCGGAGTCGAGGAATATGCCAAAGTTCTTTCGCTGCGGCGCGGGGTACTGATGACCGGCTGCCAGGGCAAGGTCTGGATCGAAGGAGAAGACTTCCAGTTGTTCCAACCATGCCCGGTCATATTCAAAGGAGAAAACTTCGCCCGAGCTGCTTTGCTGGCGGTGAAGGTGGCCCATGAGAACGGGATGGCCAAACCGCTCCAGATCAATGCATACCTCGACTGTATCGAGACCTGCCATTAGGAGGTTTCCTTTGGCTTGTTCACGCTGTCAACTGATGGAGTCGGGGATGACGGACGTTTTGGAGCGCGGCGTTTCGGCGACAAGTCTGTGTCTTGTAATTTTCGACCCAGCGGGTCGTCCACGGCCAGTTTCGCGAGATCCTCTTCGAGGCGCAGCACCTGCATTACCCGTGCGTAAATTCCAAGTGCGACTGCCGGATCTCCTTTTTCCACTCTCGACAAAGTCTTTCGGGAAATGCCGGCGCGCTGGGCCACCATTTCCGCCGAGTATCGACGACGGAGGCGGGCCAGCTTCAAGTTCTCCCCGTAGCCTCGCAAGAGGCGGGAAACTCGAGGTAGCAGAGATGGTCCGGTCCTAGCCATAATGGGTATTATCATACCCAATTTAATGCGCTATTGCAACTGATATGACACATTGAATCTTTCGTTGTTCTAGCTGGATGATTGATGTAGTCTGGTCCGCAAGTCAGTTAGGCTGCCCCATCCAAAGGCTAATAGGCGTACGAGAAGAAAGCCGGACCGATGGGAGCCGACCGGCACACTTCCGTGCCTCAGTTTGAGCCGAGGATAACGCACGATATCCTCCGCATCGGCAGGACACCGCACGCCATTAGCATTGTCCTGAGATTATGCGTGAGGGAAAGATTAAGTGTTTCTTACTAACTACAGTCACGAGCGAACTCTTCAGTCAAGTTCTTCCTCAATCTAGTCGATCAGTAGCCTGTGACTACATTCAGCAGAATGCATTCGGCAAATTGTGGGGCTGCTTCTTCTCCGTGCGAGCTGCTGCGCAAGGCCCCATCACGCTGCAGGCCCAGGAATTCAAGCTCTTTGACCGTACTGTCCAAGTCCATGGCTTTGTGTCGCAGGGGTTCGTCTACACCGACAACAACAACTGGCTGACCATGAACACCAATGAGGGTAGTGCGGCTTTCAGTGCCGAGAATCTCTTTTGCGCGACCCCGCCTATGAGCACCTTTATGAATTCCCGTGTTTTGTATCCTCGGATTTCACGAGTTCGCTGGTGGCGTTCCTGATGAGTCTAAAATGTGGTTGCTGGCCTCTAGTCGGTGATACCAGTGATACCTAAAAATACGAAAAATGGGGATTCAGGAGCAACAGATGCAACAAAAAGTAAAGGATGCAATGTGTAATAAAAGTTGTCCTTAGAATAGATTACGGTTGATGTTCCTCAAATGATGAGAGATAGCAAAGCCGCGATTATCGAATCCCACTCTCTCCGCCAGCAAGTCTTAACTGCAGAGAAATTGACCGGATTCGGGATAAGCCCATGAGTGCGAAATTCTCGAACGATTCGGTACAAATCTCTAATGTAAGGAGCTGACCTTTGTGGGCGTCGAGCCTGCGTCCTCAAAAGAAAATCCGATCGCCACATTGGGATGTTCTTTTCCGCCGATCTCCACGTATGGATAGACAAAATAGTTCAGCGGTGAGCCTTCCTGAGCGGGGGCGAGTCTCAGATCACGCCCTTGCGTGAACTGCATCCGGTTCACGTCGTGGGCGCCAAAAAAGTAATCGTGTTTCTCTGGGTGCTTCCACGCCTCCGAAATATCGACCGGCACCCATCCCACTGAATCAAGATAGAACTCGGCCCAGCAGTGGTATCCGGGAATCTCGGCGGAATGCTTGTCAGCCGGAATGGAAAACCCGATCTGAAAACGTGCCGGAATCTTCTCAGCCCGTGCCATTGAAATAAAAACCGAGTGGAAGTCGGTGCAGTTGCCATGCTTGGAATCGCACGCCCAGAGGGTGTCGCCGTGTCCCCAGCCCTCGCCGCTCTTGTCATATTTCATGGTGCGGAAAACGTATTCGTAGATGTCGTTCGCCTTTTCGAGGGGCGTGGTCGCGCCTTTCGTCTCCTGCTCGGCTAGTCGCGCAGGAACGCCGGTGACGGGCACTAAGCGGTCCGACTCCAGAAACCGCGCCAACTCGACCTGAGGCGCTCTCACAGATGGTGCGACTCCAGCCGGCTTCCCGTTGACCAGCACGACATGCTCTTTCCGAACGACGTCGTAGTCCACAAAGAATTTGTACTCGCCCTTATCGGCTTTCGATGCTTCCGCGTACAGCACCTCGTTTCCATATTCGAGCTGCTGAACCTGCTTCAGCGGCAAATCTCCACCCTTGGAGGTAACTTTCACCGACTGGAATGCGTCGGAGTGGGCCAACGGAATCCAGACGCGCAGGCGCTCGCCGGGGCTGACGTTCTTCACCGTGAATGCGTAGTGAAAAGTAAAATGGCGCTCATTCTGAGCGAGAGCTGGCAGAGACGAGAATACGAGAAGCAGGGAGAGTAGAGCTCGACGTAGCATGACGTATCCTTTGAAGGAGGATCGCTTTTCTTTCAAGTACTTTGTGACCGGCAACGGCCAGGAGACGTCTCAGGCGGGGCTGTCGTGAAGCGAAACCGCAGCCGCGCGGTCGCGGTGTGCATCTCATGGTTCGAAGCACACTTTCGCAGTCTGCATGTTGCGGCAGCGTTCTGTCAAATCCTGGCTCTCGATAGGAAGCCGGGCGCAAAAAACGCTACTGCCGACGTTGATTTGGAGCGTCCACTGGCAGGAACAAGAGGAACCGTTTAGAATACCGACTCCTTTCTGTTTCCCACCGCAAAGTGGCGGCATCGATTGGGTAAGAGGTTCATGACGATGACGAACACAGGCCCGACGCAAAATTCAGCCAACCAAGCGCCCGCGGCAAATGGGTTGGCAATCGTTCGTGTCACGATCGGCGCAATGCTGGTGTGGGTCTTCTTCGAAAATCTGGGGAAGGGTCTCTACACGCCGGCGGGCTATGCAGGCCTTATCAACTACTACATAAAGGCGAGTCATTCGCCGGCTGTGTGGAAGGCAGTTATGGGTTTGGCCGCGAGCCACGCCGCGATGGCCGCTCCGATGCAGGCCGTGACTGAGATCGGTCTTGGAATCCTGCTAGTGATCGGTCTGCTGACGCGCCCTGCCGCCTTTGTGGCTTTTCTGTACCTGGGCAGCCTTTGGGTTTCCGAATGGGGCACATCGTGGATATGGGAACTGCTGGTTTCAGTGCTCGCATCGCTTGCGCTTGTGGTGGGGAGGGCCGGCCGTGCGTGGGGTGTGGATGCCTGGCTAGCGCGGCGCTGGCCATCCTCCCCATGGTGGTGAGTTGAGCCAAGGTCAAGTGCGAGTGTCGGTTATCATTCCTACACATAACGAAGCGCAGTCCATCAGCTGCGTCTTAGCTGATCTCCCTGCTGACATTGTGACGGAAGTCTTGGTCGTAGATAGTAATTCAACCGACGGAACTCCCGAGATCGCCTCAAGGATGGGAGCCCGGATCCTACGCGAGCCTCGCCGCGGATACGGGCGCGCCTGCTTGACCGGACTGGCTGAAGCAAGCAGGCCTGACATCGTGGTGTTCCTCGACGGCGATTACAGCGATCGGCCGGCTGAGCTGCCGCTTCTCCTCGCTCCAATCCTTGACGGACGCGCGGATATCACGCTGGGTTCGCGCCTTCAGGAACCGCGTTCTGCGGGTGCGTTGCCTTGGCATCAGATGTTTGGCAATCGCCTCGCCGCTGGCCTGATCAGGATTCTGTATCGACTAGACATCAGTGATCTCGGTCCGTTTCGCGCGGGCCGCGCAGATGTACTACGCGCGCTCGCGCTCGAAGAAACCACTTATGGCTGGGCGGTTGAAATGATTCTCAAGGGTACGCTTGCGGGGTTCCGCGTCGTTGAGGTGCCGGTGAGCTATTTTCCGCGCATCGGGAAGTCGAAGATCAGCGGTACGCTCAGGGGCACAGTCGGAGCGGCATGGTTCATCCTCTCGCTGATAGTGCGTTATTATTTTCGGCATCGAAGAGCCAGAAATCCCCGGCAAGCGTAAACGTTGGCTCCGCGCTCCTATGGAATCCTCCCGCGAAAATGTCGCACGTTCGTCGAGCTTGGGGCGAACGCTGGTCGTCATGGCAAAAGCACCCAAGCCGGGGATGGTCAAGACTCGGTTATCTTCGAGCCTTCCTGTTGAGGCGGTCACTGAGCTGTATCGCTGCCTTTTGAACGACACCATCGCGCTGGCGCACTCGTTGGAAATGGTGGACGTCGCTATTATGTGCCCGGCCTCCGATGTCGAAGAACTGACGAAGCTGGCGCCGAGTGTGTCGGGCGTGTTGGGCCAGAAAGGACAAGGCCTTGCGGCAGGCCTCAACTCGGCATTTGCGCACTTTGCAGCGATTGGCCGCCAACGCGTCGTTGCCTTCAACAGCGACAGTCCGCATCTGCCGGCGTCGATTCTTGAAAATGCATTCGAGGCGCTCGCCGGCCATGACGTGGTTGTGGGACCGACGCACGATGGCGGTTATTACCTCGTAGGGGCGAAGGCTTCTCACCCTGGGCTTTTCGACGGCGACAGCATGGGAACCAAGAGCGCGCTTGAGGCTTTACTGGCGCGCGCTCGCGCACTCCAGCTCTCCGTCGGCTTCACCGATCCCTTCTACGACATCGACGTGGCTGTCGACTTGACCCGGCTCGCCGCAGAACTGGAACTCGCTCCCGCTCGGGCGCCACGAACGGCGGTCTGGTTAAAGCTGTGGGCGCCGGCGGTGGCACAGTTGCGGACAGGCACGGTAGGCCTGTGAAGCTCGCGCCATCCCGCAGATTGTACGGGCTCGGCGCCATCTTACTTGTGGCGCTTACGATCTGCTCACGCAACTTCAGCAGGGTGGGTGGACCGTCTTTTATCATTCCGCTGGGCGTTGCCGGCATTTCGTATCTCCTTGCCATCCGCGAGCTCTTCGCGACTCCAAGATTTCCGCGCCGGGTTATCGTGATCGGACTCGTGTTGGCTGCTGTGTGGCATCTTGCATTTCTCGTGATGCCCCCCGGTCCCGATGATGACATTCATCGCTACCTATGGGATGGCCGCGTGCAGCGTCTCGGCTATAACCCTTATATCGTGGTTCCCGACGACCCTGCCCTGGCGGGCTTGCACACACCCGAGACCCGCACGTTGAACAACCCGTATTTGCCGAGCCCGTATCCAGCGGGCGCTGAGCTTTTTTTCCGGGCGGTAACTGCGATACATGAATCTGTCTTTGCGCTGAAAGTGGCATTTGTACTTTGCGATGTCGCGATCGTTCTCGTCTTGCTGGATATCCTGCGTAGCAGCGGGCAAGGAGCGCACTGGGTTCTGGTTTATGCCTGGAACCCACTGTTGGCGATAGGGGTGGCGGGCAGCGGTCACATCGACATTGTCGGCGTGCTGCTGCTGGTGGTGTCTGCCGCCGCGGTAGGGCGACGCTGGCGTACGGTTGCGGCGCTGGCATTCGGGCTGGCGGTTGCAGTGAAATTTCTTCCGATTGTTCTTCTGCCGCTCTACTGGAAACGGGTTCGGATACGCGACGGCGCGCTGGCAGCAGTTGTGGTCGGACTTCTATACGTACCATTTTTCAACCACGGGCAGATTCCGGTTGGCTCGCTCGGCACTTACGTGCACAGTTTTTGGTTTAACGATCCGGTGTTTGCAACGCTTGAGCGATTTGCCCCTCCTGAACTTGTAGCTGTGCTGGCAGCGCTCGTGGGCTTTCTTACCGCGATTTGGATGAGACGTAAGGCCGCAGTATGGTCTCCGGATGCCTTTGCGTGGCCGATGGCAGCGTCGCTTCTATGTGCACCGGTCGTATATCCCTGGTACCTCCTCTGGCTGCTGCCGTTTATGCGGTCAGCCTCGACCGTGCCGCTCATCGTCTGGACGGTAAGCATCATCCCTACCTACTATGTCTGGCACCTGCGGGCGCTTGGACGTCCGTGGATAGTCCCTGGCTGGATTATGCTGCTGGAATATGGATGCGTGGCAATTGCCGGCGGAATTATCGGGTTTCGCCGCTTCAGACGACCGGCGGTCCCCCCAAGCTCAAAGGACTAATTGCTCCCCGCCGACGTGCTTTCGTGTAACCGAAAGCTTTCGACTGTCATCCAACAGCGCATCCGTTTAATCCACCGAGGAGCGAACATATGAGAAGTGTCCGCCGCTTAACGATGGTCGGTCTTTTGCTTTGCGGAGTGCTAGGCCTTGCTGCAACCTCCTGGGCGCAGGCGCGCCCGCCCATTCTCGAACAGATCGCCAAGACTTATGGTCTCGATTCGTTCGGGCAAATTGATGCGATCCGCTACACCTGGAACGGGGAAATCACCGGACTCTTCAAACTTTCTCGCACCTGGGAGTGGGAGCCCAAAACCGGCAAGGTCTCTTTCGAGGGGAAAGATAAAGACGGGAAGCCGGTCAAGGTCACCTACATGCGCTCCGAAATCAACGACGACACGAAGAAGCAAACTGATGCCGGCTTCACCAACGATAATTATTGGCTCCTGTTCCCTTTACACGCCTACTGGGACACGAGCGCCACCGTGACCGATGAAGGGATGAAGAAACTGCCGGCGGGAGCCGGATCCGCGACGCTGGTCTCGGTGAAGTATGGGCCAGAACTCGGCGGTTACACGCCCGGCGACACCTGGGACCTTTACGTCGGCAAAGACAATCGCGTCGAGTACCTTGTCTTCCACCACGGCGGGGACAAAAAACCAAGCCTCGTCAGTGCAACATGGACAGGCTACAAGAAGGCTGGACCGCTGCTTATCTCAACTGAGCACCGCGGCACCGCGGATGGCAAGCCTCTGCACATCTTCCTTTCTGATGTGGCAGTGAAGGTGACCGGATCCGACACCTGGATGGAAGCGAAGTAAACAACGCGCTGCAAAGCAGCGCCGGTATCCTTACGGCCGTCCGGGGGGCTTCTTCGGCCTCGCATCGGCCGGCATGACGCCCGCCGGACGGCAGCGTTAAAGGAACAAAGCTCAGTCGGAGCCCGTAGCCTTTGAACCTGATCACTGATGAGGAGAACGAAGATGACAGAGTCCATTGCTAACGCGGTGTTCTTACGCAGCAGGGCTGGAAAGGAGAAAGAGCTTGCCAGTCGGCTCGAGGCGCTCGTTCTAGCCTCCCGTTCGGACCCTGGCGTATTGATCTATGATCTTCACCGCTCCACCGCAGATCCCGCCTTGTGGTTCCTATACGAGCGCTACGAATCGCAAGAGCATTTCAACCGACATCGGGAGAATCCGGTCCTCCGGCGTTTCATTGCGGACGCCGCCACACTTCTGGACGGGAAGCTCGATGTACGAACTTTCAGCTTGATTGGCGATTTGCACGGGGCTGAAGGTAGCCAGGACCAGGCTAAATCCTGAGATCAGTGCGCGCCTTTGGAATCAACCTCTCTGGCGATTACAACGGTAGTGCAGGAACTGCTCAGCTTGGGCAGATCGCGGGTGGCGGCCATGCGAATCTCCAGCTTCGGACGTTCCCCGCGAATGATCGGACAGTAAGAGTCAGGGTCTAAGATCGCGTCCTGGAGGCGTCGACGTCCGGCACAACCTCCGTGGCACGAGTCCCGGAACTCGCAGGGCTGGCACGCGTCGGGAAGCGTGCGGGCCTGACTGAAGGGCGCGGAGTCTAGAATCTCGACGCCCGCCGAAATCAAATTCGCCAGCGGCTCGCCCGATCCCGGCCAATAAACGCAGGGCTGTGTCGTGGCGCGCGGCGTAACCCTCACCGTGCTTACGCCGCATCCGCCCCGCAGTGGCGGGAGCCCCGCCATCGCTCGAACCAGCGGCTCGCCAACGGCGATCACATCCGTCTCCGAAAAGAGTCGCCGGAACCCTTCCCAATATTCTTCGTAGGAAAGCGCATAGATGTCGGATCGCACCGCCTGATACACATTCACGCGCAAAGGCGCGTCGAAGCGTTTGGCCACTCGAGCCACGTCCGCCAGACGTAAATAGTTCGCTTTCATCATGACCGCGATGATGGTGACCGGCACCCCGAGCCTCACGCAGCGTTCTGCTTGATCGTGGATCAGTTCCCAATTGCCGTTTCCGCGTTGAGCATCTTGTTCGCCTTGGGTCGGATAATCGAGAGAAAACTCGATGTCATGAAAAGCGAGCAGCTCTTTGTCCTCCAAAACTGCGACGCTGTGGCCGTTGGAAGTGATGGTGAGTTTGATGGGTTGCATCCGCAGGTAACCCAATATCGCTTTGAACTCTGGATGCATGCCGTTCTCGCCGGTGCCGAGATTCACCGAACGGATCGGCAGTCGTTCCATGACCGATTTCACTTGATCCAGAGAGAGTCGATCGGTGCGGGCTGGATCCCGGTAACAGAAGGCGCATGAAAGGTTGCACTCGTTGGTGAGGCCAAGCCCGAGCGAAACACCGGCGTCAGGCGTTTTCGCGCCGGTTGTGGAGAATGAAGATTCCGCTCGCACGTCGTTCACTCGCACTCCTCCTCCACCGGATCCGGTCGGCGAGCCAAGCATTGCCTATAGCGCGCGACTGCGGCAAACTCTGGCCGCATACCCAGCTTACGTTCCAGTTCGAGAATGCGCTGATACTCGGCGCCGCGAGATACCGACGGCGGCAAATAATCCGCAACTACGCGCACACCCCGGTCTACAATTAACGTCAGCGATGCCATTTTCAGCATACGTTGCAGGTAGTCGTCACTGAAGAGTCGCACTCTCCCTCCGTAGAGAGATTCTTCTCCCCACTCAGCCATAAGACCATTTTCCGCCTCATCCAAATCGCCCGCTCGGATTGCGGCTTTTAATACCTCGCCTGCCTGGGTTCGCACGAGCACTGAGACTATCGCGGCTGAACCTCGCAAGGCGCGAGCCGCATCACGCAACACAGCTCCCGGGTCATCGACATATTCCAGAATGTTATGGCAGAGAATTACATCGAACGAACGCGCGGGAAACAAGCTGGCAAGCTGTGCTGCTTCGCCGTGCTTCACCACGATCTTCTCCGCGACCCCGCCTTCGTGGGCGGCGCGTTGCGCGATATCCAGCATCGCGGGAGAACAATCCAGCACCGTAACATGCATGCCAAGTCGCGCCAGTCGAACCGCCGCCGCCCCCGTGCCACCTCCGAGATCTAATGCACACAACGGCTCTTTGGCCTGGAGTGGTAGAAAATCGTGCAGGTTCGCAAAGGCTAAGTCAGAGCGCAACCGGCCCTCGGGCGTTTCGAGGTAGGCAGCATACTTGTCCGCGCCGCGCTGGAAGCGTTCGCTATCGGCACTGGCAGACATATTCATGCGATTCCCAAGCCGAAATCGTTCAAAAATCGATTCAACGCTTCGCCACGCCCTCTAGGCTGATCATGAAATTGACCGAAGCGCTTCCGGGACTGTTGGCAGCGGCCAGTTTTGGGACAGCTTCGATTTTTCAATAAATTTTAACCCTGATTCGGATTCGTCAGAGTTCTACGACAAAACTATCTCAGATCACCTCGACCGTTGGCTTTTCGCTGCCAAGTGATGAAGTCCTAGCCGGGATACGCCGTGAGGTCACATCTACATGTGATTTAAACACGGTTTTCACGTGATCCGGCGCACAGCATTGGGCGGCAAGCTGCGGTAACTAAGCAAAGCACACTTTATGAATATGTTCAAAGACGCTGGGCATCTTTTTCGAGTGGCTGTTGTTTCCGTCGTTATCGGCTTGGCGTTCTTGGGGATACGCGCGCTTCTTGTGCCGAAGAGTTTCGGACAGTATGGACACTACCGCGGAAATGCCATGGCCGAGATCGCTGCCCGTCCAGTGAGCTTCGCCGGTCATCAGGCTTGCGAAGACTGTCATGCTGACGTCCTGGAAAAAAAGAAGAGCGGTAAACATGTGCACGTCAACTGCGAGGCGTGCCACGGACCGCTGGCGAAACATGTTGATGATCCGGGATCGGTGACACCCGCCAAACTCGACACGGCGGTACTGTGCGTCCGCTGTCACGAAGCGAACATCGCCAAGCCTAAGGGGTTTCCGCAAGTCGCGTCCGCCGACCACTCCTCCGGCGCGCCGTGCGATGCCTGCCACCAGCCCCATAGTCCGGTGATTGACGGAGGGGGGAAATGAGCATCACCCGACGCCACATGCTCCTTCTATTACCGGCGGCCGCGGTCGCCTGGAAGTACGTTCTTGCCGGGACACCGGACGCAGCCCCCAATTACAAAATGTCCGAGCACTGGTGGGGCATGCTGATCGACCTCCCCAATTGCATCGGATGCGGGAACTGTGTGCGGGCGTGCCAGGCGGAGAACGACGTGCCGGACGAATACTTCCGCACCTGGGTGGAACGCTACCACGTGTCGGACTACGACATTGAAAATCCCCATGTGGACTCGCCCGACGGTGGTAAGAAGGGATTTCCTGCGGCCAAGGCAGAAGGAGGGAAAAACTTCTTCGTGCCCAAGCTCTGCAATCATTGTGCGGATTCGCCCTGCACTCAGGTTTGCCCGGTGGGTGCAACGTTCATCAGCCCGGATGGGGTGGTTCTGGTGGACAAGACGTATTGCCTCGGCTGCCGCTATTGCGTTCAGGCCTGCCCTTACGGTTGCCGCTTCATCAATCCCAAAACTTCGACTGCCGAGAAGTGCACTCTCTGTTACCACCGGATTACGAAAGGCCTGACCACCGCTTGTTGCGAGGCATGCCCGACCGGCGCGCGTCAGTTGGCGGACTTGAAGAATCCCAACGACCCGATTCACGAATTCCTGAAGAACCATGACGTTCAGGTCTTGAAACCCTACATGGCGACCCATGCCAAGGTGTTTTACAACGACCTGGACGGTTCAGTGCGATAAGGAGACTGTTGACCATGCCTGGCGTTGAAGGCTTCATGTATCCGAACGAAGTGGAACTCCAGTGGAGCGTGCTCATCGTGCTGTATCCGTTTCTCACAGGCTTGGTGGCCGGCGCATTCATTCTGGCTTCGCTGGAGCGGGTTTTCCAGGTGGAGGCGGTAAAGCCCACGTACCGCCTGGCGTTGCTGACGGCCCTGGCTTTCCTGCTGGTAGCGCCGCTGCCGTTGCAACTGCACCTTGGACATCCGGAACGCTCGTACGAGATGTACCTGACGCCACACCGGACCTCCGCGATGGCCATGTTCGGGTTTGTGTATCTGTGGTACTTAATGGGTGTTCTGTTGCTGGAAATATGGCTCGACTACCGGCGCGACATCGTGGTGCTGTCTCAATCCACCACCGGATGGAGACGCTTGCTCTATCGCCTGATGACCCTGGGTTCGAACAACGTCAGCAAGCACGCGCTTGAGATCGATGACCGACTGGGTTGGCTGATTACACTGATCGGCATTCCTTCGGCGTTCCTGTTGCACGGATACGTCGGCTTCATCTTTGGTTCGGTGAAGGCCAACCCGTGGTGGTCGTCGCCGCTAATGCCAGTGGTGTTCATCTTCTCCGCCATGGTGTCGGGGATCGCCACCGTCATGTTGCTTTACATGCTGCTGACGTGGGCTCGCAAACAGACGATCGATATGCGCTGCGTGGACACGGTGGCGCGCTACCTGTTCTACACCTTCATCATCGATTTCAGCCTGGAAATGCTCGATCTGATTCACCGCATCTACGAGGCGGATGAGAGCTTCCGCAGCTTGGATTTCATGGTCCACACCAAGCTGTACATGTCCCATATCGTGGTCCAGATCATTCTTGGCACGGTCACTCCCATTGCGCTTCTGGCCTTGACTCAGGTGTTAAGGCTCGGCGAAATGGCCCGCAAGCGCATTTACGCCCTGGCGGGATGCCTGACGCTGGTCGGAATCTTTGCTATGCGCTGGAACATCGTGATCGGAGGCCAGTTGTTTTCCAAGAGTTTTCTGGGGTATACGACTTACAAGATGGGTTTGGCCACGCGCGAGGGACTGCTCGTGGCCATTGCACTGACTATTTTGCCATTGCTTATTTTGTGGGTGCTGACGAAGCTGCTGCCTCCCTGGCCTGAGAAGGATTCAGGCTTGTCTCCGGACGCCGCACCCGCGCACTGATTTCCAAGCGCAAACTTTAGGACGACATTTCGGAGCGCGACGTTCGACTAGTTCTTGTTGCCAGCCTCAAAGCGAGTGGAGATTATGGACGATCTCGACGCTTTAGCACGGCTCATCGCTCGTTTGGAGAAGCTGGAGAGTCGAGTCTCCGACCTCGAACATCGATCCGAGAAAGCGGCATGTGTTGCCGCCATACTCGCCGCTCCGACCGTACTCCAGCCAACCGCGGCTGCATTCTCACTTGCACAAGCTGGTGGAGTGTTCCCGGTCGCAGGCAAAGCCATGCTCGGAATCGCCGGTGGCTATCTCCTCCGGGCTGTAGCTGAATCCGGTACGTTTCCAAAGTTGGCGGTGGTAGTTCTGGCGCTCGCCTATGCGGAGATGTGGCTGGTATGGGCAGCGCGAGTTTCGGCTGAGGCGCGCTTTGTGAGCGGTGTTTACGCCACCACGGCGGCCTTGATCATCGCTCCCATGCTCTGGGAACTGACTCTGCGATTCGAGGTCTTGCCCACCTCGGCGACCGCCGCCGTCCTCGGCGTGTTCGTGGCCACCGCGTATGCACTCGCCTGGAAGCGCAATCTGCTATCGATCATCTGGGTGGCCAATGTCGCCGCGGTCTTCACTGCCCTCGCATTGCTGATCGCGACGCTCGATCTCGTGCCTTTCATCTCCGTGCTTCTGTTCATGGCATTGGCCAGTGAGGCGGCGGCTGGCCGGAACCACTGGCTCAGGCTCCGGCCGTTGATAGCCGCCGCGGTCGATTTTGCCATATCTATTCTCTTCTACATTTACTCCCGCCCGGAGGGTATCCCCTCGGAGTACAGGAGCATAGCGACGCCATCGTTGATGGCACTCGGGTGCATCGGGTTTCTGATTTATGGAGGGAGCATAGTTTTCCGCACCGTGCGGCTTCGTCAGAAAATCGGAGTCTTCGAGACCGGGCAGGCCGTCATTACGTTCTTGCTGGCTGCCTTTAGTATCCTGCATTGGGGGGAAAGCGCCGGCGCGCCGGTGTTAGGGGCGCTCTGCTTGCTGTTCTCGGCAGCGTGTTACAGCGCAGCCTATGCTTATTTCGACCGCTATCACGAAGAACGTAACTACCATGTGTATGCCACTTGGAGCGGGGCTCTTTTCCTCGCGGGCAGCTCTCTCTGTCTTCCGCCGGTGCTATTGGCGCTGTGCTTGAGCGTAGCCGCGATCGTCGCCACCATCTTAGGCGCACGGGCATCTCGCCTGACGCTGGAATTCCACGGCCTGATGTATTTGGCGGCTGCGGCGTATGCGTCCGGCCTGCTGGAATATGCGGGGCGTGCGCTCGCGGGAACGTTTCCAGCCGCGCCGGGATGGATTGTCTGGATCGTCGCCGCTTCGGCCATTCCGTGCTACGCGATCGCAGGCCACTTGCGCACGGAGCGCTGGAACCAGCGCCTTCTGCAAGCGCTTTCGGCCATTCTGGCGGTGGCCGCAGCGATCACGTTTCTGGTTTCTGTCCTGGTGTGGCTGGCGGAGAATGGCATGACTCCGGGCGCATCCCACGTTGCAGTCATCCGAACATTGATCACCTGCGTGGTCGCGCTCGCGCTTGCCTTTGGCGGTACCCGATGGCAGCGGACTGAACTCGTATGGATTGCCTACGGCACGCTGGCTTTAGTCACAGCGAAGTTGTTATTTGAAGACTTGCAACATGGACATCCGGGATCTACAGCCGTGTCGATCTTCCTGTACGCGCTTGCTCTGATTCTCGTTCCTCGCATGGCGCGAATTGGGCGGCGGCCCGCTGAAGAGGTTCCCACTACGGCCACTCCTGTTAAACACGGGCACTGACTTTCCAATCGTTAGCACCCGTGCTTGGTGCCGACCCTCTTTGCGCTCCGCGACTCGGCGAATAGTGTTCTGCGCTTGTGACCCACTTGCCGGAAATTGTTCCAGGCCAGAAGTTGGTTTGTCGGGAATTGAGTAGATCACGGGTGAGGACTGGCAAAACTTACCTTACCGAATTAGGTAAGGGTTGCCGACAACCCCGAACCGGTGGAGTTGTACGCTCAGAATTGTGGGATTTAGATCGCGACTGCTCGCTTAAAGTACTTTGCTGCTTTCTCCCTGGTTCCACGGCGAAGATGCTTATGGGTTTCGCGGAACCAATGATTCGAGGGAGGGAATCGAGAAGGACGTGGTAAAGGCATGTTCCGGCGGTTGGGTTCCGTCCTGAATGGCTTTTGCGAGAATCTCCATCGCCTGTCCCGTAAGCGGCGGAATGTGGATCGTCGCCGTGAGCCATTTTTCGCGCACCCAGGCTTGGCCCGTCGCCGGCTGACCATCACATCCGGTAAACGGTAAACTCAGCCATCGCGACCGCTCGGCTTCGTTGGTAATCTCCTGAAAAGCTTTGCGAGCTCCCAGGGCCATCGAGTCGTCCTGCGCGCCGACCAGGCTAATTGACGCGCTCTGTGAGGTGGCCATTTTCAGCCAAGACCGCACAGCCCGCCCGGCACTTTCCTCTGTCCAGTGTGCCTTCAGCATCTTCACTTCAATGTTCGACGGTTTCGTCTCCAGCATCCCGGACTCGCGTTCTTGGGCCGAGGAACTCTGTGAAGGCCCTTCAATGTACAAAACAGAACCGCCTCGGGGCAGCAACGCCGCGAATTGTCTTCCTTGAATGCGTCCGATCTCCAAGTGATTGGAACTAACAGCAAACACAGGTGGGGTTGCTGCCTTGCGGAGATCCGACAAGTAATCCGGCCTCCGGTTCAGGACCGCCCAACCGATTCCAGCAGCACTGGCAGCCCGGGCGACCTGCGGAAGAGCCGTGCCTCCAAACGGTTCTACCACAATCGCATCGGGTCGGGACTCAACCCGGCTTTGGATTGCCTTTAGCAGTTGCGTGCTCTGATTCACGGCGTCGTTATCGGCAAACACTATCTCCACGTCGCTCCCCAGTTTGTGCGCGGTCTCTTCCGCGGTCTGGGCTTGTGCCACTTGGAAATCGTTCTCCCGGGTGTGAAGAGACACCAGGAATCGCAGCTTTTTCATCATTTCGCAAGTGTACCTGTACCCAGGCATCCACGAAATGCTTCCAACGATTCTGGGCGAGTGACGAGCTAAACGGAAGTCATGGCTGCGTGCGAACTCTCAAACGACGCGGGCCAGAGGTCGGCATGTGGGAAGTAATCGTGATTGCCCGCGACCATTCGGCCATGGCGAAGTTGACTTTGTAGGCATCGTGGAAGGTGATTCCGATGCTTCCCAATAAGCCCGTTTCTGGATAACTTCCGTATTGCCGACTAATCAGGAGTTGAGCCCTCGGCACTCTTGATCGAGTCAGCGGGGAAACGAAATCAGCATTCGCCGAACAACCGCGCAAGCACCTGTTCGTTTAAAGGCAAGCCGGGACCGCTGAAAATGCGATCAGGAACGCGCGTGGGATCCAGCGTTGACTTCGGTCTCCCTCTCATGACAGACTGCTGTGCCGCTGAAGTTATGAACAAGCTGCAGGTGCGCATCTCCGTCAGTGATCCGGGCATCGCCCTGGTCCTCGTCAACATCGGCAAGCTCGAGGCCGGTCTGTAGTTTCGTCCCAAGCTCCGTTTCCGGATTGGTCCCCACTATTTCCCGAAGCCAGGCAACGTCATCCAGGAGGCATTTATGAGCACGACACGGTCGTTTGCATTTGTAAGTGCGGTGCTGCTGTTGGTTACTGGCTGTGTGGTGGCTCAGACGTCAGAGGGACGGATTCTGGGCGCCGTCTCCGACTCGAGCGGCGCGGTCGTTGCGGGAGCGAACGTCACGGTCACTAACACGGCCACCAATGTAGCCCGCCAGCTGGTCACCACCAGCGCTGGCGAATACCTTGCTCCAAATTTGGAGCCCGGGACCTACACCGTGACCGCCGAATCCAAGGGATTCAAGAAGGCCGCCAGCAAGCCGTTTGTGCTGGAGGTATCGCGGGATGTGCGCATCGACCTCAAACTTCAGCCCGGCGCCATCACGGAAACCATGGAAGTCAGCGCAGAGGGAACGCTGGTTGACACCTCCGATGCCACGCTGAACGGCGTGCTTTCGAACAAAGCCATTTCCGAACTTCCCGTCGAAGGCCGCGATTTCCAGAACCTGCTTGAACTGCATCCCGGAGTGCAGCGCACGCCAGGCGGCGGATTCCAGTCCATCACTTCCAACGGCAACCGCGCGGACGACAACAACTTCTTCATTGATGGCGCCGACGACAACGATGCATACTATGGCGAAGGTGTAGCGAATGAGGCCGGTATTCAGGGCACTCCCGCAAGCTTCCTGCCCCTGGATGCGATTCAAGAGTTCAACACGCAAGAGAGCCCCACCGCGGACTATGGCGTCAAACCGGGCGTGGTGATGAACATCGGAATCAAGTCCGGGTCAAACGATATTCACGGCTCGGCGTACTATTTCACCCGTAACTCTGCTTTCGACGCGCGCAACTACTTCAATCCCGCGCCCCAGCCCGTCGCCGCATTGCTCATGCACGAGTTCGGAGTCTCCATCGGCGGCCCGATCAAGAAGGATCACTGGTTTTACTTCGTGAACTACGAGGGCATCCGCGACAGGGTAGGAAATCCGGGAGTCACCGACAGTCCGGTGACGGTTTCATTGGCGAACCAGATGGGTGGAATCGCGAATCCTGACGGCAGCCCTAATTCGGCTTTGTACAGTGTTCCGGACGCGATCTCTTACGTTAACTCTGCGGCGGGCATGACTTACTGTCAGAATAACTACGACAATATCGGGATCTGCGCCCTCAACCCTTTAAGCCAGCAACTCACGTCGCTGTTTCTTCCCAATCCCGGTTTCACCATGTCGCAAACCGATCCGGCTGCCATCGACTTTGATTTTGTAAACCACAACCGGGGGGACAATCTAGTTGCCAAGACCGACTATGTTTTGAATAAGAAGAACGTCCTGAGCGCGCGTTTTATCTACGGGAATACGACGCAAACCGAAGAAGATACCATCCCTTTGCGCCCCCAATGGCTCTCGACCACGAGCCCGATCACCGAGGTCTTTGGCGTGAACTTGGCCTCCAACCCGAATTCGGCTTGGTCCAACGAGGTGCGCTTCAGCTATAACACATTCAACGAGGCCATTTTCCCACTCGATCACACCATCAACCCCTTGAGCGGGTACGGCTTGAACACGGGAGTCACCGATCCCCGACTATTCGGATTCCCCCGCATCGGCATCGGCGAAGAATTCAACTACATGGGCGGCAATTCCAGTTGGCCCCTCGAAACAACGCCCAGCAAGACCTACAGCTTCGGAGATACAGCCTCCTACACCCGCGGCCGACAAACGCTTCGATTCGGCGGAACATTCCACTACGGAGACGTCGACTACTATCGTGCCGGCAATGGCCGCGGCCGGGTGGACTTCCGCCATCTCTGGAATTTTCTGGACGGCGATGTCCAACGCTGGCGCTTCCTCTACGGAGATCCTCATCGTCAAGTCAGCCAGAGGGCCATGGGCCTTTTCTTCCAGGACGACGTGAAGGCTACCCGGCGCGTTACCCTTAATCTCGGACTCCGCTATGACATCACCGACCCGATCAAGGATTCCCGCAACCTGCTCGCCAATTACAACCCGTCCTCGCCGAGCGGACTCACCCAGGTCGGGCAGGGCATCGGTTCTCCCTACCCCACGAATTACAACAACGTCTCGCCTCGCGTTGGCCTGGCTTGGGATGTCTTCGGCACTGGCAGAACCGTCGTCCGTTCCGGTTTCGGCATGATCTATGAGCAACCCGCCATTCGCACTTTCATGTTCAATGGTGGCGGCCTCAACCTGAATCCGACCGGTGTGCCTTACATCGACGCCAACGGGGTTCAGCAAAACCCCACCGGCACGATCACAGCCTTCTTGCAGGAGTCAAACGACGGCACGCAAATCAATTGGCTGGCGCCGAACCAGTCGGCCACGATCTTTCCCAATTCATCGAACTCCGGGAACGTCTGCAGCGTAAGCAGCCAATGCAACATCTTCGCCGTCGACCTGCACCTGAAGACTCCCTACGTGATGAATTGGAACTTCAACGTGCAGCAAGCCCTCAATTCAACCACGCTGCTGCAAGTCGCCTACGTCGCCAATCACGGCGTGCATCTTTACAGTGTGACCGACATCAACCAGGTGAGCCCGCTTTATGATGACGGATCGGAAACGATTGGCCGCCCGCTGGCGACAAACTGTCCTGTCTCCGAAGGAGGGCAGGGCTTCGGCGGACCATGCTTCCCATGGCTTGGCTTTTTCAACTATCTCAGTAATCGTTCTAACTCGGCCTACAACTCCCTACAAGTCACGTTGACGAAGCGCTATTCGCACGGCCTGTACCTCCTGGCGGGCTACACCTACGCGCACGCAATCGACACGGCCACCAGTAACTTGGCGGGCGTGCCGCCGGACAGCAACAACTACAACGAAGAACGCGGCAACGGCGACTTCGATATTCGCCACCGCTTCACACTCTCCATGACTTATGACTTGCCTTCCATGAAGACGCGCTCGCAACTGCTGGAGGGCTGGCAAGTTACCAGCATTGTGAATCTGCAGGCGGGTGAGCCCTACACTCTCGGCGACTTCAACGATGACATCAGCCTCACCGGCGAATATAACGACCGTTGGAATATGACAGGGCCGGCCAGCAATATCCACTGGTCGCAGATTGCGCCGCTGCCCTACGTAAATCCCGATGCGACCGCCTCTCCCTTCAACCTCAACTCCAATGGGGATGTCATCGGCGGCAACACGACCGCAGCGCAAGCCTGCGTCAGTCAGGCTTATGCAATGGGCGGCGTCGGTGCGGCGGATAACCTAGGCGGTCCCAACGGTTATGACCTGGGATGCTATGTCTCAGGAAGCGCGGTGATTACGCCGCCGGCTTTGGCAAGCCAGGGTAATATGGGCCGCAACATCTTCCGCGGACCCAGCTTCGCCAATTGGGACATGGGTGTGTCCAAAGTGTTCAAGCTGGGCGAGCGTTTCAAGTTGCAACTTCGTGGGGAGATGTTCAACATTCTCAACCACGCCAACTTCGACGTGTTTACGATGAACACCGACCTCTCCGCACCGAGCACCGTCGGAACGGTCGTCTACACGCCTGACGTGGCCGCCGCCAACCCGGTCATCGGCTCCGGCGGCTCGCGCCACATACAGATCGCCGCGAAAGTAATCTGGTAAGAAAGTTGAGATTTGTTTTCTTGAAAACGTGCGCCTTCAGCCGCGCATTCCGTCAAGAACATGGATTCTGGCGGACTCAACAATACCGAAACAGAGATCTTGACGGTTGCGTTCAACTCAGCGCTCAGAACCCGGACCTGACCGATTTCGGATTCTGGGCGAAGTGCACTTGATGTTGTTTCCCTACAGCAGCCCCAGATGATCCGGGTACTTGGCCTGCAACGCGCTGATCAGAAGTTCGAACTCCGGAAGACCTCGCA
Organism: uncultured Acidobacteriaceae bacterium; assembly: GCA_963773675.1. Classification (GTDB taxonomy): domain Bacteria; phylum Acidobacteriota; class Terriglobia; order Terriglobales; family Acidobacteriaceae; genus Sulfotelmatobacter. Next base: position 81,249 of record CAVZCG010000006.1, read on the forward strand.
AACTCGCAAGGCTCGGATCTTTTAGGAAGTAAGGCCAGCAGGCAAATCCGGTGCTGACGCTTCGCTCCAGCCACTCAAAGGCGGTTTCGCGCCTTCCGGTCAGGGCCAGGGTGCCGGCAATCTGATAATACGTATGATGCGCATGCCCAAAGGATTTTGGACTCGAACAGGCCCTAGTCACACACACGATTGCCGCGTCTTGATTCCCCATCATTGCGTGCAGCAGGCCCTGTAGGCTGACGATGAGGGGTTCGTTCGGAACAAGCTGCAGCGCTTCCTCCATCAGGCGATTCGCCTCTTTCCAATCCCCGGTCATCATTGCTGGATAGGGAGCAAAATAGAGGGGGTACTTGTTGCCGGGACTCTCCGCCCGCCAGATCTGAATCTGCTGGCGCGCCAGGTCGTATTCCTGGCCCCAAACATAAACTTGCACGATGCTCGGGCTGACCGCCTTTCGGGGTTGAAAGGGCCGTCCTCTTTCAAACATCTCACGAGCGTGATCGAGCAGACCGACGTGTGCCAGGACGGTGCCCAGGCGATTGTAAGCATGAGGCAGGTTGTTCTGCAGGGCCAGAGCGCGTTTGAGATCTGCAATCGCCTCTAGATGCTGAAAATTCTTCGAGGGTCCCCAAAGCAGAAAGGCGCGGGCGACGTGTCCTTCGGGAAGATTCGCGTCAATCTCGAGCGCTCGCCGGCAGTGGAATTCAGCCTTCTCCAGCCACACGCTGGCTGGATCGAATTCGAAATGGCGGGTTCGTGCATGCAAATGAGAGGGTTGCGTGAGCCAGGGCAAACGCGGGATCGCGAGTCACCGCATTGGTGAGATGATGGCTGGCTTGATCCATCATGGATGCATCGCCGGACACCGTGATCCGATAGCCGCGCATGAATTCCGCATAGGCCATCGGATCCCTGCTATAGCGTGGGCATTGCTCGACCGTCGCCGGACTAAACGGCCGGTGCAGCGCGTGGGTGATTTGCTTCGCAATATCGCCTTCGAGACTTGCAAGGCGATCCATGTCGATGTCGCACTTCTTCGTAAAGCAGGGACGGTGCAGGCAGGTGTCAAACATTTCCAGCGAGAGACGCCACTGCCCTTTCGACATCTGAATGGCGCCGTGGATAACGAATCGCACTCCCAGCCGAGACGCGATTTCCGAAGGCGTCAGTTCAAGAGGCAAGTTCAAGACTGCCGAAGTGGGCAGCACGTCGACACCTGAGAGATTGCCGAGGAGCGAGACCAGTGCATCCGCAAACCCGAGACACAAGCCTTGGTCGTCCGTCGCTTTCTCCAGCAACAACAGCGGCAGCACAGCAATGGAAGGCCGCTCACCCAAGTCGCTCCCATTCTTCCGGAAGTCGGTGCGGATGGAGTTTCGTGCAGGATCGGAGGGCGGGTATCTCGCATCAATCACGCGGACCGGACCGACGAACCGATATCCCTTTCCGACCACCGTCTCAAGAAACCTGGGCCGGTCCGCGTTATCGCCCAGCGCTGTGCGAAGCTTGCGTACAATGTTGTTGACGTTTTTTTCGGTATCGATAAACAGATCGGAGCGCCACAGGCGTTTCACGATCTCCTCGCGCGATACCATCTGCTCACGGCGTTCAAGCAGAAAGATCAGCAACTCCATGGGCTTCTTCTCGAGCCTGATCCGACGTCCGGATCGCCGCAGTTCGTAGCGTCCCAAGTCGACTGCGACGTCGCCTGTACTCTGTTTTGTCCGCCCCATGGAGAGTCTTGGCCCAACATGATCCGATAAAAATCAACAACTTGCAACGTTATAAAAAAGATATCCAAAGGCTATATCGGCTGCATTGCAATGCCCTCCATCTTACGAGATCATGCCCCATCAAGAATCTCGGAGGAGACTCGCATGAAAAGAAAGCTGTCCATCGCCTTGGTGATCGTCGGGACGCTGTGCGTTGCAGGCCACCTGGTCACGATTGCTGCACACCCCGGCGCTCATGACAAGAACGCATTCACGCCGGACACAATTTCGTGGGGTCCGCCACCGCCTTTTGTCGCCCCGGGTGCGCAACTCGCCGTACTCGAAGGCAACCCTGCTGCTGCCACCGGTGACTACACCGTGCGCCTGAAAATGCCAGACGGTTATCGGATTGCACCCCACTGGCATCCGCAGCGCGAAAACGTCACGGTCATCTCAGGGACGTTCAAGGTCGGTATGGGAGACACCTTCGACCAGGACAAGATGGGATCATTCCCGGCCGGCAGCTTCGCCTATCTGGATCCCGACATGCATCACTACGCGATGGCTTCCGGCCAAGTCATCGTGCAGGTCCACGGTAGCGCGCCGTTGCAGTTTAACTATGTCAATCCCGCAGACGACCCGAGCAAGAAGTAAATCCTTGGCTCGTTAAGTCGATGCGGAGGAGCCCGTGGGATTGGGTACGAAAAAGCTGGGCAGTTCGTAGTGCAGTTTATTTGCCCTTTTTGTGACCAAGCTCGGCGAAGGGGCTCAAGAGGCCAGACTGGGCGCCAAGCAAGCGGTCATGGCGCAGCAATTTCGCGCCCGCTGGCAGCGCGTGCGGTGGCGCCTCCCCCATCCAAGCTTCTACTCTGTGAGGTACGAAACGACGTCCGCATCGCTTTCGCATGTGAATCATCCAAAGGGCATGGATAACGGGTTGGCTGTTTCCGTACTGGATCTTGTGGGCATGCGAGCGGGGGAGCCTGCGGGCAGTGCAATTGCCCGATCGGTGAACCTGGCGCGGCACGTGGAACAGTGGGGATACAAGCGCTATTGGCTGGCGGAACATCACTCGATTCCCGGACTGGCTTGCTCAGCTACACCGGTGCTAATTGGCCATGTGGCGGCGGCGACAAAGACGATTCGAGTGGGCAGTGGTGGCGTGATGCTGCCAAACCACGCACCGCCGGTGGTGGCGGAACAATTCGGGACGCTGGAAGCTCTGTACCCCGGTCGAATTGATTTAGGGCTGGGACGCGCTCCGGGCGGTGACTTTCAAACGATGCGGGCGTTGCGAAGGGATTTGCGGCAGAGTGGCGATGATTTTCCGGCACTCCTCACGGAGTTGCAAACCTACCTGGGTCCGGAGCAGCCGGAGCAAACAGTGAGAGCAATTCCGGGACAGGGGAGCAATGTGCCGATCACCTTGCTGGGGTCGAGCGCCTTCAGCGCGCAACTAGCGGGGATGCTGGGCTTGCCATTTGCGTTTGCGGCGCACTTTGCTCCTGAGCACCTATACGCGGCAGCTCAGCTATACCGCGATGAGTTCAAGCCAAGCAAAGTACTTCCGGCGCCGTACTTCATGGTAGCGGTGCAGGTGATTGCGGCGGAGACGGACGCGGCGGCGAGGCGGTTGTTCACGACACCCCAGCAGCGCTTTCTGCGACTCATTCGAAACCAGCCAGTCGAGCTATTGCCCCCAGTCAATTCTATGGAACCGCTTTGGCAGGACTGGGAGCGGACGGCCGTGGAGAACAAACTCGGAGCAGCGATTGTAGGATCGAATGCAACGGTGAAGGCGGGGCTGGAGAAGTTGGTGGTTGATACGGCTGCTGATGAAGTGATCGTCGTGACTGACACCTACGAGCATACCGACAGGATCGAGTCGTATCGGCGAGTGGCCGGCATTGCCTCCACGATCGAACTGAGGCCCTCCGTGACCCTGGAAGCCTAAAGCAGAGCGACAACCGCGCTTCGGTTTCCCTCCCGATCCAGTCACACGACTGAGCGCGAATGCAAGTTGCGGAACAGCGTGCTGCCTTCCAAATAATGCGTGCTCAATATCCGGGGAAACGCTCGCAGCTACCGTAGGTCAGAAAAACTACAGTTTATCCTCTCGTCGCAAGCGTATTTATTGCGCGAAATCCACCGCCCCTGGCTGAAATCAACCGCTGTAAGTCAATCAAAAGAACGGAACTCTCCCCCATTTCCTGTGTTCTATCTAGTGACAGGAATTCTGGGGGAACATATGAAAACCAAATTATCTCGAACGATTCTTACCGCGGTGTTGACGAGCGCAATGACGCTCGGGACTGGTGCTTCTTTGTGGGGGCAGGACCAGTCGATGGACAAGCCCTCAGCGGGTGTAAGCGCGCAGGTGGATCAAGGACCTCCGCCAGAGCAGACGGCGCCGCAATACAATGCACCTGACCAGAGCGCGCCTCAGGATGTCGCGCCTCCACCGCCGCAAGATCGAGATGTATATCAAGGCCAGGCGCAGGCGCCTCCGCCTCCAACTGCGCCGGATCAACGGCAGTACACAGCGCTGCCTCCGGAGCAATTGAATAAGCTGGTAGCTCCGATTGCGTTATATCCCGATGCGCTCGTGGCGCAGATACTGGCCGCGTCAGCGTATCCAACGCAGATTGTAGTGGCGGACCGGATGGTAAAGGAGAACCCGGGGCTGAAGGGGCGGGATCTGGCCGAGGAAGTGGACCGGCAGGATTGGGATCCGAGCGTTAAGTCTCTAGTGGAGTTTCCCACAGTGTTGGCGAACCTGGACAGGGATTTGTCGTGGACCTCTGAGCTGGGCGAAGCCTATCACAACCAGCCGGATGACGTGATGCAGGCGATCCAGTACATGCGTCACAAAGCTTATGACGCGGGCAATCTTCGGAGTACGCCTCAAGAGCGCGTGTACGAGCAGGGACCGAATGTAGACATCCAGCCGGTTAATCCGGATGTGGTGTATGTGCCCGCTTACAACCCGGCGTATGTGTACGGATATCCCGTAGGCCTGTGGCCTGGGTTTTATCCGTGGTGGGGATTTGGCGGCCCGTACATTTCGTTCGGCTTTGGTTTTCCGATCGCGCCGTTCTTCGGCTTCGGCTGGGGATGGCATGGATGGGGCATCGGCTGGGGCTTCCACGGTGGAATCTTCTACGGCGGCCATCCTTATGCCTTCCGCGGCGGAGCATTTTATAACCACGCCGCATTCGTGCACGGAAATTATCGAGGATTCTCTTCTTACCGAGGCTTCTCTTCCGCGCATGGCGCATTCGGAGCGCACTCATTTGCGAATCGCGATGCGCACGGGTTTGGCTCAACCGCAGGTCACGGATATGCGGGCGCATCGCGAGGCTACGCAGGGACGTCGCACGGCGTCGCCGGCAGCAATCGCGGGGCAGCCGTTAACCGGAGCGCTGGAGGTAACCGATCCTACGCCGGCAACCGAGGATATTCCGGCGGCGGACATGCCAGCGGCGGACACAGCAGCGGTGGAGGTCACAGTGGCGGCGGACGCGGCGGCAAGCGCTAAGTGTTCCGTATCGTCGTCACCGTTTGAGTCCAACTCGAAAGCCCCGCTCGTAAGAGCGGGGCTTTCTGGCTGGGACAATCTGCATTTCGTCAGACGTCCGTTGAGCATTGAACAGTTTCAGGCGCGAACTCACGACCTGCTTTACGGAATCTACGACAGGCGGCAGAATCTTATAGGGCACGGTTGGAGGTGGGTTGTCTTGGCCGGCGTCATTTGGCCATGGCCGGCGTTCGGGCCCCAGTCGCAATGCGCTGGAGGCACGCAGGAATTAGACGCTTCGACGCGATGCGGACTCTGGTGGTGTGAAGAAACAGCGCGACTTGACGAGTCGTACACTCGGATTCCGCTAAAGCATCTGGCTCGGTCAAATTGGAGGCTCAAGATGAACGATCAACAAAAGAAGGGACAGTATTCTGCAGTGCGAGATCAAGAGATCCGTGCGGCACTGGATCAGCATTGGGCGGCGTCCGATGCCAACGATTTTGAAGCGGAGCACCGCATCTATCACGAGGACGCGGTGCTGGACTATCCGCAGTCAGGCGAGCGAACCCGCCGTCGATGCAACATACAGAACCAACGTGCTAGTCAGCCGAGCAAAAAACGGTTTACGGTCCGACGAATCATCGGCAGCGGTGATCTTTGGGTGACCGAATTCGTTCTGACCTATGACGGCAAGCCGTCCTACACCGTGAGCATCATGGAGTTCAGTGGCGACAAGGTTGCGCGGGAAACACAGTACTTTGCGGATCCATTCGTGGCTCCCGCATGGCGCGCTCAATGGGTCGAACGGATGGACACATAATCTCGAGGCGCGTGATGAAGAGCGGGACGCCTGCGCTAACGGAGAGGCGCCTATTGTCCCACGATTAAGAGATGTAAGGTCGAGGTCATCGGTGGAGTTGCGGTCAAGGCTCGTTATTTTGCGGGGCCATCAAGAAAGAGGCCCGAACTTTTGGGCCTCTTTGGTCTCTTGATTCTTACGTTTGGCTGGCTTTGACCTAATCGTCGTCCCGCTGTGAAGACGCGGTCTTGGCTGCCCCTTTGGTTTCGGGTTGCGGAGTTCCGCCGGTGCGCTTCGCCGGATAGGGCTTGTTCCCCATCATCCCTTTCCAAATAATCCGGTTGAAAGTCTCCGGATCATTTCGGTCTGCGTCGCTGAAGTCCATACCCTTGGTTTGCGCCTCCCACCAGGCTGCGTTGTGCGTAGGCTGAGGCACGTCTGCGCGGTTGACGACGAACTTGTTCAAAATCGGAAGCGTGGTGTTGTAAAGGTACGCGGACGGTATCGCGGAATAGGTCCAGCTGGCTTGGGAGATGTTGAAGGCGTCCGTCATGGGCGGAACGCCCGCGTCGTGCACGCCCAGTGCGGGCAGGCCCAGCACTTGTTCGATGGTCCGGAGCATGGTGACTGTGGAGTAGGGATCGGAAACGACCGCGCCCTGCTTCACGTAAGGTCCAATGATAAACGCAAGGCTGCGGTCACCACTGACGTGGTCGGCGCCATCCTGCGGGTCGTCTTCAATCACGAAGATGAGCGTGTTGTTGGCGTAAGGGCTGTGAGCGATCTTATCGGCCGTCAGTCCTACCGCGTAGTCGTCGTCGGCGATCTGTAGTTCCGGCGTGTTCACACCGAAACTGGCGGTGCCGAAGCTGCCGAAGTGGTCGTGATCATAGCGCAAGAAGGTCAGATTGGGCATGTTGTTGTGCTTCACCTGCAGGTCGAACTCCCGCGCCCATTCCGCGTAGCGGAAGAAGTCCGGGTAGCTCTGATCGAAAGGCCAGAAGCAGAGATCGGTGCGCGTGAGCAGTTCCTTCTTCGCCGGCCACTCAACCTGCGTCGGAGGCTTCGTGGAGCAAGGATAGGCGAGAGTGGGAGTGATTTCGCCAAGAGCCTCGCGTACCTCCAAAGCACCCAGATCAGTGTAGAACCCATAGTTTCGAACGGTGAGGTGAGCTTTGAGCGCGGCATCCCAGAGATACCCCCCGCCCTGTTCGCCGTCGGGACCGTCCGCTTCGACTTCGTTGGCGTTGCCGGGCAGCAGGTTTGGATCGGGTGGATAAAGAGGTTGTTCCACCTGGCGAGCGGCGACCCCGGTGATGGCAACGTTAATGTTGCGTGCGGTGCCTTCGCTGTCGTACTGGCAGCCGCCCTTACCGTAGTTGACCTTCACGCACTTCTCGTTGATATCAAGAGCGCGTGCCGCGAGCGACCACTGCCAGCCGTCCATGCTCACCATTGAGGAATCGTCGAAGTTGTCGAAGGTCACAAAGTTGTTGGCAAAGTTGTGGAAGTTGGGAGTGACCGCGGCCGGGAATTGGGTGTAAGCGGGATCCGCGTTGGCTCCGTTGGTGAGGTCGCCGAGAATTTGGTCAAACGTGCGATTCTCCTTGACGATGTAGATAACGTGCTGAATGTGCTCGCGCAGGAACGTCATGGTCGCGATATCATTAGCGCTCAACTGGAAGTTGAAGCCGTTGTTTTGCGCGACTTGACCGGTGAGCCCAGCCAACTGAACGGCGTTGGGAACAGGTAGCGTGAGGAATCCCGACGACTCGTTCTGCCACGCATACTGGTTGCCCGCGCCATCCTGCGAAAATGCGGTTTGACAGGCCGAGCCGAAGCCGAAGGGACTGCCGGCAGGACTGTTAAAGATGTTGCGGCAGTTTGCCGGATTCGGGGATTCTACGCTCTTGCCGTTCACCACGTAGAGAGTGGAACCATTCGGACTGACGCTCACCGAGTTGGGGTACCAGCCAGTGGGAATGAGGCCGAGAACCACGGGTGTTTTTCCCTTGAGGCTGACGACCCCTACAGCGTTGGTGCCGCCGTCGGTGACGTAGGCGGTAGTCTCATCGGGCGATAATGTAACGCTATTGGGATTGGCTCCCTTGGGAACTGTTTTGCCGCTGCCCAGAACATCTGCGGGAGCGCTGGCGTTGACCTGGCTTTGCACCTTGTTGGTCACGGTGTTAATGATGATCAACTCGTCAGAGTTGGCTGCCACGACGAACAACTCGGTTTGGGCCGCGTTGAGAACCATCCGTTCCGGGTTGCCGGCAACGGGAATGCGGGTCGTGAGCTTCAGCGCACCGTCGGCAAAATTCAGCACATCGATTTCGCGGTCGCGAACGCTGGAGACATAAACGGTGCTGCTGCCGGCGACGGCGATTCCGTAGGGGAACTCTCCACCCGGGACGCCGGTTTGAGCAATATTAATGAGGCCGGGGCGGAGATCATACTCCTGCAGAACCGCGCCGTGAACCAGGTCCACCGAGGTGATGGAGTCGGTTTCGTGGTTCGCCACGAACAGAGTATTGCCGTCGGCAGTGATGCCGAGGATAGCTGCCGTCGGGCCGGTTTCGGTCTCCTCGCACATCAGATCGCAGTTGTGACCGAGGTTAATCGGTGTTCCAAACTCGGTCCACTCACCGCTCTGTAGCGTGAACGTGTGCACGTCATCGTCGGCTCCGCCGCCAACATAGAATGCCGTTCCACTCGGAGCCCACACGATGCCATCGAAGGTTCGGTCAAAATCCAACAGCTGGACTACCTGCTTCTGCACCGGCGTTCTGGGCGTGGAAATGTCATACACGAAAACGAACTCACCGGAATCCGCCCCGGGAAAGTTGCCGCTTGCGTCTTCATTCAGGTTGTAGCCGCTGGTGAGGATCAGCAAAGTCTTGCCGTCCGGGCTAATGGCAGTGGTCTCGGCACCATCTGGCGTAAAGGTCGGAACGTCTAGCAAAGAAGTTGTCAAAGGTACAAACACCGATCCAGGAGCCGCGTTCGGTGTGATGGTTGCACCTGTCGGTAGAATTTGAGCAGAAGCGAAGCTCGTTAGCGCCAGAGCGGCAGCCAAGCCGGCTGCGCGAAGTGGATTTTTTAACGTCATAGGCTGATCCTCCTAGGATCGCTCCTAGCCTAGCGGCGTGGAGGAAACCCTAAGATGACGCGGAGATTACAATTTTGTAATCTCGCGCCGAAGACCGACACGCGCGCTGAGGCACCCCTGCATTTCGCTATTCTTCTCGGAAGAGCCGGAGTGGAGAGAGCAGACTTCGCTTTATCGCAGGCTCGTATTTGCGTTCTTTTCCGTGAAGCCACCAGGAGCAGTTCACGTTTCCGAACGCGCTCTGTTGATTGCGCGAGTCTTGACTTAGCTAAAGCCAAAAAATAAGAGGAGCCGTTTTGTCGGCTCCTCTCACCACGGTTGCTTTCTACGAACGAATAGCTATTTTGCGAGTTGCGAAGCAACCTCGGCGAGCACCGGCGTGCCTTCCATTTGTACCGCCCTCACCAGCGCAACTCCAGCCACTATGAATTTCTTCGCGTTCATGGGAACCTCCAGGAAGTTAGTATTAGCGGGCCAAATTGTGGGCAGTGTTAATTCTCTGTGAAATTTCGTTTGGCCAGCCAGTGGATGACTTGCGGGCTTCGCGCTCGTAAGGGGCGAAGATAAGGCCAAGGAATGCGACCTTACTTGTGACGATTAGGGCAACCGCATTCAGCTGGGCATCCCGCGATGACGACTAGCGAGATTCGAAGAACAAGCAAGCGATTGTGATCGATCTCCGCGGCACGGGACAGGCCACCACTCGCCCGCCAGCTATGCTCCAAGCTCTTGGTGCGCCGAGACCTCCGGCGGTATATACTTTTCGGATTATCGTTGTGTGCGGCTCTCTCCGGGGCTTTTTGTCTGGCCCCACCCGGGCGAATCATGCAGAACACGAACCCACCGTTTGATCCGCAAGATCGAGCGAATTCGGCGAACCCGCTCGGTGTGAGCGTTCCGACCAAAGGGGATAGTTCTGCCCCGAATTCTGCGATTGATCCCGACGCTACTCTAGTCGATTTTCCCCAACCGTCTTCTGCTCCCCCCGGTGGTCCCGTGGATACCGACGCGACACAGGTCGACGTAACTCCGCCTCCGCGTTCTCCCTCCGGCGGCCCCGCTCGTTTTCAGGGTGGCGCAACAGTATTGCAAACGGGCGACGTGTTGGGAGGACGCTACGAGATCTTGCAGCTGTTAGGTGAAGGCGGAATGGGTGCGGTCTATAAGGCCATGGACCGCGAACTAGACCGCCCCGTGGCGCTCAAGCTCATTCGGCCGCAATTGGCCGCCAATCCTTCGATTCTGGCGAGATTCAAGCAAGAACTCTTGCTGGCCCATCAGGTCACTCACAAGAATGTGATCCGCATCTACGATTTTGGGGATGCCGATGGTGTGAAGTTCATCACCATGGAGTTCGTCGAAGGCCAGGACCTACGCGGTCTGATCCAGGAGACGAAGAAATTCCCACCGGAAGAGGCGGTCGAGATCATTCAACAAGTTTGCCGCGCCCTCGAAGCCGCTCACAGCGTGGGCGTGATCCACCGCGACCTGAAGCCGCAAAACATCATGCGCGATCAGACCGGCCGGATCCTCGTGATGGACTTTGGCTTGGCACGCACGGTGCAAGGCGACGGCATGACTCAAACCGGAGCTCTGGTTGGCACCATGGAATATATGTCTCCAGAGCAGGCTCTGGCGAAAGATCTGGACCAGCGCTCCGATCTTTTCACCGTGGGCCTGATTCTCTATGAACTACTGACTGGCGTCACGCCGTTCAGAGCCGAAAGCGCTGTAGCCAGCTTGATCAAGCGCAACCAGGAGAGAGCCATCCCGGTTTCCGATCACGATGGGACGATTCCACGTGCGCTCAGCAACATTGTCAGTAAATGTCTGGAGCGCGATCCTAACTTACGCTATCCGAGCGCGGGCGAACTCCTGGCGGACCTTGAGGCATGGCAGGGCAATCGCGCTGCAGCAACCCTGGGTTTTCAACCGGCCGTCGAGCCCTGGGGACGGACGATTCACTGGCCGCTGGTCGCGGGCATCAGTACCGTGATTGTGCTGGCGATTCTGGGCTACGTGTTTCGCGGCATGCTCTCTGCGCCTTCGCCAGCCGGTAATGCTGCTGCTCACGCTGTGTCGCTGGCAATCTTGCCTTTTAGAAATGCTTCCGGAGACACCAGTCTCGACTGGCTGGGGCCGAGTTTGGCGGACATGCTCAGCACCGATGTAGGACAGTCCGCCCATCTGCGCACGATCTCGCCTGAACGGCTTCATCAAGTCCTTTCGGATTTGCACGTTAATCCTGCAACGCCTATTGATCCAACCATGATTGGCCGCCTCGCGGAATTCAGCAACGCGGATATCGTGGTTTGGGGACAATACGCCAGGTTTGGGGACCAGATTCGCATCGACGCCACACTGCAAGACTTAAAGCGCAACCAGCGCGTCCCGGTGAAAATCGAAGCGGCTAATGAGAAGGAAATTCCCGTCTCCGTCGATCGCCTGGCTGATCTAATCCGCCAGAATCTTTCCGTCTCTTCGGATGTCTTGAAGGAGTTGAAGGCCAGTTCTTTCCAGCCATCGTCAAAGTCTGCGCCGGCGCTCCGCGACTTCAGTCAAGGCGTACAGCTTTTGCGCGAAGGCAAGAATCTGGATGCCGTGCACGTACTGCAAACCGCGATCCAGGAGGATCCCCAGTTTGCCCTGGCGTATTCGCGGCTTGCCGAGGCCGAGTCAGCTCTTGGATACGACACTCAGGCGGAACAGTATTCAAGGAAGGCTCTCGAACTCAGCCAGCAACTTCCTTTGGCGGAAAAATACCTTATCGAAGCCAACCACGCGCACGTCATGAAAGACAACAAGAAGGCCATCGAGGCTTACGAGAATCTGGCCAAGACTTTCCCCGATAACACGGATGTGGAGTATGCACTGGGAAGCCTCTATGCGGACAATGGCGATTTCGACAAAGCGCGTGCCCAGTTCGCAAGCATTCTGAAAGCGGATCCCAAGAACATCAAAGCGTTGTGGCAGATTGGCAGCGTGGAATTCCTATCAGGAAATCCGCAGGCGGCCTTGGAGCCACTTAGCAAGGGATTAAGCTTGGCGGTGCAGGTGGATAACCCGGAGCAGAAGGCGCTTATCTTGCAATCGCTGGGTATTTCTTATCGTGAGATGGACAAGCCGGACGAAGCGATCCGTAACATCCAGGACTCGATGGAGATTAGCCGCAAGCTGGGCATGAAGCGCTTGCTGGCGAATAGCCTTTCTGAGTTGGCACAGGATCAGATCACGCTCGGTAAGCCCGACGCGGCAACGGCCAGTTACAACCAGGCGCTGCAAATTCTGCACGAGACTGGGGTGACCAAGGATTACGGCGATATCCTGATCAATCGTGGCGTTCTTTACCAGACGCGCGGCGACTATGACAAAGCGCTTCAGGACTATAAGGAGGCGTTGCAAATCCAGCGCGACGCGAACGATGTTAACTACCAGGCATTGTGTCTCAGCAATATCGGCGACGTATATTTCTCGAAATACGATACCGACAACGCGCTGATCTACTACCAGCAATCCCTTCAGCTGCGGCAAAAGCTGAACGAACCCATCTACCTTGCGGAAACCCTCGCCGCTCTTGGCGAAGTGTACACAGCCATGGGCGATTACGATCAAGGGCTGGCGAACATGATGAATGCGCTGGATGTCGCGCGAAAGGCAAATGACGCCAGGGATGCAGCGAATGTGTCCGGTTCCATCGGCAAAGTTCTAATGTACCAGGGACGCCTGGGAGCTGCTGTCAGCGCCATGCAGGATTCGGTTAACGGCTTTCGCTCGACCAACAACCAGAGCTTTGAGCTGGCCGACTCTTTGAATAGCCTTGCAGAAACTTTGGCCCTGGCCGGCCGTGGGGACGAATCCGGCAAACCTTTGGACGAAGCCACCAAACTTGCTGGCGAGCTCAAAACCGAAAACGTTCGTAGTCAACTTCTGAACACCCGGGGAGACACGTCGTACTATCGGGGAGATTTGAAGTCGGCACGCGGCGCTTACGAACAGGCTGCCGTGGCTGCCAGCAAAACGAAGGATCGCCAAAACATCTTGATCGCCAAGATGAATCTGGCCCGCGTGGCTATTGCCGACGGGCGTTCGCAGTCCGCCATCAGCGAATTACGCGCCGCTATCCAGCAGGCCGACACTCTTCACCTGAAATATTATTGGCTCCGCAGTCGGGTTGACTTGGCGGATGCGATGATCAAGAGCAAGGACTATCTGCACGCTCGTCAGGAACTGGAGAATGCTCTCGGTAGCAGCGAGAAACTGGGCCTGCGCCTGGAAACTGCCCGAATTCATTATTTCCTCGGAGACACCCTCCGACTTGGCGGAAATGCTGACGACGCGCCCCACCAGTATCAGTTGGGTCGCGACATCTTGGAAGAACTCAAGAAGGATCCAGGCGCGGAGCATCTACTGGAACGCTCCGACCTCAGTTCGATGTATGCCGAAGCTGGCCGCTCTTCGGTTGCAGCTAAATAGATTGTGCGGATGCAAAGCTGCGAAGCGACCTTCACGCTGCCGTGTTGATTTCTCCTGCCGAATCTTTCCTGTGCTTCTGGAAAATGAAACCCGGTGCCACCCCCTTTCGGGAGAGGGTCACCGGGCTCCGTTCTGACTAGGCTCTCGAGTTTAGCCTGCTCTACTTCGCCACGATATAGCTTTCCGAGACAGTATTGTTCGAGGAATTGGGATCGTTGTCGGACGTGACGGTGGTTACCGACGTGAACTTCGTATTTACTGGCGCTGTGGACAACACCGGAATGTTGACCATAAGCACCACGCCTTCTAGCTTCGATATGCTCACCAATTGCCCGATGTTACAGGTGAGGACGGCGACCGTTGTGCTGCTCCCGACAGTGGTATTCACGGAACAGCTCGATCCGGAACTCGGGATGGAGGTGCACCCTTTCGAGTTGCAGGTGATCACCCCGAAGCTGGCGGTAAGACTGCCATTCAGAACGTGGTTGGCCACCGTGAAGGTTGAAGTGACCACTACGTTATTGGCAACGGGCGAACTCAGATTGATTACCCAAGGGTAGTAATGCCCGGTCTTGCCTTGCGGGATGACATCCGGGAGAGGGATGTCGCCTACAGCAACATCTGCCGCAGCCGCAGCGGAAACCGTGTAGGTTGAAGACGAGGTGGTTTTATTACCGGCGATGTCGATGGCAGTTACGGTAATTGTGTAAGTTCCTGCAACAGAGGCGCTGATTGTTCCGCCGCTAGAGATACTGGTGGTACCGCCTCCCGAGAGCGCATCGGTGGCAGTGCAACTGGCGATGCCGGACCCGCCCCCGTCGGAGCAGCTGTACGTCGCAGTGACGGCTGGTCCGTTCAGATAATAAGGTCCAGCGGAGCTAAGCGCGGGCCCGGTGATGGTTGGAGGTTGTAAATCGATTTTGAATGGACCTGCGGAAACCGTGACGCAGTTGCCAGCCAAATCGCACGCCCGTGGCGAATTGGTGAGGGCTGCCGAATTGAAGGTGCCAGTCGCCACATTGGTGGAAACGTTGACGGTTTCCGTCTGGCTACCCTGGATGCCGGCAGTCAGCGGCAAGAATCCGGATCCTGATACGGTGGCAACATAGTCTTGATCCGTTACCGTGCATGTTGCCGTTTGGTTCGTGTTGTACCAGACGCCAGTGTTCGGTGAATTGCAGGAAAAAGTAGGGGCTACAGTGTCAACACCGAAGGTTACAAAGCGGAACGATGCCCAGTTGGCGGTTGGATCGGTAAGTTGCGAGCCCTGCGGATTGAAGACTAATTCCTCCGTGAGAGCGCAGTCCGTCGTGAAGTAGTGCAGGTTGTAGATGCCGTCTTGTGGAGGCGTAATGCTGACGGCCGGCGGAGAAAAGGAACTTGTGGTCGACGTCGAGCATAGCGGGTCGCCAAAATTTGGATTCGCGGTCGAATTAAACAGCGTTATATCTCCCGAAACCGGATAGGTAGTATCCGGCAGGGGCATATTCGCTGGCGTGATGCCATACGTCACACTGTAAGCCGGGGCCGCGACGAAGGTGTTAGAGGGCGGATTTGTCGTCGACGGACTATAGCTTGCCGGGTTCGCGGTGAAGGTAAGCTGCGCAGTAGAACTGGGCGCCGGCAGCCAGCCGTTCGATTGATACGTCGCGTTTGTTATCGCCGTGGACGGCAGCGGCATATTCACCACCGGGATGAGCAATGAGTTCTTGCCGGCGGTCGTGCCGCCGTGCGACGGATCTGCCGCTCCCATGAACTGAGTCAGGGTGTCGAGCGGGCACAAGTCGTTCACTACACTACCTGCCAGTTGGCAATTGCCAGCCGAGTAGACTGTTCCAGTCGTCGAAGTGTTGGGTTCGAGCGGAGTACAGGGCGCGCTCTGTCCGGGGGCGCACAGCCAGTTGTCACTGCCCATCAACATGCCCGGCCCAGTGTTCGACGCGCAAGCAGCACCCGACACTGAACTTAACGCGTTGCTGCATGCATCCACAGCCGGAGTTCCCACCGGACCGTACAGGAAGTTGAGCCCGTTAGCCGGGGCGTCCGGCGAGGCAAACTGGATGGAGTCAAAAAGACTT
Organism: uncultured Acidobacteriaceae bacterium; assembly: GCA_963773675.1. Classification (GTDB taxonomy): domain Bacteria; phylum Acidobacteriota; class Terriglobia; order Terriglobales; family Acidobacteriaceae; genus Sulfotelmatobacter. Next base: position 96,943 of record CAVZCG010000006.1, read on the forward strand.
CTCGACATACCCGCAATTGCAGGATCGCAATTGCTTCCGCTCGTGGATCCCGATGCGGTGCACTGGATCAGGAAGCCTTTACACATTGGTTGGCCAAGAGAATCCAGTTCACCCGACATGCGTAAACAAACCGCAGGAGCGGCTGACGTGCCAGCGACGAGCTGAGAGAAGAGAGACTGAGGCACGCCGATATCAGTAACGGCCGGCACCGTTCCCGAAGCCGGCGGGTTTTGCGTGGTGCTGTCGATCAACGAGATGTTCTGGCCCGGAGAGTTGGCAAAGCCGTAGGTCTGCGTCAACGAGGAGGGATCATTCGGCGTGATGGGGTTGCCGGTGATTGTGCCTCCTGGTGTGATTCCTGCCGGGCTGCAACTGGTTACCAGGTGAAGTGTGGCCGCGCCCAGTTCGCCACCGGCATCCTGCAGTTGTACGGTTACGGACTGGAGTTGGCTTGCACTCGGGGTTCCAGGCGTGAGCAGGCTAGCCACGTTGAGCGGGCTTACGCCGTATGTCGCAATAAAGCTCACGACCGCACCGTTCTGTGAGGCGGTGGCCAGGTCGGGATTTTGTCCGAGGTAGTTTTGCGCTGCATTTTCATAGGGAGCCTGAAAGCAGTTTGTCGACCCTGCGGGAAAACCGGTGAATCCCAGGAAGTTTGGATCCCCACCCGTGCAGACATTCGTGGTAGTCGTCGTCGATGATCCGACGGTATCAGCAAACTGCATGGTGTTGTCCTGGAAAACGTTTCCCGACCCGTCAGGGGTCGAAGATAGAAACGCAGTCGCCCCTGCCGGGCACGACAAATTGATGTTTGTGCTCTGTACCGCATATCCCGCGGTGGGTGGGTCCTGTGTCCACGTGACGCCGGAAATGAGGGAGGGATTGATGTCGATAGGACCAAAAAGCTTGATAGCGCCGTATGCGCCATTCAGCGGAACGGTAATCGGGCCGGTTTGCGTGGAGGAATTAAAGCTCAGTGTTGCTGTTTCCAAGGTGCCCGCTGGTTGCGTGGAGGTGAACTGCACTCCAATCTGGCAGGTAGTGGGCGCGGTTTGCGGAGCTAAGCAGGTGTTACCGTTGAATGTGAAATCACTCGCATACGGGCCGCCAGTAATCGCGAAATTACTCAGCGTGGCTTGCCCGGTCCCGGTGACGTTTACGGTGACCAGATCCGTGATGGCCAGTGGGGGTAGCGTTCCGGTTGGGATTCCGAAAGAAAGGTCGCCGGGTGAGACCGACACGGACTGTGCCAGCGAGTGTTGAGCAAGGCCCAACCCCAGAAGGACAAGAACAACAGCAATCATTATGCGGAACTTGCCTTGGAGCGATTTCATCGTGTACTCCTTCGGGGAATTCGTAATCTGGGGTTCGGTAACCACTGCGGTGAAAGCCTATGCGGAACGAATCGCAAGGCCACTTGGACTGCCTGATATCAGGAACTAATTCTTTTAGCGTAGCCGCTCAGATTAGGGGGAAGGTGAAGCGATCCAATTGGCGCGGCCAGAGCGACCAGGACGGCGATTCTCTGCTTCCTACAACTGGTTTGTCGCCCTGGCGTGGTACGGATGGGGGGTGTGACGCGCCCTTTAGAATCAACCTCACCGAACTTGACGGCCCACAGCCCATCCATACTGCATTCTCAGGCCCCGAATGTCAACAAGAGAGACGGGTGGCAAGTGGGCTACTTTGAACAAACTAGCCCACTTGAGAGGGTCGCAATCGAACATCACCGAGGCCCGGAGGGGGCTGATCCAGAGAAGAAGAGTGAGAGGAAGAATCGAATATCGCCACTGCTGTTTGGCTGACTCGACGATGCGTGACGAAAGGTACGAGGAATTTCGGACGTGGCTCCACAGGCAAGTCAAAATTTGCGAGCCCAGGGTTACATCTCACAGGGGTCAAATGCAACGTTCCGAGGCAGTCGTAATTTTCATGCGAAATTCACACCTGCTTCAACTTTCCGTAACTATGCGCACGTATGTTTGCTTGTTCCAGTTACCCGCTCGGGGCGACCTTACACTCACCCCTACGCGAATTCACCGCTGCAATCCTGCCGGCGACTCTGTGCCGCCATAACTTTGAACCCCAACCAGCAATGGAGCTTCTCGAAAGGAAACTGGTAATGGGATCCGCATTACAGGTTCACAAGTTCATTTAGTCTGCCGCTCACGGACCATCTGCTTGTCTCCGTGATGGTGACCGGACAAGCCCAGGTTCTGAACGAGAAAAGGATGTCTTTGCCGCCGGTGGAAACTCAATGAAAGTGGGCAGGCTGCCCATGCACATTGGGTTTTGTCCCCCCGCAGATCGGTTTATGACAATCACCTCGACGACAAACAACTTCTTTCCATCGGCCGCAAAGCTAAGTCTGCTGACGACCCACTTGGTCATCACCGCATTGTTGGTTTTAGCGGGCATGCGGCAGTCGTCAGCTCAGAACGTTGTGTTAACCGGCGCGATCGGTGGTCGCGTCACTGACCAAAGTGGAGCAATCGTTCCGGGAGCGTCAGTCGTGGTGAGAAATCTTGCGACCGGACTGCAGCACTCCGCTGTTACAAATCACGCCGGACTCTACCAGTTCGTGGCTCTGATGCCGGGAACGTATTCGGTCACGACGACTGGAAAGGGTTTTCACGATGTAGCGGCTCTGGTGCGAGTGTTGGTGGGAAACACTACATCGCAGGATGTCAGGCTCGAAGTGGGAACTAGCGGGGACACAGTAAAGGTCACCGGGACAATGGCACTCTTGCGGCCTGCGGAATCTTCGGCCAGCATGGTGCTTGACCGCTCCTTCATTGATGAGCTACCGCTTAATGGACGCCGCTACACCGATTTCACAGCGCTGACGCCCAATACCAGCTATGACGGCGATACCGGCCTGATAAGCATCGCGGGCCAGCAGGGCGGGGAAGACTCGGGGTACGCCAACGGAAATGGCTCCAATGCGTTCACCGTTGACGGAACCAATGCTACCAACAACTACTTCGCCGACATTATCGGCCGCTACCGCATCCCGTATCTATACGGTGAGGACGCGATCCAGGAGTTTCAAGTTTCGGTGAGCCCTTACTCCGCCGTGTATGGCGGTGGAGCAGGATTCGTGAATGCCGTGACTCGTTCGGGGAGCAACACGTTCCACGGCAGCGCCTTCTATTACAACCGCAACTCCGCCACCGGAGCGAATGATGCCCTCGACGAAGCGGCAGGCTTTTCGAAGCCGCAGGACGATCTGCAGCAATTCGGAGCCGGAGTGGGTGGGCCGATCCTCCGTAACCGTGTGTGGTTCTTCGTAGATTACGAGCAACAACTGCGGAATGATCCGATTTCCGTGATCAACCAGGCGCTGGTGAGCACGCAGCCAGGTTTCTTGTCCTCTAACTTTGGAATCCCGGATAAGACGCCCCTCCCGCCACCAAGCGGACCTTTGCCTGTGCCTGGCGCCGACGTTGCACCCGATGCAAACAATCCGGTGTATCTGCAGCAGGTGTCCAATGTGATCAATGCATTGAATTCCAATCTGGGCAGCCGAGCAAGAAAGCGCAACGATTTAGTGCTTACGCCCCGGCTGGATTACCAGGCGAGCGCGCGGGACGGTTTGTTCCTCAGCTTGAACTTCAATCATTTCGATTCGCCCGGAGGCGTGATCACCGATCCTACCGTTGGGAACTATGGCCTGCAAACCCTGGCTAATTCCTCCGTGCATACGTTTGAAACCAGCTTAGGCTGGACGCACGCGTTCTCTTCGAGGTTGTTAAGTGAGTTCCATGCGGGCACGTCGCAAGACAACGAAATCTCGACGCCCACCGGTTTAGCTCCAAACATGCCCACGGTAATTCTGGATAGTCCAGCTTTTACTCTGGGGAATGCGGCGTTTTCCATCGGGAGAGTTTTTGAAAGACAGTACTCGCTTTCGGAGCGCATCGATTACGTGATCGGCAAACACACGTTGCAATTTGGTTTTGATTGGAGCCGCTCCTCGGATGCGGACACCAATGACGGCGGCGCCGACCCGAACGAGGCTGTCGATTTCGGGTCCCCGCTCGGACTCTACGAATTTCCGAGTCTGCAAGCCTTCGCCCTCGGCCAATACATCAATTTCAGCCAGGCAGCCGGCGATCCGAGGTTTTCTTTTTCGGTGCCTTATTACGGGTTCTACGTGCAGGATACATTCCGTGCGTTTCGGCAGTTGACGCTGGAAATGGGCCTGCGCGAAGACTTTCAGGTTTATGCGCAGCCGGCGGCAAATCCGGCGTTTCCTCTTACCGGACAATATCCAAACCAGTTTCGCCGCTTCGCTCCGCGCTTCGGATTTGCCTGGCAACCAGCGTCGAAGACCGTAGTACGTGGAGGATTCGGGCAGTTCTATACGAACATGAACGGCCTGAACTATCGAAATGCGGTTGTCTCGAATGGCTTGGCTTCGCAGCAGTCGTCGGTAAGCGCAAGTTACACAGCAGGTCCTCCGAACCAGCAACTGCCGACGTTTCCCAATATCCTGCCCGCCAACTCTCCCCTGTTTAGCGCGTCCCCAGACGTTTCCCTGGTTTCTCCGCAATTTCGGGTGCCATACATTCTGCAGGCGAGTTTGCAGATTGAGCGGGAGATTGCCGAGAACACAACCCTGACGGTCGGCACCATGTGGAATCACGGCGTGCACATCCTCTCCGGCAGCGCTTATGACCTAAACCTGAATCCGCTGCAAGGAACGACTGCGTACATCGTGTGTCCTGCCAACACTGCCGCGCTGCCCTGCAACGGCCCCACCTATGTACTGCCGAACATGGACAGTGACCTGCTGACGGAAGGCCGCATCAGCGGAAGCCTAGGCGAGATCAACGAACTGATCAGCCCGGCACAGAACTACTACAACTCGTTCTTCGTCCAGTTGCAACGGCGCATGTCGCGTGGACTTTCTTTACAGGCTTCTTACACCTTCGCGAAGAGCATCATGCTCGACGGCATGGACTTCAGCAATCAGTTCGACTTCAGCAATACTCACGCGCCTTCACTGCTTGACCAGCGAAATCGAATTAGCTTGGCTGCGGTATACCGCCCTGAACTGGAAAGGTTAACCACTTCCGACAAGGGGCGCGTAGTTTTGTCAGGCTGGACGTTGAGCACCGTACTGGAGTTCTCCTCTGGACGTCCCTATGCGGGTTTGCTAAGTCCAGCGTGCACGACCGCAAGCAACTCCGGAAACCTGGCGAACCTGGGTTGCGAATCTTTCGGGAACGACAACCTGAATGACACCGCTTTCAACCAGGACACGGCCAACACCGCGGGCGGAATCAACGGCGCTGGCCCAACCCCGGGAATCGGCCTGAATTCCTTTTATGGTCCATGGCTGGAAAGAATCGACTTTGGCCTGGCGCGCAGCTTCGAAATCCGCGAAGGCAAGGAACTGGAATTTCGCGCGCAGGCATTCAATCTGTTTAATCATCCCAACTACTACGTGCAGAACGGCGACGGCATCAACCAACTGCAATACAACCCGTTCGGTAGCAATTGCGGGGATGGCACGTCGCTGAACCAGACCTGCTATCTCGTTCCGAATTCAGGTGCGGGCAACTTTGGCGCGTTGCAGGAAATCAGTCCCAACGGTCTTCCCAGGGTATTGCAGTTCTCCATGAGATTTACGTTCTAGGGTGGCTGATCATGAGAATTCTGGTCATCGAAGACGAAGCCAAGACCGCCAAGTTTCTGCAGAAGGGACTGGGCGAGGCAGGGTTCGTCGTGGATGTTGCAGGGGATGGATTCGATGGGTTGCATCTCGCACAAGAATTACATTTTGACCTGCTGATTCTCGACGTGATGCTCCCGGGGCTGGATGGCTGGCAGGTTCTCACGCGTTTGCGCCACGACGGCCAGCGCGGGCTGGTGCTTTTCCTGACTGCTCGCGACGCCGTCCACGAGCGGGTGCGAGGCTTCGAACTGGGTGCAGACGATTATCTGGTGAAGCCGTTCGCTTTTTCCGAATTGCTGGCGCGCGTACGTTCGCTGCTGCGCCGTGGGCCTCCACGCGCGCCGGAGACGCTTCGCTTGGCTGATCTTGAGATTGACTTGTTGCGCCAGCGGGCCACGCGCGCCGGTCAGCGATTGGAGCTGACTTCCAAAGAGTTCCTTCTTCTATCCCTGCTGGCGCGGCGCTCGGGTGAAGTGCTATCGCGGACTCTGATCGCTGAAGCGGTCTGGGACATGAACTTCGACAGCGACACCAATGTCGTGGATGTCAATGTGCGTAGGCTGCGCAGCAAAGTGGACGATCCCTTCCCGTTCAAATTGATCCATACCGTTCGGGGCGCCGGTTATGTCCTGGAATCCAATCAATAGCCTCGCGCCGGTCTCACGTTTGCGGGGAACTTTGGCCTTCCGGTTAACGGCGGGCTACGCGCTTGCAGGCTTATTTCTGGTGTTCCTCGCCACAGCCAGTCTTTACTTCGTGCTGGTGAGCGAACTGGAGAAAAGCACAGATCTATTCCTCGCGGACAAGGTGCACGTGCTACGCACCATGCTGCGCGAGAGGCCCGACGACTGGGATGCGCTGCGGGAGGAAATCGAACTGGAATCGGCCGCGAGACGGTACGAACAATTCTATATTCGCCTGTTGGATGGACGAAGCAACCCACTGCTGATGACCCCGGGCATGGCGGATCAATTAGACCTGGCGCGATTGGCCAGTCAAAGCCGGCCTGATCGCACTGTTCCGATGAAGGGCAGAGATGGCCAACCTTTTCGCGTGACGAGTGCGTCGGTTCCGGTCGGTTTCCAGGCAGCACAAACCGACACCATTCAGATTGCAGTCGATGTCTCGCAAAAAGAGCGATTGCTGGCTCGCTACCGGTTTTGGTTCTGGTCCATTTTGCTGGCGACTTTCGCCATTTTTCCATTGGTGGGATACCAGATTGCACGGCACGGGATTCGTCCGGTGGAAGAAATGGCGACGACTGCGCGCCACATCAGTTCGACGAACCTGCGGGAACGAATTCTGCCGGAAGGATATCCGTTCGAGCTGGCGTCTCTGGCCAGTACCTTCAACCAAATGCTGGATCGCCTGGAAGAGTCCTTCGAGCGCATTTCGAGATTCTCAGCGGACATTGCGCATGACCTGCGCACGCCAGTCAATAACATTCGCGGCGAAGCAGAGGTAGCTCTGGCCCGCGCGCGAAGTGCCGACGAATATCGCGATGTGGTTGGGTCTTGCCTCGAGGAAGCTGTGCGACTCTCGGATCTGATCGGCGACCTGCTATTTCTGGCACGCGCAGAAAGCCCGTTGACCCATTTGCGCCGGGAGCGCGTGGATGTGGGCGAACTGCTGGGCGGAGTGCGGGAGTATTACGAAGCATCGGCTGCCGACGGCGGAGTTTCTCTCACGACTATTGTCGGGAACCATCCGGTGATTGCCGAACTGGACCGCACGCTTTTGCAGAGGGCGGTGGGCAACCTGGTCTCGAATGCTTTGGCACATACGCCGCCCGGCGGAACGGTCATATTGGGGACGGGCATTGATTTCTCGAACAAGGATTTCTCAAACAAGAATTTCCCCAACAAAGATTGCCCGACCTTGGACTCTTCCACCATTCGCATTGAAGTCTCCGACACGGGCGTGGGCATTCCAGCGGAAGCTCTGCCGAGAGTTTTCGATCGCTTCTTCCGTGTCGACTCTTCGCGATCCCAAGGCTCGGGAGGCACCGGCTTGGGGCTGGCGATCGTCCAGAGCATTGCGGTGCTTCACGGCGGTAATGTAGAGATTTCGAGTCAACCGGGACACGGTACTCGGGTCACGCTGCAGATGCCGGCGTCTTCCGCCTTCGCAAGATGACAAGAATGTAATGTTCGCGTCATGCGGGCGTCAGCCCTGCGTTGCGACCATGGGATCCCCTGGCTAGAACCAGGAAGGAGAGAGCATAATGTCCCCAAAATCTAGCAATAAGTCTTCGATGAGGCGTCTGCCTCTATTCGTCGGACTGTTGGTAGCGGCGCTGAGCGTTTCGGCGTTAGCGCAATCCACAGAATTTCCGACCTACACACCTGGCGAGAACACAAGCGCAACCACGGGCCCGGAATTCACGGCGCCCTTGAGCAATCCATGGGTGGTCAGCGATGGCACGATCATCACCCCGGCCGGCACCCAGGTCTACCTCGGCAAAACGACCCGGGCCAAGGCCATAGCACTCAATCCCACGGGCAACGGAACCGCCGCCGTACTTCAAATGGGCGCCCCACAGTCCGTCTCGATCTTCTGCGTCGCCACCGCCGGCTGCGATGGCGGGACCTACACGCAAGGCCAGGTCATGCAGAACTACATTCCGTCCAAGACCAACAGCGGTAGCTCTATGGGCATCACCTATACGCCCAATGGTGCGTACCTTCTCTTTAGCCAAGACGGTGACTACGGGCCATCGTACGTTGCCATCGCTAGTGTCAATCCAGCGACCGGCTTGCTCTCCAATTACGCTGAGGTCAGCGTTCCGCTCGACGCCGACGGCGGCGGCAATCTGACCAACGTTACCTGCTTTCCGTGGGTAGCTCCGTTCAACACTGCCTCGGCACCCCCGTCCGGCAGCCCCCCTGGGACCACCGGCAGCAGCGAAATCCCCTGCGGCCAGACCGTCTCGCTTGTATCAGACGGTGCACCCACTTCCTATCCGATGGGCATCGCGGTCACGCCGAATGGCAATACTGCTTACGTGGTGCTGGACAACAACGACACGATCGCCAGCATCAACCTGACAGGAACCCCGGTAGAGGGTCCGGAGCTCCGCGTCGGTCAGGTTCCGAACAACATCGTGATCTCGCCGAGCGGCACTACCGCCTACGTTGCCAACGAGGCTGGAAAGGTTCCTACCGCGAGCAGCTTCCAGGGATACTCGAACGGCACGCCGGTCGTCGCCGTCTATCCGACGGGCGCGACGAGCGACGGCACCATTTCCGTCGTGAACCTGTCCACGTTCAAGGTCAGCAAGACCATCACGGTCGGCCTGCACCCGACGGGTATGACCTTCTGGACCAATGGGGGGACCACTTACCTGTTGGTCGCCAATGCCTATGACGACACGATCTCGGTGATCAACACGACCACCAATACGGTCTCGTCGACGATTAAGCTGGATCCCTTCTTCGCTGGGCTGGGGGTCACAGTGCCCAAAAACCTCGTCACTCTCGTGGGGCCAAACTCGATCGCCGTCGACAATTCAAACAATGCATACGTGGCGCTCTACAATGCCAATGCGGTTGCCGTAATAGACCTGAACATCTCCGTTGTTCAGGGCCTGATTCCCGTCGGCTATGCGCCGAGCTCGGTCGTGTTCGACGCGACGGACGGTGAGCTGCTCGTTGCCAACGACAAAGGCCTCGGCACCGACGGCTACGGTGTGGCGCCACCTCCTACGAATACGTTCGAAAACTCGTACGCAAACGAATTCGGCGTGCACGACTTTAACACCCACCAGGACCTCGGCACTGCGAGCATCATTCCCATTGCGAGCTTGAACCTGCCGGCGATGACGACGCAGGTTATATACAACAACCACTGGGATCTCAGGGCAAATATCGAATCTGCCTCCGGTGGCAGGAGCACCACCCCGCCGGTCGCGATCCCGGCCAAGATCGGCTCGCCTTCGCTGATCAAGCACGTCTTCCTGATCATCCGTGAAAACCGCACCTACGATCAGATCCTGGGCGACGTGACTGCCGGCAACGGCGACGCCTCCCTGGCAACCTTCGGCATCAACTCGACCTACACACCTTACCCCGTCGTAACACCCAACGCGCACGCGATCGTGCAGCGCTTCCCGCTGCTGGACAACTACTACAACCCGAGCCGCCAGTCGGCCGACGGTCACAACTGGATCACGCAGGCCATCGCTCCTTACTCCGACGATATCCAATCGCCGGATTGGCTACGCGACTACCCCTCCAACGGCGGCGAGGCAATTGCCTACCAGAAGGCCGGCCACCTGTGGGATCAGGCTGCAAAGTACAAAGTCTCGTTCAAGAACTACGGCGAATACATCGAGTACAACTCGTTCCTGCAGCCGACCGGCTCAACCGCCGAGCCGGAGTGGATCGACTTCTACAACGACGTCACCTGTTACGAGGCGGGCAACGAGCCCCAGCTCTACAACTACAACACGGTGGCATCGCACTCCCCGCTACCGAACCTGATAAACAACACGTACCAGACCTATCCACAATTCGACTTGGGCATCCCCGACCAGTTCCGCTTCGATCTCTGGAATGAGAACTTCCAGAGCGACGTCGCCGCAGGTACCGTTCCCCAGTTGGAGATGATGTGGATCAGCTCCGACCACACTGGCGGCCCGCCGAACGCGGCAGCCATGCAGGCCGATAACGATCTGGCGCTTGGCCGCTTTGTCGACGCCATCAGCCACAGCTCGATTTGGTCCTCTTCGGCGATCTTCGTCACCGAAGACGACGCGCAGACCGGCGTCGACCACGTCGACGGTCACCGTAGCCCTGGCTATATCATTAGCCCCTACGTCATCCAGAGCACAGGTGGTTCGACCTACGTTGACAGCACCTTCTACACGCAGGTCAACATGACTCGCACGATTGAGCAGATTCTCGGCATTGAGCCCATGAACCACAACGACCTCGTGGCCTCGCCGATGAGCACGGTCTTCCTCGATAACCCCCCGGCGGATAACTTCCTGCCGTGGACCCACGTGGCAGTGGGAGTGCCGCTGACCTATGGTGTTAGCCAGAGTCCAACCCAGACCCTCCCGGCCTCGTGTTCTGCGACGCCCGCGGCGGTCCCTGCGGTCAAGGCTCAGTCCATCCGGACCGAGAGCCCTGCAGTTAAGGCTCTCAGGGCTGGCTGGATGCAGAAGAAGACGGAGATCTTCGCTAGCAATTACCACAGGCCAGACGTCGAAGACTCGGACACCGTCAACCACCTGAATTGGTACGAATCCACTGCGTTTACTCGCCCCTACCCTGGCGAGAGCAAGGTTCGTCCCGCGAGCGACTTCAACAGACCGGCACCCGCGAAGGTCGACGACGACGACTAAACACGTTCCGATTGCAACGCCCTCTCCCCGGTGGGAGAGGGCTTTTTTTGTTCGTGTTGCGATGATTCGATCTTGCCGCCTCAGCATCTTCCACTGTCCGGCACTACTGATTTTGAGGTTTTACGCTCCTTTAATACCCGACCCCTAGAATGCCAGAAACCGACAACAAACATGAGGTGTGCCATGGACCAAGCCAGTTCTTTCGATCACGTCGTCGCCATCCTGGGTATCCGCCCCGACCAATACAAAGATTCCCTGCCATTGAAAGAATGGGTCCAGAAGAATAAGGACCAGAAGTATGTGCCGACCGAACTGCTGAAGTATTGGGGGCTGGAGGACGACGAGGCTGCCTGAAAGCCGGGCAATCTGGCTTTGCTAACCGCCTGCAGAAAAACGCAACCGAGCGGGCTGCACCATCACACGACGGTGCTATGGCCCGGTGCGAGCGCAGGCCACGTCTGCAGTCCCGCCTCTTACGGTTCGATCATGCCGCTGCGCGTCGGCGAGCTACCCCGAAGGAGTTACGCATCCACCAGTCATCCGGGGTAGGAGAAAAACACTACATCTCGTGACGCGCCATGCGGAGCAACCTGCGACAGTAGGGGTCATGGCCCTTCTACTCTCCTACGAAAAGATTTTTGGCGCCCGGAGATTGTGCTTGGTTTGCTTCTCCTGGTTAGTTTGCTGGCACATACGCACGATTGGACTGGTGAGCGGGTTCTTCCGATGACATTCGGACTGGCGACCGACGCCCTGATGAAATTCCTGTGTGTCAACGAGTCGCGGTGAAATGAACAAAGCCATGAAAGCAGCGAGGATTCATCGATTCGGTCCGCCAGATGTGATTGTGATCGACGAGCTGCCGCGTCCAACACCGGGTCCAGGTGAGTTGCTGTTACGGGTTGCTGCCGCCGGGGTTGGGCCTTGGGATGCGCTCATCCGAGAACACAAGAGCGTCGTCGAATCACCGCTCCCACTCACTCTTGGGTCCGACGTATGCGGAGTAATCGAAGCCGTCGGAGCGGGAGTCACGG
>CAVZCG010000007.1:0-379775 GCA_963773675.1 uncultured Acidobacteriaceae bacterium
ATCTACCGTCACCGCATTCACGGACTACTTCCGCCCGGGATGTATGGCAAGAATCTGGCGTGGAACGCCTCACTGAATGAACGGGACCGTTACCTGGATGGACTCTCGTTCTTTCCCGTGTTGCATCGCGAGCGCCATCTATTTACCCGGGATTTTCTGGAGAGTGTCCGGCATCTTCCGGATCCTCTGGCGGAATGGCAGCAAACCTATGATTGCGCACCCGCGTCGGACCGGATGAGCCGCCTCTTGTACCTGGATACCAAGACTTACCTTAGCGCAGATATTCTGACTAAAGTGGACCGGATGAGCATGGCAACCTCCCTGGAAGTGCGCGTTCCCATGCTCGACCATGAATTTGTCGAATGGGTTACGACTCTGCCCGTGGAGTGGAAATTTCGGGCCGGCACGCGGAAATATATTCTGAAGAAGCTGGCGGAGAGGCTGGACATTCCGCCAGCGCTACTGCACCGCAGAAAACAGGGCTTCCAGTTGCCCCTGGTCGAATGGATGCGAGACCGCTCCAAAGCACAATTCTGGGGCGTTTTGCTGGAGCCTCGTACCTTGCAGCGTGGCTATTTCAAACCGGCGGCCGTGCGCTCACTCATTGATGAACACGTTCGTGGACGGCGTAATCGCTCGGGTATGCTGTGGCGCATGTTGGTGCTGGAACTCTGGCACAGGAATTTTATGGAAGCTCGATCCGATTGGGCTACCGCGCGCCGGGCGCCTGAAGTCCTTGCCAGCGAAATCACTTCGCTACCGCGCATGGCATCGTCGATGACGGCGCGACCAGGACCGGTTGCTCATTGAAAATTGACGAGATCGAGATCCTGATTACGCAAAGCGAATTGTGACGCCTTCAAACCACCCCATATCAGCCAATGCGCGAAGCCGGGCACCGGTGTTTGTGCTGGGGTGCGTACGCTCTGGGACAACGCTGCTGTATCACATGCTGCTCTCCGCCGGAAATTTCGCCGTGTACCGAGTCGAATCCAATGCCATCAACTTGCTGGAACCGGCATTCGGCGATCTTTCCCTCCCACGCAACAAGCGTCAACTTCTGGAGGCGTGGTACAACAGCCGCCTATACACGCGGTCAGGTCTGGGCAAAGGCGCGATCGACGAAAAAGTGATGAGCGACTGCAGAAACGGCGGCGATTTCCTGCGCATTGTCATGTCCGAAATGGCGATGCAACAAGGAGTAGAGCGCTGGGCCGATACCACTCCGGAACATTTGTTGTTCCTCGGCCGAATCAAGGAGACAATTCCCGAAGCCCTCGTCATTCACATTATTCGTGATGGCCGAGACGTGGCGCTTTCCACCGACAAGCAGGGTTATGTGAAGCGGCTGCCCTGGGATCGCAAACCGTCGAAAATGGCGGCGGGATTGTACTGGGAATGGATGGTGAACAAGGGCCGCCGGGACGGTCGAAGCTTAGGCGGCGATTATATGGAAGTGCACTTTGAAAAGCTGATCACCGCACCGCGAGAGACGCTGGCCCAGTTGGGCGAGTTCATTGGACAAGAGCTCGACTATGATCGAATCCGGCAGGTAGGAATCGGTTCGGTGAGCGCTCCTAATACGTCGTTTGCCGGTGGATCCGATGAGAGTTTCAACCCCGTCGGACGTTGGCGTAGCGGCTATTCCGAGGAAGAACTGGCGACGCTGGAGGGCCTGGTGGGCTGCACTCTGCAATCAACCGGTTATGAGTTGGCAAGTTCCAATCGGGATGCGGCGAACCGGGCAGAACTCGGAATCATGCGCGCGCTGTACCGAACCTACTTCGATACCAAGCTCTATCTCAAGGCGAAGACACCGCTGGGACAGTTGCTCGTGAGCCGAGACTTATCCTGGATTTGACCCGCACAATTCAGCGCAAGGTTGATCGAGCGCCAGAATTCTCACCTCACCAAGGGCGCAACCGTGGTCGCATCCGGTGTTCGCTCCTCGCGAAAACGAGTTGCAGCATCGCGGAGTACTTCGGCGAAACGCCTTGCGATTTGCGACCAGTCATAGCGCGCCGCCAAAGTAGCAGCGGCTTGCTCGTAACCTCGGCGCAACTCGGGCTCCTTTAGAAGGCGAACCACGGCAGCAGCGAACGATTGCGCGTTGTCGGAGATCATCAAGTCCCGGCCATCCTTCACGTCTAAGCCTTCCGCGCCAATGGAAGTGGAAACCAGAGCTTTAGCCATGGCCATCGCTTCGAAAATCTTGAGCCGCGTGCCGCCCCCGATCCGTAGAGGGACAACGACTACGGTAGCCGATCGCAAATAGTCAGTGATGGAGGGCACTGTCCCGGTCACCTCGACAGAAGCGGACGCCAGGGATCGCACACGCGCACTGGGAGTCCGCCCTACGATTTGAAAACGCGCATTCGGAAAAGCGGACAGCAGCACCGTGGGCCAGATTTCCCGGCAGAAATATTCGACCGCGTCGACATTCGGTTCCCAATCCATCGAACCGGTGAACAAAACCACAGGAGGATCTCCCGAGACCGACGGTGAGGCTTGATATTTGTCCGTGTCCACGCCAGTGGGAACGACTGTGATCGAGCAGCCTGACGAAAGCCCCAACATCGCGTTCCGATCATGCTCGGAAACTGCAATGACGTGCTGAAATCTTCGCAGCGCTTGCGTCTCGTAAGACGCCATCTTCCAGGCTTCGATTGAGTAAGATACTTTCTTCCAGGGAGCCTTTTCCGTGTGAGCCATGCGCCTCCAGAGCATAGTCTCAACGTTATGTTGAAAGAGAACGACGGGAGCAGCGAAGTTCTCGGGAAAATTCAACGAGGCCGAGAGAAAATCGCATACTGCCACATCCAAAGTGCCATTGCTTAGCCACTCGGCCACGCTGCGACGAACTTTTGGATGCGTGAACTTCCTCACCGCGTAGGGAGCAGGCGAAGAAAGCCGAAAAATATAGTCCAGGGATTGGGCCAGTGTGCCCTCTGGAGCAGCAGTGTGGATGATCTCAGTGCGTGGCAGTTGCTGCGTGATGGCCGCTTCGTACTCAGGATCGCGGCGTCCCCCGTAGTAAGAAAGCAGAGTTACTTCATGTTCCTTCGCAAGATGCCGGAGAATGTTGAAGGAACGTATTTTGCCTCCGGTATCGACCGGCAAAAGCTTTCCTGCCTTGACCCAGAGTATTTTCATTTCCCGGTTCGATTAGCGGCGCTCGACTACCAGCATATCCCTTCGTAAGATGTGCTCGCGGTAGGCCGTCGGGATTTCTCCAGATTCACCAGGTCCACCACGATCTGACCGGGGCGAATGTGGGTGTCGAGAAGCGTCTTGTCGAGCCCGCGAATGCCGATGACGACCACTTCTGCCGGCTTGAGAACTTCCTCGAGACTTGTGCTGAGCAGGGAGCCGATATGGGGAATGACCTGCTCAATGTACTGCCGATTGGAACCAATCAGGCGTCCCAGGGAGACGTTGTCATCCCAAATGTGTATCTCGCATCCTTCACCGATCAAACGCTTGACGAGTTGTACTTGAGGGCTCTCCCGCAGATCATCGGTCGCCGCCTTGAAGCTGAGACCGAGCACCGCGACTTTTTTCTTCCCGGTCGCGAGCACCATTTTGACCGCACGGTCGAGGTGCGACTCATTGCTGGGCAATAGAGATTCGAAGAGAGGAAGTTCGAGATCGAGTTCCTTGGCGCGGTAGTTCAAGGCTCGCACATCCTTGGGCAGGCACGAACCGCCAAACGCGAAACCCGGTTTGAGGTAGGTCGGTGAAATATTAAGCTTGGAGTCCGCCAGGAAGATTTCGACCACCGATTCCGCATCCACTCCGAGTTCCTTGGCCAGAGTTCCGACCTCATTGGCGAACGAGACTTTCGTCGCATGCCAGGCGTTGCAGACATATTTCACCATCTCGGCGGAACGAAAAGAAGTCTCAAAGATGCGGCCCGGCGCCCATGCGTAAAGCTCCCGCAGCATTCGACTGTGGGCGGAGTCACGTGCGCCAATCACCGTCATAGACGGCTCTAAGAAGTCGGCTACGGCCGTGCCCTCCCGCATGAATTCCGGATTGACACAAACTCCAAAATCCTCGCCCATGCACTTTCCACTGGCTTTCTCCAGAACTGGAACCACGATCGACTCAGCCGTGCCCGGCAGCACGGTGCTGCGCAACACCACGAGATGGAATGCATCCTTCTTCTTAAGGGTTTCGCCAATCTCGCGGCAAACCGGCTCAATGTGTCCCAAATCGAGCTTACCGTTGCGCAGACTGGGAGTACCCACGCATAGGAATGAGATATCCGTGCTCATCACCGCCGCGGCCGAATCACTTGTGGCGTGCAAGTGGCATGCCTGATGGCCCTCGGCGATCAAGTCATTCAATCGAGGCTCAACGATGGGGCTTCGGCCTGCCTCCATCGCCTCGACTTTGCCAGGGCTCAGATCGACTCCGGTGACATGGTTGCCCTGATGGGCGAAGCATGCAGCAGTAACTGTTCCTACATAACCCAACCCAAAAACGCTAATCCGGCTCATTCGAAGCACTTTCCTTCTTGGTCAACGCGTAGGCAGTACCACGCATTCGGATATCCAAGCAAACATTTTTTCGGTGGTTTAAAAAACTTAGGACGCGCCAGAGAGCAAAGCTGCCCGCCCAACGGACTAACGATATAAAATCCTAGCACGAAATGAGGATAGGATTGGGAGAATGGAATCGTCGTTACCGGCGCGTATTGGCGATGAGTCCGAAGGAGCTTGCCGACCGCCTGCGGCAGCAAGCCACCGCCCGCGCGGACTTTTTGCGCTACAAAGTTGGCGCAGGCTTCGAACCGCGGCTGGATGGAAGCCAGTCTGCGGGTCCGGATCCACATTTCTTTTTTTCGGCCGATTCTGTCCCGCATTTGTGCTCGCGACTGCGCGAGCTTTTTCCCAAGGAAGCCGATCAGATTGTCGACCATGCCGAGCGAATCTGTAAGCACAGGTTTGACCTGCTGGGCTATAAGGACTTGGACTACGGAACGGAAATTGACTGGCACTGCGACCGGGTGCATGAGAAGCGGGCTCCCCGAAAAGCCTGGTTTCAGATTCGCTATCTCGATTTTGCTGAGGTTGGAGACAGCAAAATCACCTGGGAGCTCAACCGTCACCAGCATTTGGTGACGCTGGCCAAGGCGTTCCGGCTGACCGCGGACGAGCGATTCGCGACGGAGTTGTTTAGTCAGTGGAAGCATTGGCATGAAGAAAATCCTTACCCCATCGGCATCAACTGGGCGAGCAGCCTGGAAGTGGCCTTTCGCAGCCTCTCTTGGCTTTGGGTCTACTTTCTAGTGTCTGGGTCGGCGGCAGTGCCAGCGGGATTTCGTCGCGAGTTATGTCGCAGACTGGCAGTCTCGGGACGGCACATCGAGAACTATCTCTCTACATATTTTTCTCCGAACACTCATTTGCTCGGCGAGGGAGCCGCACTTTTTTTCATCGGCACGCTCTGCCCCGAACTGGAGCAGGCGGGGCGATGGCAAGCGCTGGGGTGGAAAGTTCTTCAGCAAGCAGCGGATCGCCAAGTTCGGGATGATGGGCTGCACTTCGAGCAGTCCATCTACTATCACGTCTACGCCTTGGACTTCTTTCTGCATGCCGCCGCGCTTGCTTCACGCAACGGAATCGCCGTTCCGGCTCCTTTTGAACGTACGCTCGAACGCATGTTGGAAGCGCTCTGCGTTTTAGGGCGTTCCGGGCCAATACCTAGCCTGGGTGATGATGATGGCGGGCGATTGTTTGATCCTCAGCGTAACCGTTCGATTCATCTCTTCGACCCTCTGGCCGCGGGAGCGGTTTTGTTCAGCCGAAGTGATTTCAAAACTCTTTCCGGGGGACTGCGCGAGGAAACCTTGTGGCTATTGGGTGAGGACGGTGTGGCCGAATTTAATCGGCTGCCACTTGTTTCTGTGACAAAGAGTTCCACGGCGTTTCAGAGCAGCGGATTGTATGTGATGTCGGGAAATGATCTTGAGGGGCAGTTGGTGATCGATGCCGGATCGCAGGGTGCAGACACAGCGGGACATGGCCATGCCGACGCGCTCAGCGTCACCGCAAACAGCGGCGGCCGTGCTTTACTCATCGATCCGGGCACCTTCGAATATGTGGGGAAAACCTCTGATCGCAATCGGTTCCGAGGTACCAAAGCTCACAACACACTCGTCGTCGATGGGTCGGATCAGTCAGAGCCCAAGGGACCGTTCAGTTGGGTTACTCTGCCTAACGTTCACGCGGAAGGGTGGATCCAAGGGGAGACTTTCGATCTTTTCGTGGCGAGCCATGATGGCTACACTCGTTTGCCCGATCCGGTTGTGCATCGGCGTTTTGTGTTCTCGCTCAAGTCTCGCTTTTGGTTGGTGCGCGATCAGGCCCTGGGGCGAGGGATGCATCAACTTGATTTGTTCTGGCACGTCAATCCGGAACTCTCGCCAGCAGCATCAACCAAAGCCACATTTCGCAGTGGGGGCACTGGTTTCTCGATTCTGACCCCAGAGAGACATGGATGGTCACAAGAGATTCTGTCGGAGGATTGGTCTCCAGCATACGGCCAACGAGAGCGCCACAGCGTTTTGCATTTCGGAACCGTCGCTACTCTGCCGGTCGAGCTTGCGACAGTGTTGGTTCCAGAGACCGGGATCGATTCGGGCGTGTGCAGCTTCGTGCGAACTGCCTCGCCTTCAACGGCTGAAGGCGCCGTCTGCTATCGTTTTAAGACGGCAACGGAGGAACACTATTTGGTTTTCGGGCAAAGGAAACCGTGGACGCTGTTGCCGTGGACCAGTGACGCCGAATTTCTTTGCTGGGGGCAGAGCGGGGATAATGCACACCGGACGCTCATATGCTGCAACGCCAGTTATGTAGAAGCGCGTGGTCGCAGAATCATTTCTTCCAGGCGAACTTTCTTGCGTTGCGAAATAATCAATGTCGAGGGAAAAGTGTGTGTGATTTCCTCGGATCAAGAAACTGTCGTCGACAACGAGGCGTTCGGCGCGATGTCCTCTGACGGGGAGGGGAAGTAATGCCAGTCTCCTCAAGAGATGGGTGGAAATTAAAAGAAAAGGCCATTATGTCGGGGTTGGCTCGCGGCAATCTGGGTTTGCCGGAACCCCTGGCTTAGACCTTACCTCGTACCTTGACTTCAGCTTTAAAAAGGGACGTTCGACGATGTAGTAAGATCCAGTAGCAAGTAGGACCGCGCCAGCCAGGCTCGCCGGCGCTCGCATAAGGGTATGACCGAAAGAAGAGTGACTGATAATGTCCGGACCAATTGCGTTATACAAGTATAAGGAGTAGGAGATGGTTCCGATGAATCGAACCCATTTCCAGTTGATCCAAGCCCACGGAAATTGGTCGCCGAGTACCACCATTTGCACGATCAACGTCGCCGACAGTAGCGACTCGACCGTGAAGCCGAAGAGACACCAGTAAGGAAAGCCTCGCACAAGCGAAGGCAAGGACATCGAAAGTGCGAAGAGGGAGAAGGTAAATGCGGGCAAACTTCGATGGGCGCAAACCAGGCGGACGAATCGCAGGGCTCTCCCTGCGCGAATGGAGACCGCCAAAAGGCATCCAATTGCGAGAGAGTCCATCCGCGTATCGAATGCCGAATAGAGATAAAGTTGCGGTGCGTGCCAGAGGCAAAGCAGCAAGATGCGGTGCGCGAGCACTAGCATACACAACGCAGCAAGCGCGCGAATCATGTTGTTGCGACGGCCACGGAGCCCCCTGAAAATAGTAGGCCACACCACATAAAATTGCTCTTCCACCCCTAGAGACCAAGTGAGCAGCATTCCCCCTTCTGCCCCGCCCCGCAAAGGCCAATAGTAATTGTTAACGTAAAAGAGCGCCGCAATGCAGTTTCCCCATGCGATGTGCTTATGCGCAAGCAAAGCCAGCCCAACGTAGACGACCCAGAAGCAATAGAAACCGGGAAAGATGCGAAGCAAGCGGCGAATGTAAAAATTTCGTAGAGATATTTCCCCTGTTTGATCATCCTCCTTGATCAACAACCATGTGATGAGGAATCCGCTAAGTACGAAAAAGAGAGTCACCCCCGTTCGTCCGAGCGATTCCTCCCAGTTGCGAAATGCATGAAAATGAAGATGATGGAGGACGACCAGTGAAATTGCGATCGCTCGAACTCCGTCAAGCGCGGGTATTTTGCGTTCGGAAAGCCTTGATTCAAGGATGGAGAGGGGACCTACTTTCGTCGTCGATGGAGCTAAGATTCCCAATTGTTTCTCGACAGGGCGGAATCATAACACCTCGGCAGATGAGACAGGAAGTGCGGGCGGCGTCACTCGCGGCTGCCAGCGCCGCTTTTCGCCGTTGTGCGCCCGCCGGCGAACTCCATCAATTGGTACGCTCCCCAATTTTGGTGACGGGCGAACTGCAGGAACTCCAATTTGCATCAGGTTGCTTCGCAAGCGCATGATGTTAGCTCGGCACGCCAGCCGACGACCCAATCGAACGACAGGCAATCCAACCTGTTCGGAACCGCGACCAATATCAGTCTGGCGCGCTGACATTTACCAACGCTTTGAGATGCCGAATCTCGGGATTTGAGGGTTTACGCGTTTGATCCGAACTTGGTTTCGCGAGCGATTTGCACTCAAAAGGAAAAGTGCAACTATGCCCAGGGAGAATGCGCCGGTGTTTGTGGTTGGCTGTCCACGCTCGGGGACGACGCTGCTTTACAACATGCTGCTATCATCCGGCGGCTTCGCCGTCTATCTTGCGGAGTCGAACGTCTTTAATCTTTTGGTGCCGCGCTTCGGCGATTTGAGTGTCCGGGTAAACCGCGAAAGATTGATGAATGCATGGTTGCAAAGTAAATTGTTCCGGGCATCGTTTCTGGACGCTCAGCAGATCCGCGCGAAGGTATTGTCCGACTGCAGGAACGGTGGCGATTTCCTTCGCATCGTAATGCAAGAAGTCGCACGAGCCCAGGGAGTACAGCGGTGGGCCGATAATTCTCCCGAAGAACTGCTGCATGCAGTCACCATCAAGAAAACCCTCCCGGACGCCCTCTTTATCCACATGATTCGCGATGGGCGGGACGTTTCCCTGTCGCTCGATGCGCGCCCGCATAAGTGGGTGCGGCCTTTCCCATGGGATCGTCAGAATAGTCTGCTGGTCACGGGCGCTTTCTGGGAATGGATCGTGCAAGGTGGCAGAAAGCAAGGCAGAAGTCTGGGTAGTGACTACATCGAAGTGCGCTTTGAGGATTTGCAGGCAGAGCCGCACGCGACGCTCGAGAGACTTGGCGAATTCATTCAACACGATCTGAATTACGACCGTATTATGCGAGTCGGAATTGGTTCAGTGAGCGAGCCAAATACCTCGTTCAAAGGTGATTCAGGGAGTCCGGTGGGGCGGTGGAAGAAAAAGATGAGTTCGGAAAAACTGGCCATGTTTGAGGAACTAACTGGCGCGACATTGAAAGACTTGGGCTATCCGCTGTCGGGCGAACGCGGCGCAGTCGACAAGATCACGGCCATGAGAGTGAAGGCTTTTTATCGTGCTTACCTTGATGCGAAATTCTGGTTCAAGAATTCTTCTTTAGGCCGATCTTATCTCGGTCCATTGACGGGAGAACAGATCGACAACACAACGATTGCAACCGATCCGGCCGCGCAGCGTGCGCAAGTTCTCAAGTCTTAGTCAACGACCCTTAGTTCGAAGTGTCCTGCCTCAGTTGGAAATGGAGAAAGCGTTCGTCCGTTAAGATAACGGAGCGAACGTATGAGGAAGGAACGGAAGCATTTCACTCCAGAAGAAAAAGTAGCCATCCTGAGGCGGCATCTTGTGGACAAAGTACCCGTCTCGGAGCTGTGTGAAGAACTAGGCCTGCGGCCAACGGTGTTCTACCGCTGGCAGAAGGAACTGTTCGAGAACGGAGCCGCCGCTTTTCAGTCTCAAGAGCGTCCCCACCGCCAAGTGGAGGAGAAGCAGAAACGGATCGAGTTCTTGGAGAAGAAGGTACAGACCAAGGACGAGGTCCTGGCTGAGCTGATGGCTGAGCACATCGCGCTAAAAAAAAGTCTTGGGGACCTCTAACCGGCATCTGGGTGCCGCATGATGTGCGGGATCTAGTCGTGGATTTCGTCCGCTGCTGGTCGGAGAAGGCCGAGATCGGCGTCGGACGGTTCATCCCGTGGCTGGGCGTGACCGCCAGCAAGTTCTATGACTGGCGGCAGCGGTACGGGTGCGTCAACCAGCACAACGGTTGGGTTCCCCGTGATTTCTGGTTGGAGCTGTGGGAGAAAGAAGCAATCATCGAGTTCCATCTGAAGAACCCGCTGGAAGGCTATCGGCGGCTAACGTTCATGATGCTCGACGCTGACGTTGTGGCCGTCAGTCCGGCGAGTGTTTGGCGGGTGTTGAAGCAAGCTGGATTATTATCCCGGTGGAAGAGCAAGCCATCGCGCAAGGGAACCGGTTTCGAGCAGCCGCTGCAGCCCCATCAGCACTGGCATATCGACATTTCCTACATCAACCTGTGCGGCACCTTCTATTACTTGTGCAGCATTCTGGATGGATTCAGTCGCTTCCTCGTGCATTGGGATCTGCGGGAGTCCATGCGAGAAGCTGATGTCGAAGTGATCCTGCAGCGAGCCAAGGAGAAGTACCCGGAAGCGAAGCCGCGAATCATCTCCGACAATGGCCCGCAGTTCATTGCTCGCGACTTCAAGGAGTTCATTCGCATCTCGGGCATGACGCACGTCCGAACTTCCCCTTACTATCCACAGTCCAACGGCAAGATCGAGCGCTGGCACGAATCGCTGAAAAGCGAGTGCATTCGCCCGGGAACGCCACTGTCGCTGGAAGATGCGCGGCGTCTGATCGAGAGCTACGTGGAACATTACAACAACGTCCGCCTGAACAGTGCCACCGGCTACATCACGCCTAAGGACGTGTTGGCGGGGCGTCAGCAGGAGATCCACGCGGAACGCGACCGCAAGTTGGAAGCCGCCAGACAGCAACGCCAGAGTCGCCGCCAGCAAGCCGCGTGAAGAGCGAAGCAGCCAGCCACCGCGATGTGGGTCAGCTAAGGAAAGCTATTTTGATCCACAGCAGATGAGTGATATGGGGATATTATGCCAATCCTCTGCTTCACGGAATCAAGTCAGACACTTCGGGCTTTGCTGGATTCACATGAATCTGCACCTTCGAGGCTCTGGGGTGTTTACTAGCAATGGCATTAGCATCCTCTTCGGAGAATGACTCTGCCGTGTATCGACCACTGTAATACTCACCGCCGACTTGATACGAGTAGACAACTTCAGCAGTGTACGTAGTCGAGGAGCGACGATAATGCGTCTGAACGTTCACCTCCTCTACCGTCGCTGGCATCATTGGCCAATTGGAACTGTCGGAAAATCGCACAGATCGCCAAAGTCGCGGCCACCTGATGGCTACCAACAACCCGATGCCGAACAGGGCTAGAAACGCTAGGTCAAACCATATGGGCATAACGTCGCTATTTTGGATCAAAGGAGGACTCGGCGAATAGCGATTTCTGAGATCAGCGATTACACTCACGGTTCGGGTCTGGCCCGGTCTGGGTTCGGGCGGAATCACGGGACAACCGGATGTTGAGAAACGGCA
Organism: uncultured Acidobacteriaceae bacterium; assembly: GCA_963773675.1. Taxonomy (GTDB): domain Bacteria; phylum Acidobacteriota; class Terriglobia; order Terriglobales; family Acidobacteriaceae; genus Sulfotelmatobacter. The sequence continues at coordinate 11,613 of CAVZCG010000007.1, forward strand.
GGTCGTTGCGGAGCTACAATGATCGTGCCGGGTGAAACGGAGGCGGGCACTGCGGGGACGCAACCATGCCGAGGATAGCCCGCTGGGCTCATCGAGACGATGAACGGGGGCGTGAGGACTCGTTCTCGCGCCGCCCAACTTCCATCGGATCGAAAGACCCCATGCCTTGAAAATCCCCGCCCGAAGGGCGGAATACTCACTAACGGAGAACGTCGCTTCTCCATTTCAGGCTGAGCCAAGACAGAAGGACAATCGTCTCACGCTTTCCGCTCCAGCATCAGGCCGCGCAGGCGATCGTAAAGAGTATTCCCCAGAATTCGGTGAGAACTGCTTTGAACGAAATTACGAAACTGGCGCTGCCAGAGTCCCCGGCCGCGGCACAGATCCTGGAAGGCACCAAACGTCGTTCCTCGCATCACCGCAATGCGCGCCAGTCGAAACGAGTCGGTCGTGCGATGGTTCACGGCGATCCGGCTGGTGGTGATGCTGCGATAACCCGCGCGGCGTGCAACCGCAGAAACCGTGGGACTCCATCGTCCGCCGGGACATGAAAAATGATGCACCGGGCGCCCAATCATTTCTTCGAGCCGCGTCTTGGCTTCGGCGATTTCGCGATTCAGTTCTTGCTCTGCGAGATCACTTAGGTAAGGATGGGTCATGGAATGGCACCCGATGTCGAATCCGGCGTCACTGAGTTCGCGCACTTGGCGCGGAACCAGATAGCCGGGGCGGCCTAGATACCCAACGGTGATATAAAAAGTGGCGCCGAAATTGGCTTCGCGCAGGATTGGCGCAGCCACAATCAGGTCGGTTTCGCAGCCGTCATCGAAGGTGATGACGATTCCTTCGGCGGGTGTGTTGCTCAGTGGGTCTGAAACCGAGACCCCGCGCATCCCAGCGCTCCGCAACCAGGTCATCTGCTTACGGAAGTCCGGTTCGCGCACAACGTAGCGCACATAGCCCGGTTCGCTTTGGCACAGGGGGCGTCCTTCGACTTCAATCTCGTGATACATCAAGTAGACGATGGCATCATCGCGCATAGAGGCGTTTTCAGAAGAGCCTTCGCAGATGTGACTTGATAGAAGCGGGCGCCGTGACGCCGAGTTTATCGATAGCTTTCTTCCCGGCCTTCAGAAAATTCCGCATCCTGTCAGACTGGGCGTGCCGCGCGGCAAACTGCGCAGCAAGGTCCGAAGTAAGCTCGCCAGTTGATGGCAATCGAAGGTCGGCTTTCACTCCGAAATAGTTGCCGGCAATTAGAGTCTTCAAAATCTCTCCGCGATCCAGAGCGTCGCACTGCAACTCAACAAAGAGACCGCGAAATTGCTTCTTCCAGTGTAAATCCTGGCCGTAGAACGCTCTCATGTCAGAGCGGCGTGTGCGCAGACGGCGAAGCATTTCGAACGTGCCGGGCCGGGGCGCATAGCGGCCATCGTACTTCGAGTTCCACACCTCAATCCCATCGGGGAGAACCGTGAAACTTTCGATCCCGGGAAACATGGAGTCCTTGGGATGGGCGATGACAGCAAGGCCCTCGTGTTCCTGAATGTGGCGGATCACTGCCTGCGGCTCTTTCGTCTGCGCCAGTGCGGTGGCGCCGTAACCCAAAATGTGCATTTGCTCCTCGCAGGTGTATTCCAGGCTGCAAAGAAACAGGAAGCGGTCATCGGACAAAGAGGCACATTCCGCGATGTAGTCCTCCAGTTTGGTCTGGTCGAAGCTGTCGGCATGGTCGCTGATGCCCACAACCGAACAAGCCGCTTCGCTGAAAATCCCCTTCAGCTCGGTGAGCGTAAATTCGCCGTCGGAATACGTGCTGTGAACATGAAAAGCAGCTTTCAGCATGCGAGGTTTCTCATTGCGAGTTGCGTTCCTTTACTTGTTGGACGAAACGAATCCAATCTCCGAGCTCAGGCAGAGGATCCTGCCACATGAAATTATCATGAAGCGTGCCCGGTTTTGGTGTAAGCTCGGCCAAAAGCGTAGGCAGACGTCGAGGAAAATTCCCTGGATATCCGGGCGGGCGCCCTCTCCAAACCTCCACCAGATGGCGGAAATCGCCGACTAGCCAACGACATTTCAGACCGACCTTGTACGAGGGTGGAGGGTCGACGTCTCCAAATTCCGCCATCTGCGCCAGAAGGGCAGGGAAATCGACTCCGGCATAACAGGCCAGTGGCAAGGAGTGCCAGAACCGTCCGTTGATCTCGAGGAAGACGGGCACACCATCCGCGCCGAGACGAAATTCGACCATGGCCACACCGTGCCAATTCAACGCTCGCAGCATTGCGAGACTAGCGTCGCGAATCTGCTGAGTCGGCACGATACTTTCGCGCAGCGCACTGCCTGAGCCAGTCGGATGTACATCGCGAATCCGGCGATGCGCAAACTCGGCGCGAAGTTCGCCCTGGTTCATGAGAGCGAAATAGCCCGTTCCGCTGCCCTCGACAAACTCCTGCATGAGCACAGCGGAACAGTGCCGGCGGATCTCCATGAATGCTTGCATCAGTTCGTCCACGTCGCGCGCATAGCGGGGCCGTCCCGTCGCGCACATAGCTCCCTGTGAAGAGTGCTCCTGGGAAGTTCTGGGCTTCAGGACCGCCGGAAACTGTATCTGCCCGGAAATCTCACGGACCTCATCGGGGTTGGTTGCCGAATAGGTTTTCGGAATCGCAATGCCCAACGATTGTGCCAGGCCAGTGGTTTGGCTCTTATCAACGGCTCGCATCAAATCGGCGTGGGACGGCAAAACCAACCGTGCGCCAGCCTCAGCCAGGCGTTCCCGATGATCGGAAATTAGCAACGTGCTTGCTTCGGTCATTGGCAGGACAAGCGTGCCGCTCTCTCCTCCGGCCTCTGCCACTATGTCTGACAAAAACTTCTGGGGGTCGATATGCGGAGAGGCATATTGAAAGCTGCCGGAAGAATAACGCGACCAACCAGCCTTCGACCATGGGCGCGATTCTCCAACCCGCACGAGATGACCCCGCCTGGCAAGCGACCGCACACAGGCGACCGCCTGGTTCTGATCACCGTCGAGAACCAGAATCCTCATGAGTTTCGCGCTTCCTTACGATGATTCCACTCGATCCACACGCGGCAGCTCCGCTCAAAAGAAAGCAGCGGATTCCAGGGAAGGAACGTACCGGCAAACCTGCCAAACCCTATGCCAGTCCCCGTCTTTGCACTATTCTACAACTGCGGCTTTTCCCGGACGTGAATGCCGCATTCCAATCTTTGATCTGGAGACACCTGTCTTGCCCGAGCTCGCCGCAGGAAATCGAACGGATCCGTCAGGTGCCGTCACGAACGTGAGCCGCCTGAGCGTCTTCCTGATGACCAATACGCTAGAGGTGGGCGGCAGTGAGCGTCAGTTTGCCACTCTGGTGGAGTCTCTAAGCCGCGAGCGCTTTGACGTGCATCCTGCTTGTTTGAGGCGGGTTGGCGGCCTCGCGGCGAGGTTGGGAGACATTCCTGAATTTCCCCCCGGTGGCAGACTCCTCGGATTCCAGGCACAGCGCGCACAACTGGCGATGATGCGCAGTATGCGAAATGACCGTGTTGCAGTGGCGCACGCCTTCGATTTCTATACGAACCTTATGTTGATTCCCGCAGCGCGGCTGGCGGGAGTCCCGGTGATCGGAAGCCATCGACAGCTGGGAGATCTGCTTACGCGCGCCCAGTTCAAGGCGCAGTATTGGGCCTTCCGATTGTGCGATCGTGTGGTGTGCAACTCCCATGCAGCCGCGGCCAGCTTGCTCACCGCAGGTTTGCCAGAAGAAAAGATTGAGATCATTCCCAACGGTTTGACCGAGTCGGCTTTCGCCGAATGCGCTCCCGCGATTTCGCGTAAGCCCGGCCTCGTGCGCATAGGCATGATCGCGAGAATGAATAGCGCCGCCAAGCATCACTCAGCGTTCTTGAAAGCGGCTGCGCAGCTACTCAGACAATCTCCAGCGATAGAGTTTGTTCTAGTGGGGGATGGTCCACTTCGCTCGGGGCTGGAAGCGCTGGCAGCGGAGTTGGGGATCAGGGAGAAAGTTTTCTTTGCTGGGGAACGGCATGACATTCCCGCGATGCTGGCGAGTTTGGACGTGAGCGTGCTCATTTCATCGTCTGAGAGTCTTTCCAACGTGATTCTGGAATCCATGGCGGCAGGGGTTCCCGTTATAGCTACAGCCGTTGGGGGGAATCTGGAGTTGATAAAGGACGGGGATACCGGCTTGCTAGTGCCGCCGAGCGACGAAAAAAAACTAGTGGAAGCACTTGATCATCTGGTTCGACATCCCATCTTACGAACTAAATATGCGAAACGGAGTAGACAATTCGCCCGCATTCACTTCCACATCGATGAGGTGTGCCATCGCTTCGAGCGACTCTACTTAAGCCTGGTCAAAGGAGATGGTCGACCTTGCTGAGAATCAAAAGATCTGGAGTTCAAATCTCTAATGGATCGCATCACTCGGTCCCGCGTGTGCTCACTCGAGCCCTAACGCTACTAGACTGATTATAAGGGTGATCCTGATCGGGCGCTTGCGCTAAATGTAGTTAGCATGGCGCATCCACTGTTCAACCAAAGCGATCCCCTCGCGAAACATGACTCGCGGTTCATATCCCAAGACCTTACGGGCTTTGTCGATGCGAAAGAACACGGCTCCGGTTTGTGTTGCAAAATCCACTTGATCGGGGATCGGACCCGTTATTCGTGCTACCGACACTGGTCGACTCACTCCGAGATGAGATCGCACCAACTCCCGTCGGTCTTCTCTGAGCGACTCCAACCAGCGCCAAGCGCCGGAGAGAGCGCGTTGCGTTAGAGGAATCTGCAGGAGAAGATCGCGAAATTGGCGACTGCGTAGGACATGCGCTGCGGCCTTGATCGAGCCGATCAATAAACCGGGCTGTTGCTTATAATAAGCGAGAACTTGTTCGCCGGAGACATCGGGCAAGGGCTCACGCCGGCCGAGCATGTTGAGATGCGCACGTATAAAGTCGCCCCAAGTGATGGCTTCACCATCAGTAATGAAGAACGTTTCTCCGGAAGACGCATCATTGTCTACAGACAGGAATATCGCGTCGATGAGGTTATCGACGTACGTCGTATTGCAGGCTCCCCGACCCTCATCAATGAGAGCAACCGTGTTTTGCCGCAAGCCCTGCACAAGGCGAGTGGACCAGGCAGAATACGGACCGTACACAATCGAAGGCCGTAAGATCACAGTACTCATACCTTGACGAGCAAATTTTGCTACGACTCGCTCGGCACGCCTTTTGTTGTTGCAATAACTCTCACCGGTGGCGCGAACTGGTGCATCCTCTGTCTCAGAGCCGGGAGGAGGAGTTAACCCATGGACCGCCGCCGTGCTCATGTGCACGAATCTCTCGACCCCTGCCTCGGCTGCCACCGTGAGCAGATTCTCCGTTCCTCGGACAATGGCGCGCGCGTTCCCCAGTCCACAATGGATAACGACCTTCGCCTGACCGAGGGCAGAACGCAGCGACTCGGGATCGAGCAAGCTCCCGCCAACCAATTCAATCGGAAGGCGTGCGATTCGTGCCGCTCTGTGAGGAGTGTGGACGAGAGCTCGAATCCGCCCGATCTTCGCCAAGACCAGGCGCTCACATATTCGTCCTCCGATGAAGCCGGTCGCACCAGTGACGAAAATCGTTTCATTTCTCCACTTCATCGAATAGAACCATGCAATTCCGGCTTTGCTTCAGACCAAGGCTCTGGGATTCTTCGACGATTCGCATAGCACTCTTCGATGAGTTCCATTACGCGAAATGCCTGCCAGCCTTCCGATTCTGGTTTCTGGTTTCCGCGGATGCTTTCGACAAAGTTATCCAACTGCTTGTAGAACGTAGTAGTACGCGGGAAATCTGGCAAGCGGAGAGTTTCGCTTAGGTTGCATTGCCCGGCGTCGCGCCGAATGATCAGGGTATCCGGATCATCCGCTGGAATCTCCGCCTGTGCCTGGGTTCCCCGGATCAATAGACGGTTGCTGAGAGAGTAGGTACGGCTCAACCGCACTCGGCCTTTCACCGGGCCGATGGGCCCGGAATGCAGCAATTCCAATATGGCATTTGCTTCAATTCCGCTTCCCCAGTCGTCATCTTGATAGTCGAAGTGAGCAACCGGCCCGAACCACTGAATCAAACTGTCGAGCAGGTGCACGCCAAAATCGATCAGCGCTCCGCCACCCGCCAAAGCGCGCGAAAAATAGAATCCGGAGGCGCTGTTCCAGTCGAAACTCCCGCCATACGACCAATCATAGCCAAGCAGTTCACCCAGAGAGCGCTCTTCAAGGACAATCCGCATCAATGTGTTGCTGGCTAAAAAGCGACGGTTCATTCCGACTGCTAGACGCACTCCGTTTTCTTCTGCTGCTTCGCAACAGGCTCGAGCGTCGGCCGCAGTAGTCGACAGAGGCTTTTCACACATTACGTGCACGCCGGCACGGAGCGCTTCCAGGTTTACCGCGGTGTGCAGGCTGTTTGGCAGCGCATTGATGAGCGCGTCCACCCTATGAAGCACCGGTGCGTAATCGGAGGTGACTTGGCAATCAAGCTGAAACTGCTGAGCCAAGCTCATTGCCCTGTTGAGGTCAGAGTCGACGAGCCAGAGCAGTCGTACCCCCGGGTGCGTTGCGGCGGCGGGTAAGTGACCAATTTTCGTGATTGTTCCACAGCCCAGAATCGCCAAGCGAATGTCTCCGCTAGCCATCAGGATCGCTCCGGCGCAAGAAGTGGGGAACCTGGGGTTTGCAAGCTCAAACCGATTGCGTCAGCCTCCTGGGAGTCGTGCTCCGAATGCGAAACCAACTGGTATCCCAGAGCATTCATAAGAGACCTCCAAGTGGATTCGATTTCGGCGATCGACCTCTGAGGTAGCTTGGCCTTCCACTCGCCCGAGATTGCCGAACGCACGAACGGAATATCAGTCCGCTTACCTTTCGTCGATACCCACGCATGGCCTTGCATTCCCTCGAGTTTGCGCATGTGGTCGGCAGCGCTTCTCTCAATCGCGCGTTCCAAGAGAGCGATGGTAGGGTGCACACCAAGGAACTCAGCCAGACGGCCTACTTGATTCAGCGTATCTGCAAGCATGTCTTCGTAGCGAAGAAGCAAGAAGTCGCGATTACCACCTCTTCCATAGATCCAACTTGCAACGTTTTCTCTCCACGTTCCATAATCCGCAGAGATCATCCGCCCCCCCACAAAATCACTTACAAAGTCGGCGAGGGGATATGCATCCGGAATCTGGCGGTATTTTCGTTGGAAGTCATAATACGACAGGGCCACATCCCGCGGGTCGCGCACAATGTAGACCACCTTGCGGTAGCGAGGATGAAAATACTGATGACTCTTGATAAAGCGCGGTCGGGGAAGACGTCTGAGTTGAAGGCGAGACTGTGCCTCACTATCGGGAACCTGGCTTTCGATGGTGGCGAAAGTGACTTCTGCGCGCGGGTACAGGAGGTTTGCAACCAGAAACCGTGTCCAGGTGTTGCCAGAGCGAGGATAGGAAACGATAAAAGTATCGTCCGAATGAATTGCGAAGTCACGTCCCGCAACGTCTTTGCCAAACAGGCGCTTAAGACTTTGCCGAATACGGTATATCACGAAGTCCGTTCCCCCCAGCAAGGCTGCCTGCAGTTTCGCACGAAATGGCTTCGTCCGCCGGGCTTGGGCCAGGTTCGAAACCCGCCATCGCATCGAGGGACTCTGCGCCCACTTCGATCAAGAGGTTCATGCACGGCATGGTACGTGACCCCTGCGATGTAGGTCAAATGCGCTTTTCACACCGTCTGAGATCGAGCGCTTGGACGCGACAGAGCGTCGATTCGTGTTGGGGACAATCCACAAGGCGGCAATGCCGCTAATGTTGCCCCGCAATGAACGTCTCTTTGCCGTGGTAAGATCAAAGAAAATCAGCCCGCTTGGCTGCCGTTTTCCGACCCCTGAGTCAACAAGACATCTCTTGCCAGAGTGAGAGTTTGCAAAAAGGTAAGGAGGAATTTTGTACATGAGACTTTTGCGCGGGATTTGGGTAGTGCTCTGTCTGTTCTTCTGCGTGGCTTTCGGTTACAAAGTTCAGAGCCACTCGGTACCGACAGCACCCCCTCCCAGCCCAGCTAAGTTTGATGGACCCGCCGAGTTGCCACGCGTGTACTTAAAGACCGCGCTTGCTGATACTCCCGCCCCAGGGAAGGTTCTCCAGGTAAGAGCCGATGGGAATTTGCAAGATGCGATCGACAGCGCCGCGTGTGGCGACACTATCATGCTTGAGGCGGGTGCCGTTTTTACGGGACGCTTTTTACTTCCTAAGAAGCCCTGCGACGATGCCCACTGGATCATCATCCGCACCGGCGCTCCGGACGAGGTGCTTCCCCCCGAGGGGACGCGGCTCACGCCTTGCTATGCTGGCGTGGCCTCCCTGCCGGGGCGCCCGAATTTCCGCTGTACAGCCGTGCACAATGTGATGGCCAAGATCGTTTTTGCTGGTAAGGGTGGATCGGGTCCCATTCTCTTTGACGAAGGCGCAAACCATTACCGCTTCATCGGCATTGAAGTTACTCGCGAGTCGCAAGGTGCAAGTATTGTCGCGCTTGCTGGACCGAAGGGTTGGGTGCCAGCGGATCATATCTTCTTCGATCGTGTCTGGATGCACGGCACTCCCCAGGACGAAACGAGGCGTGCCCTCTTCTTCAGTGGCACCACGTACATGGCAGTGGTGGATTCGTTTTTTAGCGATTTCCATTGCACGGCGATGGGATATTGCGTCGACTCGCAGGCTATCGCAGGCGCTGCTGGAGACTTACCCATGGGTCCGTACAAAATCGTCAACAATTTCCTCGAAGCGTCCGGTGAAAACATCTTGTTGGGAGGCGGGGAAGCCACCAAGACTCCAGCCGACATCGAGATCCGCAACAACTATTTTTTGAAGCCAATGATTTGGAATGCTGGGCAACCCGGCTTTGTCGGTGGTTCTAACGGAAAACCCTTCATCGTCAAGAATGATTTCGAATTAAAGAACGCACAACGTGTTTTATTTGAGGGTAACATTCTGGAGGGCAGTTGGGGCGGCTTCTCTCAGGTCGGATTTTCTATCGTGCTCACCCCAAAGAATCCGAACAACCAATGCCCGTTGTGCCGCGTAACTGATGTCACCATACGCTATTGCAAGATAGCTCATGTGGGCGGTGGTTTTCTGATCGCGAACGTCGAAGGTGGCGGAGGAGGCTTTGCCGCAGCTGGCGAGCGCTACAGCATTCATGACGTCGTGATCGACGACATTGACGAAAAGAAGTACAAAGGCCGCGGCGCGTTTATGCAATTGTCCTCCATTGAACCGGCGATGCGAGATCTGAAGATGGATCACATCACCGCGTTATCGGCGCGAGTCTTATTTAATATGGGAAATAAAGGCCAAAAGTTTCAGAACTTTACTTTCACCAACAATCTGATCGGGTTTAATTGGAAGCAGATCACGACCACTGGTGGGGGGGCGGCAAACTGTGTCTTCCAGCCTGACCGACAAGGTCCTGCCGGCGTCCTGAAGAGCTGCGTTGACTCCCTCATCTTCACCAACAATGCCATCATTAACGGATTTGGAGCATGGCCCCCTGGTAATTTTTTCCCTAAAGATGTGGAACAGGTCGGACTGGCGAAAGGGAACGAATTTCGACTTTGTAAGGCGAAAGGGGCTGGCTGCAAGGGCCCCTCAAAATACGTCGCCGCGGGTACTGACGGAAAGGACATTGGGGCGGACATTGAGCTTATCGATGCAGCAACCAAGGGCGTAATCTAATTATGTGCGGCATCTGCGGCTTCGTTCGCCTCGGGAATCAGCGTGCCAGCGACTCTGCCCTGCTAGAAATGAACCAGCGGATCATGCATCGCGGTCCCGATGATGCCGGGACTCTAGTGTCGGATGCAGCCGGGCTAGCTATGCGCCGCCTGAGCATCGTCGACATAAAAACCGGCCACCAGCCCTTGTCGAATGAGGACAGGAATATCTGGATCGTATTCAACGGTGAAATCTACAACCACCTTGAACTCCGCGGAGAGATGTTGGCTCGCGGCCATACGTATCGCACGCACAGCGACACGGAAAGTATCGTGCATCTCTACGAGGAGTACGGGCCGGATTGTGTCCAGCACCTTCGCGGCATGTTCGCCTTCGTCATCTGGGACAAGCTTCGTAACAAACTCTTCGCCGCGCGCGACCGTCTGGGGATCAAGCCCTTTTATTACCGTCTTCAGGATGGGGCATTCATTTTTGGCTCCGAGATCAAGGCACTCCTGGCTTACCCCGGCGTTCGCGCAGAATTCAATCCGGGGGTTCTGGCCGAGTATCTGGCCTTCGGCTACGTCGTCGGCGAGGAGACTCTCTTCTCAGGGATTCGCAAACTCCCCGCGGGCCACACTCTCGAACTCAGCGAAGATGGCACCGTGAATATCCGCCGCTATTGGGATCTTTCGGTCGCCGAAGATCCCGAGCCGCGCCCGAGGAGCTATTACGTCCAGCGGTACCGCGAGTTGCTCGAGGACGCGGTTTCGTCGCATTTGATGAGCGATGTGCCGCTGGGAGTATTTCTGAGCGGAGGACTCGACTCCAGCGCGGTCGCCGCCCTCACTGCAAAGAGCCGCCGCGAGCCCATCCAGACTTTTTCCGTAGGATACAGCGAGCAGGCTTACAGCGAACTGCCATACGCCAGGATTGTCTCCGACCGTATCCGCTCCCAGCACCATGAAGTCCAGGTAACCCGTCAGCAATTCTTCGAAAGTTTGCCGGATGTGATCTGGCACGAGGATGAACCGGTCTGCTGGCCTTCGAGCGTCGCGCTGTATCACCTCGCCAAGCTTGCTCGCGAACATGTCACTGTTGTGCTGACGGGAGAAGGCAGCGACGAAACGCTCGCGGGCTACACCCGCTACCCGTGGACAGTTTGGAACGCCCGCATGGACTCGATTTATCGCGGCGTTACTCCATCGGCGTTGCGAGCCTTCGTCCGCGAACAGATACATTCCGCGAGGCTCGGCGCCACTTTGCGCCGGAAGCTCGAGCATACTTGCCTCGGCAGAGACGGCGCTTCCTGGCCCTCCTTCTACTTCGATAACTTCTACTCCGCCTTCTCAGCAGCCGAGCAGAGGCAGTTGCTCAGCCCGGACTTCCAGGCGTACCCGGACTCTGCCTATACCGGCTCTATGGCCGTCTGGGAGCGTTCTCTAGGAACTCTGCTCAAACGATTGCTTTACACCGACATTAATACATATCTTGTGGAGCTGTTGATGAAGCAGGACCAGATGAGCATGGCGGCTTCGATCGAAAGTCGAGTGCCGTTCCTTGATCATCCTCTGGTGGAATTCGCCGCCCAGATCCCGTCTTCGTATGCTTGCAAGGGCCTGGAAGGGAAAAGCATCTTAAAGTCCGCGGTGGAAGATCTTCTTCCGCGTTCGATCATTCACCGCCGCAAGATGGGCTTCCCGACGCCGTGGTCTGGGTGGCTCGCGGGAGAACAGCTGCAAGAACTGGAAAACCTTTTGCTTGAACCAAGAAGCGTGCAGCGGAATCTCTTTCAAAAAGACGCGATATGCCAACTTTTTGCCGAACATCGCACTTGCAGCCGCGATAACTCCAATCGTATCTGGAGGTTGCTCAATTTAGAATTATGGTTTCGTGTCTTTGTAGATCGCGACTCGTCACTGCACACAAACCCCAGTGGCCACGGGTTGGCGGCAGCCTCTGAGCCTCGCGCCAAGGAGTTCTTCTTAAGGAGATAAGCGGCCGCCACCAGCACTCCAAGGAACCATGCAGAAACGCATTCGAGGCAGTCTGCTCCGAACCCTCAACGCATCCGGCCTCTTCGATCGTGTGCGGGATAGCCAGTGGCGCCAACGGCGTCTTCTTATTCTCTGCTACCACAGCCTTGCTCTCGACGAAGAGAACGTTTGGCGTCCGGCGAATTTCCTGACACGCGCCCGCCTGCGTGATCGATTCGAAATCCTGAAGCAAGGGGGCTACCATGTTTTACAGTTGGGAGAAGCTCTCGAACGTTTGCGTCGAAATGATCTTGCCCCGCGCAGCGTGGCGTTAACGTTCGACGATGGTACCTACGACTTTTACAAACTTACATATCCCCTGTTGAGGGAATACGGATTCCCGGCTACCGTCTATCAGACCACGTACTACTGTTCTCGCCGGATGCCAGTTCATTCACTGATCTGTTGTTACATGCTCTGGAAGAAGCGCGGAGCCATTTTGCGCGCCGCGCCATCTATCGGCATAGGAACTGATATATCGCTCAGTGCGCTGGAAGGTCGTGAGACCGCACTCAGTCAGATTCGTAGATTCGCCGATCTCGAACAACTCTCCACTGAGCAGAAGAATGACCTCGCGAGTGAGCTGGCTCGCCACCTTGGCGTGGATTACGGGCAACTCTTGTGTCAGCGTGTTCTCCAGTTGATGACTCCTGAGGAGATTGCGGAGCTGGCGGCGGCCGGGATTAGCTTCGAACTGCATACTCACCGCCATCGAATGCCCCGAGATAGAGCTCTTTTTGAAAAAGAAATTCAGGATAACCGCGACACGCTTGAGGCCATCACAAAAACCCGGACCACTCATTTCTGCTACCCGAGCGGAGACTACGACCACATGTTTTTGCCGTGGCTTGCGGAACAAGGAGTAGTCTCAGCCACCACCTGCGACCCAGGACTAGCGTACGTTCGCAATCACCCGCTGCTGCTTCCGCGTTTCATCGATACCACCGGGCGAACCCCTTTGGAGTTCGAAAGCTGGCTAACTGGCGTGGGGGCACTGCTCTCCGCTGGCGCAAGTGCGGCACGATTACGGCATCTGGTTGGTTCCTAGAACGATTGGATCTAAAAGCATCTCCCCAATCAGACCCGCTGGGAGGCATATGCCGCACTCAGCGACCCCTTAAGGCTCGCATTCGCCACACCATATCCCAAACGATCGTAGACGTCCCTGGTTACTTGAAATCCGGCTTTCCCCAGGTGATTAAAGATTTCCAGCTTGGTGTGGGGTGCACAATCGCCATGGTATTCAAGGGCAATTCTGCGAATGGTGCGGAGCACATCTGGCGGCGTCGAGAGAAGCACTTCGTATTCACCGCCCTCGATGTCCATCTTGAGCAGGTCAACGCAATTCAAACCTTGTTCCCGAAGCAGTTGGCCTAGCGTCTTGGCCTGAACCTGAACACCGGAAGTGCCGTGTTCGAACGGGACGAGTGTACGCCGTTGACTCGGTAGCGCATCATTCCGCATTAAACGGATCCCTCCGCCGCCGGTGATGGCGAAGTTCAAGCAGGTGATCCTTCCGGTCAAGCGATGCTCCCTGACGGCCTCCTGCAAGCGCTCGAAAGTTGAAGGAAAAGGCTCCACTGCGAGAATTTTGGCGCTCGGTGCTTGCCGGGCCGCATAGAGGGTGAACAACCCCACATTGGCGCCAATATCGAGAATGATACGGTCGGAAGCTTCAACTCGATAAACTCGCCGCAAAAAGATCTGCCAGAAAGTCTTCAGATCTGTCAATTCTTGGAGACGGATGCAATCTCCCCGACGAAGATGCAGGAGATTCGGATAAGACAGATTGGAAAAACCCAAATACGCACTGGTGATCTGAGGCCACTGTGACGTCTCTCCCGCACAGCGGAGAATTTCAGGAACCCTATGCGTGTTTCTCAGTAGGTCATATGCTTTGGCGGACATCAATTAACCTGGAATCTCCTTTTGGAACCGAAGACCGTTACGTTGAGCCTAGGTGCGAGTCGTTTTCTCTCCCCCGAACGCTGGCATTGGTCCGACCATCAAGCTGCGCCCTAGTCATATAATCACTTATTCAGAGTTCAGAAAGCAAATGTAAGCTCAATTGTCGGTAACTCCGTTGAACTCAGGCGTCATCAGACAACAGTCAAGGAGCTGATTGCTCTTCTCGCATTATCATGACACAACACGCGGCAGGCCTTGTGCCACGCAGTGTGTTGTGTCAACGTCGAGCCGGCAGCGTTTTCCGGCCTTGTCCAAGTGGCGAATATTGATTTTTATGACGGTTTAGGAGACATTTTGTCGATCCGTTCTAGAACGAGCTGGCGAATACTCCGTATGCTGACAATTTTCTCTGTTACCGGAGTCGCCCTTTTTCCTTTCTTTGTAACTGTACAAGACGCAAGAGCCCGAGTTTGCGCGCGGGAAGCTCCTGGGAGCGTGGTTGCTGCACCCCATGAGCTGCGCAGTCAGAATGGAATTCTCCAAGCGACTCTTTCGCTCCAAAGCTCGACCGATCCTGTGGATGGGGTTCGCTATTGCTATGTGGACGACAGCGGGAATGAGGCGCCAACCTTGCGGGTTAGACAAGGCGACCTTCTGGTTCTGAAGCTGAAGAATCAGCTCGCCGTTTCTTCGATTTCCGTGAAGTCCCTCGCCCACGAAGCCCGAACTCCATGTGGAAAGTGGGAGATGCAGGCAAACTCGACGAATCTGCACTTTCACGGTTTGGTGATCCCTCCGAACTGTCATCAGGATGATGTGCTCAGCACAATAGTCCAGCCCGGTGCACCATCCTACGAATATCGCTTCCGAATTCCGAAGACCCAACCACCGGGTCTCTACTGGTACCATCCTCATCCCCACGGCCACACTGAAGAGCAAGTGTTGGGCGGCGCGTCCGGGGCGCTGATCGTAGAGGGGATTGAGCATTTCAACAGTCTCGTAGCGGGCCTGCCGGAACGCCTTCTCGTGCTCAGGGATCAGGCCCTGCCAGTTGTCGATTCGGCTGCTCGCAGATCGGAAGCTGTTCTGAAGCCCCCCTCCAAGGACTTGTCGGTTAACTTCATTCCTGTACCCTATCCTGAGTATCCGAGGGCCATCGTCAAGACGAGTCCGTTGCAGCGAGAACTCTGGCGCGTCCTGAACGCATCGGCCGATACCTTCCTCGACTTGCATTTGCTGACCAATGGAAAGTGGCAGTCCATGGGACTGGTCGCACTCGATGGGGTGCCGCTCGGTTACGAGGAACCCAGTGCGGGGCGTGCGTTGAAGAACTCAGTCCAGTGGATACAGAGCATCCCTATTCCGCCGGGCGGGCGAGCAGAATTTCTATTCGATAGTCCCGGCGAAGGAGTGTCCACGCAACTTCTGACTGCTGGAGTGGACACTGTCCCATCCGTCGATGACGAGGATTCTGCCCTTCTCACCCCGACCGGGAACAACACCTCGACCCGAGATGATGACGACGACTACACGCCTCCAAGGTGGCTGCTCACGATTGTTGCCACGCGAGATGCTCCCCAGCCAGATTCCATACTTTCGATGTCCTCGTCCCCGCTGAAAACGCGAGCAGTTTCATCCCCCAAGGCTCCATCGCTCACGAGTGTCCGGCCAACTCGCCAGCGAAAGCTGTATTTTTCCGAGAAAGTTCTGGACCCGAAGAGTCCCAGAGCTTCGACCATTTTTTACATCACCGAGGAAGGGCGGAAACCTTCCCCATTCAATCCTGCCGCCGCTCCCAACATCACGGTTCGGCAGGGCGACGTGGAAGATTGGATTATTGAGAACCGCTCGCCAGAAGTGCACACTTTCCATATCCACCAGACTCATTTCATTGTGCTCGAGCGGGAAAACAAAGCAGTACAAGAGAACTATCTTCGCGACACCGTCGCATTGCCTTATTGGGATGGCGTTTCAGGGCACTATCCCAGCGTGAAGCTCAGAATAGACTTTCGGGATCCTGCCATTGTGGGAACGTTCCCCTACCACTGCCACATCCTGCAACACGAAGATGGAGGGATGATGGGAACTATACGAGTGTTGAAGCATGCGCCGCAAGCAGAACAAGCCCTCGCAACTGAGTTTCGCCCGACTGGGGATTGCTTCAGCGCTCTGCGCGGAAATGTTGCAAATTCCTAACCGTCCGGCACAGTCCGAGCGGACGTGAAAGCCCTTCATAACAGGGAGGAGCCTTGGGCAAACTGTAATAGTCATTTAACCCAAAATTCATATTGAAGGCAGCTGCTTCCCCAGTTGCCGCGATATACTCGACTGTTAACTAAGTTACTGCTGGAGGAATTGTTCAATGGCCGGGTTGCGTGGAATGGCAATAATTTCTGTACTGATCCTTGGTCGTCGTCTTGTCGTCGTCTGCGCAACAACTCTACATCACGAACGAGGGCCATGCCGATATCCAGTTACTGGATCTGAACACCGCCGAGTGTACTCGACGATTTACACAATTGGAGTGGGGAAAGAGTTCAATCCAGACGACTTGACGCTGAACTCGCTGGGCCAGCTCATTTACATCGTGCCGAATCAGGGAACAGTTAACTTGTACGATCCGACAACCGGAGAAAACACTATCTTGGCAAGTGGCATAGGGGGAGCCCGGGATCTGGCCATCGAGCCCGGTGGGCAAACGCATCCTGATTGCTAAATATGTCGATCCGCCTGAGATCGTGCGCTTAACTTTGTCAACGCGCACAACGACTGTATTAGTTCCGAAGGCTGCGAAGCTGGGTACCTGCGACGGTATCGCCTATGATCGCTACGGCAATCTTTACGCAGTAGCGGATCACAATACCATCATCCAAATCAATCCTGTCACTGGAGCGATTCTGGCCACTCTTACCTTGGAGCCGCATAATGGAGTCAACGGCGGAGATGGGCTGACTTACGATAGCTACACCGGGGCATTGTGGGCCACCCATGATGGCAAGGTATTGGGAACTGCTTTGCTTCAGATACCCGTTTCGCCGTCGGGGTTTATCACCTCGGGAGTCACTTTCACCCGCTCACCGGCATCACCAACGTCGACGGCATCAAGTCGGACGGGAAGGGCAACCTCTACATTGGCGCAATCTGGAGTGCGCTAGAGTACAACATTCCAACCCATACCATCACCAGAGAATATTGCTGTGCACGGCGCGGATGGAGTTTCTCTCGTACCTGGGACCTACTGAGACTCGAGAGTTTGATTTGGTAATCCTTCAGGGCCCCACCTGCCCTCAGGACGCCCCCAGCGCTCAAGGGGCGAGCTCGGGGCACCCCTACTTCAAGCGTATTCGAGAGAGCTACTGTACGGCGCTGACGGCGCTGAGGACTGCGTCCACGTTGGCTCCGGGGTCGGAGCCGTCGCTAGCGGCCCCTTTTGCCGGACTGGACGGCAGCAGATGGTAGTCGCCGCCGACTCCGTTGTGGTAGTTCACGAAGCCAATTGCGGCCGTGGAATAAAAGACGTTGCCGGTGGGCCACTTGGACGGCGGGCAAGCGTGGGCGCGGCCAGGATCGCGTTGGGCGAGAACGATAGAACCAGAGAAGCATTCCGCCATCGTCGTCGAGGGAACGTCAAAGCGCGCGCAGTTCTCGGCATCCGGAAATGGTCCCGTGGAAGTGATAGCGGAATCTCCGCTGGTAACGATACTGTTGGTGAAGACGATCCCGGCATTTGACAGGTTCGGGCGCGCCCACATCGAACAGCACATGCGGTGGGAAGGCTGTGACGTGGTTGATTGTCACATCCTGCAGTAAGCGGGGTGGCGACAGTAGATAGTTGGGCGAAAGAACCGTGACCCGTGTACTTAGCCGCGTCGATGTCATCCGCGATTACGTCATGAATGCTGTAGCGTTGACCCTGCGAGGGAGCGCCTCCGTTTGGTCCGGCTAGCGCGTTAGCGATCAAAAAGCCCCTCCCACGTGGCTGATCGTGACGTACCGCACGGTAACATCGGTGACCAGACAGAGCGGACAAACATCTGCCCCCTTACCGCCGTGCTGGTTCTTGGGAGTAATCACGACGGAATATCCGTGCTGCGTAAAGCCACCCCAGGTATCTTCTAACACGTTCGAGTCGAACAGAACGCGCTGCGCATTTTTCAGTTCGAAATTGATTCTTAACGATGAAAGGCCGGCTTTGCAGAAGCCGGGCTGGCCCGTCATCCAAAATATGGGTTTGAAAAAGTGATTGAAGCGTATTTCGATGTCGGCCGGAGTCTGGGTTGCGGCTCCACCGCCGAAAATTATATTTTCGCCCGACGCTTCAAGAAAGTTGTCGTCGATCTTGTAGGGCCCCATGGGCAGCGAACCGATTCCGCCGGAGACCGCCTGCGAATCGACGCAGCTGCCGCCAGAGTTGCAGTGAATGTCAGAGATATAGGAATCCTGCACGGCTACGCTGGTCCCACCGCTTAATTCCACACCGCGCCGGGTCTCATCCTTGGGTGTGCCATGGATATAGAGGCGATCCAGTACGATCTGACGTCATGGAGCCATCCTTTTATCTGGCGCGACGAGCGCGGTTACGGATATCCCGTCGTTCGTGGCGCGGGTAATCTCAAGTCCAAGCAAGCGGTAGTGATTGGCGCCGTCGGCGAAATGAAGCGGACCATCTCCCGTGCCCGAGTAGGAGATCGTCGCAAGAACTTTCTTCGTCGAACTGGACAGAGAAATGCCGGCCGTCCGGGCAGAGACGACACTCCGGCATAGCAAGGAGTCATACGGG
Organism: uncultured Acidobacteriaceae bacterium; assembly: GCA_963773675.1. GTDB lineage: Bacteria > Acidobacteriota > Terriglobia > Terriglobales > Acidobacteriaceae > Sulfotelmatobacter. The sequence goes on from CAVZCG010000007.1 coordinate 30,127, forward strand.
TACCTTCCGTGGGCAAACTGAAATCGGGAGCGCTGGTCCGAACAATGATCCAGTGCTGATCATCGCAGGACTTCGCGGGCAGCGTGTAAGGGCCACCAAAAGTGCCACCGCTGTTGAACGTGGCGCCCGCCTGCAATTCGATAGTATCTCCGCAACTGGCACTATTCAGCGCGCCTTGCAAGTCGCCGTTCGCCGCTACGTTAATCGTGGAACCGGGCGCGGGTGTGTCGGCGAGCGTGGTGTTGAGATACACCCGGGGCAACTCGGCGGGCCCGTCAAAACTACTGCTGGTCGCGGCAGACACGGCAAGCGTGAGGTTTTGGGTCGCGGAGTTCGATCCTGCGTCGCCGACCTTCGCAGTAAAAGAATAGGTTCCCGGCTGGCTCGCTGTACCTGTAAGTGTACCACTCGTAGGCTGCAATAGAATGCCCGGCGGAAGTGATCCGGCGGAGGTCACCCAATGGTATGGCGGAGTACCCCCGCTTGCGGCAAGACCTCCCTCATACGATGCATTCACCACCGCTGCGCTCAGCGAGGAGGTGGTGATGGCAAGGGCCGACGGGCGCTGAATCGTCACCAGGCTGGTGGATCGTTGAGCCGAGTCGCTGACGCTGGTCGCCGTAACCGTGATTTGTGCTTCCATTGCTTGCGATCGGCGCAACGAAAGTGCCATCGCTTAAGATCGATCCGGCCGATGCCGCCCAGATCACGGCAGAGTTGCTAGTACCCTGCACGGTTGCCGTGAACCTCTGCTGTGCGCCTGGACTCAGCATGGCGCTGCGAGGCGAAACGGCGACCTGAACTTGCGACGCCGACTGCGTGCTGCTGCGCACTCTGACTAGCGCCGCTTAAGCCACAACCCGCGCTGATCGTCAATAACTCGCAAACAACCGCGAGTATGGCGATGCATGGGAGGTTTGAACGAAAAATGTACTGTGAGCGCGGCCGGCTGGGGGAGCTTTCTCGCAGGCACAAAGGAGTAACCTCGGATAGATTTGCACGGACCTGAATCGACCGGGTTCCGTACTATCGTTCAACTTAGCGAAGCTCAGCCCGCGGAGGAAGATAACGATTGGGCGTAGCCATGTAGCAGCCAGAAGTACACGCAGAGCGACGGCAGTGGGACACTCACTGAAGTTTGGAAGGAGGTAAATACCGTGGGAGCTTAATCTCTTGTCTTCACATTTCGGACCTTGGTGGAACCGGCTTCAGCCCCGCCAACCTCAGATTCCGGCGATTCCCGCTTGCCGTTTCCGGCGCTTTTTCCTTTCTTGCCCAGGGCGCGCCGAACCTTTTCCTGCATGGATGGAGGAATTCTGCGGAACTTCTTTCGCGCGATATCCGCGACAGTTTCCCGCAGGTCGTGCTTGTGTAAGAGGGTGCGGTCCAGACGGTAGCGGATAATGGGAACTGTGGTACCGCCAAAGCGCTTGAGAAACGGATGCGCTCCACCCAGCGAATGGCGGCGCAGTCCCTGACCGCAGGCCCACTCGATTCCTTTCCATTGCAGCAGATCGTTCGGTTTCAGATGCAAGGATTCATTGAGAGAATAATTCGCCGCCGACTCAAACAACCCGCCCGGGTAAAAGCGGAACATATTAATAGCCACCACTTTCCCTTCCAGCTCAGCCAGGAATAAACGGCGATTCGCGGTAAGCAGTTGGGCGGTTTCAAAATTCTCGAAAGACCGACGCTCTCCTTTTACCTTTTCGCCCTGACTGTCGTACCAGGCGAGATACACCTCATAGGCGCGGAGAAAGTCCTCTCTGGTCGTGGCCAGCCGTACGCTGACTCCGTGTTTCTCGGCAAACCGGATATTCCGACGGCGGTCTTTGGAGAACTGCTGGAAAAGAGCGTTTGCCCCTTGCGTGAGATCGAGCACCACATTGCCCTGCAATTGTCGACGACGAAATCCGTGTGCGGCAAACGATGAAAGTTCCAAGGCAGGCCAACTGTACACGGTCAATAGTTCTGACTTTGCCGCCTCCTTCAGAAGCCCCTGTAGAAGTGTTTCGAGTGCTGCCGTTATGTCAGCCTTGGGGTCGAGTGCGATTTGCGGCCGCGATGGCAACCCACACACAACCTGTCCGCGATCATGGATTCCGGTCAGCACTGCCGATGCTTGGTCGCCCGAAATCGCAAGAACTGAGAACGGCTTCTTGCCCGCCCAATGCGGTTCCAGGAAATATTCCGGTGCATCGTAGTGCGCGGGTATCTCTAGGCGATTCAAAAGGTCGCGCCACGCCGCCTCGAGCGAAGGATCAGGAAATTCGTGCAGGATTTCGTATCTCATGGTACGCAAATTCAAACTCTCTTTCGGTTCAGAGGTAAATGGTTAATAGGCAAATGATCCTGACGCTACGATGTCGCAGCGGTCGCCTCAACGACTTTGGGTTTTCGGATCCGCTTCGCAATGTTCAAGAAATGCATCGCTCTCTCGTGGTGCAATAGCATGACCGTGGCAATGTACGTGGCTGCCCCGCCGCCTATTTCAGCCACCAAACGAAGCCAAGGGGACAGGCCTGAGGGCAAGGAATGCTGGAGCCCGGCAACCACAAGCGCCATGGCAATCGAGCCGTCCAATGCAGGACGCAAGGCCTTTAAGTAGTCTCCCATCCCCATCTCGATTGTCTTCATCGTCTTCCAGTACTCCGCCAAAGCGATAATCGGATAACCAAAAACCCAGCCGAAAGCGATGCCCTCGATTCCCCAATGACTGCCGATCCAGAAAGAGATCGGCATAATGACAAGTCCCATCACCTCAACCCGCATCACGAATCGCGGATTTCCACAGGCAGTTAAAACTTTGGGCAACAGTGCAACTACCGAGCGAACCGCTGCGTAGACACAAAGCACCTGCAGGGGCGCGATCATTCCATCCCACTTTCGCCCCATGATCAGAGGAACAGCTTCGCGAGCCACCAAAGCCAGGCCAATGGTGACCGGGAACGTCGCCAACGCAATCATCTCTGTAAGGGCTCGCACATAGTGACGCAAAGCAGCCAGATCGGTCTGCACACGGGAGAGATACGCCGGGACCAGCGTGGTGACCAGAGAAACAATCTTCTCAAGGGGTGTATTGGCGAGATTCCACGCCATCCCGTAAAGACCGAGCGCCGATTCGCCGAGAACACGTCCAGCCGTTACGTTATCGAGCGTGTTGTAGGTGGACCAGGCAAAACCGGAGATCAACACTCGCCAGCCGAAGGTTAGAGGTTCTCGTAGCGTAGCCATCTGTGGCCACGCAAACCGATGGCGCCGCGCACTCAGAATCATCGCGCATCGGACACATTCCGAACCAAGAATGCCCAACACTAGGGCCCAATAGTGGAAGCCCAACCAGGCCAGCAGGACGGTCAAGACTGCGCTCAGAACGTCACGAAGCGCATCGAGCAGCGAAAGCAAATTGAAGCGCATCTCCCGATTCAGTAGCCCTTCGGGTACGCTGCGGATGCCGGTCGGTATAAGAGCAATGCAGGTAACCACCGCAACCGTCGCCATTCGAGGAGTCTTGAAAAACAGTGCCGCTGGATAGGCGAACAGGCAGGCCAATAGGAACGACCCTATTCCGAACACTACGCCCATCGTATTCAATTGGGCAATAGCTTCCTCACTTAGATGTCGATTGCGAATCACCGTGGGCGTGATTCCGAACCCACCCAAAAACTTCAAATACCAAAAGAGCACTACCGACATTCCCACGAGCCCGAAATCCGAGGGCGAGAGCAGTCGAACGACGACCAGCAACGCCGCCCACGAGACTAACTGGCTCGACCAGTTAGCGAGCGCACGCCAAGCAAGATTGGAGGCTAACGACCCACCTTCGAGGGGGGGCGCTATCCGCGAATCGCCGGAGGTGGTTTGCTCACTTGCGACTACGGCGGGCTTCGAACTATCCAACTGAGAATCTCCTGGCGCAGGGTTTATATCGATCTCCGTATTTTGACAAAAAGACCGCTTCGCGAAGAGAGTCAAATGCAAGCCGATGCCTAGCGGAGTGGAACTGTAGAGGTGTATACGAAATTCTTGCTGACGTTACACGACGTCATCTTCACCGAACTTCCTGCTGGCGACCGATCGTGTTTGAGGGCGCACCCGTCGAGACCAGTTCGTAGCCTAACGTCGACATCAAGTCTCCCCAAGTAGACTCGATCGAGGCCACGCACGGCGCAGGAAGTTTGGTTCGCCAAGCCCCGGCCTTTCGAGACCCGAACAAAAGGGAATTCTTTCCGAAGGTTCTTGGTCGCCGGCCACACGCTGTCCTCGACTTTTTCCAGCTCGCGCATCACGTCAGCGAACTTCGCCGGGTTACGTCGTTCAATCGATCTTCCGCCACTTCGACCCCAAGATGGTGAGCGATACGGGCTAGCTCTCTGGGGGTATTTTCAATCATATCCTCATATCGGAGCAGCAGAAAATCCGTGAGATCGGCTGCGAGTGTAGAGCCAACTCGCCACATTTTCGCCCCAAGTGCCCCAATCGGCGGAGGTCAGGCTTGCCGCGGACAAAATCTTTCACCCACGCTTCCAGGGGATAACTATCTTCAATCGTGCGGTAATTTCAGTGGAAGTCGTAGTAGGAGAGCGCCACGTCCCGTGGGTCACGAACGATGTAAATCATCCTTCGGTATCGATGATCGAATTATTGATGGGTCTTGATGATGCGAGGACGAGAGGTGCGTTTGAGTGCGCGATTGGATTGCGAAGCAGTATCCGGGATCAAGCGCTCAATATTGGCGAAGGTGACGCATTCTGCAGGGTACATCAGATTGGCAATGAGAAAGCGAGTCCACGTATTCCCAGATCGCGGATACGAGACGAGAAAAGTGTCATCCGGATAAACCGCGAAGTTCCGCTCCGCTTTATCGGTGCCCAGGAGGTAACCGAGAACCGATCGAATGCCATAAATCATTTGCCGTGGACCTCCAATTGTTGCCACTCGATCTTCCGCAGTCGCTCCAGACGAGCGCGTCTGCGGCGGGCCAGGATTCGCGCGTAGGCCCGATAACTCGCCGCAAACGGGAGCGGAGCCACCCGCAGCGCAACCACCGCAAGGCGCAATCTCCAATTGTCAAGGACACGCACTGCGGCCTCAGCCGCAGACCGCGCCTGAACATGATCTCCGGCGAGCAAGGACTTTCTGCAAAGCTCAAGCTGCAGTTCAGCTTCAGCTCGCGCCTGCCGTGCAAGAATCAGATCCTTTTGAATCCCAGAAACAGGCAGTTGGGACATCTTCTTGTAAACAGCAGCCAGAGACCGCTTCATGGACTCTGCATCCGAAGAAAGACCATTTCGAGAGCGATGTACGACTTGTACCTCGCGGACATATTCAACTTGAAAGCCGCAGTACACCATCCTTGTCCAAAGATCGAAGTCCTCGCAGCGCCTGAACTGACCATCGAACAAGCCGGCTTGAACCAGGGCGTCGCGCCGCGCAACGGTCGCCGAAGTGATCACTGAGCATTCTTCTTTCACCAAAGATTCGAAGGTCACCGGATGGCTTTGCGGGCAGTCTTCAAAATAAGTGCGCACAGGGACGCCATCCACGGTCAACATGGCATCCGCATAAACCAGACCCAAGGACGAATTCGCCTCAAGAAGGGCGATCTGCCTCGCCAGGTGGCCCGGACGCCATAGGTCGTCACTATCGAGGAATGCTATATATTTTCCGCGCGCCGCAAGAATGCCCGTGTTGCGGGCCCCGCTGGGTCCTTGATTCTCTTGCTTGATGTACCGGATCCGTTGCCCGTAAGGTTCTAGCGCCTGCTCGAGCTGAGGCGTATCGGAAGAGCCATCATTGACTACAATCACTTCGAACTCCGAAAACCTCTGTTCCAGCGCCGAATTTAAGGCCTCCGCGATGCAATCCGAGCAGTTGTAGGCTGGGATGACCACGCTCGCCAGAACAGGCTGTAGTCCGGCGTCAGGCATAATCTGCTGCCTATCAGGCTGAGAGGAGGTATTCATCCGATTCTTCGAACTCCCGGGATGCCCGGCAGTGAGCCGGTTCCGGCAACAGCATCTCTGCATCATAGTATTCCAGAATCGGCCGCCAGAGATGCACGCAAGGTTAATTCCGGCAGGATAGCCGCACGGGGCACGGTCAACCCGTCAGTAATTTCCTGTTTTTGGAACGCCTTTTTCCCAAGCTTTTTGTTAAAATAGCCCGGCACGTACCAGTAGAGTATCCATTCAGTCGGAAGCTCACCAGCTAACCTGCACATCGAGAAATGGTTGGAAGAACCATGTGTGGGCCGGAGTATGCTCGTTCTCGTACCGGTCTGACACATCACGACCCGTAGAGATTGGAATTGTAAAACCATTATGGCAAACATCCGCAATGCGCAAGTGCTGGTGACTGGAGCCGATGGCTTCATCGGTTCGCATCTCGCCGAGCAACTCGTCGCCGCGGGAGCGCGTGTCCGGGTATTGAGCCAATATAACTCGTTCAACGATTGGGGATGGCTGGAACAGACCGGCTGCCTCAAGCAAATCGAGGTCGTGACTGGCGACATTCGCGACGCCCACCTCTGTGATGAGCTAACTCGCGGCGTCGATATCGTGTTTCATCTGGCAGCTCTCATTCCGATCCCTTACTCGTATCGAGCTCCAGACAGCTTCGTGGATACGAACGTAAAGGGTACTTTGTATCTGTGCCAGGCTGCCCGGCGAAATGGCGTGAAACGATTTATCCAGACTTCGACGAGCGAGGTCTACGGCACGGCACAGTACGTGCCGATCGATGAAAAACATCCCTTGCAGCCGCAGTCTCCTTACAGCGCTACGAAAATCGCATCCGACTGCATCGCTCTGAGCTTTCAATATTCATTTGACGTTCCCGTGGTGGTGGCGCGTCCATTCAACACCTACGGACCCCGGCAGTCGGCGCGTGCCGTGATCCCCAGCATCATCATTCAAATAGCTGAAGGTAAATCTACCATTTCCCTTGGCAACCTGACCGCTACCCGCGATTTTACCTACGTCGAAGATACATGCCGCGGTTTCCTGGCGATTGCCGAAATGGATGGCGGCCAAGGCGAAGTCTTTCACATCGGTTCAAACCACGAGATTGCCGTTGGCGATTTGGTCAAACTCATCGGTGAGATCATGGGTTCCAGCATACGGGTAGTCAGCGACGAGAAGAGATTTCGGCCCGGAAAAAAGCGAGGTCCAACGCCTGAAATGTGACAATTCGAAGCTTCGGAATGCGAGCGCTTTTGTTCCCCAGATTCCGTTGCGTGAAGGTCTGGAGCGCACGGTACGCTGGTTTCGTCAGCCGGAGAATCTGCGCCGGTATAAGGCCAACCTCTACAATGTCTAAGCGCGCGGTAGTTTTGGCTGGTGGCAAGGGCAGTCGTCTTCGCCCTTATACGGTTGTGCTGCCCAAGCCCCTGATGCCGATCGGCGAATATCCTATTCTTGAAGTAATACTTCGCCAACTGGCGAGCCAGGGTTTCGATCGCGTTACCTTAGCCGTGAACTACCAGGCGGAGATCGTGCGTGCATTTTGTGGCGACGGATCGCGGTGGGGAATCAGCATCGATTACTCGCTCGAAACCGTTCCGCTCAGCACGATTGCGCCTCTGTGCCTGATCCGCGACTTGCCGGAAAATTTCTTGTTGATGAATGGCGACGTGCTCACCGATCTGTCGATGCAAAAGTTGTACGAGGAGCACGTCCGCCGCGGAAGGCAATTCACCATCGCCGCCTCCGAACGCACCAACATCGTCGATTACGGAGTGCTTCACGCCCGCGAGAACCAGCTCGTCGGATTTGAGGAGAAACCGAAGTTTCAGTATCTGGTGAGCATGGGGGTTTACATCCTGAATCGATCGGTTCTCGAACGCGTGCCGGCGGGACAGAAGTACGGCTTCGATGACCTGATGCTGGACATGCTTGCGCACAACGAGTCGGTCCACGTCGAACGCCACTCGGGTTATTGGCTTGATATTGGACGTGTGGACGACTACATGCGCGCGGTAGACGAGTTTGATGACCGTCGGAAGCAACTCTTGCCGGATGAAAAATGAGATCCTGGTAACCGGAGCGACAGGCTTCCTCGGGCGCCACCTGGTAACGGCGCTGGAATCTCAGGGCCGCGTCGTGCGGCAGCATTCGAGTGCCGACGGAGACATTGCCAGTTGCTCGCTGCCCATGGAGGGTGTGAGCCACGTATTTCATTTGGCGGCGAGGAGCTATGTGCCAGAAAGCTGGCAGAATCCACGCTCTTTCTACCATACCAACGTGATGGGGACGGTGAATGTTCTCGAACACTGCCGCCAGAATCATGCCGCGCTTACGCTATTAAGTTCCTATGTGTACGGTCAGCCGCAACGATTGCCGATTGCGGAAGACCATCCCCTGGTGGCAGCTAATCCATACGCGCACACGAAGATTCTCGCCGAAGACACGGCGCGATTTTATGAGCAACGTTTTGGAATCTCGCTTCTGATCGTGCGTCCTTTTAACATTTACGGTCCGGGACAGCGTGGCTCGTTCCTGATTCCGTTCGATTGCGCGTCAGGTGCTCGACCCATCCGTCGAAGTCGTACGCGTCCAGGACCTGCGCCCCAAGCGAGATTATCTTTATATCGGAGACGCTATCGAGTTTCTCGTCGCCTCGCTGCGAGCAGAAGCGCGTGGCATTTTCAACTTGGGAAGTGGCCATTCGGCGAGTGTGGCGGACGTGGTGCAGCTAGTCCAGAATGCAGCTGGGGTCTCCAAACCTGTAGTGAGCGCCGACGAGACCCGTCCAGGAGAGATCATGGATGTGGTCGCAGATACTTCTCACGCAGCCGCAGAACTTGGCTGGCGGCCGCGTACGTCGTTGGCGGAGGGGATTGCCGCCGTCGTGGCGGCGGAGCGGTCGGCCCGTGGCTGACCGTACCAAGTTACTTTATCTGATTGGGCAGTTCACGGCGATCAATCATGGCTACCTGCTGGCTGAAATAAGGCATCTTCGAACCCTTGGTCTAGACGTTGCAGCAGCATCCGTGAGCCCACCTGACCGTCCTCTGGAAAAGCTGAATCCGCAAGAGCGTGAAGAGACGGCTCGCACTTTCTGCGTCAAGGCCATGCCGGCGTCCAGAGCTGTATGGTTGAACCTGGGTGAGTTTCTACAGCATCCAGTACGTTACTTGCGCGGATTGTTCTTCGCTCTCCGATTAGGTCGCGGCAGCCCCAAGCGAGCAATTTACCATCTGGCCTATTTTGCCGAAGCGATCCTGGTGGGCCGGCACATGCGCAAATACGGTATTCATCATGTGCACGCAAGTTTCTCCGCAACTGTTGCTCTGATCATCGCGCGAACCTTCCCCGTGACCATGTCGTTTGGAGTATATGGTTTTGGAGAATTGCACAATCCCTCGGAATCCCACCTGGCCGAGCTCATTGAAGGCGCTCAGTTTGTGCGCTCGATCAGCGGTCACGGACGTGGCCAGTTGATGCTCTCCTGCAATCGCAGTGAGTGGGAGAAGCTTGTCCACGTTCCGCTCGGCATCGACGCAACCGAGTTTACCCCGGGACCGCAACGGTCGTTCTCGGGGACGCCGTCGATTCTGAGCGTAGGACGGTTGGCGCCGGAGAAAGGACAGGCATTGCTGCTCGAAGCCATCGCAGGCCTCAACTCGGGAGGCGTCCGGTTCATTTGCGGTTGGTAGGAGATGGCCCCGACCGGTCCTGGCTGGAGAATCGCGCCGCCGAACTCGGCATTGCATCCCACGTCGAATTCGCTGGCTGGGTCGATCAAGATCAACTCATGGCGCTCTATCGCGGGACAGATCTGTTCGTGTTGTCCAGCCTGGCGGAAGGCATTCCGATGGTGTTGATGGAAGCCATGGCCATGCAGATACCGTGCGTAGCGCCTTGCATCACTGGCATTCCGGAGTTGATCGAGCATGGGGTTGACGGAATGCTCTTCACCGTGGCGGACATGGAGGATCTCAGAGACAAGATCCGCACTCTCTTGGATTCGCCGGAGCTATGCGCACGGATTGGGACGGAAGCGCGGGCTCGAGTCATCCGCGATTACGACATGGCTCGGAACACGGAACGTTTTGCCGCGGTGCTAGCGGAGCGGCTGGGAAAGAATGGCTCTAGTCCGAGCGGTTAGTGTAAATAGCATACTTCGCGGTTGATTTGATCTTACGGAGTGCCAACGGATTCCCCGACTCGAAGACGTCGTAGGCGGGCGTCACGTAGAAGACCCATAGCTCCCGGGGATGCTCGCGCAACGACTGGGCAATATTGCGGGCTAAAGCGGAAGTGATCTCCAAGGACGACGGGTTGTAGAGAAACACAAACAAGGGGTCTGTCGGGATCGGGAACTGAGTGAAGTCCGCGCAGATCGACGTGACATCCCGGCACTTCTGCGTCGTGCTTTGGTAGCGCCGTACGTTTTCTTCAGCGATAGCATGGAGCTGACTGGAGAACTCGACACCGATGATCTTGCGGAAGGGAAATTCCGACGCCATGAGCAAGACTCGGCCTTTGCCAGATCCGAAGTCGATAAACACCAGATTGTCGTACTTTGTGTTCAGCTCCGAGAGTACATTTTGAAAGACATGCGACGGCGTCGGCCAGTATCCATCGGCGTGTATCCAATTCGGACTGTCAATCTCCAAATCGGTCAGGTGAACTCGCTTAGTGGTTTCGACTCCGTGTTGCACGTCAAATTGGTCTTCATCGCTATAGGTAACGTAGCGTTTGCGATTATTCAGGTAATGCCGGAGGAGGGTATAAGGCCCCACCGCGCACTGCCAAATGGTCGCCGGAAGACCTCTGGTCTGGAGAGACTTCCTGATTCTCGGCAAGATTGTCCGCGCCATCCTTGGCATAGCAAAGTTCCGAAAAATCAAATCTTATATACCGACGTGCGGCGCTGCGTTGAATGCATAAATCACGCAGGCGTGGCACAGAGACACGGTTGAGTCCGCGCGAGAAAAACCTGATCTGTCGGACGTCCTTGTGGACGAAGCTCCATCATGGGCGAGAAAGTCGATTTGCGCAGGCAGGCCAGGATGACAGATCGTGTAAACCAGCGGATTAAAAAAGGCCCTTCAAACGCTCGAGACAACACCCCGGTTCGCTCGATCAACCGCGTAGTTCTCCCACGACGTTTTGTTCCAGTCGGCCGGAAGGCAAATCGGTCGAGCGCTCGTATCCGAGCCGGTCCATTAACGGCCCCCACGCCGACTCGATTTCGGAGGCGGCATCTTTTGAAAGGGCCGTTTTCCAGCCTCCCGATCGCGCCGAGCGGACGAAAGGAATCTCCTGGCGCGTACCCTTCGATTGATGCCACTCTTTGCCTTGAACTTTCTCGAGGCCTCTCATCTCCAGCGCGGAGCTACGTTCCACGGCTTGCGAAATCCGCTCAGGCGTGGCATCTACACCGAGCAACGAAGCTATTTTCCTCAAGGCTGATTCGGTCTCGCGCAACATGTCTTCGTAACGTAGAAGCAAGAACGTAGGATCATTTTCGCGCATGGCCAACCAGCTTCCCACGTTCTGTTGCCAAGATCCCAAGCGGGGAGGACCGACCGCTTCTCCAGCAATAAATCGGCTAACGAACTGGTCCAGCGGATAACTATCCTCGATGATCCGGCGCTTGCGTTGGAAATAAAACAGGGAAACCACAACATCGCGAGGGTCACGAACCACATAAATGACTCTTTTATAGTGGGGCCGGTACGCTTCGTGACAATTGATCACACGAGGCCGCGGCATACTGAGGAAAAACCGCCCCGGCATCACATCAAAGTGCGGAATCAGTCGCGGAATATTTAGAAAATCTACTCCGCTGCCATAAAGCAAATTCCCCACCAGAAAGCGGGTCCACGTGTTACCTGACTTAGGATACGCGATCAGAAACGCGTCATCTGGAAAAAGCGGTAGGTCCGGCCCTGCACGGCGTTTTCCCGCGATGAGCTTAATTCCCGCTTTGATTTTACGTATCATAGGCCCCCTCGAGTCGGTTCGATCCAAGCGCATTCAACCTACTTTCCCGCGACAGTCCTTCCAGAATTTATTGTATCAATAACCGTTCCTGATCCCTGCTGGTTGTGGCTTGGCAGAAGAGGAGCCGAAATGCGACTGCGCACTAAAGCGCGGGGATGGAGTTTCCGATTCGGCGAACCCTTCGGGGACTCGTCTTAGCTGCCCCGTTCGTATCAGCAGAGATTCGTGTCAACAGCGAGCGCTCGCATTCAAGCCAACAGACGGCGACGGATCACGGTTGCCATTGCAAGCAAGCCCGTTCCCAACAGCAGCAGTGGCTGCGGTTCTGGAATCTCGACTGGATTAGCGCCACTGCTGGTGTGAGAGGAAGCGGCGTCGTTCGGCTCCAACAAGACTCCCCGGCTACTGCCAGGTGCAAAGATCGCGTCGATCGCCGACAGTTCGAATGTTCTCTTCGTTTCGCTTGAGGCTATGCCGAGGCCGGGGATGCGCTTCGAGTCTCGCAGTTGCCACCCTGCGCGTGCTTCGATTGGAGTTGCGTGGAGAATTGAACCGTACACTAGGAGAAAGAGACACAACCTTATCCCTTGCCTGGCTAGGCTGGATATGTGAAAGAACATTTGCTGCTCCCTGGGAAATGAGACCGCGCCCGCCGCAGTCTCAGGTCACACTCATGCTCTGGGCCGGAGCAGGACGATGCGATCCTGACCGGTATTGTTGCCGATGGCGATGATCTCCCCGTGATTGTTAATGCCCAAAGCCTGAAGAAGTTCCCACCCAGTTCCCGGATCCAAGAACTCGTTCAAGTCATGAAGCCGGTTGTCGCGGTAAAGGAAACCATGGAAGTTCTCATCGCCCTCGGTTAGAGGATCCGCCGACGACTTCTCCTTGGTTGTTCAGATCGTGAGCAATGCTGAAAGAACCCCCTAGCGTTCCCAACATATTGCGGGCTCCATCGGCCTGCCGGAAAGCCTCGATCCGGCCGGTTTCAGGGTTGAGAGATACGCCAGCGCACTGCGCGACGTCATTCAGCGCAAGTACGTCATTCCGGTTGTTGTCGAAAGGCCCGAGATCAATAACATCGAACCTCTCTGGGTTTCCAGCGGCTCTCTGGATGTCTTGAGCTGCTTGTACAGGTCGAGGTAATTTCATAGGACGTGCTACTCCCTCGCGGCCAGTCCTTCTCCTGCAGACAAGTAGCGGATATGGGCGCGCATCGTGTCTAGAGCTTCGGTCCGGTCACCGGCCGCACCATCAAAGAGGTGTTCGCCCGAATTTGCGCGCCAGAGGGAGTAGCGATAAAAGCTGTAGCGCGAGTGCGAACTCAATTCGATGTTCCCGCGAAAGTTGCTATCCTGAATGACACAACTCTGCATAAAAGCTCCTTAACTTCCCGAAGATCATCTTCCATGGGGAAGAACATGTAATCCCCCAAATAGGGTATTGCGGGAGTTCAATGGCCGACTTCGATCAACCGCGCGATTCGCCAGATTTTTGAGACGGAGAAGGAGCTTCATCATCGCGGCGCTCACGATACTCCGAGGGGCCCAGAAAGCAGGCAGCCCCAAGCATTCGCTTGAGGCTGGTAATCAATATGAGCACAATCCTTTTATTGAATTCCCAAAAACCTGCCACCCTGCGCCCCGACTGCTCTAAGACACAACTATCACAACGCCCAACTGCCGGAATTCGTGTTCCCCTTAGACTTGAACTTTCGCATCCCGATCAACCCGATCCCCAAGAACCCAGTCCCCATCAACGCCAGCGTCCCGGGTTCGGGAGTCACAACAAACGTGTTTCCTTGAGAGAGACCGATCGACCCGTTGAACGGTTTATTGCTGCGGAACGTAAGTTGCGTCGTTGCGCCGTTGTAGGTCATGCCGTTTGCCCATGTGCCCGTGAGGCTACCGCTAAGCGTGTAAACGCAGCCTCCTGCCATGCAGCCTGTCACAACGCCGTGGCTGTTGAGCTTGTCTCCGGTCACGGTCCAGTTAATGGGACCAGTGAAGGTGCCCGAAAATAAGGTTCCGGTGAAGGTCGAAGTGTTCTCCATGATTACAAAGCTGCTGCCCGCGCCCCCAGCGAAAGTCGCTGCTGGCCCTGCGAGGCTGCCACTGAGTAGTGCTCCGGTGGTAAAGGTGAGCGAACCCAAATTAGATCCCTGAAGACTGCCGATCTCGGTCACGACAGAACCGGTCAGCGTCAGCCCACTGGTCGTCCCGGACAGCGTGCCGAGATTGTTGGTGACGCAAACCGAGGCCGGCTGACAGAGATTATCTGCCATTGCCGCCGCTGGGATCAATAGAGCAAGCGCAACCACCGCTCCCAAGAGCCTTCCCGCAGAGCCCCGAACGATATGCATCTTGCAAGACATAGCATAGTCCTCCTAGTAGCGTACTCTGGAGGAGTAAGCAGACCTTGTAATCCCCCAAATGAGGTATTCGTCACCCTGACAGAAGTTTCGCCTTCCAAGATGCCTGAAAATCTCAGAGCCCTGAAAATCGAGGAGACAGTGAGGAACCCCTCTACTCACACAATTACGTTGCGGCGGGATTTCCGGAAGGTTGATCGGCGATCGCCCGGATAGCGCAGAGGGCAGAAAATTCGCTACAAAACGGACGAGAACATGCGCACCACAAGTTCGGTCTGACGGTGCGTGTCGGTCTTCATAAAGATGCGTTTGAGATGAGTCCGGGCAGTATGGGTACTGATAAAGAGTCTCGCGGCAGCTTCTTCAATTGATTTTCCCTGCAGCAGGTGCGACGCCAGGGCCGCCTCTCCGCGGGTGAGACCGTACAATTTGGTAAGCACCGACTCGTCCACTTCGAGGCCCAAGTCCTGATCATACATTGTTACCAGAGCGGCCCGATTCTCGGTGCCAACCCAGGAGTCTAGGCCAGGTCCCGGGACCACCCGCACGATTAGGGCAGTGTGAGCAGCTTTCCGCGGCAGCGTGAGCGGCGAGCCTTTCGGCTCACCTCGTTCCGGAGCCGTGATCGCATCCTGCAGCAGCTTCAACAGCAAGCGGGTGTCAGCGGCGCGGTCAGCAATCAATCCCGTTCTCGATAATGACAAGCCGTCTTTCTTCTTCAAAATCGCGAGTGCGGCGCGATTCGCAAGGTGAGGACGACCCTCAGATGCAACCAGCATCGCGCCATTCCTTACAAGTTCCAAGCCATAGGTCAGGGCGATCAAAACGTCGCGAGGGGCTGTTGGTCCATCCGCGTCCAAGGGCATTGGATCGCCAGACGGACTGGGAAGGAAGCTGATCGAGCCCTTGTTTGGCGTTTCGTTTCTCGCTTCTAGGGCCGAAGACTCTGCGCCACCCGGGACGGCGCTACGATGTACATTTTCCATCGAATTCAAGTTTGCGGCTCCCAGAAATGGTCTGCATGTGGAGCGCTACCGACTTGTAATATGGGCTTGGCCATTTCTGCAAATGCTAGAATCCTATTTTTTTCTTGAACTTTAGGTGCAGCGAGTGTCGTGCAAACTTGTTTCGCCAAGATGACACGCAAGTTAAGGAATGGTAAATTTTGCGCCCTGAATCCTTACGTCTGTGGAAATGAATATATTTGGAACCGGCCCTGATTGAGGCCAGTCGGCGAGGATGGGAAGAAATTGGAGTTCGGGGTCGGCAAAAGACGCCGGGTTCGGTTTGCTAAGCAATCGCAGATTTGGGCAACAGCGCTATCTGGAATCTGAGTATAGTGGCCTGCCCAGTTCGGAGCACTTCCTGCAATTGCATTGATAGGATGGCAGGTCCGGAATAACAACATGCGCGCAGTGTGCGCACAAGAACCAGTGCCCGTCAGCCCTGGCCTTCATGACCATGAAGTTGTCACCTTCCACGCAATAAGGACACTGGATGACTCTTAGGCGCATTGGCCTGACTGGTCGTGCTCATTGCACCGTCACTTGTGCAGTGCTGGTTACCGACCCCAGGGTCGCGGTGATGGTAGATACTCCAGTAGCTGAACCTGACACAAGTCCGGTCTGATAGCCAATCGTGGCAGCGGCGGAATTGGAAGACGACCAATTCACTAGCGTGGTGAAATCCTGGGTGGTGCCGTCGATGAAAGTGCCCGTGGCCTTGAGTTGCGTCGAACCCCCGGCAGCGAATTGGACGGTAATAGGGGTAATCGCCAGCGAAACCTGTTGCGGAAGAACCACCATGAGATCAGCAGTTCCGCTGATCGCTCCCAGCTTGGCGGTGATCGTGGACTCGTCCAACCCCTAGACCGGTTGTCGTACCTAACTTCACCGTTGCGACATTCTCGAAGACGGAAGTCCACACCGCCTGCGCACTCACGTCCTGAGTGGAACCGTCACTAAAAGTACCAATTGCAGAAAAAGCAAAAATTCCACCCGGCGGTATAAAAGCAGTTGCAGGTGTCACCGCTATCGTTTGCAGCGTGGCGGGAGTTACCGTGGCCGCGGTCGATCCTGAGATCGACCCCAGAGTGGAGGGGCTGGTCGCAGTCACCGTGATCGATCCGGGAGATAAGCTGGTCAAAAGGCCCTTCGAGTTCACGGATGCCGCCCCCGTGTTGCCCTGAACTGACCACGTCAGTTGCGTGGTTAAATCCTGAGTGCTGCCATCGCTAAAAGTGCCGGTCGCCGTGTAATTGAGCTTGGTGGTGTCAGCCACCGAAGCGTTGACCGGAGCCACCGCGATCGACTGCAATGTAGCGTCACTGACGGTAAGCGTTGCCGAGGGAGTAAAGGTGCCTATGGTAGCCGTGATGGTAGCGGGTCCGACGCCCTTGCCTTTGAAATTGCCCGGGGTTGTTCCGAAGTTTTCCGCTATCGTGCCATCGGAGGAAGACCAGTTTGTGACAAGACTGCTAACGTCGCGCGTGCTCCCATCGTTAAAGGTGCCGATTGCGGAAAACGTCAACTGCGTTTGGTTCGCGGTGATCGGACTTGCGGGAGATATGGAGACAGAGACCAGATTCGACAAATCCACCGTCAGCGTTGGAGGCGTCATCGGCGGGGGCGCTGCGCCGAATGAAGGGAATAGGGTGTACGTTCCTATGCTAGTTCCGAACGCCAGGCCGGTGTTGGTGATAAATGGCGGAGGGGAACCCCACGCGGTTAAGTTGGTGACGTCCTGCGTGGAACCATCGCTGAAAGTAGCCGTCGCGGTGAGCTGCTGTTGATTTAGAAATCCGATTGTAGCCGCTGCCGGAGTTATCGCCAGGGAAGACACCGTGACGCCCGCCGACTTGATCGCTAATTCAGAGCTATTCGAAACGCTTCCCAAGGATGCGGTGATCAGTACCGTAGCAGGACCCGCGTTATTGGTAGGCAGAGCCGTCGCAAGGCCCTGGGTTGGTGAACTGCTGCTTACGGTCGCCAGATTGGGAAGCAGGCAAGACCATTGTGCGGTGGTGGTCAAGTCCTTCGTAGTTCCATCGGAGTAAGTTCCGGTAGCGGTAAATGCTTGTGTTGTGCCTTGGGCAATCGACGCGGTGCTGGGATTGATTTGGATGGACTGCAGAGTTACTTGTCCGCTCCCGCCGCCAGAGGACGTAGAGGAAGACGAAGTCGAAACGCCACCACCGCAACTGGCAAGAATCAGCAAATCCGCTACCACTAGCCCAAGCCAGAACCTTCGCATCGTAGGACCTCAGGAAAAGGACAAGAAGCGACTATAGCGCCGAGCCAATGTTTCTTTGATGAATCTTAGGTTAAAACTCGCCGAGAACACCGGAACCGCATAAGCCAGGAGTCGTAATCAGTTCTCTCTTTCCGCTCTTCTTTCGGCGATCGGATGTCGTGAATTCATCTACTTTTAACCTTGGCGTAATAGTGCTGTCATGAGCAATCGGCTAGACTATGTCACCAAACCAAAGACCTAGAAGACCGTTGCGTTCTGCTGCTCTTCTGTGTTTTGTCATTGAGATTCTATTTCCGTTGAACTTTATAGGAGAGATCTGTGAGAACTCTCGCTACGTCCTCGGTGGCGGCAGTCTTGTTAATACTGATAGGTTGCGGAGGGACAACTTCCCCCGTTGCTCCAAACGGGTCGCTGACCGGCAACTGGCAACTGAATATGTTGCAAGAATTCCCGGGTACTGGGATCCCGCTCTCTGCCTCTGGTTTTCTGACGCAATCAAACGATCAGTTAACGGGAAGCATGCAAGGGCCGACCATATTGAGTGCGAACAAACAGGCGGTAAATTGCGGGGGAACAGCCCAGATCACCGGAACGATAACCGGCCAGAGTGTAACCTTTGCAGAGAATCTTGGCGGCACGGTCTACAATTTCACCGGAGCCATCTCTTCCGACAACGAGTCGATGTCTGGGGATTATCAGGCTCAGGGCGGAGCATGCTTCACCACTCCCACTACCGGCACTTGGAACGCTTTCCTCATTCCCCAGTTGACTGGCAGTTTCACTGGGGAGATTTCCGCTTCGAGTTACATGGCTCAGCTGACCGGCGTAAGCCCTGCCATTCCAATCGCGGTATCCGGCTCGATCGCCCAGAGCGCTAACGCGGGCGCGAGCGACGCAACCCTCACCGGAACGATTACCGCCTTCGGGTATCCGTGTTTCACCACTGCGTCGATGACGGGAACCATCAGCGGACAAAACGTGTACTTGGATCTTTACGATTACAACGGCGCATTGATCGGTACCCTAGGTCAACCCTCTGGTTCGGCCGGTACTCCTGGATCTCCAGCGACTGTAGTCGTTGACAAGACCGGAGTTTCTCTGGTCGATACCAGTTCAACTGGGCTGTTCCTCGGAATTTTCAATGGGACGTCGGTCGTCGGACCGTGTCCCTCACTCGGCACCAGTAATGGAGCGGTTACCTCTGACGGAGCTTCGATAGCTCTTACCTTCCAGTGACCCGTTCCTCAACTCACTCCGCCTTGGCCAGTAATCGGTCTGCTGTTTGTCGGTTGCCATCGCCATACTACTTACTTCCACCCGGCCCACGGCTTCGCCAGCCAAAACCGAGAAGTGACGGAGGTCGTCGTAAAGCGCCCCTCAAGGTACTGCCCGAGTTCGTAATGTCAATGCTCCCTATTGATTGAGAGTACCTTTGCATTCCGCACGAACCTTTCCCGTAGGCGAACTTCTCCACCGAGAACAAGCTAGAAGCTAAACTTGAGCGCCAACTGCAACGTGCGCGGACGGTGAGCATCCACGGGGTGCAAGAAGGCGCTGCCGGTAAGGCAGTCTGTGCCCCCAGGAAAGTAAGCGCCTGCGGAATACGTGGGCCCGGCATAGCAACCGATGGTGTTGCTGCCTGTATTTCCCAGATCCGGGTTATAGATGCGGAACTGGGTGTGGTTGAATATATTGAACGCCTCTGCGCGGAACTCTACCTCGCTGCCCTCCCGAACGGGAAAGTGCTTCAGTAGCGACATGTCGAAATTCAGGCGGCTGGGATTATTCAGGAAGTTTCGTCCGGCGTCCCCAAACGTGAGTCCGCGAGGCGCAACGAATAGATTGGGATTCAACAGGAGCGGACCAAAGCTGCTGGGATTCGACCTGAGCGCTGCGGCAGACGGGCCGGTTGCCAGATCTGGATAGGAGAGAGCTGCGGTTCCGTTTTCCCGGCTATATCCGTTCGCCACTCCAGCATTGTCGGATACCCCGATCCCGCTGCTCCCTCCGTTATTGATTACGCTGAATGGTGTTCCTGCTTGGTAGGTCGTGATGCCCGACAATTGCCATCCGTCGCCGATCCATCGCATGAGCCGCGAAGGCTCTCCCGAACTCGGCGCATCTTTTTTATTTTCGTCGTCTGAGGCTGTTTCAAGAGGTCCGATCAAGTCTCTCTGTAATGCGCGGCTAAAGTTAGGAGCGCTGTATACGTAACTGATATTGAGCAAATGTCGTTGATCGAAATCGGAGCTAGCTTTGTTGGATCGCAAGTCGAGGGAATTCACGAACGTCGGATCAGTGCGGTCGGAAGAGTCGTCGATTGAGTGGCTGTAGGAGTACGCCACCCCGGCTGTCAAGGGCCCTTTGGTTCGCCGAATTGTAGTCTGGAACCCGTGGTAGAAGGAATCGGCTGACATTTTGCAGAGAGAAAATCTCGCCTAGACCAGGGTACGGCCGAAGTGAGTTCGCCACAGCTATCGCTGCCTGCGCCGACTGTCCTTCACATGCTGCCTGCAGGTTGACGGATGCGGGGTTATTGGAGGTCACCGTAGTTCCATTCTGCAGTAAGAAAACAGGTTTCGTAATCGAACCCAGATTAGTGCAATCAGCGACCGAGGCTCCAGGAACAGCTAGAAGGAATGGCTCATGCAAAGCGAAAGGATTTAATGCTGGGGAGATCGGTTCCAATTGATTGATCTGGCGCTCGACGGTAAGGTGAGTGCCCTTGCTGCCCACATATGCGAAAGTTGCCACAAAACTGCGGGGCAATTCGCGCTGTACGCTCAGACTCCACTGCTGCGAATACGAGTACTTGGTTTGCGTAGGAATGGAGGTGACATTGATGGGGAAAGCTCCCGGCAGCGTAGCCAGTCCGTTCCCGGAAATATTGCAATTCGTTCCAAAATTTCCAATGCAGGCGTAGCCAGCTGGAAATGGCTGGGTAAGATTGAGAACATCCGGGGCACTAGCTTCCAAGCGAGCCGGTATTTGCTTCGTCGCCAGTGCCATGCTCAAAGAAGATCCCGTAGCCGGCGCGAATCGAAGTCTTTCCGTTCCCCTCGGGGATCCCAGGCCACACCAAGCCGGGGTGCAGGATTGAATACATGGCTGTTGACGCAACCCTCTGGTATGCCGTTCGCGCCGCATTGGACGATTCCATTGACGATCCGCGGGTCCAAGTTGCTAAGGTCGAAGGGGATGGGCTTGGTGCCGGGCAATCCGATCAGTTGTCCGCTATAGGGATCCACCTTTACTTCGGCGGCCAGCGTCTGGCTGAAGGCTTGAGGCTCCCAATTGTAGGCTCGCAGATATTTCTCGTGGTAATTTCCAAACAAACTGATGCGCAAGCCCATATTAACCGTCAAACGGGGACTCAGTCTCCAATCGTCTTGAAGAAATGGTTCTCCGATCTGATAGCGGTTGTAGTACCGTAGTTGGGCGCTGTCCTGTGTATAGCTCTGAATGGCGTTAGCCCCACCTAGGAAGTTCGTATTGCCATCGTTGTAAATAAAGTTGGCGAACGCGTTCCCGGTACTGAAGGCACCTCCGTTTACGTTGCTAACCGTTAGCAAGCCCTGCAAGTCTCCCGATGCCGCTCCTAATGCTCCATTGGTTTCATTTTTCTGTGCCAGTACGTATTGCACGCCGAACTGGAGAGTGTGCTTTCCCAACACCTTGCTGACGTCATCGCGAAAGTTGAAGGTCGGATTAGTGTGCTCCCACGGCATGTAGGAAGGGTCAGCCGTAAAGCCCGCTCCGCCGTATTCCTGGTTGCTCCCGCCAATCACAATACCCGGCACTTTGCCCCCAAAACCATTATTGAATAAGTAGCCCATAGGACACTTGGGAACGCCGGTTGAGCCAGTACATGTGCCAACCATACTGGGATTGCCAAGGCCTGCGGGACGCTGATAGTTTGCTCCGCCCGGCCCGTTCACATCGCTTAGAGTTATATGTGCGTCGGTGTAGCTGAAAACGGTTTCATTCAACAAAGATGGCGTGATCGTCTGCGTCAGCCGAACGACCATATCGATCCCAGGTCCCACGAAGCTATTCTGCACCGTGGGGAACGTGTTCTTCACTGTTCCCCAGTTCGGCGTCGGCGTAATCGTGTCCCAGGAATCGTGAATGTAGCGGAAGGTGCCATGCACGCGGGAGTTGAAGTTGTGATCGATGCGGAACAGTTCTTCACGCCAGTGCGTGGGCTCCGAAATGACTGCATCGTAACATGGCATGATGGGCTGCAAAGTGGTGTGATCGATTTGCCCGATCAGACTGGAGTTGCAACCGCTGAAAGAGTTGGGCAACGGAATGAGATTTGAATTCAGGATGGCCAAGCCATTCGGATCAAGCCCAGCGAAAGCGCTGGAGCTGTTGCTCGCCAGGTTGTTATAAATAATGTTGCCATTCGCGGATGGATTACTTGAGAACATCAATCGGAAGCCGGGGATGTTCGTCCCGTTCGGAACGCCTGGACAATCGGCGTAAGAGGCGATCGGGAAAATATATTTGCCCCCGCTTAGGTTGACTATCTTCTTGGCGTCCTGGGGATCAAAAGGATTGGGACAAACATCACTGAAGTTTCCCTGCCGCTCGGCGAGCGTGGGCACCGCTTGATTGAAGTTGGGCTGCAACTCGCTTGGAGATTTCTCGATGCGGTGTTCCTCGGAAAAAAATACAAACGTTTTCTGTTTATTCTGGTTGTAAACGTTCGGAATCCACAGCGGTCCGCCGATCGTGAAGCCGAAATCATTCCTGCGATAAAGCGGCGCGTGCAGCGTCTGGTCAAAGTAGTTGCGCGCATTCATGTCTTCGTTGCGCAAGAACTCATACGCGTTTCCATGCCACTGGCTGCCACCCGACTTCGTTGTCACCTGTACGGTTCCGGAGGCGGTCCGTCCGTACTGCGCGCCGTAGTTGGAGGTGAGAACTTTCACCTCCTGAATCGCATCCAGG
Source organism: uncultured Acidobacteriaceae bacterium (assembly GCA_963773675.1). Lineage (GTDB taxonomy): Bacteria > Acidobacteriota > Terriglobia > Terriglobales > Acidobacteriaceae > Sulfotelmatobacter. The sequence goes on from CAVZCG010000007.1 coordinate 52,660, forward strand.
CTGGGATAAACCACCAGCGTGCTCTCGGCGCCGCTCAGGCCCGCATTTAACACGTCGCTGCCGTCAACTTCGAACGAGTTGTATTCCACGCGGCCGCCGTTCACGCTGTACTTCACGCTGCCGTTCACACCGACTTTGGCCTCATCCTGACCAGTCTGGTTACTGACACCGGGAGTCAAGGTAATCAGCTGAGTGAAGTTGCGACCGTTCAAGCCGAGGTTGATGACTTCCTTCTGTGTAATGGTTCCGGAAACCTCGGCATTTTCCGTTTCGACTTGCGCCGCGCCTCCGGCCGTTACATTCACTTCCGTTTTCTCTCCACCCGTCTCGAGCATCGCATCCATCGGAAGAGTGTCGCCCGCAGTCAGATTGAGTCCGGAAGTCTGAAAGGTTTTGAAGTTAGGCGCCGCCACCGACAGGTCGTAGGCGCCCGGCGCCAGCCCACTCACCGTATAGACGCCCTTATCATTGGTCGTGGCAGTCTGCTTAAACCCCGAAGGGTTTGTGATGGTTACCGTGGCGCCAGCAAGAACGGCGCCGGTCTGGTCGGTCACGGTGCCGGTAATAGCAGCGGTCGTTCCGCCGTTGTTCACCACGCTTGCAGTTACCGTAGGTTCAATCGCAGCCGGCGTAACCCCTGGCGGCGGCGAAGGCATAGTTGGGCTGACATTCAACCATGCCGGAGCTTCATTCTGAGGCTGCGGAGTCTCCGCCGGCGCTGTGGCTGCGGCACTCTGTGCTGGCGCAGCAGCCCCTGCCGGCTCGTTGGAGGTAGCTGCTTCTCCGGGAGCGCCAACCTCCATCAGTACGTCGAGCGGGACCGAATCTCCCGCAGCGAGGGGAATACCCGCAACTTCGAAGACCTTGAATCCCTTCGCAGTAACGGAGATCGTATAGGTCCCCGGCGCCAAGCTGCCGATCCGGTATTTTCCTTTGCTATCCGTTCTCGCGTTCTGGGTAACACCGGCCGCATCCTTGATCGAAACTGTTGCGTCGACAAGAGGCTTGCTGGAGCCGTCGGCGACGGTCCCGCTGACGGAGGCAGTACTCTGCTGGGGAATCGCAGCCGCTAGCGCTGCGTGGCTCTCCAGGTTTCGATTGGCAGCCTGCACCGGCATGGCTGCGACTGCCATACTTCCTATCAAGATCAGAAGACAGAAATCACAACTGAGAAATCTCACGATTCCTACATCCCTCCGGGCGCACCACTGCACTTAGTTTTTGAAGTCGGGATACACTAACGTCATTTGCGGCAATTCGCAGTTTCTCTCACTGCAGATCAGCACAAATCACAGCCCAATAGCTTTAGCTATACGAAAGCAGCTCTCAACCGGAAAGCAGACGCTTGTACTCAATCTCCAGTGGACCGCAACGGACAAACTCGTTCCATTCGAAATGTAGCGGCGACACCGGAAATCAATGGAGTCCAATACACTTACACTGCCGTTGTTACGCAGGCATGACAGGATCATTAAATTCAGGTTACAGTTCGGCGTCGAAATAAAGACTGAAGTCTAATCCAGTCGGTTCATCCGGCATAGTCATTTCGCATTAATTCTTCGACCTCTTTCGCACAACCCTGGCTCGAAAATTCTCGCAACTTTAACAATTGAGTCATGACCGTGTAACACGGCTCCTCCATAGTTGCAGCGATCAATGGAGCGGGCGCGCTGTTGGTCATCCGAGCAAAAACGCAAACGTTAAACAAAACGCAAACGTTAAACGTAAAAATCAACCCTCTTGATGGGCTCCATTGCTGGCGCGCGGATGAGTGTGATCTGCCGACACTAGTGTGGTCCCAGCACCACGTCCACGCAGTACAACTTCGATAGGAGACTAAGCAATGACACGATTCAAATCTCTTTTCGCGGCTCTGGTAGGAACCGCGATCATGGCTGTGGCTCCGGTTGCCAATGCGCAGTCAATGCACATTGTCGGCGCCGGCTCTTCTGCCCAATTTCTCGGAACAATGATTGGCATCAGCACGATGGTGAGTAACAATCTATCTGCTGGCCAGTGCCAGTTCCATTGGACCAAGAAAAACGCCATCAACGCGCATGACGACCGCGACAGCTTGAACCGCATCCTCGACGAAACCAACAATGTGGGCATCGTTTGGGAAGCCAATTGCAGCGACCACACCGGCGCGACCGATCTCTCTGATGTGTGGCTGGATGCGCAGTACGATTCCACCCTCGGCGTGCGTCTTTTCTCGGCACAGCAGACGGGCGCAACTGCTGGTTCCGGCGCCACGGTTTACCTCACTGCCGCAGACATCGCAGGAACCGCTAGCGACAACCTGGTGACCCCCGCCAATCTGTGGGCCGACAACAAGGCCGATGTGGCAATCCCGCAGGGCATCATCACCTTTATCGGTAATGCCTCGCCGGGTACCTTCCACGTGAATATGGGCCTGACGGACATTCGTCCGGAAGATGCTCTGTTCGATACGATCCGCGCGTATTCTGCACTCAACACGACCAACTATGATGGTTTGGGCTACGTGGGACCGACCAAGTACATCGGCGCTCCCATCTACACCGCTCAGTCTGGCAGCACGTCCAATCTGACGCCAGTTGGCTTCGCGCTCTCCGGCGGCACAGATCCTATCTCTAAAGCTGCCGTTCCGGCTTATACCACCTTTGCGATCGGGGCAGCTCCAATCATTTTCGTCTACAACAACGCCGGCGTCTTCAATAGCGGGCTCGCGGACCTGACGACTGGCGTCAACGAGCTGGGCACCAAGACTGGCGGCCCCTTTGCCTTGGCTCACCTGTTCGATGGCACCACCTCTTGCGATACCAACAACGCAGCCTTTACCAACGGCGGCGACGGGCTCGCAACCCCGCTCACGGTCATCCTGCGTGAGCCTCTCTCCGGTACCGAGAACACCACCGAGTGGACTCTGTTCCGCACCGAGGACAATTCTACGGACTCGCAGGAAAAAGGTGTCATCAACCCCACCCGCACTCCTTATAACCCGCTCAACCTGGCTTGCAATACCGCTGGTACCGGCACACGTCAGCGCCGCGTCGGCAATGGCCAGGTGATCACGGCTGTTAACAGCATTCCGCATGCCATCGGCTACATGTTCTATAGCTTCGCCAACGCCGCTTCGGTGATCGGAACCACTGCGGTTAACCAGGCGAACTATCAGTACTTCACCCTCGATGGCGTAGATCCGCTAAGTCTGCCCAACGGCAAATTTGGCGCGAATACCGCCCTCCAGCAGTTGCCCTTCTGCAGTGCAGTTCTCTGCCCGTCGAGCAGCTGGACTGACGGTATCTCATATCCCAACCTTCGGAACGGCACCTATAAGTCTTGGTCCGTCTACCGCTGGCTGATCGCTAAAACCGACAGCCGATCCGCTAGGGCCGACCGTCCTGGTTTCCAGCATCCGGGACTACATCGACTCGACCGTTGCGGACTTCGTGCCTTTCGAAGCCTGCCCGGTCGGCGACACCAACCCCATCTGCACGGGCAACAACAACTTCGATGGACTCGAAGTCTACCGTTCACACTTCACCCAGGAAGGGAAAGACTGCAGCTACACCGGCACCACACAGGCGGGCGAGCAAGAGTGCAATGGTGCACAGACTCCCACGGAAGCGCTTACCGGAGGAGACTCCTTGGGCGGCTCAACCGAACAGGGCGGCGACCAGGGTGGCTTGATCATCGGCTGGGATCACGACACGGTCAAGACTGCAAACCAGACCACCGGAGCTTGCGCGGGGAAAACCAAGGTGACGAAGACTGCAGGTCGCAACTTCGGCTTCTCGGCTACCAGCGCCGTCCACACCGGCGGATTCCCGGCAGCACTGGAAGGTCTGACGGTCCAAATTAACGGAACCGGCTACGTTGTTTCCAGTTGTGCCACTCCGAGCGCCTCGACCCTTTACGTCAGTGGCTTCTTTGGGCACGCAAACCAATCTGCCGTTTGCAGCGTACATCGCTCCAGCGGCCTGCGGCACGAACGGCTGCGCCAATGGCGTGATCGGCAAGAAGCAGTAGTCTTGTTCGAGCTGTCATTAACTGCGGCCCGTTTGCAAGTTACTTAGTAAATGACCACGAGGCAGGCTGGCTTTTCTCGGCGGCCTGCCTCGAGTTTTTCATTTTCGGGTTAAACTTGGCGTCATTAGGATAGAGACTTTCATGACGAAGCTTTTCTTTCGATTCACTAGTTTTGGAACGTTCTTCTTGGCGCTGTTATGTCTGGGCTTTTCCGCAGGTTTGGCGCAGCAGGCCGGGACGCAAGCACCGGCGGAGGGATGCTGGCGGTCAAAAGTCCGCGAGGCCGAACTTATCAAGTTCAGATCTTACCCCGAAGGTAGTCGAGGACTACACGACTCCCGCGCTTACAAAGAGTACCGTGCTCGGAAGCATCGAAGGGCTGGAACTTGAAAACGATGAGAATCCCCAGTTCACGCGTGAAATCGTCCGTGTGATGTGGAGGGCAGGAGATCCAATCGATCTTTACGTGATCAAGCCGGCTGGCGTGAAGAACCCGCCCGCGATCATCTACCTTTACGATTACCCCACAGAGAACGATCAGTACCGCAAAGCGGAGTTTTGCCGCCTTCTCACCAAAGAGGGATTTGCGGCAGTGGGCTTCGTGCCCGCCTTGACCGGCCAACGGTATCACGACCGTCCAATGAAAGAGTGGTTTGTAAGCGAGCTGAGAGAATCACTGGCAACCTCTGCCCATGATGTACAGATGGTTCTCAATTACCTAGCGGCCCGCGGAGATGTGGATATGAATCGCGTTGGCATGTTTGGCGACGGATCCGGCGCGAGTATCGCCATTTTGGCCGCGGCGGTCGATCCCCGAATCAAGACGCTGGATCTGCTCGATCCATGGGGTGACTGGCCGGATTGGATTAGGCAATCGAAACGGGTTCCGGACAAGGAACGACCAACCTACCTCAAGCCGGATTGGCTGGCGGGAGTAGCGCCGCTAGATCCCGTGAAGTGGCTGCCAGAGCTTAAGACACAAAAGATAAGAATTCAGTTCGTCAAGGACATCGCCGTTACTCCGCCGGATGTGCAACAGAAAATCGAAGCGGCCGTTCCGGGAAACGCGCAGATCGTCCACTATGACAATACTGCCGCATTCCGCGCCGCCATCGCCGGCGGCACGGGCTTTGACTGGATCAAACAGAAGATGCAATTCAGCGTGGTTCCGGACTATAGTGCGGCCGGGCAGACCCACCAAAAGACTCCAAACACCACAAAAGATATTCGACAGTGAGCAGTAGCGCAGACTATCAACCAATGATTCGGGAGCCGCGATGCGAACTTCGGGGAAAACTGCTCTGAAATCGAGAATACAAACAATTCGTCACTTCCTGGCGTTGACCGTGATGGCTGGGGCTGCGATTCTGCTGCAGGCCTGCAACGGCAGGGTAGATCCTCCCTATATCGCGCCAACCTCCAATAATCCGGCTCCGGGTGTGACATTGCAGGCGATTCAGATCACTCCGGCGACTTCTTTGATTTCGATAGGAGAGAAGCGCCAAATGATTGCCACGGGCGTTTACAGCGATGGCAGTATCAGCAATCTCACGTCGGAAGTAACGTGGACGGCTTCTTCCGCACCCAGTACTACGAACTTTGTCTCGATCAATCCCAGCGGAATGGCTACCGGCAGGGCAATCGGGGCAACCAATATCTCGGCCGCCCTCGGAGGCGTGGTCGGAGTGATCCAGCTCACCGTCGAGACGAATGGTTTCACGTCGAGCACAATCGCCATTCTGTCGGTTCCCTATAAGTCCACAATCGTGGACGCCGCCTACTTGCCACAGCAAACCATGATTGAGGGAGCCTATGCGGTGCAAGAAGTGAACCTGGATGCCGACCAGTTCTCGAATGTACTGCCTGTGCCACTGGCGTTGCTGGCGTCAGTACCCATGCCCGCGGGTTTCGTGCCCAACGCTACCGCTGCCAGCCAATCCGGTTTTCTGGTAGCGGTGATCAGCTATGGTTCGCCGGATGTGCAAATCATCGATGCGAGCAATCTCTCGGCTGACCTACTCAATAACACGGTAATCAACACCTTCAAGGCGCCAGTGACTCAGACGGTGAAGATCAACGGAATCAGCTGCATGGTTTGCTCGGCCGTGGTCAATCCCGTGACTAATCAATTGCTGTTGGGTACTGCGCAAGGCTACTACAGCATGGACATGGTCGTCAGTTCTCCCACATTCGGTGCATTCACGCCGCTTTTCCCGCAAACGGCTGCGGCCCCCGCACAGAATTTCTCGCTCAACCCGATCGCGACTGATCCTTACATCTTGGCTCCCGATCCAGCGACGGCCGAAATACAGATCTTGAACCTGAAAACGAACTTGGTTACCGTGGTGAATTCGGGCCTTACGGCTCCGGATGCGGTTGCTCTTGATCTTCTCACCGGGTACGCCGCGATCGTCGATGCCAACAGCAACAGCCAGGCGCTGCTCACTCTGACGAACCCGCAGAGTCCGCTGTTTAGCCCGGTGTCCGGTATGGGTGTTTGTGGGTCGCCGGGTCCTCAGGACTTGGACATGGTCGCGCTAGGTGTTAGCCAGAATATCATTGCCAGCAACACTGTTCATACTCTGTTCACCAGTCAGACATCGGGCAATTGCGCAGGATTCGAAGTCTGGCCTTCGCCCGTGGACTCGGGTCAATCCCAGGGCCAGCTCCAAGAGAGCCAGGTCGCGTACGGCTACGGCCCGATGCCAAATACTCCGGATGGAAACGTTTTTTTGAACGGCAGCGATCCAAACGCCATCACGACGTTCAATAGCGTCGTGGATAAGAAAAATTACGGTCTACTGGTTGACGGGAATCCGAAGGTAAACCAGCAATGGATCGCAAAGATTAACTTCAGCAATGTCTTCGCTAACAACTTCTCCATTACCAACTCGTTTCTTCCCAGTGGTTATGCCATTCCCGCAGCTAGCCTCTGTGCGACGTTGGCGGTTTGCAACCCCGTCCCTGTCATATTTTTGCCGACGCCTAGCACGTCCGTCACCGTATCGGTGACCAATATCAATTTTGGAAGCTTGAGCGTTGGCACCTCGAGTCCTCCGATTCCGGTCACCCTATCCAACATTGGCGCGGTCCAAATTTCGCCTGTGATTTCGTTGCAGGGCGCCAATACTGGTGACTTCTCGTTGGCTACAAATTGCAGTAATTTTCTGGAAGCGCAGTCAAATTGTTCCATCAGCGTCACCTTCACTCCCACTGCTTCAGGGGCGCGCTCCGCCGTTCTCAACATTGCATACGGCGGGGCAAATCCGGAAACTGTTCAGCTTTCCGGGACGGGACAATAGATTCGAGAGCTTCACTTGGTACATCGAAGATAAAACCGGTACCATGACCACGCCGGTCACGATTGCGAACGTCGCTCTGACAGGCACTACTCTGTATGCTACGACGGACCCGGGCAAAAAAACCGTAGCGATTCCTTATGCCGCGGACTTTGCTTACTAATCCTCACTCGCAACCGCACCTGGCGTACTCAACAAGAAGCAGTAGCGGCGTTGGCCGTTAAGTTGGACGGAAAATAACTGAGGCAGCCTGACCCTTCTCGGCAGCCTGCCTCAGCGGTTGTGACGGCTTACCTTATCCAGTCGCTGGGATATTACTGCCTCTTTCCCAAAACTCCTGGAGTGCTCGGAGGAATGTACGCGCTGTAGGGCACATTCGTCTGAGTCCCCGTTTCGGTCAGCGTGTATAGCAAGTTCTGCGACGGCGCGGCGACAACTTCGTAGTTCGTTCCGTTGATGTTGATCGTCTTGCCAACTAAGGCGGCCGGGTTCGGAGAGGTTCCAGCCGAGAAGCCGAAACTTCGCCCACCGGTTCTAGTGACCTTGCCGAGCAGTCCGAAGTTCGCAGTGTCGACCATGCCGTAATCCCAGCCAATCGTTAGCCCACCCATATCGCCACCAGCTTCCGGTACCGCCACCTAGCGTGTTGCCACCGTCCAAGGTGCTTGGCAGGGTTAGCGTTGCCGTTGCAAGAGCTACCACTCGGGCAAGAAACTCCAGATTGGGTGAAGTGCGAATGGTAAACCTCCAGCCCGTCGCTGCCAGTGGAGGTGGCAAATGGAACGAAGTTGGCAACTGTATTGTCGACCAAGTCTTGTGCCGCCTGAGCCAGAGCCTGCGGGCCAAGGCTGTCACCGCTGGTGCCGGGGTCGACCAGCCAACGGTACATTGTCCATACCTTGTACGTACCATTGCGTAGGTTGGGATAAGAAAGTCCGCCGGTCCACAACGTTGAGGGGCAGCTAGTGCCCGTGCAATTCGGCAGTTGTTGGTTGGTGGTAGCAGGTAGCGCTATAGGATCTACTCCGTCGAGGGTTAGATACTGAAATGTGCTACCCGCAAGGTTGGCGGAGCCGCCGAAGCTGAAGAGCGCGTAGCCCAAAGTGTGAGCATTGTTCTCGACAGTGCTGATCACTTCGGCGCTGCCGATGGCGCGTATTCGAGATCCCCCGCCTCCTGCACACGCCAGCTTGAGCGGATTGTCGGGTGGCCGAATGGGATTGACTACGCCTACTTCCTGCGAGTCCGTTACGTTGCCCTTGGTACGGAAAAGACTGAACTCCGTAATGTTCATGGTGCCAGAGATCGGTGCAGGGAGAACCAAACTGATGCTCTGGGTGCCAGTTCCACCGAATGCCGGGTTGGCGGTGCTGCACGCACTTGTACCGTCGAACAGGCGTGCCAAGTCGTAAGGGCCGCCTGCTGTTCCCAACCCGTTGACACCGGTTATGAGATTCGCGGCATTGGGGTCAAAACTTCCACCGTTGTTGTAGACGAAAACAACGGGAGCCGCTCCGATGGGAGCTGTCGAGAAAGCTCGGACCTGCATTCCCGAAATTGGGTCATTTCCGCTCAATGCGAATTTGATCGGCGTCGCGGTGGCACTGGACTGAGAGGACTTGATCGGGAATCCGATATCTTTGGTCGGACCCTGGTACCCCAGACCTGCATAAGTGGTCGTGTTTAAGCTCGCCAATGCCCGGTTCGTGGCAAACAGAGCATCTTCGGGACGGAAGTCCGTAAGTCCTACGTTGACGTGCACGTCGCTCGAGCCTGTTGGATCGGTTCCAATCGCGCTGGATACGGACGCTGGTAGAGCAACGTCAGGATTACCGTCCGCCCACACACTTGCCGGGGAGATCAAGTTTCCGGCGGTGATTCCGGTGACGACTTGGAGCTGGGCCCCTGAAATCCCGTCCGGTTCTGTAGCCAGGAAGGAGCGGACGCCAACCACAGAGTCCACGCTAACATCGGCCCAAACATCCGTGACGTTCGTCCCGCCCACGCTCGAGGCACAGCTCGCGCCGTCCTGAGCCGCCACCCAAACTACCCATAGGTTGCCATTTTCGGGAGTGATCCGACCCAGGGAATCTCGGTTGTCGATGATGTTGCGCTGCATTTGCGCCGGTGTAATGGAATGTGCACGCCCCGTTCGTGTTACTTCCAGTTAGGTTGGTGAAAGCAAGCTGGTCAGCGGCCAACGCCGATGTGGCGTATTGCGTCGGCGAACCAGCACCGACAAAGTGGCAACTCGCCGAGCCACTCGCACAGGCCGGAGTTCCAGCCAGGCTGGCAGGTGCCATGGCTACGCATGCTCCTGCCATCAGCACAGCGAAAAAAGATTCAAGCTTCGTCATGGGTTCTCCTGGAAATTAGTTTCGAACAAGCCGCTCCACCTTAAGAGCAACCTATTACGCCAATGTTCCAATCAGATTAATACTGTGTTAATGTTTATGCGTGTAGACGCATAAACGCATTGCCGCTAGCTTGGCGATTAGTCCGTTATAATTAGGTGAATGACGGTGCGCGCGAAGAAACTTTGGAACGCAGAAAACGCAAGAGGCCTTGAGAGCTTTTTCAAGGGCTTGGCCGACACGAGCCGACTTCGTATTTTGAACTTATTGTTTCATGGGGAGCTTTGTGGATGTGACATCCAGTACGTTCTTGGCGCCTCGCAGTCGAACGTATCCAGGCACTTGACCTACCTCAAGAAGTCGGGATTGGTGCTCGATCGGCGCTCCGGGTACCGCGTGTACTATCGGCTCAAAACGGATTCGTCGTCCCACCACAGGTTACTATTCGAGTACCTGCAACGCGCGTTCAATCACGATCGGCTTTTTGTTAACGACTTAACGACGCTGAAAGATGCGATCAAAGACGGTGCTTGCACATTAAGCGACCGTCGAACTACGCAAGTTGGTTACGCGGGGCGGCATTTCAGCCAGAACGTTTCCTATTCCTAGGCTGCCGCGTCTGAGATTACGGTACGAAGTGCGATTCTATTGCTCGTTTTCCTTGGATTGTGAACCGTATGTTTTGAATTGGAGTGTGCGTTTGAAAACAGTCCTCTTCGCTTGCCTTCACAATGCGGGCCGTTCGCAAATGTCCGCGGCATTTTTTAGCCAATTTGCCGATCCGAAAAAGGCAAAGGCCATTTCGGCCGGATCTCAACCCGGCGACGAGTTCATCCCGAAGTCGTCCAGGTAATGCGAGAAGTGGGCGCCGATCTCACCTCCGAGAAACCGAAGTATTTATCAGCGGAGCTCGCGTTCGAGCGCAAATCTGCTCATCACGATGGGCTGTGGCGACGCATGCCCGTTTGTTCCCGGACTGGAGAAGGACGACTGGGCCATCCAAGACCCCAAAGGGCAGCCGACTGAACGAGTACGCGAAATCCGGGACGAGATCCGCGCAAAAGTTCATGCACTTGTCCAAGAGCGTCAATGGACTCGTTGACCCGTGAAGATGAAACGAGCGTACTGGTTTTGTGCCGCCTCTACTACCTTCACGCATCTCCCCCCGGCACAGTGTCCAGAGCGGTTGAAATCCAGGCATTGAAAACGTGCCGGAAGAAAACCCAGGAAATCAGTGCCATGGAAAAAGGTTTCACCAGCCAGTTCCCAAACAACGTGACCAGCAGCCCACGCGGCTTCTTGCCCACCTCGCGAATGGCTCCAAAATCGACTTTCATCATCATCGGGATGATCATCAGCCAAATGGCACGGCGATTGGAATGTTCACCTGGCTCCCTTTGCCGAATTCCATGCCGCGCAGTGCATCGACGACGGAGGGAGCCCCCTTGCCAATGGCGAGACCCGCGACCATGCAGAGCCCGACCCATACGGTCAGGTAGCGCTCGAACAGATTGAGCCGTTTGGGTTCCGCATTCTTGGGGAGAGTTTGGATCGTCGCCGCCATTCGTGGATTCCTTACGTGCTAGCTCCTGTTACCCTGCATCGGTTTTCCTGCACCCACTGCTGCATACGGCTTCCACTCGCTTACGGTGCACGAACCCCCTTGAATGGCCTCTCTCAACCGGCGGGTGTCGTCCTGTAGCTGTTCTTCGCTCTTGTAGGCGTCCCGCAGAAACTCGAAGAGCTTCTTCTTTGCGCCCTGTTTCGCTTCAGCCAGCCGATAGAAAATCCGGAGGCCGTCTCGCCGATCGAGAACAAGCCCCGAGTTCTTCAAGTACGCAAGATGTCGCGACACCGTCGGCTGCGCTGCCTCCAGAACAAACTGGATATCACAAACGCACAGTTCACCGTGGAGCAGCAGGTTCAGTATGCGCAACCTGTTCGCATCCCCTAGAGCCTTGAAGTATTGTTCGAGTTCCTTCATGCGTAGAACCTCTGATTCATTTGGTTACTGTCTCCTCGAATAGTTGGTGTAGTCCCTGCACTCCGACTGGCGGCTCAGACTGCCACGGAATCAGGGCCAGTCTTTGCGCGAGCTTGTCCCGCACTTCAGCAATGTAGCGCAATTCCAAGGCCCCCCGTTCAGCCAGGACAGGATCATGCGTTCCGGTCGCACGAAAGCTCTGGTTTATAACCCACGCGTACGGCGTGATGCCCGCCCGATTCAGATCGTCTTGGAGCCGCGCCGCCTCGTGCACGGGTGTGGCTTCAGGCAAGGTCACAATGATGATCCGCGTAAAATCGGCGTCCCGCAATTGAGGAAGCAACCTGCGCACGCTGTCTGGAATGTAGCTGAGATTGCGGGCAACATCGCGGTGATACGATTCAGCCGCGTCGAGCAACAGCAAAGTATGTCCGGTCGGGGCAGTGTCGATCACTACGAAACCATTATTTCCCTTCGTCCACGCGCTGCGCGAAAAGGCACGAAATACAGCAATCTCCTCCGTACAAGGAGAGCGCAGATCCTCTTCGAGCAATGCGCTGCCTTTTTCGTCGAGATGCCGACCGGATTCCGCCATCACTTCTTGTGTGTAGGCGCGTGTTTCAGAAACCGGGTCGATACGCGAAACACGAAGACCCGATATGTCTGCTCTCAAAGACATCTGCAGGTGGGCAGCGGGATCGGTGGTGGTTAAATGGACGCTATGCCCGAAGCTTGCGAGTTCCACAGCTAACGCAGCAGCGACCGTGGTCTTTCCCACGCCACCCTTGCCCATCGTCATGATGACGCCTTTGCCGCGTGCGATCAGATCGGGCACCAGGGCGGCAAGCGACGGCAGAAGATTCATTTCAGCTTGCGAGTGAAGAACGGTATTTCGCGCATCAGAACGGCCTTGTCCCAACTGGCGAAGCGCCTCAACTCCAATGAGCGACTGTGCGACCAACGGCACTTCGATTCTGGCTAGCTTTTCCAGACCATTCGGCATTTCTGCAAGTGCCTCGCGTCCCTCTCTTCTCCAGAGCAACCGCTACGGAGTCGTCGTTCGCCAAGCATGAAAAATGCCATTCAGAATCAATTTCTGATTCTTTCAAGCCAAGAGCATCAAGCTCATTGCGGGTTCGTTCAGCCTCTGCCAGCGCAGAATGCTCCGGACGACTGACCAAGAAAATGGTCGTTGTCGTTGCATCCGACAGTGAGGTGCACGTGTCTTTTCATAGAGTTCGCGCTGCGCTTGCAGACCCTGCGAGCGGTCCGAGGCACGAACGTTCCGCCAACGTTTGAGTCAATGAATCCTGCCCAGGCTGCGGGCAACTGCAGAAGTCGAAGAGTATGTCCCAGTGGGAGCGGTATCGAAGATCACATGGTCGAACTCGGCTGTCGTGCTTGCGTCACCCAGCAACTTGGCAAACTCGTCAAAGGCCGCGATTTCGACCGTGCACGCACCCGAAAGTTGTTCTTCGATGTTCTTTACTGTCGATTCGGGAAGAAGCTCGCGATAGGGACCGACTACTCTTTCACGGTATTGTCGCGCTGCCTCTTCGGGATCAACATTCACTGCAAAGAGGCCTTTCACCTTCGCCACGAGAGTGGGGTGCATGCTGAGCGCGCGTTTCCAGCACTTCGTCAAGATTGGAAGCCGGATCAGTACTGACAAGGAGGACGCGCTTGCCGCTTCGGCCAAACTACGGCACTCGCGCAGGCAATGGAGGTCTTGCCTACGCCGCCCTTGCCCGTGAACATGAGATTTCTTGTGGATTCCCCAACGATTTCATGCGTTACCCTTTCCCGATCACGCTTGACCCACCGATCGATACCAGCGATGACTGAGCCCTTATCCTCGGTCGACGGACCGGCTCGGGCTCATAGTCCAGCCCAACGAAGCCTCGCCAGAACCTTGCGGTCGGGTAGGTGGCTTGGCTGACAATCACTCCATCCACCAAGCACAAGCGGCAGGCACTTCGTCCCCTCGCTGTTGAGCGCCGTTTTGACAACAGGATTGCTGGTGAAGGCCCCAACTTCCTGAGCGAGGTTGTACCGCTCTACTCGCATGCCTTTGCCGCTCAGCCACTCGAGATCAGCTCCGAACTTGGGCAGGAGCAGGGTCAACACTGGGCCCACAAACGCCGGTGGAACAGCACATGGCAGGGTCAAAAACTTGGAGTTTTATCATGGCATTATCTCCTTATTACTATATTCGTATAATCGTATAGACATATGATAGCATGGCTCGCGTCGAGGTCTGTGACCGGGGTCACGTTTCGGCGTTTGCTCTGGAGGAACAAGATGCTACGTCGCATGCCATGTGTGGTAGCGCTCTTTTTCTTTTCCTTTTCGGCGTCCGCTCAGACGACTCTGAATGGGGCGGGATCAACATTTGTTTACCCGATCATGTCGAAATGGATGGCGGAGTACCACAAACTGCACCCAGAAATTCAGATGAGCTACTATCCCAACGGCAGTTGGCCCGGAATGGTTCTAACGATGGCGGGAATGATTGACTTTGGCGCAACCGATACCCCAGTCACCGGAGAGCAACTGGCCAAGGCAACGGTTCCCATCATCCAGGTTCCCGTTATTTTGGAGGCAGATGTTCCTGCTTACAACCTTCCTGATTTGAGGACCCAAATTCGATTCACAGGTGAAGTCTTGGCTGACGTTTTTCTCGGAAAAATCAAGAAATGGAATGATCCGGCAATTAGCTCTTTGAACGCGGAAGTGACTCTTCCCAACCAGGAAATCACCGTGGTGCATCGTTCGGACGGAAGCGGCACGACCTACCTCTGGACCGACTATTTATCCAAAGTCAGTTCGGAATGGAAGAGCAGAGTCGGTCAAAGCACGAGTGTTGAGTGGCCAGTGGGCGTCGGTGCCGATGGCAACGAGGGGGTTTCGGAGAAGATTCGTGAGGTGAAAGGGGCAATCGGGTACGTCGAGTTTTCCTACGCCCAAAAGAAGCAAATTCACTTCGGTAGCATAAAGAATGCGAATGGTCGGTTTGTCACGGCCAGTCTTGAGGCCATCAAGGAAGACCCCGCGTTCGCGGCAGGGACACACTCCGATCTGAGAGTTTCCATCGGTAGTATCTCTGAAACAAATCCATATCCTGTTGCCAGCTTCACTTGGATTCTAGTCCCCGTCCGGGCAAGGAATTCTCAGACAAAGAAGGCCCTGGAGGACTTTCTCGCCTGGATTGTGACGGACGGTCAAGAGTACGCAGTCGATCTATATTGTCCGCCTCTGCCGACGGAAGCCGCAGTCGAGGCGCCAAGAGTGCCGGATGAATATCACTGAGGTGAGAAATACCATGCAGTCTCCCAACCCCGCACTGGAACTTCGACAACCCTCCAGGCGCCGTGGGTTTGCTGTGGGGGACACGATGCCATTTCGCATGGCGTGTGTGGTAGTGCTCTTTTTTGTTTCACTCCTGACTTCCGCTCAGACGACGCTGAATGGCGCGGGATCAACATTTGTGTATCCGATCATGTCGAAGTGGGCGGCCGAGTATCACAAGCAGCATGCGGAGACTCAAGTGAGTTACCTCCCACTTGGCAGTGGAGCCGGCATCGCCCAAACGATGGAGGGGATGCTTGACTTTGGCGGTACCGATGCCCCGGTCAGTGATGCGGAACTGGCCAGAGCAAAGGTCCCAGTCATTCATGTTCCGGTCGTTTTGGGCGCCGATGTTCCTGCTTACAACCTTCCAGAGGTGCACACACAACTTCGATTTACAGGTCAAGTCTTGGCCGATATCTTTCTGGGAAAGATCAGGAACTGGAACGATCCTGCAATTGCTTCTGACGAATCAGGACGTGACTCTGCCCAACCAAGAAATCACCGTGGTGCATCGCCTGGACGGCAGCGGCACGACGTACGTCTGGGCCGACTACTTGTCAAAAGTCAGCTCCGAGTGGAAAAACCGGGTAGGCAAAGGCACCAGCGTCAAGTGGCCCGTTGGCGTCGGCTCCAACGGCAACGAGGGAGTCTCAGAAAGGATTCGTGAGGTAAAAGGAGCCATCGGCTACATTGAGCTTTCGTACGCGCAGACTAAGAAGATCCCTTTCGGCAGTGTCCAAAACGCTAGTGGCCTGTTCATCGCGGCCAGTGTCGCCGGCATCAAGGAAGCCGCCGCGTCCTCCATCGGAGCAAAATCCGACCTCAGAGTGTCGATCAGCAACGCTCCTGGACCAAATGCTTATCCTGTTGCAAGCTTCTCGTGGATCTTAGTGCCCGTCCGAGCGAGGAATCCCGGATCGACGAAAGCGCTCAAGGACTTTCTCGCCTGGATTCTGACAGATGGCCAAAAGTACGCGTCCGGTCTTTATTATTCGCCTCTGCCGCCAGAAATCGCAGCCAAGGCGCAGAGACTGCTAGATGAAGAACGCTGAAGGGTGACAATTACCATGCCTTCTTCCAAGCCCAAAGTTCTGTTTCTGTGCACTGGAAATTCCGCTCGCAGCCAGATGGCGGAAGGCTATCTCCGGCATGTCGCGGGAGACCGGTTCGAAGCTATGAGTGCGGGAGTTGAGCCCACAAAACTCAATCCACTTGCTGTTGAGGCTATGGGTGAGATTGGAATTGATATTTCTCACCAAAAGTCAAAAGATGTCGTTACACTCTTGGGCCAGCACATCCCCTACGTCGTGACAGTCTGTGACAACGCGAAGGGGCGGTGTCCGATTTTTCCTCGCACTTACAAGTTCTTGTCTTGGAGTTTCGACGATCCCGCGGAAGCGCAAGGCTCACACGAGGAAAAACTGGATGTTTTCCGTCGCGTCCGAGATGAGATCGCATACACAATCGAGAAGGAATTGGTATCTCCGCCAGTCGCGCAAGGCAACAGAAGATGAGTGAAGTAGTGAAGTTAGCCAAATTTCGAAGGAGACTCGACATGAATTGCCAACGCAGAACTTTGGCCGTTTGTATGGCGATAGCTGGCTTTCTTGGCCTGTTGATGGGCTGCAATTCCAAGTCCGATTCGGACGAAGCCTATACTGTGTCGGCATCGGCGCCTTCGGCCGTAATAGGCGGTGCAGGCAGCACCTTCATTGCTCCGCTCATGGGGAAGTGGGTTAGCGCTTATCAGCAAACCCATCCTAAGGTCCAGATCAACTATCGACCGATCGGGAGCGGAGCAGGTATCGAGGAAATGAAGCAAGGATATCTCAGCTTCGGCGCCAGTGATGCACCGTTAACTGACGATCAAGCCAAGGAGATGTCCTCTGTTGTCCAGGTTCCTGCCAGTGCGGGTCCCGTCTGCATTGTTTACAACCTGCCTGGTCTAAGTGTTCGGCTGAGACTCAGCGCCAAGAGTCTGAGCGACATTTATCTTGGGGAATATCATCAGTTGGCAAGATCCAGCGATAGTAAAGGACAACCCAGGTGCCAAACTACCGAAAGCCGCTGTCATTGTCATCCACCGTTCAGATGGTAGCGGCACGACTAATATTCTTACCTCGTATCTCGCCAAAGTCAGCCACGATTGGTCATGGAAATCGGGTCACGGGTTGTCCGTTACGTGGCCGACTGGTTTGGGTGCCGAAGGCAGCAAGGGAGCTGCTTGCCATCGTCAAACAGACGGTGGGGACTCTCGGTTATTTAGAGTTGAATTATGCCAAAGAGAATGGCGTGCCAGTTGCTTCGATTCAGAACCAGGCTGGCCACTTCGTGCAGCCAAGCCCAGCCAGCACCGCTGCGGCGATCAGCGCCTTTAATGATGCCCTGGCTAAAGACGTACGCACGCCAATTGTGGACCCTCCAGCTTCGGCCGCGGATGCTTATCCGATTTCGGGATTGACCTTCATTCTGATACCGAAGGATCGCTCGGATACTGGCGAGCAGCAGGCGATCAAAGATTTCGTTGCCTTCGCGATCTCAACCGGCCAGAGCTCGGCCGAGGAACTCTCGTACGCGAAGCTCCCGGACTCCGTTCAAAAACAGGGACAGGATCTGCTGAGCCAGTTGACGGCGAATAGTCAGCCGCTCAAGTAAGGATCGAATCGTTTGGGGAGGAATCTGAGATTTCTAATTATCGGGGGCAGCGACGCCGGGATCAGTGCTGCGTTGAGAGCACGGGAACTAGACCGCGAAGCGGCGATAACTGTTGTCCTCGTCGACTGCTACCCGAACTTCAGCATCTGCGGGCTGCCTTTCTTCCTGAGTGGAGAGACGCCCGACTGGCATACCCTTGCCCACAGAACGGAGTTCGAGGGGATTGACCTTCTGACCTGGCAAACGGCCACGGCCATCCATCCGGATGAGAAGACTGTCGAGGTAGTTGATCGAGAACACAGAACGAAGGGTCTCTCTTATGATCGTCTGCTCATCGCTACAGGAGCTGTGCCCTTAGTTCCTGAAGTCGCCGGTATCGATCTGCCGGCTGTCTACAGTCTTCACACGATGGATGATTCCTTCGGAATCCAGAGGCGACTGGACGCTGACCCTCGCTCTGCAATCATCGTCGGTGCGGGCTACATCGGCGTGGAAATGGCGGATGCTCTAGTTCATCGAGGACTGCAAGTCACCTTGGTCGGCAAGACAAGATCCGTTCTTGCCACCGTTGACCCGGAGCTAGGAGACATCATTGGCGATGAGTTGCGGCGGAACAATGTCGATGTGAAAACGAATGTTGAAGTAACAGGGATTGAGTCTTCGAGTTGTCTGCGCGTGTTAGGAACGAATGGATTCGACCAGTCGGCGGACTTGGTTCTCGTCGCCACGGGTGTAAAGCCAGCATCTCAGCTGGCGGTGCAAGCCGGAATCGCGACTGGACACAAAGGTGCCATTCGGGCAGACACGTCGATGCGAACCAATATCCCTGATATTTATGCAGCTGGCGACTGCGTTGAGACCTGGCATCGGGTCCTGCAGCAGTACAAATATCTGTCCCTTGGAACGACATCTCACAAACAAGGCCGAGTTGCGGGAGAAAATGCCGTTGGAGGCAGTAGGCTTTTTGCCGGGTCTGTCGGCACCCAAGTTGTGAAAGTTTTCGATCTCGCTGCAGCGCGGACCGGACTTCGTGAACACGAAGCCAAAGGCTCCGGGTTCAACGCCTTAACTGTTGAGACCGTCGCTGGGGACCGCAAAGCATACTATCCTGGTGCCCACCAAATGCGAATCCGGGTTACTGGGGACATCGATAGCGGGAGGCTATTAGGTGCGCAGATTGTCGGACACTGGCGCTCGGAGGTGGCCAAGCGCATCGACATTTTCGCGGCTGGACTTTTCCACGGAATGTCATTGGAGGATCTCAACGACCTTGATCTCAGTTACACGCCTCCACTGAGCAGCCCGTGGGATCCGATATAGCTGGCCGCTCAGGAATGGTGTGCCGCAGAGCTTCAAGCCGATAAGTCGAGTTTTCAGGCATACGGACGAATGCGAGCTATAGCATTTTCCAATCAATAGCCGAGTGCTAGCTAGGGCTCAGCATTGGTGGGCTGGCGTGCTGACAACGGAAACACTGATATGCACAAATTAAAGAAACGCAAATATGGGCTTGACCAGTGCAGTGATATGCCGCCCGAGGTAAAGCAAACATTGAAAGACTTGTTTCATCGTTTTCGCAGAAGATTCGGGCGCGATCCTGGCCCAAACGACCCGATTTTCTTTGATCCTCAGTCGAACCAGCCCGCTCCCCTCGGGCGAGAAGCGTTGAACGGGACATGGGAGCGAATGGCCGACGCAATGGTTCAGTACGGGGAAATCACACCCGAAGTCGGCTACGCAATGAAGAAGACCGGTTTTCTGGTCACTGAGCGGACCAAAGACTTGCTGTGTAGTGCAGACCTCTGCGAATGGAACGATGCTCTCGAGGAGTACAGGAATTTTGGTGCAGCGACTCGATAAGCCGATGAAGCTACGCGACTAACTGTCGAGTATCCACATCAGTTCTAGCCATATCAGAGAAGACGATCCACGCAGCATCACTCCGGAAGTCCTGGCCTCGTTCAAGAGTGTTACGATCCTGCAACCGCCAAGGTCAACTTTATGGTATCGCCCTCGACGCATGGTTTGCTGGCCCCCGTGCCTAGGCCCAAGTACTGAAAAGTTCCCGTCACCGATGCACCATCGACCGAACTTGTTCCGTACAGTTGTCCGATTTGAACGCCATCGGAATCCACGAGATTCATCGCCACGGAGGTCCCGCTGATGGAACCCACGATGTTGGCCGATGTGTAGCAAAAGCCCCCGGTGAAAGTGACGTTCCCTGTGAGCGACGTACTGCTGCTGCCAGTATTCGCTCCCTGGGTCAGCTGACCAGCCATGGTGGGGGTAGTGCCCACTTTTGGCGCCGCAAAACTGGCTGTGATCTTCCCGTTCAGCGGTGTCACCAGACTTGCTGCAAAGTTGCCCGTTTCAGGGGCCGATTGGGAGCCTGTGCATCCAGTGGAGAGAATTGTGTAAGTTCCGCTCATGGAAGTTGGATTAGACCCGGCACTCCCGCTAAGGCTAATTGCGGTTCCGACAGGACTTACGTTCAACGAAATCGTCGATCCACTGAGGTTGCCGCTCACACTGCCTACTCCCGAGCACGGGATGTCAGTAAAGATCACGCTGCCAGTAACCATATCGCCATTCTGCACAAGCGATCCCGACTGGGTATGGGACACTGTAGTCTTACCAGTCTTTGTCATATTGATCAACCAATTGCCAGAGAGCGATCCTGACGAGGCCGGCGGGTCATTGCTATTGCCACAAGCGCTCATGAATAGCGATAGCGCCAACAAAAATGCAATTCTGCGATACATAAACCCTAGCCTCCTGAAGCGTGCCCTCTTATCGATCCCGCGTCTAATGCCAACCAAGCCAGGACGCAAGGACTCCCAGGAGATATTCGAATCCACGTGTATGTTTGAGGTCTCATTGCGGGAAGCGTAAAGGTTAGCGCCGTTGGCGTTACGAGAAAGTTACCGGAAGGTTAATATTTCGTGAATTTCATCACGAAGCTGGGCGGGACAGCCACGATGGTGCGCAGACTCCCGCAAGACTTTCGTTTACTTGATTCACTGTCTCGCCCCAAGTGCTCTGCGTGCCTCATCTGACCCCGGATCAAAGCGCAGCACCTGCTCGAATGCACCCCGAGCTTCCGATATCCGACCCGCTTGTTCCAGCAGAAGCCCCAGCTTCATGTAGTCCCTCGATGATGGATGCGTGGAGGTGAAATGCGTCAAACCCTGTATGGCTTCGTCCACCCGGTCTGGATCGAGACGCAGAGACTCGCGAAAGCAGTTTCGCGCCTGGCGGTAATCACCGACGGAGGTGTAAGCAAAGCCGAGATTCAGAGAAGTCAGCACACGACTCTCGGTGTCGCCCGCCAGACGCAGCGCAATCTCGAAATTTGGGATGGCTTCCCGCTGATGTCCGTGTTCATTGAGGTAGGCACCCAGGTTCAAATAACCGGTCGGATCACGGGTGCCAATAGCAATAGCGCGACGGAACCGATCCATGGCTTCCTCCTGCCGGTCGAGCGAAATCAAGGCCATGCCCAATTGATTCTCGCTGAGAGCGTTGTCTTTAGTGACCAACAGGGCGTGCGACCATAGGGTGTAGCTGTCTCTCCAGTAGCCGATCTGCCTCCACGATGTCCAGGATAATGCCACTAGCAGCACGACAGCGGCCGTGGCACGCCACTGAGAAGGAAGTTTCCAGAGGTCGCACAACTGGCCAATGCCCCAGATCAAAGCCACGAAGATGCCGATCAGCGGAATGTACGCGTAGCGGTCCGCCATGGCTTGCGCGCCCACTTGGATTATTCCAATCACCGGCACTAGGGTTCCCAGGAACCACAACCATCCAACGAGCAAATAAGGCGCAAGTGAACGCGCCACCCAGGCCAGGCACGTTACCGCTAGCAATAAAATAATGGACAGGAAGACTTGCCATAAACTCAGCGTGTTTCCGGGGTGGGGATACAGTACCGCGAGCCGCGCCGGCCAAATCGTCTTCCACAGATACGCCGAGTAGGAATAGACGGCGTTTTCAAAACGAACGACAAGGGGAAAATCGTCAAAAGTCTTTACTGCCCCACCCGCGTGTTGTGCGATGACAGTGATGACGCAACTAGCAGCCGAAAGAGTGAACAATGGAATTTTTTCGAAAAGGCAGCGGGAAAAGGGAATCTGCGTCACTGGATATGCTACGGACGGTATGCTCCACCCTCGCACTCGCTGCAGGGGCCAATAATCGAGCAACAACAGCACGAAAGGCAGGGTAACCGCCATGGGTTTTGAAGCCAATGCAAGAACGAAAGCGGCTACCAGAATCATGTAACGAAGAACGACAGGTACCTGTGCGTATCGCCCGTACGCACCCAGTGCGATCAAGAAGAAGAACGTGCTAAGAACGTTCTTGCGCTCCGCCACCCAAGCCACGGACTCGACGTTGATCGGGTGAAGCGCAAACAGGGCTGCGACCAACAAGCTGCGCCACGTGGATCCAGTCGCCCTGACTAGCAAAAGAAATAATACGAGTGCATTCAAAACATGCAGCGCGAGACTCGTCAAGTGGTGACCCGAAGGGTTGAGGCCGAAGAATTGGCAATCTGCCGCGTGAGAGATCCACGTCAAAGGATGCCAATTCGCTTGCGTAGTTGCGGTCAAGGACCACTCAACAGTTTGCAGGCTAAGCCCGGAACGGATGTGCGAATTGTGAACTACGTAATCGCCGTCATCGTAATTCACGAAGGCATGATTCCGAACCGGACTGTAAACAACCAGCGTGGCGGCAAGCAATGAGAGGGCCAGGATGAGCTTGCGACGGGTGTCCCGGAAGCGAGTATGCTGCAGCCTCCCAGCAGCAGGCGGAACGGTAACTGAACCTCGCGCGGCGTCCGGCCGATTCTTCCGCAAATCCTGTTTTGACGGCAAAATTTATCCCGAAGAGCACTTTCAATTCCGGATAGGAAGCTGAACTAAATTACTAAGTTTGCCCCGATGCATCAAGAAGGGAGTGTCAACTCGATCCGAGCGACACCCGCTGGCAAAACCTCTTAAATGAGCGATGTTGCCAGCCGGCTCCTTCCAAGCTACCTCATCAAATCGAAGGTTCCACGAGTGTCGGGAATCGAGAACGGGACAAGTCAAATGCAGGTCCGAACTCTAGACCGTGAGTGCGCTGCCTCGACCGAGCAAATTAAATCGTCGTTTGGTTTTCCACTGCGCGGGCCGAGGAAGTTTGTGCGTGAGGAAACCGGTATCTGCTTGCCCTGCAATTCAGCGTGACGACGCCGTGCGCGGGTCTAGCGAACCTTTTCGCCGACCGGAACATGGGGCTCAACCAACGCGAGCAGTTCATCTTTCAGAAAAGGTCCGCTTGCCAGAAGCCCCGATAGAAGTGGATCGCGGCGATTCGCGATCAACTCGGTTTTCTCCAGAGTACTGACAAAGCCGCCGGCACTCTTCACCAAAGCTGCTCCGGCGACTACGTCCCATTCGTTTTTGGGAGTGAGAGTAAATGTAATGTCTGCGAGTCCCGCTGACACTAGCGCGAGTTTATAGGCCACCGAACCCATGGGGCGAATGGTGAAGGCAGCGTTCTCAAAAGACTTCCACTCGCCGCGTTTCACTTCGCTCCGACTGGCAAGAATCAGGGCGCCTTCGAGGCTGGTGCGCTGGCTGGGCTGGGAGGGCTTGCCATTATAGGTAACGCCAGAATCGATCGATCCCAGGAAAGTCTCGTCGGTTGCGGGATTGTAGATTCCACCGGCAACAGGACGTCCGTCCTCGACGAACCCGATCGAAACGCAGAACTCTGGAATTCCCTTGACGAATTCGCGAGTGCCGTCCAGAGGATCGACGACCCACACCCGCGAGCACTGCAGGCGGATGGGATCGTCCACGCTCTCTTCCGAAAGCCAACCTTCGCCCTCGCGCAGCAACTCTTGGTGCAAAACCGCGTCCAGCGCGCGATCCGCTTCCGTCACCGGATCATGGCCGACTTTGTACTCAGTTTCAATTGCCCCCGGAGTAAAGCGGGCAAAAACCGCGCGAGATCCTTCCAGGGCGGAATGAATGCGTTGCAGAATTGCTGCGTAAGAATTTGAGTGCATAGTCTCATCTTTACTCTAGTTCTCGGTTCTCAGTCTTTGTCATGGGCACTTACTGAGAACTGAGAACCGGGAACTCAGAACTTATCTTCAAGCCATAAGCATGCGCGCGCCCGTTGCCAGTAACACCGCGCAAAGAATGCGTCGGAGCCACGGCACCGGAACCCGCGTACTCAAGTAGGAACCGAGCAGCCCACCGGGGACAGAACCAAGCAACAGCGCCCCGACTAGGTGAGTGTCCACATTATGCATCCGAAAGTGAAGAAAACTGGTAACTCCTGTCAGAATCAAGGCATGCACGATGTCGGTTCCCACCATGACTTTCGGCTGAAAGCTATAAAACAGCAAAAGCATCATCATCACGATGCTGCCTGAGCCTACCGATGTAATGCCCACCAGAAAGCCCGCTACTAGGCCAATCAGGGACATCCACGCAAACGATTTTATGGTTGGCGGCTTCGCCGCTGCTCGATCCTCGATCTTCTTCTGAAAAAACAAGAAAGTCGGAATGCAAATTAACAGGACTCCAACGGCAATCGTGATGAAGTGATTGACGCCGTTCCCATACACGTTTCGCAGGTGAATCAGAAAACTGACGCCCAGGTAAGATCCCGGAGCGCTGCCGCTGGCGAGGGCCAAAACAACTTTGCGTCGGACGGTGCCTTTGCGCAGATGAACAATGCTCGCGCCGATCTTGGTCATGAAATTGAAAAGAGCATCCGAGCCCACCGCGCGCAGCGGAGGCACGCCCAATCCGAAGATGAGAATCGGGAGCAGCAATACGCCGCCCCCGACTCCCGTCATTCCGATGAGGGTCCCGACTACGAAACCCACCAGACTCTTGATCAGCAGATCCATGACAATACCGGCTGTGGCCTCTTAATCCGTGAGGCGTGCGCCGGAGTGTTTAGGCTGACTGCGCCGTTGTTCCAATGAAGCCTTCCCGTTCGAGGTGCAGGATAATCTCTTGCGCTGCTTCCTCGGGCGATAACTCGCCGGTGTTGATGGTGACCTCGGCGTCGGCGGGAACTTCGTAAGGATCCGAGATGCCCGTGAACTCTTTGAGAATTCCCGCGCGCGCTTTAGCATACAAACCCTTGCGGTCGCGTTGTTCGCAAACGTCCACGGAGGTGGCGATGTGCACAAGAATGAACCCCCCGTAGGGCTCAATCATCTGCCGGACGTGCTTGCGGGTGGCGTCATAAGGAGCGATGGGCGCGCAAATGGCGATACCGCCATTCTTTGTGATTTCCGACGCGACGTATCCGATGCGACGGATATTGATGTCGCGATGTTCCTTGGAGAAGCCAAGTTCGGAAGACAAGTGCTTGCGTACCAGATCGCCATCGAGAAGCGTAACCGGACGTCCACCAGTTTCCAGAAATTTCGTCAGCAGCACATTCGCGATCGTCGACTTGCCCGAACCTGATAGGCCAGTGAAGAAGATGGTCACGCCTTGCTTGTGACGCGGCGGAAAGCTCTTGCGCAATTCCGTCACAACTTCCGGATAGGTAAACCAGGCAGGAATCTCGCGGCCCTCGTTCAGGCGCTGACGGAGTTCGGTGCCCGAGATGTTCAGTACTCGGTCGCCATTCTTGACTTCGTCGTCAGGAACGTACTTGTCCTGATCCTCCAGGTAAACCATCATATTGAACGGCACCATGGTCACGCCGATGTCGGCCTCGTGCTTTTTGAAGACTTCCTGCGCCTCATACGGGCCGTAGAAGGGCTTGCCGTCAGTGTCTTTGCCAGGACCGGCGTGATCGCGGCCAACGATGAAATGCGAGCAGCCGTGATTCTTGCGGATGATGGCGTGCCAGATGGCCTCACGCGGTCCGCCCATGCGCATGGCAAGCGGCAACAAGGAAAGCTTTGCCGTAGACTGCGGGAACTTCGAGAGCAACAGCTGGTAGCAGCGTACTCGCGTGTAGTAATCCACGTCGCCGGGTTTGGTCATGCCTACGACCGGATGAATGAGCAGATTGGCTTCGACTTGCTTGGCGGCGCGGAATGCCAGTTCCACGTGAGCGCGGTGCATGGGGTTGCGAGTCTGGAAGGCAACCACACGGCGCCAGCCCTCTCGGGCAAACTCGGCGCGAACTTCAGCCGGCGTCAGGCGCAAGTTGCGAAAATCGTAGTGCGAAGGATTCTGCGTCCCTTCGATCGTTCCGCCGATGTACCAGGGATTCGCCTTGTTCATGGCGTAGTCGGCGCCAGGATGCGCTGCACTGATGCTGGCGAAAACCGCTTGCGCTTCCGCCTTACGGTCAGGTTGCCAAACATCCTCCACGTGAAGAACGGCAACCATCACGCCTTCGGGATCGCGCAATGCCACCTTGCTCGTGCCGGCGGTAAGTTTCTTGGCAAATTCTTCCGTGACGTCAAGAGTGACTGGCATCGGCCAGAGAACGCCACTCGCCAGCCGCATGTTATGACAAACACCTTCATAGTCTGCGCGACTCATAAAGCCGCGGAGCGGAGAAAATCCACCGGAGATGAGCAGCTCCAAATCGCAAAGCTGCCGCCCGGTCAAATCCCACGAAGCCCATTCTTTGGAATGAGCTTTCAGTTCGGCAACTTTCTCTGGTTGAGCGATGAGATTAATTAGTTCACCGCCGTGGGGCGGAATGAGATGGCTGGTCGAAGCGGTCAAGTGCGATAGCCTCCTGGGATTTGTTGCTGGTCTTGTCTATTACCTTTATCGTCTTTGACTGGATATTTCCCAGTCTCCGACGGCCGGAGCGAAATCGATTGCAGATGCTAAGGGAGAGGAAAGTCCCGAAAACTTACTCAACAGAGTATCACTTTCTTGCCGTTGGAAGAAAGTCGAGTTGACGCTTTTGAATAACCCGAGAATGCAGCAATTGGCAGGCCTTATGCGCTAGTGGGATTCTCCACGTAAGTCGCTTGCGCAGAATGGCTTCAGTGAGTCTTTTCACGGGAAGGGCGCGCATCGGCCTCGAAAGTGAAAAGAATTGCGACAATGGAAGATCAAATTCCGCTGCCGCTAGAATCGATCCTCAGGGCCCTCTTCGCCATTCAGTCCAGCCTCCGGACTCGACCGCGCAACTGCTGACCAGTCATTCAGTTTCCAATCTTGACCCCGTACGCAGAGAGCAGCAATGTAGCCACTTCCCGCAGGCTACCTCACGTAGAAGCCAGCGCTTCGCTTCTACATCGTCGGGCCGGGTTTCGATTAGCGCGTCTGTGTTCCCCTCGGCAAGCGAGACATCAAATTGTGTTAAGTGGAAGGGAGAGACCGTCCCCGGTTGCCTTGATGTACGCTTCCTTCCTGGTCCAGCAGCGAAAAAAGGCATCAATTTTTTCCGTCGACTGGTAGAGCAGCAAGTTGTTCCTGCTCGTGCGTCGAAAAGAATCGGCGGGCGATGGCCTCAACATCGAAGTCGCGACGTACTTGTTCCACATCGATGCCGAGTTCACGGCCACGCGCGAAAGCATACAATGCGACTCCACCTGAATGGGAAAGGTTGAATGTGATACCCCGATCTGCATAGGCGGGGCCCAGAAAAGGCTTGTCTCTCTTCGAGTAGGCGAACGTCAAGTCCTTTGGCTCGGTGGCGAGGTAGCCTCCTAGAATCGTGCGCAAGAGAGCTCGTGCTGCAACAAAGCGTTGCCGGTCGATGGCAAAATGAAATCGGCAAGCGCGGCTTGTTTCATCGGGGGAAAGTACTTCTTTCCAGCGTGCTTCGTCTGAACGAAGAGCTTCCAGATCGATTCGCCAGAGTTGCACTTCGTCGTCGGGCAGCGCGAGGGATGTCTCAATCTTGAACGCCGTATTCTTGATGTTTCTCGGTTCGCCCATGTCGTCTTGACCGGTAGTGTGTCACGGCAGCCCCCGGCTGCCAAGAGGAACCAACCACGCGTTCGTTCAGGGGGCTTTGTTTGAGTATTCTTCCTGCCCGTCCGGCGGGGACTCTGCAATTTGTTGCAGATCTTTTTGGGCACTCCTGGCGCGAAATCATGCTCTAATAGAGAAGCATGGGTAGAGAAGCATGGGGAAGCAAGCGACCGAATTGGAGATTTTAAAATGATGCTGAAGCGCAGGGGAAGCGTGTTGCTTGCTACCGCGATGGCGTTTGCCGGTCTTGCAGCAGGCCAGAATTCAAAGTCGAATTCCAATTTCTACAAGAATCCGCCATATCACCCTTCCTCTCCTGCGACCCAGCCGCTGACTCCCAAATCCGCCATCCCCAAAACCAGCAAGGCATCGGCTCCCCTGCCGAAAGCAGACGGGCGAAAAACAAACACCCAACTCGCTCGGCTGGAGCAACAAAGCGTGAAGGCGGGAGGGTCTAAAACCGGCAGTGCGGGAGCTGCGAAGTCCACTTCGATAAAGTCTGCGGGTACAACTTCCAGGAGCGGCTCGGGAATCAATGCGTCCTATCAGAAGCCGCACGTTCGAAAGAAATAACAGCCATTTTTTGGCTCTCCTAATCGGTGGGCGGCACTCTACCCGAGGTCGCGAGTGGCGCAGGTTCAGATGTCACTATTGCATTGTGGCGCGCTACTGCTGGCTCGGTGATGGAATACTTTACCAGGCACCACAGCGCGCGCACACCATCTCTCCATTGGATTTTCTTGCCCTCTTCATAGGTACGGCCCCAGTAGCTGATGCCGACCTCGTAGATACGCAGCTTCCGCTTGGCGATCTTTACCGTAATTTCGGGCTCGAAACCGAAGCGTCTCTCCTGCAGTGGAATCGACTGGATAATCTCGCGGCGAAAGGCTTTATAACAGGTTTCCATATCGCTGAGGTTGATGTTGGTGAGCGCGTTCGAAAGCAGCGTAAGAATCCAATTGCCTACCGAATGCCAGAAGTAGAGCACGCGGTGCGGGCGGGCCGAAAGAAAACGCGAACCGTAAACCACATCGGCGCGCCCCTCAATCAACGGCTCTAGCAGTACCGTGTACTCTGCCGGATCGTACTCGAGATCGGCATCCTGGATCACGACAAAATCGCCGGTAGCTTCCTGAATGCCGCGGTGCAGGGCCGCGCCCTTGCCCATATTTCTAGGCTGAAGAAGAACCCGAATCTGGGGATGCTCAGCCTCTAACTGAACCAGAATCTCCCGCGACGTATCACGCGAGCCATCGTCCACGCAAATCAGTTCGATTTGCAGCGGAACTGCCAGAACCCTTTCCACCACCTGCCGCAGCGTGGCCTGTTCGTTGTATACCGGCATGACGACGGAGAGCTTCATGGTGTGACCGTTAGTGTAGTAGAAAAGAGTGTTGCAAATCCAAATGCTGCTTTTTTCTTATCCATGGCGATGGCGGTCGAGATGCTCGCGAACGATGGTCACAATCCGCGAAGCCGCTTTGCCATCCCACAGTGGAGGACGCCGCGAGGGCCGAGCGTTGCTGCGAAGGATGAGTCGGGCGGCTGCGAGAATGCGATCTGGGTCCACTCCGACAACTTGATTCGTGCCTTGTTCCACAGTTGCAGGCCGTTCCGTATTCTCGCGCAGCGTAAGACACGGCACGCCCAGGACCGTGGTCTCTTCTTGCACGCCGCCAGAGTCCGTGAGCACGATACGCGCGCCGTCGTTGAGGGAAAGAAAATCGAGATAGCCCAGCGGGTCCAGAGGCACAATGCCAGAGCGCTCCCCACTGTCTTCGCTCGCGAGATATCGCAGCAGACCGAAGCTCTCGACATTCTTACGAGTTCGAGGGTGAATAGGAAAGAATACTGGAAACTCCGCCCCCACAGAATTCACCGCGGCAAGAATGTCTTGCAGCGTCTTCGGATGATCCACGTTCGAAGGCCGATGTATGGTTAGAACGCCGTATGGACGGCAAACCCTCCCGTTTTTGCGCACGCCGAGTTTGTCCAGAATCGTCGATCTCCTGGCCAGTTCGCGATGGCGGAGAAGACAATCGATCATGACATTGCCAACAAGAAAGACGCGTTCCTTGGGTACGCCTTCGCGCTCTAGATTCTCGACGCCGCTCTGCTCGCTCACGAAGAGCAATGTGGAGAGCGCGTCCGTGAGCTTGCGGTTCACTTCCTCTGGCATCGTCATGTCGAAACTGCGCAAGCCCGCCTCGATGTGCGCTACCTCGATTCCCAGTTTGACCGCGGTCAGAGCTGCGGCGATCGTAGAATTCACGTCGCCCACAACCACGATCATGTCCGGACGGTAGTCGAGCAGGACCGGCTCGATGCGCTTCATGATTTCGGCCGTCTGCACTGCATGGCTACCGGAACCAACTTCAAGATTCACGTCCGGTTTAGGCAGGCCCAAATCCGAGAAAAAACTGCCGGAAAGAAGTTCGTCGTAGTGCTGCCCGGAATGTACAAGACAGTGTTCGATGTCGGGAAAATTATTCAGAGGCTCATTCTTCAACGCCTCAATGACTGGCGCGATTTTCATGAAGTTGGGCCGGGCCCCGACGACGCTTAAAAGCCGGATCACTGCCAGGCCCCCGAGCCGATTGGCCTCGGAATTATCGAATCTCGACCGAAACACGCCGGTGTGGGACCGTCAGATCGTGGCGACGGAGATTTCATCAGGCCACATTGTAGAGCACGCGCCTATATTCGGTCCCTGAACGCGCCTGGAGAGCTTCGTCGAGCTTTCGTCGCAAACCTTCCGAGGACAGATTTGGACTCAGGTATCATTACACCAGTTACTAAATCTGATCGAAGCTTACGGAAAATGATCAACGGCAAACGCATCGCGATCGTAATGCCCGCCTACAACGCGGAGAAAACTTTGGAAGTCACCGTGGGCGAGTTGCCGGACCTCGTGGACATCCGCATTCTGGTGGACGATAGCAGTTCCGATGCCACCGTCGCGCTGGCCAACCGCCTGGGCTTGCGGGTCTTTCAGCACGACCGCAACTACGGCTACGGACGCAACCAGCAAACTTGCTATCGCGAAGCCTTAGCCGCTGGCGCTGATGTGGTCATCATGCTCCATCCCGATTATCAATACACGCCGCTCTTGGTTACGGCCATGGCCAGCATGGTGGCGTACGGAATCTATGACGTTGTCCTGGGCTCGCGCATTATTGGCGGAACAGCTCTGCGCGGCGGCATGCCGATCTACAAATACATTGCCAATCGCCTGCTCACGGCCTTCGAAAATATTTTTCTCGGCATCAAGCTTTCCGAATATCACACGGGATACCGCGCCTTCAACCGCGAGGTCCTTACCCAACTGCCGCTGCTGGAGAATTCTGACGATTTCGTTTTCGACAACCAGATGCTGGCCCAGTGCGTTCATTTCGGCTTTCGCATCGGGGAAGTTTCGTGTCCCACCAAGTACTTCGCGGAAGCATCGTCCATCAATTTTCGCCGCAGCGTGGAGTATGGATTCGGTGTCCTTGCCACTACTTTGCAGTATGGGCTGCAAAGGATCGGGCTCGTTCACCTCGCCCGTTTCAGCGACAAGGGCCGCCGCCTCGAACCCGGCGAACCTACGTATTACGCGCGCCGCACCGAGACTGCCCGTCCCGCTTAGCAAGTCCGCACAATTCCTTTTGCGGGCGCTGGAACGTTAACAGAATGTTAAATTTGTAACCGCGTTCCATTTCGGAATGCCGAGTTGATCTTTGGCCGTCACCGTGCCTTCCATCCGCGCGCTATGGCATGTTAAAACGCATCACGTGCGTCAAAAGATGTAAATTCTTCTAGGTCCTCCCTAAGGTCACAGTAGTTTTCACCTAGGGGATTTACCTGAGATCGTACCCGCGCCAAAGCCGCCCTGTTGGCACCCGTACTCTCGCCAGCAAAAAAACCGCGGACAATACCCGCGATGGTCCCCGTAGGATGCCCATACCTGACCCTGCGAATAGAAGGTGACGCTCGCAGAGTCCGCTAGCGGCGCGGGTTTCGCGGTCCTGCAGGATATTTCTCGAGAGTGCAGCAAGCCGGCTCTCTCCGTCCCGTTTTTTCTATTTCAAGCTTGGAACCGCCTGTGGAAATGCGTGTTCTCTCATCACAGCAATTTCGGTCTCAAAGTGGCATGGTAGATGCTACCAAATATGGAAACAATCCAAATATGGAAACACTCCACAACCAGTGGAGCGAAAGCTATTTTGACCAGGGGGCAGGGAATTGTGATGAGCGAGCAGTCCGTTCGACTAGGACCGCGCGAAAAAGAAATTGTGGAATTGCTTTTGCAAGGCTGCGATAACGCTGAAATTGCCAAACAACTCAAAATGGCTCGGCGAACGGTGAAGGCTCACTTTAATCGGCTCTTTCTTCGTTTTGGCATCACCGACGGAATCAAGCGAGTCAAACTCGCAACACTTTTATATCGGAGGCAATCATGTTCCCCTATGAACGGTACGGAAATCGCATCCCGAGTGAACGAGAACACCGTGTCATCGAGTTAGTGGCTCAAGGTTTGAAGAATCGCGATGTGGCGCAGGCCATCGGCACCACGGAGCATGTGGTTAAGAATTATCTCCGCGTGATCTACGACAAATTGGGGCTCTGGAACAGGGTTGAACTGGCGCTCTGGTACGAATCGCGACGAGAAGGCGCCGGATTGCCTTCCTAATCATCTGAGCTGAATGTCGCCGATGAACGCTTCGGCGCCCAGCTTTACTGGCAACCGAAAGCAGGCAAGTTCCGAAGCCGTTCTGCGGCTCCTGGCACGCCTTTTCTGGCAGCCGCATCCAATAGCAATCGAGCTTGATCGCAACTCTTAGTCACTCCGTCTCCGCGAAGATACAAGTCAGATAGGAGCATGGTTGCGGTCAGGTTCTTTTTTGCCACGGCCTTCCATAACCAGGCGGCAGCTTGCTGGCTGTCACGAGCTGTGCCTGGGCCAGCATTCAAATATTTTTCTGCGGTGCTCAGCTCCTCGGAGCCGCTTTGCCACGCAGCACTCGCGGGCGGACCTGCAGCTGCCGGAATCGTCGGCGCCGATGGACTGCTCGTTGATCTTCCAGTATTAACTTTCCCATTATTATCTGCTGTCGTATCAGCCTGCCTTGGATTTTGTGATGGCGGCGCAGCCTTGTTTGACGAGGGATTGTTCGGCGGAGAACTGTTTTCTGAATTCTGCGGAGCCGATGCATCCTGCTGCGGTTTAACAGGCGCAGCCGCTTGGGACTGGTCTGACGAGGTCGGAACCGCTTGTGGCAGAGCGGCAGGCGCTTTGCCGCTGCTCCAGAAAGTGGTATTGCTGCGCCACGTCACATACACCAGTAAGGCGAGAAGGATCGCCACCGCTGCCCCCAGATAGACCCGGTAGTTACGGGGCGCGGGCTCAGGCTGATACTGCGATAGCATATGCAACTCCGCCGGTCTCTCTTCCCTCCACGAGAGCGGCGGTCCTTCGTTCGCTTTGTTGTCATGGTCGCGAAAGGCGAAGTCGGCAGACGATTCAGAGTGGACGGGAATCGTTGCGTCACCGGATGTGGCTTCGGGTTCATCCCAGCGTGTTGCAGCAAACGGCGCCGCCTCCGCTTCGTCTTGCTCCGGCTCCGAACTCGGAAACGCTGCCAGAGGCACGCCGCACATTCCACAAAATCGATGAGCCTCTGAATTTCTGTGCCCGCAAGCTCCGCATACGACGGTTGCCTCCTCCGCAAACGAACTCGACTCGCAACGTGTTTTGGTTGTTCTTGTTCTGTTTCGTGGACGGGCTCATTACTGCGCTCCGTGGAGACTTGCTGCGTCGCGGGATTGTTCGTCAATTCTCGGACTAGTTCAGAAACCGCCTGCGCACGCTTCTCAGGCGGGTTGGTGAAGTACACCTCCGCCCAGCGTCCCATGTGTGCCGCCAAAAGTGGATTCAGGAGCGGATTTAGCTCTGGCTCGGGTAATATGCTCACTTTCGGCTCGTCGGTCGGTTGCGCCAATTTAGTTCTCCAAGCAAGAGAGAAGTTAGTATGATTGCACTCCCGGCGAACAAGGTTGTCAATTCCGCCGTCTGAAAAATACCTTAGTAAACCGCGACTTAGTCACATGCTCTGCGCGAAGCGGGCTCGAATTGATCCAACTGTGCGTCGCGTTGGCTGGCGAACTTGCCTTTCGGGGTTTTGCCGTAGAGGTCAGAGCCCGGACAATAGTAAAGCGCGGTGTGCGGGTCGATCCAAACTTGCGTGTCGGGATTTCCTTTGTACTCCGGAGTCTCTGGCGCCTCGGCCAGTCCGAGACTGATCATGAGCTTATCGAACATGGAAAGATCCGCATCCGGAGTTGGTGTTTTGTGCCGGATCGCGGTGCCGGAAACCGTAGCACCACGGCCCGTGGCGCCCACCGAGTCGCCAGAAAGTATTCCCCACCGAATGACCACAAGAACCAAAATGACGGCGATCGCAAGATAAACATCGCCTCGCCGGGCACGCCAGAAACGGGCAAGGGCGCTCGGGGTACGCGTAGCCGCCAGTGTTTCCAGGAATTCTCGGGCTTTCGCCGCCGAACTCCAATTAACGTCTTTTTGCGGCGACTCTATCAGTTTGGTGGAAGAGGCTTCCAGAGCGCGCACTCCTTCTCCGCGCTGCGCCGCAAGGGACGAAGAGATAAGAAGCTTGATCGCATCCTCGTCCGCGCCCGCAACCGTTGTTTCCGGCGGCATCGCGGCATCTTCGTGCCGTCCCACCGAGGCGAACAATCGAGCCAGTTGATCTTCTTCTTCTGAGGTGTACGGGAGGCTCGGGTCCCGAGGCAACCTGTTCCCGTTGGAAGAATACGCTGAGGCCTGATCGCCGTGTTCTTGAGTACGCAACGCTGACGCAATCTTGCTTTGCAGGGTCGACTGCTCACTCTCTTCAAGGCGCGGAGCACCGCATTTCCCGCAAAACTGTTCTTGTGCGATGAGTTTGTCGCCGCACTTCCAGCAGACGTAGTTTTCCGATGCGCCCATTTCTCGCGCATTATTTGTGGCAGAGCTTCCGGAGGTCTGATCTCCCGCTAAGGCGGCAAGATTCGGTTTGAGCCTTTCGATGGCGGCCAGCATGGAAGAACGCTCGGCGGCCATCGATTTCTTTAAGGCCGATTCGGTGCCTCGACCAATCGCCTCGGTCACCAATCCCGCCATTAATTGGCAGGTATGAATGTCTTGTTCGGCGAAGCCTTGGAGCCGGTCGAAATAGAGTTCCAGTGCGCCTACAATGTTGCCATCGTGATAGACCGGCACGGCGCACAGCGATTCGATGTTCCGCTGGCGGCACAACTCCGGATCGAATAAGAATTCCGTGTTTACATCAGGTGTGCGCAAGACCTGACCGGTGCGCACGCAAGTAGCGCAAATGGCGGTCGCTAGTGGAACCTCGCTTCCCAAGGGCAGAGCCGGAGCCCCCGAGCCCGCGCGGTAACGGATGGTTTTTCCATCAAGGATGCCAATCGCCGCGCCACTGGCATTTGTAATTCGCGCGATTCTCTCTGCGACTACCGCCATCGCCTGGTCAGTTTCCAGATGGCGAATTTGAATCTGGTGCTGTGCTTCAACAATCTCGGCTAGAGTCAGCGTGTAGTCGCTGTTGGCAGGTGAGGTCTCTTCCGCGTCGGGCGCGCCTTTTTGCAGCGCAGCGTGGTTTTCCGCCTCTTGTTGCCGAAGTCGCTCACTCTGCAACTCCAGGCTCTCTTCCATCTGCCGCATCTCGTGGTTGTGCTCTTGCAGCACATACGCAGCTTCCAGCAGCTTTTCGAAAGTCTGCTCGTCGAGGCTCAGTTTGTTTTTCTGCTCCGTCACAATCTCTCTTGCGGCCTTGGGGCTTCCGCCAGCACGCACACAAATCCCAAGCTTATTCTAGTGCAATTCCCTCATCAAGGAAGTTGATTCCTCAGGCTTGGGTTGCTGGTCGATACGACCACCGCCATGGCCTTCCGAAGTCGAGGAGAAGCGTCCTGCCACTCAACTGGTCTTAGCTCAATGGGTTACACGGGGCCCCGGAGCTGGAGGGGCCTGGCTTCGCGCACACTCCAGCGTGCGAATGCATACGGACATTACTTCCGTAAGAGCCGCTCTTCGTGATGCCGACTATGGCGAGGAGGACGTGGGAGCATCGTTTTCCGGTCGATCAGTCGGGTAGGACTTCGGTGGCAGCAGGAATTGAATGCCAAAGTAACCGAGGAAATAAGCCTGGTTGCTGCGCGTGGGTTCGAGGCTGCGTCCGGCCATGAAGAGGAGGATGATTGGACTATGGAGTTTGTAGCGGCCACCAACGTCAATGGTGGGCTGGTTCTCGGACGGATGGAAAGTGCCTTGATTGTAGAACTCGATGTCGCCTTCTAGCTTTGAAGTGAAATCGTGACCGACGACGAGGCCGGTTAGCCAGCCGTTCGGTCCCTTGTGGACGAAGTCGTAGCCGATTTCGTAATCCACATCCACAGGTCCAACTTTCTTCGAAAACTCGAACGGCAAAAGGAACGTGTCGCTCGCGGGAGTGATTCCACGCCGGACGGCGTCGTTGGGATTATTGACGAAGAGTTGCGGGAACACCGAGACCGCGAGCCCAGACTCGCCGGCATCATAAAAGCGCCACTTGACGCCGGGATTGGATTGCCCCAAACCAAACTTTGTCCTGGATGACGGATTCTGGACCCTGAGCCAGGCATTTTCGTAGGTGAGTTGGATGCGATCGCCGATACCGAAATTGATGTCGAGATCTGGAGTGTGGGAGACGGACTGATCGCTGTAGAAAAAAGGTATGTATCCGACATTGATCTCCCAATTGAGATGGCCGGGAGTTCCTGGATCATTGGTGTAATAGGGTGGGCCGCCCTGGCCAAATGCAGAAAAGAGCGAGAAAAGAATAAACAGGACAACCAAGACTAAGCTCCGCAACGTGGCCTGACGAGGGTCCTCCGTTCTTATTGGCAATAGCTGCGTGGAAAGCGTGGCGCGAATCTCGCTATGCCCCGGAGTGAAACAAGCTGACGCCGATCCGTGTCCGTTTTGGGAAAGCAACACCTTCTGCTTGAGCCTATGAATTCGCGCCGTTCTCACACCTTACCTCGAGCGTTAATCAACCCCATTA
The DNA here is from genome assembly GCA_963773675.1 of uncultured Acidobacteriaceae bacterium. Classification (GTDB taxonomy): domain Bacteria; phylum Acidobacteriota; class Terriglobia; order Terriglobales; family Acidobacteriaceae; genus Sulfotelmatobacter. The sequence continues at coordinate 89,335 of CAVZCG010000007.1, forward strand.
CGAACCTGTTGGAAACCTTGTGAACCAGATGCCTTAGACCCCCGGCCGAGTAGTTTCGATACCCTCCCGCGTTCGCGGATCTGCAGCCAGAAGAAACCCGGCGATGTACGTTCGGAGTTGTGAGAATCGCATTCTACGTAACTGTCTTTGGCCCAATGTGGGATAAACCAGCCTAGCACGAAGTTTCTGAACTTCTTCTGAAACCCCCGGTTCTTGTCCATAAGTGCCCGCACATGATGGCGTTAGGTCTGTGGACTCATTCGGCGAAAGTTTGGCGAAAGATGTGCAATCGATAACGACGGAAGGCAATCGAAGAGCAACAACCAAGGAGAAGCGCGATGGTGGACCTCAACGAAATGAAAGTCACGCCGAGAGATCAGCAGGTACTCGATTTGCTGGTCCAGGGTTGCAGTAACAAAGAGATCGCGGGCCAGTTGAGCATCAGCCCGCGCACTGTAAAGCAACATTTGCGAACACTTTTTCTGCGCGCCGGAATCAGGGATGGCCGCAAGCGGGTGAAGCTCGCGATTGCAGCGTTCGATGACAAGGGGGAGGCGACTTTATGATGCCGCGCGAGCGCCTGACCGATAAGGAAATTCAAGTGGCGAGTCTGGTTTGGCAGGGTCTTACGAACCGGGAAATCGGCAAACTGATGGGCACAACCGAGCAGGTCATCAAGAATCACCTGCGCAGCACCTTTGACAAACTGGGTGTCTGGTCCCGTCTCGAATTGGCTATGTATATTGCCAGCCATGGGGGCAAGAGCTGGCAAGAGCCCTCCGAAGGCGCGGTTTTCCCGATGGGCCGTGCGGCAACCGGCTAGAAATGCGAGCAGGGGTCAAACGACCTCAAGTTATAGGGCTCTCTATCAATTGTGGCCGTTCCGCCGGGATAACTGCTGCAAAACATTTACGTTCGATGCATCCGTTATGTTGGTGCTTCAGAGTAACTAATTGATAAAAAACGAACTTCACGAACTCGCCTTCGGTCTATGAATTGCGCAGGTTTAGGTCGGTTAGATGCGCGAGCTCGCCAGCGGTTAGAGCCGGCTTCGCAATCCCAGGGCGGGGCGGGAATGGCTTACAAAGAAACTTTCTGGATGGCGTGCGATTCCACCGAGCAATTGCGGGCGGAGTTTGGGCCATTTCACACTAGGGCTGAAGCAGAAGGTGAGGCCCGCAAGCTTGGATTCGGCTACGTCCTCCGCTACGAACATCTGCTCGATGAGAACGAAGAGATCCAGGAGGTTCGTTGCGTTTTCCTGGAATTGGCTGGCGCACCTGCGATGGAATCGTCCAGCGTTAGCCTGCATACTCGCTGTGCCACGTGCGGAGCGTCCGCTACTCACGAGAAGGCGTGGCAGGCCGAAGTATGGGCAGACATTCATGAGTTCGAACACGCGCGCCATCGCGTGCGGCTCTTTGAACACGCGCGGGGCAAAGGCTTAAAGGAAATTGCTGGTTGGCGCGGATAGGTTTCCTGCTATCGGAAGGCCCTATTGCGGGGCTGTCGACAGTTGACCCGCCACAGCCGGTCGATAAACCACATCAGTCTGCAAACCCCGACCATCGCGCTGATCAGGCGCCTGCCAAGCACGGTGGTCCTTTTCGCGGCAGCGCAGCGGGCCGCTCCCAGCAGGCCAGCTTTGTCGTTGGTGACAACTTGCACCGAGATGCCCTCCAGAAGCGGGCGGAGTCTGCCCTTTGCCAGAAAAGCCTGCATGAAGGTCGGTCCGGTGAGCCGTGGAAGGATCTTCGGCGAAATTCCGCCGCCAAGAAAGATCCCCCCAGTAGCCATCGCCTTCAACGCAAGATTGCCTGCTTCCGCTCCGTAGACCGAAATCCACAAGTCGAGCGCTTCTTCCGCCAGGCGGTTCGTTCCGGACAGCGCAGCATGAGAAATTATCGCAGCCGCGTCTCCCTTGTTAAGCTGCGCAGCGAAGCCGGCGGGTTCCTCGACAGAACTCTTCTTCTTCAGAAATTCATACACATTGACCAGCCCGGGTCCAGACAGGATGCGTTCATAGCTGACATGTCCGAACCGGCTGGCCAGCCATTGCAAAAGTTCGATTTGCAAGTCGCCCTGGGGTGCGAAGTCCGCGTGTCCCCCTTCGCAGGCGAAAACCTCGTGCTGGCTTCCGTTCCAGAACAACCCTGCCTCTCCCAACCCCGTTCCGGGTGCGATGACCGCCTGATTGCCATCCGACGGAGCAACCGAATTAAGTGGCGTGAGATCTTGCGAGCGGAGACCACCGATACCCCACGCGCTGGCTTCGAGATCGTTGATCAGCAGGATGGCGGGAACCTGAATTTTCTTGGCCAAGCGGGACTGCTCAATGATCCACGGCAAATTGGAAGTTTCAACGCGCCCGTTGCGAACCGGTCCCGCAATTCCGAAACAAGCGATCTCCGGTCGCGTAGGGGAGTCTTTCAGAAATTCAGAGACGATGTCGCCGAACTCGCGGTAGTCGCGGCTGGGAAATACGCGCTCGGAAACTAGACGAAGGTCGCCATTCTGGGGTTGAAAATAGGCCAGTCGAGCGTTGGTTCCACCAATATCGCCGGCCAGAATCATTTCTCGAAGTTCCTCCAGCGCCGGCCGTCGCGCTCCAGGAGTTCGTCGGCCTCTTTCGGTCCCCACGTACCTGAAGCGTAGTTCGGAAAATTCCTTGGCGGAAGCGCCTTCCAAAGATCAAGCATCGGATTGACCACGGTCCAGCCCGCTTCCACCATGTCCGCGCGCTGAAACAATGTTTGATCGCCAATCATGCAGTCGTGCAGCAGCCGCTCGTAACCCGTGCTGGGCTGCTTTCCAAAGTATTCCTGATATTCGAAGTTCATGTCCACTGTGCCCAGGCGCATCACCGGACCGGGAACCTTGGCCGCAAATTGCAATGAGATGCCTTCTTCCGGTTGGATGTGAAGCACCAATTGATTCGGCATGAGATGTTCCACCGACGTATCGCGAAACAAAACAAAAGGTGCGCGGCGGAACTGGATCACGATGTGAGTGTTGCGTGCTGGCATCCGCTTCCCGGTGCGCAAATAGAAGGGAACGTCAGCCCAACGCCAGTTGTCGATGAGCAGCTTCATCGCCACGAAGGTCTCAGTACGCGAATCAGGCGCAACGTCGCTTTCCGAGCGGTACGCCGGAACATGCTGCCCACCCGATGTCCCCTCGCCATACTGCCCGCGTACCGAGCGGCTGAGAACTTCCTCGTCGCTGATGGGCTGGATGGCATGCAATATCTTGGCTTGCTCATCGCGCACGGCATTGGCGTCGAACGAAATCGGTGGCTCCATCGCCGTCAGGCTAATAAGTTGCATGATGTGGTTCGGCACCATGTCGCGCAGCGAGCCCGCATGATCGAAATAACTTCCGCGGCCTTCCACGCCCACCGTTTCAGCCACTGAAATCTGCACATGGTCGATATAGCGGCGATTCCAGATGGGCTCAAAAATTCCGTTGGCAAAACGGAACGCCATGATGTTCTGGACGGTCTCTTTTCCGAGATAGTGGTCGATGCGATAAATTTGCTTTTCATCGGCGACTTTCAGAATTTGCTGGTTGAGCGCCTTCGCCGACTCCAGGTCGTGACCGAAGGGCTTTTCGATGATCACGCGTCGCCAGTGATCATTGCCTTGCTCCATCAGTCCATTCGCCGCGAGCTTTTCCACGATGGGGCCAAAGAAACTTGGAGCGGTCGCCAGGTAGTAAAAGAAGTTTTGCTGAGTGGAGTGGTCGCGATCGATCCGGTCGAGGCGCTCCTTGATCTGGGGGTAAAGCTTGTCGTCTTTGAAATCACCGGCGAAATAATAGAAGCGTCGCGAGAAGCCATCCCACAGCGATTCGTCGATGCAGTCGCCACAGTATTCCTTAACATCATCCAGGATTCTCTTACGAAAATCCTCGTCGGACATTTGCGTGCGGGCCACGCCCAGCACCGCAAACTCCTTCGAGAGCAGATTCGCCCGAGCCAGGTTGTAGAGCGCGGGAATCAACATGCGCGCCGTCAGATCGCCGGCCGCGCCGAAGATCACCATCACACAGGGATCTCCTTGCTTGCCGACGCGCGGTAGAGCCGCTGAGGGTTTTTCCGCCAATTGTGCCATCATAAAGTCCTTAAAGATGCGCTGGGTCGTTATGCGGTTTTCTTGGTCTTGGTCGCAGCTCCGGCAGTCCCTTCAGCGGCTTCCACGTGCCCGCCAAATTTCTGCCGCATCGCAGAAAGCATTTTCTCAGCGAACGTGTGTTGCTGCCGCGACCGGAAGCGTACATACAGCGCAGCGGTCAACACCTCCGCAGGGACTGCTTCTTCAATCGCCGCCTGGATCGTCCAGCGCCCCTCGCCTGAATCTTGCACGTAACCTTCGTAGTCAGAGAGCGTCGGATTTTCGGTCAACGCCATCGCCGTCAGATCCAGTAACCACGAACTGACGACGCTGCCTCGCCGCCAAACTTCGGCGATGTCCGGCAGATTCAAATCATAGCGAATATTCTCCGGCAACTCTTTGCTGGTGGCGTTCTTGAAGATGTCGAAGCCCTCGGCATAAGCCTGCATAATGCCGTATTCGATCCCGTTGTGCACCATCTTTACAAAGTGTCCGGAACCCGAAGGGCCGCAGTGGATGTAGCCCTCTTCGGCCGTTCCGCCCAGTTTTTCCCGGCCAGGCGTGCGCGGAATGTCGCCCGTTCCCGGTGCTAGAGTCTTGAAAATGGGATCGAGCCGTTGCACGGCTTCATCGGGTCCACCAATCATCATGCAGTAACCACGCTCGAGTCCCCAGACTCCGCCGCTGGTTCCCACGTCCACGTAATGAATGCCTTTGCTTTTGAGTTCACCGGCGCGGCGCACATCGTCTTTGAAGTAAGAATTGCCGCCATCAATAATGGTGTCGCCGGCCTGCATGTGCCGCGCCAACGTTTGCACGGTCTGCTCCGTCGGACTGCCTGACGGTACCATCACCCACACCGCGCGCGGCGTCTTCAGCTTTCCCACCAGGTCTTCCAAGGACGATGCGCCGCCGGCGCCTTCTCCGGCGAGCTGTTTCACGGCATCCGAACTCAAGTCTGAGACAACGAGTTGATGTCCACCACGCATCAATCGCCGCGTCATGTTCGAGCCCATGCGGCCCAGACCGACCATTCCCAACTGCATTTGACTTGCTCCTTACGATGTATGACTAGTAGCCGCCCACACTTCGAAATATATAACCAAACCTAGGCAGTGTCTCTTCGACCGGCGCTGCCAATGTGGCAAGACCCGTGTTAGAGCTGCCCCCAGATGCACGGCTAGCGCGCCGTCCGGGCTCAGCCAACACCTTCAGGTTGCCGCGGGACAGCGCGCCTCACCGCACCCAATGCGGATGACCGTCTTTACCGGATGGGAAGGGCTCCGGAACGGCCGATTGCAAAGGACTCAGGCGGTCTTTTCTTTTTGTTCAATGCTTTTTTCCACCGCAGCCAGCAATTTGTGGAACGCATCCGCAAATAACTTCACCCCATCGGCCGTCAGCTTGGTCGTCACTTCCTTGATCGAGATGCCGGCCTTCGCGAGATCGTCCATCACCTTTTGCGCGCCTGCCACGTCCTCGGTGAGGCTCTTGCGAAGCTTGCCATGATCGCGAAAGGCATCAATGGTCGCCGGAGGCATAGTGTTTACTGTGTCAGGCCCGATCAGTTCCTCCACGTACATGACGTCTCGATAAGCCGGATTCTTCGTGCTGGTGCTTGCCCAGAGCACGCGTTGGGTCTGCGCGCCCTTGGAAGCCAGTGCCTCCCATCGCGGTCCGCTGAAGATCTGCTCGTAGCGCTGGTATGTAAGTTTTCCATTGGCAATCGCAACCTTACCCTTCAGACTGCCTAGCAGCGTCTGCTGCCCCGCTTCCTTGGTGGATTTCAATTTGTCGTCGATCAATGAATCCACCAGCGTGTCGATTCGGCTGATAAAGAAACTGGCCACGCGTCGCCATTTTCTTGAGATCGCCACCGCGCTTTGCCAGGTCTTCGAGTCCGGCAATGTAAGCCTCAGCCACTTGCTCGTATACTTCCTGCGCGAACAACAACGTCACGTTGACGTTGATGCCTTCGCTGATCGCTTGGCGAATCGCAGGAAGTCCTTCGGGCGTTCCCGGAATCTTGATCATTACATTCGGCCGGTTCACGGCCTTCCACAGGCGGCGGGCTTCCTCGATCGTCTCCTGCGTTTTCAGGGCGAGCAACGGAGAAACTTCCAGGCTGACGTATCCGTCGCGAAAATTCGAGCTCTGATACACCGGGCGCAAAATATCGGCGGCGTCCTGAATGTCGCGAATCGCGATTTGTTCATAACGGGCAGTCACGGTTAGATCCCGCCGCGAAGCCAGCGATTGCAACATGTCGTCGTACAGGTGACTGTCGGCGATCGCCTTTTCGAAGATGGACGGATTCGAAGTCATCCCCCGCAGGCCGTCTTCCTCGATCATCGCCTTGAGCTTCCCGCTCGTAAGCAAGTCCCGCCGGATGTAATCGAGCCACATGGATTGTCCATAGCTCAGTAAGGCTTTAAGAGGGTTCGTAGCTTTTGCCGTTTCCAAAATCCCAGTAGGTTGCATAGTGATCTCTCCTGATGAACTGACGGCGGACGTCGTTGATTGCAATTCTATGTTGAGCGACGCGATGAAGCGTCGAATCGCCCCTTATTTCTGCGCAATTGCCTTGCGGGCTTCTTCCACTACTACATCCACAGTGAAGCCGAAAAACTTCAGCAAGTCTTTCAACGGCGCCGACGCGCCGAAGCGGTGCATCCCCACTTTTCGTCCTTTCAACCCTACATACCGCTCCCAGCCAAATGTCGCAGCCATTTCCACGGAAACTCGCGCCGTGACCGAAGAGGGAAGAACGCTCTCTTTGTAAGCAGCGTCCTGCTTTTCAAAAATTTCCCACGACGGCATACTCACCACTCGTGCATGAATGCCTTCTGCCTTGAGCTTTTCGTAAGCCTCGACGCATAGCGAAACCTCGCTGCCGGTCCCCATCAGAACTACGTCAGGCTTGCCGCCCGGCGCGTCGGCTAGAACGTAGGCACCCTTTGCTGTACCCGAAGCCGAGGCAAACTTCGAGCGGTCAAAGGTCGGAAGGTTTTGCCGGGTCAATGCCAGCACTACCGGCTGATGCTGCAGTTTCGCAATGATCTTCCACGCTTCAACTACTTCGTTTGCATCGCCCGGACGCAGCACAATCAGGTTCGGCATCGCACGAAGCGATGCCAGTTGCTCGATAGGTTGGTGGGTAGGTCCGTCTTCGCCGACTCCGATCGAATCGTGAGTGAAGATGAAGATCGACGGAATTTCCATTAGCGCCGAGAGTCGTATGCTGGCTCGCATGTAATCGCTGAAGTTAAAGAAAGTCGCGCCGAAGCCTCGAATTCCAGAAACCGTCAGTCCGTTCACGCTCGCACCCATCACATGTTCGCGAATGCCAAAATGTAAATTGCGTCCGTGGTAGTCGGTGGCGCTGAAGTCTCCGGCTCCTTCAAACTTCAATGTGGTCTTGTTGGAGGTGGCCAAGTCGGCCGAACCGCCGATCAGCCACGGAATATTTTGCGCCAGCACATTCAGAACTTTGCCCGAGCTCTCGCGCGTTGCAATGCCCTTTGCATCCGCAGGGAACGTAGGCAGATTTTTGTCCCACTCGTCGGGTAGTTCGCGTCTTTGCATGCGATGTAAACGGTCGGCCAGTTCCGGATATTTCTGCGAGTAATCTGTAAACAGCTTCGACCACTTCGCGCGAGCATCGTGTCCGCGCTTTCCAATTCCGTCCTTAAAATGCTCACGAACGCCTTCCGGCACCAGGAATTTGGCATCTTCCGGCCAGCCGTAAAACTTCTTTACCAGCCGCACTTCCTCCTCACCCAGTGGCTCCCCGTGAGCGGCATTCGTATCCTGCTTGTGCGGCGATCCATAGCCAATGTGGGTGTCCACGATAATCAGGGTTGGCCGATCGGTCGTTTTCTTGAAAACTTCAAACGCCCGGGCCAGCATGTCCAGATCGTTGGCATCCGTGACCCGGGTTACGTTCCACTGGTAGCCGATAAATCGTGTAGCCACATCTTCGCTGAAGGACCAACTTGCCGGTCCATCCAGCGTGACGTGGTTGTTGTCATAAATCCAGCAGAGGTTCGAAAGCTTCAAGTGACCAGCCAGGGACGCAGCTTCGCCGCCGATCCCTTCCATCAAATCGCCATCGGAACAGATGGCGTAGACGTTGTAATCGAGGATTTCGTAATCCGGCTGGTTGAAGTTCGCAGCCATCCAACGGCTCGCGATCGCCATCCCCAGGCTGTTCCCAACGCCCTGTCCGAGCGGTCCCGTCGTAGTCTCTACGCCGGAAGTGAGCTCTGATTCAGGATGCCCGGGAGTGCGGCTCCCGAGCTGCCGGAAGCGCTTGATCTCCTCCATAGGTACAGCCAGCTCTTTCAGCACTTGATCGTTTTCGTCAACTTGACGGACGCCCGCTAGATGAAGTATTGCGTACAACAGCATGGAGGCGTGGCCGTTCGACAGAACGAAGCGGTCCCGATTCATCCACGTCGGATCCTCCGGGTCGTAACGCAGGAATTCCTGCCACAAGCAGTAAGCGACTGGCGCCAGACCCATAGGTGCGCCGGGATGCCCGCTGTTGGCTTGCTGTACGGCGTCAATTGCCAAGGTACGAATTGTGTTGATTGATAGCGTGTCCAGTTGCTTGCCGGTCACCAACGCTTGTTCACTGGCTACCATGGATGGGTGCTCCTCTCGGGAAAAACTCAGCGCCTGGGTGTGTCGTTCTACTGCCTATCCTAATTAGAGTTCCGAGGACAGCAAAGGGTTACAGTTAAGCCACGAGTGTATCAATTTCTTGCGGATTGATGTCGGGTGAGCTGTGAAAATTGGAGCGGTTTTGCGAGAAAAGCGCGGGCCGACGAGGAATTGAAACGCTACTTTAACAATTGCAAGTAACTGCTTTCGCTGCTGGATATGCGGGTGGTTTCCTGGACATACTTCAGAAACTGACGGAGGTTCTCTTTACCGAGTGGGTCCATTCCGGCGAAGCGAACGCGCACGCCACTCGCGGGAGCGCTGCGCGTGACCACTCCGTTAAGAGCCAGACCTTTGACCCAAATCTTGCCACTGGCGACCCAAAGGCCGATTTCAACTTTGGCGCCGCCGCTAATCTGAGCCGCTGTTTCCACTTGGCACCCGCCCATGCTGGTGTTCGAAAGATTACCCCAGATCGGAACGTCCCCATCGTTGACGCGCAACTCGACCGCTACGAAGCACTTGATTCTGGGATGCCGCCGCCGATCCTGTGCCCAGGTAGAACTGAATAGATCAGGCTCAAACGGAGGCGTGGCGGAGGCTGCGGTCGGCAAGGGTTGGGGCGATGGTGGGGTAGCCTTACCGGAAGTCGTTTCGCCCCCGGCAGCTTGCTTGATCTCGCGCATGGCCGCCAGCAAAGCCTGTTCTCTGCGGTCGGGAGGCGCATCACGATAGATCTGCAGCAGCTTTCCCAGGTTTCGCGCCAGGTCGGGATCTGCCAGCAATCCCGTCCAATCCGTTCCGGCCGATGGCTTCGACTTTGAGTCCGTCATGAGGTACGCGTTCTGATTCCGTTACTGCAAAGCTGTGCCACTTAAGCTTGAGCCACCGGTCACCTATTCACAAGATGACCTAAGTCATCTCACCGGTCGCAACATGATCGTGGCTTGAAATTTAGTCGGCAGGTTCCAGGCCCTTCAGACAATTCTCCAGCGCTTCCCGCTGCTCCTGGGTGAGGGAGAGAAATTCAAAGCCATACTGATATCCTCGGCGATAGCGAACCACAGCCCTCACGTCCCACGCCGTCGGCGCTCCCGGAAGCAGGAAGTTCAAACTCACCACCTCGCCGCCGTTCAGGTCCGCAGCCAGAAGGATGCCAATTCCGGCAGCCGACAGATCTCTGCAATGCCCCTCCACTTTTTGATATTCGTCCCCCAAATGGCGAACCGAGACCCGGAAATCGCTGCGATATCGGATATACCGGCGGCGCCGGCGGTCGAACGGCTTCATCGCTTGCTTCGGATCAGAAGATGGCATGTGTCCGGGGTACTTTTACGCCGACCGACGGGTCAGCGCGGCTGAAATGCAGTTTGCAAATCTGGATTGTGTTCTTCGGTTGAGGTTAGCTTTCATTCGTGAACCGGATCGGTAGTCGAGTACCCGGTCAATTCTGAAGTGAAATTGAGGCTGCCGTGGTGAACAAAACATAACTTCCGTAGTAACAGAGTGTCCGAGAAAGAATTAGGAGGACGATGCTTCCTAACTCTACCCGCATTAACAAGTCTGGGAAAGTGTCGAAGGTAAGGGTTTCCATTGAGCGAAAATGCTGTTTAGCTCCGAAGAGGTCGCGCCTGCAGTTCGATCCAGGCGCCTTTTTTGCATCTCTAGACGCGATAAGTGAATCAAAATTCAGGCGTTATAGTTTCATTGCGATGAAAAAGACCATCCTGAACACTTATAATGGGATGCTGTCAGAAAAGAATGCACTGTCTCCTAGCCTTTCCAACCCGCAGATTTCTAGCCTGGACTTTTGTATCGTTCTTCGCCGTCACAGGCCTCATGGCTCAAAACTCCACGCCTGCGCCATCCATCACTTTGCCCGGATCGCAGACTCCCTTCGTCGGGAGCGAACCGGAAGGCAAAGCCAGCCCGGAAGTGCTGCAGCTGAACTTCCAGGAAGCCATCGATCGTGGATTGCGCAACAATCTCGGTCTTCTGATTTCCGGCGACCAGGCCATTGCGGCCCGGGGCGAAAGATGGAAGGAACTCAGCAATTTACTACCGAACTTGCAAGCGCAGGTGCAGGAAGATGTCCAAACTCAGAGCCTTACGGCTTTGGGTCTGAAGAGCAATGTGTTTCCCTTCCCGATTCCGCGCGTGATCGGTCCGTTTAATTACTTCGACGCGCGTGCCTCGGTGAGTCAGTCCGTCTTCAACTTCAGAAACCTCGAGCAGGAACGCGCCGCCACCGAGCGTCTGAAGTCTGCGCAGTACAACTATAAAGATGCGCGCGAGCTGGTGGTCTTGGCGGTGGGGAACTCTTACCTGCTGGCCATTGCAGATGCCGCCCGGATAGAAACTGCAGAAGCTCAGGTTACGAATGCCCAGGCTCTATTTGACAAGGCCATCGATCAGCAAAAGGCTGGGCTGAGTCCCGCCATCGACACCTTGCGTTCTCAAGTAGAATTGCAAACTCGGCGACAACAATTAATTGCCGCCCGCAACGATTTTGCCAAGCAAAAGCTGGCTCTCGCCAGAATTATCGGCCTGCCCCCTGGTCAGGAATTTGTGTTGACCGAAAAAGCTCCGTACCAGGCGATTACTCCATTGCCGCTCGAAGTGTACTTGCAGCGTGCCTACACCTCCCGCTCTGACTATCAGGCCGCCCAGGCGCAAGTCCGAGCCGCGGAACTTTCACGTCGCGCCGCTACCGCCGGTCACTATCCCTCGCTGGACGTTAGCGCGAACTACGGCGACATTGGCGTCAATCCGGCTTCGTCCAACGGGACCTGGCAGGTCAACGGAGGCCTCAACATCCCGATCTTCGCAGGCGGAAAAGTTCATAGTGACGTTCTGGAAGCCGAGGCACAATTGAAGCAGGCGCGTTCTCAACTGGGTGACGTTCGCGGCCGTATTGACTATGAGGTCCGCGGCTCCTTGCTGGACTTGAATTCCGCCGCCGATCAAGTCGAGGTCGCCCGCAGTGCCGTTGACTTGGCAGAACAGGCGCTCACCCAGTCGCGAGATCGCTTTGCTGCCGGGGTGACCGACAATCTTGAAGTGGTCCAAGCGCAGGAGGCCGTCGCCAGTGCGCATGAAAGTTACATCCAAAGCTTGTACGCGCACAATCTTGCAAAAGTGGAACTGGGCCGCGCCATCGGAGATGCTGAGCAGGGAGTTAAACGATACTTGAAAGGCGAACACTAAGCCAAAATTTATGGAACCGACGACGCAAAGCCCACCCGCCGCTCCGCCGGATCAAGCCGAACCTCGCAACAAGCCGTTGCCCGCGACGGAACGAGATTTCCGCACTCGCCCTTCGCGCACGGCGAGCCCCGGCTTCCGCATCGCCATCATCATCGGTGCAGTTGTTCTCCTGGTTGTGGGATTTTTCGTCTACCGCTACGTCTCCAGCTACGAAGATACGGACGATGCCGAAATCGACGGCCACATCAATTCCATCAGCGCCCGGATTACGGGCCACGTTGCAAGGTTGGATATCGTCGACAACCAGTATGTCGAGGCGGGTACGGTCCTGGTTGAAATCGATCCCACTGACTATCAGGTAGCCTTCGACCGCGCCAAGGCCGATTACGAGGATGCCCGCGCAGCCGCTTCCGCCGCTGGCGTCAATGTACCGATTACCGACGTGAATACCACCAGTCAGGTTTCAGCCACCGAGGCGGACGTGGTCAGTGCCCGTGCTGGAATTGCCGCCGCCCGGCAGCAGTTCGACGCTGCCCAAGCTCAGCGTGTAGAAGCTGAGGCCAACGACGTCAAGGTGCAGAACGATCTGGTTCGGTATAAACAGCTGGTGGATAAAGAAGAAATCTCGCAGCAGCAATACGATCAGGCGGTAGCGGCTGCTAAAGCCAGCGCCGCAGCCGTCGTCGCTGCGCACGCCATGGCCGATGCGGCGCAGTCGCAGGTCACGCAAGCCCAGGGAAAATTGGTGCAGGCAGAAGCCAACTTCCGCTACGCGCAGACGGCGCCCCGACAAATGCAGATCATTCGCTCGCGAGCCGAATCGGCGGAGGCACAGGTGTTGCAAAAGAAGGCCGCCCTCGATCAGGCGCAATTGAACCTGCAGTACACCAAGATTATCGCTCCGGTGGCAGGCGTGGTCAGCGATCGTACCGTCGAAGTCGGACAAAACGTGGCTCCCGGCCAGGAATTGATGAAGATCATTCCTCTCAACGACATCTGGATCACCGCCAACTTCAAAGAGACCCAGCTTCGATACATGAAAGTGGGACAACCGGTCACCATTGAAGTCGACGCCAACGGAAGAAAATATAACGGCAAGGTGAATAGCATCGCCGGCGCCAGTGGCGCCCGTTTCAGCCTGCTTCCGCCCGAGAATGCCACGGGCAATTACGTAAAGGTTGTACAGCGTATTCCGGTGAAGATCGTCCTCGATCCAGGTGAAAACAAGGATCAGTCGCTGCGTCCCGGCATGTCCGTCGAGCCCAAAGTGTGGATTCGACAATGAGTTCTGCTGCGCCGCCGCTGGAGAACGCTGACGTTTGGCGTCCGGCGATCAATCCCTGGATTATCGCCATAACCGTTACGTTGGCCACTTTCATGGAGGTGCTCGACACCTCCATCGCTAACGTAGCCCTGCCGCATATCGCGGGCAGCCTATCGGCGGGGCAGGACGAAAGCACGTGGGTCCTTACTTCCTATCTTGTCTCTAACGCGATCGTCCTTCCCTTGAGCGGCTGGCTCTCCTCCATCATGGGCCGCAAAAACTTCTACATGAGCTGTGTAGCGCTGTTCACCATCAGCTCCTTCATGTGCGGGCTGGCGCCGAACCTGGCGACGCTTATCATTTGTCGTGTGCTGCAAGGCGCTGGCGGAGGCGGCCTGCAGCCCAGCGAACAGGCCATACTTGCCGACACCTTTCCGCCCGCCAAGCGCGGCATGGCATTTGCCGTCTACGGCATTGCCGTGGTCACGGCTCCGGCCATCGGACCGACCCTCGGCGGTTGGATCACCGACAACTTTACCTGGCGCTGGATTTTCTTTATCAACATTCCCGTCGGAGTCATTTCCATTCTGCTGACCTCGCGGCTCATTCAGGATCCACCCTATCTCCGGCGCCGCAAGCTCAGTGAAACCAAAATCGATTACATCGGCCTCGGTTTCGTGGCCCTTGGTCTTGGAACCTTGCAGGTTGTTCTCGACAAGGGGCAGCGCGATGATTGGTTCGAATCGCACTTCATTGTGATCCTCTCTCTCATCGCCGCTGTTTCCTTGATCTTTGTGATTTTCTGGGAGTGGAAGCACAAGGACCCCATTATCGATCTGCATTTATTCCGCGATCGCACCTTTGGCATCTCCAACTTGTTGATGTTCATCTTGGGCTTTGCCTTGCTGGGCAGCACGCTGCTGCTGCCGTTATTCATGCAAACTTTGCTGGGATACACCGCGGAGCGATCCGGTTTGGCCTTGATGCCCGGCGGATTCACCATCATGCTCCTCCTGCCCTTGGTGGGATTCTTGCTCTCGCGCTATAGCCCGCGCTGGCTGCTGGTTTTCGGTCTGGTCATGCTTTCCGCCTCGCTGTTCAACATGACCAGGTTCGATCTCCAAATCGATTTCCATACCGCCGCGATGGCTCGCGTTCTCCAGGCGGCGGGAATGGCGTTCCTGTTCGTCCCTATTAACACCGCGGCCTATGCCTTTCTGCCCCGGGACAAGAACAACGCCGCGTCTGGCTTGATGAATTTAGCCCGCAACATCGGCGGCAGCGTGGGGATTTCCCTGGTTACCACCCTGCTCGACCGCCGAACTCAAGTTCACTTGAACGATTTGTCCCGTCATCTCAGCGCCAGCAATCCGGCATTCCAATCCATGTTGCAAGGCACTAGTCAGGCCATGCGAACCCACGGCGCCAACGCCGCCTTCGCTACCCAGCAGGCCTACGCCATGATTGAAGGTACGGTTCAACGGCAAGCCACTATGCTGGCCTATCTCGATGACTTTCGCTTCCTCGCATGGGCCATCCTGGCCATGGTCCCCTTGGTTTTCCTGATGAAAAAAAGCAAGCCCGGCGGCGGAATCGCGGTACACTAGTGCGCGTTAAAATGGAGGTAGCCATGTTCCGGCTCGTTACCATAGAGCGAGAGTACGGCTGCGGCGGTGGCGCCATTGCCGCACAACTGGCCCAGCATCTCGGTTGGAATCTCTGGGATCAACGTCTTACTGAAGAGATCGCCCGCATGGCCAACGTTGATCCCTCCGCCGTCAAGCGCTGCGACGAGCGCATGGACAGCCGCTTCTACCGCCTGGCCAAGACCTTCTGGCGAGGCAGCTACGAGCCCAGTTCCCAACTCGCTAATCGTGCCTTCGATACCGATTGCATGATGTTCATGATGGAACAGATCACCGCAAGAATTGCTCAGGAAGGGAATGCTGTGGTCGTGGGTCGTGGCGCTCCTTACTTCCTGCGCGAGCAACCGGACGCGTTTCACGTCTTCCTTTATGCCCCGCGCGCGGAAAAAGTTCGGCGCCTCCTGAACGACGGATCCACGGAATCAGAAGCCGAAGAGAATGTCGATTCGGTCGACCGCCAGCGCATCGCCTTCGTCAAACATTACTTTGACGCCGACTGGCCTACGCGCTCCCTCTACCACGTGATGATCAACACGGCCATCGGAAATGAGTCCGTCATCCAGACCATTCTTCATACCATGCAACTGGTCGAGGGCCGACCCAAAGCCACGGACTACGATCACCAAAAAGTTGCTAGTTCCGTCTAGAAGCTTCCGAAAAACTCCAGCCCGATAGGCATCGGGAAGGGCACGACTTCGATGGGTTGCGGAGGAATGCCACCCACGATTCGGGAAGGGCACGACTTCAGTCGTGCCGTTAATTCCGGAAATTCGTACGCGCTTTAGCGCCTGAGGTCCGCCTGCCAAGTCAGCTACCACCGCCCCTCAGCTGCGGCCCCGGACAGCAATCCTCTGCACAAATATCTGGCCGCGGTCCCAGCACTCCCACCGCCCGACGCTCCGTCGCCGGATTCATTCGTTCCAGAATCAGTTCGCGAATCATCGCAATGAACTTCGGATGGACGCCCACTGTCTTCGCCCGCGTCATGGGCAAACCCAGAGCATCGCAAAGCTGTTGGGCCTCGATATCCAGATCGTACAGCACCTCCATATGATCGGAAATGAAACTGATCGGCGCGAGCACGACAGCCGATATCTTATTTTCCGCTTTCACTCGACGCACGTATTCGAGAATGTCCGGTCCCAGCCACGGCTGCCCTGGACCGCCGCTGCGGCTTTGATAGACGAGGACATCGTTCTTGTGTCCGATCGCACCCGAAACCAAACGCCGCACTTCTTCTAACTGCTTTACATAATCAGAAGTGTTCGCCATCGATTCCGGAATGCTGTGCGCGGTGTAAACGATCTGCACATTTTCCCGAGCATTTTTTGGAACGGCCTCGAGCGCGTCGCGAACTCGCTCAACCGTAGCCTCAATGAAACCGGGATGGTTAAAGAATGCCCGCAGTTTGTCCACTTCCGGCGCACCTGGCCCTACTTCGCGTTGCGCCCGCGCAATATCGTCGCGATACTGCCGGCATCCGGAATAAGAACTGTACGCCGAAGTCACGAAAGCTACGGCCCGCCGGATGCCGTCCTGTTTCATTTTCTCCAGAGTCTCTGGCAGCAGAGGATGCCAATTTCGGTTTCCCCAATAGACCGGGAGGTTAAGCCCATTTCGATCCATCTCCGATTGCACCGCGGCAATCAGTTCCCGGGTCTGCTG
Organism: uncultured Acidobacteriaceae bacterium; assembly: GCA_963773675.1. Classification (GTDB taxonomy): domain Bacteria; phylum Acidobacteriota; class Terriglobia; order Terriglobales; family Acidobacteriaceae; genus Sulfotelmatobacter. The sequence goes on from CAVZCG010000007.1 coordinate 105,894, forward strand.
GTTGATCGGACTCTTGCCCTCGAAGTGATAATAGTGTTCCGCTACGGTCAACATCCGTTCGCGGGGAACATTCCGACCGCGCAGCACATTTTCCAGGAAGGGCATCACGTCTTCCTTCGACTCCGGTCCCCCGAAGGAAACCACCAAAATTGCGTCGTAGGTCATATCGAAATTTTTTGGTCAACAGAGATCCGGCAGATGAGTATCCCCACAAACTTGAATCCATCGTTGACATCCGCCCATCTACAACGTCTCATGAACTGCTGCCTATTGCCAAATGAGCGTAGTCGAACTGACAAAGCCGCGTGGTACGCTTCTGCCAGAACCTCTGGAGACGCCTAGTTTGCTTGCCCGGGTCTTTAAAGCATTCCAATATCGCGATTTCCGCCTGATGTGGATCGGCGCCTGCACGTCCAGCATCGGCACGTGGATGCAAATCGTGGCACAGGGCTGGCTGATCTACCGCCTGAGCCACTCGGCAAGGCTACTGGCATTGGATCAGGTCTTGGGTGGGCTGCCGATTTTTCTTTTTTCTCTGTTCACCGGCGTGATTGCCGATCGGGTGGAGCGCCGGAAAATTCTGCTAGCCTCGCAATATGTGCAGATGCTTAGCGCCAGCGTGCTCACTGTACTGGTAGCCACCGGAGTGGTGCATGTGTGGCAGATTCTCTGCCTTTCGTTTCTGTCGGGCTGTGCGCAGGCGTTTGGAGCGCCCGCCTACCAGGCTCTCATTCCGACCCTGGTCGACAAGGAAGACATGCCCAATGCCATCGCGCTGAACTCCATTCAGTTCAACGTGGCAGTCATGGTCGGGCCCGCGCTGGCCGGACAGGCCTTAGCGAAGCTGGGGGAAAAGTGGTGCTTCGGCCTCAACGCACTTTCCTTTCTCGCTCCCATTGTTTCGCTCTCCATCATCAGCGCCCGCTTCCTGCCACTAAAGACGACCGAGTCGATGTTCGTCAGCCTCAAGCAGGGAATCCAGTACGCGCGGAAGCAGAATTCCATGGAGGCGCTCATCCTTCTGGCTTTCTGCATGACTGCTCTAGGCATGCCCATGCGCACCTATATCCCAGTATTCGTAAAGGACATCTTCCATCGCGGTCCTGAAACCTACGGCAATCTGCTGGCCTTGATGGGGCTGGGGTCGATTTTCGGTTCGCTGACCATTGCGAGCGCGGGCAACTTCAAGAGAAAAGGCCTCGTCGCGCTCGGTGCACTAATCTTCCTGGGCGCCAGTATTTCCGCCTTCGCTGTCTCGAAGTCGGTGCCGCTTAGCGGAACTATCCTCGTCCTGGCAGGCGCTTCCATGATGGCGGTCTTCGCCACAGTGAACTCCCTGGTGCAGTTGATCACCACCAACGAAATGCGTGGCCGCGTGATGAGCGTCTACAACGTTGCTTTCCGTGGCGGCATGCCGATGGGCAATTTATTATCGGGATGGCTCGTCCCGGTTTTTTCCGCGCCGGTTGTGCTGGGCGTAAATGGCTTTCTGCTGATTCTGGTTGCTCTGTATTTTCTGCTGCTGCAACGGCGTCTCGCCGCTCTGTGAGATCGCGACTCCGAACCTCATCCAATCGCCCCGTAATCCGGCAAGTTATGTAGAATACGCGCTGGGCCCCGGATCGGCGCGGGTTCGCCGATTCTCGGTTCTCATCGACTGCAGCGTCCCAGACCAACAAGGTGGTTCAGATCGGCTGGCAGGGCCGCAGTTTCTTCGTGGATGTGGAGTAAGGATGTCCAGTGCTTGTTCCATCCGAGTTCGGGGAGTGGTGCAAGGCGTTGGCTTTCGTCCCTTTGTGTATCGCCTCGCCCGCGCCAACACCCTTGCCGGGTGGGTACTGAACGGCGAGGAGGGGGTCGAGATTTTTCTGGAGGGCCCTGAGAAAGGATTGCTGGCCTTTATCCAGGATTTGAAAACCCAGTCTCCTCCCGCCTCCAGCATTACGGAAGTCGAAGTCCATCGCGTGGCTCCGCTTGGCTTGAATGAATTTACGATTCGCGAAAGCCACGGCAGCGAACGCCCCACGGTTCGTATCTCCCCGGATCTTCCCGTTTGCGATGCATGCCTGAAAGAACTCTTCGACCCAGCGGACCGTCGTTATCACTACCCCTATATCAACTGCACGAATTGTGGTCCTCGCTACACCGTTGTCCTGAGTCTGCCCTATGACCGCGCCAACACGACGATGCGGCAGTGGCCGTTGGACGATTACTGCGCGAAGGAATATCACGACCCCGGCAATCGCCGCTTTCACGCACAGCCGGTCGCATGTCCGGCTTGTGGACCTGGCTATTTTCTACAACAAGGCGAAGAACTCGAGCATGGCAGCGATCCGAGCATTCGCAAAGTGGCGCTGCTTCTGAGCGCTGGCAGCATCCTCGCGATGAAAGGACTCGGAGGCTATCACCTGGTTTGCGATGCCGCGAATCGCGCTGCTGTCGCGGCATTGCGCGAACGCAAGTTCCGGAAGGAAAAGCCGTTTGCCATCATGGCCGGAGACTTGGATGTGGCCCGCCAGCTGGTCGAGCTCTCGCCGGAAGCCGAACAATTGCTCACGTCGGGCGCTCGGCCCATCGTGCTTGCCCCGGCGAAACCTGAACTCACCCGAGTTGATGCGGGAGTTGCTCCAGAAAATAACGAGCTGGGCGTGATGCTGCCCTACACACCTTTACATTATTTGCTCTTCGCGGCGGGCGCGCCGGATGTGTTGGTCATGACCAGTGCGAATCGATCGAGTGAACCGATCGCTTATGAAGACGACGAAGCACTCGACCGCCTTTCTGGAATCGCAGATGCTTTTCTGATTGGAGAACGTCCCATCGCCCGACGCGTGGATGACTCAGTGGCCAGGGACGGAGTGTTCGGACCCGTCATCGTTCGCCGGGCTCGAGGTTATGCTCCGGGAGCCGTGGCGACGTTGCCGATTACGCGTCCAATTCTGGCCCTCGGCGCCGATCTGAAGAACACAATCACGCTCGTGGTCGACGGTCAGGCCTTCATGAGCCAGCACATCGGGGACTTGAGCCACTATGAGTCTCTGCGCGCTTTCAAAGAAACGATTCAGGATCTCATTGCAATGTACGAGGTTGGTCCAGAGGAATTGCTGGTCGCTTACGATTCGCATCCGCAGTACGCCAGCAGTTCTCATGCCTTGGCCTTGGGGATTCCGCAAAGATTGGCTGTCCAACATCACCGGGCCCACGTTGCTTCCGTGCTGGCCGAGCGCGGTGAGTTCGAGAAGCGGATCGTTGGAGTCAGCTTCGATGGCACCGGCTATGGCGACGATGGAAGCATTTGGGGTGGCGAGATTTTTGTAGGCAGCATCAAAGATGGTTTTGATCGCGTCGGACATCTGCGTAGCGCTTCATTGCCGGGTGGTGACGCCGCGGCGCAGTATCCCGTGCAGGCCGCTGCTGGCTTCCTGGCGCAGGTCGAGGGCTTGCCCGATCTCGCCGAGCCGCCTTTCTGCTTTCCAAAGCGCTACCAGCAATCTGTAGATCTGGTTCATAAAAATGTCCGAACTTTTTCCACCAGTTCGATCGGTCGGCTTTTCGACACGGCGGCGGCGCTGCTGGGCTTTACCCGTGAGGTTACTTTTGAAGGCCAGGCAGCAATGTGGCTGGAGCAACTCGCCCAAGGTGTGGATGCGACCGAACCCTATCCGTTTCCGTGGTCGGGGCAGGAATTAGATTTTCGACCTTTACTGCAAGCATTGGTACGCGATCGCCTTCGCGGGCGGCCTCTCGCACAAATTGCCCGAGCGTTCCAGCGCGGTCTGGCTCAAGGTCTGCGCGACGCCGTAGTAAGCGTCTGTGATGCCCGAGATCTCCATGTTGTGGTTCTGTCAGGTGGCGTGTTCCAGAATGAGTTACTCTTGAAGGACTTGAAGTCACTGTTTTACGCAGCGGGCCTGGAGGTATGGACGAATCACGCCGTTCCGCCCAACGATGGCGGAATCAGCCTGGGACAGGCAGCGATGGCTGCATTCGCTCGGGTCGATTGAAATTCGCTAGCTCTCCGCACGCGGACAAGAAATATGCATGAACTTTCCATTGCGATGAGCATCATAGAACTCGTGCAAGAAGAGTCGGACAAGCGCGGCGGCGCTCAAGTAAGTGCCGTGCATCTCAAGCTCGGTGCGCTTTCTGGAGTGGTCAAAGAGGCTCTGTTGGGCTCGTTTGAGATGGCCTGCGAAGATACTCCGCTGAAAGGAGCGCGTCTGGTCATCGAGGATGTTCCCGTCCTCATCTTTTGTCGAAGCTGCCAGGCGAAGCGCCCAGTCAGCTCCGTGCAGTTGTTTTGTTGCGCTGAGTGCGGAACTCCGTCCGCCGAGGTCGTGCAAGGGAAGGAACTTGAGGTGGTTGCATTGGAGATTGAAGAATGGGATCACAGCCCCGCTTAATTGAAGTCAGAAAAAATGTTCTCAAGCAGAACGATCTGACCGCGCGTGCGCTGCGTGAGCAGTTCCGTGCAGCGGGAGTATTTGTCGTGAGCCTGGTATCGAGTCCCGGCTCGGGCAAGACCATGTTCCTGGAAAAGACTCTTACCTTGCTTCGCCAACAGTATCGCGTAGCCGCGCTCGTCGGCGATCTCGCCACGGAGAACGATGCGGTGAGGTTGGCGCGCAGTCAGGCTCCGGTGAAGCAAATCACCACCGGCACGCTTTGTCATCTTGAAGCCGCCATGGTTCAGAACGCTCTTCAGGAGTGGGATCTCAACCAACTCGATTTCCTCTTCATCGAGAATGTAGGGAATCTGGTGTGTCCTTCGTCCTACGATCTCGGTGAGAATATTCGGCTTGTCCTCATCTCAGTGACCGAAGGCGAGGATAAACCACTCAAGTACCCGACAATTTTTAATAGTGCCGATGTCGCGGTCGTTACCAAAATGGACTTGGCGTCAGCCGTTGAATTCGACTGGCAAGCTGCGTACGGTAACATCCAGGCTGTGCGCCCTGGCATGCTAGTGTTTAAGCTTTCCGCCAAGAACGGGCAGGGAATGGATGAGTACCTGAGTTTCCTGAGGAAGCGTTTGGATGAATCGCGGGTGGCCGCGACCATCTAACCGAGATCCAAAATCATGATCAGTTTTCTTTCTATTATCGCGGTGGGGTTTTTTCTCGGAATGCGCCATGCCACCGATCCCGATCACGTAATCGCCGTGACTACGATCGTAAGCCGTCAGCGCAAGCTACTGAAGGCTGCGCTTACTGGAATTGTTTGGGGAATTGGCCATACGCTTACGATTTTTGTCGTGGGCTCCGCGATTATTCTCTTTGACGTGGTGATTCCCGCCCGCATCGGTCTCTCCATGGAATTCTCCGTAGGGCTGATGCTGATCGTCTTAGGCGCAATGAATATTGCAGCCTTCATGCGAACAACGCGCGCCGTCGTTCTCTCTACGGAAGAATCCGAAGTTGTTCATTCGCATGCCCACATCCACGGCGACTACATTCACAGCCACGCCCACGGCCACGCGCCCGAAGCGCATGCCCACACTCATCAAACTCCGCTCACCTGGCTCGATCGAGTCTTCGGCAGGATCGGCCTCTATCAGCAACTGCGTCCTTTGATCATCGGGATCGTTCACGGACTCGCGGGTTCCGCTGCGGTGGCACTGTTGATTCTCACCACCATCCGAAACCCGCGCTGGGCAATGGTTTACCTGCTTGTCTTTGGTGCCGGAACGGTCGGCGGGATGATGCTGATCACCATGAGTATCGCCTCGGCCTTCAACTTCTTTGGGAGAAGGCATCAGAATTTTTCCCACTGGCTCGGGCTTGCCTCCGGCTTGGTAAGTCTGGCTTTTGGAGTTTTCCTCGCCTATCAGATCGGCTTCGCGAACGGCCTCTTTTCCGGCCACCCGCAATGGACGCCCCGCTAGCGCTAGCTCGCTGGCAGCGGAGGCCGAAAAATCGGATGCGGACGTTAGTTCAGGATCGTCGACTTTCGTCCACGTCTCAGCTCCCCAAATGAACGTCTCCCAGTCATCCAAGTACTGGCGTTACCAGCGGACGCCCGGCAAAATGTGCGTCCAGGTTATCCAGCGCAATCATGCCCATCTTCGTACGCGTCTCGATCGTGGCCGATCCCAAATGCGGCAACAAGAATGTATTGGGCAGCGTGCGATATCCCGGATGGATGTGCGGCTCGCCTTCGTACACGTCGAGACCCGCAGCCGCGATGTGTCCGCTTCGCAGCGCGGCGATAAGAGCTTCGTCATCGACCAGGCTGCCGCGTGCTGCGTTTACGACAATCGCACCCTTCGGCAGCAACTCGATCGTTTTGGCATTAAGGAATCGATCGGTTTCGGCTGTTGCTGGCGCGTGAAGCGTGAGAAACGAACTGACGGCCAGCAACTCACTGGCGTCGGCATGGAAGACCGCATCTTTCTCGACCTCCGGATTCAGACGGTGCAACTTGCAATAGTGAATTTTCATGCCAAAGGCGCGCGCCCGCTCGGCCACTGCCTGGCCGATTCGCCCCATCCCGTAAACTCCAAGAATCTTGCCGGTCAACTGCCATCCCAATAAATCCGTGGGCTGCGGATCGTTCCAGGTATCCCCGCGCACCAGCGCTTGCCCCTCGGTCGCCCGGCGCGACGCGCCGAGCAGAAGAAGCATGGTGATATCGGCGGTCGCATCGGTGAGAACTCCCGGCGTATTTGTAACCGCAATTCCGCGCGCCTCCGCAGCCTTCACATCAATGTGATCGAAGCCGACCGACAAGGTCGCGATCATCTGCACCGACTCCGGCAAGCGCGAGATGAGACTCGCGTCCATCCGGTCCTGCTGGGTGATCAGCAATGCGTCGGCCCCGTCAGACTCCGCCACCAGCTCGTCTCGGGTATAAAGGCGATCGTTCGCGTTGAAGTACGCCTCGTAGTGGAGCTTAATTCGAGCCTCCACGGCCGCAGGCAATCGCCGCGTCACAACCAAAATTGGTTTCTCTGGCATTTTGCGATTCCATTGTCGAGTCAGCCCGCAGTGACCCCACGCGAGCCAATTGAACACTTTCTGAACACCGCGGCGAGAGGGGAGCCGCTAAGTGATTGAAGAATGGTGCGCCCGGAGAGATTCGAACTCCCGACCTATTGCTCCGGAGGCAATCGCTCTATCCATCTGAGCTACGGGCGCACACCGGCGAATATTCAGTTTACATGGGTGGGGCGAGTACCTTCAATTGAGCATTCTGCTTGGGAAGCGCAGAACCCCTGCAGCCCAAACTCCGATAGCACTAGAGGTTCTTACTCGCAGCATTATGGCTGCGGAAGGTAGGGTACCTCTCGCAGTTACAAAAAACATCACTCGGCTTCGTTTGAGTTGGAGTTCTTACCAGCGGTCCCGGCCACCGCCACCACCGCCGCGGCCTCCGCGGTCACCGCCGCGATCTCCGCCTCGACCTCCGCGGTCTCGTCCGCCGCCTCCACCGTGCTCTGTCTTGGGCCGCGCCTCGTTGACATTGAGCGTACGCCCCCCCACTTGCGAGCCGTTCAAGGCCGTGATGGCCTTCTCTCCGTCTTCGTTGCTGGCCATTTCCACGAAGCCGAACCCGCGCGAGCGTCCAGTATCGCGGTCCGTCATGATGCTGACTCGATCCACTTGCCCGAACGGTTCAAACATCTGCCGCAGTTCGTCCTCTGATGTGTTGAAGCTCAGATTCCCCACGAAAATATTCTTCACGCAGCGCCCCTCTGCATTGAGCTGTCGAAGTGCAAGCTCAATTCGGCAGGACTGGCAGGTCGGGGAAACCTTCCTGAAAATCGAGACCGGAGCTGGCGGCAGTCGAATGCGGCCAGAAGTATAGCAGGTTTGTCAAGCGGGGCATGTTAAATCAGGCGGATGGCCTTGCGCGGCTCGGCTAGCATTTATCCACTTGCCAGTATCCTTCGCGATGATAGCCCACTTGCAGCAGCCGGTTCTTGGGATCGTGCCGCTTGCCGCAACCGGGACAGATCATGTATCGACTCCAGGCTGTCCCGCGATGGTCGTAGTTTTCTGTGACCGCAAACGTCGTACCGCAACTGCAGGGCACGAGAAACATGCGAAGCGGAACTTCTGTCTTTGACTTCCCGATTTTCCCGCGAGACTTCACACTTGTTCCAGGGCCTCTTTTGCCCGCTTCTTGCGGCCATTCGATTGCAAAATCTTCTTCCGCAACCGTAATGATTTCGGAGTGATCTCGACAAATTCGTCATCCGCAATGAATTCAATTGCCTGTTCCAGATTCAATTGCCGGAAGGGAACCAGCCGAATAGCTTCATCCGCGGTCGAAGCCCGCATGTTGGTGAGTTTCTTTTCCCGCACCGCGTTGACTTCCAGATCATCGTCTTTCGCGTTTTCCCCGATAATCATTCCTTCATACAACTCAACTCCGGGCGCCACGAAGAGTTCTCCGCGCTCCTGCAGACCCCACAGCGCGTATGCGGTCGAAGTGCCGGCTCGATCCGCAACCAGCGCCCCTGTAAGGCGATGTGGAATTTCTCCCTGCCATTCCGTATATCCGTCAAACAACGAATTCATCACGATCGTCCCACGCGTGTCGGTGAGCAACTGGCTGCGCAGCCCAATCAGCCCGCGGCTGGGCACGCGAAACTCAATGCGCACGCGCCCATAACCGTGGTTGTGCATGTTCACAACTTCGCCCTTGCGCGATCCCAACTGCTCCATCACCACGCCCACAAATGCTTCGGGAACATCCACCGTGAGATGCTCCACCGGTTCCATCAGCTTCCCGTCGATGCGCTTGGTGACAATCTCCGGCTTGCCCACCATCAGCTCATAGCCCTCGCGACGCATCATCTCAATGGTGATAGAAAGCTGAAGCTCTCCGCGCCCGAGCACTTTGAATGAATCGGTCGTGCCCATCTCCTCCACGCGCAAAGAAACGTTGGTGAGCAACTCCTTGGCCAGTCGCTCGCGTAGATTGCGCGATGTAACGTAAGTTCCTTCACGTCCCGCAAACGGCGAAGTGTTCACCGTAAAAGTCATCGCAATGGTCGGCTCATCGATCACGATGGGCGGCAGCGGTGCCGGATTCACCGGATCGGTAATTGTCTCGCCGATCGTGATGCCCTCCACGCCCGCGACGGCAACAATATCGCCCAGCACCGTTTCTGTAATGTCCGTCCGCTTCAGTCCGGAAAAGGAAAACAGTTTCGTGATCTTGGTCTTGTGCATCGACCCGTCGCGCTTGGCGATGACCACGTCCTCGCCCGTGTACATGGTTCCGTTGAACACGCGCGCGATTGCCAACCGCCCGAGAAAATCGCTGTAGTCGAGGTTTGCAACCAGAATCTGTAACGGACCTGCCGGATCGCCCTGAGGCAGCGGAATCGTCTTCAGGATCGCGTCAAACAGCGGCCGCAGATTCTCGCCTGCGACTTTGACATCTGTCGACGCCGTACCTTCCTTCGCGTTCGTGTACAACACCGGAAAGTCGAGTTGATCTTCCTTCGCGTCCAGATCGATAAACAGGTCGTAGATTTCGTTGAGCACTTCCTGCGGCCGCGCATCGGGACGGTCGATCTTGTTGATCACCACAATGGGCGGCAACTTGGCCTCGAGCGCCTTGCTCAGCACATAACGCGTTTGCGGCAACGGCCCTTCGCTGGCGTCCACCAGCAGCATCACTCCATCCACCATTTTCAGCGCCCGTTCTACCTCGCCGCCAAAGTCACTGTGGCCGGGCGTATCCACAATGTTGATCTTCACGTCGTGATAGAAGATGGCCGTGTTCTTGGCAAGAATCGTGATGCCGCGCTCGCGCTCCAGTTCGTTCGAATCCATCACACGTTCGACGTGGTGTTCGTTGGAACGAAAAATGCCGCTTTGTTGCAGCATGGCGTCCACCAGCGTGGTTTTGCCGTGGTCGACGTGCGCGATGATGGCGATGTTGCGAATGCTCAAACTCAAAATATGGTTGTCCTTTATTGTTAGACCGGTCGGCGGGAGGTGACGGCATTCGCCGCCAAAAGCCCTACCTATAACTTTACTATGGGTTGCCTCTTATCAGGAGGTTACGTAGGACTTTACTTTGGCGGGCTGCGGATCCGCGGGATGTCGACAAGCGAAAGTTAAGAAACACATTAGCCTGCAACCGCCGTCTGTTTCGGTGCGGGCCTCCCGGCCAGCCGCGCTTCTGCTTGTTTCACGGCGCGCTGCGCCGCCAGGATTCCACCATTGGTCGTGGATTCCGGGCCTTCTGAATCTGTGTTGGCAAAGAACACGCGATCCATGGGATGTCGAGCCAGCGGCTGAACCTGCGTGTACAACCCAGGCGTTGTCATATATAAAGGATGCCCGCGCCGGTAAATGTGCACTTCAACCGGATCGACATTGAGTCCCGGCATCAGCTTCTGGAAGTCGCTCAACACGTTGGCGGCGATTTGGCGTGCACCCGCTTCATTCAGCAACTGGCTGCGCTCCCCTTCTTTCAACGGCGTGTAGCAGCTGAGTATGTTGAATCTCTGCTGGTAGCCCGGCCGCTTCTGAATCACCCAGTCGGCGACAACAACGTCAGTAAAGCTGTTGCCGGGACACCAGGTGTCGTAGCCGTGATTGAAGACTGGCTTGTCGAAAATCAGATTCACTACCGGATACGGAATGTAGCGAATCTGCTGCATGGCATCGCTCTGCTTGTCGGGCAACCCGGCGACGATGCGCCGCGTAATGAACTTCGGTGTCGCCATGATCACGGTTCTCGCGGCCACGGTTTTCAGGTCGCCGCCCAGCATGAATGTGACGTGCACTTCATCTTTTTCCGGGACCACCGCCACCGTCGTCGCGCCCGTCTGCATGCGGTCCTTGTACTTCGGCTGCAAAATCTCCGCCAGCTTCTTGGTCAGCGCGCCCAGGCCTCCCGGCCAGGTGTAGCGATCGTCGGTTCGACTCTCCTCCACCATTTCCTGGAGCGCTTCAATGGCGATGCCCGCCGCCGTGTCTCCGCTGGTTGCCCCCCAGTTGGAGGGCCCGAAGTTATCCCACCATTGTTTGAGTTCTTCCGGATATCCCCTTAAGAAATCTGAAAGCGGTTGATTGAAGAGTTCCTTGCCGCGCTTCTCTACGTCAATCGCCAGCATCTCCTTCTTGAACTTCTTGAAGCTCTCGCGGACCGGAGCCGCATAAGGCAGCTTGTCGAGGCCTTCGCCCCATGTATCGAGCCCCAACTCACCATGAATGATGGTTCCGTCCGGGCTGTTGACCGGCAATGGCTCCAATCCAATCTCCTTTGCGAAATGGTAGGCATATTCATCTTTCGCCAAGAACGCCGATCCCGTCCCATAAACGCTGCCCTCATACTCCATGGCATACGCGTTGCCACCCCAGTGCGGCTCTTTCTCCAGCAATAAGAAATCGCGATGCTGCAAGTGATACGCTGCCGCTAACCCACTCACTCCTCCGCCAACAATCACCACGTCATGCCGCGCCGACGCCGGAGGCCGCGTGAAAACTTTGCCATCCCGCACCTGATGGCAGATTCGATTGTCTTCGCCGTCTACATCCGCGTCAGGATTTTTCTCTGCGCCGTCCGTCTGAGCTGCCATCAATGTAAGATCGATCGGGCATCCCGCTGTCACCGCGCCTGCAACCACAAACTTGATAAAGTCTCTGCGATTCGCGCTCATCCTGCATGCCCCTCCGCAGCTTCCACCATCTCGGTTCCTGCGCTCGACGCGCCCTCGCCACGCATCCGCAAGCGATACCACAGAACAATCGCCACCAGCGAAAACACGAAGATAATTGTCGATACCGCGTTGATCTCCGGCGTGATCCCGCGCCGCAGTCGTCCCCATATTTCCAGCGGCAGCGTGTTGTCTCGCCCGATCAGGAAGAAGCTGACGGCAATCTCGTCCATTGACAGTGTGAAGATCAGCAACGCCGCGCCGATAATCGGCAGCTTCAAGTTCGGCACCGTGATCCGCCAAAATGTTTGCCAGTAATTCGCGCCGAGATCGAGCGAAGCCTCTTCCTGCGCCCGGTCGAGCTTCTGCAGGCCCGCGAACACTTCCGTAGTCGCCACAGAGATCAACGCGGTTCCGTGTCCCAGCATGATAGTCATCAGGCTGAGCCTCGTTCCCATCACGTTGAACAGCATCAGCAACGAAAGCCCCGTGATGATTCCCGGAAGGATCAGCGGCAGCAAAACCAATCGCCGGAACACCGCCTTGCCCGGAAACTGCGCGCGCTCCAGCGCCAATGCCGCCGGCACGCCGAACGCCAGCGAAATCACCATCGCCGCCAGAGCCACCTGCACGCTGTTGAGCACCGAATCCCAGATCGGCCCGTCGGCGAAAAGTGTGCGATACCAGTCCAGCGTCAGATGATGCGGAGGGAATCCGCCAACCCCCTCGCCGTTGAACGAGTAAAGAATAAGGATGGCAATCGGCAAATAGAGAAATCCGAATACGGCAATCGCATGGAAGAGCAGCCAGCGTGAGCCCGAGGAAAATGATGGCTCGCTCATGAGAAGCTCCACTTCTTTTCCAGACGCTCGGAGAAAAACAGGAGGCTTACCACCAGCGCCAGCATGCAGAGCGAAATCGCGGCGCCCAGCGGCCAGTTGAAAGCCGCGCCAAACAAGCTCACCACAACGTTAGAAATCATGATGCCGCTCGGCCCGCCCAGCAGAAGCGGCGCAAGAAAATCGCCGAGGCTCAGAACAAAAGCAAAGGTGGCTCCCGCCAGCACGCCGGGAATCGAGAGTGGGAAAATCACCTTCCAGAATGTCTGCCCCGGAGTCGCTCCCAGATCATCTGAGGCCTCTACCAGATTGCGCGGAATGTGTTCCAGTGCCGCGTAAATTGGCAGAAATGTAAACGGAGTGTAGATGTGCGTCAGCGTCAGTACCACCGCGAACGGACTGTAGAGCAGGAATTCCAGCGAATGCTTCGTCAAATGCACATACTGGAGTAGCGTATTGAGCACGCCATCCGAGCCGAGGATCGTCTTCCACGCGTAAGCGCGAACCAGGTAGCTGACCCACAGAGGAATAATCACCAACTGATAGAGCAAGTCTTTTTTCTTTCCCGCATAGAAGGAAAGAAAATATGCCAGTGGATACCCGAGTAGAAGAGATAAGATGGTCACGCGTGCCGCAATCCACATGGAGCGCAGCAGCGTCTGCCAGTAAACGTCCACTCGTAGCAGTTGCCGGTAGTTATCAAGCGTCCACGAGTGCACGATCGTTTGCGACGCTGACACCGACCAGTAGCTATAGCAAAACATCAGCAAATACGGCATCAGTAAGAACACCGTCACCCACACCAGTGGAGGCAGAGTGACCGCCGCTCTGTAAGTTCGAGAGAACATCAGATTCTTTCCGGAGACTCGCGCACGAGCACAGCATCAGTGGGAGAGAACTCCAGTTCGACATCGTCCAGCCTTCCGCTGCTGCCCGGAGTTCGCACCGTTAGCACCAGTCCGTCGCCGCATTCCACGCGAATCAACTCCGTCGCTCCATGAAATGCCTGATGCCGTACCTTGCCACGAACGCGTACGCTTTCTGCTGGCGGCACATTTCCCAAAGCCAATCGAACACTCTCTGGCCGCAACGAGAACAGAGCGGGACCATTCGGCAGTGCCGCCGTCCAGGTCAGGGAAGCGCAACGCACCACACCTGCTTGTACTTCGCCCTTTAACAGATTCGTGTGCCCAATAAACTGCGCCGTATAAGCGGTAGCCGGCCGCTGGTAAATTTCACGAGGAGTCGCCACCTGCTCCAGTTCTCCTGACCGCAGCAGCGCGATCCGGTCCGACATCACCATCGCCTCTTCCTGATCATGAGTCACAAAAATGAACGAAATTCCGACTTCGCGTTGCAGGGATTTCAATTCCACCTGCATCTGTCGCCGCAGATTCGCGTCCAACGCCGAAAGCGGCTCATCGAGCAAAAGCAGCCGCGGACGGTTCACCAGCGCCCGCGCCAGCGCGATCCGCTGCTGCTGTCCTCCGCTGATCTTGGACGGCTTCGACTTCGCGTGCGCCGACATCTTTACTTTGTCCAGCGCTTCCGCAACTCGCGATGCAATCTCCGCCTCCGGCTTTTTCGCCACTCGCAACCCATACGCCACGTTCTTTTCTACAGTGAGGTGTGGAAACAGTGCATAGTGCTGGAACACAGTGTTCACGCGGCGCCGGTAGGGAGGCTGGCGGTCCAGTCGCTCATTGCCCATCCACACTTGGCCGGCAGTTGCGCTCTCAAAGCCCGCGATGATGCGCAGCAGAGTAGTCTTGCCCGATCCGCTTTCGCCCAGGATGGTGAGAAACTCCCCCTCCGCCACATCCAGAGAAATGTCGCGCAGCACGACATTCTTGCCGAAACTCTTGGCCACATTTTGAATCCGGAGCAGCGGCGCTTGGGCCGGAGTGTCCGCAGACCTCGTAGCAGTTTCAGAAGTGGTCATCAATCCCAACGTTCTCACCGATTGTTGACAAAGCCGAAATCTGACGGCTCTCTAGACTTGCTCAGGGAAACTTCACCCAAAACCAGTTTTACTGCGCTGCCTTTACTTCGTTCCATATCTCGTTGTACTTGGCGCGCCGCGGCACATTCTGCCAAAAATAAAGCCGCTTCTGGTAGTTGTCCACATCGTCAAGGTGCAAACTCTTTATTTCTGCCGGCGTCATGAACTGCGCCGCTCGCGGATTCGCCGGCGTGTATCCCGTAACGTCCGTCACCTTCTTCTGTGTCTGTGCTTCAATCATGTACTCAAGAAATTCCTCGGCCAGTTCCTTGTTCTCGCTGCCCGCCGTAATCATCAGGTGATCGATCCATCCCGTGGTGTTTTCTTTCGGAATCGTCTCTCCCACTGGGAAATTAATCTTGCGCAGTTGATTGGTCATCAGCGGCCATCCCATCGCGGCCACCACCTCGTGGTTTTGAAAAAGATTCGTCAACTCCCCGCCGGTCGACCACATCTTGCGGATATTCGGTTTCAATTCCAGCAACTTCTTCTTCACCGCTTCCAGCTGCTCATCGCTCAAGTTGTAAAGCTGCGACGAATCGGGCTTGTCGTAGCCCAGCACCTGCGCTGCCATGTAGACCGTGGACAGATCGTCCCACACCGAAATCTTTCCGCGGTATTTCGGATCCCAAAGCACATTCCAGCTTTCGGGAGTCTGTGCAAATACCGTGGTGTCATAGAGCAGGGGATCTGGTCCCCACATGAACGGAACGCCGTAGACCTGGCCATTCAGGCGCACCAGCGGCAGTGAAACCAACTGCGGAGAGAGCTGCGCATATGAGGGAATCTTGGAAAGATCGAGCGGCGCGGCAAATCCCTTCATCGCAATTGCAGTGGCTACATCGCTTGATGGAGAGATGACGTCATAATTTGACGCGGCCCCGCCGTTCAATTTGGTCGTCAGCTCATCGCTTGATCCCATATACGACGCCGACACTTTGCAATGATGCTGTTCCTCGAAAGCCCTGACGAAAGAGGGATCAGCATAGCCTTCCCACACCAGTAGATTCAGCGAAGGCGTCTTCTTAGTGCACGACCCGGTGAACGCCATGAACGTCAGCAGAAACGGCAGAACTATCCAGCGTCGCATCTTCTTTGTCCCTCCTTCACTCCTCGAGACGGTCACCAGCCGCGCCGTAAACGTCGCCCGTTCAGAACGTCGGCGGCGTATTCACCCACAGCACCCAGGTTTCCGCCCGCCCAGGATTTTTCCAGTGATGCGGTGTCGCGCTCTCAAAATAAAAACTGTCTCCGGCCTTGAGCCGGTACTCTTCCTTTTGCAGCGTGATCATCAACTCGCCCTGCAAAACGTAAAGGAACTCTTCTCCCTCGTGGGTATAGGAATCGCCGCTGCCCGCCTCCGGCGCCACGCGAAACAGATGTGGCTCCATCACGGTATTTCCCCAGGCCAGCAACTCCATGCGAACGCCGGGACCGGCTTCCAGCACTTTTCTTTGTCCCGGCTGCACCTGCCGGCTGCTCGGCCCCGTCGCGTCAAAAAAATCCAGGATGTTGGCTTTATAAAATCGCGCCAGCTTGCGTAGCGTCCCCACCGACCCGCTCATCTGCGACCGCTCCAGCGCGCTCAGGAATCCCACCGAGATGCCGACCGCTCGTGCCACCTGCGCGAGAGACAGCTTCCTCTTCGCCCGCAATTGACGCAAGTGCGAGCCGATCGCTCCGGCGCCTCCGTCCGCTGCTGGACGCGCTCGTCCCTCCCGGCGCAGCAACTCCACAATCGCCGCTGCATTCAACCCGCGCACCTTTCTCAAAAAACGCGCTCGCTTCAGCAGCTTCACGTCGTCGGCCGTATACAGCCGGTACTTGCTTTCCGTGCGCCGGGGCCGCGTCAGCCCCAGGTTCTCCCATGACCGGATCACCGACGGCGAAACTCCCACGCGCCGCGCCACATCCCCGATCTTCAAGTACGCTTTGGCGCTGGATGAGTTCATGGCTCGCCGGAAAGGGGCATTCAAGTTTTCTATGCGAAAGAACGCGTTTTTATCCTTGACAGTACGCGTACCTTTTCTCTAACCTTGCGGGATTATAGCAAGGTTGTAGCTGGACACAAGCTGTCGTTTTCAATAAAAAACCAACTCCCCAAGATGCTGGAGAAGATGCCTGGAGGTTCCATGCCGTCACCGCGAGCCCGCTGGACCATGATGTGTCTGGGAACGATTTGCCTTGTGTTCTTAGTCCTGATCCCCACACTGCTTAGTGCCCAAGGTGCCAACGGCCGTATCTTAGGCCGCGTCGCCGACTCTACCGGCGCCGTTCTCGCGGGCGCCAAAATTTCTCTGATCAACGAGGCGACCGGCATCAGCCGCGACGCTCTCACTAATGAAAGCGGCGATTACAACCTGGTCAACGTCGTTCCCGGCACGTATACCGTCGAGTTTGAGCTGACCGGATTCAAGAAGAACGTTCAGAAAGGCGTGATTGTCGACGTCAATCAGGTCGTGACCCTCAACTCGACTCTGCAAATTGGCGGCTCTCAAGAGACGGTCGACGTCACTTCGGAAGCTCCACAGGTGGATACCAGCAGCACACAGCTTGGTGCCGTAATCAACGACCGCTCCGTGAACGAGCTCCCGCTCAACACGCGAGATACCTATCAGTTCCTGCAGCTCCAGCCCGGCGTCCAAGCTCAGCTTGGATCGAGCGGCGCGTTGTTTGCCGGGACCAGTGATGCCGGCTCCGTGTCAGTGAACGGCGGCCGTACGCGCGCTAACAACTTCAGCGTCAACGGCGGTGACGCGAATGATCAGTTCGTAAATACGCCCACGATTCAGCCCACTCCCGATTCGGTTGAGGAGTTTCGCGTTATTACCAATGCCTTCGACGCCGAATACGGACGCAACTCCGGCTCCGTAGTGAACGTCATCACCAAGTCCGGAGGCAATGCCTTCCACGGCAACGTTTACGAATATTTCCGCAATACAATTCTGGATGCGCGCGGCTATCCCGATACCACAAAGCCGCAGCTGAATCAGAACCAGTTCGGCGGCACATTTGGCGGACCCATCAAGAAGGATCGCACCTTCTTTTTTCTCTCCTATGAAGGTCGCAGGATCCGCGACGGTGTTCCGGGCCAGTTATTGAATGTACCGACCACTGCTCAGTTTGGCGGAGACTTCTCCGGTGTGGGCGGATTTGCAAATGGGGGATCGATAACCGCTCCCTTTGTCGCGCAGGTACTTGATGGCCGCGCCGGATGCGACGCCGCTTTGAATTTGCCCGCTGGTGGGATCTATACCTTGGGCGGAGGCAACAATTGGGTGGGTGCTCCGTGGTCTTCGGTTTTTCCAAGTGGCGTGATTCCCACCGCATGCCAGGACCCCGTAGCCGCCAACCTGCTTCAGCGTTTTGTTCCCGGAGGCAATAGCGGCGCCGGCCTGTATCAAGTCGTCCCCGTCGGCACCATCAACGCCGATCAGTTTACAGTTCGCTTCGACCACCGGATCAATGATCACCAAAGCTTCACTGGCTACTACTACTTCAACGACGGCCGTGAGCTCGATCCCTACAACAACTTCGAAGCGGCAGGCGCCACTCTTCCTGGTTTCGGAAGCTACAACAACGCCCGCGATCAGCAATGGAACTTCACCCATACCTGGACCATCAGCAACGCTTTGGTCAACGAGGCCCACTTCACCTACATGCGTGAGGGCGAGCTGGGATATTTGAAAAATCAAACGTCCAATGCGGTCACAGCATCCTGCTCGGGTTCGGCCACTACTTTCTGCTTTACTGGTACTTCCGATTCTTCGTTCATCCAGAATAATTTCGGTACCGCCGCTAATCTGGGTATAACACCGGGACTGCCGGCAAATCTCACCGGCGTTCCCTTCGTGAACATCTCGGGCGGCGCGTCGTTTGGCAATAATTTCGAGGGTTTCCTGCCCCAGGTGGGAAATAGTTTTCAGTGGACCGACGAACTTAGTTGGGTGAAAGGCAACCACACCTTCAAGTTCGGCGCGGACATTCGCCGCGCCCGCTTCGACCAGTACTACTACTTCGATGTCAACGGCGAATTTACCTTCGACAACAGCGGCCCCAATGCGATCGTTCCTGGCGACGGCGATCAATACGCCGAATTCTTGTTGGGCCTCGCCGATGGCTATACTCAGGGCTCCGGTCAGCGCGAAGACGTTCGTAGCACCTCGGTCTATCCATTTGTCCAGGACAGTTGGAAGCTTAAGCCTAACGTAACGCTCAATTACGGCTTGCGATGGGAGTTCACTCCTCCTCCAACCGACATCAGTGGTCACGTTGAAACCTTCCGGCCCGGTCAGAACTCGACAGTCTATCCGTGCGGCATCACGAACAGCACTTCCTACTGGCAGACCCTTACCCCGAATCCTGTGCCGAACCCCACCTGTGCCAACACCGGATCGGAGCCCACCGGCCTGGTGGTGCCCGGAGATCCCGGCGTGCCTGCCGGGATGACGTCAACCTATTACAAGGCTTTCGCGCCCCGCATTGGCTTGGCCTACAGTCCCAACTTCAGCAGTGGTCCGTTAGCGAAGCTGTTCGGCAGCAACGGCAAGACCAGCATTCGTACCGGTTGGGGTCTTTTCTACAATCCGATCGAAGAATTGGTTCTCGCCCAGTTCGGGGCTGAACCACCGTTCGGCGGTAGCTCCTCTCTCTCCGATGTCTTCTTCAATACCCCGTTCGTGAATCAGGGAGACTTCCAAACTCCCAATCCGTTCGGCGGAATTATTACGCCCAAGAAAGGCCAGCCCACGGATTTGTCGCTGTTCCGCCCGATCCTTCTATACGGTGAATTTCAACCCCACCTGCGCTCGCAATACACCAGTCAATACAACCTTACGATTCAGCGCGAACTGAGCAACAGCTTGATGTTCCAGATTGGCTACGTCGGATCCGAGGGCCATCGTCTGCTGGCTTCGCACGATATCAATCCCTCCAATCCACAAACGTGTCTGGATATCATAAGCATTGCGAATGCGAACCAGGCCAACGTTAACTCCTTCGGAGCTCAGGCAACGTGCGGACCAACTGCGGAGGATACTCAGTGGAGCGTAACCATTCCCTCGGGCTTCCCGTTCCACATGCCTAATGGCACCGTCCTCAACGGGACCGGGCAGACGATCAACCTCGTTGGCCTGCGTCCCTATTCGTCGCCGAATTGCAATCCCCTGTCGACAGCGTTTACCCCAGGCACAGGTTGTCCCGTGGATGGCGTTCCTGTCTTCACCGATATCTTCGCCGAAGACACGATTGCCAACTCCACCTACAACGCGCTGGAGATGATGCTCCAGAAGCGCTTCTCTCACGGATTGCAATTCCAGGCTGCCTATACTTTCAGCAAGTCGATCGACGACGGCTCCACGTTTGAAGAAACTCTCAATCCCTTCAACTTCAACGCCAGCCGTGCTCTCTCGATCTTCAATTCGAAGCAGCGCTTCGTCATCAGTTATGACTGGGAGCTACCCGTTCCTAAGCATCAGGGCTTTGCCGGCAGAGTGCTTGACGACTGGGAGATATCCGGTATCACCCAGTTCCAGAGCGGTTTTCCAATCCGCCTGAACACCGAGGACGACAACGAACTGATCAACAGCTTGTTTTTCCTGGGTACGGAAGCTCCCAGCTTGAACGGTCCATTGCAGATTTTGAATCCCAAGAAAAATGGAGGCTTTTACCTCAACTACAACCAGTTCTCCGATCCGCCGCTGGGCCAGTTCAACAACGGCACCCAACGTACCATTTGCTGCGGCCCCGGACTCGCCGATTGGGACTTCTCGGTTCACAAGAAGATTGCCTTTATTGAAAACAGATATTTCCAATTCCGCGCCGAAATTTTCAACGTATTTAACCGGACCAATTTCTCGAACCCCGACGGCGGTTATTCGGATGGGCCGACAGAATTTGGCAAGATTACATCGGCAGGCGATCCGCGCCTGTTGCAGTTCGCTTTGAAGTATTTCTTTTAGCTTGAAGGACTAAACTTAACAGATGTCCCCGGGCGGTTCGCCGTCCGGCATTCTAATGGCCCGCTCACCAAGGTGACGTCGGCCTGAGTTATCCCGGAGCAATTCGATGTATCCCGATCTGCAGAAGGAACTCGACACGTTCGAGCGCCGCACGCCCAAATCCGCCGAAGCCCACAAAAAGAATCTCAAACGCATTCCGCTCGGCGTGGCCAGCAACTATCGCCACTACGATCCCTGGCCCATCTTCGTGAAAGAGGCTAGCGGCAGCAAGTTCCGCGACCTCGATGGCAACGAGTACATCGATCACAACCTGACCTTCGGCGCCCTCATGGCTGGGCACTGCCATCCCGCCGTCATGAAGGCCGTCGAAAAACGCCTCTCCACCGGCACCATGTTCGGCATGCCGCACGACATGGAGTGGGAACTCGCAGAGGAAATCTGCAAGCGTTTTCCGGTTGAGATGGTCCGCTTCGGCAATAGCGGCACCGAAGCCACCATGCACGCGATTCGCTTGGCTCGCGCCGCCACCGGCCGCGACAAAATCATTAAGTTCGAAGGCGCCTACCACGGCCTCCACGATTCCGCTCTGGTCAGCGTCAAGCCTCACGCTCCTGAATTCGGCGACATCGACAATCCCACGGCCGTTCCCGGCGGCTTAGGCGTGCCGCAATCCGCCGTTGCCAATGTGAAAATCGCCACCTTCAACGACCTTGCCACCGTCGAGCGTCGCTTTAAGGAAAATCCCGACGAGATCGCCGCGATCATTCTCGAACCCATTCTCATGAATGTTGGCCTCTGTATGCCGCAACCCGGCTTCCTGAAGGGTCTCCGCGACCTCGCCACCAAATACGGCGCGCTTCTGATCTTCGACGAAGTAAAAACCGGCGCGAAACTAGGATGGGGCGGTGCCAGCGAGTACTTCAACGTTCATCCCGACATGATCTGCCTCGCCAAGTCGATCGGCGGAGGCCTGCCACTGGCTGCCTTCGGTGCCAGCAAGTCCGTCATGGATCTCATTTCGCAACACAAGGTTTTCCACGGCGGCACCTATAACACCAACCCAGTCTCGATGGCTGCGGGCCTGGCTACGTTCCGCGAAGTGCTTACGCGCGAGAACTACGCTCACGTTGATAAACTCGGCAAGAAACTCGCCGACGGATATCGCAAGACCATCGCGAAGGTCGGCCTGCAGGCTTATATCGCGCAAGCTGGCGCGAACGGCGCGCTTATGTTTTATCCGAAGGAAATTCGCAACTATCGCGATTGGACCACGATCGATATCGATCTCTGGCGCCACTACTGGTTCGCCATGGTCAACCGCGGCGTGATGGCCCAGCCCTACTGGTGGGATGAGCAGTGGACGATCTCGGTGCAGCACACCGATGCGGATATCGATAAGCATCTATCTGCCTTCGATGACATCGCCGCCTCGCTAGCCAAAGCGCAGCAGGAACGCGAAGCTCCTGTTGCGGTCGCACACTGAGTCGTGGAGGGGCGGACGCCCTCGTCCGCCCTATTCTTCAGAGTGATGGAAAGCATTTGGTTGGTCACGTGCGAAATTCTGGTAGAGCCGGGCGACCTCCCATCAGGGCAGACAAAAGCTTTCGCAAACGTGACCACATGGGCTGATTCTCGAGACAGCGCAACAAGCAAGGTTAAGCGTTATCTGGAGAGTCTTAAGTGGCATCTGATTTCGTTTGAGAATGCCCATCCCGTCGACGAGAGTCGGGAGTATTCAGAAGAAGTCTGGAACATGATTGATAGGACTCGAACGAATCCAGAGGCGATAATTCTCGGAACTTTCTTCAGCTACAAGGAAGAATAGAGCAAACATCTGTCCACCACCACCCAACCCGCCACGCAGCCTCACCTGATCCGCGCCCTCGGACGCCGCGATCTCGTCCTCCTTTTCGTCGTCGCTGTTTTCAACTTGAACGTAGTCCCCTCCATCGCCGCGAATGGCGGCGTCACCATCTGGCTTTGGATCGTCTCGCTTGCATTATTTTTCTGGCCGCAAGGCATCGCCGTCATTGAGCTCGCCCATCGCTATCCCGGCGAAGGCGGAGTCTATCTCTGGGCCAAAGAAGTCTTCGGCGACTTTCACGGATTTCTCTCCGGCTGGTGCTATTGGACGAACAACATGCTGTACGTGCCGACTGTCATGCTCTACTTCGTCGGCGTCTCCGTATACGTGCTTGGCCCCAGCCACCTCGGTCTCGCGGATAACAAAATCTTTGCCTCCACAACGTCGCTTTTCTTGCTCGCTCTGCTCACCACTCTGAACATCGTTGGTCTCGGCGTCGGCAAGTGGATTAACAACCTCGGGGCCATCGGAACATTCATTGCCGCCGCTGTCTTGATCGGCCTCGGCATCGTGATCTGGTCGGGCTTCGGCACTACTATCACCGCAGCTGATTTCAAGATTCCTGCTGACCCGCGCTTCGTCCTGAATTCTTTCGGAGTGATCTGTTTCGGTCTGGTTGGTCTCGAACTTGCCTCCGTCATGGGAGACGAGATTCAGGATCCTCGCCGCACCCTACCCGGCGCTGTTGCTTGGGGCGGTATCATCTCCGGCTTTCTGTACGTCGGGGCAACGCTCACATTGCTCATCGCTGTAGGAAAAAATGTCAACGTGCTTCAGGGGATTGTCCAAGCCGTAAGTCACATGGCTGGCAGCCTAGGTCTCGGCTGGATCACTATCCCATTCGCGCTCATGCTCAGCCTTTCCATTGCTGGCATCGGTTCCGCATGGATGGGCGGCTCTGCCCGTATCCCCTTCGTCGCCGGACTCGATTCCTATATGCCTTCCTGGCTGGGCAGGATTCACCCGCGCTTCGCGACACCCTATGCCGCGTTGATCGTGCAGGGAATTGTGTCCGCGCTTTTAGTGTTGGGAAATTTCTACGGATGGTGGTTCTGGGACAAGTTGATGGGGGTTTTTGGCCTCTTGCCTTTGCTATATCTGAGTCCAGCAGGTGCGGGAGAAGTGTTTCAGAAGCTTCTCTCCCTCGCTGTGGTCCTGCAGCTTGTCCCGTTCCTTTATATGTTCGGCGCGCTCATTCGATTCGCCGTGAGGGAATCTACGCCGCAAGGCCAGTACAGCCGCGCCACGATGTTCCTTGCCGGCACCAGCGGCTTACTTACAACCGTGCTCGGCATCGCGCTGGTATTTTTTCCGGCCCAGCAGATCACGTCGCTGTGGTCCTATGAATTATGGATGTTCGGCGGTACGTTGTTCTTCATCGGCCTCGCCGCCTTTTTCTTTTTCGTCTACGGCCGCCACAAGGTGCCGCAACCAAAAATGGAGAAGGGCACGACTTTGGTCGCGCCGATAACGGCTGACAAACTCTGATTTTGGGTGGCGCAGCGCTTCAGCGCTGCGATCGATGTCACAAGGATGAGAGCGGCTTTAGCCGCTGAGGTAAACAGGAGGTCGAACCAAATGCCCGGCGGAGTCAAAACCGACGTAAAGACATATCAGATGTACATCAACGGAGAGTGGGTCCCGAGCAAGTCTGCAAAGACCTTTCCCGTCTACGACCCCTCCACCGAAGAGGTCATCGCCCAAGTTCCTGATGCCGGCGCCGATGATGTGAACCGCGCCGTAGCTGCCGCTAAAGCGGCATTCGAAACCGGGCCATGGTCCACTTCAACCGCCCAGGAACGCGGCCGCGTCCTCTTTCGTCTCGCAGAAAAAATCCGCGCCAATCTTCCTGCCCTCGCTGAACTCGAATGCCGCAACACCGGCAAGCCGATCGTCGAAGCCGAATTCGACATCAATGACGCCGCCACTTGTTTCGAGTACTACGGCGGCCTCGCCACCAAAGTCGTCGGCTACGTGAATCCCGTTCCCGACAACGCGATGTCCCTCTCTCTCAAAGAGCCGGTCGGCATCGCCGGGCAAATTATTCCCTGGAATTATCCGCTGTTAATGGCCGCGTGGAAACTCGCTCCGGCGATCGCCGCCGGCTGCACCTGCGTCCTCAAACCCGCTGAACAAACTCCGCTGACGGCACTTGAATTCGCAAACTATTTTGCCGACTGCGGTCTGCCTCCGGGCGTGGTCAACATCGTCACCGGCTTCGGAGAAACCTGCGGCGCTCCGCTCGTTCAGCATCCCGATGTCAACAAAATTGCCTTTACCGGCAGCGCCGCCGTCGGAAAAATTATCGTCAAACAGGCTGCTGATACGGTCAAGCGCGTCACTCTCGAACTCGGTGGCAAGTCGCCAAACATTTTCTTCGCCGACGCCGATTTCGAAGCTGCCATCGATGGCGCGCTCTTCGGCGTTTTCATCAACCAGGGTGAAGTCTGCTCCGCCGGAAGCCG
This sequence comes from uncultured Acidobacteriaceae bacterium, assembly GCA_963773675.1. Taxonomy (GTDB): domain Bacteria; phylum Acidobacteriota; class Terriglobia; order Terriglobales; family Acidobacteriaceae; genus Sulfotelmatobacter. The sequence continues at coordinate 130,647 of CAVZCG010000007.1, forward strand.
CATCCTGGTGCAGAAGTCGATCTACAAGAACTTTGTCGAAGCCATGACCGAGAAAGCCAAGAAGATCAAGCTCGGCCCGCCGCTCGACCGCGAAACAAAAATGGGCCCGCTGGTCAGCAAAGAACAATACGACCGCGTCAACTCCTATATCGAGATCGGAAAGAAAGAAGCCAAGCTTGCGTCCGGCGGCGGACGGCCTGAGAAGATTGGCAAAGGCTACTACGTCCAGCCCACGATTTTCTCCGACGTCACGAACTCCGCCCGCATTGCCCGCGAAGAAATTTTCGGTCCGGTTGCCGCCGTGATCCCGTTCGAAGATGAAAAGGATGCGCTCAAAATCGCCAACGATTCGCCTTACGGCCTTGCTGCTGCCGTCTGGACTCGCGACATTTTCAAGGCCATGCGGTCCGTGAAAGCTCTGCGCGCAGGCATCGTCTGGGTAAACCACATGCAGCCAACCTATGTCGAGGCTCCGTGGGGCGGATATAAACAATCTGGTTTCGGCCGCGAGTTGGGCCCCTGGGGTATCGAAGAATACCTCGAAACCAAACAGGTCTACATCAATCTGAACGAAGCTCCGATCGGCTGGTACTGAAAACAAGTGGCCAGTGGTCGGTGACCAGTGGTCGGTTCGTAAAACTGATTTTCTAGCCACTGATCACTGATCACTGGCCACTGAGAACATACGATGTCTACAATTCAAATACGCACACAAATCCCCGGCCCAAAATCGAAAGCGCTCTCCGAGCGCCGCTCTCAAGCCGTGCCCCGCGGCCTGTCTCACGGCACACCGATCTACGTAGCCAAAGCCCAAGACGCTTGGCTCGAAGACGTCGATGGCAACCGCTATATCGATTTCGCCGGCGGGATTGGCTGCGCCAACGCCGGTCATCGCCAAGAGGCCGTGGTCGAGGCCATCCGCGGCCAGCTCGACAAATTCCTCCATACCTGCGTTCAGGTCACACCCTACGAAGGCTACATCCGGCTCGCGGAGCGCATGAACCAAGTCACACCCGGCAAGTTTCCCAAGAAAACTTTGTTCGTCAACAGCGGCGCGGAAGCAGTAGAGAACGCTGTCAAGATCGCCCGCGCCTATACCAAACGCCCCGCCATCATCGCCTTCGAAGACGCCTTCCACGGCCGCACCATGATGACGCTTGCTCTCACCAGCAAAACGCATCCGTACAAAGCTGGCTTCGCGCCTTTCCCCGGCGAGGTGTATCGCGTCCCGTTCGCCTACTGCTATCGCTGCTCGTATAACCTGAAGTATCCATCCTGCGATCTCTACTGCGCTCGCCATCTCGAAGATACTTTCAAGCGCGTCGTCGCCAACGAAGAAGTTGCCGCCGTTATCGCCGAACCGGTCCTGGGGGAAGGTGGATTCGTCGCCCCTCCACCCGATTACTTCAAGACTCTGATCGATCTCTGCCACAAGCACGGCATTCTCTTCATTGCCGATGAAGTCCAATCCGGCTTCGGACGTACCGGAGCGCTCTTTGCCAGCGAGCGTTACAGCATCGAGCCCGATCTTCTCGTAACCGCGAAATCCCTCGGCGGTGGCTTGCCGCTTGCTGCCGTCACCGGCCGCGCCGACATTATGGATGCGCCCGCTCCCGGCGGCCTCGGTGGCACCTTCGCCGGCAACCCGCTCTCCTGCGCCGCCGCGCTGGCTGTGCTCGATTTGTTTGAAAAAGAAAATTTGCTGGCTCGCGCCAACGAACTCGGCGATCGTTTCCAGCGTCGTGCCCGGGAGTGGCAACGCCGCTGGCCCATCGTTGGTGACGTGCGCGGCCTCGGCGGCATGCAAGCCATCGAACTGGTAAAGTCGCAGGAAACCAAAACTCCGGCCTCTGACGAAACCAAGCAGATCACGCAGTATTGTTACGAGCACGGCCTCATCACGATCACTGCCGGTTCGTACTCCAACGTGATTCGCGTCCTCGTCCCGCTGGTCGCCACCAACGAGCAAATGGACGAGGGCCTGGACGTGCTTGAATCTGCGCTCGCTGCGGTGTGTGATAAGAAAGGCGCCGTGGCGCAACTGGTCTAAGGGGTTTTGTCATCCTGAGCGGGGATTGATCTTTGCGCTAGAGCGCGAAGATCAACCGCAGTCGAAGGATCCCTGTAAGCCTTGGTATCATTTATCTCTAAGACGCAGGCGCACCGAACTCTTTGCGATAGCAAGAGGTACACTATGACATCAGTCGCAGCACCTCCCACCATCAAGCTCACCAACTACATTAACGGCCGTTGGACCGACTCGCATGCTTCCGAATGGCGCGACGTCGTCAATCCCGCAACCGGAGAGATTCTCGCCGAGGTTCCTCTCGCCGAAGCGGCGGAAGTTAACCAGGCCGTTGAAGCCGCCGCCGCAGCCTTTCCTGAATGGCGACGCACTCCCCCGGAAGACCGCATCCAGCCGCTCTTCAAGTTGAAGATGCTGCTCGAAGACCACATCGACGATATCGCCCGCATCATCACCCAGGAAAACGGCAAGACCTTCACCGAAGCCAAAGCCGAGATGCGCCGCGCGATCGAGAACGTCGAGGTCGCCTGCGGCATTCCCATGATGATGCAAGGCTACAATCTTGAAGACGTTGCCCGCGGCATCGACGAGATGATGATCCGCCAGCCCCTCGGCGTCACCGCCGCCATTGTGCCTTTCAATTTTCCCGGCATGATCGCGTTCTGGTATCTGCCCTACGCCATCGCAACGGGCAACACCTTCATCCTCAAGCCCAGCGAGCGCGTGCCTCTCACCATGCGCTACGTCTACGAACTGCTGGAGAAAACCGGTTTGCCGAAAGGCGTGGTGAGCCTGGTCAACGGAGGCAAAGCCGTTGTTGACGCGCTCATCGATCATCCCAAAGTTCGCGCCATCAGCTTCGTTGGATCGACGCCCGTTGCGCGTTACATCTACGCGCGCTCCGGCGAAAAAGGGAAGCGCTGCCAGTGCCAGGGCGGCGCCAAGAATCACGTCATCGTTCTCCCGGACGCCGACATGCCGATGGCGACGCAAATTATCAGTGACAGCGCCTTCGGATGCGCCGGCCAGCGTTGCCTCGCCGTCTCTGTTGCCGTCACCATTGGCGAGGCGCAGAAGACATTCCGCGACTCCATCGCCGATGCTGCTTCCAAACTGAAAGTTGGCAACGGCCTGGATAAAGACGTCCAGATGGGACCGGTAATCACGCCACAAAGTAAAGAGCGCGTGGAATCGCTGATTGCCCTCGGCGAAAAGCAGGGTGCGAAAGTTCTGCTCGACGGACGCAACTCGAAGATCCCGAAATACGAGTCCGGAAACTTCGTGAAGCCCACGATTCTCGACAACGTTCCCGCAACCAGCGATCTCGCTGACACGGAAATCTTCGGTCCGGTCCTTAGCCTTGTCCATGCGAATGATATGGACGACGCCCTCGCCTTTCTCGAGCGCAGCGCCTACGGCAATCAGGCGTCGTTGTTCACCTCGAGCGGATCGGCCGCGCGCCGCTTCCGCTACGAAGCTCCCGCGGGAAATATCGGCATCAACATCGGCGTAGCCGCGCCCATGGCCTATTTCCCCTTCAGCGGATGGAAGAACAGCTTCTTCGGCGATCTCCACGGCCAGGGCCGTGACGCCATCGAGTTCTATACCGACAAGAAAGTAGTAGTCGAACGCTGGGCCAAAGAGCACAGCCGCAAATTCTAGGCCGCAGCAGAGAAGAACAATGAACCTTCTCACCACAGAGTCACAGAGACACAGAGAAATCGAAAACGAGCAAGATCCTAGAACCGCTCCAATCATTGGGGCGGCCATCGAGGTCCACCGCCAACTCGGACCCGGACTGCTCGAGTCCGCTTATGAGCAATGCCTGTGCCATGAACTGCACCTTCGCGGATTGCCCTTTAAATGCCAAGTCGACCTCCCCGTCTCGTACAAAGGCTTGCACCTCGATTGTGGATACAAGATAGATCTGATCGTTAGTGATGAAGTCATCGTCGAACTGAAGTCCGTGGAGAGAATCCTTCCAGTCCACGAGGCTCAACTGCTCACATACCTGAGGCTCTCAGGCAAAACAGTCGGCCTGCTGATCAACTTCAACGTGCCTTTGTTGACGCGCGGAATCATCCGAAGAGTTCTATAAAAGGTTTTCTCTGTGTCTCTGTGACTCTGTGGTGAATGATTTGAAAAGGAAATTATGACTACTACTGTTGCAAGTCCAACGATGACCGGCAAAGAAATCGTCGATCTGTCCCGCAAGCACACGCTTTACGAATGGTCCGCCCAGTCGAAGGTCGATCCCATTCCGGTCGCCAGCGCCAAAGGCATTTATTTCTACACACCGGAAGGGAAGCGCTTCATCGACTTCAACAGCCAGCTCATGTCCGTCAACATCGGACACGGCGACCCGCGCGTCATTCAGGCCATCAGCGACCAAGCTGCAACGCTCGCTTACGCGAATCCGTTTATGGCAACGGAAGTCCGCGCGCGCCTCGGCGCCAAGCTCGCCGAAATCACTCCCGGCGATATTGATACCTTCTTCTTCACCAACGGCGGAGCTGAAGCCAACGAGAACGCCATCAAGATCGCGCGCTTCTTTACCGGACGCCACAAGATCCTCGCGCGCTATCGCTCCTATCACGGCGCTACTGCGGGAGCGATGAGCCTTACCGGCGATCCCCGCCGATGGGCTGCGGAGCCTGGCATTCCGGGTGTGATCCACGTGCTCGATCCTTATCATGGCATCGAGCGCGGATGGGAATCGGCCGAATCTTCGCTCGCCATGATTGAGGAGACGATTCAGCTCGAAGGTCCGCAGACGATTGCCGCGTTCATCCTCGAGCCGGTCACCGGAACCAATGGCATTCTTGTTCCGCCCGATGGATATCTCGAAGGCGTGCGCAAGCTCTGCGACAAATACGGAATCCTGATGATCGCCGATGAAGTGATGGCTGGCTTCGGACGCACCGGCGCGTGGTTCGCGGTCGATCACTGGAAGGTTGTTCCCGATCTGCTTTGCATGGCGAAGGGATTGACCTCCAGCTATCTTCCGCTGGGAGCGGTTGGCATGCGTCACCACATCGCGCAACATTTTCAGGACAAAGTGTTCTATGGAGGGCTGACCTACAACAGCCATCCCATGGGCTGCGCGGCGGCGCTGGCGACTATTCGCGTGTATGAAGAAGATGGGCTGATCGACAACGCGAAAAAAATGGGCGCCGTCCTCAAAGAGCTGGGAGCGGAGATGCAGGCCAAACATCCGTCGGTGGGCGCGGTGCGCTCGATTGGATTGTTCGGCATCGTCGAACTCATTCGCAATCGCAAAATGCGTCAGCCGATGGCGCCGTTCAATGGCACGTCCGATGAAATGGCCGCGCTGGCGCGCTTCTTCCGCGAGCAAGGGCTCTACACCTTCGTGCGCTGGAACACTTTCTTTACCAATCCTCCGCTGTGCATCAACGAGCAGCAGATGCGCGAAGCCTTCGCCATCATCGATCGCGGGCTCGAGATCACGGATAAGGCTGTGAGCTAGGTCTCGGTTTCCAGTTTCTCGTTTCCGGTTCTCAGTTCTCAGTTCTCAGTTCTCAGTTTTCAGTTCTCAGTTCTCGGTAAGTGCGGGTGCCCCATCCTGGTCGCGTTCTTGGCGACAGGGTGGGGATTTTGATTTCTTGTCCGCATCTTCCCATCTCTGGCCCCAATAGTTCTGCGGGTCGCTACCTCGCAGGAATTTGCCCACAACAAACATCACCCGTCGTGACATCTGCCCTTGCGCACAGCCCACAATTCATTCCATCATTGCCCAGCAAGGGGAGTAGAGCTAGTTCGCGCAACGTCAGATCGCCCCAGAAGAAATCGGGACGTAACTCCTGTGTTTCTCAGATTTTGACTCTAAGTCCTTTAGACGTCCAGATTTGGCGGGAATTTCGTGCTAACGCGATGATTCTAATAGCGAGTGCTGGGTAGGGGTATACCCACCAAAGACAATTCGGGGAAGGATAGTGAGATCACACCGGCGGCGGAAGGCGCCATTAGTTTTTTGGGCACTTAAGCGGGGATGGCGGCAGCATGCAAACGGCAACAGCAACGTCAAAGGCAACGGACAGGAGTGTCCGTTCCACACGAAGTGCGTCGCTTCGCGCCGCTGGACAGCCGAGGGCGGCTGTCGCTACATAAATCTAGCTACTGCTGCTGTTGTTGTTCGTGGTCGATGCGCGGGGTGCGGACGTTTACGGGGCGGGATTGGATGACTAGGGTGGGCGGGAGTTGGATGGGCGGAGGAGCGTCGGAGGGGCTGACGGTGACGGAGACGCTGAGGGCGCTTTGGGCTTCGCCTTTGTGGACGCCGCGGGTGGGAGGGACGTCGGCGTAGTCGCGGCCGAGGGCGACGCGGATGTGACGGTCGGCGCCGATCAGGTTGTTGGTGGGATCGAAGGCGATCCATCCGAGATTGGGAATGAAGGCTTCGATCCAGGCGTGGGATGCGCCTTCGAGCGAGCGATCCTTTTTCTCATCGGCGTCTTCGTTGTTGCGGTGGAACATGTATCCGCTGACGTAGCGGCAGGGAATGCGCAGGGGACGGACGAGGGCGATCATGATGTGCGCGAAATCCTGACAGACGCCCTGGCGGGAGATGAGGGCGTCATCGATGGGCGAGTCGACGCTGGTGCTGTTGGGGACGTAGGCGAAGGACTCGTAGATGGACTGGTTGAGCTCAGTGAGAAGCTGGAGCGGAGTGTCGCGGCGCTCGGAGCAGAGATCGCGGGCGAGGGTTTCGAGGCGCGGGCTGGGCTTGGCGAAGTGGCTGGGGAGAAGCATCTCCCAGTAATCATCGTTGGTGGCGGGGTTGGCGGCGGGGGCAGCGATGGCGCGGTCGAGGTCGTCCCAGGAGCCGGCGTCGGCGGAGTTGGGCGGAGCGGCGGGCCGGACTTCGACGGAGGAGCGAGCGGTGATTTTAATTTGAGAATGTTTTCCGGCGATATCGAAATGGTGGACGGTGTTGCCCGCGAAATCGCGGTACTGCATGATGTTGGCGGCGGGTGAGACTTCGAGTTCGAAGGTGAGGCAGTGCTGCGGGCCGTCGCTGCGAGGCTGCAGGCGGACTTCCATCACGCTCTCGCGCACGGCGGGCTGGTAGGTGAAGGTGGTGATGTGAACGACAGAATAGATCATGCGGATGGTTCCTCGATGATTTCTGCTTCGTTGAGAATTTGTAAGTTGGTAATCGGGTAATTTGTAATTTAGCTTTTGCTCCATCAGTTCTTAAAATTACAAATTACAGAATTACTCAATTACAAAATCTTCTACGCGACCAGGGCCGATTCCACGGAATAGTCGAAATAAACTTGTTGGATAGCGGCGTGGACCTGGGCGCACTGCCAGCGGATGCTATCGACGTAGGCGGTGGCGCCGGAGGCCAGGATTTCGTCGATTTGACTGAAGCTGAGAGTGGCGCGCAGGCGTCCGGCGATGCGGACGGGCTGCTCGGCTTTGCGCTCGGTTAATTCGGCGATGGCGGTGAGCGCGGCGTGGAAGCGGTCGACCGAAAAAGCGACCGAGTGCGGAAAGCCGGGATTGAGCAGAAGAAATTCCGCGACGCGCAGTGGCCGAAGCTCGGCGGTGTGAGCTTTACAGTAGGCCTGGAAAGCGGCGCAGGCCTTGAGCAATCCAACCCATTCGAGATACTCCTCGCTTTCAACGGGCTGGTCGAGAGGATGAGGGAAGCGGCTGAAGTGGGCGCCGATCAGGCGGGCGACGGCCTCGGTGCGTTCGACGAAGCGTCCGAGCTGAATGTAATGCCAGCCTTCGCCGTGGGACATGGTGGAGTCGGTGATGCCTTGAAACAGATGCGCGCCATCCTGCACGGCGCGGAAGAAGCCATGAGAATCAGCGAGGCCGGCGTCGCTGGAGGCAGTGCTCTTCACTTGCAGGAAGAGACGATTGAGTTGCTCCCACATTTCCGAGCTGCACTGCTCGCGAACCTGGCGAAGATTTTCGCGGGCAGCGGCGACACAGGAAATGATCGACGATGCATTCGCGCGATCTAAGGTTAGAAGATGCGTGAGGATTTCCGCGTCGAGAGGAACATTTTCTGGAGCCGGAACCTGGAGGGCTTCGAGCAGGCCCAGCCAGCGGTCGGAACCGGCCGTGGGGGATTGGTCGAGGCGGAGCTGGAGATCGACATCGATGAGGCGAGCGGTGTGCTCGGCGCGCTCGAGATAACGGGACATCCAATAAAGGTTGTCGGCGACGCGCGAGAGCATAGTGGTTTCGCGATGGCCGGTCATAGGGCGATCCTCATGCGCGGAGCACCCAGGTATCTTTACTGCCGCCGCCTTGCGAGGAGTTGACAACGAGCGATCCGCGGCGAAGAGCAACACGGGTGAGGCCGCCGGGGACGAGAGTTACGTTCTCGCCGTAGAGAATGTAGGGGCGGAGATCGACGTGGCGGGCTTGGGCCTCGCCATCGAGGAAGCAGGGAGCGCGCGAGAGACTCAGCGTGGGCTGAGCGATGTAGTTGCGAGGCTCGGCGAGGATTCGACTGCGGAAGTCTTCGCGTTGCTCAGCTGTACTTTGCGGACCGATCAACATTCCGTAGCCACCGGATTCGCCTACGGCTTTTACGACCAGTTCGTCGAGGTGCTCGAGCACGTAAGTTTGTTGGGTACGATCGGTGAGCATGTAAGTGGGAACATTGGCGAGGATGGGATCTTCGCCCAGGTAGTAACGGATGATGGCGGGAACGTAGGCGTAGACGGCTTTGTCGTCGGCGATGCCGGTTCCGATGGCGTTGGCGAGACTGACGTTGCCGGCGCGGTAGGCGTTGAAGAGTCCGGGAACGCCGAGGCTGGAATCACGCTGGAAGCAGAGTGGGTCGAGGAAGTCGTCATCGACGCGGCGGTAGATGACGTCGACGCGGCGAAGTCCGGCGGTGGTGCGCATGTAGACGACATTGTCGTGGACGAGGAGGTCGCGGCCTTCGACGAGTTCAATGCCCATCTGCTGGGCGAGAAATGTGTGCTCGAAATAAGCCGAGTTGAAAACGCCAGGAGTGAGCAAGACCACCGTGGGCTCGTGGCGGCTGGAGAAATTTGGCGGAGTGAGAGCGCGCAGTGTTGCGAGCAAAGCTTGCGCGTAGTGGTCGACGGGGCAGACGCCGTAATCGCGGAAGAGGGTGGGGAAAACTCTTTTCAAAACCTTGCGGTTGGCCAGCATGTAGGAAACGCCGCTAGGGACGCGGAGATTATCCTCGAGCACAGCGAAGCTGCCGTCGGGAAGGCGGACGAGATCGGTGCCGCAGATGCTGACGTAAATTCCGCGAGGGACATTTAGGCCACGCATCTCGCGGCGGAAGTGGCGGCAGGTGTAAACGAGTTCCTTCGGAACGATTCCGTCGGCCAGGATTCTGCCGCTGTGGTAGATGTCCTCGAGAAATAGATTCAGGGCGGCGATGCGCTGGGTGAGACCGCTCTCGATCTTGCGCCATTCGGCGTGGGGAATGATGCGGGGAAGAAGATCGTTGGGAAAAACTCGCTCGGTGCCTTCGGAGTTGCCGTAAACGGTGAAGGTGATGCCCTGGTGGAGAAATGAAAGTTCGGCAGCTTGCTGGCTCTTGCGCAATTCCTCGGAAGGCAGATCGAGAAGAGTTTGAAACAGAGCGCGATAGTGCGGGCGTGGGATGCCGGGAGCCTCGAACATTTCGTCGTAGGCGCTATCGAACTGGTAGTTGCGGAAGGGCGGGCGAAACAAAACGTGGCCAGACTCCGGCAGGTTGATGCGCCGGAGCAAACCACGAGTTCTGGTACGACTAGGCTGCACGCAAGGACTTTAAGTGCGAGGCAACGGCAAGTCCAATCGAATTTGCCTATAGGCTGGATTCAGTTTTCGGCGGTCGCAAGGTGCCCGGTCTTTTGGCATCAACGTCGCTCTCCGTTCATCGCCAGCACTGGTGATTCATACTTGAAGGAGAGTTCGTGGGCTTGAAGCTGCGCTAACAAATTTACCGGGAGCCTCGTCGAACATCTGCTTGTGTTCCTGCGAACAGAAATAATACGTCTTGCCTTTGTAAACGGACTTCAACGAGGGATCGCCATCCATGTCGCAAACCGGGCAAAGGGGATGTTCGTCGGTGGAGATGGGTGCCTTCGCGTAGGCCGAGTTCGAATTGGGATCCAGCCAACCTTGTCCCTGGTATTCCATTATGTTGGCTGTCTGCTCGGCGCGTGCGCGGCCATAATAACGCTCGACAACGCGCAGGGCGAGATCGATGCCGGAGGAAAGTCCGCCGGCGGAAGCGAGGTTCCCAGCTTCCACGAACCGGGCTCCACGCTTCAGTTGGATATCCGGAAACTCCATGGCGAATTCTTTGTAGGCGCTGTGATGTGTGGTTGCGGCTTTGCCTGATAACAAGCCGGTTTTGGCCAACACATAGGCACCCGTGCAAACTGACATGGTGACATCGGCGGTTTTCGCCGACTTGCGAATCCAGTCGAGCATCGCCATGCTCTCTCCATTCTGTGCCGGGATGACGATCACCTTGGGCGCAGGAGCGGTTTGGAAAGTGTAGTCAGGAACGATCTTCAGACCCGCGCTGGCAGTGACCGGTTTCGTTGTCTCGGCGACAGTATAAAGATGGAAGAATCCGACGCCTTCGGCGTTATGGACATCCTGGAAGACTTCCCACGGTCCCGCGAAGTCGATGACCACCGCTCCGTCAGAGACCACAAAGGCCACGGGGATGGAGCCATGGGCGGGAGGTTGAAGCGGATTGGGTCTGTCGGCCGGATTGTTGTTTTCCGCACTACTCTCAGCTTTGGCCGCGGTTGCGTCCTTGTGAAGGTTGATAGCCGCGAATGGTATCGCGGCGCCGAAGCCAAATACTGCCGATCTCTGGAGCCATTCTCTTCTGTTCATATCTTTTACTCCTTGGTTGGAATCAGTTTGGCGTAGAGTCCGTGAACCGGTGCCGGTACTCGTTCGGAGGAACGCGGAGAACGCGAAGAAACGACCGGCGCAACGTTTGGATCGAGCCAAAACCACAATCGTTGGCGACTTTTTCCAGTTTGTCCCGCGACTCCTCCAGGCGCCGCCGTGCGGTATCAACGCGCAAGCGCTCCACGAAATGGGCCGGAGTTGTGCCTGTATCTTTTTGGAAGACGCGCGCAAAGTGGCGCGGGCTCATGCCTGCCTTGGCGGCAAGCTTCTCGACCGGTAAGTCCTGTTCAAGATTGTCGAGGATCCAGGAACGTGTTTCTTCGATCTGTTTCCGATCGGAAGCTTGAAGGGAAAGAGCCGCGCTGAACTGAGATTGGCCTCCGGTGCGGCGCAAATACAAGACCAGTTCGCGCGCTACCTTCAACGCCATGGGCGATCCGAGATCTTCTTCGACCAGGGCCAACGCCAAGTCCATCCCGGCGGTAACGCCGGCAGTGGTGTAGGTGTTTCCGTCGCGTATATAAATTGGATCGGGGTCTACGGTGATTTGCTTGAACCGATTGGCCAGCTTGGCCGCCCAATTCCAGTGGGTCGCGGCGCGTTTGCCGTCCAGCAGTCCCGCCTCGGCAAGCAGAAAGGCTCCGGTGCAGATCGAACCAATGCGGCGCACCCGTTGAGCGGTCTTTCGCAGCCAAAGAACTAAATCTTCGCTTTGCGCGGCTTCTTCCACGCCGGTTCCGCCGGCCACCAGGAGGGTGTCGATGGGTCCACGGAGAGTGCGGAAGGTCTCGGTTCCGGTTAGTACTAATCCGCAGTTTGTGACAACGGATCGACGGCGAGTAGAACTTGCCAGCAGCACTTCGTAGGGCGGCTTGCTCTTCGGATGTTCCCGAACGAAGATCTCCGCGGCCCGAACAAAGACTTGAAACGGGCCGGCTACGTCGAGGATCTGGGTGCTCGGCGCGGCCAGAAATACGATCGTTTTGGAGCGGCTTGTACCGGGCAGCGGCTTTCTCGGCTTCCTCATGACCCGATGCTAATGTCCGGGAGGCGATGGCAGCAATGACAAAAGGGTGTCATTTTCTGCCATGGTAGGTTTATTGCGGAAATGTCTTGAGGGATTGAGAAACAGCCAGTTAGCCGCGCCAGATGCGCTGCTGGGCGTCCAGGACAGGAAAATACGAAATTAAGTCCCACTTCTCGCGAGCGGAAAATCGCGAGAAGTGGGATACACCCTAATTGCAAGTTCGAGGGCGAGGCGCTCCGCTTTACTGACCGGCTGGCTTCTCGGCCGGTTTGGCGGAAGGCTTCTTGGTTTCGGCCATGGAAGCCTTGGGCTTCCAGAAATCCGGATCGGCTTTGATCCAGTCTTCCGAGACATAGCTCATTCGCGGGTTGAAGACGAACAGATTGGTCTCGGAAGAATCGATCGTACGAGCGGTCAATTCGTCCAGCTTCTTCATGCCGTCTTCTCCGAGAGCGTCAGAGAACCCTTTCATGTTTCCGAGGTTGTGATCAATTTCCGCGGCGGACTTCATCGGGTTGAAAATAATGTAGGTACCGTCTTCCAAACCGTACATCGACTGATACATGGCCCAGTGGCAGTCCGGGAGCTTCTCGCAGCCCTTTTGGTACAGCTTGGCCAGTGACTCAAAGTCTTTGTCGTGCCCGGGGTGGACGTGGATGCGGGAAATCTCGAAGTAGCGCATGTGGGCAATATCGACGCTTTCGCGCAAGCTCAGGTCGGGAAGCAACATCAGTGCCGCCTGATCGGTGGATGCGAGCAAGTCGCCGTCCGCCAGGTTGGCGCGATCCAGGGCAGCCGAGAGAGCCGCATTCTTCTGAACGGCCAGTACGTCCTTCTCCCAGGCTTCGAAGGAGTCATAGGCAGTAAAGAAGAGCGCGCGTGGTTTGCCGGTAACCGATTCCACCGCCAGGTAATGAGTGGGCCACTTGGCGCGGGCCATGGCCTGAACAAAGGCGCTCTCGGTTTTTTCGTGAGACGTGCCGTTTCTTCCGGGTTTGGTGTATTCGCGAGTAACAGACAGGACCTTGGGCGGCTCCATTGCCGAAGGTTCCTGCGCAACCGACGCTGCACATCCTGCCAACAAACATGTTCCCAACAGCAGCCCCATTGGTTTCATTGGGAATCTCCTTGGTCGATTGAAATGCGGGGCAATTCTACGCCCAATCGGATGGTTTTTCTTTTTTTGGAGGATGGCGGAATCAGCTGCGCCAGATGTGCTGCTGGGAGTCGAGCGAAGAGAACATGACGGGCTCGTGGTGGACGCTGGTGGCGTGCTGATTGATGGCGGTGGCAGCCTGGGTGCGGAGGTTGCCGTCGCGGGGGTCGAAGTCGAGTGTGCTGACGTTGTGGGCGCAGTGGGTGCAGGTGAACTTCATGCCGCCCTTGACGCGTCCGATGGTGTAGAGGCGCTTCACAAATTTGAGTGTAGTCTTTTGGCGGCGGAGTGGAAGGCACGGTGGTGGGGCAGCGAAAGTAATGAGGAGTGGGGAAGTGGGGAGCTTCAAAATGGGAATGGGTCAGAGTTACGGAACTTCAAATTCAAAATCCCCACCCTCGCTAGAAGCGCGAAGGGTGGCGCACTCGGCAGGATAAGGATGCGAGCCAAACGCGCCCTTCGGTCGCTTGCGCTCTCTCAGGGCAGGCTCCGTGGTTCTGCAGCGGCTCGCCCAGGTCCTTCGGCGGGCAAAAACGCCCTCCTCAGGATGACAGTGTCAGGTGAGTTTATTTTTCGAGGCGGTTGTACTTCCTTAATACTTCGCGGAGGCGGTCGTGAGGGAGGGCGATGGCCTCGTGGTCGTCGATGCCTTTCATGGTTTCGGCGGCGACCATGGCGTTGATGACGGCTTCTTCCGTGGCCTGGACGGTCGCGAGGAAAATCGGGTCGAGGGAATCGTTGGGGAGCAAGGTGAGCTGGTGAAGGCCTTTGGGGCTCACGGCGCCGGGATTAGCGGTGGAGAATGCAAGGAAGATGTCGCCGGAGCCGTCGCCGGAATAGCTGCCGTCGCGGCCGAGGCCAAGGGAGACTTTCTTGGCGACGCGCTTGAGTTGTGTGGGGATGAGCGGGGCGTCGGTGGCGACGATGACGATGATGGATCCGGTGTCGTCGTCGTTGCCGTAGGCGGGATGCTCGGGAATTTCTTTGCCGACGGGAACGCCGGCGATGCGGAGTTGGTCGCGGCGTCCGTAGTTGCACTGCACGAGGACGCCCACGGTGTAGCCACCCGCTTTGGCGTCGAGCACGCGCGAGGAGGTGCCGATGCCGCCTTTAAATTCGTTGCAGATCATACCTGTTCCGCCGCCGACGTTGCCTTCTTCGACCGGTCCGGAGTGAGCCACGTCGAGGGCGTGCCATGCGTCTTCGGGGTGAACGTGGAATCCATTGATGTCGTTGAGCCAGCCGTCCCAGGTTTCGGCGACCACGGGGAGCGACCACCAGTAGCCTTCCATGTCAGGCGTGCCGTGTTTGACCTTCCACGCGATTACAGCATCGCGGACCACGCCGACGCTGTGCGTGTTGGTGATCATGACAGGGCCGTTGAGGAAACCGGAATCGTCGACCCAAGTGGTACCGGTCATCTCGCCATTGCCGTTGAGGGTGAACCAGGCGGCGAAGACTGCGTCGTTGCTGGCTTTGCCGCGGGGATGGATGGCGGTTACGCCAGTGCGGACCGGGCCTTTGCCGACTACGAGCTTGCCGCTGCCGGAGATGAGCGTGGTGTGGCCGACCTCGACACCTTTGACGTCTGTAATAGCGTTGTTAGGACCGGGGGTGCCGTCGAAGGGGACGCCGAGATCGCGGGCGCGGGGTTTGGATTGGGCGGAGGCGTTGACGGCTAGTGTGAGGATCGCAACGAGAAGAAGAGGATTCGGCCTTTGGGAATTGGAGATTGAGTTGGGAATAGTGGGTGTGGCTGAGCGGCGCAACATGGGGCCTCCGAGAAGGACGGGAAAGTATAAAGGATGGGTGCGTCGTGGCGGCAGCGATAAAGCAGGTTCCCTTCGACTGCGCTCAGGGCAAGCTCTCACCGGGCTCTCGCCCGATTCGGAATGACAAGAGTCGTGGCAATCGGACGACAACGTTGAAGGCCGGAATCCGCATCGGAGAGAGGTGAGTAAATGTAACGGAGCGGGGTACAATCGCGTGAAGAAAAAATTTCGTGAGGGAAACATGGAAAGCTGGAAGAAGGCGGTGGTGGCGGCTTCGGTTGGAGCAGCGACGGTTTTATTCGTGAAGAAAAGATATCCGGCTGGGGTGCTGGCGGGTGGAGTAGCGCTGGCGATGCTGGCGGCGGAGTATCCGGAAAAGTTTGAGAACGTGCGGAAGCAGTTGCCGGACTATTTCGATCGTGGGATGCATGTGATGGAGATGGCGGCGCGCGCAGGGAAGCGAATCACGGAAGCCGCGGGGCAGAGCGCGGTGGATGTGTGGGAAGAGCTGTGAGGAATGCAGAAGTTAGAGGTCAGAATGCAGAAGCAATAACGTGGTTGGCAACTTCGGCATTCTTACTTTTTACTTCTTCCTTTATTCGATGCCGAGCTGTTTCTTGGCGTCGGGGCTGAGGCGCTCGGGAGTCCAGGGCGGAGTCCAGACAACATTGACGGCGGCGTTGCGGATGCCGGGCAACTGCTCGAGCCGAGATTTTACCTGCGCGCTGATGTTGACGTGCTCGGGGCAGCCGGGCGAAGTGAGGGTCATGTCGACGGTCACGTCCTGTTTGGCTTGCTCCGGTGTCTCGGCGGGGACGGGCGCGAAATTCACGGTATAGATGAGACCAAGGTCGACGATGTTGACCGGAATCTCGGGGTCGTAGCAACTCTTCAAGGCGCTGAGGACATCTTGTTCGGTGACTGGGGGCATAGGTTTAGTGCTTCTAGTTTACCTTAGGACGCATTTTCCCGGAGAGCGTTCGATAATCTTAGCGCAGGTAAGGAATCGATTGCATGATGACCGAAGACGCGAAGAAGTGGATTCAGGTTGCGCTGGCGCTGGCCATTGCGGTGGCGGGAGCGCGCGCGGGATACATCCTTTACCAGCGGCATGAGGATTATGTTGCCGCGCAGAAGCAGCAGGCAGCGAGAAATGCCGGGTACTCGAATCCCGATTATTACGTCACGCCGAAGAAGCTGTATCCCTACGATTTGAAGTCGGCGAAGCAGTTGACGCTGCAGCCGGTTTGGGTGAAAGAAGGATATCGGTACACGTATTACCGGTACGTACCGGTGGTGAAGAGCGTCGATTTTGCGCATGATGCGGGACTGTTGGGGCCGATCGAGCGGCTTGAGATAACCGACGTGATGGTGGTCCCGGCGCCGGGTGGCAGGAAGCAAGTGGTGGCGACTTTCGAAAAAGATCGACATGACTACGCCGTGCCGATCGGATTCGAGAGTGACGGGGGGTACAAGATTTATTCCGATGAGATGTTTTATGTGGAAGATCCGCATGATTTGTACAAGCACTGGCCGCCGGAGGTGTGGCAGGCGATTGGGCAGCACGAAGTGAAGCCGGGGATGGATGAGCTGCAGGCGGATTTTGCGGTGGGAATGGGAGTGCCGGATGCAGGGGCATCGTCGGATGAGAAGACGGTGAGATATCCGAATGGGGGGAAGCCGCTGGTGGTGAATTATCAGGGCGGGAAAGCGATGGAGATTAAGGCGGGGATGTAGGAGAAGTCAAAACCCCCACCCTCTCGCAAGAAACCGCGAGAAGGGTGGGGCACCCTCGGGATCTATTTCACTGCGGCTAGGGCTTTAGCGACTTCATCGATATCGGGGACGACGGGGATGTCGTAGTTTTTGTGCCAGGCGAGTTTGCCATCGCGGTCGATGATGGAGATGGCGCGTCCGGTGATGCCTTTGTCTTCGAGATAGACACCGTACTTGGAGGCGACGGCGCCGCGGGGGTGGAAGTCGGCGAGCAGCGGGTAGTGGATGCCCATCTTATCGGCGTAGGCTTTGTGGGACCAGACGCTGTCGACGCTGAGGCCGAGGACCTGGGCGTCGAGTTGCTCGAACTGCTTCTTATCGTTGACCATGCAGGCGTGCTCTTTGGTGCAGACCGGGCTCCAGTCGAGCGGATAAAAAACCAGCACGACACGCTTCTTGCCGCGGTAGTCGCTGAGTTTTACTTCCTTCTGATCCTGATCTTTCAGGGTGAATTCGGGCGCGGGCGCGCCGATGGTGGCTGACATGTTTCCTCCTTTCAGATTTCTAGGATGAATTCCTTATCCATCATAAACCGAGAAGTGGCGATGCATCGCTCGGCGGACTCCGGACCTGTTTTGGACGCCAGCTGTCGAGGGGCGAGGGGGATCCCCTTCGGCTTCGCTCAGGATGACACGCGACGATCACTTCACGATGGGAGATTCCGCGTCGGCAGGTTTTTCCTCGTCGGCGTGGATTTTGCCGTCGTCTTCGGCGTAGAAGGATCGGTGCTGGGCGTCGAGGTGCTGGGGCGTCATGACGAGGATGAAGCTGTCTTTCTTGCCTTTGAAGCCGGCGGTGTAATCTCCGCGATTGGGATCGACCATGCGTTTGGTGAAGGAGCCGGAGTGAACCAGTTCGGCGAGCGACGTGGCAAAGTGGCCATACTGTTTTTCGAAGCGATGCTGGGCGCGGAGGACGACCCGCATGTAGGCGAGAGCGGCGGCTTCGGAATCCGAGCGGGCGGGGTCGCCGGGAAATTTGGGCTGATAGGTAGAGCCCGCTTCCTGCGCGGCAACTGCTGGAACTGCTGCAAACAGGGTGCTAACGGTGAATGCGATGCTGGCGATCACGGTTACAAAACAAGGCGAGCTAATCTTCATGCTGAATCTTCTCCGCGGGCGGCACGCAGAGAATTAGCGCGCCATTTCCGTTTTAGAAGGGTTTCGTGACCCTTTTTTCATGTTACTCCCGTAATTCGACTTCGGTCACCTTCTCTTTGCAGGGCGGGGAAATGCCGCTATGCTCTAGCTAAGAAACTACGCCCTACAGGGATACCTATGAAAGCAGCCGTAGCGAGAAAACCGATTATCAAAATTGCCGTGGTGGAGAGCGACCCGCTGAGGTTCGTGGGATTTCGCGCCCTGTTCGATACCGAGCCCGAGTTCGAACTGATCTCCGCTGGATTGCCCGAGATTTCCACGTTGCAAGACGTGGACCTGATTCTTCTGGGAAATCGCTCCGGCCAAAACCTATTTGATGTGATGGCGAGCCTGAAGGCGACGCGGCCGGACCTGCGCATTATCGTGACCGGTTCGGGAGTGGACGAAGAGACAATTCTGAAGGCGATTGCTTCGGGGGCCAAGGGATATGTGGACGAGGCCGCCTCGCCTGCGGAATTTGCGCAAGCCATTCGCATCGTGAGTCAAGGATCGGTGTGGGCGCCGCGCAAAGTGCTTTCCATGTTCATCGAGCGGGTATCGTCGGCGCCGGGACGGATTTTTCCGGCAGGCCGCGTGACCTTTACCGACCGCGAAAAAGAAGTGCTGGAAATGCTGGTGGCCGGGCGCTCGAACAAAGAGATTGGCTCGCAACTAGGAATCGAGGAGCGCACGGTGAAGGCTCACGTAGCGAAGTTGATGCGCAAGGTGGGCGTGCAGAACCGGATTGCGCTCTCCGTGCATGCGATTACGCATTCGCTGGTGGCGGCGAAATAAGAGGGGCAGGTCTCAGGCGTTAGGTCTTAGGGCTTTGGCCTATAACCGGATGCCTAAGACCCAAGACCTCCTTCGTTACCTTGGGACGATGACCTCGGTAATCTTGTCGAGAAAATAGCTCTCGCGCATACTCACCTCACCTACCACAGAACCTGGGAGACGGGGTTGAGAGTGGCGATTAGGGTCACTGCTTTCAGCCCCGATTTTTTTGTCCTCCAATCTCTCTGCTCATTCCAGGTATCCTAGCGCACCTTTTCAGTTACGCGTTGCTCATACAACAACCGGCGCTTCGTTTACAATCCAAGTACCAGATCCCAGAAAATCTTTGTGTGGTGAGGAACCATGAAAAAATTCTTGCTGTTGATCCTAATTGTGTCTCTCTGTTCCCTCTCTTTTGCCGCGGATGAGGAAACCAAGGCTACGGAGCGGGTGCAGGCGGCGGCGGACGTATTGAATGAGATTCAGGGAGCGCCGGATAAAGGTATCCCTCAGGAAGTGTTGGGGTCGGCGGAGTGCGTGGCAGTGGTGCCGTCGATGCTGAAGGGCGGATTTATTGTGGGCGCGAAGTACGGGCGCGGCCTGGCGAGTTGCCGCACCGAGAAGGGTTGGAGCGCTCCGGCATTTTTCGTGGTGACGGGTGGAAGCTTTGGCTTTCAGATCGGCGGGCAGGCCGTCGACCTGGTGATGCTGATCATGAACAAGGATGGCATGAAGCATCTACTATCGAGCGAGTTTGCTCTGGGGGCGGATGCCTCGGTGGCGGCAGGACCGGTGGGGCGTCATGCAGAAGGGAATACGGATTGGAAGATGCGGGCGGAGGTGCTGACCTATTCGCGAGCGCGCGGGCTGTTTGCCGGCATCAGCCTGAACGGAGCCGTGATCAAACAAGATAAAGACAGCACGCGGGAGTTCTACGGACGCATGGTGCCGTTCCGGACGGCTCTGGTGGGGGAGATTGATCCGCCCGCTGCAGCGAATGCGTTTCTGTCGTCGCTGTCGCAGTGGGCGCAGGCGGCCGCGAAGTAAGGATGCGAGCCAAACGCGACCAATGTGTCGCGGAAAGCGCGACACATCGCGGCTCGCCCAGGTCCCCTTCGGCTTCGCTCAGGGCAGGCTTTCGACGGGCAAAATGCGCCCGCCTCAGGATGACAATCCTCTTTTCCTAGTTTGCAAATAATTTTTGACGGTGGTACCGTCACGCTTCCCCCGATGCGGCAGCGACTTGAGTACGCGGCAGCCTGGCCGTTCATTAAAATCCTCGGTAGTTTGCCGCGGCCCTTGGCCCGCGCGGTCGGCATTGGGCTGGCTTGGGGCGTTTATCTTCTTCACGTGCGATTGCGGCAGGTGGGCATGCGCAATCTCGCCATGGCGTTTCCAGAAAAAACTGAGGCGGAGCGGGCGCGGATTCTGCGCGGGGAATTTGCTTCATTAGGACGTCAACTGGCCGAGGTTTGTCACTTTCCCCAATACACGCTGGAAAATGTTGAGCAGGTCATTGTGTATGACGGGCTGGAGAATTATGAACAGGCTTACGCGCGCGGTAAGGGAGTGCTGTTTCTGACCGCGCATTTTGGCGGCTGGGAGCTTTCCGCTTTCGCGCATTCGATGCACGGGCACTGGATGCATGTGGTCATGCGCCCTCTGGACAATGAGTATCTCGACCGCTTGATCCGCGAGTATCGGACCATGCATGGCAACAAGACCGTAGACAAAGACGACTTTGTGCGCGGGCTGCTCTCGGCGATGAAGGCGGGAGAAGTGGTGGGCATGTTGATGGATACGAACATGACTCCGCCGCAGGGAATCTTCGTGGATTTTTTCGGGATCCCGGCATGCACGGCGAGCGGGCTGGCGAGAATCGCGCTGCGCACCGATGCGGCCGTGGTGCCGACGTTCACGATCTGGGACGCGGAGCTAGGGAAATACCGGCTGCGCTTCGATCCGGCGGTGGAGCTCGTGCGTACGGGCGATCTGGAGGCGGACATCCAGGCCAACACGCAGAAATTTACATCGATCATTGAAGAGTACGTGCGGAAATATCCAGAGCAGTGGTTGTGGGTGCATCGAAGGTGGAAGACGCGGCCGCCGGGGGAAGCGCCGCTGTATTGACCGCATCACGCGCGCGGCCAGAAAAATCCACAACTGCATTTCGTATTGACGTTCGCCTCTTCCGGTAGAATCAAACTTTCCTATGAAAACATTTGAACAAATCGCAGAGTTGGAAAAGAAATATTTGCTGGGAACTTATAACCGCTATCCCATCGTGTTGACGCGGGGCAAGGGTGTGTTTCTTTACGATCTGGAGGACAAACGCTATCTCGACTTTGTTTCGGGGCTGGGGGTGAATGCGCTGGGGCACGCGCATCCGCGGATCGTGAAGACGATTCGGGAGCAGGCGGCGAAGTTGATTCACGTATCGAATCTTTATTACCACGAGTATCAGGGAGCGCTGGCGGAGAAGTTGTGCATGCTCGCGGGCAGCTCTTCCGGAGAAAAGTTCCGGGCGTTTTTTCAGAACTCGGGAACTGAGGCGATTGAGGGGTCGATCAAGTTGGCGCGGCTGGCGGGACATCGCGCGGGCGGCGAAGGGAAGTCGCGGCTGGTGGCGCTCGAGGGGTCGTATCACGGGCGAACATTTGGAGCGCTGTCGCTAACCGGGCAGGAGAAGCATCGCAAAGGATTTGAGCCGATGCTGGAAGAGGTAACGTTTGTTGCGCAGAATGACGTGGAAGGGTTGCGGGCGGCGGTGAATGACAATACTTGCGCGATTGTGCTGGAGCCGATTTTTGGCGAAGGCGGAATTTATGAATGCTCGGTGGAATTTTTGCAAGAGTGCCGGGCGGCAGCGGACCGGCACAAAGCGGCGCTGATCTTTGACGAGATTCAATGCGGGCTGGGGCGCACGGGGACGATGTTTGCGTTCCAGACGTTTGGCGTGACTCCGGACATTGTGGCGATTGCCAAGCCGCTTGCTGCGGGGCTTCCACTGGGAGCATTTATCGCCAAAGAAGAATTTGCCAACGCGATTTCGCCGGGGCAGCATGGGACGACGTTTGGGGGTGGTCCGCTGGCGTGCCGCGTGGCGCTGGAGTTTCTCGCCATTGTGGAAGATGAGAAACTGCTCGACAACGTGAACAAAGTTGGAGCGTACCTGCAGCATGAGCTAAAGGGGGTTGCGGAGAAAAGTCCGGCGGCGAAGGAAGTGCGCGGGCGCGGATTCATTCAAGGGATCAACCTGGAGATTCCGGCGCGGCCGATTGTGGATGAGGCTCTGGCCGAGGGCGTTTTATTTAACAGCACGCACGATACGGTGGTGCGATTTCTGCCTCCATACTTATTGGAAGAGAAGCATGTGGATAAGGGGATTCGGGTGCTGAAGAAGTTGTTGAGGAAGAAGCGGAAGAGCGGGGCGTAGGTGTTAGGTCTTGGGTCATAGGCCGTAGGAAGGTCACACGACCATCGCAGTGGGGCAAATTCTTTCGCCTAGGACCTGAGACCCAAGACCCGATAAGTGAGCAGGGATCCTTCGACTGCGCGGATGGTTCGCTTGCGCGATCCATCCGCTTCGCTCAGGATGACAGCGGGCGGAGAAAAACGGGGAGCCGAAGCTCCCCAAGTGAAGCGAACAGAGGCGATGTTCACTTAAATAGAATCCGGCGGCGGCCAAAGAGTTGTCTTCGGCGAGAAGATTCGGAGAAGAAGATTTGGCGGTGATGACGGTAGACCGGGGAACTCCAGCTGCGCCCTTTCCAGGATTCAGTCCGGGGGTAGAAGAATGCTGGATGGAGATGGATGGGGCGCGCATGCGGTATCTGCGTGTGGGTTCAGGGCCGGCGCTGATTCTGTTGCACGGGCTGCTGGGATATTCGTTTTCCTGGCGATTCACGATGCCGGCTCTGGCGCCTTTTGCCACGGTCTACGCGCCCGACATGATGGGGGCGGGATTTTCAGATCGCCCGGTGGGAATCGACCATTCGGTGCGCGGGACGGCGCGGCGCGTCCTGCAGTTTATCGCAAGGCTTGGAATCACATCGTTTGACTTGCTGGGGACTTCGCGCGGCGGCGCGGTGGCGATGATGGCGGCTGCGGAATGCTTGAACGGGAACGCGGGCCTGAATCTGAGGCGCTTGATATTGGTCGCGCCGGTGAATCCGTATTCGGCGCACGGACGATGGCTGGCGCCGTTCGCCGGGAGCAATTTGGGCACGCCGTTGTTCCGCTTCGGAATGGCGCGCATGACTTTTTTGTATCCCTATGTTCACGCCCGCCTGTATAGTGACCGCGGTAAGATTCCGCCGGGAACGCTCGAGGGATATACGGCTCCGCTCGAGAAGCCGGGATTGTTCGAGCACGCGTTGAGTATTGTGAAGACGTGGAGGCAGGATCTGCGCGAACTGGAAACGACTCTGCCGGAACTGGCCAGCGTCCCGACGCTTTTGATGTGGGGGAGCAAAGATACCGCGGTGTATGCTTCGTCGGCGCAGCCGCTGGCAAAATATTTTCCGAATTCAAGGCTGATTGTTTTTCCGGGCATCGGGCATTTGCCCTACGAAGAGTGTCCGGAGGAGTTCAATCGGGAGTTGATTGAATTTCTGACGCGTGAGAAGCTTCCAGCCTGAATAATAAGGAAGCGAGCCGAACGCGATGACTGCGGGGGAAGGGGTTCGCGCGCAGCTGGCTGAGAGCACCGTAAGTTCGCCGAAACTGAGAATGGCGGCCGAGCTTCGCTCGGCACGGACAGCCGAGGGCGGCTGTCCCCACACGAGCCTCCAATCATGCCCCACCACATTGTGAATTTGCTGCGCGACGCGCTGGTGCACTACGGGTACTGGGCGGTCGCGGCGATGTTGCTGTTGGAGAGCGCGGGGCTGCCCCTGCCGGGCGAGACCATACTTCTGCTGGCCAGCTTTCTGGCTTATTCCGAACACGAGTTGCGGTTTCCCTGGGTCATTGTGGTTGGGATTGTGGCCACGACGCTGGGCGGAGAACTTGGTTTTGCTTTCGGTCGTCACGGAGGGCGGCCGCTGATCGAACGTTACCAGAATGTCTTCTCTATTCGCGCGGAGAGCTTGGCGCGAGGAGAGCGGCTATTCGAGCGGTACGGAGCGCCCACCGTATTTTTGGCGCGATTTCTTTTCGGGATGCGAGTGCTGGCGTCGCTGCTGGCGGGAGCGCTCCAGATGTCTTGGCGGAAGTTCACGCTCTTCAACTTCCTGGGAGCGGCGGTTTGGGTGACGCTGATTTGTGGAGCGGGATATTCCTTTGGCCGGCATTGGGGCCGAGTGGCCTACGATCTGCGGCGCTTCGATCTGGCGGTGAGTGTTGTAGTTGTGATGGGCGTGTTGTTGTGGTGGTGGAGAAGCCGCAGGTCGCAAACTGGAAGCGCACCTTAACAGTCAACCTATACACAGGAGGATTCGAGGGAGCCGCAGCTTATACTGTGCGGGTGTCACGGGCAGGCGAGCCGTGGGCATTGATCTTACTGGCGGCGTCCGCGCCGGAAATCGGACGAGGAGGAAGCGTATGAAGAAAATCGGGTTCATGACTCTCTTGATTACGGCAATGCTCCTGTTGACGTTGGCCTTGACGGCGGCGGCAGCTGGACCGAAGGCGGCGGCGCCTGCAGTGGCGGCGGCTCCGGCCAGTCCCGCGGCTGCGGTTCCCGCTCCGATGCCTCCACACCCGCACATAGACGAGGCCTTGGAAGCGATGCGTGCTGCCAAGCATCATCTCGAGACCGCCGAGCATGACTTCCACGGCCATCGCGTGAAAGCGATCGAACATCTGGACGCGGCGATTCACGAAGCTGAGATCTGTGAACGGGAACCGTAGAAGTTAGCGAAAGCATAAATAAAGGCAGCGTCACAAGACGCTGCCTTTATTGTTTTTGTGGAGAAGTGCGCGATTTAGTCGGAGCCGAAGGTATAGCCAACCGAGGCGCCGACGCGAAACAGGTTGGGAGAATTGAACTCGACGTTATTTTGGATGTGATAGTAGTGAACTTCAGGACGGACGTAGATGTGCGGTAAGTGGTGCCAAACGTAATAGCGCACGCCCCCGCCAAGATCTTCCATGAAGTGGTTACTGCTATTGAAGAAGGTGCATCCCCCGGTTGGGATACTGCAGGAAGTGGCTTCGGGAAGAGAGAAGCGATAGCTGGCCACGCCGATGCCGGCAAAGAGGTCGAGGCCAAACTTCTTATTCAATCGGGGCTGGAAGAGAACGTTGAAGTCCGTAAGAAAGGGGCGGACGCTTTCGCCATTGTCGGGATAGTCCCGCCGCTTGTATCTCCAGGAGGTTTCGACATTCAAACCGAGGCGGTGCTTGAACGGGACGAGGTCGCCGCTGACGTTGAAGTAGGTGCCGCCCTTTTCGGCGGGCGGCTGGAAGTTCACCGAGTCGTTATTTATCGTAGGGGACAGGAGGATACTGCCGCCGAGCATGATGTCCCCTTGCTGGGCAGAGGCGAAGTTTGTGCACGAAAGAACCGCACACGCAAGTGCGAGCAGCGCGAATTTTCTCAATACATCCCCTTGTCAGTTCGTGCGGGTTTCTAGAACGCACCCACTCGATTGGTGGCGCGCCGGTGCAGCAGCCGCGAACGGCTGCGGGAACACAATGATCCCGGCGATCGGAAGTAGTTCGTCCCGATGATATCAAACCCGCCGTGCGCACGGCGGGGTCAAGAGCTTAGTCGTTGCCGATGGTGTATCCGATAGAGGCGCCGACGCGGAATACGTTGTTGGTGCTGAAGCCACCACTGTTCACGTTATTGTTGCCGTCGATGTGGTAGTAGTGAACCTCGGGACGGACAAAGAAGTGATGCCAGACGTAATAGCGGATGCCGCCGCCGAGATCCTGCATAAAGTGATCCTGGGTGGTGTAGTTGATGCAGCCGGAGAAATAGCTGCACGAGGTGGCATAGGGCACGTAGAAACGGGTGCTGGCGATACCGATGCCGCCAAAAAGATCGAGGCCCACTTTCTTTCCGAGCTTCGGCTGGAATACTGCGTTGAAGTCGGTGAGGATGGGACGATAGCTTTCATAACCGAAGTAGCTGGCCTGGCTGGCTCGCCAAGAGGTTTCAACGCCGAAGCCCAGGCGTCTCTTGAAGCCGATAACATCTCCGCCAACGCCAAGGTAAGCTCCACCCTTTTCCGAGATGTTTCCCAGGGCCAATTCGCTGGAACTGGGCGAGGAGGATAACAAGGTTCCGCCGAAGAACATAATGTCGCCTTGCTGGGCGGCGGCGAAGTGACAAGAGAACAATAGGGCAAAGATCGGTGCGAGAAGAGCTAACTTTCTCAAGAGAAGCCTCCAATCAGTTCGTGGTAAGCGGTAAGATGCGCTTACAAAATCCTTCGGATGTAACAAAGTTGTTCGCTACCCATGATAATTTCACGCGTGAGATAGATTCAACTCAAGCCAGATTCCTGTAAAGAAACGTCAAGAAAGCAGGCTCAGCCCACGATTTCGGACCGACTCCCTGCAAAGCCGGTTAAACCCGGAAGCCGACAAAAAGTTGCGGCTATTTGGATTTTCCGCCGCCACCGGGGGCGCGAATGTGATCGAAGGCCATGGGGCCGCCACCGAAGAAGATGAGCGCGAAGGCTAGAGTAGCCAGCGCTAAGGGGAACTCGAAGCCGTGCTCGCCCATCAATCCGTTGTGGAAGTGTACTTTCGCGATGGCCACGGAAAGATCGATGCAGATGGCGAAGGCGGCGGCGCGAGTAAACAGGCCGAGCAGGACGAGAATTCCGCCGAAAAACTCGGCGAAAGATGACACATACGCGGTCCAGGCAGGCAGTCCGAGGCTGGCCACGAAGTGCGCGTGCTGTTGCAGTCCACCGAAAACCTTATGGTATCCGTGGCCGACCATTACGGCGCCCAGGGTGAGTCGCATGATGAAGAGCGCGAGAGGTTGCAGGCGATCGAGGTAGCGCAAGGAATTCCTCCGGATAAAGACAGCATAGATTACAGCAGCGGAGAGGCAGAGGGAAGTCCTGCGCACAATCGACACGATTGTGGTGTTTGAAGTGGCGCTTTGTGGAGGTTCGGACGGTTCCAGGCCTGGCTGTTACTCAAGAGGTTACCCACAGAATGATTGCGCGCATGGCGAAGTTCTGGTAACGTTTTTTCGCCCCACGATACAGGTTTCCGATGACATCCGGTGGCGACGGATCCTGCATCCTGCGGCCTTCCTCGGGGCCCTTGAAATTAATTTCAATTAACGCGCGCGGAATTGACGAGTTTTGTGTTTATGGAGACAGGAATCCGGAGCCAGCTACTCAGGACGCACTCGAGGGCGTGTTTTCGGAACATAAACTGGCGGTATGAGTTTTGATGCTCAGGAGGCAGTAATGAATCGCACTTCGACGAGAGAAGAGATTTTGCAGAAGGGGCTGGTGCTTCTGCTTTCCTTAGTGGTTCCGGCGTTCGCCTGGGGCCAGCACAAGCCGAGTGGGGGTGGAGGCGGTTCCCATCCCAGCGCGCCGGCGAAGTCAGCGCCAGCACATGCAGCACCGTCGCATTCCGCGCCGTCGCATGCAGCGCCATCGCATGGAGCAACCCAATCGCATACTACGACACCTTCCCATGGAACGACGAGCCGCCCGAGCACGGCAGGTCACACTACGACGGGCAGTCGCCCGGCAGCGACAACGGGCCACACTACGACGGGCAGCCGTCCGGGGACGGCAACAACGGGCCACACGACGACGGGTAGCCGTCCGGGGACGACGGCAGGGAGTCACGCGGGAACGGCAGCGGGCCACACCACGACGGGTAGTCGTCCGGGAGCAGCGGCGGGTCGTCCAGGCGCGGGAGGCGCGCGTCCGGGTGCAACTGGAGGTCATCCGGCGACGGCCAGCAGAGGCAACGTTGGCAGCCATACTCCTCCCGGCAGGACGGTTTCTCTGAAGGGCGGAGGAACGGCGAGCGTTCGCCCCAATGGATCGATTCGCTCCATCAATCGCAATGGCATGCAGATTAACCACGGGGTTCGCGGCGGTCGCACGGTGGTGAGTGAGCGCAACGGAGCCCGCATCGTGACGAGGGGACATGGCGGTTATGTGCAGCGAGCCTACGTGACTCGCGGCGGACACGCCTATTACTCGCGGACTTTTTACGCCGGTGGACGCTACCATGTCGGACTTTATCGCGGCTATGGATGGGGCGGACATACGTACTATGGCTACTACCCAGGGGTTTGGTACCATCCGGGATTTTATGGATGGGGCTGGCATCCTTGGGGAGCGCCGGTTTATTGGGGCATCGGGGCGTGGGGTTGGGGAGGAGCGCCGTGGTGGGGCTTCTACGGGGGGTGGTGGAATCCGTATCCCTATTACGCTGCGCCGTACTACTGGCTGACGGATTATTTGATATCAGAGCAACTGCAGGCGGCGTATGCAGCGCGGCAAGAGGCCAACGCGGACGCGATGGCAGCGGATGCGGCTGCCGGCGCTGGGGACGGTGGCGGCGGAGGTGGTGGAGACGCGGCACCAGCTCCTGCGGCAGCCGCGGGCCCGGTGGCGCTAACTCCCGAGGTGAAGGAAGCCATCGCCCAGGAAGTGAAAGCCCAACTAGCTGCGCAGCAGACACAGGCTAGCCAGGATGCGGGTGGGGGACAGGCATCGGCAGCAGCGCCGGCGCCGACTAGCGATCAACCACCGCCGGCACTTGATCCATCTCAGCGGACGTTCGTGGTGGACTCCGATGTGACGGTGGTGGCCAACGGTCAGGAATGCGCATTGTCATCAGGTGACGTGATTACGCGCCTGACGGACACGCCCGATGCTGACCAGACCGTGAACGCCAGTGTCTCGGCGACCAAGAAAGGCGATTGTGCGTCGGGACAAACCGTTGCCGTGAAAGTGGATGACTTGCAGGAGATGTACAACCACTTCCAGGAGAACATCACCAACGGCATGGGCGAACTGGCCAAGAAGCAGGGAACCGGCGGCATGCCAGCGGCGCCGGACACGGGCACCCAGGCAGGGGCCGTTCAACCTCCGCCACCGGATACCAGTGTGGCGAAGACTCTGCAAGACCAA
Organism: uncultured Acidobacteriaceae bacterium; assembly: GCA_963773675.1. Lineage (GTDB taxonomy): Bacteria > Acidobacteriota > Terriglobia > Terriglobales > Acidobacteriaceae > Sulfotelmatobacter. Next base: position 159,276 of record CAVZCG010000007.1, read on the forward strand.
CAGCAGCAGGCCGACCAGACTGAATCGCAGGTCAAGCAGGAAGCTGCATCGGGCGGAGGAAACTGAACCTGCGGTTGTAAGCAGCGGTTTCAGTCATCCATCAACCACCGGGGGGCGTCCGACTACGACGCTCCCTTTCTGCAATGAAGGGTCCGAGAATATCTGCTGAATTGGGGGCGTGGTTCGTCGGGATTAAGACTAAAAAGCTAAATCGGAGGGGCGTAGCATGTCACGGAAAGTCCGCAGTTTGATTCCAGGGATTGTTCTTCTGGCCGCCACAATCTATCCGTTCTCATTGGCGAACTCGCAGGCCGTTTCTTTGCAAGAGCAACTGGCGGCGCAATACAAACTGGTGAAAATGGGATCGGACACGAGCGGATACGCGGTAGTGGAAAAGGGTACGCTGCTGGCTATCCAGAAGGGCGGAATCCTGGCTGTGCCTTATGGAGACCAGAATGTTCTCTCCAACAGGTATGAGAACGGAGCGATCAAAGCACCGAACAGCCTGTCGTTGATGGGGCGCAAGTCCATCATGGGAAAATTTGGCAAGGAACAGACGACGCATCTGTTCGCGGTGGGCGACAAAGTCTATCCCATGAAGATTGATGTGAACGTGGCCAAGGATACGGTGACTCTGGAAATTGTGGCCTGCGACACATGTAACAAGACGGATCCGCCAACTTATAACAAGGCAAATGTCGTGTTCCAGTTTCCGAAAGGATCCCTGGCGAGCGCAGCTGCCGGTGGGGTAGAAGATACCATCGGACAAGTGCTGACGATCAGCAGCGAGGACGCGCAGCAGGACCAAGGCGGCGGCCAACAGCAGGGCGGAGATCAGGGCGGGCAGCAGCAAGGCGGTCAGCAAGCCGGTCAGGATCAAGGTCAACAGCAGCAGCCAGCGGCGCAACCGGCGCCTGCCGAACCGGCGAGCATCGAGAAGGGAATGACTCCGGATCAAGTCGAAGCAGCCATGGGCCAACCCGACAAGAAAGTGAATCTCGGGTCCAAACAGATTTATGTGTACAAGGATCTGAAAGTGACTTTCCTGAACGGGAAAGTCAGCGACGTACAGTAAGGGTAGGTCCTATCGCGTTAGCAATGCCCCAGGGGTTTTGCCCAGGCAATGGAAACCCGGAGCCCTTACACAGGAAAGCAGGAAAAACGCAGCATGCGCCTAGTATGTGTTCGGACCTGCGCTGAGCCCTTGCTTCGACGACTCTCAATCGCATGTGTGTTGATCGCAGCGCTGCCGTCGTGTGGAGGAAATTCAAAGTCGTCCTCCTCCGTGGATTGGACATCGATCACAGTGCAGCCCACGTCGCCGTCGATGCCAGCGGGGGCGCAGCTGCAGTTTGGAGCTTTGGGAACTCCCGCTTCCGGAGGCTCGATTGTTGTGACATCGGAAGCTACATGGACTTCATCGAATCCGGCAGTGGCCACAATCAATTCCGCCGGATTGGCGACGGGCGTGGCGGCCGGGAAGACCCAAATTACCGCTAGCCTTGGCTCCATCGTGGGCTCCAGCACATTAAGCGTTACTGGCGCTATCGAGAACCTGCAGCAGATAACCATTACTCCCGCCGATTCCGAGCTGACGGTTTCCGCGACGTTGCAGCTAGCATCGCTGGGCACTTACAGCGACGGAACTACCGGCAGCCTCACTTCATCGGTGAGTTGGAAGTCTTCCGCGCCAAGCGTGGCCACTGTCTCACAAAGCGGTCTAGTGACCGGGGGGACAGCTACCGGTTCAACCGTGATCACCGCTACTCTCGGCACGGTCACTGAGAGCACAACAGTGACAGTTGTGCAATAAGCAGCGGGCAAGTCAACGCGATGATTAGCATCAGGTGAAAATCCGCCGAAAGCGACTTTCCTGAATCGGAAAGTTTCCGGCGTAGAGTAAAGCGAGAGCCCGGATCTCATCGGGATTCGGCGCGGAGAGGAGCATGGGAGTCACCGCCTCCTCTCCAGTGCGGCTCGCGAGTTTATCCAATAAAAGCAACAAGATGAGCCGATGGCTTAGTACTTCCGTACCGTCTCTAGTACTTCGGTTATCAGTACGCGGGTGACCTATCACCATATGCGTGACTACTACCACTAATAGACATCCGCGCAGTGTTAGCTACCACATATAGAAATCGATCCGGAACGGCGATTTACTCCATCCCAGAAAACCCGCAAAAAACCCAGTAAAAACAGGAAACTCGCGTGAGGGCGGGGTTTTTCCGGGCTGATATATGCTCGGGACACCGAAAGCCCTTTGACAGGCATAGAGGGCAAGGGCGTCTCCCGAGATGAACGTGGAGCCGGAGACATTGGCGCAGGATGTTGTGGGAGACAGGGCAAAGGAAATATGGCCGACTCGCGAGAAGTGATGAATATTCGCCAGGCGTCGCAGTATCTGGGAGTGAGTCCGGACACGCTTTACAAGTACGTCGGGGAACAGAGTATTCCGGCTTTCAAGCTGGGCAACCGATGGCGCTTCAAGAAGTCGAGGCTGGATCAGTGGATGGAAGAGAAGTCGAGCCAGATGGAGTCGGGAGCGAAACGTAAACCGAAGGCGGCGATGAAAGCCGCCGGGTCACAGTAAGAAAAGGCGGGCACATGTTTGGAATGGGATCGAAGACGATTGTGGGTCTGGATGTGGGCTCTTCCAGCATCAAGGCAGTGGAGTTGAAAAAGAAGGGTGGGCAGATCGAAGTGGCGCACCTGGGACTGGAAGCACTGGCCTCGGACATCGTGGTGGACTCGATGATTGTGGATTCGGGAACGGTCTCGAGCGCGATTTCAAAGTTGTTTGCCGACTGCCTGATCAAGACCAAGGCGGTGGCGACGGCGGTGAGCGGCCACTCGGTAATCGTCAAAAAGATCTCGCTGCCCTCGATGAGCGATCAGGAATTGGCGGAGACCATCGAGAAAGAAGCGGCGCAGCACATTCCCTTCGATCTGGCGGATGTGAGCCTCGACTATCAGATTCTGTCAGAGGAAGCGGGCAGCCCGCAGATGGATGTGCTTCTGGTAGCCGTCAAGAAGGACAAGATTTTGAACTACACCAACGTACTCTCGATGGCTGGACGTACCCCCGCTATCGTGGACATCGATGCCTTGGCTTTGCAGAACTGCTACGAGTACAACTACCAGCCGGCGCCGGGCCAGGTGGTGGCGCTTTTGAACCTGGGCGCCAGCGTGATGAACATCAACATCGTGAAGGGCACGACGCCGCTGTTTCCGCGCGACGTCAGCGTGGGCGGCCATCAGTACACGGACTCGCTGCAGAAGGAGCTGGACCTGAACTTCGAAGACGCCGAGAAGCTGAAGCTGGGCGAAAAAGTTGGCACCGTGAGCGAAGACGCGAAGGCGCCGATCCTGCAGCAGGTGACCGAAATCATCGTGCTGGAAATTCAGAAGACGTTTGACTTCTTCCGCGCCAGCGCAGCGGGCGAGCACATCGAGAAGATTTACCTGGCGGGTGGTTCGGCGAAAGTGCCCGGACTGATGGAAGCATTGCGGCAGGAATTTTCCATGCCGGTCGAGTTGTTGAATCCATTCCAGCGCGTGGTGCCACCGACAGAGGGCCCGGGAGTGGAGTTGGTGGAGCAGAATCCGGGCCAGTTGGCGGTCGCGGTGGGCTTGGCCTTGAGGAGCTTTGAATCCCTATGATCAAAATCAATCTACTGGAATCCTCCAAGGGAAAAAATAAGCGCGGCGGCGGCAGCAGCCCAGTCATGCCCACGATGGAAATGGGAGACATGGGATCGCCCAAGCTGAAGGTGCTGGTGGTGCTGTTGGTGGCCGGGACGTTGAATTTCGGCTACTGGTACCGTCTGGACCGTCAGGGCAAAACCATCGCGGTGCAGATGCAGGCCGCGCTGCAAAAGAATCGCGAACTCAGCGATGTGAAAGCAAAGTTTCTGGAACGGCAGAAGCAAGCCGACAACTACAAGCGGCGGGTGGATGTGATCGATGCCTTGCGCGCCGGACAAGCCGGCCCAGTCACCTTCCTGGCCATGATGGGCGAAACGGTCAACGGAACGGAAGCGGTCTGGCTGCGGAGTATGGATGACACGGGCTCGACGGTGAGTCTGGAAGGTACAGCGCTGAGCACCGACGCGGTGGCCACGCTGATCGCCAATCTTCAGAAGACTGGCTTCTTCAAGACCGTAGAAATCAAAGAGACCTATCAGGACGAGACGATCAAGGACATGCAGGCGTTCCAGTTCACGCTGACCTGCGAGAAGGGAAAGTCGTAGAGGCGGACCTATGGCAATGAATTTCAACGAACTGTCAGGCCTGAAGCAGTGGGGAGCAGTGATTGCCGGCGGCCTTATCGTGACGGCGGCGCTGTACTTCACGGTGTTTAAGAGCCAGAGCGATAAGAATGCCGCGGCAGAACACACGCTGCAAGACAAGGTTCGGGAGAACAACGAGCTCGAGTCTTACCGGCCGAAATTGAAAGACATGGAACGACAGCTGGCCAATCTGAAACAGCAGCTGGAGATTGAGGCGCGGATCGTTCCCGATGACAAGCAGGTAGACACCTTCATCGAGACCCTGGATAGCGAGGCGGTGAAGGCGGGAGTCGAACTGCGTCGTTACACGGCAAAGCCAGTGACTGCGAAGGAATACTACTCGGAACTTCCCTTCGATATGGAATTGGACGGCCGGTATTACGACATGCTGCAATTCTTTGATCGGGTGGGCAAGCTGGAGCGCATCGTCAACATCAGCGGCTTGCTGGTCTCCAATACGAAAGATCCAAGCAAGGCGAAGGCGAAGCATACATACCAGTACGCGGCGAATGAGAGCGTGATAGCCACGTTTACGGCGACCACGTTCTTCAGTCACGACTTGGAACCGGCCGCAGCAGCGCCGGGCACGAAACCCGCCGTAGCTGGGGCGGGCGCGGGCAAATAGGAATCGCTATGAAGCTAACGACAGGCATTCTGGCAGTGGGACTGATGACGGGCGGCCTCTGGGCACAGAACCCGAACGTGATCAATAACGTGCAGAACACCAGCCAAGCGGTGCAGCCAACGAAGACGACGCCTGCGGCCAAACCGGCTCCCGGCGCCACGGCGAAACCAGTAGCGGTGATGCCGGTGGCTGCTCCGGCAAAGGGCGCTGCGGCTCCGGCAGCTCCGGTTGCCAAGGCGGCCGCTAAAGCCGCGACCAAGCCGACTGTGAAGGGGAAGGCGGTCGCGGCCAAAGCAATCGCGCCGAAGCCGGCAGCCAAGGCTGCGGCTCCTGCGGCTACCAAGATCTCGGCGGATGCCAAGGCAGCGGACGCCAGCAAGAGCGCCGAGGCGCCCAAGGCTCCGAAGCCAGAGGAAAAAAAGTGGGCGATGAGCGGCAAGCGCGATCCGTTCTTCAGCCCGGTAGTGCAGCAGCCCACCGGCTCGGGATGCTCGACCGGGAAGAAGTGCCTGGAGATCGGACAGATTAATTTGCGCGGAGTGGTGAAGTCAGAGAACGGCTTCATCGCAGTGGTGACCAACAGCCTGAACAAGGCTTATTTCCTGCGTGAAAACGATCCCGTATTCAACGGGTACGTAATGAGAATTACCGGCGATACGGTTGTGTTCCAGGAAACGGTGCAGGATAAGTTGGGCAAACCGCTGACGCGGGAAGTGGTCAAGAGAATTTTCACGCCGGCAGTTTAGCGTGCGAAGCCAGCGCGCCGGAGAAACCGGAGCGCCAACAAAATCGAGTTCTAGCAAGGACACGCGGGGTAGACCCGCGAGTTGGGGAGAAGCGAAATGCGAAAGCAACTGCTGAGTGTAATCCTACCGTTGCTGCTCCTGGGGCTGACGGCTTCAGCCGCAGAGACGCCGGCGCCACAAGCGGCGGGCCAACGAAACGAACTGCAGCGAGTGAACGTAGTTCGCGGCGCGGACGAAGTCCGGGTCGAGATCAGCGCTCGCGGCGCAGTGACGCCTAAGCTGAGCACGGCGGATTCGCCGGCGCGGCTCATCGTGGATTTGCCTGGAACCCTTATGGGGACGGGGCGGAGCCACATCGCCGTAGGCGGCGACGGCGTGAAGGGAGTGCGCATCGGCATGGACGGACAGACGCCTCCAACCACCCGCATCGTGGTGGATCTGGAGCATTCTTGCCGCTATGAGCTGACTCCCTCGGCTGGCGGGAAGCTGGTGTTGACGCTTCACACGCAGCCAACGGCGGCGCGCGTCAGCGTTCCCAAGACGACGGCGGAAGCTCCGGCAGCGGCGGCGAGCAAGACCATCTCTCCGTTTGCACCGCGGGTCGTGGAGGTCACGGCTGCGGCGAAGCCAGTAGTGGCGGCTCCAACGGTCAGCGATGCGGCTCCGGCGAAGACGGTTGCGGCCAATGCGGCCCCGACTTCATCTGATTTCGTGGTGGTCGAGCCCACGTACACGGCGAAGGCGGCTGCTTCTAACCCAACGGATGAACCAGCCGACCGGGCTCAGGAAGCGGCGGCAAAGTTCGCCGACAAGACGGCTGCGGAACTGCTGCCGGTGAGCGAGCATGCAGCGCAGGCCACGCAGAGCGTTTCTTCCAGCACGGGCATACAGCCGGCGGTCAATCTTGCGGCCGAGCAGAAGGCCCAGGCTGGACAGCAGCCAGCTGCCGCGGGTCCGCGCTACACGGGCGAACCGATTTCAGTGAACCTGAAAGACGTGGACCTGAAAGACTTCTTCCGCCTGATTCACGAAATCAGCGGCTTGAACGTGGTGCTCGATCCGAATGTGCACGGCACTCTGACGGTTGTGTTGGATGATGTGCCGTGGGATCAGGCACTGGACATCGTACTCAAGAACAACGACTTGGCGCGGGAGCTGGAAGGCAACGTCCTGCGCATCGCAACCGTGGATACTTTGAAGAAAGAAGCGGATGGCCGCCGAGCACAGGTGGAAGCCGAAGCCCTGGCGGTGGAGAAGGTTTCTGTCACCCGATTCCTGAGCTATGCCCATGCCAAAGATGTGATGGTCACAGTAAAGAAGTTCCTCTCGCAGCGGGGTGAAGTGGTTGCGGATGAACGCACCAACGCGGTGATCGTCAACGACATTCCGAAGGTGATTCCGATCATTGACCGCTTGCTGACGCAGCTTGATCGCAAGACGCAGGAAGTGGAAATCGAGGCTCGCGTGGTAGCGGCGACGCGGCAGTTTGCCCGCGACATCGGTACTCAGTTGGGCTTCGGTTGGGGCAACGGCCACAGCGCGCTCGGCGGAGACGCCGCAGCCGGCACATCCCCAACCACGGTCAGCGGCTTGAACCCGGGCTACATTACGATGCCGGGCACTGGTTCGACGTCAGGATCGACGATTCCGTTGTTCTCCAACCTGGGTTCGACCTCACCGACCAGCGGCTTGACCTTCCTGAACGCCAGCAACAACATCCGCATCGACGCGGTGCTTTCCATGGCTGAGTCGCGTGGATTGCTGAAAGTGCTCTCACGGCCACGAGTAGTCACGCAGAACAATATTCAGGCCTTGGTGAAACAGGGCGTGCGCGTGCCGATCGTGACCCAGGCGCAGTTGGGCGGTCCTCCGACCGTAACCTATGTGGACGCTTTCCTGCGCTTGACCGTTACACCGCAGATCACTTCGGAAAACACGATTTTCCTGAACGTGGACGTGGAAAACACCACGCCCAACTTCGGTCAGGAAGTACAGGGCAACCCCGAACTGATTACGCAGCAAGCGACAACGCAGGTGTTGGTGACGGACGGCGGCACGGTGGTGATCGGCGGCGTCATCCAGACGCAGAACTCGATCAATATCACGCAGGTGCCGTTGCTGGGCAACCTTCCGATCCTGGGCAACCTGTTCAAGCATACTCAGGTGAACACCTCGAACCAGGAATTGATCTTCTTCATCACGCCGCGAATCATTCAAACATAGCAGCGGACAGTTGAAGATTTACCGGCGCCGGCCTGAAGAACCTGTCAGGCCGGCGGCTTAGTTTTTGGGGCAAGGGAGCCTCGTAACAGGTACCGGGTTGCGAGCGCACTCGATTTTGTGTCTTGGTACTCGACACACAGTACTCGGGTACTCTCGCATCTCTCGCCTGATAAACTCGACAGGCATATGGATTTCCTTCTGCGCCAGAAGAAATTGCGGGAGCACCTTGCCACCACTCGGTTCGACGCGTTGTTGATCAGTCACCTTCCGAACATTCGATATCTCTGCGGCTTCACCGGCAGCGCGGGCTTTCTGCTGGTGGGGGAAGCGGGAAGTGTCTTCTTCTCCGACGTCCGCTACGACACGCAGGGGCGGGAAGAGGTGAAGGGCGCAAAAGTGATTATCGCGAAGAAGTCCGTGCCACAGGCAATCGGCGACTGGCTGAAATCCCGTCGCAAGAAATCGGCAGGATGGACGATTGGAGTGGAAGCCGAGCACATGACCGTGGCAGAAAAGAAAAGGCTGGCGGACCTGCTGCCCTCTGGCTACCGGTTACGGAGCGCGCCTGTGCTTGTGGAGCGGGCGCGCATGGTAAAGGATTCGGACGAATTGGGCCTGATCCGTGCGGCGGTGCAGTTGGGAGCGAAGTTGTTCGACCGGGCGCTGGAAACGTTGCGGCCGGGGATCAAGGAAACGGAAGTTGCTGCGGAGATGGAGTATACGGCCCGGCTGGCGGGCGCGGAGGCGATGTCGTTCCCGACCATCATTGCCTCAGGGAAACGGTCGGCATTGCCTCACGGGAGAGCTACCGCTCAACCCATCGCTGCCGGTGGGTTCGTCGTCTGCGATTTCGGTGTTATACTCGCAGGTTATTGTTCCGACCAGACGCGCACCGTATGGGTGGGCGCCCCGTCCGAAGATGCGCGGCATGCGTATGAATCGGTGAGGGAAGCCCAGCAGGCGGCAATCGCAGCGGTCCGGCCCGGAATTACGACGGGCGAAGTGGACGAGGCAGCGCGTAAGGTACTGCGTAAGGCCGGGTTAGGGAAGTATTTCACGCATTCAACCGGCCATGGTGTGGGACTGGAAATCCATGAGTCTCCACGAGTCGCAGCGGGGCAAAAAGAAGTCCTGCGGCCGGGTATGGTGATTACCGTTGAGCCGGGAGTATACTTCCCCGGCAAATGGGGCGTGAGGATCGAGGACATGGTGGCCGTCAGCGAAAATGGTTGTGAAGTGTTGACTCCGACGAGCAAGGATTTCCTGACGGTTTAGGTCTTCTCAAAGTCAGGCAGGTTAGATTCAAGCGGGTTAAATCGAGTCGCTCCTGCGGAATGCCCGGCTGTTTCGCCGGGATCATTTTTGGCGCGGAGCGGCAAGCGGCCTACCTTCATACGAATGAATCAAAAAGAGCTAAAGGAACTCATCGAGTTCTTAATCGAAAAAGACATTGCCGAGTTTGAGCTGGAACGCGGCGACGTCAAAATGAAAATCAAGCGCGGGGGACAAGCAACCATTGTCCACGCGCACGGTGAGATGTCCTATCCGGCATATCCAGCCGGAGGGGCTGGGGAGCAGAGGACGGCCGCCTCGGCTCCGCCTTCGATCGCGCCGCCGGCACCGGTCGCGCCTGAACCGGAAGAAACCCTGCACATGGTGAAGTCCCCGATTGTGGGAACCTTTTATGAGGCTCCTTCGCCGGGCGCGCCGCCTTTCGTCAAAGTCGGAGACATCGTGGAAGTTGGGCAGGTGCTATGCATCGTTGAGGCGATGAAGCTGCTGAATGAGATTGAGTCGGACGTGGCCGGAGAGATTGTGAAAAAGATGGGAAGCAACGGCCAGCCGATCGAGTATGGGCAGGAGTTGTTCGCCATCCGGGCGAAAGAGTGAAATAGAAACAGAACCGAGGCGCGCATCTCGCGCGCCTTTTCGCGTCTGAGGAGGCGCGAGGAGAAAGCCGGGTTCGCCTGCCCATCGGCGATAGGTCTCCATTCATCTGAAATGTTTAATAAGATATTGATCGCCAATCGCGGGGAGATTGCTTTGCGCGTGATTTGTGCGTGCAAGGAGCTGGGGATCCGCACGGTTGCCATTTATAGCGAGGCTGATCGGCACTCGCTGCCAGTGCGCTTTGCCGACGAAGCGATTTGTATCGGGCCTCCGCAACTGGCGCTGAGCTACCTGAATATCCCCGCGGTGATCAGCGCGGCGGAGATCGCCAATGTGGATGCGGTGCATCCCGGCTACGGATTGCTGGCGGAGAACGCCAACTTTGCCGAGGTCTGCGAGACCAGCGGGATCAAGTTCATCGGGCCGAGGCCGGAAGTGACGCGGCTGATGGGAGAAAAGGAAAAGGCGCGCTCTGCCATGGAACGAGCGGGCGTGCCGATTCTGCCGGGTTCGGATGGAATCATTGCGTCCGAGGGCGAAGCGCTCGAGTGGGCGCGGCAGGTGGGCTTTCCGGTGATTGTGAAGGCGTCGGCGGGCGGCGGGGGTCGTGGCATGCGCATTGTGCGCAACGAAGAGGAGTTGCCAACTTTTTTCCGGGCGGCGCAGTCGGAAGCGGCGGGCGCATTCGGCAATGGCGACCTGTACATGGAGAAGTATGTCGAGCATCCCCGCCACATCGAATTTCAGGTGCTGGCGGATGAGCACGGCAATGTGGTGAGCCTGGGGGAACGGGAATGTTCGATCCAGCGCCGGCATCAGAAGTTGCTGGAAGAGTCGCCATCGACGCGAGTCACGCCGGAGTTGCGTGACCGGATTGGCGCGGTGCTGTGTAAGTCGCTGGCAGAGATCGGTTACACGAATGCGGGGACGATCGAGTTCTTGATGGACCAAGACCACAAGCTGCACTTTATCGAGATGAACACACGGATTCAGGTGGAACATCCGGTGACGGAGATGGTAACTGACGTGGACCTGGTGAAGAGCCAGATCATGATCGCCGCGGGAGCGAATATGAGCGAGGTGCTGCATGGGCCGATCGTGCATCGCGGCCACGCCATCGAGTGCAGGATCAATGCGGAGCATCCCGAGAAATTCACGCCGTCGGCGGGAAGAATTACGGCGTTTCATCCGCCCGGCGGCACCGGGGTGCGCGTGGACACGGCGGCCTATGCGGAGGGCGTGATTCCGCCGTATTACGACTCGCTGATTGCCAAGTTGATTGTGCGTGGAAAAGACCGCGACGAAGCGATCTCGCGAATGACGCGGGCGCTGGAAATGTTTATTGTCGAAGGAGTGTTTACGACAATTCCGCTGCACCGGAAGATTATGGCCGATCCGGACTTCCGCGCCGGGAAATTTGATACGGGATTCATCGAGCGATTCCTGACGGCCAGCAAAAAGGAATCGGCGGCGTGATCGCGATACCGCGTCTTTACCCTGTTGTCGACGCGGCGTGCTTCTCGTCTGCAGAAGATCTGGCAGATTTTGTAGAAGCACTGGTTGCTGGCGGATGTACGCTGCTGCAATACCGCAACAAGAGCGGAAACGCGCGCGTGATGCTGGAGCAGGCGCGCGAACTGAACAAGCGTGTCGGTGCTTCTCTGAAGCTGATCATGAACGACCGCGCCGACCTTTGCCTGGCTGCCGGTTTCGATGGGGTCCACGTGGGGCAGGAGGATCTCTTGCCGGAGTCGGTGCGAAAGATTATTGGGCCTGACCATTGGCTCGGGGTGTCGACGCATAATCCGGAGCAGTTGGAGGAAGCGGATCGATCTTCCGCCGACTATCTTGCGATAGGACCGGTTTTTTCAACCTCGAGCAAAGAGAAGCCTGATCCGGTGGTGGGCCTTGAAGGCGTGCGCCGGGCGCGGCAATTGACGCGAAAACCGCTGGTCGCCATTGGCGGGATCACGCGAGCCAACGCTGTCTCCGTGCTTGAGGCCGGGGCCGATTCCGTAGCGGTGATATCCGATTTGTTACGGGAGCCACGCAAATCAGCAGAGGAATTTTTCCGCATCTTGAGGTAAAGTCATTCCACCCTGATAGTGCCCGCGGTCTGCGCTAAGCTCCGTGGGCATGTTTCAAGGAGGGATCCTGAGCACACCGACAGCGCCGGCGGCCGGCAGCGATTGGGAGATTCATAGCCATCAAGATAAGGAACTGGTCAAGGGCCTCGGCCTGACCAGCGCCACCATGCTGGTCATGGGGTCGATGATCGGCTCGGGAATTTTTATTGTTTCGGCGGAGATTGCCCGCGAAGTGGATTCGCCCGCGCTGCTGATTGGCGCGTGGGCCGTGGCGGGGTTCATGACCATCGTCGCGGCGCTCAGCTACGGTGAGTTGGCAGCGATGATGCCGCGGGCCGGTGGACAGTATGTTTACCTCCGCGAAGCGCTAGGGCCGCTGTGGGGCTTTCTCTACGGATGGACTCTGTTCCTCGTAATTCAAACCGGCACGATCGCGGCTGTGGGCGTGGCGTTCGGGAAGTTCCTGGGAGTTTTCTTTCCCGCGATTTCTTCTTCTCACTGGATTCTCCATCTCTGGAAGGTGCCTCCGATCCCGATCGGGCCCATGGTTTTGGGCAACATGGACGTTGGAATTAATACGCAGAATCTGGTCGCGATGCTCCTCGTTGTATTCCTTTCGGTGGTAAATATCTTCGGAGTGAAAACTGGGGCGCTCATCCAGAATGTTTTTACCGCAGCCAAGGTCTCGGCGCTTCTGGGATTGGCCTTGTTCGGATTGGCGATGGGAAGAAACGCGACGGCGCTGGCGGCGAACTTCAGCGGTCACTTCTGGCAGAACGCGGGATTGGGCGCGCAGCACGCCGTGCAAGTGGGAGTGGGCGGACCTGTCGTGATGGTGGGGACGCTGACGATTTTGGCGGTGGCGCAGGTAGGTTCGCTGTTTTCCGCGGATGCGTGGAACAACGTGACGTTCACCGCAGGGGAAGTGAAGGATCCCAGCCGCAACTTGCCGCTGTCGCTGGCGCTGGGGACGGGGGTGGTGATCGCGCTCTACATTGCCTGCAACTTTATTTATCTGATGGCGCTGCCGCTGGACGGAACTCCGGGCGCGGCAACGGTTCTTGGGCGAGGCATTCAGTACGCGGCTGAGGATCGTGTAGGAACGGCGGTGATGACGCAAATGTTCGGAGCCGCGGGCGGACTGCTGATGGCAGGGGCAATCCTGATTTCCGCGTTTGGCTGCGCCAATGGGCTGATTCTTTCCGGTGCCCGCGTCTACTATGCCATGGCGAAGGACAACCTGTTTTTCAAGAATGTCGCCAAGCTGCATCCTACCTATAAGACGCCGGCGGTTTCCCTGATGGTGCAGATGGTGTGGGCATGCCTGTTGTGCGTCTCGGGAAGCTACGGGCAGCTTCTTGATTACATTATTTTCGCGGTGCTCGTGTTTTACATTTTGACTATCGTGGGATTGTTTGTGCTGCGGCGCACGCATCCTGATGCAGAGCGGCCGTATCGGGCGGTTGGCTATCCCGTATTGCCCGCGATTTATATTGCGATGGCTTTATTTATTGACGTCGTACTATTGCGCTACAAACCGCAATTCACGTGGCCGGGATTGATTGTGGTGCTGTTGGGTATCCCGGTATATTACGCATGGTCAAAAAGCGCGGCAGCAAAGCGCGAACCGGCGTAGCCCTCTAAGGAGAAACGAGACGAATGGCGAATCTGCTGGCAACCAAGCCGCTGAACCTGCTAATGGAGGAATCCCGCGAGACCGGGGAACACAGCCTTAAACGTACGCTGGGAGTTTTTCAACTCACCGCGCTCGGGGTAGGTGCAGTGATCGGCGCTGGAATTTTTGTGATGGTGGGGCTGGGGGCGCAGTACGCGGGTCCGGGACTCACCTTATCGTTCGTCCTCTCCGGGATAGGATGCGCCTTCGCGGGACTGTGCTATGCGGAGTTCGCGGCCATGATTCCACTGGCAGGCAGCGCCTACACCTACGCTTACGCTACCTTGGGCGAGTTGCTGGCATGGATTATCGGCTGGGACCTTACGCTTGAGTATGCCATGGGCGCCAGCGCGGTATCTTCCGGCTGGTCAAACCATTTCATCGAACTGCTGAAAATTTTTCACATCCAGATGCCGCTGTGGCTGGCCTACGATCACTGGACGGCGCTGAAGACCGCAGAGAATATTGTGGCACGGCAGATGGCCCAGGCTACGGACTCTTCCCTGATACCCGGCACACAAGCCTTCCTCGACAAAGTCAGCGCGATCATCAGTACGCAGTCTCCCGAGTTATTGCAGAAGGCGCATACTCTCTTGGGCGCTCCGCACTTGTTCGGGATGGAAATTGGCCTGAACCTTCCGGCTTTCATCATCGCCCTCATCATTACCGCGGTTCTGGTTGTCGGGATCAAAGAGAGTGCGGAATTTAACACCGCGATCGTGGTAATTAAAGTTTCGGTTGTGCTCTTTGTGATTGCCCTGGGTGCTCGCTACATCAACGTCAGCAACTGGGGCACGGACTGGCATTCGTACGCGCCGAACGGCATGGCCGGGATTGGAGCTGGAGCCGCCTACATATTTTTTGCCTATATCGGTTTCGACGCTGTCTCAACCACGGCGCAGGAGGCCAAGAATCCACAACGCGATTTGCCCATCGGCATGATTGCATCGTTGGCGATCTGCACGGTTCTATACATCGCGGTCGCTGGCGTGCTTACGGGGATGGTGCACTGGCAACAGATCAACATTGAAGCGCCTGTCGCCCGCGCCTTTCTGGACCGCGGCTTGGGCACTGCGTCGCACATCATTACTCTGGGCGCGCTGGCGGGACTGACCAGCGTAATGCTCGTGATGCTGCTGGGCCAGACGAGAGTGCTTTACGCCATGGCTAGCGATGGCCTTTTGCCGAAGAAATTCTTCGGGGATATCCATCCAAAATTCCGCACTCCCTGGAAGAACACGATTCTTGTGGGCATCCTGGCTGCGGTTGTCGGCAGCCTGACTCCGATCGACGATATTGGGCGCATGGTGAACATCGGCACGCTGCTGGCATTTGTGATCGTGTCGCTTTCCGTGATGGTGTTGCGCTATACCAATCCAAGCCAGCCGCGGCCTTTCCGCACGCCGTGGGTGCCACTGATTCCGATCCTGGGAGTAATTTCGAACGGATACATGATGTACAAGCTGGGAATATGGAATTGGATCCGTTTGGTGGTCTGGTTGTTCATTGGACTGGTTGTGTATTTCACTTACAGCGTGAAGCACAGCCGGGTGCAAGCGCTGCAGGCGGGAGCTGAGGCGAAGGTATTGCATAAGTAACAACGGCCAGGTGAGTGCAATGGGCTCTCCGCACAGCGCGGAGGGCCTTTTTGTTTTATAGTCAGTGGCCAGTGCTCAGTGTTTAGTGGTCAGCAAAGTCAACGGCGGGATTCGGGCGACAACTATTTATTGCTGGCCACTGGCCACTGATCACTGGTCGCTGACCACCGCATCTCCATGAAAGCTGTTTACAACCTACGAGTGATCGGTGTGCTGCTGCTGATCGTCATGGCAGTGGGAACCGCGGGATATCACTTCATCGAAGGATGGTCGTGGTTCGATGGCTTTTACATGGTGGTCACTACCCTGACCACCATTGGATATCAGGAAGTACATCCGCTTTCCCACGCCGGCCGCGTTTTCAACGTGATTGTGATTCTGACCGGCGTGTCGCTCGCGTTATTGGGCGTGGGAGCGCTAAGCCAGGCTTTGCTAGAATTCGAGTTGCAGAGCTTCTTTGGAAGGCGGCGCATGGAGCGCGACATCGGACGGCTCGACGGTCACTACATTATCTGTGGCATGGGACGAGTCGGGCGCAGTGTGGCGCGGGAGTTGGCGGGGAAACCGGCATCATTTGTAATGATTGAGAGCTCCGAAGCCAAGCTGCAGCGCTACCACGGTGAGAATTGGTTGGTGGTTACGGGAGACGCGACGCAAGAGCAGGTCTTGCGCAGTGCGCAGATCGAACGGGCTCGCGGGCTGATCGCGGCGACCACCACAGATGCGACCAACCTGTATATCGTGCTTACGGCGCGAGGATTAAATCCGGAGCTGAAGATCATTGCGCGCGCCAGCGAAGACAACGCAGAAAAACATTTGCTGGCGGCGGGAGCGGACTCGGTGGTCTCGCCGTATTCGTTCGCTGGGCGGCGCATTGCACAGTCGCTCTTGCGGCCGCATGTGGTCAGCTTTCTGGACACGGCGACGACTCATCTCGGTATGGATCTGGAGATTGGCGAAATCCACATCGCCGACAAGTCCAGATTCGCGGGGACGACGATCGAGAGCTCGCGCATTCGTCAGGATCGCGGTGTAATTATTCTCGCCATCAAGCGGCACGCGGGCATGAGATTCAATCCTGCGCCCGATGAACGCATTGAGCCTGAAGACTGCCTGATCGCCATGGGCGAACCCTCACAGCTGCGGCAACTGGAACAGACTGCAGCGTCCCAGTCATGAAAATCGTTAGCGCGGCCGAAATGCGAGCGATTGATCGCGCCACCAGCGAGCGCTTCGGCGTGCCTTCGCTTACGCTCATGGAGAATGCGGGCGCGGCTGTGGCGGATTATGTGCTGTCGCACTATGCCTCGGTGCAGCGCATCGTGGTTTTCTGCGGCAAAGGGAATAATGGCGGCGATGGTTTCGTAGCGGCTCGGCGGTTGCATCAACAGGGCAAGAAGGTCCAGGTGATCCTGCTGGCGGACCCGTCCGATCTGCGGGGCGATGCGTCGATCATGTTTGGCAAGTTGCCGAACGCGGCGATCGCGGTTCATTTTATCGAAGAGTTGAAGAGTGACCGGATGCGGCACTCATTGCAGGCCGATCTTTACCTGGATGCGATTTTGGGCACGGGCTTTAAACCTCCGGTGACCGGGCTTTATGCCGACGCCATCGCGATCATGAATGCCAGCGCCGTACCAGTGATCGCCGTGGACATTCCTTCGGGGGCCGATGCAGATGCGATGGGCCCGCAAGCAGGAGCCATCGCCAGAGCGGATGCGATCGTCACTTTTACGGCGGCCCGCCCCGCGCACGCATTCAGTTTGATGACGACTGGGCCTACGGTCGTAGCCGAAATCGGATCTCCGCAAGAAGCGATTGTTTCGGCGTTGCAATTGAATGTCATCACGTCACATGATCTTGCCGCGCTGGTAGCGCCGCGTCCCGCAGAATCGAATAAGGGTAGCTACGGCCACGTTCTGGTGGTTGGAGGGTCACTCGGGAAAGCGGGCGCGGCGGCGATGGCTGGGGCGGCCGCTCTACGCGCGGGAGCCGGGCTTTCGACGGTTGCGACACCAAGGTCGGTGCTGGCGACGGTAGCAGGATTTCATCCCGAGTTGATGACCGAGCCTTTGCCGGAGACGGAGGCGGGTACGATTTCGGCGAAGGCGCAGGATCGAATCGAGGAGTTGGCGAAGGGAAAGAGCGTGCTCGCGATTGGGCCGGGAATTTCGAGGAATCCGCAGACTTCGGAATTGGTGAGAGCTCTAGTTGCAAAAGTCCAAACCCCGATAGTGCTGGATGCCGATGGTCTGAATGCGTTTGAAGGCCGCACGGAAGAACTGAACGGCGGGGGTCGCACGCTGGTGATTACTCCTCATCCGGGCGAGATGGCGCGGCTGGCGGCATCCACGATCGCCGATGTGCAGAAGGACCGGCTGGGAGTGGCGCGGAGGTTTGCGCGTGAACACGAATTGATTGTCGTGCTGAAAGGGCATCGCACGCTGGTAGTGCGGCCGGATGGTGAAGCTTGGGTGAACATGACCGGCAATCCCGGCATGGCTACTGGCGGCAC
Organism: uncultured Acidobacteriaceae bacterium; assembly: GCA_963773675.1. Taxonomy (GTDB): domain Bacteria; phylum Acidobacteriota; class Terriglobia; order Terriglobales; family Acidobacteriaceae; genus Sulfotelmatobacter. The sequence goes on from CAVZCG010000007.1 coordinate 176,924, forward strand.
GGGAGACATCCTGACTGGCATGACCGCAGGGATGATTGCGCAGAACGTTAAAAACTCTTTCGCCGCAGTGTTGGCGGCAGTTCATCTGCATGGACTTGCCGGCGATGCCATATGCGAGAGGGTCGGCGAACATTCGTTGGTCGCGACGGATTTGCTGCGCGGACTCCCTGAGGCTTTCCGGCGCACGCAGAATGCTGCCAAGGAAAACTGGGTGAGCTGGGACGGATAAACTACGCACTCCCACGTTTATCTAGAAGCGGGCAAGTGAATCGTTTTTCCCGAGGCTGCGGAACGACGCGCAGCGTCCAGGATCTCCGTGACCGTGATGTTGGTTTCAAGGGACGACAAGCCATCGGGTTTGATCCCCTTCAACACCACCGCTTTCAAAAGAGAAATTGAGTTGTCGTAACGTGGTGGCAGAGCCGTAGCGGCGACTTGTTCTTCCTGCCCGCCGGCACGCCGCACCCGAATATCATCCCGCTTCACTGTGATGACGTATCCCGTCTGCCCGTAGACTCCCATATCTTTGCGATCGAAGGGCCAGTTCCAGGAGGCTTGCACGATGGCTTGCGCTTTGGGATAAGTCAGAATAATGGTCGCCTCATCGTCGACTCGCGGATAGATTTCAGGCTTGATCTGCTGAGTGACGGCGGTCACGGTTTGCGGGCGTTGTCCGTCCATCAACCAGGTAATCAAGTCGGCGCCGTAGCATCCGAAGTCGAAGAGCGCGCCTCCACCATTGAGCTTAGGATCAGTGAGCCAACTGAGGAACTCAGGACCGACGCCAATTTCCTTCGGGCCACTGTGGCCATCGTGGACGACAACCTTGCGTATGTCGCCGAGCGCATGCTCGTGGACCAGATCGTATGCGGCGCGGTTGCTGCGGTACCAGGTCGTCTCATAATTGACCAGGACCTGAATCTTGCCGGCGTCCGCCGCCTGCTTGATGGCCAGAGCATCCGCCAGGCTGACGGCCAACGGCTTTTCCATCATGACGTGGACACCGTGCCGGGCGCAGATTTCAACTACGCGGCGATGATCAAACGTATTCGTGTAAACGAGAACGGCTTGCGGATGTTTTCGCGCGAGCATGTCTTCGAGGTCTGGAAATAGAAGGCTCGAGTCTAAGTGATAGCGGCTCGCGTATTGGGAGGCGAGGGATTGATCACCTTCGGCGACGCCAACGATTTCAATCTCTGGATTGTGCAGAGAATGATCGAGAAATCCCTGGACGTGGCCGTGGAGCAGGCCCACGATGCCAACCCGAAGCGGTGTACCGTTTTCCGGCAGCGTGTCCTGGCCTTGGAAATATGTGGTTGAAAGTATGAGAAAAATTACGCAAAAGCATACAGATGAGAAGCAACGCATTGAAGTGCTCCCTGGCGTGGACACTGAAGATAGTTCTCCCGGCCGCAAGTCCGAAGACAGTTCGGTCTGCCGGGACATTGTATCAATAGTAAACACAATGCCAAGCGCTTGCATGCAAGAGACTTGGGTCGGCTGGAACGGGCTAGCAGTGCGGGAATCCGGCCATTTGCTTCCGTAACCTGTTACCTGTACTGCTGGCGTGCCATAGTGAATCCACCTATGACCCACTTCCCCCAACCGCACCCTTCGAAGCGCGCGGCCCGGGTCCAGCTAGGAGATTCCGTCCTGGCTGCGATTCGTTTAGAAGATGGCCGGCGCACAAAAGCCAAACTCCAAAGCATTTCCGTGACTGGCGGACTGCTGCAATTGCAGCATCCTCTTGGAACCGGCTCCTTTGTGGAACTCGCGTTTCAGACGCAATCGGGGCCGGTTCACGGCATGGCCGAGCTCCTGACTCCGATGCGGAAGACGGCAACTGGTGTGCTGCAGCCGTTCCGCTTCGTCGCGTTCGAGGACGACGACCATCGCCGTTTGCGCACGTCCGTCGATCACGTGACGGACAGGAATTTGCTGGGACTGAAGTCGTCTGTTTTCGTGGTGCCAAAGACGATTTAGTTCCGACAAGCTTTGTGACGACGGCTGTCCCGGCGCTGGGTGCAACGCTCTCGCTATACTAGTCCTGGTCTGCACGCAAGATTCTTCTGCGGCCAGACTCAGGATATGGCGCGGGAGATCACTACAAACTCGCCGGAGGAGACGATCGCCTTTGGACGCACGTTGGCGGAATTGCTGGCTCCGCCCAAGCTGGTGCTGCTGCGCGGAGATCTGGGCGCCGGCAAAACCACGCTGGTCAAGGGAATTGCGGCGGCGTTTGAGGCGGCTGCGGAAGAGGATGTCACCAGTCCTACCTTCACGCTGGTGCACGAGTATCGCGGACCACGAGCCAATCTCTATCACATTGATCTTTACCGCATCGACACGCAGCGGGAGCTGGAGACGCTGGCGCTGGACGATCTGCGATCCGACAGCAGCGTTCTGCTGATTGAGTGGGGGGAGAAATTTCCGCGGCTTGTGCTCGATCGCGATGTGGAGATTTCTTTGGAGCGGGTCGGAGAGAACGGGCGGAGGATCAGGATTGCCGTCTAACGCTTCGCTCGTGCCGAGACGGATGGGATGAGGACACCACGCGCGCACGAGGGCGGCGCGCTCCATTCTCGTACCATTGAAAAAAGGATCGCGGCGGCGAAGAAAGCGAAGACGAGTCGCTTGTTTCGCATCGTCTGTATTATCCCACGGAGTAACGACTGAGAACCGAGAACTAAGAACCGGCTTCAAAATCCCATGATGTTATATCCGCAGTCCACATAAATCACTTCGCCGGTGATGCCGCTGCTGGCGTCAGAGGCGAGGAAGACTCCGGTCGAGCCAACTTCTTCGACTTCCACGCGGCGGCCCAGCGGCGCGCGCTCTTCGTGGCCCTTGAGCATGTCGCCGAAGCCAGCGATGCCGCGTGCGGCGAGGGTCTTGATCGGGCCCGCAGAGATGGCATTCACGCGAATCTTTTTCTTTCCTAATTCATATGCGAGATAACGCACCGAGCATTCCAGGCCAGCTTTGGCGACCGCCATCACGTTGTAGCGGGGCACGACCTTCTCCGACGCATAGTAAGTCATTGTGAGGATCGATCCACCATCTTCCATGAGCGGCGCAGCGGCGCGGGAAACGGCGATCAGGGAATAGACGCTCACATCGAGCGCGATGCGGAAGCCTTCGCGCGTGGTGTTGAGAAAGTCTCCTTTCAGTTCGTCGGCGGGAGCGTAGGCGACAGAATGCACCAGCGCGTGCAGCTTGCCGTGGCGCTCTTTCAATGTGGCGAAGAGGCGCTCGATTTCCTCGTCCTTACTAACGTCGCACATGTAGGCTTCCGCGCCGGGTAGAGAGAGGATGAGGTCTTTGGCCTCCTGCTCCAGGCGCTCGTTCTGATAGGTGATGGCGAGCTTCATGCCGGCGGAGTGCAATCCCTGAGCGATCGACCACGCGATCGAGCGTTTATTAGCGACTCCGAAGACGACGCCGTTACGGCCTTGCAGGTCAGAGGACATGAGTGCTCCTTGGAATGGGAAAGAATAACAGCGAAGAGCGTGGATTTACCACAGAGTCACAGAGACACTGAGAATACCGAAGTCCAAAACACAGTAGTTAATCTTCTCTTTTCCCCGTGTCTCCGTGGTGAATCTACTTCATTTCACTGGGCTGACCTCTTCGGCCGTGACAGTTCCGACAGGCCAACTGGCGGCTATGAACGATAACGCGTACACACAGGCCAGAATGGCGAAGGCTGCGACCAGGCTGACTTTGTGGGCGACTGCACCGACAGCGATCGCCAGCACAAGTTGGAGAAACGTCCCGAAAAAATAGAACGTGTTCTGCACGCGTCCCATCAAGTGTTGCGGGACCATCTCCATCAGGCTCGTGTTCATGGCGATGCCGCCAACGCCGCGTGCCGATCCCATCACTGCGTACAGCAGTATCGCCGCGACCAGCCAATGCGAAACTGGAGCGCAAACTACGCAGGCGGCGATGATCGCCATGGAAAACGCGACTGAGCGGCGACCGCCCAGGCTGGCGATAATCGCAGGAGCATAGAGGGCGCTGAGAAACGCGCCGGTGCCCCATCCGGCGTTGAGCCATCCGTAACCGACCGCGCCCGCGTGAAAAACGCGTTCGCTCAGGGACGGTGTAACGACGACTCCGGTGATCATGGCGCCGAGAAATAACGCCCAACTGATGCCGAGCAAGATGACGGCACGGCGTGCGCGGAGAAAGTGCAGGCCCTCGCGCATCTCGCGCCAGAAGCGCTCGAACTGGCTTTCCGCGGCGAGGATATCGGCGCGCAATTCTTCCGGGCGCAGAACAACGTGGCGTCCCTTGCGCACGGCGAAATAACACAAGAAGGAAACTACATACGTGGAGACGTCAATCAGAAGCACACCGCCGAGGCCGATGTGGTTGTACATGAAGCCGACCAGCGCTCCAGCGATGAGCCACCCTCCCTGCACTCCGGCTAAAAGGAAGGTATTCGACTGCACGAACTCGCCTTCGGGCGTGAGTTCTTGGATGAGTGCGGTGATGGTCGGCCAGAACATCCAGAAACCTGCGGCTACGAGTGTATTCATCAGGTACAGTTCCCAGACCTGCACACGGTGGCGAAACGCGAGGATGGCGACGGTCACAATGATCGCGGCGCGCACGGCGTCGAGCCACATCACGAGCAGACGACGATCTTCGCGATCGATAATCACGCCGGTGAAGGGAAGCATGAGCATGGCGGGAATGGTTTGCAGAACGGCGAAGGTGCCGAGCGCCATTTCCGAGTGCGTGGCTTCTAGGATGTACCAGGCGACGGCGGCCGAATTCATCCCGCTGCCCAACATGGAGATGACGTTGGCGGCAAAGACGAAGCGCAGCGGGCGCTGGCCGAGGATGGTACGCATACTTTTACTTTAGCTGAAGTGGCGCAAGAAAAGTTCGTACAGGGCAAGCTACGCGACCGCTGGTAATTTTTCCGCTTCCTCGCGAATTCTTCGCCACGCGTGCTCGACATGCCGAGCTTGCGTGTTCGTCTGTCCGACGCATAGGCGCAGAGTCATTTTTCCATTCAGCTTGGTATGCGTGAGGAAGAGATCGCCGCTGCGGTTGAGGCGATCCATAATGGTCTGATTGGCGTTGTCTCCGCCTTTGTGCCGAAAGCAGACCAAGTTTAACGGCGCTGGAGCGGCGAGTTCGAAATTCTCATCGTCGCGCACCCAGTCAGCAAATTGCTGCGCGAGTTCCACGTGGCGCCGAATGTGGTACTGCAGCCCTTCTACGCCGTAGTGGCGGATGACGAACCACAACTTCAGCGAGCGGAAACGCCGCCCTAGCTGGATGTGCCAGTCGCGGTAGTCGATCACCGCGCCGGATTCCGTGGCCTGGTTGCGTAAGTATTCCGGCAAGATGCTCAGAGTCTTGATCAGCGCCCTGCGGTCGGCGACCCAGAAACAGTTGCAATCGAAGTTGGTGAACATCCACTTGTGCGGATTGAAGTTGTAACTGTCGGCGAGTTCGACTCCGTTTTGCAGGTGGCGGAATTCGGGGCAGAGCGCGGCGGTACCGGACATGGCCGCGTCAACGTGCAACCATAGATTGTGCTGACGGGCGACGCGCGCGATTTCGACGATCGGGTCCATCGCATTCGACGACGTCGTTCCGACGGTGGCGCAAACAAAGCAGGGAATCAGACCGGCGCGCTTGTCGGTTTCAATCTGGCGCGCGAGAGCCTCGGGGTGCATGGCGAAATTGTCGTCGACTTCAATCAAGCGCAGATTGTCGACGCCGAGGCCTGCGATCATCGCCGCCTTCTCAAGCGAGGAGTGCGTCTGCGTGGAGGCATAAGCTACGATGCGACCATCGCATCCCTTTTTGTTGCTGGTGTAATCCGTGGAGCGTTCGCGCGCCGCCAACAGGGCGCACAGCGCGGCGCTTGATGCGGTATCTTGGATAACGCCGCCGCCGGTATTCGACGACAGAAACTTCTCCGGCAGGCCGAGCATGGGCACGAGCCAGTCGAGCACATGTGTTTCCAGTTCGGTGCAGGCGGGGCTGGTGGACCACAGCATACCCTGCACCCCGAGTCCGGAGGAGAGCAGATCGCCAAGAATTCCGGGGCCGGAGGCGTTGCACGGGAAGTATGCGAAAAAGTTTGGCGACTGCCAGTGCGTGACTCCGGGCAGAATGAGATTCTCGACGTCCTTGAGCAGCGCGTCGAAGGGCTCGCCGTGCACCGGAGGATTTGCTGGAAGTGAGGCGCGAATCTGTCCGGGCTTTGCTTGTGACAACACAGGAAACGATTCGATGCGGGAGTGATAGTCGGCGATCCAGTCAACCACGGCGTGGCCGTAGCGGCGGAACTCGTCGGGCGTCATATGAAAAGATTTTTCTTCGGACACGGTGCCTAACCTCAGAGGAGGAAACCAGAGCAGATCGTAGCAGAGCAAATGATGTTTCTCTTAACTCAATCGTCCGAAATACAATCGAGTCTTGTACTCGAAGGTCGCTCGTCCCGACACAGAGTGGGCGTCGAAGATGCGGCGCAACTCGCGAAGCATGGGCGCATGTTGAAGGTGGTCTGGCCCCGGTGCGTAGGACGAGGACAGCAGGCGGCCCTCGATCCCGGCGTAGTCAAATTCCTGGCGCATCGCAAATACTCGTTCTTGATAGGGAGTGGGATCGAAGAACTGATTCACTTCCGAGGTTGTCTTCTCGTGGCGGATGTCCTGATAGTCGGTGGCGAAAGTCAGCAACAGTTGCTCATAGTCACGCAAGAATGGCGTCGAATCCGTCAGGCGCTCGTTCCACAGAAGCACCAACCAACCTCCGGGCTTGAGGATGCGAACGAATTCGCGTCGCGCATGCTCGCGGTGGAACCAGTGAGCAGCTTGCGCAGCGGTGACGAAATCTACGGCATGAGACGGCAGGGTAGTAGCCTCGGCAGTTCCCGCGATGCTGGTAAACTTCGGAAATCCTGACAAAAGTCGTTCGCCAGCCTCGCGCATCTCGGCGTTGGGCTCGACGCCAAAGACGGAATTTCCATTCTCCAGCATCATGCGCGACCAGATGCCAGTTCCCGAGGCTACATCAGCCACTACATCAGCCGGCGTGAGACCACACTCGGTCTGCAGAGCCCGCAGCGCATCCGGGGGATATCCCGGTCGGTAGAGAATATAGTTTTGGACACGATCGGAGAATCGGCTTGTGGCATTGGAGGCTGGCATATGGACCAAAAAGTGGCAAGGTTTTTCATCTTGCCACACCGTCATTTTAATTGCACGATAGAGATATTGTCCTTGCCCGCCGGGCTTCCTGTACCCCGCGCCTGACGGCTTCCGTAGATAGTCTAGAGAAGAAATAACGGAAATCTCGTCTGGCGTTAAGTACGATACCATTCCAAATGAGCCTTGAGAGCGTGATTGAAGAATGAGAATCGTGATCAAAGTCGGCACCAGCCTGATCGCTCCCGGCGGTCAGATTGATGCGAACATCCTGCGCTCCATGGTGGATCAGTTCGATCTTCGCAAGAATGAGTATCTGATCGTTACCTCCGGCGCGATTGCCGCGGGCATGTCGGGGCTGGGACTGGGCAAGCGGCCCAACGATGTTCCCGGAATGCAGGCGTGCGCCGCAGTCGGCCAAAGCAAGCTGATGCATACGTACGAGCGGCTTTTCTTCGGCAAGAAGGTGGTCGCGCAACTTTTGCTTTCGAGTGATGATTTCACGTCGCCGGTGCGCTATCGCAACTTGCAGAACGCGCTGGCTGAGTTGCTTTCGCTGGGCGTGGTGCCTATCGTGAATGAGAATGACAGCGTCAGCGTGCGCGAATTGGTGGGCGCTTTTGGCGATAACGACGAGCTAAGCTCATTGCTGGCTACGGCGGTAAAAGCGGATTGGCTTCTGCTGCTGACTGACGTGGACGGCTTCTACATGCCCGATGGAAGGAAAAGGTCACGCAAGAAACCGCGCCTGGTGCGTGTGGTGCGAAAGCTGACTCCGGCACTGGAGGCGCAATGCAATGGCAAGAGCACTTTGGGGCGCGGGGGAATGATTTCCAAATTACGGGCGGCGAAGCTGGCCAGTGAGGCAGGTGTCCACGTGGCGATTGTAAATGGACGCCATCCACAGGGGATCGCGCTGGCTGTAGAACGCAAGATCGGAACGTATTTCCCTCCACTAAGAAGGCAAAACTGATGGCGGTCGGCGTTACTCAATCCATGTCCACGAAGGAAAAACTGCTACGCGCGCGCGAAGCAGCCGCGAAGCTAGCCTTGCTATCGACGGGCGAAAAGAATGCTTTGTTGCTGGCGATCGCCAATGCGATTGAAGCCAATACGCCGACGATTCTCGCTGCGAACCGCGAGGATGTGGAAAGCTCCGGGCTTGAAGGAGCGATGCGCGACCGCTTGCTGCTGACGACTGAACGCATCAAGGAGATGGCACAAGGTGTGCGCGACGTGGCGGCGCTGGGCGATCCGATTGGCGAGACACTCGCAGAGTGGACGCGGCCGAATGGCCTGCGCATCCGCAAAGTGCGGGTGCCTCTGGGAGTGGTGGGAATCATCTACGAATCTCGACCGAACGTGACCGTCGACACCGCCGTGCTCGCGCTGAAAACCAGCAACGCCATTGTGTTGCGAGGCGGGAAGGAAGCCGCGCGCAGCAATCAGCAACTGGTAGAAATTCTTGCGGCGGTGCCAGGAGTGCCAGAGGGAGCGATCGAACTCCTGGATTCGAGCACGCGACAGTCTGTCGAGGAGCTGATCAAAGCGCGTGGGCTGGTCGATGTGATCATTCCGCGGGGCGGAGGCGGACTGATCACATTTGTCACCGAGAACTCGTCTGTGCCCGTGATTGAAACTGGAGCTGGGAATTGCCACATCTTTGTGGACGAATCCGCGGATTTCGAGATGGCCGATGAGATCGTGATCAACGCCAAGACGCAACGGCCGTCGGTATGCAACGCAGCGGAGAAGCTGCTGGTGCATGAACGGATCGCGACAGAGTATGTCCCACGAATCGTGAAGAAGCTGATCGATGCAGGAGTGGAAGTTCGTGGCGATGCGAAGTCGCGCAGCCTGGCAGCTGGGATGAATATAGCGCGGGCCGAGGAGCAAGACTGGTACGAAGAATATCTTCGACTGTGCATGGCGGTTTGCGTGGTGGCGAATGTGGATGAGGCGATTTCCCATATCAATCGTTACTCGACGAAGCACTCGGATTCCATTGTGACGCGCAGTGAAGCGAATGCCCGCAAGTTTCTGCGCGGAGTTGATTCTGCCGCGGTCTACTGGAATGCCTCAACCCGGTTCACCGATGGTGCGGAATTCGGCTTTGGCGCCGAAATGGGCATCAGCACGCAGAAGCTGCACTGCCGTGGGCCTTTCGCTCTGGCGGAGTTGACCTCCTCCAAGTACGAGATTATCGGGACCGGGCAGGTGCGGTAATCTCCTGTTGCGCCCCTGATTCTCACGCGCTCGTCTGCATACTTCACAGCCGCTGTGCTACCTTACTTACTTTCCTGACGGGAGCATCATGCGATTCCTTTATTCGGCGATTTTTTGCTCAGTCGTCTTTCTCTGCTTTGTATTAGCCAGCGTTAGCGGCCATGCGCCAGAGGCTTCTGCGGCGTCGCAACCCATCTTTGGTTTTCACGATGCAGCCGCGGAAAACGCCACTGAAGCTCGCTTCCTTGCGGTGCCTGATCCTAAACTGGCGGAAGAACACCTTCGCACGCTGACTCAAGCTCCGCACATGGCCGGCACGCCCGAGGATAAGGCGACAGCCGACTACGTGGCGGAGAAATTTCGCGCGGCTGGGCTCGATACCGAAATCGTCGAATACAAAGTGTGGATGAACTATCCGCAGGAAATCAGCGTGGATATTACGGCGCCGGCTGGAGTGGAAATGCATGGGCCCACGCGCGAGCACGTGGACGGAGATCCGTACCAGGACGATCCGCGCGTAGTGATGCCGTTCAACGGTATGTCGCCCTCCGGAAACGCCGAGGCGGACGTGGTCTACGCCAACTACGGCACGCCGGAAGATTTCGAGAAGTTGGAAAAGTTGAAGATCGATGTGCGCGGCAAGATTTTGATCGTACGGTACGGGCAGAATTTCCGCGGAGTGAAGGAGTTCATCGCGCAGGAACATGGAGCGGCGGGAGTCATCATCTATTCGGATCCGTTTGATGATGGCTGGCGGCGAGGAGACAAGTATCCCGATGGGCCATGGCGGCCGGATACAGGCGTGCAGCGCGGGTCGGTGGGATACATGTTTGAGTTTGCCGGCGATCCAACGACGCCCGGATTCGCGTCCGTCCCGTCGTTGCCCGAGAGCAAACGTGTTTCCCCAGAGCACTCGGCGCAGATGCCGAAAATTCCCGTTACTCCGCTTTCCTACCACGATGCCTGGCCGATCCTGCAGCATCTGGGCGGACCTGATTCCCCCCGGGAGTGGCAGGGTGCGCTGCCTTTTACTTATCACGTAGGACCGGGGCCGGTGCGCGTAAAGATGCACCTCAAGCAGGACTACCAGTTCCGCACATTGTGGGACGTAGTTGGCCGAGTGCGTGGGAGCGATTCACCGGATGAGTGGGTGGTCGCGGGGAATCATCGAGACGCGTGGGTGTATGGAGCGGTCGATCCGAACAGCGGCACGGCGGCGATGCTCGAGGCGGTTCACGGAGTCGGCGAGTTGTTGAAGTCAGGTTGGAAGCCGAAGCGCACAATGATTTTTGCCAGCTGGGACGGCGAAGAAGAAGGGCTGATGGGCTCGACCGAGTGGGCCGAGCAACATGAATCCGAACTGGCTAACGCTCCCGCCTACTTCAATATGGACGTGGCTGTTTCCGGGCCAAAGTTCGGAGCCTCGGCGGTGCCGAGTTTGAAACGATTTCTGCGCGATGTGACCAAGGCCGTGCCCAGCCCGAAGGGCGGAACGGTTTACGAAGCGTGGCAGAAGGTAGATCAGCCGGCCGCTCCGTCGACGCAATCGCCTACGGAAGCGATTGGAGATGGCCGCCGCGCGCCGGCTGCGCCGGTGAAAGGCGAAGTTCCGGTCGGCGATTTGGGCAGTGGTTCGGATTACAGCGCTTTTCAGCAGCACCTGGGCGTGCCTTCCAGCGACATCAGTTCTACCGGGCCGTATGGCGTCTATCATTCCGTGTTCGATAATTTCGCGTGGTTTAAGAAATTCGGAGATCCCGATTTCGTGTATGAGCAGCAGATGGCCAGAATCTTCGGTCTAGAGGCGCTGCGCATGGCTGATGCCGACGTACTGCCCTACGACTATCAGGAATACGGAGAAGAAGTTGCTGCATATCTGGACGCGGCGGGAAAACGGGCAGAGAACAAATTTGGCGACCATGCACTTGATCTGGGGGCGGTGACTGCGGCGGCCAAGCACTTTCAAGATGCAGGCGCAAAGATTTTATCGAAGCAGAAAAATCCGCCGCGTGATGCAGCGCGGCTGAATCGGGCGTTGCTCGGGGCGGAGCGGGCGCTGCTGGTGCCCGAAGGGCTGCCGCACCGTCCGTGGTTTCGGCATGCGATTTACGCTCCCGGCGAATATACCGGGTATGCGGCGGTGGTGATTCCGGGAGTGAACGAGGCTCTCGACAAAGGGGATGCGGGACAGGCGCGGCAGCAGTTGGCGGTTCTGGCTGCGGCGCTCGAACGGGCTGCGAAGGTGTTGGAGGGATACCGGTAACGCGATGAACACCGCGCACGCTCTTGGGCAGTTTCTGCGCACGCTGCCGCACTCGGCGGCGGCAACATTTCTCGCGCTGTTTCCCATCGTCGATCCGTTCGGCGGCATTCCGATTTTCTTCTCGATGACTTCGTCGTGGACGGCTCAGGCTCGTCGGTGCACCGCGGTGAAAACCGGTTTGTGGGTGTTTGCTATCCTGGTGACATTTCTGTTCTTTGGGCGCTTTGTGCTTTATTTCTTCGGCATCTCACTGCCAGTCTTGAAGATTGCCGGTGGATTGATCGTGGCCAACACCGCTTGGGGGATGGTTACCTCTCACTCGCGCATCACGCCGGAAGAAACTCATGAAGCGGAGGACAAGGAAGATATTTCTCTTACGCCGCTGGCGATGCCGCTGATGTCCGGGCCGGGAGCGATTGGCGTGGTGATGGCGCTGGCGGCGCACGTGGATAGCTGGGCTTCGTACATCGGCATGGTCATTGGAATCGCCGGGATCGCACTGTCGGTGCTGTTGTTCTTCTGGCTGGGAGGGCCGCTGGTGCGACGGCTCGGGCCGAGCGCAGTGGGAGCCATCAACAAGATTTTTGGCTTTCTGATTTTGGCGATTGCCGTACAGCTGGTGTGGGACGGCGTGGCCGATTTCAAGAGCTAAAGTTTAGCGGGAGCCTATCCTCTCGCGAAAAAGCCGAAAGGATAGGCTGCCAGCCAGGTTGAGAGTTATTTGTAGGTTGCATCCGTTCGGGCCAGATAATCGCGGTGCTGACTGAAGTCCACCATGGAGCCGAAACCGGTACCGCCCATGGGATTCGCCTTGACAGCATCGCGGACAGCCGCGTTGACCTTGTCGAGACCTTCCGCATTGGCCGCGATGTAATCAATCCAGAATGTTCCCGGAGCATCGGTGTGGATGGCTTCGGTATCGATCTCATACTCGTGGATGACGCCGTCGGCCAGCATTTTTTCCATGAGCGGGCCGACTAGATTCTTGGCAATCATATCCACTGCGTTGTCGGGAGCATCCGCTTTCAGTTTGTACATCGACGCCTCAGAGTAGACACCTTTCCATGATCCGGAATGCCAATTGTAATAGCGGCTGACGAGCATGGCGTCGGAGTGTTTTGTGGCGCTCACGTCCACAGGAGAAGTCGGCGAGCCCGACTTGTAAATTACGTCGAGAAGGTTCAGCAGTCCGGCCATTGATGTGGCGGAGAACCAGTCGTCGTGAGTGGGGCCGCCGTCCTGGTGAATCAAATTCGTGTCGTAGCCGTAGGCAATGATCTGTCCATCGGAAACGCCCTTGTCCATCATCTTCTGCTCCGCAGCGGTCTCCTTGGCTTCGTCGGCCCATTGTGTACGGGGAAGCGTCCAGAAGGCTACGTAGGTGTACATGCGGGGTTTTTCCTTTATCTCAGACGTTTGCGCCGGAGCGCAGACGGCTGACACGGCGAGCGTGCATCCCAGGGCAAGAACACTCCATAGTTTTCTGTTCATGTTTGCTCCTCTGTGATTCAACGAAGGACTTCGATCGTGCTGTCCCAAGCGGCAGCAAGTGTACACCTTTGTTCGGGGAACGAGGCTGATTGGCGTGGTGATGGCGCTGGCGGCGCACGTAAGTACCGCTTCATACCTGGGGATGGTGATCGGAATCGCCGGGATCGCACTCTCGGTGTTGTTATTTTTCTGGCTGGGAGGGCCGCTGGTGCGAAGGCTGGGGCCGAGCGCGGTGGGCGCTATCAACAAGATTCTTGGCTTTCTGATTTTGGCGATTGCCGTTCAGTTGGTGTGGGATGGGGTGGCCGACTTCAAGAGCTGAGTGAGCGCCGTTACCCGCGATCCCACTTTTCGTAAACGAGGCGGGAAGGGGGCACCCGGCAATTCGCTCCGGCGTAGTGGTACAGTTTGAACCTACGCGGCGGGATAGTGGCGCGCGCTGCCGTGATCTCTGGAGGCAAGAATGAAAGCATCTTTGTTTTATCGAATCGCGTCTGTTCTTCTGCTGCTATTTGCCGCCGGACATACGTTTGGGTTTCGCCAGAATAATCCGGGATGGGGAGCGGACGCGGTTCTTGGGTTAATGCGCTCCGTCCACTTTGACGCGCAAGGGTTTACCCGGACTTATTGGGACTTCTTCAGCGCGTTCGGGCTCTTGTTCTCCGTGTTTCTTTTGTTCGCGGCGGTTTTAGCGTGGCTGCTGGGCGGACTTCCGGCAGAGACTTTGGCGCGCGTGCGCAGCATTGCGTGGGCGCTCGCCATGTGCTTTGTCGCAGTCACAGCTTTGAGCTGGAGATACGCCTTCACCACCCCCCTCGTTTTCTCAACCCTGATTACAGTGTGTTTGATTGCGGCCGCGTGGCTTTCAGCGAAGCGGGTTTCCGTGCCTCCATTGCGATAGTAAGGCGAGAGGATTCAGACTGCACACTACCCGCTCCCGTCTTCCAGCGATCCCTCCCCTCAAAGGAAGCGAGAAGTGGGGCACCCGGCCGAGCGCGGTGGGAGCCATCAACAAGATTTTTGGCTTTCTGATTTGGCGATTGCCGTTCAGTTGGTGTGGGATGGGGTGGCGGACTTCAAGAGCTGAGTTTCCGGTTTACGCCCCTGTGCAAATCTCCCGGAAAAATATTCGGGGAACTGCCATCGAAGGCTCGCTCTCCGAGCATTTTTATTCCGGTAAGTCTGGCTTCTTGCGGTACCCCCTCCCCCCGGCCCACCCTGAAGGCCTTGGCTGGCGCGGGGTCTGTGAAAGAGCGTTTGCAAAATCTAGATTTCAAAGATCTTAGAGGTCAAAATCTAGACGGCAAAGGACTTAGGGCCTCTGTCGCGGTAGTTGTTCAGACCGCCTCCGCCTTGACCATAATCGGCTTATTCAGCGAGGGCGGCAAGGTTAGATATCACACTGGACCTGTGAATCTTCGATTTGTCTTCCACTTCTCGCGAAGGAGACGAGGGACGGGGCACTCCGGCTCGCGTCATTCAGAAATAGCTGTCCAAGAATTCCTCGCGGAATATGCAAGGGAGGCCGGTTCTATCGAGGGCTTTACGAAGAGGGGCGTCGGTCGTGACAAGGATGGCCCCGTTCACTGCAAGTTGAGCCTGGATCAAATAATGATCGTCGGGCTTTGTTGCTTTGGTGAACTCGTCGGGTAATTCAACCGCCGCTTCGGGTTTCAGGATTAGACACCGATCAGAGTTTTGCCGAATGTTTACTACAAAGGCGACGACGGCTTGGACGACTAGGTGATTGCCGCTCTTGCAGAGATTCCACGCTTTGCGGTCAAATTGGCTGCCTTCGATAACCACGATTTGGTGGTTGGAGGCGACAAAATTCCCGATCAGGCTGACGGTCTGGAGCTGACGTTCCGTGCCGTTCGCTCCCGACAAGTCGGCCCACAGCCACTCGTTGATGACGAATACTGCCACGTCTTAGTCATTCGTGAACTGCAAGAAAGGATTTTATGTCTTGGAGTTCGCCTTCCATAAAGGAGGACAAACCACCCGAGATCTGTCCCTCCTCGGATACGGGTTCGGGGCTAAAGGTCGTATGTTTTCTTTCTCGGGTAACGTGATAGCACCGCAGCTGATCTGGCCTAAGCAGCTTTTCCTTTACACAGGCCAATATGGATAAGAGGAACTGTTCGCTGTGTGTCGTGAAGAGAAGTTGCTTGTTTTCTTCCGTTGCAAGGCGGGCAAGGACACGAGCGAATTTTCGTATGATCGTGGGGTGTAGGTGTATCTCCGGTTCCTCAATAAGAACTGTTTCAACGTCCTGCCTTTGAATCTTCGCGAGCATGTACACAACTTGGTTCACGCCAAAGCCGTCGTTTACCAGCAGTCCCGGAATGCGCGCCCCGGTTTGTTCGGTTGTTTGCAAGAACGTCGTAGCCGTGCCGGGCGCGGTGTAGGTCCGAAAATCGCGGTCGAACACTTCTACGGTGTTGATCGAGATGCGAGGCGGAGCGTTTTGATCATTGATTATCAATGTTGCAACCTCGTCCTCGCTAGTTGGCGTCGGAGTGAGCGGCGTGGGTGAATAGGTTGGCTTGAAGAAGCCTCGACGGTGGGGGCAGACGTCGATCTTCTTGATTGCCTCTACCGGCGCGTTGAGCGCTTGCGCTAATTTAACAGCCTTGGCCTGGCCCTCTGGCGTCCCCGACTTTGCGGCTACCGTGGAGGCAAAACCATTCCAGTTGATGGTGAATTCCTCGTCATTTTCAGAATAAGTAAATGGCCAGGATTGATTGGCCCCATAGGGGATCGGCACGTCAGCAGCTATCTCTAGACCACCGATGCCTGCGGTAATGTTCGCTGCCACCTTTCCCAAACGCAAACCGTAGCTACGGTTCTGGCCGAAATGAGCTGCAATGTCAATAGTCTTTGAAGCGGCGTGATCAAAAATGCATGCTTCAAATCCACCAAGATTTTGGAAGCCTAAATTAAACAACCCGTCCAGAGCCTGATTCGGGCTCAGGACGAAATTTCGGAGCACGAGCAGCGCATAGAAAAGCGTCGATTTTCCGGCCGATGTTGGGCCGAAGAAGATCGTTATTGGTGCAAACTCGACGTCGCACTTCTGGATGCTACGAAAGTTTTGAACGCTCAATTTAGTGAGCATTTTGACTTGCCCTCGTCGTTGGCGGCAGTTCACTAGCTGATTGTGATGGTACCACGCTGGCTCATCCAATCAGCCCAGCCAACTTACTACTTAATCGTTACCAACTTCTCCACCAGCTCCGAATAATCCTTCTTCTCGATGCCGTGAACTTCCTTGTTGTATGCGTCCACCTTCGACGAATAATTCATCGAGCAGAATTTTGGACCGCACATGGAGCAGAAAGCTGCTTCTTTGTAGTGATCGTCGGGCAGGGTCTCGTCGTGCATGGAGCGGGCAGTTTCGGGATCTAGGGAGAGCTCGAACTGCTTCTCCCAATCGAATTTGTAGCGGGCATAGCTGAGGGCGTCGTCGCGGTCGCGGGCGCCGGGGCGTCCGCGGGCGATGTCGGCAGCGTGCGCAGAAATCTTGTAGGCGATGATGCCGTCTTTCACGTCTTTTTCGTTGGGCAGGCCGAGGTGCTCCTTGGGCGTGACGTAGCAAAGCATCGCCGCGCCATACCAGCCGATCATGGCGGCGCCGATGGCCGAGGTGATGTGGTCGTAGCCGGGAGCGATGTCGGTGACCAGCGGGCCGAGCGTGTAGAACGGAGCCTCGTAGCAGAGCTCGACTTCCTTCTCGACCTGCTCCTTGATCTTGTCCATGGAAACGTGGCCGGGACCTTCGATCATGACCTGTACGTCGTGTTGCCAGGCGATTTTCGTCAGCTCGCCGAGAGTTTTCAGTTCGGCGAATTGGGCTTCGTCGCTGGCATCGGCAACGCAGCCGGGACGGAGGCCGTCGCCCAAGGAAAAGCTGACGTCATATTTCTTGAAAATCTTGCAGATGTCGTCAAAGCGCTCGTATAGGAAATTCTGCTTGTGGTTGTAGGCCATCCACTGCGCGAGGATGGCGCCGCCGCGGCTCACAATGCCGGTGATGCGCTTGGAGATCAGCGGTAAGTACTGGACCAGCACACCGGCATGAATCGTCATGTAATCGACGCCCTGGGCGGCCTGCTCTTCGATCACCTCCAGCATCACTTCAGCGTTCAAATCCTCGACGCGTTTCACGCGAGAGATGGCTTCATAAATTGGCACGGTGCCGATGGGCACGGGCGAGTGGCGCAGGATGGCTTCGCGAATGTTGTGAATGTCGCCGCCGGTGGAAAGATCCATCACGGTGTCGGCACCGTAGTGCACTGCAGTGTGTAGCTTCTTCAATTCTTCTTTGACTTCCGAGGTGACCGCCGAATTGCCGATGTTGGCGTTAATCTTGCACAGTGACGCGACACCTATCGCCATCGGCTCGAGTTCAGGATGGTTGATGTTGGCGGGAATGATCATGCGGCCACGGGCTACTTCATCGCGAACCAGCTCTGGAGCCAGTTTTTCCTGGTGGGCAACGAAAGCCATCTCTTCCGTGGTTACGCCCTGGCGAGCGTAGTGCATCTGGGAGAAGTTGTCGGTTGTGTTCTCTTGCTTACGCCGCGCGAGCCATTCGGCGCGGGGCTGAGGAACGCTGTAACCATTACTACCGTTACCGTTGGAAGCATTGGGAGAGGTCATGACGGAACCATCCTTGCAGAGATCTGCGGCGATTGTCTGAAGTTTGAATTATACCTTCGTAACAAGATGCGTGGAACAGCCCGTCCGGAGGGGTTTGGCCGAGTGTAATAGTTTCGTAATGTGTCAGTGGTCACGGCGCCGGGCTGAGTTGAGACGTTAGGTTAGAAGCACAATCAAAATGAAAACTCATCCCAAAGGCAGTCATGCTCGCATCCTTCTGAGTTCGGTGTTTGGACCTTATGCACAAGACGATGAATTTGGCAGCCGCGCGATCAATCCCATGGAGCTTTATCACAACCAGGTAACGCGGGCCCAGGGCAGCTTCTCGTTGCGGATGTTCCATCGTTCCTGGGGCATCATGATGATCCAGGAAAATATTTCTGCGCCGTGCAGCGTGCTGGATTTTCCTACGCGCGAGGCCTTCGCACGTGAATTGACCACCAACCACTACGACATCGTTGGAATTTCTTCCATCATCGTGAATGTCTTGAAAGTGCGTGAGATGTGCCGCATGGTGCGAGAGCTGTCGCCGGATTCCGTGATCGTGGTGGGCGGACACGTGGCAGCGGTTCCCGGGTTGGACGCGATGATTGACGCTGACCACATCGTGCGCGGGGAAGGCATTTCGTGGATGCGCCGATACCTGGGCGAAGACGAGAATGCACCCATCCGCCATCCGGCGATCGTTTCCGGGCTGCAGACTCGCATCATGGGAGTGCGTCTGCCGCAGCGAAAGGGCGGGACGGCAGCAACCATTATTCCGTCGGTGGGCTGCCCCATGGGGTGCAACTTCTGCACCACGTCCGCGTTTTTTGGCGGCAAGGGAAAGTTCATCAACTTCTACGAGACCGGAGATGAGCTGTTTGATGTGATGTGCGGGATCGAAGCTGAGCTGAAAGTGAAGTCGTTCTTTGTGATGGATGAGAATTTTCTGCTGCACCGCGAGCGCGCGATGCGCCTGCTGGAGCGCATGAAAGAAGCGGGCAAGAGCTGGGAGCTTTCCGTGTTTGCTTCCGCCAACGCGATTCGAAAATACACGATGGTGGAGCTCGTCGAACTCGGCGTGTCGTGGATCTGGATGGGGCTGGAGTCTCCCAGATCGAGTTATGGCAAGTTGCAGGGGCACGATCTGACGCATCTCACGCGCGAGCTTCGCGAACACGGCATACGGGTGCAGGGATCGACGATCATCGGACTCGAACACCACACGCCGGAGAATATCGTTCAGGAAATCGAATCAGCGGTTGACTACGAGACCGACTTCCACCAGTTCATGCTCTATACGCCGGTTCCAGGGACGCCGCTTTATCAGGAGATGGAGGAGCAGGGCAGACTACTCTCGAACATTGACTATGCGGACATTCACGGCCAATACAAATTCAACTTTAAGCACGGCGCAATCTCCCGGGAAGATTCGAAACGGTTTCTCGATTGGGCATTCTGGCGCGACTTCGAGCGCAATGGACCGAGTCTTTACCGATTGTGCCAGACCATGCTGCAAGGCTGGCAGCGTTACAAAGATTATCCGGATCCGCGCGTGCGCGAGCGGTTTACGCGGCAGGTGAAGAAGATGATTGGCGCCTACAATGCGGCGCTGTGGGCGATGGAGCGGGATTTCAAGAAAGTGAATCACAGCGTGAGCGAGAAGATTCATACGCTCCGGCGCGAAGTTGAAAAGGAGTTTCCGGTGATTGCCCGGCTTACGGCCGCGTCGCTTGGTCCCTTCCTGTTGTGGTCTACGCGCCGCGAGACGCGCCGTCTGGCAGCGGGACAGACCTACGAACCTCCCACGTTCCTCGAACGCACTCATTGGATTCCGGCCTCGTAGGCTTCCATGGTTGCGTCCTTGCTCGGGGGAACAAGCGAGGCTTAGAATCTCATCCGTTCCGAAAAGGAGAGATTCACCCATGCGTGTGCTCCGATTCATCCCGGCCTTGCTGCTTCTCATCACCGCCAGCGGCTTCGCTCAAACATCTTCTTCCGTGAAGCCGGCTCCCGGCTTCAGCCTGGACAATATCGACAAGAGCGTTGATCCTTGCGTGGATTTTTACCAGTACGCCTGCGGCAACTGGATCAAGAATTCGGAGATCCCTCCTGACCAATCGCAGTGGGTGAGCTTCGTGGAACTTCGCGAGCGCAATCTCGACATCGATCACGGCATTTTGGAGAAGGCTGCTGCGGGCGGGGCGGGCCGCGATGCGGTTGACCAGAGAATTGGCGATCTTTACGGCTCCTGCATGGACGAGAAAGCCGTGAATGCCAAAGGCCTCGCGCCGCTCAAGCCGGAGCTTGACCGCGTAGCTGCCGTTAAGGATAAGGCTGCGCTGATCGATGAACTCGCGCATCTGTATCTTGTCGGGGGCACATCGCTCTTCAGCTTTTACTCTTCTTCCGACCTGCACAATGCCGATCAGGTGATTGCTTACATTGATCAGGGCGGGCTCACGTTGCCAGATCGCGACTACTACATCAAGGAAGACAATGCGAAGATGAAGGAGATGCGGCAGCATCTGGTGGAGTATGTGACGCAGTCATTCACGCTGGTGGGCCAGACTCCGCAACAGGCGGCCGATTCCGCGCAAACTGTACTGCGCATCGAGACCGCTCTAGCCAAGGCTTCTATGGACCGCACGGCACGCCGCGATCCGAAGAATCGCGATCATAAGATGAGCCGCGAGGAAGCTGTCGCCCTCGGTCCGGGTTTTTATCTGAATCGCTATTTTGCGGCCGTTGGTGCGCCCAACTTTACTCAGCTTAACGTCACCAATCCTGATTTCTTCAAACAGGTGAATGGAGTTCTGGAATCTGAATCTCTGGATTCGCTGAAGACTTACGTGAGTTGGCATGTGCTGAACGCGGCGGAGCCTTGGCTTTCGCAGTCTTTCGTCGACGTCAACTTCAAGTTCCAGCAGAATCTCACCGGCCAGAAGGAGATTCAAGCGCGCTGGAAGCGCTGTGTGAGCCTTACCGACCAGGAGCTTGGCGAAGCGTTGGGGCAGAGATATGTGGATGCGACTTTCGGTCCGGACGGCAAGCAGCGCATGCTTAAGATGGTGGACGCACTGGAGAAATCACTCGCGGATGATATTCAGGGTCTGTCATGGATGAGCGCCGAAACGAAAAAACAGGCCAAGGTGAAGCTGGATGCGATTCGTAATAAGATCGGCTATCCCGATGTGTACCGCGACTACAGTTCGGTAGTGATCAAGCCGGACGATCTGCTGGGCAACATTGCTCGCGCCGATGAATTTGAATCGAAGCGCGACATTGCCAAGATCGACAAGCCGCTTGATCGCAAAGAGTGGGGCATGACTCCGCCGACGGTGAACGCCTATTACAGCGGCTCGTTCAACGAAATCGTTTTTCCTGCTGGCATTTTGCAGCCGCCGTTCTTCGACAAGAGCATGGATGATGCGGTGAATTTTGGCGGCATCGGACTGGTGATTGGCCACGAACTCACACATGGATTCGACGACCAGGGCCGAAAGTACGATCCTCACGGCAACTTGCGGGATTGGTGGACCGCGCAGGATGGCAAGGAGTTCGAAAAACGAGTGAGTTGCGTCGCCGATGAATACTCGAACTTTGTGGCAGTCGACGACTTGAAGCTGAATGGCCGCCTCACGCTGGGAGAAAATACCGCCGACAACGGGGGAGCGCGCATCGCTTTGGCGGCGCTCGAGCATATGATCGCCGACGATAAGACGGGAAAAGAAGGCCAGAAAATCGACGGCTACACTCCCGAGCAGCGCTTCTTCCTGGGATTCGGACGCGTGTGGTGCGAGAAACGGCGTCCTGAGGTCGCGCGCACCCGAGTGCTCACCGATCCGCATTCACCGGGCAAGTATCGCGTGGATGGCGTGGTGCAGAACATGCCGGAGTTTCAGAAGGCATGGGGATGCAAAGCGGGACAGCCGATGGTGGCTGAGAACGCTTGCCACGTCTGGTGATCCCCGCTATGACAATTTCGGAATGAAGGACCCGGCACTTTGCCGGGCCTTTATTCTTGCAGCGAGGCCGCGCACCGCAACGGAAACCTGACAAATCTCCGACGACAAAATGACTCACGTTTGACGATGCGGTGACAATCTCTTTTTCTGCGTCGCCTATGCTCGACCCATCTCGAGTAAAACCCCTGCGAACTGAATAAGTAAATCGTCCGCCGACCGGCTGCGACCAGATCGAGGGAGTTCCTCGTTCCGCTAGCGGAGTCACGTCACCGAAACGTAGAGGAGAAAAAATGACCAAACTTTCTGCATACACGCTGGCGATCGCTGTCTCTCTGGGGACGACGGCGATGCTCGACAACAGCCAACCCTCCCATACGTCAAACGCAAGCTCCGAAGCACGACTGCAAGGGGATGGAGCGTTCCGCGACGGGCTGTACCTGGGAAAACTCGCTGCCCAAAGCGGCCAGGCGCAGCATCCCGCCATTGCCCGCTGGTCCAGCGATCAGGACCGCGCCACATTTACGGCTGGGTATCGCCGTGGATACGACGAGTCGCTCGCCCGCATGGAGCCATAAAAACGTTCGCGAAATGCGAATCCTGAATTGAGGTGAAGTCGTATGCGTGAAAAAAAGTTGCTTTCCCCATTCGCATTTACTCTTGCCATTTGCTTTTCCCTGGCAATTTGCGTCTCCGCTCCTCGCCTGGCGAAAGCCAGCGGCGCTCCTCCCAACGCGGCGGCAACGGGCGCGGCTAACCTGAAGGGCACGGTTCGGTTTGAAGGGGTTGTGCCCAAGCCCAAGGTGATCAGCATGGCCGCAGATCCGAGCTGCGCCAAACAGCATGCCTTGCCCGTCTTTGCGCAGGAAGTGATGACGGACGCGAAGGGCGACCTGCAGGACGTAATCGTCTTTGTTGCGGACGGGTTGGGCGACCGAACGTTTGATCCACCCACACAGCCCGCGGTTGTCGAACAGAAAGGTTGCATGTACATGCCGCATGTTCTGGCGGTGCGGGCAAACCAGCCATTGCACGTGGTGAATGACGATCCCACATCGCACAACATTCATCCCACGCCGGCGAATAATCGCGAATGGAACAAGGCGGAGCCGCCGGGATCGAGCATGGACGAATCGTTCGCGCGGGAAGAAATTGCGATTCCGGTGAAGTGCAATTTGCACCCTTGGATGCATGGCTACATCGCGGTGTTCAAACATCCATACTTCGCGGTGACCGGCAAGGACGGAACTTTTGACCTGAGCAGTTTGCCGCCGGGCACCTATACCATCAAAGCGTGGCACGAAAAACTGGGGACGTCCACGCAGACGATTACGATTGGCGCTAACGAAACCAAGGAGATCAGTTTCGTTTTCAAAGGAATGTAGTTCGCTTCAGTGCTTCTCAGGAATCTTGAAGCCCTTGCGGCGTTGTTCGCTGTAGCGGTGCAGGGCGTCAAGGATGATGGGATACGCCTCTCCCGCGGGGCGTATCTCATCCACTTCCACGGCCTTTCCTTCGAGCTGCTTGTAATCCTGAAAAAAGCGCCGCAGCATGAGCAGTCGGTGCGGCGGCATCTCCGCGGCTTCGCGGTAGGAGTTGAACTCAGGATCCTCGGTGGCAACGGCGATGATCTTGTGGTCTTGCTTGCCGGCATCAATCATCGTCATCAGGCCGATGGCGCGGGCGTGGATGATGGTGAGCGGCACCACAGGTTCCTGGCATAGCACAAGAACATCGAGCGGATCGTCGTCCTCCGCAAGAGTCTGCGGAATAAAGCCGTAGTTGGCAGGATAGTAAACGGCGGAATAGAGAATGCGATCAAGCTTGATCAGGCCGCTTGCCTTATCGAGTTCGTACTTCACGCTCGATCCGAAAGGGATCTCGATCACGCAGTCGAATTCCTGCGGAAGTTTGTCGCCAGGAGTTACGTCGTGCCAGGGATGAATCATAGGTTTTTTCGAACCACCACTATTGTAACGGACGATTCTTTCGGTTTGAGTACGCCGGCCATCTCAAAAACGCCGGCTGGCATCCATGGCTGCAGACATCTTCGTTGCGGTGTCTAACCCCTGCAGGGCCCCATCGTCGTGCAAGAACGGGTCCCAGAGGCGTTCTATCTGGGATGAGCGGCCCCCAGCTCGATGGAGGAGCCATGCGTTCTTTGAGACTTTTTGTCTTGTGCGTGTTACTCGTCTCGTTTTCAGCGGGCCACTTTTTAGCCGGCCAATCGTTATCCAGCCAGTCAAATTCTTCGGCAGCGGACGATTCCGCAGCACGCCTGCCGGTGACACGCGTCGTTCTATACAAGAATGGGGTCGGTTATTTTGAGCACGCGGGGCGCGTGCGTGACAGCCAAGACGTCAACGTAGATTTCACCACGGCGCAACTGAATGATGTTCTGAAGTCTCTGACCGTCCTCGATCTCGGCAAGGGACGCATCACCGGTGTCAGCTACAACTCGAACGCTCCTCTCGAACGGCGCCTCGGGTCTCTGCATCTGCCTGTAGGCGAGAACCCAACCACGGCGCAGTTTCTCGACGCACTACGCGGGGCACGCCTGGAGGTGCACAGCGGATCGGAGAGCGCCTCGGGACGCCTGCTCAGCATCGATGAGCGAGAGATTCCGATCAAAGGCGATCAGAAAGTCACCGTCGATCAGATTTCCATCGTCAGTGACAGCGGAGAAGTCCGCGTCTTCGACCTGACTCCTTCCACCAGCGTTCGCGTGGCGGAAAAGGAAGTGAACGAGGAAGTGGGGAAGTATCTCGGCCTCGTCGCCTCTACGCGCGATCAGGACCTGCGGCGCATGACCATCTCCACCGCGGGTGAGGGCGAGCGCAAACTGCTGGTCAGCTACATCAGCGAAGTGCCGGTGTGGAAGAGCACATACCGGATCGTAATTCCGAACGAAGGCAAGCCGCTGCTGCAAGGCTGGGCCATCGTGGATAACACGGTTGGCGAAGACTGGAAGAACGTGGAGTTGTCGCTGGTGGCGGGCGCGCCGCAGTCGTTTGTGCAGGAACTGTCGCAGCCTTATTACACACGGCGTCCGGTGGTGGCGCTACCGCAGAATGCGATGATCACGCCGCAGACGTATGAGGCGACGATGGAGTCTCGGACAGAAGTCAACAACGGAAATCCATCCGGTGGCGTGGTCGGCGGCGTTCCGGGCGGAGTCGCGGGGGGAATGATCGCCGGGAGTTTGACCGCTCCCAGGGCGCAGATGGGCATCGGATCAGGGATCAGCAGCGGCATGGGGGGTGGGGTTTATAAAGCTTTGGCCAATCGTCCCGATGCCACCGAAGTGGCCGAGTCGCTCGAGGCTGGGACCACCACAGCGCAGGCTCGCGAACTCGGCGACCTGTTCGAATACAAGCTGCACGACCGAGTGACCATCCGCAAGAACCAGTCGGCATTGGTGCCGATTCTGCAATCGCGCATCGATGCCGAAAAAGTCTCCGTGTGGAGTCCTTCGCAAAGCGTGGTGCTGCGCGCGCTTTGGGTCGACAATACCAGCGATCTCACGCTGGATGGAGGCAGCTTCAACGTGCTGGAAGGCGACGCTTTTGCCGGCGAAGGCCTGATGGATGCGATCAAGCCGGGCGAGAAGCGGTTACTTTCCTACGCGGCCGATCTTGGCGTCCTGATCGATGGCAAGCAGAAAGCCGAGAACCAGCGCGTCACGAAAGTGATCATCGCCCATGGGGTAATGATGCAGTCCACGCAGGAGCGCCAGGAAAATACTTATACCATCCGCAACCGCGACACTTCGGCGCGCACCATCGTGATCGAACATCCGGCGCGGCCGGGATGGAAACTCAACGACGACGAGAAGCCCGTGGAAAGTTCCACGTCGTTCCACCGCTTCCGGCTTACCGTGGAGCCAAAGAAGACGGAGACCCTGCTAGTAAAGGAATACCGGCCGATCACGAACAGCTACCAGCTGTCGAACGTAACTGACGACCAGATCAAGTTCTTTCTCAGTCAGAAGATGATCAGTCCCGAGATCGAGCAGGCTTTGCGGAAGGTGATGGTGCAGAAGGCCAGCGTTGCCGTAATCGACGGTGAAGTGGCGTCACGCAAGTCGAAGATTTCGGGGATCTCGGAAGACCAGCAGCGAGTCCGAGAGAATATGAAGGCGCTGAAGGGGAGTGCTGAAGAGAAGGTGCTGATTGCTCGCTACGTCCGCGAGCTGAATGAGCAGGAGGACCGGGTGCAGTCGCTGCACCACGAAGTCGCAGATCTGCAACTGAGGCGCGAAGCCGCGCAGAAGACGCTCAACGAAATGATAGAAGGCTTGCAGATGGAGGCGACGTTGTAGATGAGCGCTCGCCCATCCCACGCTCTTCCGAGGGTTCGTGTCTTGATTCTGGGCTTGGGGAAGATTAGAGTCATAGAAACCTAGTTTCTGTGGGGTGGTTTGCCATGTCGAGTCAAAGCAAGACCTATCTGAAGTTCGGCGGGGCGACCGTTCTGATACTGCTTCTGCTGGGCTATCTCGCCTATACGGGAGTGCAGGACAGTAAGAGCTATTACGTCACGATCAGTGAACTGCACAAGATGGGGAACGGCGCTTACACCAAGCGTCTGCGGGTGGCGGGAAATGTGCAACCCGGTTCGATCAAGCGGACCGGAACCCACGTGCAGTTCGTATTGATGGAGCAAGATCAGTTGCTCTCGGTGGATTACACCGGAACTGAAGCGCCGCCCGATACCTTTAAGGACGATTCGCAGGCGCTGGCCGATGGCAGCTTCGGACGGGACGGCGTCTTTCATGCCAAGGCGTTGCAGGCCAAGTGCGCCTCGAAATATGCGCCGCAGCAGCCCGGCAACCAGATGCAAGCCGAACCGAGCAAGAGCGTCACGCAGGTACAGAAACCCTCCTTAACTTCGAACTGAATCTTTAATCTTTGGCTTTTGGCGGGCTGTTCCGCAGGGATATCCCTGTGTTAATTGTTTTCCACAAGCTGGTAATCCGTTGACTTTGTCAGTCTT
This sequence comes from uncultured Acidobacteriaceae bacterium, assembly GCA_963773675.1. GTDB lineage: Bacteria > Acidobacteriota > Terriglobia > Terriglobales > Acidobacteriaceae > Sulfotelmatobacter. The sequence goes on from CAVZCG010000007.1 coordinate 203,686, forward strand.
CGGATGTAACTTGCCGCGAGTTCCTCCGCACGCGGGCCCCGCATCACTAACGTCTATTTCGATCTTCAAGGAGAATTTCTATGAACATCAGTGTGCGTAGACAAGGTCTACGTATAAGCGGATTTACCATGCGTTTAACCATCTGGGTTCTAGCTGCCGGGGTTTTACTGGCTGCGGCGCCCGCGCCTGCAGCTGCTCAAACCCTGGGATTCGATTTTTCCGTGCCCGCCCAGGTCAGTGGCAGTTCGACGGAAGTGCCCCTCCAATGGTACACGGACCGTTATGCCCCGGCCGGTTTTAGCGCGGCCAGCGGTGTTCTGTCGGAGAGTGTCAGCCCGTCAGGTTTTCAGACGCCTACTCCGAGCTTCTCCAACACGCAAGGTAACAAGTTCGACTTGTTAGCTGGCACCAACTCAGTATCGATCGAGCTCTACGTTCCTACCACTTGGGAATTGCTGAACGAACGCATGGGAGGATTTTGGGTCACCGCATTCGATTCCACCTACGCCGTGGGTGACTATCCAATCATCGAGTTCCAGGGGCCCATTGTCAGCGAGGTCCCAGGCCCCAGCTACTACCCCAATGGCGGCAATGCCGGATTCTATGGCTGGAACAACGTGACAAATGAGTTCGTTTACATCGGCCTCCCCGCGGGCTTCAGGTACAACGCCTATTACAAGCTAACCATCGCTCTGAGCGGCGGACAATTCACGTACACTGTTTCTGATGCCAACGGGGCAAACGCTGTCAGCGCAACTAGCCCGGAATCCGACCCCGGCGATTTATTTCTAGGTAACGTAATCCTCGAGGGCTACAACTATGACGCCCCTTTAACCATCAAGTGGAGGACTCTAAAGTATTCCTTCAGTTCAGGCGGGCAAATAGTTTGGAATTGACGGACGGTCTGGAAAATTCCCAAAAATAAATGCATGCCGCCCGATCTCTCGGGCGGCTTTTCTTTTGCATCACGCGGAAGGTGGAGGCGGTAACTTCTGTTATCAGGCGTGGGTGTTGAAAAAGTAACATCGATTAGCAGGATGAGATTCAGCAGATGACACTTTGCCATGGCATGCAGCGCCTGGGCCGTTTCCCGGCGTCCTCGACTTCGCTGCGACCTTCCGCTATCTTCTACCCTTCACCTTAATCCAACTATCGTGAGCGCCTCTGAAATCCCGGACGCCGCTGGAATCGTCACCGTTAGCGACCTGATCAAGCAATTCGGCCGCTTCGCTGCCTTGCGCGGAGTGAGCGCAGAGTTTGCCGCCGGCAGATTTTATGTGATCCTCGGCGACAACGGGGCAGGGAAGACGACTCTGCTGCGGGCGCTGGCGGGGCTGGCGCATCCTACACGGGGCACGATTTCGATTCTGGGCAAGAGTCCACACGAGGCCTGCCGCGAGGTAGGTTACATGGCGCACCCGTCGCTGCTTTACGACGAGATGAGCGGGATGGAAAATCTGCGCTACTTCGCGCGACTCTACGAGATTGAGGGAGATGAGCGCTGTGAACAGGTGATTCGCTCGGTGCGGCTGGACCCGGAGTTGACGCGTCCGGTCGGCCAGTATTCGCAAGGCATGCGGCAGCGCATGTCGCTGGCGCGGGCCATCCTGGACGATCCTAAAATTCTTTTGCTGGATGAGCCGTTTTCGAACGTGGACGTGCATTCGGCTCGAGAGATTGTGGGATTGCTGAAAGAGATGAGGGATGCCGGCAAGACTATTTTTCTGGTGACGCATCAAGCTTCACTGCTGGAAGGTGTGGCCGACGAATTTGTGTGGATGCAATACGGACAGATCGTGGAACGCACGGCCAGTCTGAATCCGGAGCGAGTGGGGCCGCAATGAGTTCGCTCCGCTCCATCACTTTGGCGACGTTGACGAAGGACATACGGCTGGAGTGGCGCTCGCGTGACGCGATTAACTCAATGTTGTTTTTCTCGCTTTTGGTGGTGGTGATCTTCAGCTTTTCGTTCGACCCGAATGCCGAAGAGTCGCGCGAAATTGCTGGAGGGCTGATATGGGTGGCCTTCCTGTTCGCCGCCGTGGTTGCCCTGAATCAGACCTGGGCTCGCGAACTGCGCAACCAGGTGCTTGATGCTTATCGCGTTTCTCCGGCTCCGGCCAACGCTTTGTTCCTGGCAAAGGCGTTGGGCAACTTGATTCTGGTCAGTTTGCTGGAAGCGGTGATGGCGCCGCTGTTCATGATCTTCTACAACCTCCGCGCGCTGGGTCCGGCGTGGCAGTTGATTCCCGTGGCGATTCTTGGGACGTGGGCTCTGGTGGTGAATGGAACGTTTTTCGCGGCCATGTCATTGCGTACGCGCAACCGTGAAATCATGCTGCCGCTGTTGCTGTTTCCTATCTCGATTCCAGCCGTGCAATCGATGGTGGAGGCTACGCGCATCATTCTCGCCGGCGATGGCTCGGCGCGCTTCTGGATCGTATTGCTTCTCACCTACGATGTGGTGTTTACTACAGCTTGTCTGGCCTTATTCGAGACCATCCTGCAGGCGGAATGAAACGGGCCCTCCCCATCCTCGCGGTTTTTACGGCGCTGTTGCTGGCATATGCTTTTTATGAGGCGATCTGGGTGGCGCCGATGGAACGGACGATGGGCGATGTCCAGCGCATCTTCTACTACCATGTGCCCTCAGCCTGGACAGCGTTTCTGCTTTTCACCGTAAATCTGGTGGCTTCGGTGGTCTATCTGATTCAGCGAAGCCCGAAGGCGGATGCGGTCGCCCTGGTTTCGGCGGAAGTCGGCGTTGTGTTCTGCACGGTTGTGCTGGTGACCGGGCCAATCTGGGCGCGGCCGGTGTGGGGCATGTGGTGGACTTGGGATTTGCGCCTTACCCTGACTCTGGTCCTGTGGTTAATTTATGTGAGTTATCTGGTTCTGCGGCGGTTTTCGGACAGTTCGCAGACTCCGAAGCTGGCAGCAGTACTGGCAATTTTCGGCGCGCTCGATGTGCCGCTGGTTTATTTCTCGATATGGTTTTTCCGCACGCAGCATCCCCAACCGGTGATTGGTGGCGGGGGTTCGATTGATCCGCGAATGTTGCATGTGCTCCTGATGAACTGGCTGGCCTTCTCCTGCTTTGCCGTCGTGGTTTGCTGGTGGCGTTATCGCCTTGAAATGTTGCAGCGGGCGGTGGACGAGGCGGAAAGCCTGGAGTCGCTGCTGGGTGTGCCGCAATGAACGCCGTCAAATATCTATGGGCTGCCTACATCGCCACCTGGCTGATTCACGGAATCTATCTGGGCAGCGTCGCGCGCCGGTACGGACGCTTGCGGCAGCGCATGAAAGATGTGGGGAAAAGGAAGTAAAAGCCCCCGTCTCAGTTTGCCGCTTTCCATTCTTTCTGCAACGCGCTCAGGAGGTCGGCGTTCCCGCTGGAGCGCAGGAATTCGTAATCCTCAATCATTGCTGCGGTGCCGACACGCAATGAGGGCAGTGGCGATTCCGAACGAATGACGCGGGCAGTGAAGCGGACGCGAACTGCGTCGGTAAGCGTAATGTGGGGCGGAAAGGTGAGCGTTACTTCACAAGCGGTCCCCTCGGCGACGGGCCGGTCCAGATAAAAAAAAACGCCCCGCGCGCTCACATTCTGAGTTTCGGTTTGAAATTCGCTTTCTCCCGTGAGACGGACTACCGCGGGCAGGCGCATATCAAAGCGCCGCATCGTCCGTCGTTCCTGAGAGCCGGTTTGCATCCGTGGCGCATTTTCCGAAAGCATTGATTCCCCAAGAAGACCACATCTGATGCAGAACGGAATCGACAGCCAAGGCTGGAAGACACAAGTCCTGCCCATGTTCTCGGGGCGGGCTTGATAGCTTCACTTTATAGAAACGCGCGAGGTTTGCAAGAGCAAAAAGACTCATGGAATTGAGTCGGTAAATGCCCCAGCCTGCCGGGAGGATTTTGGAGGAGCGCGCGGCCGCTTTGATTCCGCAAACAATGAAGCAATCCCGATGCCATCCGTTGTGCGGTAAGCTGGTTGATTGTTGGGAAGAATCAGAGCTTTTATCCTGACCCACAGTCGTATGGGCGCGACCGCCCGCAACGCTTTGCAGAAATCGTCCTCGATCAGTTCATCTGCAGATCTCTTCATTCCACTTTCGTGCTACGTCGCGGCATCTTTCCTTGGTCACGGGCGCATCTGAGGTGTTTGAGCACGCTCGGGGGTGGAGCCTCGCTTGACTTGGCTATCCGCCAGATGTTTAAGTAGTTGTTTATTTTCCGCCAGTTCCAAAGTGACATGTCAGCAGCGGGCGGTTTCGCCGATGCGGGGTAAAAACTCGCGCTTCGGCTCTACTCTCTCCAGAATGATGGGTGTGCGTCGGAGGAAAAGCGTAATGGGAAATGGCCGTGAGGGGTTGATGAGGAAGACGACGGGAAGCAGTCAACAGCGAGTCCGGGTCGCGGGAGCGGTTGTGGTTTTGCTTTTGGCAGCCTGCGGGATACTGGGCTCGGGCTTCCGCCACAGCTCTCAGAAAGCGTCGGCAAAGGTTCCGGTCTCTCCGATTTCAGCTGCCCTCGGTAAGGCTTCTGCGAAAGCGAAGCCGGACGCACGCGCTCTCCTCAGCCAACTCCCAATGATCTTCGAACCCAACCAGGGACAGGCCCCTTCTGATGTGAAATTCGTTTCGCGTAGTTCGGGATACAGCCTCTATCTCGATCCGGCTGGAGCTGTACTGGCCATGCAAACGGTCCAGCCGGCGTCGTCCGGTCACAAAACGCCCCGCCCTGGCGTGGAGTCGGTGCACATGAAACTCGTGGGAGCCGACCGGGCAGCAGCAATTGCGGGAAGCGTCCCGCTTCCCGGTAAAAGTAATTACTTCATCGGCAATGATCCAAAGAAGTGGCATACCAATATTCCGCAGTTTGCTGGAGTTCACTATCAGAGCGTCTATCCGGGAATCGATCTGGTTTTCTATGGCAGCCAGGGCCACTTGGAATACGACTTCAAAGTCGCACCCGGTGCGGATCCGTCGCAAGCCGAGTTGCAGTTTGATGGCGTTAGCAAACTGCAATTGAGTGGCGGAGATTTGCTTCTCAAGGGCACGGACGCCGATGTGCGCTTGCAGGCTCCGCGAGTTTACCAGAGCGTTGCTGGCCGGCAGCAGCCAGTTGAAGGGCGCTTCGTTCTGCGCGCGGCCAATCGAGTCGGCTTTGAGATTGGCGCGTACGATCGCACGAAGGAACTGGTGATCGATCCAACTATCAGCTACTCGACGTATTTTGGCGGCGCGAACGGTGCTGAAACCGCTCCATCGATTGCCGTGAATGGTAACGTGATCTACATCGCAGGATCTACCACTTCCAACGATCTTCCGCTTCCAACCAACGTGACGCCTTACCAGGCCGCCCTGAAGGGTACGCAGAACATCTTCATCGCGGAGCTTAGCCCGACGCAGGGCGTTGGTGGATTGGTCGCCATGACTTATCTGGGTGGCAGCGGGACTGACACGATCGCCGGCAACCCCACAGTTGGTGACTCTGCAGGGCTGGCAGTGGATAACGCGGGAAATGCGTACGTCGGCGGCACGACCACTTCGACGAATTTTCCCACGATCAACGGATACCAGAGCGGGCCTCAAGCTGGTAGCACGGGAACTTCTCACGTTTTTGTCAGTCTGTTGAATCCCGCTCTTTCGGGGCTCACTTATTCGACTTATCTTTCCGGCAATGGTACGGATGCGGCGAGCGCTTTGGCCATCGACAACAATGGCGACGCCTTCGTGCTGGGCACCACCACTTCCACCGATGTGGCTACCGGCTTTCCGGCCACCTTGTTGCCTCCCGCCTATCAGAAGTCGTCGCTGGCGAGCCAGCAGTTCTTTGTCACCGAGATCAATACCAAAACCATCGGGACGGGAAGCTTGGCTTACTCGACATATTTTGGCGGCGGAAATCCCAGCACTGGCGCTGTCGTTGTTGGCGGCGGCATCGCGGTCGACACTACGGGAAACGTCTACTTCAGCGGCACTACGAATTTCTTCAACAGCGGCGAAGGCACGAATGGCCAAGGCGGGCTGAACACAGGAGATTTTCCCATCACGAACGCCTACCAGCCTTGCCTCGACTCGCCTCCTCCGGTCACGATCACCTATCCTGTCAGTTGTGGGACGGCGACAACTTCCGCAGCGACCGATGCTTTTGTGGCGAAACTGAATCCGAACAACGCTCAGACTGGCGCCACGCAGCTGCTGTTCTCCACCTACTTCGGCGGTGACAATAACGATTCCTCCACTGGGCTCACGATTGATACCACTGCCTCGGCCATCTACATTACGGGGTCGACCAATTCCGACAATTTCAATGCTCCCACTGGAGCCGGGCAATTTCAGGCCTGCCTGAACGCTCCAACGGCTGTCCTCGGGGCATGTCCGGCGACCACTACGAACACGGACGCTTACGTGGCGAAGTTTACGAATCCTACCGAGACGTCCGGATCTACCACCACTACGAATGCAGTAGGTCTCAGCTATTTTTCCTACCTTGGGGGATCCGGAAACGATAGCGGTCTGGCGATCGCGGTCGATACCGGGGCGGGAGCGCTGGTCACTGGCGAGACCAGCTCAACAGATTTCCCCGCATCCCCGGGCGCCATCCAGACTACGCTCAACGGCACACAGAACGCTTTCTTTGCGCACCTTGATACGACCACTCTGTCGGGTACCAATACGGTGGGTTCGTACGCCACGTATTTCGGTGGCAACGGAGTGGATCGTGGCACCAGCATCACGGTGGATCAGGGCCTCAATACTTATTTTGCGGGCGATACGACTTCAACGAATTTGCAGGTGCAAGGGCCGTTTCAGCCGACCTTCCAAGGAACCACCATGGACGCGTTCGCGGTAGCCTTGCGACCGGTGAACGACTTGTGCATTACCTGCGTGGCGCCAGTGTACTCTCCGGGCTCAAGAGTAGTGGGCGCGGGCAATCCGATCTCAATCACCTTTACCGTCACAAATCAGGGGCCAGACCTGGCCACGAACGTCACCGTGGGCGCACAGCTTTCTACAAACATATCGGCTACGTTTACCGGCGCCTCCGGCGGAGCTGGCAGTATCTGCAGCGCGCCTGCCGGTACGAATGCGGCTTGCGTTATTCCAGTTCTGCAATCAGGTTCGATCGCGACCGTGGCATTTTCTGTGACCCCGACTACGGCTGGGACTGGTTCGATTACGGTGACAGCCACTAACGCGAACAATACTAACCCAGTCGTTACCTACACGGCTTCGTTCACGGCTACGAATTTTTCGATCGCGATCAATCCTTCCAGCCAAACCGTGGTTGCCGGCAACACTGCAACCTACTTCGTGCAGGTAAACCCGGCCATCACATTTGGAAACAACGTGTCGCTGACTTGCGATGGTGCGCCGATAGGTGCGAGTTGCGGATTCACTCCCGCCAGTCTTACGTTCAATGGCCCGGGCGCCCAGTCAAGCACCCTCAACCTCACGACAACGGCGCGACCTCCGTCCGTGATCAGTTCTCTTCGGTGGGGCGGGCGGTTTTATGCTCTCTGGCTCATGGTTCCGGGGATGGCTGTGGTTGGATTGGGAGGCAAGAAACGCCGGCGAAATCGCCTGCTAGGCCTGCTTGTGGTCCTAGCATTGTTCTCGTTCATCATCCCGTTGCCGGCTTGCAGCAAGGCGAAGCAACAGCCAGTCGTGACCGGAACTCCGGCTGGCACATACTCGCTCCAGCTTACCGCCACTTCGGGCTCCTATACACAGAGTGCCGGGTTCAGTTTGACGGTGCAGTAGAGCAGAAGAGAGCTTTTTCGGACGAGCCAGTATTCTGAAGAAGTTTCTTGCGTGAAAGTGCCGGCGAAGATCAGGCGCCAGCGGAGAGTTTGTGGTGGCTCTTGGCTTCGGCGATTCCGTATTGCCGAATTTTATAGAGCAGGGCTTTGTAGCTAATCTGTAGCAGCCCGGCCGCCTGTTTGCGATTCCAGTTGGTCTGCTCGAGAGCCTGCCGGATGGCTTCGCCTTCGGCTTCGTCCTTCGCAGTGCGGGCCAGCGACTTCAATCCGCCGCCAGCTTCCTTCACGGCTGGATCTGAGCCTGCAGCGCCTCCGTTGCCGTCCTGGCGTGGCTGCAACTCGGAGGCGGCTAAGTTCTCGTCCCCCAGGATCAGATAGCGCTTCAGGAAATTGTTCAACTCCCGCAAGTTGCCGGGCCAGGAATATCTTTGGCATGCCTCCAGCAAAGCCGGCGAGAGTGGAAGCTGAGGCCGGGCGTACTGTTCCGCCATATGCCCCATGAAATGCTTTAACAGGATCGGAATCTCTTCCTTGCGTTCGCGGAGCGGCGGCAGTTGCAAGGTGAACGCGTTCAGGCGGTAGTAAAGATCTTCCCGCAGCCGCTTGGTGGCGAGTGCCTGAGGAATGTCGATGTTGGTGGCCGCCAGAATGCGCACGTCGACTTTGATCACAGAACGGCTGCCCAGCCGTGAGAATTGCTGGTCCTGTAACACGTGCAGCAACTTGGCCTGCAGGGCTGGCGGCATCTCGCCAATTTCATCCAGCAGAATCGTGCCTTTGTTGCAGAGCTCGAACTTGCCGGGCTTGGCGTGCGTTGCCCCGGTGAAGGCACCAGGCTCGTAGCCGAACAGTTCGCTCTCCAGCAGGTCCGCGGGAACCGCCGCGCAATTAACCTTCAAGAAAGTTCGATGCGCCCGCGGCGAGAGCTTGTGAATCAGGCGGGCCAGCACTTCCTTGCCGGTGCCACTTTCACCCAGCAGCAATACCGGAATATCGACATGGGCGACCAGCGCCGCTTGCGAGCGGATCTTTCGCATCGCGGGACTAGCGGCGACGAAGAATACGTCGTCGGCAACTTCCTCGACCTCGCCTCCCACAGGACCCTTTCCCTGACCCAGGCACTGATGGATCACCGCATCGAGTTCCGACTTCTGAAAGGGTTTGGTCAGGTAGTCATGCGCGCCGAGCTTCATGGCCTGCACCACCTTGCGGGTGTCACTGACGCAGGAAAGCATCACGACTTTGGCGCCGGGCCGCTTCTGGCGAAGTTGTTCCAGAGTCTCCAGACCGTCGATGCCGGGCATGAGAACGTCGAGCAGAACCAGATCCGGCTCCATTCCTTTATCCACGCGCTGCAACGCCTCTTCGCCGGTCGAAGCTGTCTCCACTTTGTAGTCGTCGACTTCGAGCAAGGTCCGGATATAGCGAAGCATGGCGGGCTCATCATCGACCAGAAGAATCTTGGCGGTGTCGCTCATCGAGCCTTTCCCTTAACACCGGGTGTGGAGGATGGTTTGAAAGGAATGAGAAATGAAAATTTGCAGCCCGCGCCGGGATCGCTTTCCAGCCAGACTTTTCCGCCCATGCCCTGAACCAGGCGGCGCACGATGGCGAGACCCAGGCCCATGCCTTCCTGACTGTCATTGTTCGGCAGGCGGAAAAAATCATCGAAGACTTCCTGATGAAACTCCGCTGGGATTCCGGGACCGGTGTCGGAGACGCTGACTTTTACGGAATTAGGTTGAGAATTCATCTGCCGACGCCGTTCACCTGCGGACGCTGGCTGGGTAGCGGCGCGGCGCTCCCACATGTAAGGCTCGGCGTGCAACCAAACCGTGCCGCCTTGAGGAACAAACTTGAAGGAATTCTCTAACAAATTTGAAATGACGCGCTCCAGCTTCGGAAGATCGAATTCGAACTCCGGGAGCTTGTCATTGGCCAGAAAATAAAGTGCCAATCCTTTTCCCTGAAACCGCGTCGACCACAGACGACAGACCTCGGAGAGACACTCGTTGATGTTGCCGACAGCAAACTGCATCTTCAGGCCGCCGGTCTCCAAGGCGCTATAGGTGAGGAAATCCTGGATGAACTGCTGCAGCCGTTTGCCGCTCTCCTCCATGTCATGGAGAACTTCTCGCTGCCGCTCGCTGATTGGTCCCAGCTTTTCGCTCTGCAACAATTCGACATATCCATTCAGAATTGCCAGAGGTGTTTTGAGATCGTGCGCGGCGGATCCAAGGGCGTTCGTGGTGCGTTGAAATCGCTGTTGTAGTTCGGAATAGGCCTGTGGGAGATCTGCCGAGCTAGGCATTCCTGATCCGGAAGCCGAATGAGTCGAGTCACTCACTCTTCCTTTGCCAGCCTCGGGAGCGCACACATTCTTTTGCACGGTGACCATAAGGGGCACGGCGGTCTAGCACAGAGGGAGGATGACGGAGCGAATGATCTGAATCTGTTAACAAAATCGTAAGCCAGGTTACTTTTCATTGTCAACGAAAAATGCAACCTGATTACCCAAGAGTAGCAAAACCTTGCACTATACAAAGACGCCGCAGGGCGGCTGGCCATCCGCGAGATTGAATGGGCGCAGGGCTCGAAGGTGATAGAAACACAGCACTTTGCTTGGTTGTCGCGGTCTCGGGCGGTGATCGGGGTGGTTTCATCGGGTTTCATGGGACTCGCTTCCCCAATGGTCCGGTTAACCCCCATTTTGGCCCCAAAGCTGCTGCCTATTTTGGCGTAAATCGGATAGAGAAGGGGCGTGAGTGATCGCAAAGACTCCCATGGCAGAGCGCCGGCGATGGCCGCGCTTGCCTCTGGCCATACCAGTCTTTGTCAGGATCCGGCTGGATGAGGATAAGGAGTATTTGGAGTTCGCCACCGCCCTCAACGTATCTGCTGGCGGCATGCTCGTGGCGGTTCGACGTTCCCTCCCCGCGGCGGCAGAAGTTTCCCTCGAAATTCCAAGCGCACCTTTAGCTGCTCAATCGGCTCTGCCGACGGCCTCACGCACCTTGCGTGCCAAAGTGTTACGAACCCAGCACGCCGAAACCTACAACCTGGTTGGCGTGAAGTTCTTCCGGCCACTGATGAGCGACCGTGTCCCAGTCAAAATACTGCGAAGGAAACAAGCCTCCATGGTATGAGGGCTTTTCCTTTGGTGAACGTTGCAGTACACTTCCGCTTAACCCTCCCCCGAGATTACTAGATGTCTCCCAAGGGAAATCTTTAGTAAGTTGCTTTTCATCAATTACATAGACTAGCCTTTACACTGAGTTAGCCCGCTCCTTCGTGTTTGTTTCCCCGGATGCACGCATGCCAGAGCTTGTGCGGCCGAGCCGGTAAAGCCTTATGAGCACTTCACATCTAGTCAGTTCCCTGGTGCAGCCTCTGGGAGAGATGCCTCCCGAGGCGGTGGTTTTTGGGAACACCGAGGCCATGCGAGCCTTGCGAGAGCGGCTCGCGAAATTGGCCAGCGCGAACGTTCCGGTGCTGATCCAGGGAGAGAGTGGTACTGGTAAGGACATAATCGCACGCATGATCCACGCTGCTTCGCCATGGAAGACTGGGCCGTGGGTGAAGGTCAATTGTCCTGCGATTCCTGGAACGCTGCTCGAGAGCGAGCTCTTCGGTTACGAAAAAGGCGCCTTTACCGGAGCCTTCGGCACGAAGCCTGGCCGGGTGGAGATGGCGCATCGTGGAACTTTGTTTCTGGATGAAATCTCAGAACTCGACATGAGCCTGCAGTCGAAACTGCTGCAGTTGCTGCAGGACGGACAGTTCTGCCGGATCGGCGCCCAGGAAGACAAAAAAGTTGAAGTGCGCGTGGTGTGCGCCACCAATCGAAAGCTGGAAGAGGAAATCGCCAACGGCACGTTTCGCGCGGATCTTTTCTATCGCATCAATGTCGTGAATCTTCACATGCCGCCGCTGCGCGAGCGGGCTTCCGACTTGCCGGATCTCATTGCCTATTTTCTCGACCGCTATAACCGTAAATTCAACTCTCGCGCCAAACCGCTCTCCACTGATTTGATGAACTCACTCAAGAAATATCACTGGCCGGGGAATGTTCGCGAGCTGGAGAACCTTATCAAGCGCTACGTGATCCTAGGCACCGAAGAGGCGATCTCGGGAGATCTGCGCTCGCACGAGCCTGATTTCTTCAGTGCCGATATCGCCGTCGATGGGCCGATCTCGCTGAAGAAGATTACTCGCCAGGCCGTTCACGAATTAGAACGCAAGATTATCCTGAAGGTGCTGCAGCATCATCACTGGAATCGGAAACAGGCGGCTCGAGCGCTCAACATCAGCTATCGGGCGCTGCTCTATAAAATCCGCGACGCGGGCCTGCCCTCAAACCGTACTGCTCGCCGCCCTCAGGCCGAAGATCCGGACAAGCAGGACATCGTCGTTCTGGATTGAGCCTTGGTTTCTAGATTAAGCCTTGGCGGATTTTGGAAAGAAATTCTTCGGCATCGGCGCGCGCCTTCTCGATGCGCTTTGCGTTGCCGCCCGATTCCGTTGCGACTTCGTGCAGCACAAGTTCCACCGCATCCTTCGGCTTGAAACCCCGCATAATCAAAATTCGCGCGCGGTTTGCGAAAGCGCTCCCAGTATCCGGTTTCTTGTTCGCTGGCGCAGGAATGCTCACTTCAGCTTCGCACTGATGCTCGCGAAATTTCGCGGCGGCGAGGCGATCGTATGCTGCCATAGCTTCTTCTTCTCCACTTAACAGCGTCGGTACCGCGAATCGCCATCCACAGTTCGAGCACGACCAGCCGGCCGCGTCACCCTCGATCCAGATCAACGAGCGTTCCATATCGCAACCTCACCGCCTTTCACAAGGAAGGCGGGGTGGCGTTCACTGCAGGAGTTGCAGGGTCTTGCATAACTGGGTAATCGTGTCTCGCTGGTAAGCAGTCGGATTCATGAATTCCACTCCGTAGCTGAAACCGCTGCGGTTTCTGACCAATCCGCGAATCGCCATTACTCGTGAGTTGTAAGGCAGAGAAAATTCCATGAGAATGATGATGCCCGGCTCGAGATCGCGCGGCATGAACAGCCGCAGGCCGCCTTGGCTAACATCGCTGGCTTCGCCATGGAAGCAGAACGTTTCACCGTTTGTGTTCAGAGTGATCTTGGTACGAATCTTTACCTGGTAGCGCTCCCAGCGCCGCTGCTGCGGCTTTGTTGTCTCCATCGGTCCCATCACCTGTACTTCGCGAAGAACGCGTACGCGATGTAGTTATTCTCAACAAGCGGGAGAAATCAGCAATCCGGTTTACGCAATTGGCTTCGCCTGCAGTGATCTCCAAGGTACACAGTCGGATGGATAAATCATAGTGAATCGTTTCATTAAGAAAATTGCTCTTGAACTCTGCCATCCCGAAAGATAAGGTACATGGAACCGTAACGAGGGGCGATGTTCTCAGAAGGTATTCACCAGTCTAATCAAAATCTACTTTTGTATCCGTTAGTCCTCGAAACCACGGACGTGGAGGAAGCTGCATCCGTGTTGGCCGAGTCCGCCGTCCCGTATCGTTCAGAATTGATCGGCCCCAGGTCTGCGTTTTCCACTCAGATTTTTGGGGCTCAAAGTCCGCGAATGCACTTGTCGACCGTTAAAACTACTGGCGCCATGAAGGTCCAAGCCCAGTTGCCCGACGATTCCTACGCCGTTGTTCTCTCCGTCGCCGGGGATGTGGAGCATCGCGTGGCTGGCGAGATCGTTCCGGTGCGTTCGGGATGGGGATTAGTGCAGTCGCCATTGCAGCCCGTCGAAGCCCGGACTCCCGAGCACTTCGAATTGCTTTTTCTAAGACTCAGCCGCGAGAATCTGGTTCAGGAATTGGAAAAGATGCTTCTGCGGCGGATTAACTCTCCCTTGGTCTTTTTTCCTTGCTTTAATCTGAGGACCGAGGCGGGACAACGCTTCCGCCGTTTGGTCCTGAGTCTGTGCACTCACCTCGAACGGATGCGCACCACTGGCGGCAATCCAAAGGGCGAGTCAGACCGTGAACAAGAAGAGCATTATGGGCTGCCTGCGCGCGCGCTGGAGAACGATCTGGTGGCGCTCCTGCTGGAGGCACAGCGACATAACTACACGCGGTTGCTGGTTCGCTCCCGCTATGCCGCTCCCTGGCAGGTGCGCGCCGCCGAAGAGTACATGAGCGCCAACGCACACATGGCGCTGTCTCTCGGAGATATATGCATGGCCGCTGGGGTCAGTTCCAGAACCCTGCAACACAGCTTCCAGCGAAAACGCGGCTACACTCCCATGCAGTTTCTGCGCCGGCTACGCCTGGAGCGCGTGCATGACGATCTGGCGCAACCAAATCAGGTCACGACCGTGACCAAAGCCGCCTCGCGTTGGGGCTTTCTTCACTTCGGGCGCTTCGCCGCGGAATACCAGGCGCGCTTCGGAGAGAAACCGTCGGAGACCCTGCAGCGCTCCCGGACGCAAAGTTGATGGGATTGGGTGGGGCGCGGGTTAGCCGCGCAGCTCCGATAGCGCCTTGCGCGCGTCGCTGTTGTTAGGATTGATCCTCAGAGCGCGCTCCAGTTGCTGTCGTGCTTGCGCTGGCTGGTTCACTTTCTGATAGGCCAGCCCGAGATGATAGTGGACTGTCGGATTATCCACCTCGCCCCGCTTCTCGTTGAGCCGCAGCGACTCCTGGAACAGATCGATCGCAGATTTGTACACACCCTTCTGGTAATAAGCCCAACCAAGGGTGTCTGCGACACTCGAGGAGTCTGGCATCCCGCGCCGCGCAGTCTGGGCCATCGCCAGCGCCACGTCGACATTCCCACCCTGTTCCAGCATCACGTACGCCAGATTGTTTGAGGCCAGCGGATTGGCGGGCTGAATTTCCAGCGCCTTCTGGTACATCGTTTTCGCGTTAGGCCAATCCTGTTGCGATTCGTACATCTCACCCGCAAGAATGTAGAAACCAATCTCCCGGGGATGGTCCTTGATCGATTGTTGATATGTGGCCAGCGCCTGACTCACTGAGCCTTCGGCCGCCTGCACCTGGCCTAACTTCAAAAGCGCATCGGCATTATTCTTGTCCAGTTCAATCGCCTTGCGCAGCGCAGCCTCTGCTCCGCTCAAGTCCTTTTTCTGGAACAGCGCCGTCCCCAGTAGATCGTAGAAGCCGCCGGTTTCGGGCGACTTGGCGATCTGAGTCCGCGCGGCGGCGACGGCTTGGTCAGTCTGCTTCTGAGCCAGATAGACGTTCATGATGCCCTGCAGTGCATCGGTAGACGCCGCATCCTTATCGAGCGCCTGATAGAAGAATTTAATCGCCTCCGGGTACTGTTTCTGCGTCTGGTAAAGATCGCCCATGTATACGTAAGGAGCCGGACTTGCGGGAGCGATGCCCATCGCCTTGGTCAGGTCCTGCTGGGCCTCGGAATATCTCTGGCGATTCATCTCCACCAGGGCGCGCATCAGGTAGCCGTCGGGTGCGAAAGGCGCTCCGGTAATGATCTGCTGGGCAGTTTGCGTAAGGGCGTCAAGATCGCCACGACGCATTTCCAGCGCAGCCAGTGCGCGCGGTGCATCCGTGAGATCGGGCCGCAGCCGCGCGGCCTCACGCCATTCTGATTCGGCGCGCGCATCGTTGTGCTGCATATCAAAGGCGAGACCAAGTTGATAGTGGGCCACGGCGTTGTCGGGGTCGTCATTGATGGCCTGCTGCAGTGAGTCCACCGCCCCTCCCGCATCGTTGCGGCGAAGCTGTATCTGTCCGCGGTAGACCAGCATTGTCGGGTCGTGCGGGTTTGCTTTCAGGATTTCATTGTTCAGCGTGCTGGCTTCCTCCAGACGGTTCTTCAGGATCAGAAGCTGGACGTAGTTCTTCTTGACCTGCATGTCCTTCGGATGGTCGTTGTAAAGCGAGGAGTATTCCGCCGTAGCTTTATCCAGATCGCCACTCGCGAAATAAAAATCTCCAAGCATATGGTAGGCTTCGGGATTATCCGGAAGGTCGCTCTTGGCCTTCTTCAACAATGCCTCGGCTTCAGTTTTCTTCCCTTCCAGCATGTAAAGGCGCGCCAAGGCCTCGCGAGGTGTGGGGTCCTTGGGAGCAAGTTCGATGGCATGCTTGAATTGTTGTTCGGCCTCAGGCATGCGACTGCGCGATTGGTAAAAGCCTCCGAGCGCCAGCTGAGCGTTCGTGGCTTTAGGATCGAGTTCGGCGGCTTTCTTGAAATTGCCTTCTGCCTGGTCGAGCAGGCTCGCGCGCACTTGAAGAAGCGCCAGATCCAAGTAAGACTCCGAGCGATTGGGATCGGCCGCGATGCCTTTCTGCATTTCCTGCAGCGCCGCTCCCAGATTGTTCTGAGCTGAGTAATAGTCTGCCCAGGCCTCGAAGACTTTGGGATTCTGGGGTTGCTTCTCGCGCAGAATGTCGAGGTGTTTCCGCGCCTCTTTCAGCCAATCATTGTTGATCGACCCGTCCGGGGTCCTCGAGGCCGCAACGAAGAGATTGGCGACATCGATCTGGGCCGGATAATTGTCAGGGGCTAGGTCTACTGCTTGCGAAAGTTCCAGCAAGGCTTGGGAGGCGTTGCCGAGCTTGAGATAGGTTTCTCCCAGCTTGTAACGTGCCGGGGCAAAGCGTGAGTCCAATTTCAGTGCGTTGAGGTACTGGATTCTGGCTTCGCTGTACTGGCCTTTGTCAAAGTAGCGGTCGCCGCTCTCCAGATATTTTTGCTTGCGGATATTGGGATCGCGCGAACATCCGGTGAACAGAGCGGTAACGAGGAACCCCACAACCAACAGACGGACGACCACAGAGCGGCTCATTTCTTCTCCACGAAAGGCACGAACGCACATACGATTACAAACCCAAGGATGTTACAACAAGCGACTGCAACAAAAAGGGTGCAAATAAAGCTACTGCGTCATACGTGGCGGACATTAATTGTACGTGAACGCCCGGACTGCAGTGTGAATTGAATGTAACAAATGAGGCATCGGAAGGCCCATTTGGAGGCGCCTGAGGGGTGCAAGTGGTCTGAAATCAATCGGGAAGAAGTGGCGCGAGGCGGGAAGCTTCGCCCGATCGCGCCACTTCGAGTTTCCGTTCCTAAGTGCCGGTTTTCCGGGCTTGCGGCTGCGCTGGTGCCCCTAATACTACGGCAACCCGGCTTCCGATCGGGGACCCAAGCCCTGAACAGGCATCCCATCCTGGGCCGGCAGAATAGGCCCCATTGTTACCGGAGGTGATGTCAGTGAGATCACCGGCCGTCCCAGCGTTCTGATAAAGCAATGGGTTGATAAACCCAGCAGGTTTTCCGATGCTCTCGTTGACCAGCGCAATCAATCCGGCCCAAAGCGGAGCTACAGCGCTGGTTCCCCCGATCACGTCAGGCTTGCCGTCAACAAGGGTGACGTAACCAGTGGTCGGATCGGCATCCCCCGCAACGTCCGGAACCCCGCGTCCAACATGCCCGCCGGGATTCGCCGAAGGCGGAACTCCCGCAGCACTCTGGTAACTAGGAAGCGGAAACACGTCGCTGATACCGCCTCCGGTTGCACCTTCATTGTTGGCGAGTTCGTTCCACACCGTTTCGTTCGTGATGGTATTGCCCGACGCCACCAGCTCTGTGCCCCCACAGGCCAGCACATTGGGACTGGACGCTGGAAAATCCACGTGGTTCAGTCCATCGGTTACGCCATCAGTCGAGCCATCATCTCCCGCCGCCACGCAAACGGTCACACCCATTGCAGCTGCAGATTGAAATGCCTCATCCATGGACGTCATCGCCTGCTGGGTCCAGGAAGATTCGGGACCGCCCCAGCTGATGGACACGATGGAAGGATTGTTTGTGCTGTCGTGCACGGCCGTGGTGATCGCATTCAAAAAACCAGCGTCCGTGTTCTCGGCAAAATAAGCGACGATCTTTGCGCCCGGCGCAATAGCCCCCGATACTTCAATATCCAACATCACCTCGCCATCGGGGCCATTCGGGTCCCCCGTAGGATTGTTGCTGCCGTTTCCCACCGAGACTGCCGAAACGGTAGGCGTTTTCGAAAGCTGGAGTTGATTCCAGTAGTTGCCAAGATCCGTTGGGTTGAACCCGCCTCCTAGTTCGATCAGCGCGATGCATTCTCCGGATCCATCCACGCCGGTGGGATAGTCGTAGAAAGTGGCGACCTGTATCGGCGTGTAGGAAAGGTTTACGACCGCGGCACGAGCGCCGGTTCGTCCGTGCCGTCTACGAAAATGCGGTTTGGCTTGGGGACGATTATCCAGGCCAAAGACGCCTTCGATTACGTCCTGCAAGTCCGCCGGAATGTGGACTGCTCCAGTACGGCCGCGATATCTCCCGCCGGGATGTTCATACTCTTTCAGTTCGACGCCAAATGCCTGGTTCATGGCGGTAACGGTCCCGGACAGGATGACGGTCCGCCGCGCCACGCTCTTCTCCTTAACCCTGAGTTTGTGTTCGCGGGCAAATGCTTCCACGCGGGCAATTCCTTCCGGGTCCGCGCCGTGGTGTTTTTCGAATTCTCCGCGCGTAAAAATGGCGCGCTTCTCAATGGGCTTGGTAAATTCCTGCGGATTCACTGGCGGCTTTTTTCCGGCGCGCGATCGCAAACGGATGGTCACGTCGACCGTCTCATTGGGATTCGCTGGACCGACTTCATGCGCTCCTTCTAACGGCGCGCGCTCACTACCGGCAAGTGGTAGACGATTCTTCGGAGTAGACATAGATCTCCTTTCGATTGGGCCGAGCCTGGAGTCGAACAGAAGCAGAGAAGCATTACCACAGGAGTATTTTCGCAAACCACCCAGGAAAAGGAGCCTAGCCCTCTACATCCCCGAGATCAGTGCTGGCCCGTTAGTTGGTTGGAAAGTAGCAGCAGACCGGCAACGACGCAAGTGGTTTCTCGCGCTTGTTACGAAAAACGAACAGGCAGTCTTAAGTTAATACCGGAGTATCTGACGCTAAACTGTGCGCAGACCGGGCGTTAGGTGATGTCGGAATAATGAGGAGAGGAGAAGAAGTCCGGCCGCTGCCAGAATTTTGCGTAGCATTCAGTACATACCCAGTGATGGCCGTTGGTATAGCCGGTACCGTGGTCCGCATCATCCAGAGACTCGAATAACTCCCAGCGGCAGATGAAGCAGTGGTCCTTCTTCCAGCCGCCTTTGACGAGTTCGAAATTTTCAGTGTCCTCGGCGAGGCGCAGATCAAAAGAGACTTTGCCGGTCTTTTTTTCGATCACAATATCGGAGTTAATCCAAGAGCGCTTGGCCCAGTGCCAGTTGTAAATGCGGCAGCGCTGGACTAATTCGTGAACCCGGTCGGCGCTGCGGGCGATGCCATGAATGAGGATCGCACCTCCCGAGAGGGATCCGAAGCTGCGGGTGCGAATGGCTTCATAAATTCCTGGCATCGACCGTTTGTCGTCACCCGCCGCTACTTGCTGCCGAATGCTCGCAGCGTCGGCTCCGCCTTCGCGCAAAAGCGAGGCGGCAAAGCACTCCTCTTCGTCGAGCAAGCCAAGGAACAGGTGCTCGGTTCCGATGTGCCGGTGGGAGAGGCCATCGGCTTCGGTCATAGCATGCTTTAGAACGCGCTTCGCGGCCTCACTAAGCGGCAGATCGACATTGGTTGGGAGCGTAGGGCGTGCTTTTGAAAGATCATCGATTCGCCGGCGGATGGTTTCGGGAGTTGACTGCGGCAGCCAACGGTGCAGAGCCTTGTTCTCGCGCAAAAGTCCGAGGAGCAGATGTTCGGTGTCGATTTTCGGCGAGCCATACTGGCTGGCTTCGTAGCGCGCGAAGAAAATTACGCGCCGCGCTTTCTCGGTAAATCGGTCGAACATGTTCTACTCCACAGCTGTAGCCTTCCGAGCATTGCGCTTCCAATACAAGTATCCCGGCACGCCCACCAGCACGATGGCGGTGCCCCAGAAAGCCTCGGTGGGTCGCGTGATGATTGTATTCAAGGTCCAAGCGGCGCCGACCAGAACATAGATTGCGGGGAGCCACGGATATCCCGTGCAGCGGTAGGGGCGCGGAATGTCGGGACGCTTCCAGCGCAGCAGAAACATTCCGATCACGGTCAGCGTGTAGGAAAGCACCATGCCGTAAATAACGTAGGTGTAAAGCTGATCGTAGCGGCCGCTGATGGTGAGCAGCGCGGCCCAGATGCCTTGTCCAATCAAGCTGAATGCGGGCGTGCGCCACTTGGGATGGATGACGGCCATGCGCTTGAAGAAGACGCCGTCCTGCGCCATGGCAAGGTAGACGCGAGCTCCGGAGAGGGTGCAGGTAGCCGCCGCGCTGAAACAGGAAATCGCGATCATCAGCGACAGCCACACCGCGGCGTGCGGAGAAAACAACGCGGCTGCGGCGGCATGGGCGATGGTTTCATGCTGCGCGATCTCGCCAAGGGGCAACGCGTAGAGATAGGTCACATTCATCGCCATGTAGATCGCGCCCACCACAACCACTCCCAATACCATGGCTAGCGGAACGTTGCGACGCGGTTCTTTCACCTCGCCCGCGACCCACGTGATGTATACCCATCCGTCATAAGCCCAGAAAACCGCGATCAGCGCGATGCCCATGGCGGAGATCAGTTGCGTTGGGTGAAGCCCCATGGTGAGGCCGACGCCGTGGGAGCGGAAGTGCGACCAGTCGCCCTTGCCGATGGCGAATCCTAGAATCACGAAGGCGGCCATGGCTGCGAACTTGGTCCAGGTGGAAAGATTTTGGAGCAGCGTGCCCCAGCGTAAGCCGACAACGTTCACGTAAGTGAGGACGGCGATGAGCAGCAGTCCGAATAGGTGCGCGCGGGTAATCGTGATTCCAAGGATAGAAACGACGACATGCTCTTGCGAGACGATGGGGAAGACTTGTCCCGTATAAGCTGCGGAAGCCACGGAGAGAGCCGCAATGGTGCCGCCATTGGCGACCGCAAACAGCATCCATCCATAGAGGAAAGCGACCAGATCGCCGTACGCTTCGCGCAGATAAACGTATTGGCCGCCGGATTCGGGGAACATCGATCCCAGTTCCGCGAAGGCGACGCAACCGAAGAGCGAAATCACGCCGCCGATCACCCAGACCAGCAAGAACAACATGGGCTGCGGCAGCGGGCCGGCGATGTCTCTCGCGGTAAGAAAAATCGAGGAGCCGATGATGCCGCTGACCAGCAGCAGCACGGAGTCGAGCAGGCTGAGTCCGCGAACGAGGGTCGGTTGCGAGGTCTTTGCGGGATTTTCGATAGCGGGCGCGGCGGTGGGCGTTTCCATTATCCGATTCCCAGTTCGTCGGGAGATTCGAGCGGCGTGCCGCAGCGGCGGCAGATGACGGCAGAACAATCGCCGCAAGTCAGAGGGTCGTTTACCTCTTGCGCGCAATTTGGGCAGTAAAGTGATCCCGGGTCAGGCTTGGACGGAGGGTCCTGAGGGCGTGTCGCCATGAGGAGGAAAACTGTAGCACAGAGACGGCGACGATGTCAGCGAAGTCGCGACTCCTTCTGCGCTAATGCTGATTGAATTGTCTGCATCGCGCGATCCGTGGCGGTTACTATTTCGCACGCCTCATCGACTTGCCAAGGTTCGTTGGAGAACATCAAGACGCGGGCGCCGGGGTGGAGCAATTGAATGGCGGGATTGGGCATCTGCTGACGAGGGTTTGCTGGGTCGTAGACGAGTGACGAATAATGCAAGGACTTTAGCGAGCGATTCGCCTTGCCTTTAAGAACACATAGCAGTTTGTAATCTACCAGGGGGAATGTTGTTCCGTAGGTCTCGCTCCCCATTTCGGGCCCTACGTGCTGAACTTCGACGAGCAAAATGTCTGAGGCGTCGCGTACTCGATGGGGCGGGATGCGATCTGGGCATGGATTCGAGCTATGCAGACGTGCACCTACGGCCCGATCTATGTTTTCTTCATCTTGCCAGGCTGAAGGGAAAATTTGCTTCGACGTGCGACAACCGGTCGAATTTCCAGATGCAGTTTAGAGACGGTTCAAACGCATGGCGGGTCAGGGTGTCGGGCGCCATCGGGGTGAACGAAATACTCAGATTTAGCTCTGGCCACTGGTGGTACCTACTGGCCGAGTATTCCGGGCTCTCGTCTTCGGCATTGCTGAGCCGCGCGTTAGGGTAGCCGTCTGTCGAACCAACGTGTACCACAATCGCGCCGGGGTACTGGTTTGAACCATTATCCAGAAAGAGGCCGTAGTAGAGGCCCTGTACCTTCTGACCCCGAATTTCAAATGTCACATAGAAGTCGCATATTCTGATCCCCAGCCAATGGCCCGCTTCGAAGATGGTTTTGTTGTCCCAGTACACGCCATATAGTTTCTGAAGACGGACGAATAACAGGTGACCGGACCAGTTAAACATCTGCTTAGATAGGCATTCGGAAGGATTCGGAACCGGCGCGCAAGGCGAAGACCGCATACCCGTCACACTGTCGACGAGCTCTGCTCTGCTGGTTTGGCCGAGCTTGAACTTCTCCATCTGTCGAAGCATAGCTAACACGCGGTATTCAAAGATTGCGGCATCCAGTCGAAGTAGAAGGGTCACACTCAGGATCGTAATCAGCAACGCAATAACGAGCCGACGCACCTGACGGAGTACCGAAAATCCAGTGGAGGGGTGCATGGGTCAATAATGGCAGACTCCGCCTCCGCCAGGAAGTTCCCGCCGTGAGCTCCGCGCAGTGTAATCGCAGCGTGACTGTTGTAACCAAGCCATACCCTCACGGCTTCGGAGGTCCCCGTTAGATACTGCTCGTATCGGAAGCAGAGCGGAAGCTCGATTCCTCGGTCTGCTCA
Organism: uncultured Acidobacteriaceae bacterium; assembly: GCA_963773675.1. Taxonomy (GTDB): domain Bacteria; phylum Acidobacteriota; class Terriglobia; order Terriglobales; family Acidobacteriaceae; genus Sulfotelmatobacter. The sequence goes on from CAVZCG010000007.1 coordinate 226,271, forward strand.
CAGACAAACCGGGAGATGCCATAGCACTCGGCGACACGCTAAAATCTTTCTGATGCCCGAAAAATCGCTCACTCCCGACGAGAAGCTGCAACAGGAATTCAATCGCTGGGCCGCGGCTGGCGAAGGCGCGAAGATGGAAAGCCATCACTTCGACATCACGGCGAAGACGATTCGCCGCATGAACCTGCGTCCGGGCGAGCGTGTGCTGGACCTGGGTTGCGGATCGGGATGGGCGACGCGGCTGCTGGCGCGGCTGGTGGGCGAGGGGCCGGATGGTTTCGGCCAGGTGGTGGGTCTCGATGTCGCCGACGAAATGATTCGCGAGGCGCGCGCCGCTTCGAAAGATTTTGACAACGTGCTTTACGTCTGGGGATCGGCGCAGCAGATTCCCTGGGAAGAGAATTTTTTTGACAAAGTGCTGTCGGTCGAATCGTTTTACTACTACGCCGATCAGGATCGCGCGCTGATGGAATTGTTTCGCGTGATGGCGCCGCGGGGAAAGTTATTTATCCTTATCAATCTATACAAGGACAACCCGTATTCGCTGCAGTGGGGGGACAAGCTGAAAGTTCCGGTGCACGTGCGTTCGGCGGAGGAATACGTCGAGCTGCTGAAGAAACATGCGTTCGAGAACGTTGAGGCCTGCCGAATTCCCGATGACACGCCGACTCCCGACGACTACCAAACGAAATCGTTTCATAGCCTCGACGATCTCCGGGCATTCAAGCGGGAAGGCGCACTGTTACTGATGGCGACGAAGCCTGATCTCCGAACTCCGGCGCCGGGCTATACGATCTATTAGCTTGTTCAGATTTTGCTGTCGTCATCGTCATCGCTATCGCGCTGCCCCAAATCTTTCGCGGGGCTGAGAGCACGCCCGTCGGAAGCGTGACGGACTTCGATCCGCCCGTTCACATTCTCCAGTCTGATGTGCGTGCCGCCGTTGCCGAGTTCGCCACGCAGGTCATGTCCCACAAAGCTGCGACGATTTACATGCAGCCCGAAGTCATTCTCGATCCCGCCGGACACGGTGCTGGCCTCGATTTCGGCTTTGGAGTCGGATGGAATCGTCAGCTCGACCGATCCATTCACCGACTTCAGTTCGAGCGAGGAGCTGGGGAGCTGGTCGAACTTGGCGTCCAGATGGCCGTTGATGGTGGAGAGTTCGGCGCGCCCCGCGAGATTGTGCGCCTCCAACCTGCCGTTGATGCAGGAGGCGTTCACTTCACCAGCCACGCCTGTGACATCGAGCGAGCCGTTGATCAGCTTGATTTCGTCAAGGCGCGCCCCCCGCGGCACGGTCAGAGTGTATTCGACGGTGGCAGGATTGTTGTGCGAGCCCCAGTTGAAAGTCAGATCGTGGTCGGGATACTTGGTGCGAATCGATAGATGGTCTTTGCCGGAGTCGATGTCAATGTGCGCCTGATCGAGGCGTTCCTTCGAATCGGCGTATTTCAGCGCATCGACCTTGACTTCGTTCTGGTCCCAGGTGGAGATGTGAACCGCGCCATTGATGTTGTCGAGCTCCACGCGTCCGTCGGGAGTGAGGGCGTAGGTTTGATGGAATTCTTCGCTAAATGCGCCGCGGTGATCAGAGGCGTGCGCTGCGAGCGCGAGCATGAACAGAGCGCAGGTGCTGAGGATGATTCGGGCCGGGGCGGGGAATTGGCGTGGGCGGTTCATTGCATTCCTCCGTTTCAAGACTTTAGACGCGGCGATCGCACATTGGTGAGAGCCAAAAGTGGACGGCTCTTCGCTTACAGGGTTGTACGAAATTTGTCCGGCGGATGTTCCGAATCATTTTCGGGCGGAAGCGGCATCTTTCTTTCCTGCTTCCGTGAGAAGATAGACTCCAAGAATCGTCATCTCGGGTTCAATGGGATGGCGATAGCGCTGGCCGGGATAAACCACGTAGTAAATCGCGGGATAGAGCAGAATCAGCCAGAACAGCAGCCACGCACCGGGTTTGTGCGGGCGCAGAGCGCGTCCCAGTCCCCAGAACATCAACACCGACGACGCCAGGAAAAGCGAGTTCTTTACTTCGGCCAGCCACCAGATCTGCGAGAGCCGCGGCGGTCCCGCCCAGAAGTAGATAAAGCGCTTGAGGCAAAGGACGGCGAACCGCGGGTAGTCGGCCTTGATGTAATCGACTGCCTGCCGTTTGCGCCTCTCGATATAGGCCAGTTCGCCCATGGACGTGTACTGGCGCATGGCGAAGATATCCTGCGTGGGATGCAAGTATTGCATCCAGGTCCCGTCGGCGCCGGGGCCGTTGCCGAGGCGCAACTCCGCGCCGAGGTTATCGCGGATGAAAATAAACTTGCCGAAGGTTCGATAGTTGCGCACTGTCCAGGGAGTGACGCAAGCAATGAATACCAAAGAAGCCAGTACGATACCGACCAGCGAAGGCTTCCCGCGTTTGGCGCGGTGATACCAGGCCCACAATCCCGAGACGGGCAGGAAGGCGATCAGCACCGTGCTGTTCAGCGCAGCGATTCCCCAAAGCAGGCCGAATTCGATCCAGGGTTTAATCCCGTCGCGATCTTCCATGGTCAGTGCCAACCAGAAAATCACGGCCAACAACAGCGCTGAAAAACTTGTCTCCCACACCCAGCGGGTGCACCAGAACATTACGTAGGGCAGAAGAGCCCATGTCCAGGCGGAGCCAACAGCCACTTTCTCAGAGAAGATCCTTCGCGCGATGAGGAAAATTGGGACGCAGGTCAGCGCGGAAAAAATGCTGTTGATAGTGAGCAGAATGAATGCCGATGCTCTGGAATAGATTCCGAAGAAGTGGAAGACGCCTGCCGTCAAATAGGGATAGAGCGGGGGTTCCCATGCGGTCGGCCCGGTCTGCGCACCAAAAGCATCGCTGAACCCGCGCCCGGATGCGATGGCGGCGCCGATGCGTCCCATCTCCCATCCGAAACCGAAATTATCTTCCGCGGGCTTGAACTTGTAGGTGTGGCCGACGATGATCCAGCCCACGCGTAGAAACAGCGCGATGGCGACCATCCAGAATTGCGAAGTGCGAATACGAGCCCATGCAGCGAGAAGCTGAGGTGCGATGGTCCTGCGGTGGGCGGCCACGCCGGGCGTTGAATCCATGGATGTTTCTATTTGTAGCTGAGTCGCGATGCGGCGGCAACCCGACCGCTCCGCTTTAAGTGATTGACACTCCTGCGCCCCAACCCTAGACTGAGGTGCTTCGCGCCATTGGCTTTGAACGTATAATCGTTTCGATACCTGCTACGAACCGAGGTGCCCGGATGGGCTGGCTGCAAAATAAATTCGAAAAGAATTTCATGATCAGCACGGTGGACTACGTCTTCAACTGGGCTCGGAAATCTGCCGTATGGCCGATGACGTTTGGCCTGGCTTGCTGCGCGATCGAAATGATTGCGTCTTCCACCTCGCGGTTCGATATCGCGCGCTTCGGGTCTGAGGTGTTTCGTCCGAGCCCGCGGCAGAGCGACCTGATGATTGTGGCCGGCACCGTGACTTTGAAAATGGCGCCGGTGCTGAAGCGCATCTATGACCAGATGCCCGATCCGAAGTGGGTGATCTCGATGGGCGCGTGCTCGTCCGTAGGCGGGCCATTCAATACGTATGCGGTGCTGCAGGGCGTCGATAAAATCGTGCCCACGGATGTGTATGTCACCGGCTGCCCGCCGCGGCCCGAGAATCTTTTCTACGCTCTGCTCAAGTTGCAAGACAAAATCGATACCATGACGCTGGCCAAGAAGCCCACGGAAGTGCGGCTCGATCCCAACATGATGGGGAACTTCAAGCGCCAGGTGATGATCGCGCAGACTTTACAACCTAAATAGACGCGTATGGAGACGCCGCTTTCGCGCTTATGGCCTTGCGCGCGTTTCCAGTCAATGTCCGTCTTGCGCCGTTAGAATGATTTTCTGCACGTTTGGCCTCTCTGATTTGCAAAGTCCTGCCTGATACGAGAACATACAAGGTTTGCACATCCATACAGATTCTTACTGAGGAAGCGGCCAAAATATGGCGACACGGAATAAATCCGCGAAAGCGGTACGGGTTGAAGTGAGGTCCGAAGCGAAGGCTCAAAGCCGATCCAAGAATAACGGCACCATCGATCCCGCGAAAGGGAAGCTGGGGGTAATGATCCCGGGCATGGGCGCGGTGGCGACGACGTTTGTTGCCGGCGTGGAGGCGATCCGCAAGGGGCTGGCGAAGCCCATCGGATCGCTGACGCAAATGGGCACGGTTCGCCTGGGCAAGCGTACGGACGGCCGCTCACCGAAGATCAAGGAATTTGTGCCGCTGGCCGGGCTTGACGATCTGGTCTTTACGGGCTGGGACATTTTCGAAGACAACATGTACGAAGCGGCCTCGAACGCGGGCGTGCTCGATCAGAGGCTGCTCGACCAGTTGAAGCCTTTTCTTTCGTCGGTGACGCCGCGCGCAGCGGTGTTCGATCACAACTACGTGAAGAAGATTGACGGGCCTAACGTGAAAAAGGGCAAGACGAAGATGGATCTTGCCGAGCAATTGCGCGACGACATCCGGCAATTCAAGAAAAGCAGCGGGGCCAGCCGTCTGGTCACGATGTGGTGCGGGTCGACCGAATCCTTCATCGAAGCGACCGAGGCGCATCAGTCGGTGAAGTCGTTTGAAAAAGCGCTGCGCGAAAACAACGAGATGATCGCGCCCTCCATGGTGTATGCCTACGCGTCGCTGATGGAGGGTGTGCCGTTCGCCAACGGAGCGCCGAACTTGACGGTGGATTTGCCGGTGATGCTCGAACTCTCGCGGCAGAACGAGGCGCCGATTTGCGGGAAAGATTTCAAAACTGGCCAGACGCTGATGAAAACTATTCTTGCGCCCGGGTTTAAGGCACGCATGCTCGGCTTAAACGGATGGTTCTCCACCAACATTCTGGGCAACCGCGATGGCGAGGTGCTGGACGATCCGGGATCGTTCAAGACCAAGGAAGAGTCGAAGCTTTCGGTGCTGGAACACATTCTGCAGCCGGAGCTTTATCCCGAGCTGTATGGCAACATGTGCCACAAGGTTCGCATTAACTACTATCCGCCACGTGGTGATAACAAAGAGGGTTGGGATAATATTGATATCTTCGGATGGCTCGGCTATCCGATGCAGATCAAGGTTGATTTCCTCTGTCGCGATTCAATTCTGGCAGCGCCGATCGTGCTCGATCTAGTGCTGCTGACCGATCTGGCGAAACGGTGTTCTGAGCTGCGCGGGCTGGGAATTCAGGAGTGGTTAAGCTTTTACTTCAAGTCTCCGATGACGGTGCCGGGGCTCTATCCCGAGCATGATCTGTTCATTCAATTGATGAAACTGAAGAACACGCTGCGGCATTTGAAGGGCGAGGAACTGATCACGCATCTGGGGCTGGAGTACTACGACTGAGCGCCCTGTGCCCAGCGCTTCCCAGTCACTTGTTCCCAACGTTCTTTAAGACGGATGTTCTTTGAGACGAACTAGGCCAAGTCCAGAGCCATTTTCAGGGCGCTGTTGAGTTCCGAGATCTTCGTTCGAGGCAGCGAACCGACGTATTGCGTCAAGTCAGTCTTTCGCAGGCTGACTAGATTGTCAGCCATAATCCAACTCGAATGCTTAAGTCCTTCCGCTGGTCCCACGGCGACCTGGGTAGACAGTCCGTCGCCGGTTGAGAACACAGGGGCGCAAATCACAGTGGAGAAGCGGGATTCGATGAGCACCTGACGGCTCACCACAACGAAGACCCGATGAGACTTCGGGTCGCCATGTGGTTTGTACACCCGGTAAAGATCTCCGCGTTTCACATTTGCCACCGCAAACGGTCAGTCCTCCGCAGACTGGTAGTCCAGCACGTCGGCCGCCTCAGAATTGAGTTGTTCGGCCGCACGGTTGATCCGTTCCAAGTCGTGTGCGTGTGCCTGGGCCCGCGCCCGTTGCCGCAGATAACGCCGCAAGACGCGCTCAATAAACGCGGAGCGTGAGCCTTGCGGTCCCGCCAGCCGGTCAATTCCAGCCAGCAGATCTCGCGATAGTGTGATAGAAGTCTTCTCCTTCATACCACCATCATACCACAGTGATTTTAGCCGAGGAGAAGCGGCCAACGGTTTGAACCGTACGTTCCGAAGGCGCCTACCATGGGGAACAGGGAGAACGCGGCCGGTTGGTGCGGATCCGGCAGTTCGAGCAGATGATCCTTGCCGGGGGCGGCGATGGTTTATGTCGCCGCCGCCAGCGCAATGCGGTTAAAGCGGCACATCCCTAGAAGCTGGGCAGCTTGAGTTTCGAAGAAATAAACGTCGCTCCTTTCACCCCGGAAAGTCCGACCAGCAATGCGACAAAAAATACACTGAGTTGATTGTGCAAGAAAGAAGTTTCGAGCTTGGGTAGGCCTACGATCACGTAAGCCCAACTGGCCACGAGCCCGACGATCAACCCGGTGATAATCCGCACGACTAGTTTTCCGTTCGAATTCATCCAAGCGAGCAACCCGCCTAAGAATCCCCCTAAGAGACTCAAACACAATACCCCGATCCAGGTGATTCGAATCGGCATAGGAACGGGGTCGTAGTAGGGAGTGGATACTCGCACGGTAGAGATACCAAAGTAGGTGGGAGTTAATTGCGTTGAGGCATCGAAAGCGCCGATCGGGACGGTAATCTGCCCGGGATTGATTCCGAGCGCGGCGTTATCGGTAGTAAAGTGTACGTCCCGACTCTGAGTCAGCCGAACAGGTTCATTGTTCGGATCAATGAACTGTGCGGTTAGAAGAAAACTGTTCACGATGGTGATGCTCTGCGGGGCATTCACAAATTGGATGCCGGCGATATTATCCGTAAACTTGTGCGTGGCTACTTTGGGATCGCCGCCGTCGCCGAGGGAGGCGAAGGTGAAGCCGGGAGGATTCGTGGCTGCTACTCGAATGGTGGCAGCCTGAATTGGAAACGATGAAACCCAGCACGCGGTTCCCACCGCCGTACCTTTCTGAATTACGATTGGATTGTTGTCGATCCTGCCGTTGCTGAAGCTCAACCAGATTTGTACGTCGCGCTGCAGATCCGCTTCTCCAAGATAAAAAACCTGCACCGAAGCACAGGTCTTGCCATCGGCCCGGGTTCCCCCGTTCGCGTCCTCTCCCGAAACCTCGAGTTGCAGTTGAGGAGCAGGAGGTGTGACCGCGACTGCTTGAGCGGAATTTAGTGCAGCGGAAGGCTGTGAAACTCTTAGCGCGACCCGCAAAAGATGAACTCTGGTGCCCCCGCGGGAAACGTCTCTAAGTTCTGAACCCGGACCCTTCTGCTCCGTCTTGGGCTCCTTGGCGCTCTTGGGGACCTTGGCGTTGCGCTTCTTTCCCGCAGGACGCACCAGAACAAAATTCGATCCGCCGATCAATTGTTTGTTAGTTTGTTCCACCGTAACCTTGGATACGCCGCTTTCGGGTATCGGCACCGGCAGCTCCTTTGAGGACTCTCCCGGAGCGAAGGTGACGGAGTAGGTCGCAGTCTGGCCGGAAGGCTGCTCGACTTTCACGTCGGCGGCGATGTTTTGATTTGCCGCGGCGGGCCTTCCGTTCCGATCCAGTAGGTTAATTTGCAGGGGCACTTCGTCCCCAAGCCGATTCTCCACGCGGACTGGAGAAAGTGCGATCTTGGCCGGCGCTTGACTGTTATTGGACTGCTGGTCCGTCTGCTGGCTCAAGGATTGAGCGGAATGGAGAACGACGATCAGGAGAACGACCGCAAATATCAGTCTCTCGGGCATGTTGCACTCCCGCTTGAGTTTGGATCAAGCATGCGCTCGAACGTTGGGTGCGTTGAGCGGGGTTAAGGCCTGAGGTAGAGTTAGGCGCGGGGCGCGCCTAGACAATTGCGTCAGGCAAATGGGAGGGGAAGCAGCAGTAGTCTGTGAGCTTTGATCCTGAAAGTCAAGCAGGTTTTTGAGGTGTTCGGATTTCGTAAAACAAGGGTTCGCCGAGATGTCAAAAGTTTCGCCGCACAAGGCATGGCGCGGATAACCCACCCCCGCTTCCGGGCGTCTAATCAAGTCTGGTTAGGTTAGGACGGGCTGGGCGTATAATCCCGGTAAGAGTGGGTCGTAAAGGAGTTTCTATGAAGTTGCGTGGGTTGGCAATCGCAGCGGGATTGGCGGCGTTCAGCGCAGTGCCCTGGACGATGGCGCAAACACAGCAGCCTGGTCAGACTCCCGGTCAGACGCAGAATCCGGGTCAAACTCAAACTCAGACGCAAACTCCATCTCCGGTTCCAGATCAAGATAAAGGCCAACCAAAAGCAGGCGACGTGCAAAACGCCCCCGCGCAGCCTCCGGCTACTCTGCCGACTCAGGATGACAGCCAAATCAAGCACGATGGCGGCAAGACCGACGTGGATGCGGTGGGGAACCGCAATGTGGGTTGTGGCCGTGGGGTGGGCAACTGGTACAGCATCGAGAAGCAAGTGGCCATGGGCCGCTCCTACGCGCAGCAGATCGAGTCGCAGATCAAACTGGTCAACGATCCGGTCGTAACGGAATACGTAAACCGGATCGGACAGAACCTGGTGCGGAACTCCGATGCCCAGGTGCCGTTCACCATCAAAGTGATCGACTCGGATGTCGTGAACGCGATGGCGCTGCCGGGTGGGTTCTTCTATGTGAACTCCGGGCTGATCCTCGCAGCCGACGAGGAGGCCGAGTTGGCGGGCGTTATGGCACACGAGATATCCCATGTGGCGGCTTGTCACGTGGCCCGTGAGCAGACGCGTTACACGCTGATGCAAATGGCGACAATTCCTCTGATCTTCGTCGGTGGCGGAATTGGCTATGGAGCGTATGAACTCGCCGGGCCGGCAGCGATGTTGGGTATTTTGAAGTTCTCGCGCGGCTTCGAAGCCGAAGCCGATTATCTCGGCGTCCAAACCATGTACCGTGCCGGCTACGACCCATCGGCTTTTGTTTCATTCTTCGAGAAGATTGAGGCGATGGAGAAGAAGAAGCCGGGGACGATCGCGAAGGCGTTTGAAACGCACCCACCGACGCAGGATCGCATCGAGAAGTCTCAGGAGGAAATTCGCAAGATTCTGCCGGCGAAGGCACAGTACGTTGTGACCACTTCAGAATTCGACGATGTGAAATCGCGCTTGGCTTCGATCGAGAATCGCCACAAGGTTCTGGATCAGAGAGACGAGAACAAGCCTAGTCTGCGGCGAACTTCCACTAGCAGCAGCGACAAGACAGGCGAGAGCACGAACGATGATGATCGCCCGACCCTGAAGCGGCGCGATGATACGCCCTCGAACTAAAAGGAAGGGCTGTGCGCGAGTTCGAAACCGGCGGCCTTGGCCGCCGGTTTTGTGTTTTCGGCGAGTCCGATGGGCACCGATGGACTGATCCGGAGCGTAAGCTGCGTCACGGTTCGACGTGACCTCAGTCACAGCAAGGTGGTTGTCGAAGCTAGTAAAGGTAAGCTACGCTAGCCTTATAGCGCTACCGAGGAGCAGGAACTTCCATGCCACAAGACACACTCACCATCACCGACAATCGCACTGGCCAGATCTATACCGTCCCAATCGAGGACGGCACTATCCGGGCGATGAACCTGCGGCAGATCAAGACCGGTCCGGAGGATTTTGGGCTGATGACCTACGATCCGGCCTTCATGAACACGGCGTCGTGCCGCAGCAGTATTACCTACATTGATGGCGACAAGGGAATTCTGCGCTACCGCGGATATCCCATCGAGGTGTTGGCTGAGCGCTGCACTTTCCTGGAGGTCGCCTACCTGCTGCTCTTTGGAGAACTGCCGACCGAGGTTGAACTCAAGAAATGGGTATACGACATCACGCACCACACCATGCTTCACGAGAGCACAAAGAAGTTCATGGAGGGCTTTCGCTACGACGGTCATCCAATGGGAATGTTTGTGAGCACGGTGGCCGCGCTCTCCACCGTATACCCCGATGCCAAGCACGTGCACGATGGCAAGAACCGGCTGCTCCAGATCAAGCGATTGATCGGGAAAGTGCCATCGATCGCGGCCATGTCCTACCGGCACAACGTGGGATTTCCCTATGTGTATCCGGACAATGATTTGAGCTATGCCGAGAATTTCATGAACATGCTGTGGAAGATGGTCGAGCCGAAATATGTCGCCAATCCGGCGATTGCCCGGGCGCTCGACATTCTTTTCATCTTGCATGCCGACCACGAGCAAAACTGCGGCACCAACGCGATGCGCTCGGTAAGCAGCGCGCAAACTGACCCCTATCTCTCCATGGCATCGGCGGCGTCAGCCCTGGCGGGTCCATTGCACGGCGGAGCCAATGAAGAGGTTCTGAAGATGCTGGATGAAATTGGCTCGAAGGATAAAGTTCCGGCCTACATCCAGAAGGTGAAAGAAGGACACTTCAAGCTGATGGGATTCGGACACCGCATCTACAAGAACTATGATCCGCGGGCGAAGATCATTCGCTGGTGCGCGGAGCAGGTTTTCGAGGTTACAGGGCGCAACCCGAAGTTAGAGATCGCTCTTGAGTTGGAGCGAATCGCGCTGGAAGATGATTATTTTGTGAAGCGCAAACTCTATCCCAATGTCGATTTCTATTCCGGCATCATGTACCAGGCGATGGGCTTCCGACCGGAAATGTTCACGGTGCTGTTTGCCATCCCGCGCACAGCGGGCTGGCTAGCGCAGTGGCAGGAATTGATCACCGACCCGGAGCAGAAGATCGCCCGCCCGCGGCAGATCTACACTGGGCATGAAGCGCGGGAATTTGTAGCCATGGAAAAACGGACGTCGGCGGCTGTGGCGGCGGACTAGTTTAAAAACAAGATGCTGAACAACGAAAGCCGCGACCCGAGGCCGCGGCTTGGTGCTGCAAAGTTTCTTAGGCGGGCTGATACGCCGAAGCCAGCGTCGATCAGGCAGCCTGCTTGGGGGCCAGCGAGGCGACATACTCTCGCCTCTCCGCCTGGGAAGTGATGACCTTCATCTCCTGCCAATCGTAGGGAAACTCTTTCCCGCAATCCAGACAGGCAACATAAGTTCCAGTTAATGCGCCGGCTTGCGGCCGGCGTGCCTTTCCTCGAAGGGTTACCGGGAAACTATAACGGGAGTGCCTGCAACCAAAAAGCGCATCAATCAATTTTGTCAACATGGAGCACCTTCCACAGGCGTAATTCGCTTGGACTCTTTTGAACGCCGGTCCTTGCGTTGTTTCTACTGTACCTACACTCAATACCTTAGATTCAACAATGGCCGGAATGGTTTCGCCATTCTTCGCAGCGAATTCCCGTTTCGAAACTCACCATGCCAAGTGATTGCTTCGCAATAGCTTACGTCAAGCCCAAAAGTATGAACCGGATTGGTGCCGAGCGACTGGATCAGGAATGCGCGGTATTTTCGGTATGTTCGAAAGGAGGGAAACGGATCTCTTACGCCAGGTTGAAAGCTTTCTTGATGGTTCCGCGTTCCTTCTGAATTTTTTCCTGGAGAAGGGTAATGCTGTAGATGAGTTGCTCGGGGCGCGGAGGGCAGCCGGGAACGTAAATATCAACGGGAATAACCTGATTCACACTTTGTACCAGCGCGTAATTATTAAAAACGCCGCCAGACGTAGCGCACGCACCCATGGAGATGACCCACTTCGGCTCGGGCATTTGCTCCCATAACTGCCGGATCACGGGTGCCATCTTGTTGGAGACGCGCCCGGCGATAATCATCAGGTCGCTTTGGCGCGGAGACGGGCGAAATACTTCTGCACCGAAGCGTGCAATATCAAAGCGCGACGCTCCCATTGACATCATCTCGATCGCGCAGCAGGCCAAGCCAAAGGTCATGGGCCAGATCGAGCCTTTGCGCATCCAGTTCACAGCGGAATCAAGCGTGGTCAGAACCACTCCTTCCGGCGTGGGATTGCCGAAAGTGAGATCCTTGACTACCTTCTTTCCGTTTTCGAGATCGACGTAGGGACCGAAGTTCAATTCGCGGGGCATCGTGAATCTATTCTAAATGCTGTTGTGTATAGAATCCAAATGTTGATCAGGCAGCGGCATCGGACCGTTCGATTTGCGTTGAAACCGGATTGACAATGCGAGTTTTTGTTGTAAGCTCTTCTGCATCTTCCCCGTCCCTGCGTATCCGGCCCCATCTAACGAGTAGGAGATGTGTATGAGTTCTCTGCATTCCTTCAGCACCGGCAAAGGCGCCGGCCGGCGTCGCAGCCATACGCCACCGACTGCCGGTGGTAAATTTCCCGTGCAAGCCACCAGCGCGCCACTTCCCCATTACCCCTTTCAACCGCTTCCTCCGCCGCGTCCCTTGCCATACCGTTTTGATTTATCGAAGTTACTCCCGGCGGCTGACGTAACAAAGATCAAAAACGACGGTGTGATGGTGTTTCATACCGTCGGAGACACCGGAGATTACCGCGACTCCGGGCCGCAGGATCTGGTGGCGCAAATCATGACGCAGGACGCACAAAATTCGCCGGACGGCAAACAGCCCGCTTTTTACTACCATCTCGGCGACGTGGTCTATTTCGCCGGCGACATCGATAAGTACGGCGCGAACTTCTACGAAACTTACAAAGACTACCCGTGCTTCATCGTTTCCATTCCCGGCAACCACGATTGCCAGCCCGACGACCCGCAGGATGGGCCAGTCGATCCGAACAAGGTCCCGCTGGATGGCTGGGTGCAAAATTTTATGTCGAGCAATCCAGCCCAGCTCGGCTCACTCATGACCGGTTCGAATCGAACCCAGATGGATTTGCCTTACGTGTATTGGACTTTCACCACTCCATTCGCAACCATCATCGGATTGTTTTCCAATGTTGGCGAGACCGAAGGCGAGATTCACCCGGATCAGATTAGCTGGTTCAAGGGAGAACTGACGGCAGCAGATCCCAATCTTGCTCTTATTGTGACGGTGCATCATCCACCATTTTCCGGCGATGTAGAGCACTCGGGCAGCAGTGCCGTCGATCAGGTGCTCTCCAGCAGCTTCCAGGCGGTGAAGCGATATCCCGATCTGATTTTGTCCGGTCACGTGCACAATTACCAGCGCTTCACGAATGTGGTTCAGGGACCGAAGGGCAAGCTTCAGATTCCCTACGTCGTGGCTGGCGCCGGAGGTTATACAAAGCTCGGAACGCTCCACCAGATCAATGGCGCAGATCCGACAGTACCGCTGGCTCTAGGAAGCGGCCTCACCTTTGAACAGTACGACCAGAAGAATTTTGGTTTTCTCCGCCTGGAAGTGAGCAAGACACAGATCGCGGGAACGTATGTGTCGGCGCCTTACGTTACCGGCAGTACGCCCGCCGCCAAGGTCGTCGACAGCTTTGTAGTTGACCTCACAAAGCACACTGTAACGACTACCGTTTCCGGCGCTGAGAGTCGGTCGACCAAGAGTAAGCCAGCGCAGAAGCCACCGAAGCGCGGAAAAAAGAGATGAGCGCCGTAGGGTATCTTTAGATGCTCAGCACTACCTTGCCGAACATCAGGCTCTTTTCCAGGTACTCGTGCGCCGCTCGTATTTCGCCGAGAGGGAAAACACGATCCACCACAGGTTTGAGCCGTCCCGCAAACACATGCCGCAGCACGGCATGCATCTCGCCCATGGTGCCCATATAGGAGCCCAGCAGCGATAATTGCCGAGCAAACAGATGCCGCAGATCGATCGCGACGTTCGGCCCCGTCGTAGCTCCGCAGGTTACCAGCGTGCCGCCGCTTTTGAGTGACTTCACACTCTCATCCCAGGTCGCCGCGCCCACGTGCTCAATCACAATATCGACGCCTTCCTTATTCGTGATCTTTCGCACTTCCTCGGAGATTTTTTGTTTGTAATGATCGATGCCGTAGTCGGCTCCGAGTTCGACGCCTTTTGCCAGTTTGGCTTCGTCGCCGGCGGTTGTAATCACGCGACAGTGGAAGAGCTTGGCGATCTGAATCGCTGCAATGCCCACACCGGAACTCGCACCCAGCACCAGCACGGTCTGGCCCGGGCGCATATTGGCTCGTCCTACGAGCATGTGCCACGCCGTGACGAATACCAACGGGACGCTGGCCGCCTGAATGAAATCTAGAGAGTCGGGAATCGGAATCACGTTGGCGGCTGGTGCCGCGAAGAATTCGCAATTCCCGCCGTCCACAGCATTGCCGAGCACAGTGAAGATCCGGCACTGATTCTGCAGGCCCTCAACACACTTCTCGCAATGCCCGCAGAAATGCATGGGAGCCACCAGAACCCGCTGGCCGACTTTGAACCCGCTAACGTATTCGCCAACTTCAACCACATCGCCGGCAATATCGCTACCGAGAATGTGAGGCAGCTTCACACCTGGCAATCCTTTGCGCACCCAAACATCCAGATGATTCAGCGAGCACGCCCGAACGCGCACTAACACTTGATCCCTGCGCAGCTGTGGTTCGGGAATATCCTCATAGGTCAAAACTTCCGGACCACCGAATTGATGAATGCGCACCGCTTTCATAAGACCTCCTGCAAAGGGTGAAACTAACACAAAACGTATGCCGTTTGACTCGCTGCTGTTAACCGACTGATAATCAATATTGCGAGCATCCCGGGCGAATGGATATTTACGAACAAATCGTGCAACTCCGCCGCGAAGGTCGCCGCGGCGCTGTGGCCACAATCGTGAATGTACGGGGTTCGATTCCTTCGTTTCGCACGGCGAAGATGCTGGTGCGCGACGATGGCTCGATCTTTGGCACAATCGGCGGAGGCTGCGTTGAGGCCGATGTTTGGCAGGCGGCTCGCGAGGTGATGGAATCCGAGAAACCTCGCACGTTGAGCTTCGATTTGAACCAGGATCCGAAGTACGATACCGGGCTGGTTTGCGGCGGCACGCTCGAGGTTTTCATTGAACCTGTGTTACCTCCAGCATTACTTTATGTTTTCGGCGCAGGTCATGTAGCCGTAAATCTTTGCCAGGTGGCAGCGAATGCCGGTTTCGAAGTCATCATTGCAGATGACCGTTCCTCCTACGCCACTAAAGAACGTTTTCCAGCGGCTCGCGAAGTACATGCGCTGGATTTCGACGAAGCGATCCAGAAGCTCGACCCGAATGAGACCTCCTATATCGTGATCGTTACGCGGGGGCATCGCGACGACATGCGCATTCTGCGCTGGGCGGTGCAGACGCGCGCCCGCTACGTGGGAATGATCGGCTCCAAACGCAAAGTGATTGAAATTTCGAAGACACTGCAAAAGGAAGGCGTGCCCGCGCATCTATTCGAGCGCGTTCACGCGCCCATCGGACTCGACATCGGCGCCATTACGCCCGAGGAAATTGCGGTTGCAATTACAGCGGAGTTGATCGCGATTCGCCGGCACGCCACCTCGAGCCTGCCCCATATGAGTTTCTTCCGCCCTCAAGACTCCCAGCCCGAAGCGAACCACGATCCACAAAAGGCGCTCGACGAGCACGAATAGACTGCTGGTTCCTCTCTCTAGGATCTTCCATCGATCACAAAAAATGAACACTTTCTCCCGGTTCCTGCTATCTTCGCTGCATGATCCGGGCGCCCAGTTTCGCTGGCGTGATCCTCGCCGCGGGAGAATCTTCGCGCATGGGCCGGGATAAGGCTTTGCTGCCGTGGCCTCCAGCGGTCGCCGGCCAAACGCCTTCGAGTGAGACATTTCTCTCGGCTGCGATTCACTCGCTGTCGTCAGCCACGGAGTTCGTGGTGGTCGTGGTCGGAAAGAATGAAGAGGCGCTCGCGCCAATCATCTATGCGCAAGGGGCGTCGTTGGTCGTCAACCCCGATCCGGAGCGCGGCCAGTTTAGTTCTCTGCAAGTAGGCCTGCACGAAGTTCTCGATCACGGCCGCGATGCGGCGATGGTGACGCTAGTCGACCGGCCTCCGGTGGGAGCTGCGACGATCCAGACTTTGCGGGACGCTTTCGGAATCTCCGATCAGAATGTATGGGCGGTCATCCCTGAATTCTCCGGCAAGCATGGTCACCCCTACCTGGTCGGCCGGGAAATGATCGAGGCATTCCTCCGCGTCCCGGCCACATCCATCGCGCGCGACGTCGAACACGCGCATCAAGATCACCTTCAGTACGTGCCGGTCGACGATCCTCTGGTGGCCTTGAACATTAATACTCCCGAGGACTATGCAGGACTATTAACGCGCTCATCCTGATCGATCCCTGTGATATTGCGCGTTTTCCCAGAAGCACGTTATCGTCGTTAGATGAGCACTGCAGAAGCGGAAGCATTTCTTCCGGCCACCAACGAATTCCTCGACTCCATTCTTCGTCTTCAGCCGCGCGTCGCGGCATTTGACTGCGACGGCACGCTATGGTCCGGTGATGCTGGCGAACGATTCTTTGATTGGGAACTGAAACAGGGCGACATCGTAGACGCAGCGCTCGATCGTTCGATGCGAGAGCGTTACGCCGCCTACAAACGCGGCGAGGTTGAGGAAACAACCATGTGCGGTGAAATGGTGACGATGCATAGGGGCATCCCGGAGCGCAAGTTGATGGATGCCGCCGTACGTTTCTTCGACCAGTTCTTTGTCGTACAGATTTTTCCCGAGATGCGCGAGCTCGTGCGGCGTCTGCAGGAAAATGGCTGCGAGATCTGGGCCGTCTCTTCTTCCAACGAGTGGGTGATTCGCGCTGGGATGAAACATTTCGGCATACCCGAGAACCGGATTCTTGCAGCCAAGGTGGAACTGGATAGTGGCGTCGTCACCGACCGGTTGATCCGCGTGCCATCCGGAACGGGGAAGCCGGAAGCGCTTCGCGAAAACGTCGGCAAAGGAATCGACGCGGCTTTTGGCAACTCGCGCTGGGATACGGAAATGCTGGCGATGGCAAAGCATGCCATTGCGGTGAATCCAAATCCAGATCTTGAAGCCGCCGCCCGGGAGCGCGGTTGGCGAATATATTTTCCCGAGGGAACTCCTTCGCGGGGTTAGATGTTGCGGCTCAAGTTCGCAAGTTACAATTGGCTTGCCCATGTATTCCGCGCAGTTGCTTGATCATTTCCAGAATCCGCGCAATGCCGGTGAGATTGCCGATGCCGACGCCATGGCAGAAATTGAAAATCCCGCCTGTGGAGACGTGCTGCAGTTGACCTTGAAACGATGTGCGGGACGAATTGCCCAGGTGCGGTTCAAGGCGAAAGGATGCGTGGCGGCGATTGCGTGCGGTTCGGCGCTGACGGAATTAGTAGTAGGGAAGACGCTTGAGGAAGCTAAGAAATTGCGGCGCGAGGACGTGAACGCCGCCGTGGGTGGTCTGCCTCAGGCCTCAACCCACGCTGCCCAGCTAGCCGTGGAGGCGCTATCGCTCGCACTGAGCCGGATCCGACAATAGATCCTCATGCCCGACCACACGCCACTTCGTATTGCCAGCCTGCAACCCAGTGCCACCGTTGTTCTCGCTGCGATTGGTGAACTGGATCGCGTGGTTGCATGCACGAAATATTGCGCGGAAGTGGTTCCGGAAATCAGATCGCAAACCCGCATGATCCTTGCCGACTCCTGGACTGCGAACGCCGAGCAGATTATTGCGGCTCGTCCCGACCTCGTAATCGCCTCCGTTCCTTACCAGGAGAAGGCAGTCATCGAAATCCTCAAGGCTGGGGTGCGTTTCTTGGGTTTTGCGCCGAAGACTCTGGCGGATATTGACGCCGACACCGCCATCATCGCGGGTGCAGTCGGAGCCAGCGATCGCGGCGAAGCAGTCATCAGCCAAATGCAAGGGCATATTGAAGCGGTCCGTGATCGCACGGCTGGCTTGCCTCGGCCGAGAGTATTTTGCGAAGAATGGGGCAAGCCCCTGATTGCGTCGCAGCCCTGGGTTGCGGAATTGGTGGAAGCTGCTGGAGGTGAGTTTCTAGGCGTACCCGGGCGGCAGATATCCGCCGAAGAAGTTGTCCGTATGGATCCGGACGTATGGATTGCGGCCTGGTGCGGAGCGGGCGACCGCGTCCCACTGGAAAAAATTATCGCCGACCGCAACTGGCAGGGAACTCGAGCGGTTCGGGCTTGCCGCGTCTACTGCATTCGCGACGAATATCTCAACACGCCGGCGCCCACGCTACTTCGTGGATTGGACGCACTGGCGTCTGCAATCCATCCCGAACTCTTTGAGAGTACGGAAGGAATCCGCCAGATTACCGGCGTTCCGTCTTCCACAGCTGCGAATCTGGCTCTGTGAGTTAAGATTTGCTCATGCACACCGCCACCAGAATCGAAGAGGTCCGCCACGAAGTTGGAGCGCTGGCAAGCGCCGTACCCGCAGCCAAGGTCTTTATGCAGGCAATCTGCAAACTTTTGCACGAGCGCATGCTGAAGTACAACTGGGTGGGTTTTTACATGCTGGAGCCCGGCACCCAACCGCCGGTGCTCGTGCTGGAAACATTCGTGGGCGCGATGACTCCGCATACGCGGATCCCGCTCAATCAAGGAATCTGCGGAGCCGCGGCCTCCAGCGGCAAAACGGTGGTGGTCGATGACGTCAGCAAGGATTCCCGCTATCTTGCCTGTTCACTGGAGACGAAGTCGGAAATTGTTGTACCCGTTTTCGTAAACGGAGAAGTCAGCGGCGAACTCGATATCGACAGTCATTTTCCTGCGGCGTTCGCAGCCGAAGATCAACGGCTCGTGCAATACTGCGCGGAACTCGTAGGAAAAAAGCTGGAGAGGCCGTGAGGATCGAAAAGGTCAGGGTCCGTACGCCCGAGATCGGACGCATCTGGCTGAATTCTTCTCCGCTGAGTTTTCGTCGGCTGCACGGGCGCGTCGTGGCAGTGTTTAGAGGTCGCATGGATCCGAGGGCGAGCGCGGTTCACGTCACCAGCAGTCCAGAATTATGAAACGGGTTGTAGCGGCAGTGATCGAGAAGGACGGCAAGCTGCTGGTCTGCCAGCGCACCCGGCATCAGACGATGCCGCTGAAGTGGGAGTTTCCTGGGGGAAAGATCGAAGAAGGCGAGCAGCCCCGCGATGCTCTGCGCCGGGAGTTGGAAGAGGAATTAGGCATTCACGCCAAAGTCGGCGATGAGATCGCACGCATCCAGCATACGTATCCGAATGGAGCCGCCGTCGAACTGCGTTTTTTTATCGTGCGGGAATATGACGGCGAGCTGGAAAATCGCATCTTCCGCGATCTCCAGTGGGCCGCCCCTAACACTCTGCCCTCGTTTGATTTTCTCGAGGCGGATGCATCCCTGGTGAAAGATCTGGCGGCGGGAAGACTGATCTAAATCGAGGCAACTCCGCGAACCTAGCCTCCTGCTTTTCCGCCAATGTAAGCAAAGGCGAGCGCGAATGAAAGTCCAGCCACAACGATAGTTGTGGCCCACGCCACTGCATTGAACAGATGCGAGTTCACGTACTCGCCCATCAATTCCTTCTTGTTGATCAGCAGCAGCATGAAGACCAAGACGAATGGCAGTACCACTCCGTTCAGCACCTGCGACCAAAGAACAATTCTCACTAGCTGCGGGCCGGGGATCAGAAGCACGAGAATCCCGCCGGCTACGATCAGCAGCGTGTAAAGCCAGTAAAAGAACGGCGCATCGCTGAACTTCATGTCGACGCCGGACTCGAAGCCCAAGCCTTCGCAAACTGTGTAGGCGGTGGAAAGTGGCAGGATCGAGGCAGCGAAGAGAGAAGCATTGAACAATCCCACGGCGAAAAGAATGTAGGCGTACTGCCCGGCCAGGGGCTTGAGAGCCTGGGCTGCGTCGGCCGCGTATTTAATGTCGCGAAACCCGTGCACGAACAACGTTGCGGCGCAAGCCACGATGATGAACCAGGCCACCACATCGGTAAAAATGCAGCCGGTGATCACATCCCAGCGTGAGGCTTGGAGTCCGCGCCGGGTCACGCCCTTTTCCACGACGGAAGCCTGAAGATAGAACTGCATCCAGGGAGCGATGGTCGTTCCCACCACACCGATTACCATGAATAAATATGCCTGGTCGCGGAAGGCCTTGAGGGCGGGCAGTTTGACGGTCGCGATGGTCGCGTCCTTCCACAGTGGATGTGCCAGCGCCCCGGCAAAAATATATGTGATGTAGAAGAACGAGGCGGCCAGAAAGACTTTTTCGACGCTCTTATATTGTCCTTTCACTACGATCAGCCAGACGATCACGCCGCACACTGGCACCGTCACGTAGCGGGTAAGCCCGAACAATTCCAGGCTGGTCGCGATGCCGATGAATTCCGTAACCACGTTGCCGAAGTTGATAATCAAAATCCCCAGCATCATCAGGAACGTGATGCGCAGGCCAAACTCCTCGCGAATCAGGTCGCTCAGGCCTTTGCCGGTAACGGCTCCCATGCGGGCGCTCATCTCCTGCACGACGATCAGCGCCAGAGTAATGGGAATCATCGTCCACAACAGAAGAAATCCGTATTGCGCCCCGGCCTGCGAATAGGTCAGGATGCCGCCCGCGTCGTTGTCGACGTTCGCGGTGATAATGCCCGGCCCTACTACCGCCAGGAACAGCAGAGTTCGACCCTTCCAACGTTTCAAGAGACCCATGAGGACATTTCGCAAACATAGGAATTAGAACAACCCGCGGCAAACCGCCGATCCGCGTTTCGCGGCGCGCAGTCCAGCGCAAGGCGGCATCAGAATACATGGACAGCCTGTGCCGGGGATAGATGAAAATGGAGGAGACATAGAAAAAGAACTGAAATCGCCAAGGCCGAATCGAGCAGTCCTCGACCAGAGCAGGGTAAGATATTTGCAGGCACTATTGGGATGACCAAAAACTCCGCGCGCGCCATCTATCTGCTCATTGTTGTTATTGTCGTCTTGCTGGATCGTTGGACCAAGCATCTTGTGGCCCAGCGTATTCGTCTTTACTCCCACATCCAGGTGATCCCGGGATTTTTTCGCCTGACCCACACGGAAAACACTGGCGCCGCGTTCAGCCTTTTCGCCGACTCGACGGCGCCGTGGAAAACAGGACTACTGATCGCATTTTCGGTGATCGCTCTGATGGTCGTTTCAGCGCTGCTCTGGAAAAACCACCACGCTCATGTTGCTACCGGTGTAGGCCTGTCGCTGATTATGGGAGGAGCGCTAGGGAATCTGTGGGATCGCCTGGCTCGCGGACGCGTCGTGGATTTCTTGCTGGTCTACGTCAGGCAGTATCAGTGGCCGGTTTTCAACCTGGCAGACAGCGCGATTGTGATTGGCGCGGGATTGCTAATATTGGAAATATTGTTTCACAAATCGGGCGGGCGAGAAGAATCGCAGGCACACTGACCTAGAGTTCGCTCAAGGAAACTACAGGCGATGGAAGCCTTCAAAATTCTGGCCCTCTGTTTGGCAGCTGCCTTGATATACGGAATTGTTCACGACCAATTTACGGCGCGAATTTGTGTTGAATATTTTACGGTCTTTCACCCGCCGGTCTTTCATACACGTTCTCCAACTTTGCTCGGCCTCGGATGGGGAGTCGTTGCCACGTGGTGGGTGGGAGCGTTTTTCTCCATTCCTCTGATATTCGCTGCCCGGGCGGGTTCTCATCCGGCGGTGCGGGCATCTCAGCTTGTACGACCAGTCGTCTTGCTGTTGGTTTTCATGGCGGGATGCGCGGTGCTCTTTGGTGTCGCCGGATACGCGCTTGCTCGAACCGGCGTTCTGGCTACTGATTGGTTGACTTTCTCTTCTTCACCCGATATCCGCTACCGTTTCATGGCAGATTGGTGGGCCCACACCGCTTCGTACGCGAGTGCCATCGCAGGGGGAACGTGGCTCTGCGTGATGACCTATCGAAGACGCTTGCAGATGCCGAACTGATTCGCAGAGCTAATTCTGGCGCGGGTCGTAATCAAAGGCCTCAGTCTTCATCCTGCGCGCCTTAAGAGATTAGATAAAGAATCCGAACGAGAATGTATGACGGCCTGTGTTTGGAATTCGAGAAGTGAGGACTCTACGGCGTTCCATACAGCTGCTTGTACACGCTGGCATTCCTCAGAATGGCTTGCACATATTCGCGCGTCTCGGTGAAGGGAATCGATTCAACGAATTCCTGGGGATCGCGATATTTTCCCTGGGCCAGCCACTCATTCACCCGGTCCGATCCCGCGTTGTAGGCGGCGAGCGCGTACTCGAAGGATCCACCAAATTTATCAACCATGCCGCGAAAATAGCGTGTGCCCAATTCCATATTCACTGCGGGCGTGTACAACTGGCTGGCGTTATAGCGCTTCAGCTTCGATTCTTTCGCCACGAGTTTGCCGGTCTTCGGCAGCAGCTGCATCAGTCCAACCGCATTGGCTCGCGAAACTGCTGCTGGATTGAACTCAGACTCTTGCCGGATCAGGGATGCGACAAGATAGGGATCGAGCCCATTGGCCGCCGAATATCGTTTGAGATCAGCCCAATAGGGCTTCGGAAAAAGAGCCTCCCAATATTTTCTCGGCAAATCCGGAATGTCGAGAGCAAAGTAGTTGGGTGCCGAGTGCTTCATGTACTCGATGGCGCGGTCGTAGTGCCCGGTCTCCACGTAGAGTTGCGCAGTCTCTGCGGGCGCCCAGCTTCCACCGTCGGTGGCAGCGGCGGCTTGCAGTTCACGCACGGCAAAATCAACCAGCCCGCCATTCGCCAGCAGTTCTGCTTTCTGCACGTGCAGTTCGTCCGCCGGCGGGTCCGAATCCGTCACTTTGCCACTGCTGTCGAGCGGAGGGATGCGATCCAGCAGGGCATATTGCGTGGTTGCATCCGCGGCTGCAGGGAGACTCTTCAACCTCTGCCTGGCCAGTTCGGCGTAATAGAAGTTGCGATAGCGGTCCGAAAGCTTCTGATAGAACGCGTGCGCCATCGCGAACTGATTGTCTTCCTCAGCCAGGCGGGCGCGCCAATAGAGGGCCGCAGGAGTTTCTCCGCCAGAAGGATAGAGCGCGATTTGTTCCTCGAAAGCTTTCTTGGCATCCTCGTTGCGGCCTTGCCGCAAGGTGAGCCAGGCCGCCTTCCAATGCACGTAGGAAGCCCGCGGACCATCGGGAAAGCGCTGCTGCGCCTCACGAAATGCGTCCAGGGCCTGGTCATACTCGTGATGCACCAGATGCAAGTTGGCCGCCGAGAGCAGCGCCTGCTCCAGCCACAGGCTGGTCGGATCGACCTGCCGCAACTCGTCGACCGTCCGGTAGAACATGTCGTTATCGTTTGCGGCAAAGGCGACTTGGCCCAGCAGATACAACCGCTGCGCGTTCAGTTCACCGCTCAGAGAGCCGAGCGAATCGAGCACCTGCTTCGCATCACGATTCCGGCCACCGCGGTGCAAAGCGTCGGCCAACGCCAGTTGCATTCTAGGCCGCTCGTCGGGGCTGGAGGCATTCACCAGGCTTCGATATTCATCCGCCGCATCGGCATAGCGGTGCCTGCTGATCAGCGCTTCGGCTCGAGTTTTGAGTTGGGCAACAGTTGGCGGCGGAACCGATGGCAGCTTTCTCAGTTCGGCGTATGCCGCGTCGGCCTCGGCGGCGGCGGGCATGGTGTAGTAAATATTTCCCAGCGTCTCGGCGGCTTTTGCAGTCTGGCCGGACGCGGCGTAAGCACGCCCCAGAGCAAATTCCACATCCGAACGGATCGGCACACGAATCCGCCCCAGCAAGGAGGTTGCCTCCGCTGCCTGCCCTTCGAGCAACAGCGCATCCGCATAGCTCACCTGGGCGTCACGTCCCAACAAAGAATCAGGATGCGCTTTGGCGAAATCCGCCAAATTAGCCAAGGCTTCTGCCGTGTGTCCAGTTTCCAGGTAGGAAGTTCCGAGATAATAAGCGACGTAATCGCCCAGATCTCCTGCGTGGAGTTTGGCGCGGTTCAGAGGGTCGATCGCTTTGCCATAGTCTTTATCCAACACATGCGCATAGCCGAGTACGAGCCAGGCCAACGCTCCCGCATCTTCCTTGGCATGGGCCAAGGCGTAGGCCTGCACTCCGGCGTAGGCGGGCATCGAACGATCCTGCAAGAGCTGCTCCGCCATGGGCCGCAAGCTGGTCGATGCGACGAAAGCCTGCCGCATGCGCCGGACGCGCGGGGAAACCGTGCGCGGCTTCCGGGCATTGACATAGTGACGCTTGGTGCTTCTCGCGGAACTTTTCTTGCTGGTAGATGCTTTCTTGGCCGGATTTTTTTTCGGAGTGCTATCGGTTGCCGCGGCCGGCGCAGCTTGAGCCGGCTTCTCCGCGGAAGGGGCCGCTTGATCCTGGAGTGAAGCGGACAAAAAAGATGAAGGCACTTCTGCCGAAGCCGACAGAGCGCCATACAAGCTACAGAGGACTGCAGCTGCGATTACCCACCCAACCTTGGAACCTGATCGAACCACTTTTAACTTTTCGCGTAGACGCGACTGCCAGAGAAACTTAAAAAATTAACGGCGGAAATTCGCACCCATGATCGAGACGTCGTCTTCCGCCAGACTTCGAACCAATTCGTTCTGAAAATAATCCCCGCTGGCCGCCACCGTGCTGCCGTAGCGTTTGTGAAACGTGCCGCGGCTCTTATCGATGTCTTCCTTTAAGCGGTCGTATAAGTCCTTGTTGCGCCGGCCTTCCGCAACCTTTGCCTGGTTGTAAAGCTTGATTTCATCCACCAGCAGGCGCGCGAAGCGCTGCGCTTTACGATGAATGTCGGCATCCGCGGGAGAGAGTCCAGCCAAAGGATCAGTAGCCGCGGCCGGTGCAGCGGCGCTCGCCGCATGCGCCGAAGCCACTTCAACAACTTCGGCTGCGGGTTCGGGCTCCGGCCCACGGTGAGCCGGCACATGCTTGGGTGCGTGCGCAGCGAAAGGATCGGAAAAAGAAGAAATGGTTTGCACTGGTGGAGCGGATCTCTCGACCGCAGCTCCCGCATCGCCATCTTCTCTGGCTGCGGCTTGCTTGCGCAGTGAAATTACTTCTAACCAGGCGCTGGTGGCGAGCACCAGCAATTCCAGGGAGTCGGAGCTTAGTTTGCCCGTGTCGCCGCCGTCGGCATAAACCAGGGCAGCAACTTTATCCTTGAGCGCGAGCGGCAGCACCAACACCTGCTCATTCGCTGGAGCGCCAAATTGCCCGACAAATTGTCGGCCCATCTCCGCGATATTTCCCGGCGTCGCTACTCGATTCTGATAAGTGTGGGCCACCGGCCCGGCATTCAAGTCGAGCGGAAAATCCTTGACCGCTTCCTCATCGCCGAAGCCGCGAGATTGCCAGCCGGAAGCCGCTCCGGCCTTTACCACAAATAAAGCGATGCGAGAACAGTGCTCGCTGCCTGCATCCAACAAAGCTCGCAGAATTTCTTTCTGCGTGGAGCCCGCATGAATACTTGCGACTGCATGAACCAGCGTGCCGGAGCTTTCTCGCGGAACGCCGGGAGCTTCGCTTTCCCTAGCGGGCAAGGCCTCCAGCACACGTTGCGCAATCTGCTCCTGCAATTTTGGAATCTGATCCTGAAGGGCTTGAGACACGGCGCGCGCTACAATCTGCTCGATCTCTTGTCCCTGATTCTGGTTCCGTTCCGCCATGCTGAAGACCGTTTTTCCTCTAAGAATTGCGCCTGTCCGTTACCCGCGGTTGTAGGACGCCCCTAAATGCTGATTATACGGCACTTGTGGGACGGTCCCAGAGTACTTCGGTACCTGTTCGACCGCGCGACCGCGAACCTCGACTCTAACGCAAATCTCTCCGCGGTAAAAGCCTGATCGCCGCTGCAGGATTAAGTATCTTGACACCGGGTGTCATGCGTGGGATGTTCGCTGTTCCAGACTGAACGAGTGCGCTCGAGGTCACGCCGTAATCTGAGTGGGCAAGTAACCCTGGGTCAGCGTCAGCCCGCGATTGGGCAAATCCACACCTTCCCAAGTAGAATGATCATTACCTTGGTGTTCCGCAATTTTGTGAGTCGCAATCAAAATACTGCATCGTCGAGAGAATGGGAGCCATCCAAAACAAACTAGAGGGGCCTGTCAGTGATGAGTTAACGCTGGTGCGGGCCGCCAAGCAGGGCGACGACTCGGCATTTGAAGAGTTGGTGCGCCGCTACGACCGTAACGTTTTTCGGATCGCGCAACACATCACGCAAAACCGCGAGGATGCGGAAGATGTGGTGCAGGAAGCGTTTCTGAAGGCGTACAGCAACCTGGCGAAATTCCAGGAGCAGTCGAAATTTTATACCTGGCTGGTGCGCATCGCCGTCAACGAAGCGTTGATGAAGTTGCGCCGCAAGAAGCCCGAGCGCACCGTTTCGCTGGATGAGGACATCAAAACGGAAGACGACTCGCTTCCGCGTGAGATTGCGGATTGGAGCCCGAATCCAGAGCAGCAGTATACGCAGGGTGAGTTGCAGGAGATTTTGAGTAAGACGATCCAAGGCCTTCCCCCGGGCTTTCGGACCGTGTTCGTACTGAGGGACGTGGAAGGATTGTCCACCGAAGAAACCGCGGCGGCGCTGGAATTGAGCGTCCCCGCAGTGAAGTCGCGGCTACTCCGCGCACGGCTACAGCTTCGGGAGCGGTTAGGGCGCTACTTCCAGAAACGCGAGAGTGGAGATGGCAAACAGTGAAATGCTCTGAATTTCTACACGAGCTGACCAATTATTTGGACGGCGTCCTCGACGAACCCACAAAAGTCGAGTTGGAGAACCACCTGTCTTGGTGCCACAACTGCTATGTAGTCTGTGACACTACCAAGAAGACCATCGAGATTTATCGCGATTCACAACTCTACGAGTTGCCCGAGGACCTTCGCAGCCGGCTCCGCTCGGCCATCATGAAGAAGTGCCAGCAACATAAAAAGCGCGGTCCGGAGAGCGTCTGAGCGATGTGTCCGGGGCCAGTGCTCCCTAAGCGTCAACATTTCCAGATCACAACGTTCACTTCAATGAAGCTTGAAGTCGACCGTGATCTCCTTCTGCACTGCGATCGGCTTGCCATTCAGCAAAGGCGGTGTGTAGCGCCATTGGCGAACCGCTGCCACCGCTGCCTCCGCTAACAGCGCCTGTCCGCGAAGAACTTTCACTGCTGCAATCGTTCCATCCTCGGCGATCGAAACCTCCAAATTTACCGCCCCTTCGATGCGCCGGGCCAACGCTCCCGGCGGATATACCGGCGCAACTTGGTGGACGATATTCGCTTCCTTCACGCCTTGGGAGATCCTGATTTCGAGTTTTGGCAAAGGCGTGGGCGTGGAAACTATATTTGCCAACGGCTCGTCATTGACGGTTGTACCCGGAACCACTACAGGGGGTTCAACCGGCAAAACGGCGGCCAAAGATCGTGGTGGCGATTTCCGAGGCGCAGCCGGGAGAATAATGTTTTTCGGCGGGGCACTCAGCCCGCGCGTGACCTCTGCATCGTCCAGGGGTTGAATGCTGGCCGCATTTCGCACCACCCCATTCGTCCGTGCCCTGTTAGCCTTCTCATTGCTCATCCTGGGTGAAGGTTTCAAAGGGAGCACACCTGCTCCGGCGGCGCCAGAGGTATCCTTCAGCGTCGTGTGCGCCCGCGCCGTTGGTTGGCTCGCGGCAGACTCCCCGACCGGTTCATGCCAAGTCCACCAGACGACGGCGGAAGCCAGCGCCACTACCACCGCGGCCACAGCTCCGACCAAAATCCAGGAACGGCGTTTCGTCTTCGGAATCGCTTCCTTCAGCAGAGGAGGCGAAGGTCTTTCTGAGCGCGCTGTCGAAGCCGTCACGATTTCAGGCAAGCCCACCGGCTTGCTGGCTTGAGCAGGAGTTGAAGTCTTTGCCCTGCGTTCCTGCAGGTGGGCGGCTTCGGCGATCTCGCCCAAGTCCTTCAGAGAGTTGACTTGCTCCTGGGCAAATGCGCCGGCTTGACTGGAGAACGCTTCGATGATCCCGAACGTTCCCCCCGGACCGCGCAAGGGCACGGCGGCAATCGCGCGTATCCCGAGAGCGCGGCAAACCTCTGGTTCCACCCGGTTGTCGCTTTCCGTATCGTCACAGCGAAGCACTCTGGATAAACGGAAGCACTCGCCCGAAAAACCCGAGTCCACATTCAGCAAAGCGCCCAATTCCGGGGCGATCTCGCCGCTTCGTGCCCGGCACACCACCACACCGTCAGTCCGCAGGGCGATTGCGGTTCCGTTCGCTCCAGTTAGAATTCGCGCCGTATCGGCAATCGCGCGCAGTATTGCTTCCGGAGAATGACCACCAGTCGCCAACGCGTTGCGCAAGACCGTCAGCAGAGCCTTCGCGCTGGGGTCCTGGTTCGGTTCAAGACCAGCGGAACCGTGGGATACAAACGGCAGACGCCCGTGGAGATCGGGTTCGGAGGCAGGTGGAAGCGGCAACTGACTAATCTCACTCGATCGTAACGAATTCAGGATCCCGGACCAAAACCCGGCACTGGACAAAGTGGCGTAAAAGCGAGTGCGGAAAGTTTGCCCCAAACATATATTGGTGTCAATTCAAAATTCAGCTGAACCCGCGCCAGAAGGTGGATTTGACAGGAGGTTTGCCGGGGGATGCTTTTTGCCTCCACCGTCCGCGTCCAGCGCTATAATGAACTAAATTGTTCGGCCTGGGGTAGGTTATGGACCGTATTCTTGGCAGGGCGCTTCTAGCAGTTTTCCTCGTTGTTGTTGCCGCGGCTATCCTTTCTAGTGAGAACAGCAGAGCGCAGACCGCGACTCCCTCTTCTCGGCCTCAACCTCCCGACGCCGTTCGAGGCACCCAATCCTCTCCCGTTCAATCCTCCGCTCCAGCCATTGCTCCCAATGCACCGCATATATCGAAACAAACGCGTTATGAAATCATCCGCGATTTTGAAACTCAGTTGGTGTATGCGCGAACGTCTTTCCCCATGGGCACGAAAGGCCTGCAATTGAAGCAGGGCGTTGTCACACCGAACGGCGAAGAATTGCAGCAGGCGCTCAATCTTTGGGGGCCAGCAGTGAAGCCGGGAGATCCCGCGCGTATTTCTTTTGTTCAGATCAAGAACGATCACATTCATTTCGAGCTTAACGGCGGCCCGATTCGCAGACAGAAGTGGTATCAAAGAGTGGAGATTTCCGGTGCCAACGGACCACTCACCACGGGAGCGAATGCACCGCAATCGAATCCTCACGGCTCATATCTGGACGTCTATTTCGATAAATACGTTCCCGAGATGACAGCCGCTCAGTTGCGCGGTCTGCTGTATCCAGCGCTCGACTTCAACGCACGCAACAAAGAACAGGCATATCTGGATACAGTTCCGCCGAAGGTGAAGGCGGCGATCCAGGCGCATCACGTGCTCGTAGGCATGAATCAGGAGATGGTGCTCCATGCCAAAGGCAAGCCGCCGAAAAAAGTGCGGGAGCGTGTCGGCGAGACAGACTACGAGGAATGGATTTACGGCGAAGCTCCGGCCGACGTGGATTTCGTTCGCTTCGTGGGCGATGAGGTAGTCCGCGTCGAGACCATGAAAGTGGACGGCGAAAAGATCGTTCGCACCGACCGGGAAGTTGTTTTACAGCCGGACAAGGACAAAGAAGCGAAGAAGGAAAAAGAACCCGACCAGCGTCCCGCGACTGCTCCCAGCCTTCGGCGTCCGGGAGAGGATCAACAAGACGTGCCCAAGCCGGCAAACGGATCTACTCCTCCACCGATGATGCCGCCGCCAGACTTGCCTGAACCACCCAGCGGGCCGAACGAAATTACGGCGACGCGATAAGCCGCCGGTAAGCCTGAATCCCAACTTGGTCGTCAAGCTCCATTTCAGGGCCACTGCCGACCCGTCTGTGCAGAACTGATTTGCACGAACGTTAGGAGGGGCCAATCCGTTAAAATGCCTGCGTGCCTGTCGCCATCCAATGTCGCGATCTGCGCAAGACCTACGACGGTAAGGTCGAGGCGGTGCGCGGGCTGAGTCTTGAGATTCAGACCGGAGAATGTTTCGGTCTCCTCGGACCGAACGGAGCAGGGAAGACAACGACCATCGAAATCCTCGAAGGTTTGCTCGAGCCGACTTCCGGCGAAGTATCGATCTTCGGCCACTCCTGGCGCGAGAACGCACGCGAAATGCGCGAGTGGCTGGGCATTTCGCTGCAGGAAACTCGGCTTTCCGAGAAGCTCTCCGTGCGTGAAACCGTAGAATTGTTTGCCAGCTTCTATCGCGAGCCGCGTTCGTCCGATGAGGTGCTTGAGGAGTTGGAGCTCACGGAAAAAGCCGATGCCTGGGTAGGAAAGCTTTCCGGCGGTCAGCGGCAGCGACTGGCAGTGGCGACCGCCTTGGTGTGCAATCCGAAAATTCTTTTTCTGGACGAGCCGACCACGGGTCTGGATCCCCAGAGCCGGCGGCAACTATGGGATATTATTCGCGAGTTTCAACGCCAAGGCGGCACCGTCCTTCTTACCACGCATTACATGGATGAAGCCGAGCGCCTGTGCGACCGGCTGGCCATCGTCGATCACGGTCAGATCATCGCCGAGGGTTCGCCCGCAGATCTGATCGAGCGGCTGGGCGGACACCATGTGGTGGAGTTCGCCGTCAGCGGAAATTCTGACGGCGCAGCCCTGGATGTGTGGCGTGCGCTGCCCAGCGTCGAGTCGGTGCGCGAGGATGATGGCATGTTGTCGCTCAATGTGAAGGAGCCGCATTTGGCGATTCCCGCGCTGTTGGAAGCGGTGGGAAAGCAGGGAAGCCAGCTGCAGCATCTGACCACGCGTCAGGCCAGTCTGGAAGACGTGTTTGTACGGCTTACGGGCCGGCACTTGCGCGAAGAATAAGTTGCAGGAATAAGCTCATGACGATTGCACAGCAAACTCCGGAGACAAAAGCGCCCGGCTCGCGGAATCGTCCGCCGAAGCGGAATGGCCGGTGGTCCGGCTACCTTCATCTCCTGATGGCCCGGATGCTGGAGTTGAAGCGCGAACCGGAAGTCGTCTTTTGGGTATTCGTGTTTCCGCTGCTGCTGGCGCTGGGGCTCGGCATCGCCTTCCGCAACAAGCCGGCGGATGCATCCTCCGTTGCAATTGTTGCGGGAGCGGGAGCACAGGAAGCGGAAGCCTTGTTGCAACGATCTCCGCAGCATGCTTCGTTCAAAGTTGAAGTGCGAGACGAAGTCACGGCCCGGAAAGGATTTCGCCTGGGAAAATATGATCTCGTCATCGAGCCCGACGGAAAAGGAGGGCTGCAATATCGCTACGATCCGGCCCGGCCCGAGAGTGTTCTAGCAAAAACTGAGGCGGACAATGCGCTGCAGACGGCAGCCGGCCGAAAAGATGTGGTCGCAACCACTGTCATTACATCTTCCGAGCCAGGTTCGCGCTACATTGACTTTCTGATTCCCGGTTTACTGGGAATGAACCTGATGAACTCCGGCATGTGGGGCATCGGATTCGCGCTGGTCGATATGCGGCAACGCAAGCTCCTGAAGCGCTTCGTGGGAACGCCTATGCGGCGCGGAGATTTCTTGCTCGCGCTTATGTCGAGCCGTCTGGTGCTGATGATCATTGAAATCGGATTGCTCCTGACGCTGGGTGTGATTGTGTTTCACATGAAGGTGTTGGGATCAGTATTGGCGATCGTCTTTCTCGGCGCCGTAGGGGCGATGTGCTTTGGCGGAGTTGGACTGCTGACCGCGAGCCGCGCGCAGAAAATCGAAAGCGTCAGCGGGCTGATGAATCTGGTCATGATGCCTATGTGGATTTTTTCTGGAGTGTTCTTCTCTTACGAGCGCTTCCCCGCGGTAATTCAGCCCTTGATCAAGGCGCTTCCACTTACCGCCCTGAACGATGCCTTACGCGCCAGCATTTTGGAAGGCACGCCATTAATCCATCAGTGGCCGCGGTTATTGGTGATGATTCTCTGGGGCGGAGTTTCTTTCCTTCTCGCTCTGAGGTGGTTCCGCTGGACTTAGTTCTGGAGCTGGGCTCGAGAAATTTGTTTCAATCAAGGATGGAGTTCCGGAGCTTGGGCCTCGTCCGCAAGCTTTAGGAGAAGTTACGAACGAGGCCGGCTGCGGTGCTTGCGAAAGCACTACGGCAACCTACGACTTCGCTAGCTTGGCGGCAGCCTTTCGGACTTTCGCCCAGCGTAGTCTTTGCGCTTCGGCAATTCGTCTGCGGGCATCCTTGCTCAAGGTACGGCCCGTCTTCTTGAGCTTTCTCCCGCCGGCATGACCGAGCGCGTCGAGCGCTTTCCCTACTTGTCCCATCTCTTTTTCGAGACGGGAGTATTCCTTCTGCAGGGAAGCAACTACTTTGTTGATCATCATTAGTACCCCCTGTGTCAGTAAGGCTAACACGGCTGCCCAGCAGAGTAAGTCATTAGACGCGACTTTTGGTCGAAATAATTTTGGCCGCTTACCTGATCGGGAGGCGTATGCCTAATTGCGGATTCCGGCTATCCCGCTCCTACGGTGGATAAGAAGCGCGGAGACTGGCGGGCTTTTGTAGCTTGCTCAAAGGCGAAGGCCAGGCGGATTAGTGTGGGTTCGCTCCATGCCCGACCGAAGAACGAGATTCCGACCGGCAGTCCGGAGATGAAACCTGCCGTGACGTTAATATTCGGATAACCCGCGACCGCCGCGGCATTCGAGCTTCCGCCCGCGACGTGGTCGCCGTTCACCAGGTCCGTAATCCACGCGGGACCACCCGTAGGCGCGACCATGGCGTCAAGATGATACTTGTCCATGGTTGCGTCGATCCCTTCCACGCGGGCGAGTTGATGGTTCTTCTCCAGCGCATCGAGATACGCCTTTTCAGTGAGCGGTCCCTTGGCTTCCGCCTTAAGAAATAGATCCTGCCCAAAATATGGCATTTCTTTTTCTCGATTGCGATCGTTGAAGTCTATGATCTCTTTCAACGTCTTCACCGGGGAGTTCGGCCCCAAGCCTGCCAGGTACGCGTTCAAGTCTGTCTTCAGTTCATACATAAAGACCAGCAGTTCGCTTTCATCGAACTTACCCAGCGTCTCCACGTCCGCCGGATCGATCAGTGTGGCTCCCTGTTTCTTCATGACATCGAGGGATTGCTCCATGAGAGCATCAACCGCATCATTGAAGCCGAAGTATTTTCTCGCCACGCCGATGCGGGCGCCCTTCAGTCCATCGGGATCGCAGAACTGAGCATAGTCTGTGAACGACTTGCCCTGGCTCGCATTGGTGGCAGGGTCTCGCGGATCGATGCCGGTGAGCGCGCCCAGCAGAATCGCGGCGTCACGCACCGTCCGGCACATGGGGCCAGCGCCATCCTGGCTGTGAGAAATGGGAATGATGCCGCCGCGGCTTACCAGGCCGACCGTAGGCTTGATGCCAGCCAGCCCATTCGACGACGACGGACAGACGATGGAGCCGTCGGTTTCAGTGCCGATCCCCACCGCGCTCAAGTTGGCGGATATGCCCGCGCCGGTGCCTGAGCTCGATCCACATGGATTGCGATCGAGTGCGTAGGGATTCTTGGTCAGCCCGCCGCGGCCGCTCCATCCGCTCGTCGAGTGACTGGATCGGATGTTGGCCCACTCGCTGAGGTTGGTCTTACCGAGAATCACGGCGCCTGCAGCCCGCAGCCTTTCGGCGACGAAAGAATCTTTCGCTGGCTTGGAACCGACCAGTGCCAGCGAGCCAGCCGTGGTCATCATTCGATCCGCGGTATCAATATTGTCTTTGATCAGCAAAGGAATGCCGTGCAGCGGTCCGCGCGGACCCTTCGATTTTCGCTCCTGATCAAGCGCGTCGGCGATCGAGAGAGCGTCGGGATTCAGCTCGAGGACGCTGTTGACCGCAGGGCCGTGCTTGTCGATTTCGTCAATGCGGGAAGAGTATTTTTCCACCAGAGAGCGAGCCGTGAACCGGCCGGACTTCATTCTGCTCTGCAGATCGGAGATGGTCATCTCATCCAGCTCGAAAGACTTGATTTCAGGGTTTGGTGCGGGCCTCGCAATCTCGCGGGCTGCGCTCTGCGCGGGATACAAATAAAGAGGAGTCAGGGTCGCAGCCGCGCCGCCGATGACGGTGGTTTTCAGAAATGAGCGCCGGCTCGCGCCACTGATCGTGTCGTTTTTCCTTCGGCCCATAAGTCAGAGTCCTCGATGTGGTTGAAAGAATGGCAACCGGCAACGAACATACTAATGCAGAGGACGAGAACCTGCAGAATCGGCTGACAAGTCGGTAGACGACCCCATCGCGACGGACGGGCAGAACGACCCTAAGCAGGCTAATTATCGTGGCCCGATTCGGCGCCAGTCACAACTTTTATTGGAGACTTGATGACCGAGGCCAGCAGGTTTCGATGGTCTGCGTATGGATTGTAGGCCTCGTCCGGAAACCACTTGCCTTCAAAGAGCTCACCCTCCCGAGCGACCGCACAACGCTGCACGTGGACACTGTCGATGAAGCTGTGCTTAATGTGAGGCGCTCCCCAATCTCCACCCCAGATCAGGCCACTACTCTGGGCGAGCTGTCCTAGAAAAGAAAAATCGCCTTTCCACGAAGGCTCTCCTGCTACAACTCGCAAGATGTCACACGCCAGTCCATAGTGGTGCACGCCGACGGCTCGGAGTTTTGTAGCGCCCTGGTTGAACAGTTCCTGCTGGCGCTCCCGGCTGCGATAAGTTTCATAGGTCATCAGTTCGATCCCCATCCGGGAAGCAGCTGAAACTATTGCCGCCACCAGTTGGCGCGTCGCCGGCTCGAGCAGGGAAGCGTCGCTCACGCGATTGACCGAGCGAAAGCGCGCATCCCGCGAGACTACGTCCGTATAGAAGTTTCCCATGACCACCATCCCAAGCTCTGAGCTATAGAATCTAGTGTTAAGTATCGCTCAGAGATAGTAAAGGTCAGGTGAACTCCATCGGGCCGGAAACCTGTGGAAAGCCCTCTGC
Source organism: uncultured Acidobacteriaceae bacterium (assembly GCA_963773675.1). Classification (GTDB taxonomy): domain Bacteria; phylum Acidobacteriota; class Terriglobia; order Terriglobales; family Acidobacteriaceae; genus Sulfotelmatobacter. The sequence continues at coordinate 261,078 of CAVZCG010000007.1, forward strand.
AGAGCCGGATAGGCGGTGGTCGGACCACTAAAGCTCCCGATTCCGAGCGCAAACGAAGTTTTCGTGTGCAATTTTCGGACATTGTGTATAATGAGGTTCAGCTAAGTTTGACTCACAAGCAATTGAAGGTCGTAATCGCCAACCAGCGTCGCCCCTCACTAGCAGCGAATCTTCCATAGCACATTTCAAGAAACAGGAATAGGACTATCAATGGCAGAACAAGGAACAGTGAAGTGGTTTAACGACGCCAAGGGCTATGGCTTTATCAGCCGTCAGAATGGCGAAGACGTTTTCGTGCATTTCTCAGCGATTCAGGCGGGCGGCTTCCGCAGCCTGCAAGAAGGCCAAACCGTGCAGTTCGACGTGACCAAGGGCCCCAAGGGCTGGCAAGCCGAGAACGTTCAGGCTGTCTGAGCTCTCGAGCGATCAGAAATGCCCGTCAATCCGCAAGGATGACGGGCATTTTCAGTTGCTTCAAGAATTACCAGGCTCGGTTCTTAAGGCTGCTCACGCGCTTTCTGCACCATCTCAACCAGCACCTTCCTGGCTTCGTTCGCATTCCCCACTTCCCGCAGAAATCCTATTCGCGCTCCGCGCACGCCGTCCTGAGTTTTCAAGCGTACATGAAAGCCCAGCCGATCCACTGAGGTCATGGAAGCTTCCTGCGACTCAATCCGAGCGCACGTCTTTGCCAGCAAAACCAGCGCGTCTTTGTGGTCGGCATTCATGTGTTCAATAATTCCCGCCGCTACATCGGCGAGAGGATCCGGATGCGCTCCATCATAATCACGCGCCTGCACCCATCCCATGACCCCGAAGCCGCCCACGTAATAAACGTCCAGCACATCCATTCGATAAAAAGAAAAATCGTCGAAGTTTACCCAGTACTTGCTATTGGCGTAGCGCTCCACATAGAGCTTGCGGGCATCGGCCACTTCCGCATCGGGAACGGTCACAACATTGCCAATCAACGTCACCCGTGACGCTCCCAGCGGATCGCCGTCTCCGGCAGGCTGCGTGACCAGCAAACTGGCGCGCGGATCGCTCTGCAGATTCTGCGTGTGCATCGCCATTGTGCTGATCAGGAATACCGGTCGCCCGCGCTCATCCAGCCCGTAGGGCATCACCGATCCGAAAGGAAAGCCGGGCTGCTTGCGCGAGATGGTGGAGAGGCTGCCGATCCGACCCAAATACACCAGCGTGCGCGCCCGCTCGGAAAACGACGGTTCCGGCGCCTGTGGTTGATCGCTGGCAACGCCTGTGCCCCCGTGTTTACGATTCGACGTGGAGTTCGTCATATTTTCCTACTAGGGTTTCCTACTTGCAGTGTAAACGAAACAGATGTTGCCGAGAGTCGCCGCCATAGCATCTAGTACTAGTGATAGAGAGTCTTTGCAATCCAGACACAGTCATGGGCGCGCGCCCATGGCGAAGGAGGGAAGTCTTGATGAAGAAGGCCAACTATAGGATCGCCATGGTACTTGGCTTGGCTTTATGGACACCTGTCGCCGGCAGGCTTCTGGCGCAGAATGCAGCCCCACCGGGTACGGCGGCGCACTTGCTGGTCACCGTCGAAGCTCGCCACGGTACAGACGTGCCGGACATTGGTCGTCGCGACGTGATGGTTTATGAGGGGCATGATCGCGACCAAGTCACCGATTGGGTCCCCGCGCAGGGAGATAACGCTGCGCTCGAACTGTTTATTCTTCTCGACGATGGCTCCAGTGTCAGTCTTGGCAGACAACTGGAGAGCCTCCGTCGATTCATCACGTCGCAGCCGGCTTCCACGAAGGTTGCGGTTGGATACATGCAGAATGGCACCGCGAAGGTGCAACAGAACCTCACCAGCGATCACGCCCTGGCGGCGCAATCTTTGCGGCTCCCAGTGGGAGAGAGCGGCATCAACGGCAGTCCCTATTTCTCTCTCAGCGACTTGGTCAAGCACTGGCCGGAGAGTTCCGCACGGCGCGAGGTGCTGATGGTAACCGATGGAATTGATCGCTACTACGGGAGCGGGGATCCGGACGATCCGTATCTAAGTGCGGCAATCCAGGATGCACAGCGTGCCGGAATCGCGGTCTATGCGATCTATACGCCCGGCGTAGGTCACTTCGGCCATAGTTACTGGCAAACCTACTGGGGTCAGATTTACCTTTCGCGGCTGACGGACGAGACGGGTGGTGAATCGTATTCCATCGGCTTCACGGGCTCGCCGGTAAACTTCGATCCTTACCTGGACGATATGGAACGTCACTTTGCTCATCAGTACTTGCTGACCTTTATTGCCAAGCCTCAGAACAAAAGTGGGTGGCAACGAGTAAAGGTCACTACTGAGGTATCGAACGCGGAGCTGGTTTCCGCCGCGAAGGTTTTTGTGCCGGCCACGCCACACTGACGATCGGCAAACGAAGTCTAGATTCGGTGCCCCCCATGCGACCGGATATCCCCGTCCTCTTGTTTGAGGGAATCGGAAGTCAAACACCCGTGATGGTGCGTTTCTTCAACGCTTACCTACGGAAGAAGGATCAACCGGGAAATGAGCCAGGCGATTTGGAGGCATGAGAGCACTACGGTTTTCGAGGCGACAAGCGATGGCGTAGTGTGTGAGAGGTAATTTCTATGAAAACGATACCGTGGATCACTCTGATTCTGTTTGCAACGCAGTTGTTTGCGCAGAGTTCGATTCCGGCTGGAACTATCCTTCCGGTGCAATTGAATTCTTCTCTGAATTCGCGAAAAGTCAGCACTGGGCAGGTCATCACGGCTCGCGTGATGCAGGATGTTCCTCTGTCGTCTGGATCGAAGATCCATGCCGGCGCAAAAGTAATCGGTCACGTGACCGCTGTAAAGCGCGCGAACGGTGCACAAGTGTCCCTCCGGTTTGACACTCTAGTGGCTGGCCACCACCAGATACTGGTGACAACCGATTTGAGGGCGCTGGCTTCGATGATGGCCGTGGAGGAGGCGCAGGTTCCAGCGTTTGGTCCCGATCGGGGTACTTCAGAGAACGCATGGACCACCGAACAAATCGGAGGCGAGGTGGTCTATCGTGGGGGTGGACCAGTCGCGAACGGCTTGCAGTTTGTCGGCAAGCCCGCGCCCAATGGCGTGCTGGTTCAGGTTTCCAGTAAGCCGGGAAGCGAGTGCCGCGGCGATATCGAGAGCAATGACCGAATGCAAGCGCTCTGGGTATTTTCCTCCGATGCATGCGGCGCTTATGGTTTCGCGAATGTGGTAATAACCCACGCGGGACGCACGAATCCGGCTGGCGAGATCACTCTGGCCGCAGACCATGGCGGCCTGAACGTGAGGGGCGGCAGTGGAATGTTGTTGCGGGTGATCAGCGAGAGAAATGAGAGAGGCGTCAAGGCGCAGCCTTGACTATGACCTACGGTTCGGAGGTGAGGACGGCAATGCCATGGGCAGTCTAGTGTATACGGGACCGCCCGTGGCATGGTCCAGACCAGGGAGCCGACCTGAGCCCCGAATTTCTGCTCACGGCTCCGATGCGATTGATGTAACGCTTCGGCAATTTTTGGCATCTCTAATGTGTGTACCTGAATTTATGGTCTTCGAATTTCCGATGTTGAGTCTTGGCACCAGCAAGCGGGAGCGTCTATGAAATGGAAATTGCGTATGAAGTTCGCTGGCGGCGTCGTTATTGCCTGCGCACTCGCGTTGTCGGTCTTTGCGGGAGGATTTCTAACTACTTCCGTTTGGGCGCAAGATCAGCCTCCGGCACAAGATCAGCCGCAGGCTCCTCCTCCGCCGGCTGCCCCAGGTCAGCCGCCGACCGCGCCCTTGTCTCCTGAACAGTTGCAAGACTTGGTGGCGCCAATCGCGCTCTATCCCGATGCGCTCGTGGCCCAGATTCTTGCGGCGTCCGCCTACCCAACGCAAATTGTCGAGGCAGAACGATTCCTTCAAGGGCACCCGAATCTTAAGGGTAAAGATTTGGGCGACGCCGTCGATCAGCAGGACTGGGATCCGAGCGTGAAAGCTCTCACCCAGTTTCCTTCCGTGCTGGCGAACCTCGACAAGAACCTGTCCTGGACCTCCGAACTTGGCGATGCCAATCTCAACCAGCAAGCCGATGTGATGCAGGCCATCCAGTACATGCGCAAGAAGGCCAAGGACGCAGGCAACTTAAAAACTACGCCGCAGCAGAAAGTGGAGGACCATGGGTCCGATATTGACATTGAGCCGGCGGATCCCGACGTCGTCTACGTTCCGGAGTACGATCCCGAATTGATCTACGGGTATCCGGTTGCACTTTGGCCGGGCTTCTATCCCTGGTGGGGTGTGGGAGGACCGTATCTTTCTTTCGGAGTTGGTTTCGGCATTGGTCCCTTCTTCGGATTCGGCTGGGGCTGGGGTGGCTGGGGGCTCGATTGGCACCACGGATACGTCCGTTACGGAGGCGGTCGGTATGGATTTCACAGCCACGCGTTTTATGACCGCAACGCCTACTTTCACGGAAACTACCGAGGCTCCGGGCCTTATGGGCGGGGCGATCGCGGCGCGCGTGGGTTTGCCGGCAACGAAGGCAGGGGTTTTTCCGGGGGCAGAGGTTCTAGCGGGACCCACTCGGGCGCCTTCAGCGGATTTAGCCGCGGCGAGGAAGCGCGCGGCTTTTCCTCGCGGGGACAATCCAGCTTTGGCGGCGGAGGGTTTCACGGTGGCGGCGGCGGTGGATTTCACGGTGGTGGTGGCGGGGGTAGGCGCTAGCCGCGTAGTGAGTTGAAGACGCTTCGGCCTTGAATCGCGCGACGAACGAGGAAAAGAACATGAAAGCTATGACATTGCAAAGAAGCTGTTCTGGAACCTACATGGCTGGCGTTAGTCGCGTAATTGCCGCTGCGACTCTCACGGTTCTGGCATTTTCTTCAGGCTTGGCGGCAGCACAAACCAGCACGCAGGGAACTGCGTCCAGTGCCCCGGCCTCGATGAAACGAAAATTCGACCCGCCGCAAGCTGGACAGGAGACATTTCCTTCTGCAGCCGAAGCCACTCAGGCATTGATTGCAGCCCTCAAGGGCGCCGACCAGGCATCGTTGTTAAAGGTCCTGGGATCGAACGCGATGAGCATCGTCTCCTCGGGCGATGATGCCGAAGACAAGAGTAATCGAGATCAATTCGTCCAGAAGTATCTGCAGATGCATCGTCTCGTGATGGAACCGGATGGCTCGACGACTCTCTACATCGGCGCGGAAAACTGGCCCACTCCAATCCCGCTCGTGCGTCAAGGCGACTCCTGGTATTTCGACACGGCGGCTGGAAAGCAGGAAATCCTTTATCGAAGGATTGGGAAAAACGAACTCGCCACCATACAAGTGTGCAGCGCACTGGTCGACGCGGAGAAGGAATATTACGGGCAACCGCACGACGGCGACTCGAACCCTCAGTATGCACAGAAATTCCTCAGCGATCCCGGCAAGCATAACGGCCTCTACTGGGAGACCTCTGCCGGAGAAGCCGCCAGCCCGATCGGTCCTCTCCTTGCCTCGGCCGCGATTGACGATCACCGGGACGCGGCAGATCAGAAGCCTCAACCCTTTCAGGGCTATTATTTTCGAATCCTGAAAGCCGAAGGAACAAGGGCGCACGGCAGCGAGCGCAGCTTTATTGTGGACGGGAAAATGACGCGCGGCTTCGCATTCCTCGCCTACCCCGCGGAGTACCGCTCCTCGGGAGTGATGACCTTCATCGTCGATCAAGACGGAATCGTGTATGAAAAAGATCTCGGCCCCAAGACCGCCCAGATCGCGAAAACTCTAACCCGCTACGACCGGGATGGAAGTTGGCGCAAGGCCGATTGATCCACATCTAGAGTTAGCCCCGGTCTCAGCTACGCCTTACAGCTGCGGGTAATGACGCCTTTCCATCGCGCTGCCGGCGAATATTCTCACCTGGTCGTCTTCGCAGTCGTACAATTTGGAGCTGAATTGATCCGGGGAAACGCGCCCTGGATAAGGCCGCTCACCGTACTCCTGGGATCCACATGCACCCAACCATTCTCGCCACATTCCTGGGGATGGCTAGCGCAGTAGTTTCGATGTGCAGCGCCGGCATCCTGATTTTTCTGATTGCCCTGTGGGCTGCCAAGACCGATATCGCGCAGGCCCGCGGTCTCGACAAGATCGTAGCCTTGAGCAATGTATGTTTCGCCATCCCCTTGGCGGTCTTCGGTGCGGAGCATCTCTCGGGTGCAAGATTCATCATGCTCGGCGTGCCCTCCTATATGCCGTGGCGTTTGTTCTGGTCTTATTTTGTCGGTTGTGCATTGCTGGCCGCGTCCTTGAGCATTGCCACGAAAATTCAGGTGCGCTGGTCCGGTCTGCTGTTCGGGATCATGATGTCTCTTTTTGTGGCGATGATACACATTCCCGGCGCTCTCGCTAGCCCCAAAGACAGGCTTACATGGACGATTGTCATCCGTGAAATGTCATTTGCGGGCGGAGGCTGGATTCTTGCGGGAAACGCCATGCGCGAGCAAGGTGAAAGCAAGCTCATTACGCTGGGCCGCGTGTTGATCGCGATCGCCGCGATCTTTTTTGCCGTTGAGCATTTTCTGCACCCGGCCAACGTCCCCGGAGTCCCCCTCACGAAACTGATGCCCGCGTGGATTCCGGGGCACCTGCTCATTACCTACCTGACGGGGGCAATTCTCGTCGTCGCCGGGGCAAGCATTCTTCTGGCCAGGAAAACGCGGATGGCGGCAACTTATCTTGGCACCTGGATTGTGCTGCTGCTCCTATTTGTCTATGGGCCGATCCTGATCGCTTCGATGTCCAACCCGAGCACCGACGTCAAAGTTGAGGGGATCAACTACTTTGCGGATACGCTGCTGTTCGCTGGAGCGATTCTCGCCCTCGCCAGCGCCACGCCACGCGCGGATTAAAACGCAGTGGGCCAACCTGTTACGAAACGGGAGCAGGGAAGCGTTCCGGTCGCTTTGATGAGCGCCGCACCCTGAGCTGCGCTGGCCGACGTTGACAGTCGCATCCCTGAACGGTATGTTGAATCCTGAACCGGATGTTGCTTCCAATCCGGGTGTCGCGAATAGTAATCTTCTGGTAGGTACCTACGTCGGTTGATCGATTCTAAAAGCGGGAGTAGTTCAGCGGTAGAACGCCAGCTTCCCAAGTTGAGCCGTTTTGCGGGCGTTGAGCCCGCAGGCGAAATCCCGAGCGACCGCGAGGGGCCTCGGGCAGTTATGAGCGGGAGTAGTTCAGCGGTAGAACGCCAGCTTCCCAAGCTGGATGTCGCCGGTTCGATCCCGGTCTCCCGCTCCATTTCTTCAATAAACGAAACCGAAGTCGCCCCTTTTCTTGCTGTCAGTTAAAAGTCCTCACTAACCTCCCCGCACCTGTACATGTCCGCCGGACCGGCAAACAGTACCGCGGTTACGTTGTTATTTGTTAACAGGGAACTAAGCTCCTCTATAGTGCCGCGAAGCGGCGCTAGAGGGTGGGGAGCTACGCTTGATTCGGCGAACAAGAGGAATCTACCTGCGGCGGGCGCTTTTTCTCGCCTTGATGTCGCTATTCTTGCTGGCTGCAACGGCTCCGATGTGCCGCGCACAGGGCGAGGACAGTGACGACGATGTCAACCCCGCCCAGCGCTCAGCCTCAGTCAACCTGATCTTCGACAGCCACGGCAACGCCAAAGTTCATCTTTTACTCGACCAATCCCCCAGCAACTGGCAACCGATTCAAGCTGGTCTGGCCCAGAGTCTGCACTGTCCGCCGCAATCATTCGCACATCCTTCAGCTACGTCTTCAGCCCGTGGGTGGGCGCGCATGAAGCCGGAGCAGTTGGCGCAATACGAAAAATTCCTCAATGACGCCAACCAGCGACAACTTCAGGCAACTTGTAGCCATGTGCTGAGCGCGAGCGGTTGGACGGTAAGTGGCACACTGCCGCTACAACCCCTCGCCGATGCGCTGGCAGCCTCGGGAGAGCAGTTGCTGTTCGTCAGTGTGCAGCGCCCTCAAGCAGGTTTTGAAGAACAAAGTTCTCAGGGCTTGCAATTGAATCGCTTTGCTAGCCAGCCCGACAATACGCGATTCCTCTTCTACAGCTACCCGCTCGGGACTTCAAGTTCCGTCCCGCCGCTCCGCTTGGCCTACGGCTACCGCAATTCGGACCTGCTGCGGCAATGCGCCATGTCTGCGGGATTTCTCCTGCTTCCGCTCGTTCTGATTCTCTGGATGCGCCGCGCCGCCCTGAAAGACGCTCTTCAGGATCCAAGCGCGGCATGGTTCAGCTATTTCAAGACCCTGCAGTGGTGCGTAAACGGCACCATGCTCCTCTGGATGGTCGCCCGCACCAGCCTCCGCCAGGGCGTGCAGGATCTCATCGCATTCCGGCTCCCCGATGGTGGATGGCAATCTACCATCGCTCACACGCTGGTGGTCATCGTTCCGCCATGGGTCGTCTATCTACTCTGCCTTTTTCTTTCTTACAAGGTGTTCGTGCAATTTCGCGGCAATCAATGGACGCGCCGCCAGTTTATGCTCGAGCGTTCGCTGGAGGTGGGGGCGCAATTTCTTCCCCTTATGTTCTTCTGCTGCGCCCTGGATTTTCTAAGCACTTCACCCAAGCTGCTGGTAGTTCTCATGCTGGCCGCCTACGTCTCGCGGGTGGTCTGTCTGCACGCCAAGATCAAAGTATCGGGTGCTGGCCCCGAAGCTCTTACCACGGGCGAATTACGTGACCGGGTTTTCGAAATGGCGAAGCGTGCCAGCGTCAAAATTAAACAAGTATTCGTGCTGAGCTCCGGCCGCATGCAAGTTGCCAACGCCTACGCTACCGGTGCGCAAACCGTAATGTTCACCGACTATCTGCTGCAGAGGCTCACCAAGCGCGAAGTCGATGCCATCGCAGGGCATGAACTGACCCACCTCCGTCATCGGCATCCCAAGAAGCTCGGTTTGACCATGATCGGAGTGATCCTGTTCCCCTCGATCTTCCGCGGAACCTGGATGCTGTTCACCGGTTGGATCAGCGGAGTGCTCATGGCCATCAGTGGTGGCGATCGCGACGTGCTCATGCAGTGGTATCGCTGGAGTCCGAAACTCGTGGCTTGGTCGCAACTGGATCTGGTTCTGATTGTTGCTGGCTTCGGCGTGTTTTATCTCCTGGCCAGGCGCTTCGAGCGCATTGCCGACGAGGGCTCGGTGCAACTCTCCAACGATCCTGAAGCCATGATCACGGCTCTGCTCAAAGTAAGTCGCCTTAATCTCACTCCCATCCAGTGGGGAAAAGTCACGGGCTCGCTTCTGACGCATCCCACAACCTTGAAGCGAATTGAGCACATCGCCAAGGTGGGCAACGTGGCTGAGGCGCGGGTGCAGGAACTTCTGGCGCACCACGCGCAGGAGGAGCAGACGCGGCGTGCTGGCCTCTTTGCGCCAGCCTCCGATTCAACTTTCAACGCAAAATCGAGCGAGGAGCACTACGCAGTCCCGTCCGCTGGCAAGAACGTTGTGACCACCATGACCGCGCTCCGTCGCGCCACCAATAACCGGTGGCTGCTGATTGGAGCAAATGTGCTGCCGCCCGCACTCCTTGCGTGGCTCGTACATCGGTTCAACCTGCAAGGGCAAATGTCTCTGATCGCATACATTGCGGGCGCTCTGCTTATAGTCGCAGGCTACTCCTTGTTGGGATTGCATCTCAGTCTGCGCGGCCGTGCGGAAATTCGGCGGCGATTCGCCGCCAAGTTCGACGCTGAAGGAATTCAGATTCGCGGCCGCAATGCCACCCTGGCGGGCTTTGCTCCCGGCGCAACTCTGCGCATCTACCTTCTGGGTTATGACTGGGACAACGGATTCATTTGGCTCCTGCAGGGCCGTATGGTTTACCTGGGCGATAAAATCCGCTTCGCCCTTGAGCCCGAGCAGGTGCTGAACGTCCGTATTGGCGAGAGCGCTCCGGGCTGGTGGAACAGCGAGCGCGTCTATATCGACTGGCGCGACGCCGAACACGGACGCGAAGGCACGTTCAGCCTTTATCCCAGCGAGCCGAGCTCGGCAGGAAAAATCAAGAATGAGGGCAAAGCGTTATGCGAGGCCGTGCAACGCTGGCGCAGCCGCAGCAGCGAATATCCGGTCGCACCGCCAGCCGTGCAATCACTGGAGTCCCCAGTATTGGGCGAAGTCACCAGCCATGAAATTAAAGATCGCCTCAGCCGCGGCAAGCGCCTGAACACGCTGATACTCCTCTTGCTTCTGAGTTATGCTGCGTCTCTGTTGTTGGGAGTCTCCAGTTGGTATGGGTTTGCCGTGGTGCTCCTGCTGAGGGTCTACGAGCGCATACCGCACTGGCGCCACCGTGTACCGCCAGCAACGCCCCCACTGCAGCAGCCTCAAGCCGTACGCGCACAAGCCACAGGGGCGCGATAGCGGCAGGCGCGCCCGCGGTTCGCGGCTACAGCATCCCGCCCGTCTTCACCGCCAGAATGTTCAGCGCCATCTCCAGTTTGGTAATGGCCGCGCCCAGTTCTGGATGTTTTCCAATTTTCTCTTGCAGCGTCTTCAGAATCTGGTGAGCGCTTTCCACTTGCGCTGCCGCCTGAGTCCGATCCTGTTCGGGATTGCCTTCACTCCGCGTTTCCATGGCCACTCGCTCCGTGTTCCTCTCAAATTCTATACCGGAATGTCGCGCCAACACCGGTTGGAGGGGTTGTTCTACCGGCAACCGAATTCACCACTAGCTGTGATCGGCGTCACGGCAAGGTTCGAGCAAACTTGTAACCGTAGTAGTGGACGACAAGCTGTGCAGGGCAAGTTACAGGGATCAGCTCAACTAGAGCTGATTGCTTGCCCTGCAGAGCCATAAAGGAGTCACAGATGTCGTCGACATCGCACGCTGTCGAAGTCGCCATTAGTCGGGTTCTCGTTGGAATCGATTTCTCGGACTGTTCTGAAAAAGCCCTTCATCACGCCATCACGATCTCCCGCAGCTATGGCGCCAAGTTTTACTTCGCTCATGTAGTCTCCTCGCTCGGCTTTGTAATGGCAGGTCCAGAAGTTACGGCCATGGCCGCCGAGGCAACCGCCCGGGATGTTCAAAAGCTGGAAACCTACCTGTTGCAAACTGGGGCACTCGCCGGGATCTCATACGAAGCCATGGTTCTCCAAGGGGGCGACGTGTGGCAAGAACTGGAGCAGGTCGCCGAGGAGCAAAATATCGACCTGATCGTGGTGGGTACTCACGCGCGAACCGGGCTGCGCAAGATTGCGCTGGGCTCGGTTGCGGAAGCAGTTTTTCGGCATGCCAGGTGTCCTGTGCTTACACTGGGCCCACGCGCCCCGGACGACGCACCGCCCAATGCAAGATTGCGGCACATCCTGTGCCCGTCGGACCTGTCGCCTGATTCCGCGCACGCGGCAGCCTACGCTGCTTCCTTGGCACGTCAGCACGAGGCCCGGCTGACCATCGTCCATGTCGCGGAACGCGCGGAAGACGCTAAGACAGACGATCAAGAGCGCGACTTCGAGGCGCGGTTTCGAGCCTATCTGCCCGGAGAGTTGCCGCATAACTGGACTTTTCGAACTCAACTCGGTCCGATCGATCAGACCATCCTTGACCTCGCCGACATGGGGCGAGTCGATCTAATTGTCCTCGGTGTGCGCGCCTCGCATTCCTTCGCGCATCCTCATGGCTGGCCTCATGCCTATAAGGTTGCATGTGAGGCTGCTTGTCCGGTGTTGACCTTGCGGTGCGGCAAAGAACCCCAGGCGTGAACGCAGACGGATGAGGTGCTCCGCGGTGACTCGAAACATGCGGCACTGTGTTTGATGTCACTGACATTTCAGCGTCTTCGACCAACATTGATTTGTTGCTGATGTATGCGGGGACGAGCCTTCCGGGGGAAAGACCGCCCCCGCACTTACTTCGACCTCGACTCTGAAAGAGTTCGCAACCGAGATCTATTGGCGCCAAACCGTTGCGTTCACGGACTATATTGTTGGCTGGGGAGCCGAAATCTTAATGATTTCCCTTTTCCGCTCACACCCATTAGTGACCAAGATCACTGACTCAATCAGCCTACTCAAGCGATAACCAATTGCGTCGACCGGGATCGCTGCAAGCCGGACGGCACGCTGGAGCCTTAGGTTTGTAGGTGCAGATACGAGACCGTGTCGTCGCGCATTCATGCATGGCATTTTCTTTTTGAATCTTAAGTAGACGGCAGCGCGCACAACATCGGCCTCCCCTGAACCTGCCTGCCTCTCGACTCCGCAAGATCGAATTCAATTCAGTTTGCGAGTATCACCGGCGCTGATCCATGGGGAACGCCGAAGGCAGGAAGGTTCTATGTCCAAACATCCAACCATCGCAGAACATCTGAAGGCCAGCGGAGTCTCCCGCAGAAGTTTTCTCCAGCTGTGCGGCACGCTCATGGCAACCGCGCCCTTTGGCTTGGCGCTCACCGGCAAGAAGTCGGTCCTGCAGATTGCCGATGCCATCGGCAAGACGAAGCGGCCATCCGTAATCTGGCTGCACTTCCAGGACTGCACAGGATGCACCGAGACGCTGTTGCGTACCTCTGCTCCCGATGTTGCTCATCTCATCCTGGACGTTATTTCTCTCGATTACCACGAGACGCTGATGGCAGCATCCGGTGCGCAAGCCGAGGCTGCGTTGCACTCCGCTATAGCAGAAAACGCCGGCAAATATGTTCTGGTCGTTGAAGGCGCAATTCCTACTAAGGACGACGGCGTTTACTACCAGATGGGCGGCAGGCCGGGCGTACAGGTTTTGAGGGAAGTGGCGGCCCAGGCTGCCGCGGTGATCGCTATCGGTTCCTGCGCCTCATGGGGCGGTGTGCCATCGGCCGACCCGAATCCCACCGGCGCCATGGGCGTAAGTTCGGTTGTATCCGGAAAGCCGATCGTGAACCTGCCCGGCTGTCCTCCCAATCCTTACAACCTGCTGGCCGTAGTTCTGGAATACGTCACCATGGGCAAGCTTCCGGCGATGGACGAATTCGGCCGGCCGCTCTTCGCCTACGAGCGTGTCATCCATGAGAATTGCCCGCGGCGTGCGCACTTTGATGCTGGCCGCTTCGCGTACGCCTTCGGTGACGAAGGCCATCGCAAGGGCTGGTGCCTCTACAAACTCGGTTGTAAGGGTCCAGTCACTCATGCCGCCTGCTCCACACGCCACTTCAATGAGATTCCCGGCGTATGGCCGATCGGTCTTGGAATCCCCTGCGTGGGTTGCACCGAAAAGAGCGTGGTCTGGCGGATGAGTACGGTAGAAACCGTCCCCATTCACCTGGCCACTCCGCCTGACACTTATCCGCCGATTTATAGCAGCGCCGGTCAGTTGAAAGTCGGTGCTGCCGCTCTCGTCGGCGTGATCGCTGGAGCTGTCGGTGGAGCCACCTGGGTTGCGTCGCAACGTTTCCAAAGCAGCCAGGAGGCAGGCGTCGCCCGGGTGATTGCGGATCGAACCCACGCGGAAAAACTCAAGCTGTCGTCCGAGAACCAAACTCCGAAGAAAGAGGACTGATGTGGCCATCACTCGGCGAGAACTATTTACCACCGTCGCCAAGGCCGGAGTGCCGGCGGCCGTAGCCCTTACCGTCGGCTCGAAGGCTCTGCAGGCAGAAGAGATTCCTGTCCCCAGCGCCGCTGTCGGATTGCTCTATGACGCCAGCATCTGCATCGGTTGTAAAGCCTGTGAGGCAGCTTGCGCCGAGGCCAACAACACTCCCGAGGATATTAGCGGCGACCAGTTGCATCAGGCGCCCACCGATCTCAACGAACTTACCCGCAACATCATCAAGCTCTACAAGCCAGAAGACGGATCTGCCTATTCTTTTGTGAAGCGCCAGTGCATGCAATGCCTCGATCCCGCTTGTGCTGCGGGCTGTCCCTTCCAGGCTCTGCACAAGAATCCAGAGACCGGCATCGTCAGTTGGACGGCCGACAAATGCATCGGCTGCCGCTACTGCACCATCACCTGTCCCTATCACATCCCGCGTTTCCAATGGCAGGGATACAACCCGCGCGTCACGAAATGCGAGTTGTGCAGCGATCGGCTGGAGAAAGGCCTGAAGCCTGGATGTACCAGTGTCTGCCCAACGGGCGCCGTAATTTTTGGTCCGCGCACCGTTCTGCTGGCGGAAGCCAAACAGCGCATCAAGAATCATCCCGGCCGCTACTATCAGGAACGCATCTACGGAGAAACTGACAACGGTGGCACGCAGGCCCTGTATCTCTCCCGTGTTCCCTTCGAAAAACTAGGTCTGCCCGAACTAGGGACGGAGTCAGTGCCCGCCAGAACTCTGCGTTGGCAGCGGCGGCTCTATCAATACTTCGCGCTACCCGCCTTGTTGTACGCCGGCTTGGTGCAAGTGATCCGTACGAGTTTGAAGGGCCATGAGGATGAAGCTCATGAGCGGGAGAAAGAGACTGGATTGAGGGCGCAACTCTGAGGTCACAAATATGAGCAGCACAACCATCACCAACGCGTCCCCCGATCAAAACCGCTGGGAGCGGGCCGTGCCGGTCTATGGATTCCCCGTGGTGAACCGCTTCTTTCTCGGACTGGTCGCCATGACCCTGCTGGCGTTCATTTTGACTGCCTACCGCGAACTCGCGGGCCTCGGTCCAGTCAGCGGCATGAACGACGCGTTTGGCTGGGGAATCTGGAAAACCTTCAACGTGATGGTGCTCACTGCGCTGGGCTCCGGCGCATTCGCCGTAGGAATCGCCGCCTGGGTGTTTCGCCGCAAACGCCTCCATTCCCTGATGCGCATGGCTCTCCTCACTAGTTTCCTCGCCTATGCCTGCGGACTTCTCTTGCTTGGCATCGATGCCGGCCGTCCCTGGAACTTCTACTGGATCGTTTTCCCGTGGAAATGGAATATGCACTCGCCGCTCGCCGAAGTCGCGATCTGCATGTCGATCTACGCCATGGTTCCACTGGCCATCGAAAACATTCCCCCCGTCCTTGAGAGGCTCTGGTACTTCGATTCCCGCCTGCGCCCCGGAGTGGAGCGATTCGAACGCCGGCTGCACTATTTCTTTCCATGGATCATTGCCGCCGCCTACTTGTTGCCCGGCATGCACCAATCGTCGCTGGGCGCGCTGATGCTGCTGGCCGGCGAACGAGTCCATCCCTTGTGGCAGAGCCCGTGGTTGCCATTCCTGTATCTCGGCGCGGCCACCTTCATGTCGTTCGGATGCGTAGCCGGTACCACCATGCTGTGTTGTGTCGTGTGGAAGCGCGCCATGGACATGGAGGTTCTTGACGAGGCCGCCCGCATCACCGCCTGGCTGATCTTTGGCTGGATGGGATGGAGGCTTCTGGACATCCTCTTCCGCGGCGCTTTGGGAACGGCCTTCCACTTCGATCGTTTCGCGGGCGTGTTCTGGCTGGAGATGATTCTGATCGGGGTTGCTGGCTGGATGCTGCGTCGTTCGCTGCGAACCCACGAAACCCGAATGATGTTTCTGGGCTACATTTTCAGTTCGCTCGGTGGCATGATTTATCGCTTCAGTCCGACCACTCTGGCCTTTCGGCCCAATCCAGAGTCGCTCTATTTTCCGAGCACCATCGAGATCCTGGTGTCGCTGGGTTTCATCTCCATGGGCATCGCCGGGTTTCTTCTGATCGTCAAACGATTCGCCATTCTTCCCGCTCCGCTTTACGAGTGGCACGACATGGCGAGCTACTTCCGGTTCCGCCGGCCCTACATTCGCTGGACCGGATATTTCAAGTACGGGCATTTCGGCGAAAACGAATCTGAAACAACAGACTCTCACTAACAGCAGGTCTTATGGCAAAACGAATCACGATCGACCCCATCACCAGAATTGAAGGTCACCTCCGCATTGATGTCGAGGTGGAGAATAACGCGGTCAGCAATGCTTGGGCTTCGTGCACCATGTGGCGCGGCATCGAAAAGATTCTCCGCGGCCGCGACCCGCGCGATGCCTGGCTCTTCACCCAGCGTTTCTGCGGCGTGTGCACCACGGTGCACGCCATGGCCAGCGTGCGCGCGGTGGAAGACGCGTTGAAGCTTGAGGTTCCGCTGAACGCCCAGTACATTCGCAATCTGATTCTGATTGCCCACGCCCTGCACGATCACATCGTCCACTTCTACCAGTTGTCCGCGCTCGACTGGGTCGACATTCTGCAGATTCCCAAGGCCGATCCCGCTGCCACCCAAAAATTGGCCGAGAGTATTTCTCCCTGGACACGCAACTCCCGCAACGAGTTCAAGGCCGCGCAAGATCGTGTAAATGCCGTCGCCGCCAGCGGCCAGCTGGGAATCTTCATGAACGGATACTGGGGCCACCCTGCCATGCGCCTCTTGCCGGACGTGAACCTGCTCGCCTTTACCCATTACATCCAGGCCCTTGAGTATCAGCGCAAAGCTCTGCAGGTAGTAGGAATTCTTGGATCTAAAACACCGCACATTCAGAATCTCACGGTCGGCGGCGTGGCCAACGCGATCGATCTCGATAGCGCCAACGCCCTCAACATGGATCGTTTAGAGATGATCCGCGTTCTGCTCGACGAAGTCGTGCAGTTCATCCATCAGGTTTACTTTGTCGATGTCTGCGCTGTCGCCGCCATGTATCCGGAATGGTTCAAAATCGGCAGCGGTGTCCGCAACTATCTCGCGGTTCCCGATCTGCCGTTGGATAGCGCCGGTAGCAGCTACGACCTTCCGGGCGGATACATCATGGATGGAAACATCGCTGGGACGCGTCCGTTCAAGACCGCATCCGACAAGGTGTTTCGTGATTCCGTCAGCGAAGATGTCACCCACGCCTATTATCAAGGCAAGCCCCTCCATCCCTGGTCCGGAGAAACGGAGCCCCAATTCACCGGCTGGGATGGAGAGCAGAAATACTCTTGGGTCAAGGCGCCACGCTTCAACGGACAGCCCATGCAGGTCGGCCCGCTGGCGCAGGTGCTGGTTGGCTTCGCGCAAGGCCATCCCCTAACGGTAAAGTATGCCACGCAGGCGATCAGAAACGTGCAAGCGGTTGGTGGAGTTCGCGTCACACCGGACATGCTGCACTCGACTCTTGGCCGTCACGCCGCGCGCGCCATACGCGCCTCCATGTTGGCCGAACTTGCACAAAAACATTTGCAGCTTCTCACCGATAACATCGCCAAGGGCGACTACACGGTTCATAACCAGCCGGTATTTCCCAGCCACGAAGTTGAAGGCGTCGGAACCCACGAAGCGCCGCGCGGCACATTGTCCCACTGGATTGTCATCAAAGACGAGAAGATCAAAAACTACCAGGCAGTCGTACCCTCTACCTGGAACGCCAGTCCACGCGACGCTTCCGGCGCTCACGGCCCTTACGAAGCCTCACTGCTGCACACGCCGCTCGCACGTCCGGAAGAGCCGCTGGAAGTCCTGCGCACGGTGCACTCGTTCGATCCCTGCATGGCCTGTGCCTGCCACGCCTTCGATCCTTCGGGCAAGCAGATCGCCAAAGCCAAGGTGTTATGAAGAAAGTCCTGATCGGCGGAATCGGCAACGTGTTGCTGGGCGACGACGGCGTCGGCCCCTACCTCGCGCAGCTCCTGCTGTCACGCTATGAGTTCGAAGATGGAGTCGAAGTTCTCGACTTGGGAACTCCGGCCCTCGATCTGATCGATCAAATCTCCGCGAAAGATGTCGTCATCCTGATCGACTCCGTCGATACCGACGCGGCTCCGGAAACGGTCTTGCTTTATCGTAAAGACGAAATCATGCAGCACCGTCCCTCGGTGCGCATGGACCCCCACTCACCCGCGCTAGTCGACACGCTGCTCAGTGCCGAACTATTCGGAGTCGCGCCCGCAAATTTGCTGTTGGTGGGAATTGCTGCCAAGTCTTACGAACCATCCTGCAGCTTGAGCAAGCCGGTGGAAGCTTCTCTCGACCCGGCGACCGTCGAAATCCTGAGTGAACTGGATCGCAACGGCGTTGGATATCGCTTGCGCGAACATCCCGCCGCACTCGAAGCCTGGTGGGTCGGTTCGAGAGTGGAATCTCTGTACGCAATTTAGACCATAGAAGAGTGCTTTAGGTTTTTAACCAGATGACCGAGAATCCGTGGCCGAGCTTGCGGAAATCCGAATCGCTGGTTACCAGCGTAGCCTTGTATTCGATCGCCAGAGCAGCCGCGAAGCTGTCCACGTAGTAAAGCTTGTACTTGGCCTTCAGGTCCGCAGCTTTGAATGCCCTCTGCGGCGTAGCGTCCAACATCTCAATAGGTAGCGGACTTACCGCGTACGCACCAGCAAGCGCTTGTTCTGGCCCGAAATCGCGAAGAATTCTACCGTACACTTCCCCGTAATTGACCGCCGACATCAGCAACTTTGCGCGCCCACGCCTGGCTTCCCTCAGAAGTTCGTCAACCTTCGAAGCCCCAGGCCTGTCCCGTAAGAACGCGAACAATGCGCTAGCATCGAGCACGTATGTTTTCACTTATCGCGTTCGCCCTCTTCGCGATGTTCTTTTTCCCAAAGGGCCAGCAGATCCGGCCCGTCTGCAAACATGCCCCTTACGCGATCGATGTAATCGTCGGTGATGGGCTGCAGTACGATGCGGCCGAATTGGTCCTCAAAGATCTTAGCCTTGGTGCCAGCCTCGATCTTGTGTTTGCGGCGAAGTTCCGCCGGGATGACAAGTTGGCCCTTCGAGGTAAACGTCACACACATATCCTTCATGCCTTACATCATATCATAGGTAAGACAGTGAGTAAAAATGTGTGGTGCCTAGCAGATCCGCGGTAACTGATCTCCCGCCAGCATGTCCACCACGCGCGTAGTTCCCAGGGGCGTTCTCATCGTCACCAGTCCAGGATTCTTTTTTGTCACAGTACCGATAATCTGTGCCTCGCCGCCCAGAGGATGGCGTCGCATCGTCTCCAGCAGCACGTCAGCAACTTCAGCCGGCACGATTGCGATCAGCTTGCCCTCGTTGGCCACGTATAGCGGATCCAGCCCGAGCAACTCGCACGCCCCTTTAACCTGTTCATGAATCGGAAGGGAACTTTCCTGTAATTCGATCCCGACTCCCGACTGCTGCGCGATCTCATTCAATGTGCTGGAAACGCCGCCCCGCGTCGGATCGCGCATGCAGCGAATGTCGTGCGTTACGCCAAGCATCTCAGCCACCAGTCCATGCAACGCTGCACTGTCGCTGACAATCTCGGTTTCGAACTCCAGCCCCTCGCGTTGCGCCAGAATCGCAATCCCATGATCGCCGATCGATCCGCTCAGCAACACTTTGTCCCCGGGCCGCGCCTGGTCGGCGGACAGATCGACTCCCTCCGGCACAACTCCAATGCCGGTTGTGTTGATGAACAGCCCGTCCCCCTTGCCTTTTTCTACGACCTTGGTATCGCCCGTGACAATTTGCACGCCCGCTGCGGCCGCTGCCTGTCGCATCGATGCGACCACGCGCCGGAGTTCCTCCATCGCGAAGCCTTCTTCGATGATGAAGGCGACACTCAAGAACAGAGGCGTCGCGCCACCCATCGCCAGATCATTCACCGTGCCATGAACCGCCAGCGACCCGATGTCGCCTCCGGGAAAGAACAGCGGCTTCACCACAAATGAATCAGTCGTGAAAGCCAGACGCTGGCCATTCACGCTCACTACCGCCTGATCGTCCATGTGCGCCAGCACCGGATTCCGAAACGCGGGCAGAAAAATATCTCGAATTAACTCTGCACTGAGTTTGCCCCCGCTCCCATGCCCCAGAAGAATGGTGTCCTTCACTGCAATCGGCGCCGGGCAACTGAGCTCGACCTTTACATCGACGACGCTTTTCGTTGACACTCGCTCTCCTAAGTTTCAATCGCATGCCGCCGGTAGTGATAGTAGGCGGCACACGCTCCTTCACTCGATACCATCGGAGCTCCCAACGGATTTTCCGGCGTACATCGCATGCCAAACGCGGCACAATCCGTTGGCTTCTTCAATCCCTGCAAAACCTGGGCGCTGATGCACTCGGCGGGTTCGTCCACGGTGAAGTCGCCCAGTTCGAACACTCGGTTCGCGTCATAAGCGGCGTATTCCTCGCGCAAACGCAAACCGCTCTGCGGAATCGGCCCGATTCCGCGCCACTTCTGGTCTGCTACTTCAAATACCTCGGCCATGATCTCTTGTGCCGGCACGTTTCCCTTATAGCTCACCGACCGCGCGTACTGATTTTCCAGCTTCGCCTCGCCTGCCTCAAGTTGGCGCACCAGCAGGAGCACTGCTTCCAGGATGTCTACCGGTTCGAACCCTCCTACCACAATGGGTATTCGAAAATCGCGAACCAGAGTTTCGTACTCTCTACAACCCACCACGGTGCACACATGTCCCGGCGCAATGAAGCCCTGTACCCGGTTGCTGCTGGAAGTCATCAAGGCGCGGATCGCCGGCGGCACCAGCACGTGCGAAACCAGCATGGAAAAATTCGCGAGACCTTCGCGCTTTGCCTGCCAGGCGGCCATGGCATTCGCCGGAGCCGTGGTCTCGAAACCGATCGCGAGAAATACGACCTTACGCTCGGGATTCGAGCGCGCGATCTTCACCGCTTCAGTCGGAGAGTAGGCGATGCGAACGTCCGCGCCTTGTGCTTTCGCTCGAAGCAAGTCCGAGCTTGATCCCGGCACCCGCAGCATGTCTCCGTAGGAAACCAGAGTGACGTCCGACCGCAGCGCCAACTCGATCGCCTTGTCAACGGTTTCCAACGGTGTGACGCATACCGGACACCCCGGCCCGTGCACCAGTTCGATCCCGCACGGCAGCAGTTCATCCAGGCCGTAGCGCATGATGGTATGAGTCTGGCCGCCGCAAATTTCCATCAGTACCCAGGGCTGCGTGGTTCGCTGGACGATCTCAGATGCCAGGGCCCGTGCAATGCGCTGGTCGCGGTATTCGTCAAGATATTTCATATCCAAAATCGGGGTCGAAACTACTCTTCCTCGACGGGCAATTCCGCTTCCAGCGCACCCATCTCTTCCAGAAGCTTGTAGGTACGTTCGGCTTCTTCCGCATCCACGCGGCTGATCGCAAAGCCCACGTGAACCATCACATAGTCGCCCAATCCGGCCTCCGGGACAAAGCTTAACGACACCTGCCGCACGATCCCCCCGAACTGCACGCGGGCTGCCCGCATGGGGCCCATCTCTTGAATTTCCAGGATCTTCCCAGGTATCGCCAGGCACATGGCAGGTTTCTCCAGAGTCAGTACAGCACCGCTGGTCCGTGCCCACTGTGATGGACGTCACAACGCAAAGTGATAAGCGGCACCCCGCAAGCGTCATCCCAATCAACGAACCATCCTCCCGCTGACCGAACTCGGTCCAGGTGGAGGAAAGCGCTGCCAGCTGTTAGCATACTTTCTTGATACGAATGAGAGTTGGTAGAAAGCGCCAGCTCAGTATAGAGGGTATATTCCGATTATGTTAGTCAATGAAATGAATGAAAAAGACTGCCGCGATCTGCTGGCGCGCAGCTCGATTGGCAGACTTGGATGCTCGCTGGACGGCCAGCCCTACGTGGTTCCAATTTATTTCGCTTACGAATCCGATTTTTTTTATATTCTCTCCACCATCGGGCAAAAAATCGAATGGATGCGCGCCAATCCCAAGGTTTGCATCGAGATTGATGAAATCGCGAGCGAGTCCCAATGGGTGAGTGTCATCGTGAACGGCCACTATCAGGAACTGCCCGAACCCCAATTCACCGACGAGCGCGCCCATGCGCGGAAGTTGCTGGAGAAGCGTTATTTGTGGTGGCAAAATGCCTTGGGCGAGCGCCAACTCAAGTCGGGCAAGGAATTAATTACGCCCACCTTCTTCCGCATTCGCGTCGTTTCCATGACCGGCTTGCGTGCGGTTCCCGAAGGCAAGTAGTTCGGCTAGAGACTGCAGTCATCGTGCGAAAAGCCTTTGTCGCCTCTTACCATCTTCGGGCTGTTCGCCGTAACCGCAATGCTCGTCTGCTATGCCCTGGAGGCGCGGAGTCGATGGTTCATCCTCGCCTTCGCCGGAGCCTGCGCCCTCGGCTCGGTCTACGGCTTTCTGCAAGGCGCGTGGCCGTTCGGGCTGGTTGAAGCCGTGTGGACCCTGGTTGCCTTGCGTCGTTGGGCGATGGCGTCGCGGTCTGGATGACCGGCTATGGCGCAGAAGAAGTTTGCTGTCCGTGCCGTATTTCTTCCAGCATCTCAGGCTCGATATTGCCACCACTGATGATGGCCACGCTGGGGCTTCCGGGTGGCAGTTGACGCGCGTGGAAAATGAATCCGGCAACCGCGACTGCGCCACTGGGCTCCGCAACTGTCGCAGCATTCCCGCTAAGATATTTAACCGCCTGCCGGATTTCCTCCTCGGTCACGGTGACGATATCGTCCACGTAACGGCGGATGTGCTCAAAATTAATCACACCGACGCTCTGCGTTCGAAGTCCGTCGGCGATAGTGCGTGAAGTTTCTTCGGCAGGGAACTGAACAATCTTTCCCGCGCGCAAGCTGGCCTGCGCATCTCCCGCCAGCTCCGGTTCCACTCCAATCACGTTGACCGAAGGCTTGCTCAACTTGATCGCCGCCGCCACGCCGCTGATCATGCCTCCGCCGCCAACCGGTACCAGAACGGTCTCGACCTCCGGCAGGTCCTCGAGAATTTCCAATCCCATCGTGCCCTGACCGGCAATGATCTGTTCGTCGTTGTACGGCGGCACGATCACATATCCATGCCGCGCGGCCAGCTCTTCGGCCTTACGCTGGCGCTCGTTGCTTCCCGGGCCCACGACCACGATCTCCGCGCCCAGCGCCGCCGTAGCCTTGCGCTTGATGGCCGGAGCATTGTCCGGCATTACGATGACAGCCTTCACGCCCAACGCCCGCGCCGCATATGCCACGCCTTGCGCGTGATTACCGCTGGAATAGGAAATTACGCCGCGCTTTCGCTCTTCTTCCGACAGGGCGGCGATCTTGTTGTAAGCTCCCCGCAGTTTGAAGGCGCCAATGGGTTGCTGGTTTTCGGGCTTGAGAAACAACTGGCGCGGGTCCGCCTCGCAGAGCTCGAATTCAATCAGATGCGTACGGACCGCGATACCGCGCAGGCGGGCTTGGGCGGAGACTATGTCGGTGAGAGTGACCATTTCTCATCATTATCCAATACCCTGGTGGTTAAGGTGAAGCTTGACATCATGATGTCTAGTAGAGTAACATCATGATGTGAGAACCACGCTTACTCTCGATGACGATGTTGCCAACCTGCTGAACAAAGAAGTCCGCAAGTCGGGCGAGCCGTTTAAGCAGGTGGTGAACCGCTTTCTGCGCCTGGGATTGACGCAGGCGAGGCAGCCTGCGCGAAAACCCTTTGTGGTTAAGCCGATGAAGCTAGGAGTGCCTCACTTTGAAAAGGTTGAGGAATTGCTCGAGTACCTGGAAGGCCCGGATCACCGGTGATCGTTGTCGACGCCAACCTGCTGATCTATTCCTACGATACCGACTCCCCCCACCATAAGAAGAGCCGTGCCTGGGTGGAGAAGATTTTCTCGGATGTAGAGCCTGTCGGATTGCCCTGGCAGACGCTATCTGCTTTCCTGCGAGTCGTTACCAATCGGAGGCTGCCGGGATCGCGCCTGATCGTTGAACAGGCTGTGCAGATTGTAGAACAGTGGCTGGCCCAGCCCAATGTGCGAATCATAGTGGCGGGAGATGAGCACTGGTCCTTGTTGAAACGAATGATGATCGATGGGCGAGCCTCGGGGCCGCTGGTCAGCGACGCTGATTTGGTCGCGTTGACGATTGGATACGGAGGCGTCCTGTATACGACGGACCGGGATTTCGCGAGATTTCCGGGCTTGCGCTGGAAAAACCCACTTGCCTAAATTTCCAGAATCACCGGCATAATCAACGGCCGCTTCTGCGTCTGCTTCGAAATATACCGCTTCAAGTCCGCGCGGATCTTTTCCTTGATTACGCCGTAGTCTGCTTTCTCTTCTTCGCTCGAGTGTGCCAGCGTGTCTTCCACAATGCGCCGGGCCCCGTCCAGCAAGCCATTTTCGCCGGGATTGAAGCCTCGCGTCACAATCTCCGGCGCGGTTTCGACGCGTCCCGTGAGCTTGTTGATGGCGATGATGGGTAGCACAATTCCGTCCTCACTCAAATGCCGCCGGTCTTTGATAATCAAATCCTCAACCACATCGGTCCGTGAGCCGGAATCAATGCAGACGCGGCCCACGTTGACCCGGCCGGTCTTGCGCGCGCCGTGTTCGTCGAATTCCAAAACATCGCCGCTCTCGATCAGCATCACCTTGCCTACGGAGCTGTGCATCGCGCCGGCCATTTCGGCGTGCAGCTTCAGTTGCCGGTACTCGCCATGGATCGGAATGAAGAACTTCGGCATCACCAGGTTGATGATCAGCTTCAGTTCTTCCTGGCTGGCGTGTCCGCTGACGTGAATTGGCGGCGAGGTGCCGTCTTCGTAAATCACATAGGCCTCGCGGCGGAACAGGTGATCGATCATCCGGTAAATCGTCTTTTCGTTGCCGGGAATAATGCGCGAGGAGAGCACCACCGTGTCGCCCTTCTCGATCTTGGCATGCTTGTGATTGTCGACCGCGGCCCGCGACAGGGCCGACATCGGCTCGCCCTGCGTGCCGCTGATCATCACGCACACTTTCTCCGGCGCAAAATTCTTCATGTCGCCGGGATTGATCACCAGCCCGTCAGGGATTTCAAGGTAGCCGAGATCTTCTGCGATTTCCGCGGAGTTGTTCATCGAGCGCCCGATGAATGCCACTTTGCGCCCATGCTGGTGCGCCAGCTCCACCGCCAAGCGAATACGATGAATGGAAGAAGAAAAACACGAAATGAACAACCGCCGCTTGGTGTGGGCGAACACTTCGTCAAATTTCCGCCGCACCGCGCGCTCGCTAGGCGTATAACCTTTGCGCTCAACGTTGGTCGAATCCTGAAACAGTGCCAGCACGCCCTGTTTGCCGTACTCGGCGAAGGAATGCAGATCAAAGAGATGGTTGTCCGTAGGGGTGGGATCGACTTTGAAGTCGCCAGTATGAATGATCACGCCCAGCGGCGTGTGAATCGCCAGCGCAACGCAATCCACCAGGCTATGGGTCACTCGTATGGGATGAACCGTAAACACACCGGCCTTGAATCGCTCTCCGGGCCGTATTTCGCGCAGATCAGCATCCTCCAGCAGCCCGTGTTCGTCGAGCTTGTCTTCCACATAGGCGAGGGTGAACTCCGTGCCCCACACCGGCACATTGAGTTCGGAGAGAATCCAAGGCAACGCGCCAATGTGATCTTCGTGGCCGTGGGTAAGGATGATGCCGCGCACCCGCTCGCGGTTCTCGGTGAGATAGGAAATGTCCGGAACTACAATGTCCACGCCGAGCAGTTCGGCTTCCGGGAACATCAGACCGGCATCGATCACAATAATATCGTCGCCCCAGCGGACCGCCATGCAGTTCATACCGAACTCGCCGAGGCCCCCCAAGGGGACAATTTGCAATTTTCCAGTTGGCATGGAGTACTGATGATGCTAGCAGAGTGTGTAACATACCGTACAGAGCGATTCTGTCGCCTCTACGCTGTGTGGTGGATGGCGTGCTCTCTACCGCTGAGTTAAGGTTGAAGCAATGGCAAGTGCGGAATCCAAATCGTGGCTGCGCGGTCGCGCCGAGAAGGCGCTGGTCAAGGGACTCACACGCGCCTACTCTACGGTCCAGGTCGATCCGGAAAAATTCCTCGTGCAACTCCGAACCGCGTACCGTCTGCCTGTCAGCGGATATCACGGAGTCTACTCGCTGGAGATGGGGGAGCTCGATGCGGTGGCCGACGACGTCATTCGCGGCGGAATGAAGCTCGCTGCCGCCGAGGGCGCCGGTTTTGGCTTGGGCGGTTTAATCACGATCGTTCCCGATCTCGGCATTCTCTCCGCCATTACCATGCGAACCATTCAGAAGCTGAGCTTGATCTACGGCTTCCAGTTCAATACTGACAACGAGATCGCTGAACTATGGATCGCTGCTGCCAGTGCAGCCGGCGTCGATATCAGCCGCGAACTGCTCGAGAAGGAAGTCGTGAACAAGTTCGTCCCCCGCGTGATTCAGCGCATCGCTGCCACCGCGAGTGGCGAAGTGGTCGAAAAGTGGGCGGGACGCATGATTCCGCTGGTCAGTTCTGCGATCGGCGCCGGTCTCAACTACTGGTTCGTACGTGCCTGGGGCAGGCGCGCCAAGGCACATTTCCGCAACCGGCACTTCCAACTGCGCCAGCAAGCCCAGCAGCAGGCTTTGATGTCGGGCGAGGCGCCGCTGATTTTGCCCTCTACGATCCGCTAACTCCATCTGGGTTAGAAAAATCTGTGTTAGAAAAAAGGATGACCACTTTTCACTGCTCGGCAATTCTATTCGACCTTGACGGAGTTCTCGTCGATTCCACCGGCTCGGTCGACCGCCAGTGGCGCATCTGGGCCCGCGAGCGCGGAATTGACGAGGAGAAAGTGATGGCCATCGCTCACGGTGTCCGCGCCGTCGAAGTGGTTCGCGCCGTCGCTCCCCATCTCGACCCGGAAGCGGAAGTCGGGAAACTGGAGCGGCGCGAGGCGGCGGATCGCGAGGGAGTTGCCGTGATGCCCGGCTCCATCGATCTCATCCGCGCGATTCCCGCCGGCCACTGGGGCGTGGTCACATCCGGAAGGCGCCACCTGGCCACTGGACGCCTGCAGCTCGCGCACATACCGCTTCCGAAAGTGATGGTCGCCGCCGACGATGTTTCGAACGGCAAGCCGCATCCAGAGCCCTATCTCAAGGGCGCTGAGTTATTGGGAGCCAATCCCGCAGACTGTCTGGTGATTGAAGACGCTCCCGCCGGAATCCGTGCCGCGCACGCCGGCGGCATGAAAGTGATTGCGCTCACCAGCACCTACCCTGCGTCAGCCTTGAGCGAAGCGGATGTGGTAATTCGGAGACTCGATCAGATTCAGGTCAGTCTCGACGGCG
Source organism: uncultured Acidobacteriaceae bacterium (assembly GCA_963773675.1). Classification (GTDB taxonomy): domain Bacteria; phylum Acidobacteriota; class Terriglobia; order Terriglobales; family Acidobacteriaceae; genus Sulfotelmatobacter. The sequence continues at coordinate 288,087 of CAVZCG010000007.1, forward strand.
CGCAGAAGCTAGCCATCAAAGTTGCGTAGCCGCCGCAAAAGAAAAACCTTGTCATTCCGAACGCCGGCGAAGCCGCGCCCAGAGCGGCGAGACAAGAGAGGAATCTGCTGTACCGAACTACCGCAGCCAATCTTCCAACTCGATCCCACGATCCGTCTTCTCGTCTCGATATTTCACGATCACCGGCGTATATAAAGAAATCCCCAGCTCCGCCGCCGCACCCCTTTTTACCGCCCGTGATCCGGGCACAACCACAGCGCCTTCCGGAACTTCGAGCGGCGCGTCCGCTGTCGCGCGATAAACTTCGCCACGCACCAGATCGTAGAGTGGCGTCGATCGCGTCAAAATCGTGCCTGCTCCCAGCACGGCTCTCGCCCGCACCAGTGTGCCTTCATACACGCCACAGTTGCCGCCGACCAGCACGTCGTCTTCGATAATCACCGGCGCCGCGTTGATCGGTTCGAGAACTCCGCCAATTTGCGCCGCCGCACTCAGATGCACGCGCTTTCCCACCTGCGCGCACGATCCCACCAGCGCATGGGAATCGACCATCGTGCCCTCGTCAACGTAGGCGCCGACGTTGATAAACATCGGCGGCATGCAAATCACCGACGGCGCCACATAAGCCCCCACGCGCACCGACGACCCGCCCGGCACCAATCGCACTCGGTCGGAGATAGAAAACTTCCGGGCAGGGAAGGTGTCCTTATCCACAAAGCTCAATCCCGGCCCACCCATCTCAGCCAGTTCCCCCAGCCGGAAGCCCAGCAGAATGCCGTGTTTCACCCACGTGTTCACAACCCACTGGCCATCAACTTTTTCAGCCGCGCGGATTTTCCCTTGCGTGAGCGCATCGCGGAACTCCAGAAACACCGGCCGTGCCTCAGGATTGTGTTCGACCTCGCCCAGCGCTGCCAGACGCTCGATGGAAGTTTTCAGGGATTGCATGCGGGGAAAGTATAAAGGAAATGCAGAAGTCAAAAGTCAGAAGTCAAAAGTAAAACTCTATCTTTGCTGTTACTTCCGCATTCTGCATTCTGACTTCTCACTTCTGCCTTCAAACGCACTTGCATTCGCTGCGAATCAGCACACCAGTCATAGCATGCGCAACCTCGCGTCCCTGGGCCAACGTTGCATACGGTCCGTGCCAGCGCGCGTGATTGGCATCGTGCCCCGCGGGCCGGCCCCTGCCTTGGTTGCATTGCCCGCACGACCCGCGATGCAGCACGATCTTGTGCGGACCGGCTGCCCAGTTTTCGTATATGTAAAATTCCAGCGCCTCCGGAGCGGACGCCGCAGGTTTCGCAATCAGTCCAACTTCCGTGGCCACTTTCTGCAGCTTTGATCGCGTATCACGCCGCATGGGCAACAAAGGCAGTCGGTAGTTTTCTTCAATCTTGCCCATCATGGCCAGCACCGCCTTCACCGGTAGCGGGCTGGATTCAATGAAGTTCGCCTGCATCAACGCGAGATATTTGCGATGGATGCTGCGCGCCGTAGCCCAATCATTTGTGAGCGCAGCCCGCGTCATGGTCGCCATCTCATGCGGAATCTCATTCGAGGCCACTGAAACCACGCCCACCCCGCCCAGCGCGATCACCGGCAACGTGACGGCGTCATCGCCGGACAAAACAAGAAAATGTTCAGGCACGGCGTTAATCGCCTCGGCGACCTGCGTCATGCTGCCGCTCGCTTCCTTGATCCCAACGATGTTCGGAATCTCCGCCAGGCGCGCCAGCGTTTGCGGTTCCAGATTTGCCCCAGTGCGTCCGGGTACGTTGTACAGAACCACCGGCTTGTCGCCGACGGCCTCGGCGATCGCCTTAAAGTGCCGGTACTGCCCCTCCTGCGTCGGCTTGTTGTAATAAGGAGAAGCCGTGAGAATGGCGTCCACTCCAGGATGCGCGGCAACTTCCTTCGCTTTCTCCACTGCATCGTGCGTGGAGTTCGAGGTCGCGCCCGCCATGATCGGCACGCGTCCCGCCGCTACCTCGATCGTCGTATCGATCACGTGCAGCCATTCGTCGTGGGTGAGCGTGGGCGTCTCGCCAGTAGTTCCGCAAGGAACCAGAAAATCTATGCCAGACTCAACCTGCCACGCCACAAGGTTGCGCAGCGCAGCGTCGTCAATCGAACCATCCTGATGAAAAGGGGTTACCAGTGCCGTACCGCAGCCACGGAGTTGCATGGTAATAAGATAGCGCGAATGTGACTGTTGGGAAACTCGCGGTCAATCTTATCTTACCGTTTGCGGCTACGCGGCCTCGTTAGCAGAACGACCCTCGCGTGATCACTTTGAATGACATCCATAACGTCTACGACGTGCTGCCAGTCAACTTCGCAGTCATACGACCCAATCCGCACGAAGTTTGAGAGCTTCCAGTAGCACGCTGGGTAATTGCTTACTGGGAGTAAGTTGTGAGTTCAGGCGAATGTTTGGCTGTGAGCCATAGCCGACGAACTCTATTCGGACAATTAGGGGTTCTGCCAAGGGCAAGCTCGGAATAGCTTGTTCCAGATGGATGCCGATTCCCCTCGAAGGAGAAAATTGGAGGGTAAGGATCAAGCCTATAAAGAACACGCTAAATATTAGCGTGGAGCTGCAAAAGAGCCCGAACGAAGGCAACGAACAAAAACGCGTTTTGGACGAGCGCAAACAGTCTCCTTCGCGGACGCCCACACGCTCCGAATTCCGCTCCCCTATTCCACTCAGACAATTGAATAGGAAGAAAGGTTCCAACAAGCCCCGTATATATGTCTACATCTCCCGCCAGACGTCTTTGAAATCGTAGAAACCCTTCCTGCCGGCGATCCATTCCGCTGCTCGCACCGCGCCATCGGCGAAGCCCCGGCGCGACTTGGCGTCGTGACATAGATAAATGCTGTCTACGGAGGACTCAAGCACGATCTCATGCATACCCACCACCTCGCCCTCGCGGAAAGAAGTGATCTCAAGGCATTCTTTTCCGCCGCTCGCTTCCCGAACGACATTCTGAATGGCCATAGCGGTCCCCGACGGCGCGTCTTTCTTGTGCGCGTAGTGCCGCTCGAATATCTGTCCGGAATACTCGTGCTGCAAAGCTGCAGCGGCCGTGCGGGCGACCTCGAGAAACAGGTTCACTCCCAGCGAGAAGTTCGCCGCGTAAACGAATGCAGTGCCGGAGCTCTCCACCAGTTTCTTGATCCGATCAATCTCGCCATACCAACCCGTCGTGCCGACAACCATGTTCTTGCCTGCTTTGATACACGCTTCGATATTGCAGACTACGCAGGAGGGAGTCGTGAAATCGATCACGACATCAATTCCGCCCAGCTTTTCGGCGGTCAGAGCCTCGCCATGAGCGTTTTCCGCCGCACCCACGACCTGAACCACATGTCCCCGCTGGCGCGCTATCTCCGCCACCAGCGATCCCGTCCTGCCGCGGCCAAGAAGAAGAATGTTCATTGCGGTTGTAGTTAAAGTTTAGGATGTCTGGCTCGTCGGTAGGATGCATTTTCGCCGTGAACCGAGAGTTCCGGCGGCAACTCCTACGCGAACACTTCCGGATCCAAATCCCGGAAGAACGTGCTGTGCAAACGCTGGATCACTTCCGGCACTTTGTCTTCTTCAATCACAAATGTCAAATTAATTTCGGAAGCACCCTGCGAAATCATGCGAATATTGGTGCTCGCCATTTCCCCAAAAACTGCCGCCGCTACACCCGGCGTGTCGCGAAGGTTTTCCCCTACGAGACAGATGATCGCCTTACGCCCTTCATACTTCACATCGGCCAGCTTCGCCAGATCGGCTGCCAGCGCGGGAATAGCCTGATTGGAATCCACCGTAAGGGAAACGCTCACCTCCGAAGTGGAAACTACATCTACCGCAACCTTATGCCGGTCAAACGCCTCAAAAATCGTTCGCAGAAAGCCGTGAGCCAGCAGCATGCGCGGCGCTGCCACGTCCACGATGGTGATCCGCTTCTTGACCGCAATCGCCTTGAAGATATTTTTTCCTTGTGGCGCCTGCGTGGTGATCTTCGTCCCTTCGCAACCCGGGTTCAGAGAATTCAGCACGTAGACAGGAATGTTCTTATGAATGGCCGGCAGCACCGTGGCCGGATGCAGCACCTTGGCGCCGAAGTACGCCAGTTCTGCCGCCTCATCGAAGCTGATCACCTTGATGCGCCGCGCCTCCTTGCAAATCCGCGGATCGGTGGTGAGAATTCCATCCACATCCGTCCAGATCTCAATGCGCTCCGCCCCTAATCCCGCGCCCACGATCGCCGCAGAAAAATCGGACCCACCACGTCCAATCGTCGTGGTAATTCCCGCGCGGTTCGCTCCGACGAACCCACCCATTACCGGAACCTGGCCGGCATCCAGCAATGGCTTCACTTTATTCTGCAACCGTTCGTTGGTTTCTTCTTCCTGCGGAACCGCCTGCATATAACTGCTGTCGGTGACCAGCACTTCGCGCGCGTCCACGTGCGCGCTGTTCAAACCGTGAGCCGAGAATGCCGCGGCCACGATCTTGCTGGAAAGAATCTCTCCGAATGCCGCTACATGATCGGTAGTCCGCGGAGTGACCTCGCCCACCGCGGAAATGCCGCGCAGCAATTCATCCAGCAACTCGAAGTCGGCGCCCAGTTCGGAATGAAAATCTGTGAACAGCGCCGTTCCCAGCAATTCGCTAGCAGTATTGTAGTGACGTTCCTGCAGTGAACGGCAGAGTTTGAGAGCCGTCTTGCGTTCGCCCGCTCCCGCGGCTCGCGCCATGGTCAACAGCGTGTCGGTAACCCGCGCCATCGCGCTGACCACCACCACTGGCCGTTGGTCCACGCGCCCCTTCACGATCGCGGCTACGCGCTCGATGGCCTTGGCGTCTTCCACAGAAGTGCCGCCAAACTTCATCACGATCATCGGCGTGACTTCCCGGCAGGATTAAGGGAGAGCGATTTCAATCCAGGTAACCCTTCGCCTTGAGGAGTTCTGCGTTCAGCACGGCCGCGCCTGCAGCTCCGCGGATGGTGTTGTGCGAAAGAACAGTAAATTTCCAGTCCAGCACGCCGCACGGCCGCAGTCGCCCCACTGCCGTGGTCATGCCAGCGCCCAGGTCGACATCGAATCGCGGCTGCGGACGATCGCTCGCCTCCATGTACACCACCGGACGCGCCGGCGCACTGGGCAACTTCAACTCCTGCGGAACGCTCTGGTACTCATTCCACGCCGCGATAATTTCCTCCGGCTGGGCCTTCTTTTTCAAGCGCACCGAAATCGATTCCGTATGCCCGTCCTCCACCGCAACCCGGTTGCACTGGGCGCTCATGGCAAACGCGGCCGGAACAATTTTCGTTCCGTTCATCTGCCCCAGCAGCTTCAGCGTCTCCTCCTCCATCTTTTCTTCTTCATTGCGGATGTAGGGAATCACATTGCCCAGAATATCGAGCGACGCCACGCCAGGGTATCCCGCTCCGCTGACCGCCTGCATCGTCACGGCCATCACCGCTTCCAGCTCAAAGCTGCGCTGCAGCGGCGCCAACGCCAATACCAACCCGATCGCCGAGCAATTCGGATTCGTCACCACGTACCCGCCGGATTTCTTTCGCCACGCCTGCCCATCAATCAGCTTGATGTGACCCGCATTCACCTCGGGGATCACCAGCGGCACGTCCGATTGCATGCGCAGCGCGCTGGAATTCGAAACTACAAAGCACCCCGCCTCGGCAAAGCGCGGCTCCATCTCGGCAGCAATCGAGGCATCGAGCGCCGCAAAAATAATCTTGGGCGCGCCTTCGGGTGTGGCTGGCGAAACTTTCATCGCTGCCACCTTCGCCGGAATCGCTGTCTTCAACCGCCAGCGCGCGGCCTCGGAGTAAATTTTTCCCTCAGAACGATCCGAAGCGGCCAGCCAGGCAACCTCGAACCACGGATGGTTCTCCAGCATCTGGATGAACCTCTGCCCCACCACGCCAGTAGCGCCCAGAATTCCGATCGGAAGTTTGCTGCTCATAAGTTGAAGGCCATAAATGACGTAACTTGGATTCTACAACAGCCATCGTCCGGAAATAATTTGCCTAAAGTAACCGGTTTCGTCTCCGCGCAAGCCAGAATGCGCCGACCGCGTGGATTAATCGCCTTTGCCATGCTCAAAAGCCGGGAGTCTTCCGTTACTGCAGTATCTGTTCCGCGCGCCGATTAGGAAAAGTAGAGGATCATCATGCCCGAACTGCGACAGAATTTCTTTACCAAGGAATGGGTCATCATTGCCACTGAACGCGCCAAGCGGCCGGAGGAGCTAGCCACGCACCGCGCCGCGCAAAATGCACCTGCTTTTTTGGAAACTTGCCCATTTTGCGCCGGGAACGAAAACAAGACTCCACCCGAGGTGGCTCGCTTTCCCCCAGATATGAGCAAACCCTGGGCGGTGCGCGTCATTCCCAACAAGTTTGCCGCGCTGTCGAGCGATGTCCAGCCCACACGCAGCTTGCAACATTTGCGCCGCCGCATCGATGGTTTCGGATTTCACGAAGTCGTCATCGATAGTCCGGACCACTCCTGCTGCATGGCCACGTTGCCCGACGAGCACGTGGCCAAGATACTGGGCGTCTTCAAGGAGCGATATAACTCGTTAAGCGCCGATCAGCGCGTCAATCACGTCACCATTTTCAAGAATCACGGCGCCGATGCCGGGGCCAGCCTTCAGCACCCTCATTCCCAGATCATCGCGACTCCCGTCATTCCGAGCCAGGTGCGTCATCGCCTGCACGAAGCGCTGCGGCACTTTGATGACGCCGGAGAATGCATGTTCTGCCACATGGTCGAGCGCGAAGTCGAAGATCAGACTCGCATCGTCCTCAAGAGTGAGATGTTCGTCGCCATGGAGGTTTTTGCGTCGCCTACGCCCTTCGCCACTCACATCTTTCCTCTTCGCCACATGGCGAGCTTCGGCGAGATTACCGCTGCCGAGATCGCCGATCTGGCGCGGGTTCTGCGAACCTTGTTGGCCAAAATCTATGTCGGACTGGAGAACCCGGACCTCAATTTCACCGTACGCAGTGGTCCCTCGGATTACGTTGGCGCCCGCCATTTTCACTGGTACGTAAGCGTGATCCCGCGTCTTACCCGCGTGGCCGGCTTCGAATTGGGCTCCGGCATGTTCATCAATACCGTCCTGCCCGAGGCTGCGGCTGAATTTCTTCGCAAGGTTGCCATAGGAAAAGCGGTAGGAGCGAGTAGCTCCGCCGAATAGCATCACAAAGGGAAGGGAAATCCTAAAGCCAGCAGCGAGAAACTGGAAACCAGAAACTGAGAACCGAGAACTAAGAACTGAGAACTAAGAACTGAGAACCGAGAACTAAGAACCGAGAACCGAGAACTATTTCTTGATCCCAGCCTTGCTGCCCAGCACGTATTCGTCCAGCGGCCCAAACTTCCGCTTCTCTGCGTAGAGCCGCGAGCGACGGAAAACAATGCGCAAGCTTGCCATAACCGGGATCGAAAGAAAAATACCCAGAATGCCGGCTACTTCTCCGCCCGCCATCACCCCAAAAATCGCCGCCAGCGGATGTAGTTCCATGCTATGGCCCATGATGCGCGGGGAACTTACATAGTCCTGAATCAGCCGCCAGACGCCGAGAAAAATGATCAGCGCGAGCCAGTGCGGATAGCTCACCAACAGCGATACGCTGACGATAATCACCGCGGCCACCAGTGGCCCGACTACTGGAATAAATTCGAGCAGACCTCCTAATGTCCCCAGCACCAGAGCGTAGGGCATCCGCATCATGCCCAGAACCGACGAATACATGACCAGCGTCAAAGCCGCCAGGCTGAGTTGGGCGCGGATAAAGTGTGCCAGCATCTGATTCAGGTCGCTGAGCACGCCTTGCAGCAGTTCCCGCTGCGGCCTCGACTGCACCAGGTCCAGCAGAATCTGGCTGAAGCTTTGACCATCTTTTAGAAAGAAAATCGATAACAGCGGAACAATCACCAGTAGCCATGCCTGCTTGGCCACATCGGCCACGCGCAGCCCCACGGCTTGCGCCAGTTTCTCGATTTCATCGCTGTGGCTGGCAAGATAGTCGCGCAGCAGGTCGACCATGCGCGAGTTCAGACCGTGCTCCTGTCCCAGTTGTTCCGCGATCTGCCCGGAACTCAAGCGGGAAAGCGCCGGCAGCGATTGGCCTAACCGAGCGCTCTCGCGCGCGATCCGCGGCCCGGTGGAGACGAAAAACAAGACCACCAGACCCAGCAGCAACACATAGATCACCGCAATGGCGCGCCCGCGCCCGCGCAGAACTTTCTCCAGGTAGGAGACCAGCGGGCTCATCAGGTAGGCGAAAAAGATGGCAAACAGGAACGCAACCAGCGTCTGTCGTGCAGCGTAGAGAAAGCCCAACCCCAGCGCGAACAAAAGCACTGTGATGATGACCCGGGCCGTACGTGCATCCGCTATCTGCAAACCTCACTCCAGGGAACACTCAATCACAACATCGACAGAAGCCATCATCCTCTCTAGTCCCGCAATACGATCGTGTTATTGTCCGGGATTTCGACCCGCATCAGCTTGAATTGATCTTTTTCGTCCACCCATAGGGTCCAGGCGAACGTTTCGCCCAGCAAGTTTATGCGCAAGAGCTCGCGTTCCGTTCCCCGGATCATCACCTTCTCTCGTCCCACCAGCTCCAGCCGCACTCGCATGGACGTCCGGTCCTGGGGCACCAGCACTCCAAATTCCAGTGGTCCCTGCTGGCACTTTTGAGTACCGCCGACCGTCTGACAGTTGGTTGCCAGATAGCGCCATGCCAGCACCTCGCGGTGAATAAAAAAATTGTTGTCCAGGATGGCCGAAGTGTTCGGCATCAGAAACGGTTGCTCCGCCGGCTTGGACGAACCCGGGGCAACGATCTTTTCCAGCAGGAATTCGTCCCTAGGCGTCACCACTAGCGAGCCGCCGCTGCCATCGCTCCATTCGTAGCGCACCAACTCGCCGCTGGAGGTCATCTGCAGCTCCGATTTTTGGACGGCTCCTCCGGAACCGCCCGTTTCCTGCAGCCGCGCCTTCACCACGCTGTTGCCGTTCTCCTGCTGCACCGTGAAGCTCTCCGTCACTACGCGCTGGCCCTTGACGAAGACCCCGAACGATCCGGAATCTACGGTCTGGTTGCCCGACGGTTTCGGATCCTTCTTGTCTCGGGCGTAGCTTCCAACCGCGCACGCCAGCACTGCGATCGTTCCCCATCTTAGGTACGCGCTCAGACTCACTGGTTTTGTCCTCGGTTTCCCCCGCGACGACTCAGCCCCAAAGTTTGGACCAACTCCGCCGCGATCTGCTCAATCGCCTTCCCGCCCGTTTCCTGTCTCGACGAAGCTCTCAAGTAATAAGGGCGCCGTCTTTCGTAGAGTTCCCGGAAGCCCTCCGCTCCCGTCAGTAACGGCCTCTCCATACCCAGTGCGGGCTGTTGCTCCATGCAGCGTCGCCACAATTCTTCAACCGCAGCGTCCAGGAAGACACTGGGAATCTTCTTTGCTTCGATTAACTTGATATTGGATTCGTGGATAAATGCGCCCCCGCCCAAGGCGATTACTTTCTCACCACCGCTGCCCAGTTGCTCCAGCAGTTCCTTCAGGGCCTCGTGCTCCATCCGTCGGAACTCTGCCTCTCCGAACTCGCGGAAGATCGCCGCGACTGTCCTGTCGTTGCGCCGCTCAATCCTTTGGTCGAGATCTTCAAAGCTCCAGTTCAGCTGCGAGGCGAGAGCCCGGCCCACACTACTTTTGCCAGCCCCCATGTAGCCGACCAAAACGACTGCCCGTATCCCATGAGTGCCAGTCTCCGGACGCCGTTTTCGCGGATTCAGTTTTTTCTTCTTTATTGTTTTTCGGAGCGTTTTCTGAGATGGATTTTACCACTGAAGGTTCGCAGCACCACCGTGGATGAGACCGCGACGCGGCCCACAGTACCTGCGAAGGCACGTCCCTTGTCGAGCGGAAAATAGGTGTGCGTCTTGGGCTGCAGAGGAATATCGTCGTGTACTTCGCCGCGAACCGAGCGGGCGCTGACGTCGGCGGAAGTCCACTCCGGAATCGTGGCATCGATGTCGCCGCTGTGGCTGGTCAGCCGGTATTCGCCGCTATTGCCGAAGTCCCCGATGTAGTTGATTCGGCCGCTGGTCGAAACCACCTGTACCAGCGAACCATTCACGCTAGTCAGGGTCACTTCGCCGCTCAGCGAATCGACCTCCACGTGCCCATTCTGGATGTTGTCCAGGTTCACTGAACCGTTCATTGTCTTCACGTGCACGTGAGCGTCCGATATGTCCCGCACATCCACGGCCGCTCCTGGACCTTCCAGGTTTACATCCCCGTGCAGTTTCTCCGCGTGCAGCGACCCGGTGCTGGAATGCAAGGTGATGCTGGCGTCCGCCGGAACCAGAATTTCATAATCCACGCGCCCGGACTCGGCATCCGCTCCCGGCAACAAGTGAGATTGAATGTCCACCCGGTTCCCACTCTGGTTGTTGTCCACCTCGACCCGGTCCGAGTGTAGAACCGCGTTCACGATCACGGTGTTGTTCTGCGAAGGCTTGACCGAAATCGAGCCGTAGGGATTCATCACCGATACGCCAGCTCGTGGCCCCACCGTGAAGCGGAGCTCCTTCTTGCTTTCCGCTACCAGCGTACCCGCCAGGATCACTGTGACCGTGACCAGCGTCGCCGCGTGTTTCCTCAACATAGCCACTCCCCCGAGCCTGCTGCTATCGACCCGCGCCGCAAGATTTCCTTAATGAACTTTCACCACGATAACTTTTTACTATGGCGTCGGCTGCTCCATCGCCATCTCAAACAGCATGGATTTCTGCTGGTATGCGTCCATCAGATACCGCCGGGCGTCTTCGTCATTCGGATTCTCGTTCACCATGCTCTGCGCATCGCGTATCGATTCATTCACCCGCCGCAGGTTCTCTTCATACTGCCCCTGCATCGCCGGAGCGTTGGCCGCGACTTCCTGGATAAAGTCGTCGTCGTTTAGCCCGGAAAGATTCACTGGGGGCGCAACCACACTAGCCTCTTGCTGGATTTGCTTGGGTAATGCCTCGTGGCGTTCGTAGATTCCCACGGTCAACAGCAGCATGGCCGCTGCCGGTACCAGCCAACGCGCCGCGCCCCAGCGTGCACTGAAGGAAGGCACTGGCTGTCGCCGTCCGGCATTCTGCGGGCGAATCAACCCTTCCTGCCGCAGCGCAATCTCAATGGAATTCCACACCCGTGGACTGGGTTCGTCGCTAGCCTGCAGTTCGCCAGCCTTCTCGACGATCAGATTTATTTCTTCCAGCAGCTCCGAGCATTCTTGACACGTTCTTAGGTGGGTACGCTGCTCCAGCGTGCTGCCGTCTTCTACTTCCGCCAAGCTTTCCCGCAGCTCAACGCAATTCATACGACCTCTCCCCGAGTCTCCTGCGATTCTAGCCAATCACCGCAGTTCTTACGCCCCTGCCGAGGTTACGGTGCCCTCGTATGCTTTAACTCCGACTCTTCCTAACCTGCTCGAGACTTCCCGGCCTTTTCGGCTCTATTCATCTTGAGCAGGTCGCGCAACTTCATGCGCGCCTTGTGCAACTGCGACTTGCTGTTGCCGATCGAGCATCCCACGAGACCAGCGATCTCATTATGCTCGTAACCTTCTACGTCGTGAAGAACAAAAATCGTTCTGTAGCCCGGCGGCAGGTCGTTCACCGCCCTCTGCAACTGCAGCCGGTCAATCGACCCGGATAATGCCACATCATCCGCCCCGAAGTCTTTCCGCGGAGAATCTTCTTCGGTGCTCTGCGTGGTCTCTTCCAGCGAAACCACCGGAAGGCTCTTCTTCCTAAGATGCATGAGTACTACGTTCACCGACAGACGATGCAGCCAGGTCGAAAAAGCCGACTCCCCGCGAAATGTGCCAATCTTGCGGTAAAGCTGCAGAAACGCCTCCTGCGCAAGGTCTTCCGCCTCGGCAGTGTTCGCCGTCATCCGCAAGCATAGCGAATACACACGTCTCTTGTGCTTGTCATAGATCGCCTGGAACGCTTCTGCGTCCCCGAGCTTGGCCCGTTCGATGGCTTCAGCTTCACTGAGTTCAGTGGCTTTATTTTGTCGTGGCTCGGTCAACTAGTCTTTTCCCGGCCGCACTCATTGGGATGCGGCATAAGTAGTTTGTGTTGTATTGGTTGCGTGCCCTTCCCGAACCTTGGTACTGCGTCTTAAGTTCCAGAATATCAGAGGATTTCTACCGAACTCCGGAGGCTTTTTCCGGCTATTATTTGTCCTCGGATCGCCTTCGGAACCCCTTTGCCTGTGATGAGTTGGAGAATCAGTCTACCCCTTAACCTTAAACCCGGATGGAGCGGAAGAGTCGCAAATCTTCGGAAATCGGTAGCCTGCAGATTCAACTAGCCCTTCGCGCTAGCCGTGGTAATCGTCTCCAGACCGTGCCCGTGCGGCCCCAGCTCCCGCTGCCGCAGCAGAAAGGCGAAGACAACTCCCAGGATTCCAAGGATCGAGAAGATCCACATCCCCAGGTTGTAGCCCGCCGGATTCGTGGCATCGGCATGGCTGTAACTGTTGGCCCATCCCACCAGCAGGTTCAGCCCAAACAGCCCGATGTTCTGGATCATGGTCATCAACCCGTACGCCGTCCCCAGCTTCGACTGATCTACAATGTAGGCCACCGACGGCCACATCACCGCCGGGATCAGCGAAAATGCGACCCCCATCATGGCCATCGGCACATATAAATTGATCCGCGTGTAAGCCATCATCAGGTAGACCGGAATCAGCAGCAGCGATCCCAGCATCATCAGCAGCGCCCGCTTGCCTACCCGATCCACCCACAGCCCAAACAACGGGGTCGCGATCATGGCAAACAAAGTCAGCATGCTCGACAAAAATCCGCCAAATTCACGCGACGTCCCATGTGCCTCCATGAAAAACTTCACCGCGAAAGTCTGGAAAGGGAAGATGGCCGAGTAGAAAACAATGCACAGCGCGACGATCAGCCAGTAGCTGACGCCAAACTTCCACAGGTCGCTAAACACCACTTTGTCGGTCGAAACGTCTCCCAGGTGGTAGTTCTTCTCCGCATAAACCTCCAGCATCCAGTAAATGATCGATCCCACCACGCACATCGAGGTGAATGCCAGCGCGATCAGGAACGGAGTTCGCCAACTGGCATAGGCCGCGCGCGCCCACGTCGGGGAGTTGAGAGCCGCGAACGTGCCCAGGCGTGACGCGGTCAGGTTCAGCCCGAAGGCGAAGCTCAGTTCTTTGCCCCGGAACCAGCGCGCCAATGCCGCGGTGACCGCCACGTTCAGCGACTCTGCTCCCATCCCGAAAATAAGCCGCCCCGCTGCCATGACCGGCAGGTGTCCCGTGGCGACGGTGATCGCCGGACCAATGAAGCACAGCACGCCGAAAATCATCAGCGACTTCCGCAGTCCAATGCGGTCAATGATGAAGCCGCCGATCACCACGGTGAAAATGTTGGGAAAGCTGTAGATTGCCTGCAAAAACCCGATGTCGAGATCGGTGAAATGCAGTTGCTGCTTCAGCACATCTGCCAGGGGACTCAGCGCGTCATACGCGTAGTAGCTGCCAAACATCGCCAGACTGACAAAGATCAGAACCAGCCACCGGAACAGAGCACTCGGCTCAGGACGCACAGTTTCCGTCATCCACGCTCTTTTCTTAGAGCAGAATTAATACAAAGGATTGCGAGCACAGCAGATTAGCAGATCAAGGGAACAGTGCGCATTGCTCGTGTAGGGACAGCCGCCCTCGGCTGTCCAGCCGGGCAAAGCCCGGCACCGTTCGTGTGGAGCGGACACTCCTGTCCGCTGCCTTTGACTTTGATCTTGCCCCCGATCTTTGCGCCTACGACACGCCGTCATTCCGACCGGAGCCGGAGCGCCAGCGACGGCATAGTGGAGAGCCTGCCCTGAGCGAAGCCGAAGGGAACCTGCTTTTTCCCCGCTGCTATCTCGGACCTAATACTTCACGATCTCCGCAAACGACTTCGGATAGAGCGATGCCCCGCCCACCAGCGCTCCATCAATCTCTTCCTGCGCCATGAGCGCCGAGGCATTGTCCGGCTTCACCGACCCGCCGTACAAAATGCGCAGCGTCCCAGCAAATTCCTCGCCGAATATCTCGGTTGCTTCCCGGCGGATCACCGCGTGCGCCTCCGCAGCCAGTTCCGGCGTCGCTGTTTTTCCCGTCCCAATCGCCCAGACGGGCTCGTAAGCAACGACGAGGTGCGCCGCCTTCTTAGCCGAGATTGCATGGAACGCCCGCACACACTGCCGCCGCAGAACATCGTCGGTCATGCCCGCTTCGCGCTCCTGCAGCACCTCGCCCACGCAACAGATGGCTACTAGGCCGGCTTCCAGCGCGGCCTTCAGCCGCAGGTTCACCGTGTCGTCGGTCTCGCCAAAGTACTGCCGCCGCTCCGAGTGTCCGATGATCACGTGGGTCACGCCCAACGCCAGCAGCATCGCGGCGGAAGTTTCCCCGGTGAACGCTCCTTCCGTTTTCCAATGCACATTCTGTCCGCCAATGGCCACCTTCGACCCTTTCGCCGATTCCACTGCCGTCGCCAGATCAATATCCGGCGGGCAGACCACAATTTCATCACGGTCGTGTCCCGCAACCAGCGGCAGGAAATCGCGAAAAAACTCGCGGGTCTGATCGGGCGTTTTATACATCTTCCAATTGGCGGCGATAACTTTTTTTCTCATGAGGAGGCCTTTTCGATTCGAAGTGGATAAGCAGTATTAGAGGAACAAAATTTCTCGGCGGCTCGTTCGTACGCTCTCAATGTGGAGAAATCAAAGAGAACGAACCGGACCTTTGTGACATGATGCGCAGAGACCAAAGCTTCAACCGCGGCGGCAATCGCAATCGGCGCCGCTTGCGCCACCGGATATCCGTAAGCTCCAGTTGAAATCGCAGGGAATGACAAAGATTCGAGCCCGTGTTCATCGGCCAGCCGAACACATTCGCGATGACAACTCGCCAGCTTTCCCGCTTCTCCCTGATCTCCGCCGTGATAGATCGGTCCAACCGTGTGGATCACAAATTTCGCGGGGAGCTTTCCGCCAGTAGTAATGACGGCCTTTCCCGCTGGTAGGCTCTTAATCGTGCTCGCAATCTGCCTGCATTCGGCAAGAACTGCAGGTCCGCCAGCGCGGTGGATCGCTCCGTCCACTCCGCCTCCGCCCAGCAGCGATGAGTTTGCCGCATTTACGATGGCACTGGTTGTCTCGCGAGTAATGTCGCCTGGACCGAAGAACTCAATAACCTTCTCGTTCTCCAGCACGAGTCGAATTGTGAAATCCTGTGCGCTCGTATCCAGACCAATCACTTCTTGTCCGTCAGTGCCTCAACTCCCGGCAGCTTTTTTCCTTCCAGAAATTCCAGCGACGCTCCACCACCGGTAGAAATGTGCGTCATCTTGTCCGCGACTTCCGCGCCGTGCACCGCCGCGACCGTATCGCCGCCGCCCACAATCGAAATCGCACCTACGTTCTCCGCCACGGCATGGGCAATTTTGAACGTTCCCCGCGAGAATCCCGGAACCTCGAACACTCCCATCGGCCCGTTCCAAACAATCGTCCGCGCTCGCGAGATTTCCTCCGAAAACAATTCAATCGTCTTCGGACCAATATCGAGCGCCATGCGGTCGGCTGGAATCGGCTGCCCTTCGCCAATCTGCTGCACCACCGCGTTCGCCTCCGGCTTCATCGCCACCACGTGATCGATCGGCAACAGGAACTTCACATTTCGTTGCTTGGCTTCTTCCAGTAGTTGCCGCGCCAGATCTACTTTGTCGGCCTCCAGCAGCGATTTTCCGATCTCTTGTCCCTGCGCCTTCAGGAAGGTGTATGCCATGCCTCCGCCAATGATCAGCGAATCGACTTTGCTCATCAAATTCCGGATCACGCCAATCTTGTCGCTAACCTTCGCTCCACCCAGGATGGCCACAAACGGCGCCTCCGGATGCTCCAGCGCCTTGCCCAGGTATTGCAGCTCTTTCTCCATGAGCAGTCCTGCCGCCGATTTCGACAGGAATTTTGTAATGCCGACGGTTGAGGCGTGCGCCCGATGTGCCGTGCCGAACGCATCGTTGATGTAAAAATCCGCCAGACTCGCCAGCTGCTTTGAGAACTTTTCGTCGTTCGCTTCTTCCTCCGCATAAAAGCGAAGATTCTCCAGAAGCAAGGTCTGGCCTTTTTCCAACTGCAAAGCCACTTCTTCCGCCTCGGGCCCAACGCAATCCGGGCAGAAGCCCACGTTCTCGCCGCGCGCCAGTTCCTTATCCAGAACCATGCGCAGCCGCTCCGCCACCGGCTTCAGACTCATCTTGGGATTGGGCTTGCCCTTTGGTCTTCCCAGATGCGAGGCCAGAATCAGCCGCGCCCCGTGTCGCAGCGCATATTCAATCGAGGGCAGAGTTTCGCGGATACGCGTGTCATCCATGACGCGGCCGTCTTCCAGCGGAACATTGAAGTCGACGCGCATGAAGATACGGTTGCCATTCAAAGGGAGATCACGGATGGAAAGCTTGGACATTGGCTGGTCGTCCTTTGGCAGCGTTATTTAAAGGTAAGCGTCACTTAAAGGTAAGCACGATTCAAAAGAAAGCATGATCCAAAAGAATACGAGCGCGGAGCCACCCCACGCACAATGGCGAAGGTGGCTCCGCAATGTCGTTACAGGCCCTTGCCCGCCATATAGTGAATCAGGTCGCGCACGCGGCAGGAGTATCCCCACTCGTTGTCATACCAGGAGATCACCTTGACGCAATTGCCGCCCACTACCAGGGTCATGAGCGAGTCGACGATCGAAGAGCGCGGATCGCCTTTGAAATCCGACGATACCAACTCATTGTCTTCGTAGCCCAGATACCCCTTCAGCGGCCCACTCTCGGAGGCCTTCTTCAGCGCCGCATTCACTTCTTCCTTGGTCGTCTTTTTTTCTACCCATACCACCATGTCGACCACCGATACATTCGGCGTCGGCACGCGCATGGAGAATCCATCGAGCTTACCGCCCAGCTCCGGCAACACCAGCTTCAGCGCCTTGGCCGCGCCCGTGGACGTAGGAATCATCGACAGCGCCGCCGCTCGCGCCCTCCGCAAGTCTTTATGCGGAAAATCGAGTATCACCTGATCGTTGGTGTAGGAGTGGATCGTCGTCATCGTCCCACTGATAATCTTGAACTCGTCGTTGATTACCTTGGCGATCGGCGCCAGACAATTCGTGGTACACGACGCATTCGAAACAATATGATGCTTCGCGCCATCGTACTTCTCATGGTTCACGCCCAGCACCACCGTGATGTCCTCGTTCTTCGCCGGAGCCGAAATGATCACCTTCTTCACCGACCCGCGCAGGTGCTTCTTGGCTTCGTTGGCATCGGTGAAGCGTCCAGTCGATTCGATCACCACCTGCGCTCCCACTGATTCCCAGGGCAGCGCCGCCGGATCTTTCTCCTTGAATACTTTGATTACCTTCCCGTCCACGGTAATGCTGTCCGCGCCGGCACTCACCTTATTAGGTAGATTGCCCAGGACGGAGTCGTACTTGAGCAAGTGCGCCAGCGTCCTCGGATCGGTAAGATCGTTGACCGCCACAAATTCCAGATCCGGATCCTTCAGCGAGGTGCGTAAAACGTTGCGGCCAATGCGGCCAAAACCGTTGATGCCAACTTTAATTGCCATGTTTTCTCCATTCTTATGAATGCCATCACAGAATCTTGTTTATACGACAGATGATGTTAGCAGGACAGGGAACTGACGTAAATGATCGCGGACACTGATCGCGAACCGTCTGATTCCCATCACGTAGCTTTGTGCGTTTGGTCCTTGACAGCCGGATCAAGCGAAGCTTATTTCCAGGAACGCATCCGCCCTGCTGAACGGAGATGACAATCGGGCCAACAAATATTTTCGGTTGATGGTTGCACGCGCGCGAGCGTGCTCTTCCGGCGACAGTAGGCGAGCCGTCGCCGAGAACTCAGCTCCAGTTACTTTGCCGCGAATGGTGCAGGGAGCCACTTTCACTTGAGGGTTGTTGCGGATGCGTTTGGTCTTGCCCATATCGCTACGCGTCATCACATACAACTTGTTGCCCTCTTCTCCGAACCATACCGGAGTCGCAACTCCCACTCCGTTTTTCCGGAACGTCGTCAGTGAAATATATTTCTGACCGTGGATCGCCGCTGGAATCGCTTCAGGCATCACCGCCATTGTAAATCGGTCTCCTTCCAGTCGGGCCTGCAGCCGCGAATACTTTCCTCCGCTGTCAGCCATGGTTCGCAGGCCGCGAGCGGATTGATCCGGCACTCGCATCTGTGTTAAAAGCCTTGCATGCGCAAATGGATGCGCGAGCGCTTGCAGCGCTGCAAAAAAACTCCCGCCGGGCCCTCCGATCAGCCCGCTCCTCCCCCTCTGCAACCCGCATATTTCGACGCGGAACAAGCTCCCGGCGCAGCCTCCGATGCTGAGAACGAGGAACCGGAAGTTTCTTTACCGGCTCCGGTTTCCAAAGATCGACCAACTGAAGATCGACCCACTCACGATCGACCAAGTCGCGAGCCCTCGAGTCCGGAGGACGCTCCATCCGAAGCTCAGCCTTCAACCGCGCAGCGTGCTCCCGCCGGATCGTCGACGGGCCGTAGCCGCAGGCGTCGCGGAGGTCGCGGCCGAGGCGGTCGTGGACGCGAGCAGGCCGTCGCGCAAGCCTTTACTCCCGCCGCAGTCAAAGGATCAATCCCGGCACTGCCGGTTGAACCGGTGGTAGAAGAGATGCCGGATGCTGACCCGGATGCCGAGGTAGCCCAAACGCCTGAGCCCCTCGCCGTCGCAGTTCCCAAGCCTCCCGCACCTGCCGCCGTCGCACAACGTCCGCCTAAGGGCGTGGTCGTGCTTGCCATCGGTCTGCCAGGCTCCGGAAAAAGTTCGTGGTTCAAGCGTCACAACGTGGTTCCACTCTCCAGTGATATGGTCCGTTCGTTGCTCTTCGACGATGTTCGCGAGCAGCGCTTTCAGGATCTCGTCTTCTCCAATCTCCGCTCCATGCTCAAGGCGCGGCTCATCGCCAAGCGGCCCATGAATTACGTCGACGCGACTAATCTCACGCCGCAAGAGCGCCAACACTGGATCAAGCTGGCCAAGGATTACAACTACGAAGTCCATGCCGTCTTCTTCGACGTGCCGCTGGAAGTTTGCATCGAGCGTCACGAACGCCGCGATCGCGTCGTTCCCCAGGACGTGATGCGCCGCATGGCGGCCAAGCTGAAGCCGCCCGCGTTCGAAGAGGGCTTCGCCAAAATCACCGTGGTGCGGGTCAAGAAGAAGGATGACATTGCATCGGCCTAGGCCCTCAGGCCTAGCACCATCCTACGCGTGAGCCGACTTCGCAAGGCTGGAGTCAGGCCGGGTCAAAGGATGGGGATGGCTCGAAGCTGGTTTCCGGTTCTCGCCGTCGTTAGCCTCCGCTTCCAGCCGAAATTGACCCACCAACCGTCGCAGACCGGATGCTAGACCGGACAAATCGCGGAGCGCTTCGGTGGTTTGCTGTGCGCCGGAGGCGGAGCCAGCCGTAATTTTGGCGATCCGGTCGATGCTGCCATTGATCTCCCCAGTCGTGGCGGACTGCTGGTTGGCCGCGGTGGCGATCTGGGCAATCATGTCCCCGACCTCTTCCGACATCCGAATAATGTCCTGCAGCGAGGATCCGGCCTGGGTGGTTAGCTCCACGCCAAGGTCCACTTCCTTCGTCCCCTCCCGCATGGCCGTGACCGCGATTTTGGTCTCGTCCTGGATGCGCTGGATCATCTCGGTAATCTCTTTAGTGGCGTTGCCGGTGCGCTCCGCCAGCTTTCGCACTTCGTCCGCCACCACGGCAAATCCCCGCCCCTGCTCGCCGGCCCGCGCCGCTTCGATCGCCGCGTTCAGGGCCAGCAGATTTGTCTGATCTGCAATGTCGTCGATTACCCCGATGATCGTTCCAATCTGGTCTGACCGCTTGCCCAGTTCCTCCACCTTGGTTGCACTTCCGCCCACCGTCTGGGCAATCGATCGCATCCGGGTAAGAGTTTCTTCCACCACCTTTCCCCCTTGCCTGGCGCTCTCCGCCGCCTTCACCGAGGCTGCAGCCGCGTTGTTGGAATTCTCCGAGATCTGCTGAACGGTAGAGGCCATCTCCTGCATGGCTGTGGCTACTTGGGTGGCCTGATCGCTTTGTAGCTCGGCTCCTTCGGCTTGTTGCCGCGAGGTGGCCGAGATCTCCTCGCCCGCCACGGCCAGGCTGTTCGAATTACTGGATACCTCGCGTAGAATCTCCTGCAATTTGTCCATGAAAGTGTTGAACCATCTGGCTAGTTCGGCAACCTCATCGTTGGAACTCACTTCCAGACGCTTGGTGAGGTCACCCTTGCCCTCGGCCACATCCTTCATCCGTTCCACCATGTCACGCAAGCGCCCAAAGATGGAGCGCGAAACGTGGGAAGAAGTGATCAGCAGGAGCAACACGCAGAGGAACCCCACGCTCACAGCTATCGCTCCACTCCGACGCCATGCCGTATTCACGTCATCGACATAGATGCCCGTTCCAATCATCCATCCCCAAGGTTCAAAGCCCTTCACGAACGAGATCTTGGGCTGCGGTTCTCCGCTCGCTTGCCCCGGCTTGGGCCACATGTAGGAGACGAAGCCTGAGCCATTGCTGCGGACCACGTTCGCCATTTCGACAAACAGTGTTTTACCCTTCGGATCCTTCAGACTGCTCAGGTCGTGGCCGTTTAATTCGGGCTTGAGGGGATGCATCACCATGGTGGGATGCAGGTCGTTCACCCAGAAATAATTATTGCCATCGTAGCGCATGGCGCCAATGATCTCGAGGGCGTGCCGCTGTGCCTGCTCACGGCTCTGTTTGCCGGCTGCCTCCAGTTGCTGTTGCTGCACCAGAATGGAAAATGGCACGTCCACAAGATGGCGGACTTTTTCCTCTTTGTCCTGCAATATGCGGGAATATTCAATTTGAATCCAGAAGCCGGCAAGCGTGCTCAGGCCCGCGGCGGCGACTAGCTCCATGATCCGGAACTTGGTTTTGAGGGACATACTTCAGTCCCTACCATCGGCATTCCGCGAAGAAAACATGAGGTGCCCGGGAACCAGCCCGCGAGGAATCTAGCGAGCGCATTCACCCTCATCAACCCGCCGAACGGCGACACGAAGGGTCAGCCCTTGAGATAGGGCAGCATCTCTTTAAACGCCGGAGATGCCGAGGAGCGCATCAGCTCATAAATCATCATCTCGGTGGAAGAAATCACCGCGCCCGCCGCGCGCATTCGCTCCAGTCCAATTTTCCAGTTCCATTCGGTTCGCGAGCTCACCGCATCCGAAGCGACATGTACGATATACCCATCCCGCAGCGCCGCCAGTGCCGTTTGCGTCACGCAGATGTGACTCTCCATTCCGCACAACAATAAGGTATTGCGGTTGCCCGGCAACCGCTTCAGCAGCGTGCAGAAAACCTCGCTGCCGAAACACGAGAACAGGTTCTTATCGATCGCCTCGGTTTCCGGCAGCAGGGAAGCGACCTCCGGCACCGTCCCGCCCAAGCCCTTCGCGTACTGTGTGCTCACAATCGCAGGAATCTTCAGCACCCTGGCCGCACGGATCAGCAGCTTCGCGTTGCGCACCAGCTCCTCCTTCTGAAAAATCGGAGGCAATAGCTTTTCCTGGATATCCACCACCAGCAGCGCGCACCGCTCCGCTTCCAGCGCCCGGCGCGCCACTTCGGCGTAGTCGGCCGCAGGCGTGGCGATGTTCTCAAATGTAGTGGACATGAATATCCTCCCTCGCAGCGAGTCTCAATGCCGATTCTACCGCCGGCGGAAGAAGTTGGTGTGGGGACAGCCGCCCTCGGCTGTCCAGTCGAGCGCAGCTCGACGAGTCTTTGTCACGGCCGGTAGCTTGCCGCCCTACCAGATTCCCGGGAGTGGGTCAATTTTGGGCGTAAAATCCTACTCTCTGATCGCCCTTCCGCACGGCGGTAATCAATTCAATGAGCATGACCTTGTAGACTACATTCGCTCATTCAAACCGCAGCGCGACTACATCATCATTGGAAAAGAGCGAACGGTGTTGGCGAGGCACCGAAAGAAAATGTCTCTCGATTACTGGCTCCGTCAGCGTAGTCCATATGAAGATACAATGCAGGCCGTAGATAGCATTGTCGACGCCTTAGTGACAACAGGGCTTTTCGTTCGCGACAAGCGCCCTTGTCCGGAGTCTCGCAGAGATTGCAACGCTCTCCGGCTGACCTGAGCGACTTGCTGTGGAAATCGAATTGACTCACTGCCGGATTCTCGATTTTGTTGACCGCGCTCCGCCTCAAACCATAGAATCAAACTGAGCTACGAAACAACTAGCTCTGTCCGCTGCCCCCTCGTTCAACGGCTAGGACACCTGCCTCTGGAGCAGGCTATCGGGGTTCGAATCCCTGGGGGGCAGCCAAACTTTCCTACCTCGCCGGAGCGTTCCGCCCCACCCTGCGACCCGCCCTTTATCCCGCTGAGTAGATGTCGATCACTCACTTCCAGATATGCGAATTTCATAGACAGTGGGAAGCGCATCCGAGCCAGGCCGGACGAAACTGCGAACGAGTTCTGTACGGGAAAAATGGCCCAGGCTCAGGAATCGGATGCACTCATCGGTGGCGCAACTTTCCCATGAATTTCGCTTTCCCCATGGAAAGCAGCTCGCCTCAATAACACTGATGGGAAGGCGTTCTCGCACGCCGGCTTCAATTTGCTCCCTCAACCATCGCAAAT
Source organism: uncultured Acidobacteriaceae bacterium (assembly GCA_963773675.1). GTDB lineage: Bacteria > Acidobacteriota > Terriglobia > Terriglobales > Acidobacteriaceae > Sulfotelmatobacter. Next base: position 310,951 of record CAVZCG010000007.1, read on the forward strand.
AGTCCAACTTCTGCAATATGGCGACCTTTGGATCTTCCCGGAACACGACGCCGGGAAAATCGGGGATGTCAGTTCGCAGCGTATGAATGTGTCCGTGTCCCTCAACCAGAATCTCGATGTCGAGTTTCATGAGATTTTCTAGGCTCACGAGCCACTTTAAGCTGTCCACGTCCGGATTGGGGCTCGCAAAGTAGCTCCCCATGAACGCATCACCCGCGATCAGCACTTTCTCCTCGGGATCGTAAAGAGCGATATGGTCGTCGCAATGTCCGGGAGTTGCGATCACGTGCAACCTGGATGAGAGGGCCTCGACTGAGTCACCCAACAGCCAGAAGGGCTGTTCCAAGTCCGGAGGCTGACCGATTATCGTAGCGCGCACCCACGGAAGTTTCTTGAACGGCGTCAAGAAGCGAGCCGTCATCTCCGAAACAAAGATCGGAGCACCAGCGAGGTCGGACAACCATTTGAGGTTGCCCACGTGTTCTTCGTGAGCGTGCGTGGCTACGACTTTTAAAATTCTTGGTTTACCCTCTCGAATGTGGCGAGCCAAGGACCTCCGCATCTTGGGTGAACCGGGATCAATTGCGACTCCATCGTAGAGAATGGTCGTGAACAGTTCGCCAAACAGCAATGGGACCGTATTGGGCAAGATGCCATTCAGAAATAAGATCGTTAGTTTGCCGTTCAGCAGGTCGAGTCGTTTGTGGTGCGTCCGGAAGAAAACCCTCACCCTTTCTGTCGAAGCCTTGATGCCCGCCCACACCACAAGCGGTAAGCGAATGAAGAATCCCAGGGTGTAACACGACCAGAATGCTCTCCATTGCGCTTTCCGTTGCACCGCCTCTGGTTTTGCAACAGTGCACGCACCGCCGCGACACTTACTCAGGGAATATCTATTTCTTGCGACAAAACCATAAAGCAGCCGCCCCAGGCGGCGTAAGGGGAACTGGTCTCCCGCCGCGCCAATGAGCCAAGTGGAAGAGAATAGGCGAGCCAAACGAGTGACCGCGTCCCAGCCCACGTAGATTTCGCCCGCGGGAGAGACAACGTGCAATTGGCGCATGCACTCATCGAGTTGAAGACGCGAGTCCACACCGGAGAGAATCTCGGGGGTGATCGCAATGCAGGCCGTCTTGTTCTCCGCGTCGAGGCTCTTGAGCCACGACACGCAAGCCTGACATATTTCGCATTGCCCATCGTAGAGCACCCGAAAGGGCTTGGTCAGCACTTGTTTTTTGGCAGAACGGTCGACCATCTGCTCAAGGGAAGAGTCAGGCATAGCGTTTGCACAGATTATGCGCGCATGGCGGCTGCTCTTCCAAGTTCGCCGCAATTCATGTCCGTGGCACGCACTTGCGCCTACTTCACCGGCGCATTCAGCGCAGCCACCAGCTCCACAAAACTTGCCGCATGCACTGCCTGGTCCACCGCTTCTTTGTGGCTGAATATTTCGCTCGCATCTCCCAGCAAATCGCGTTGCGACTGGTTATCTCCCGTCAGGATCATAATAATCAGCCGCGCCGGTTTGCCATCACTCGCGTCAAAATCGATCCCCGCCGTTTTCGCCGCGACCACCAGCGGCCTGCTCAACCCGTTCACCCGCGCGTAAGGAACCGCCAACTCATTCTCCCAGCCACTCGGGACGATGCTCTCCCGTTCCGATACCAGCCGAAACAGCCGTTCCGGAGCATTGCTCACCGCTTCCGCCGCCACCTCGCACATTTCCCGCAAAGCTCCCAGCCGGGTGGTTGCCGTCAGGTTCGGCAGGAAAAGTTTGGCCGTCACGGTGTCCTTCAAGGTCAGCGCCTGTCTCCGGTGCACCAGGAAATGGATCGCCGGCGCAGAGATTAACGAAGTAAGCAGCGCCATCACCACCAGCGCCACGAACATCGATTCGCGGATCAACCCCGCTTGCAGCGCCAGAATTCCCAGGATGATCTCCATCGCTCCGCGTGCGTTCATCGCCAGCCCCACCACCAGCGACGATGTCCGGTCCATGCCGCCCAGCCGCGCGCCCCAACCCGCGCCCAGAAGTTTTCCCACGCATGCCACTCCAATCACCGTGGCCGTCAGTTTCCAGTCAAACTTCGAGACAAAATCCGTTCGCAATCCGATGCTGGCGAAGAAAAATGGAGCGAACACGTTGGTGACGACCTGGTGAATCTGCTCCGAGGTCCGCTTGCGCAGATGTCCCGACTCCCCAATCGCGATGCCAATCACAAACGCGCCAAACACGGCATGGATTCCCGCGTACTCCGTGAACGCCGCTCCCGCCAGCGTGAGCGTGAAGATGAACCCCAGCACCCCTCCCGGCCACGTGGTGTGCGCCTGCACAAAAGGCAAAATCTTGTCGAACAACCATCTTCCGAGCGTCAGCGTGAGTCCCACAAACAGCACCACCAGCACGATGGTGTGCTTCACCGCATCGGCTATGCTCGTACCCGCCTTCGGATGGAGCATTCCCAGCACCATCGAAAACAGAATCCACCCCACCAGGTCATCAAACATCGCCGATGAAATGATGACCGTCCCTACCTCGGTTCGCAGCAGGTTCAGATCCATCAGGATCTTCGCAATCACCGGCAGCGCCGAGATCGCCAGCGCCGTTCCTACGAACAGTGCAAAGATCAGCGGATTCGCCCCTTCCTGCGCGCCCAGATATTCGGGAAAAATGCTGGCCGCCAGGAATCCAGCTCCCAGCGGAAACGCCACGCCGAAAATACTCACGAGCAGCGCGCTCTTGCCCTGCCGGAAGATGCTGCGCAGATCGATCTCCAGACCCGCCGTCAGTAAAAAGAAAACCACTCCCAGCGTGGTGACGGTATCCAGCACAATCGGCATCGGCCCTGTCGTCGGAAACAAGGCCTCATAGATGTGCGGCCGAAATCGCCCTAGTACCGTTGGCCCCAGGAATATTCCAACGGAAATTTCTCCCAGGATCGAGGGCTGGCCAATCTTCTGCATCAACTCCGCCGCCAGCTTGGCGCACCCCAGCAATACAGCCAGCGCCATGAACATCGTCATCACGTCATGCGGAGTCAAATGCTGCATGGCCAACCATACTCTCCAGAAAATTCACCACAGGATAAATCCTTCGGAGCGTTTAAATAGCAACTCCTTAAGATTCTTTGGTTCATGCCGCTGACGGGTTGGAGGCGATCCTGTAGCCGCCGTGTCGATAGACTAGAAAGGACCTTACCCATGCCCGCTTTGGTCCGGAGTGCCTCCACGTAGTGCTTCTCCGTCTCTCCCGTAGGGACACGAACCTCCCCATCGTCCAGCGATCACCCTATGGTGAAGTGCGCCGCTTGCGGATAAAAACACACTGCAGAGGATGAATTCAAAGTCTTAAAAGTCTATGGATTGAGGCAACGAATCTCTATGGCAAACCGAGCAATTCCCGACCCGGTCGATCAAAAGCGTTGGAAGGAACTTTTTGAGGGATCGTTAATCAGCCTGAACGGCGGCACGGTTCCCGCTTCGCAACAGCCGATCTTTCGGCTCAAGACTCACGCGCTCGAAACCGACTCCAAGGCCGCGCTCACCACCGCAGCAGCTTCCCTGGCAGCGTTGTGGCAGATTTCGCCCAATCGCCCCCACCGAAGCGAGTAGGCAGAAAGGATCAGCGGTATGCCTGAGCTGCGGGGCTTCTGCTCACTCTCATTTGTCGTCAAACTCAATGGCCAAGAAAGAAAATCGCTGTCCCTATTGCGTAGTCGATGACACGTTTCGCCTGATGACCACTCTCCCTAACGGCCGATTAATCTGTCAAAACTGCGGTCACATTGTTTTTCCGGACGATTCGGCTTTTCGGTGTCCTTGTCCGAAGTGCTTGGAAATTAACTTCCATCCCCGAGTCCGCCGAATTCGGAAGCGCTGACGGTTCAGCTATGAGTTGGATCGGCCTTTCCGACAACCCGCCGCAGCAATTCACGCTCTAAAGTGCAGGAGGAAACAAAACATGGCAGCAAAGAAAAAAGGCTCGCGAAAAAAATCATCCGGCCGGAAATACGGAGAGGCTGCGAGCAGGAGCGTCGAGAGCGCCATGCGCCGAGAGAAAAAAGGCACGTTGAAGTCCGGTCGCGGCGGCAAGGGCGGCACCGTAAAAAGCCGCAAACAGGCCATCGCCATCGGCTTGTCCGAGGCCCGCAAGAAAGGCGCGAAGGTTCCCAGGAAAAAGAGGGCCGCGTAGGCTCCTAGCTGCCCACATACCGCGCATACAAACTTCGCGCCACCCCGGTATCGGTCGTTCCTTTGATGATCGCCCGTCCATCGGGAAACAGCGTCATCTCATAAGGTTCGCGCCAGAACTTCAACACAAACTCGTTGAGCCGCACCACACCCAGCGTCTCCAGCCGCCGCCGCATTTCCGCAAAATCGATGGGCCGCGCCTGCTCGTGAATCTGCACCGAATTCCGCCCGCACATCGTGATATGCGGACGTCCTTCGCCCGCCAGATGCACAAAGTTCCGCTCACCGCATGCCCGGCAACTGGCGCGCGGTTTTCCCGCCGCAATCTCCGCCACTTCGTTCGTCCACACATCCAGCGACCACAAAGTCTTCCGCAATTTGCCCAGCGCCGCATCGCCCACCAACAACTTCAAGGCTTCCGTAGCCGCCACCGACGCCACCACGTTCACCGCAGAATTCAAGATCCCGGAAGTTTCGCAGGTCTCCACCATCCCCCGTGGCGTGTCAGGAAAAATGCAAGCCAGGCACGCTGTTTTTCCCGGCAGCACATTCAAAGTCACGCCATAGCTGCCCACCGCCGCCGCATAAATCCATGGCAACGATGCTTTCACCGCAAAATCGTTCACCAGATACCGAGTCTCAAAATTATCTGTGCCATCGAGAATTACATCCATTCCCTCAAGCAATACCTGAATATTCGCGGGAACCACGTCCTCCACTCGCGCCTCAACCGCAATCTCCGAATTAAAGCTGGCAATCTTCCGCGCCGCTGCAATCGCCTTCGGCAGTGACTCGGCCGCATCCTTTTCGTCGAACAGCGACTGTCGTTGCAGATTGCTCGGCTCTACATAGTCGCGATCAATAATCCGCAGCGTTCCCACGCCCGCGCGAGCCAGCAGCGAAGCCAATGCCGATCCCGTTGCTCCGCATCCCACAATCGCCACTCGACCTGCAGCTAGCCGCCGCTGGCCCTCCGCTCCAATTCCGGGAAACAGAATCTGCCGCGAGTACCGTTCCTCAATCTTTTCTTTATCCACGATCCACGCCCTGCCTCAAGGAGGTCATCAATGATCAACCTCAAACCCTTTATTATAAGGTGATCACCGAACCATCGGCATGTTGGACAACGAGGGCGCTGCGCGCTTCATCGAAGCAAGGAAACGGGCCCAAGGACTTTATCTGCTGAGAACGTACGCATCTCTTATCATTTTTATGTTGCTTTTGCTCGCTCCGGTCGCCCGTGCCGGTTCGTCCGCATCCCTATCTTCGCCCTCCGCCCAAGATCCCCAAGCCACTGCGCCGCAAGCGCCCACGCCTTCCACTCTGGCCTCCATGTCCGCCTACGTCGGACGCATCGTCAAGTCTATCGACCTTCCCGGCGTCTCCGGTGTCGATCACTTTCTTCCCCTGCTTGCACAAAAAGCCGGCCAGCCTTTAGATCGCGATCAGGTTCGTGACAGCATTCGGATCCTTTTCGCCACCGGCCGCTTCGCCGACATCCAGGCGGAAGTCACTCCCTCTGGCCCGGATGTATTGCTTAGCTTCGTAACTTCGCCCAACTTTTTCGTGGGAGCGGTCGAGGTCGAAGGCTCAACCAGCCATCCCAGCTACAACCAGATCGTGAACGCTTCAAAGTTCGAACTCGGTGAACTGTTTACCCGCGACAAACGCGATCGTGCCGTGCAGAACATCCGCCAGCTTCTGCAGGAAAATGGTTACTACCGTGCGCGCGTCTCCGTCGAAAGCGTTTCCAATGCCGATAACCAGCAAGTCAATCTTCTGTTTCACATCACTTCGGGTGAACCCGCGCACATCGGCACGATCAACGTCACCGGCCATTCCCAATTTTCCCAGATTCAGCTCGAAGACATTGCCCGCATGCATCCCGGCGAACGGATCACCGCCAGCCGCGTCACCAATTCTCTCCAGCATCTCCGCAAGAAGCTCCAAAAGCAGCAGCGCGTTCTGGCCCAGGTTTCCATTGCCGAACAGAAGTACCGCCCCGAATCGAACGCCGTCGACTACACCTTCCTGATCGAACCCGGCCCGGTCGTCGTGATCTATACCCAAGGGTTTTACGTCAGCCGCGGTGTGCTGAAAAAAGAAGTTCCCGTCTACCAGGAGAACGCAATCGACGATGATCTGCTGAACGAAGGGAAGCGCAATCTGCTCGACTATCTCCAGAGTCGCGGTCACTTTGACGCGACCGTCGCCTTTCAGAAGGACAGCGCTCCCGACCTGCTTCGAGTGATTTACAAAATCGACCCCGGCCCGGTGCACAAGCTGGAGCGTATCGAAATTGCCGGGAACAAGTATTTCCCCACCCGCATGCTGCGCCAGCGCCTGCAGATTCAGCCCGCCAGCACTTTTTCTCCCGGCCGCTACAGTGACGCCTGGCTAAAAAGCGATGTCGCTGCTTTTCAGGCGCTCTATGTCTCCAACGGATTTCGCGAGGCCAAAATTCAAACCAAGGTCGACGACGATTATCACGGCAGCGATAACCATCTCGCGGTTCACATTCAAATCGATGAGGGCCCGCAGACCCTGGTTGGCGCATTCCGAATCGTCGGCAATCAGAAGGTCGACGCCAACGCATTTCCCGAGTTGAACACCCGCACCGGTCAGCCTTATTCCGAACAGAATCTTGCCACCGACCGCGAACTGATCCTCAACCACTACTTCAATCACGGTTTTCCTAACGCGATTCTCGATATCACTACCAACCCTTCCCCCGGTGCGCCCAATCGCGAGGATGTTACCTATACTATCCAGGAAGGCGAACAGTTCGCCGTCAATCGCGTGCTGGTCGCAGGGCTCGACCACACCCGCGACTACGTTGTCGAGCGTGAAGTGAAAGTGGTGGCCGGCCAGCCCCTGAGTCAGCAGGACCTTCTCGGTACCCAGACGAAACTCTACGATCTCGGCATCTTCAGCCAGGTCGACACCGCCGTCCAGAATCCTAACGGCACCGACCCTGAGAAAAATGTTCTCGTCCAGGTTCAGGAGGCAAAGCGCTATACCTTCACCTACGGAGTTGGCTTGGAATTCGAGACCGGACTGCCTGCCGGTGAAAAAGCTCCCGACGGCGCGACCGGCGTCAGTCCTCGCGTTGGATTGGACATAACCCGTCTGAACGTCGGCGGCCGCGATCAGACCGCCACCTTCCAGTCTCACGTCGGACGCCTCCAGCAGCGCGGCTTGATCAGCTACGAAATCCCAAAAATTCTCAACAACGACCGCCTCAAACTTATCTTCACCACTTTCTATGACAATAGTCTCAACGTCGCAACCTTCACCTCACAGCGCTTCGAGGGGAAGGTCGATCTTCGCCAGCAGATTGGCAAGCAGCAAGCCAATCATTCCACCTCCATCACTTACCGCTTCGATTACCGCCGGGTTAAGGCCAGCAACATCGTCTCGGACTTTTCTCCCGCCGAATTCAGTTTGTTTTCTCTGCCGGCTCACGTGGGTGGTCCCGGCTTCACCTTCATCCGCGACAAGCGCGATAACCCGCTCGAAAGCACCAAGGGCCAATACTTCACGCTCGATGGTTTTGGTGCCTCCAGCTATGTCGGCTCTCAGTCAGACTATGGTCGCGCCCTGGCACAGGATTCCACCTATTACGCCTTTGGTCGGCCCAATCACAAATTCGTCCTTGCCCGCTCCACCACCCTCGGCGTGGAGCAGGTCTATGGGGGCACCAGAATCCTGCCCCCCGGTTCCTGTCCGCTCAATAATTTGCAGACCGCCTGTCAATCGGACATTTCCATCATCCCGCTGCCCGAACTTTTTTTTGCCGGCGGTGGCAACTCCCATCGCGGCTTCGGGTTAAATCAGGCAGGGCCTCGCGATCCCGATTCCGGCTTTCCCGTTGGTGGCTCCGCTCTGTTCGTCAACAGTGAGGAACTCCGTTTCCCCTCGGTCAGCCTGCCCTACCTCGGGGAAGGCTTCGGCTTCGCTCTCTTTCACGATATGGGAAACGTCTTCACTGCCGGTCACGACATGCTCAAGGGTCTCCTGCGCTGGCACCAGCCCGATCCCTCACAGTGTCTGCAGGCATTGGGCGTGCCGAACTCCGCCTGTGTTACCTCATTCGACAACAGTGGTTACGACTATACTTCGCATGCCATGGGAGTTGGTTTACGATATAAAACACCCATCGGCCCCCTGCGCTTTGACTTCGGGTACAATCTGAATCCGACGTCTTATTTCCAGGGCAAACTCAATTCCGCCGGACAACTGACGGGTGACTTCGAGACGCAGCGCTTGCGCCATTTCAACGTTTTTTTCAGCATAGGGCAGCCATTTTAATGAGATTTCGTAACCATACTTCGATTCCCACGGCGCTCGCGCTTTTACTCGTTCTCCTTTTTATCGCCCCTCCGCGCACCGCCGCCGCTTCTCCCGCTCCTCAAGTCATCGATCGCATTGTCGCCACGGTAAACGGCCGCGCCATTCTGCAATCCGATTGGGATGAGGCCCTGTGCTACGAAGCGCTCCTCAGCAACCTCTCCTTTGCCAGCTTTACCGACGACGATCGCCGCGCGGCTCTTGACCGCCTCATCGACCTGGAACTGCTGCGTGAGCAAATGAAGTCGGCCGACTTCCGCCATGCCACCGACGCCGAAGTCTCCGCCCGCATCGCCGATGCCCGCAAACAATATCCTCAGGTCGACTCCGACAACGCATGGCAGTCCCTGCTAGCCTCCTACCACCTCCTCGAAAAAGATCTCTTCGCTCACGTGCAGCAGGAGATTGATGTGATGCGCCTGGTCGATGCTCGCCTCCGCCCCGCCGTGCAAATCGATTCCAAATCCATCGAGGCCTACTACCGCGACCAGTTTGTCCCTAAATTGAAACAGGCCGGGGCATCCGAAGTTCCGCTCACCGAGGTTTCCGGCAAGATCCGCGAACTGCTCACCCAGGAAAAAGTTAGTGAGATGCTCGTCTCCTGGCTGCAAACCTTGCGCTCTGAAGGTCAGGTCCACATTCCCGGCAACGCGTCCTCGTCCCGCGATTCAGGGGTTCAATCGCAGTGACGGAGGCCGTAGCCAAACCAGCCCGCCGCTGGTGGAAGTACCTATTGATCCTCATTGGTGCGCTGGCTGCCGTCGCGCTCGCCCTGACCATCTACATCAATACAGATTCTTTCCAGGCGCTGGTTCGCCGTCGCCTTGTCGCTGAAGTTGAGCGCATCACCGGAGGCCGTGCTGAAATCGGCAGCTTCCACACCATCCCGTTTCGCTTGCAGGTCGAGGTGCGAAATATCACGGTACATGGCCGCGAGTCAGCCACCGACGTCCCATTGGCTCACGTCGAGAACATCGTTGCCCGTTTGAAGGTCAGCTCCCTGATCCGTTCCGAGCTCGCCTTTCATGAAGTGATTCTCGATCAGCCCGTTGCCCACGTCATTTTTTATCCCGACGGCAGTACAAACTTCCCCGGCCGGACAAGCGGGTTTTCCACCCAGGCTTCGATCGAACAACTCTTCTCACTTTCGATCACTCGTCTGGACGTTCACCAGGGCCGCTTGCTCTGGGACGACCAGGCCATTCCGCTCGATTTTGCCGCTCGCAACATGTCCTTGCAGATGGATTATTCCTATCTCCACGCTCGCTACCACGGCCGTCTCCTGCTTGGCATGGTCGATACCAAGCTTCCCGATTGCCGGCCCTTCGCGTGGATGAGTTCCGTGGATTTCAGCCTGGCATCGGATTCCGTCACGTTTTCTTCACTCAAATGGAATTCCGGACACTCCAATCTGTCCGCCAACGGCCAGGTCTCGAACTTTCGCCGTCCGCATATCCAAGCCGCCTACGATGCCCACATCGATCTCACAGAAGCTGCTTCCGTCGCACGACACCGCGAGCTTCGCAGCGGTCAGCTCGAACTCAAAGGCGACGGCAACTGGTCACTCGACCAGTTCGCCTCCAATGGCCTGCTCATCCTGCGCGATCTCGCTTGGCAATCCGATGCGATCGCTTTCTCCAAGGCATCTGTGACTACCGGCTACTCGGTCAGCGATCAGCAACTCAAATTGTCCCGGCTGGAGGGCAAGATCTTTGGCGGAAGCCTCACCGGCGATGCCGAAATCAATCAGTGGCTCGCTGCCGAGCAACATCTCTCGCCCGCTGCTAGAAAAGTTTTTGAGACCGCCACCATTTCCGCCGCGCCTCCTCTGAACAAATCCCGCCCGCCAGCCGCCAAGCGCAAGGCGGCCGCGATCCAAAGCGCATTGATCGTTCTTCGCCTTCGTGACATATCCGCCCAGGAAGTCGCCGTCGCCCTGAATGCGCCGGAGCATCCCATTCAGACGTTGCATCCCGCCGGTCTGGCCTCCGGCACCCTCGAAACTCGCTGGAAGGGAACTCGTCGCGATGCCGAAGTCCAGCTTGCTCTCGACGTCAAGCCCCCTGACCGCCTTGCTCCCGCTCAGCTGCCGCTCACCGCTCACGCTACTGGGGTGTACCACGCAGCCAATGACACGCTCGATCTTCCAGAGTTCAGCCTGACCACCCCCACCAGTCGCGTCCAGGCCTCCGGCACACTTTCTTCTGCGTCCGCGCTGCACCTGTCGGTTTCCACTTCCAGTCTCGCCGATTGGCTTCCGTTCGCTGCCGTAGTCCGTGGCCCCGCGCTGTTCCCCGTGGTGCTGAACGGCCGCGCCTCTTTTAACGGCAATATGGCCGGGTCAATCTCTTCCCCGCAACTTGCCGGAAGTCTCCAGGTCGACGATTTCGAAGTCAACGTCCCCGCCACCGCCAACACGCCTCAACTCAGAACCCAGTGGGATTCTCTTTCCGCCTCCCTCCTGCTTTCTTTCGAGTCTGTCTCTCTTCACAGCGCCACTCTGGAGCGTGGCGACACATCCGCGGAGTTCGACGCCTCCGCCACTCTTGAACGTGGCCACCTCACCGGCGACAGCGTCTTCGCGCTTCGCGCCAATCTTCACAATACCGACCTGGCCTCGCTGCAATCTTTAGCCGGCTACCACTATCCCCTTAGCGGCACAGCCGATCTCTTTCTGCAAGCCGGAGGCACCCGATCCGACGCTCACGGCGATGGGCAACTCCATCTCAAGCACGCTTCAGCTTACGGCGAGGCCATCCAGCAATTCGATTCCGCCTTCCACTTCTCCCACGGCGAACTTGCTTTCGACAACATGCATCTGTTTCACGACGATTCCGTCATCACCGGAAACGCCTCCTTCAATCCCACGACCCGTGTCTTTCACCTCGACGTCGACGGAAATAATCTCGACCTAGCGCGCGACTACCAGTTCCACTCCCGCAGGCTCTCTGTCGAAGGCCGTGCCGATTTCAAACTCAAAGCCTCGGGCACGCCGGATGCGCCTGCCCTCAACGCTGACGTTCACATACGCAAACTCACGCTCGATCGCAAACTCGAAGGCGAGTTCGACCTGCAGGCCGTTACACAAGGCAACCAGCTTCATCTCACCGGCAACTCCCAATTGCAGCAAGGTTCGCTACTGGTGAGCGGCAATGTCCAGCTACGTGACGGCTATCCCGCCGACCTTTCTTTCCGTGCGGATCAGCTTGATCTCGTTCCCGTGTGGCACGCCTATCTCGGTGCTCAACTGACCGGATACTCCTCCGTCGCAGGCAATCTCGACTTCCGCGGCGAACTGCTCCGGCCCTCAGGCTGGACGGTGAACGGTGATCTCAGCTCCTTATCTCTCGATCTCGAACAGGTCAAACTCGACAATCAAGCTCCTATTCGTTTCGTAATCGCGAACCAATCCCTCAATATTCAGCAATTCCATATGCTGGGGGAGGCAACTGACCTCGCCGTCCACGGCTCCATTCAACTCTCCGGTAGTCGTGCGCTCGATCTATCCGCCGAAGGCCACCTCGATCTCAAACTGCTCTCCGGTTTTACCCCCGACCTCGCCGGCTCCGGCCTTGCAACCTTGAATATGACCGTCGGCGGAACTCTCACCGATCCCTTTCCCCAAGGCCGTCTGCAGTTTGCCGATATCTCCCTCTCTTACGCAAACCTTCCTAGTGGTCTCAGCGGAGTCAACGGCTCTCTAATCTTTACTCGCGATCGTGCCCACATCGAGACGCTCACCGCCCACACCGGTGGTGGCACATTAACCTTCGAGGGCGATGCCACCTATCTCAATCAGCAGCTGAATTTCAATCTCACCGCATCAGCCAAAGATGTTCGCCTCCGTTATCCTCCCGGAGTCAGTTCCACCGCGGACGCTCAACTGCACTGGGTGGGTACACGCTCCGCCTCTTCCGTCTCCGGCGATATCATCGTTAATAAGATCGCTGTCACTCCGGGCTTCGATTTCAGCTCGTACCTCGAGCGTGGCCGCCAGGGCTCTCCCATCACCGTCGCCAACTCTCCGCTCAACAACATCAAGCTCGATATCCACGTTCAAACCGCTCCCGAACTTCAGATGCGTACCGCCATCGCCCGTCTTTCCGGCGACGCCGATCTCCGCCTTCGCGGCTCCGTGGCGCGCCCCGCCGTTCTCGGCCGCGTCGACGTTCTCGAAGGCCAAGCCACCTTCCACGGCACCCGATACACCCTCGAGCGTGGCGACATCAATTTCGCCAACCCGGTTTCCATCGAGCCGCAACTGAATCTGCAGGCCTCCACTCACGTCCGCAACTACGATCTCAATATCACCGTGACCGGCACGCCCGATCGTGGCCTCAATCTGAACTACCGCTCCGAGCCGCCGCTACCGAAATCCGATATCATCGCCCTGCTCGCTCTCGGCCGCACCGGCAATGAGTCCAGTCAGCTTCAGGAGCAGTCCGGCCAGAGCGCCTTTTCCGATCAGGCTACCGCCCTCATCCTCAGCCAGGCCCTGAACACCAGCGTCAGTAATCGCCTGCAGCGCCTGTTTGGTGCCAGCAATATCAAAATCGATCCTCAGGGACTCACCACCGAAAACAACCCCATCAGCAACGGCCCGCAAATCACCATCGAGCAGGAATTCGCTAACAACGTTTCCTTGACTTATTCCACTAACGTCTCTCAAAGCTCGGAACAGATTATCCAGGGCGAGTACTATTTCAATCGCAACCTTTCGGTCGTCGGTACCCGCGATCAGAATGGTGTGGTCAGCTTCGATGTGCGAGTTCGCCGCCGCAAGAAATAAAAGCAGTGATCAGTGCCCAGTGCCCAGTGATCAGTAACGCGTCAGGTCCTTCACTGCCCACCGGTCACTGACCACCGACCACTAAACTGCCCATGACCGATCCCCTCACCGCCCGCCAGCGCATGATCGACTCTCAACTCCGCGCCCGCGGCATCTCCGACCCGCGCGTGCTCGACGCCATGTTGCGCGTTCCTCGTGAAGCCTTTGTTCCCGAACCCTACCGCGCCGAAGCCTATGAAGACCACCCGCTGCCCATCGGTGAAGACCAAACCATTTCCCAGCCCTACGTCGTCGCCGTCATGCTCGAGTATTTGCAACTCGCGCCCACTGATATCGTCCTGGAGATCGGTACCGGCTCCGGCTACGTCACCGCCCTCCTCGCGGAACTCGCCGCACAAGTTTTTTCCATCGAGCGTCACCCCGCCCTCGCGGCCAACGCCCGCGCCGTCATCGCCGCGCTCGGGTATAGCAATGTTTACATATTTACTGGCGACGGCACCCTCGGTCTTCCCACCCAAGCCCCCTTCGACGCCGTCCTCGTCTCCGCCGCCGCTCCTGATGTCCCGCCCGCCTTAATCTCCCAACTCCGCGAAGGGGGACGCATGATCGTCCCCGTCGGTCCGCCCGACTCCCAGCAACTCCACTTCATCCGCATGCATGACGGCCATCCCGTTGTTTCACTCCGTGACCCCGTCCGCTTCGTTCCCCTGATCTCCGACCCGCAATGACATTGGTTGTCATCCTGAGCAAGCGTTTTTGTGCGGCACGCTTGCGGCCAATTCCCACGCGTGATACAAGGCAATCAAGCCATGTCATTCGTTCGCCGCTTTGCGAAATCATTCGCTTTACTGCTATTAGGGAAAGAAACCAGGCCACACAGAATCCTCAGCGGGCTGGCCTCCGGCTATCGCATCTCGGTTTCTCCCGCCGAAAAACTCAGCTATGTCCTCGGGATCGACGAGCCCCACCTGCAAAAAGCCATCCGGCAATTCGTCTCTGCCGGCGACACTGTGTATGACATCGGCGCGAACATCGGTTACGTCTCTCTAGCCCTCGCCAAGCGCGTCGGCCCTGAAGGCCGCGTGATCGCCTTCGAGCCCATCCCTCTGAACATTGCTGCCTTCCGGAACAACATCGCCATCAACCGCATCACCAACGTCCGCTTGCTCGAGTGCGCGGCCTCGGATCGTGCCGGTCAGGCCGTGATCCGATTGCTGGAAAATCCGTCGACCGCTAGTCTGGTCTGGCATAACGCCAACCCAGTCGCGACGGAATTTACCATTCGCACTATCTCTATCGATGACCTTGTCGATGCCGGCGAACTTTCGCCTCCCACCTTCGTCAAAATCGACGTGGAAGGTGCCGAGGCCCTGGTCTTAGAGGGAATGCGCCGCACCCTCGCCGCCGCTCGGCCAGTAGTCTTTGTCGAGTGCTCGGAAGCAGGCCGCGAAAAATCATGGCATCTGCTCGCCGGTTTGCGCTATCGCTGCCAGTCAGCCATCACGCGCAAAGCAATAAACACGCTCGAAGAATACCGCCACTCCGACTTCCTCTGGCTCCCCACGGAACGTTAGCCAAGACCTAAGACCTGGGACCGAAGACCTGGGACCGAAGACCCGCCACGTGCCTTACAATCTTCCTGTGCCCGTCCTTCATAACCTCCGCGTCACTCTCGAAATGATCAAGTGGGAGCACTCCATCTTCGCTCTCCCCTTCGCCCTCTGCGGAGCCATGCTCGCTGCCTCCGGCCTTCCCACCGCCCATCAACTTCTTTGGATCGTAGTCGCCATGCTCTCGGCCCGCTCCGCAGCCATGGCTTTCAATCGCCTCGCCGATTCCGCCATCGATGCCGCCAATCCCCGCACTCTCACCCGCGCTCTTCCCGCCGGTCATCTGTCTCATGCTTTTGTCACTACCTTCGTCGTGGTCTCCTGCGCCATCTTCATTCTGGCCGCTTCCCAACTGAATCGCCTCACCCTCTGGCTCTCTCCCGTCGCTCTCGCCGTCCTGCTGCTCTACTCTTACACCAAGCGATTCACTCGCCTTTCTCATCTCGTCCTCGGCTTCGCTCTGGGTATCGCTCCCGCCGCTGCCTGGATCGCCGTCCGCGGCTCTCTCGACCCTCGCATCTTATTGCTCACCGCCGCGGTCACCTTCTGGGTCGCCGGCTTCGATGTCCTCTACGCCTGCCAGGATTTCGAATTCGACCGCGACACCGGGCTGCACTCCATCCCTCGCCACATCGGAATCGGCCCCGCTCTTTGGATCGCACGCGCCTTTCATCTCGTCATGCTGATTTTTCTTCTCGCCCTTCTGCCCGCCTTTGCGCTCGGGAAGCTCGCTGTGGCCGGCGTCGTCGCCGTCACGCTGCTTCTGCTCTACGAACATTCGCTGGTCAAGCCCAACGACCTCTCGCGCCTCAACGCCGCCTTCTTCACCATGAACGGCGTCATCTCGGTAGTCTTCGCCCTCTTCGTAGCCGCCGACCTCCTCCTGCGAAAGTAGAATCCTCGAGAAGCCGAGTGAAGGAGTCCCGTCTGTCTTTGGGTGGCGCAGCGCTTCCAGCGCTGCGATGAGGCGTAGCACTGAACAAGGGCTTTAGCCCCTGAGGTTCGCTCCAGCAATAAAAACAGGCGCTCTCACCCCCTGCGGTGAGAACACCTGTTTCCCCATTCCCTCAAATTTCTCCGAGGGCTTGAAGATCGTGCTACCGGTCTTTTATTCCCGGTAGCACTCTCATCATGCCCTTACCACGCTCCCGCAGTTGTCACCAATCTGTCATCGTTTGTAAAATCCGCATCCACGCCAGCCCGCCCGGCGTTTCCTTGGTAACTGCAGCCCTGATTGTCGAAGCTGGTAGCATAAAGATTCCCCGACCCAACTGTGCGCTCATTTTTCCACTTCGCCATCCTATTCCTCGCGCTCCCGCTCCTGGCGCAGAGCAATACCGGAGAGCTTCGCCTCAAAATCACCGGCCCCGATGGCCAGCCCATCAAGGCTTCCATCGATCTCTCCAGCGACGCCATCCAGTTCCACCGCATCTTCTCCGCCGACGATTCCGGCCTCTTCGTAGTCCGCAATCTGCCTTTCGCCCAGTATCGCCTTCAAGTCCACGAGCCAGATTTCGCTCCCTACGACGGTCCCATCGAGATCCATTCTGCGCTTCCCACCGAGTACGCCGTCCGGCTCAACATCGCCGCCCTCAGCACCGCCGTCCAAGTCGTCGCGCAAAACACTCTTCTCGATCCCGACCGCGCCGGTGCCGTCAACCATCTCGACCAGCAAGCCATCGCTACCCGCCCCGCATCCCTTCCCGGTCGCTCGCTTCCCGATCTCATCAACTCGCAGCCCGGCTGGCTCTACGAAGGCAACGCCGTTCTCCATCCCCGCGGCTCCGAATATCAAACTCAATTTGTCGTCGATGGCATCCCGCTCACCGACAACCGTTCTCCCGGTTTCGGCCCCGAAATCGAGGCCGATGACGTCGACTCCCTCACCATCTACACCGCCGGCATTCCCGCCGAGTACGGCCGCAAAATGGGCGGCGTCGTCGAAGTCAACACTCTGCACGACTCCCAGCCCGGCCTCCATGGCCAGACCGTTCTCTCCGGCGGCAGCTTCGATACTGCCGGCGCCTTTGCCCGCCTGCAGGATTCCTTCGGCAAGAACACCTTCGGCCTCAGCGCCTCCGGCAACATGACCGCTCACTACCTCAATCCCGTCGTTCCAGAGAATTTCACCAACCGCGGCACCACCGGCGACTTCTCTTTAAGCTATGAGTGTGATTTCACTCCCAAGGATCGCCTCACCCTCAGCGTCCGCCACGAACTCGCGCGTTACGAAATTCCCAACGAGCAGGTCCAGCAAGATCTGCAGCTCCTCCCCGAACTTGGTCAGCCCGCTCCTCCGCCCGGCACTATCCCTCAACTCCAGACCGCCGACGATTTCGAGACCATCGGCATCGCATCCTATCAGCGCATTTTCTCGCCCAACTTTCTTCTCGACCTCCGCGGCATGGTTCGTAACAACTCCAACGACTTCTATTCCAATCCTTCCTCCTGGCCCGTCATCGTCTTCCAGCACAACCATTTCAACGAAGGATATTTCAATAGCTCCGTCTCCGTTCACCACGGCCATCAGGAATGGAAAGCCGGCCTCGAATCCGACAATCTTTTCCTCCGCGAAAACTTTGCCGACACCATCACCGCAAATCCAAATTACCCCGGCTATCCCTTCGACCCCAGTACGACGAGCCCTTTCGCTTTTTCCGGCAACCGTCCCGACCTCGAGCAAGCTGCCTTCGTTCAAGACCTCATCCACATCGGCGACTGGACGATCAATGCCGGCCTGCGCTGGGACCACTATCAACTACTCGCCAATCAAAATGCCGCGAGCCCTCGTCTTGCCATGGCGCGCTATCTTCCCGCAGCCAAATTGATCCTCCACGCCTCCTACGATCGTATTTTTCAAACTCCGTCCTTCGAAAACATTCTGCTCTCCAGTTCTCCTCAGGTGCAATCCTTCGAACCCACTGTTCTCCGCCTGCCGGTCGAACCTTCCCACGGCAACTATTTCGAATTCGGCGCAACCAAGAGCTTTCTGAGCCAGTTTCGCTTCGACGCAAATTATTTCCGCCGCTACGTCAACAACTACGCCGACGACGATCAGATCCTCAACACCGCCGTCAGCTTTCCCATAGCTTTTCGCAAATCAATAATCTACGGCGCCGAAGGCAAGCTCGAACTCCCGCACTGGAACCGCTTCTCCGGCTTTCTCAGCTACTCCTACATCGTTGGCAATGCCTGGTTCCCGGTCACCGGCGGCCTCTTCCTGGGCTCCGATGCCGTGAGCGCCACCACCCAACTCACCGGACATTTCCCCGATTCGCAAGATCAGCGCAACACCCTGCGCGCCCGCCTTCGCTATCAGTTAACTTCTCGTGTGTGGATTGCTGCCGGATCCGAATATGGCAGTGGCCTGCCCTTTGATTTTGATGGCACCTATCAGCAGGCGCTCGCCGAGTACGGCCCGTCCGTCGTCGATCGCATCAACCTCGCGAGCGGACGCATCAAGGCTACCCTCGCCGTTGACGCCTCCCTCGGCGCCCAGATTTATAAAACCGACAAACTAGCTCTCAACTTTCAAGCCGACGGCGAGAACCTCAACAACCGCCTGAACATCGTCGACTTCGGCGGCCTCTTCTCCGGCAACGCCATCGGCCCGCCTCGAAGCTACGCCCTCCGCCTCGCCGCAACTTTCTGATTCGGCAAGGCTCATGTGGGGACAGCCGCCCTCGGCTGTCCAGCGGGCGAAGCCCGCCGCTATCCCGCCCGCTTGAAATACTGCACCGCGCGCTCATGCTTCTTAGCCGCCGCCAAAGAAGAAAAAGTCCCCAAATTCTTCCGTTTCCCAGTCTTCGCATCCTTCTTGCGCGAATACAAACGAAACTCCCCGGATTGTAGTTTTCGAATCATAAAGAAAAAGATGCTATCTCGCCGCCGGCAGTTGGCATGAAAAAAGGGACGCTCTCGCGTCCCTGATTACCCTTGTCATCCTGAGCGAAGCGTGATCGTCCGAAAGAAGATCACGAGCAGTCGAAGGACCTGCTTTATCCGCGTTCATCCGTGCCAATCCGTGGCCGATCCTCATACCACGAAGTATTTCGCCCCCGGATGATGCACCACCAGCGCCGAAGTGCTCTGCTCCGGCTCCAGCAAGAATCCCGAAGTCAGCCGCACTCCCACGTTCTCCTCCGGCTTCAACAGCACAAACAATTTCGTCTGATCTTCCAGATTCGGGCATGCCGGATACCCAAACGAATACCTCGACCCGCGATATTTCTGATGGAACAAATCGCGAATCGCCGGCGCATCCTCGCCCGCAATCCCCAACTCCTCGCGCATCGTCTTATGATGCAGCTCTGCCAGCGCCTCCGCCGTCTCCACGCTCAGCCCGTGCAGATATAAATACTTCGTATACTCCCCGCCCTCAAACAGTTTCTGCGTCTCCACCGAAGCCTTCGCCCCAATCGTCACCAGCGAAAATCCAATCACATCCATCTTCCCCGACGCCTTGCTAGCAAAGAAATCGGAAATACACAACCGCCGCCCCTCCCGCTGCCGCGGAAACGTAAACCGCAATAACTCCCGTGTGGGGACAGCCGCCCCCGGCTGTCCAGCCGAGCGAAGCTCGGCCGTGTTTTTGCTGGCCACTGGCCACTGCCCACTGTCCACTTCATACACCACCACATCATTCCCATCACTCTGGCACGGAAAATACCCGTACACCACTTTCGGATCGAACAGCCCCGACTCCGCCACTTCCTCCTCGATCTTTTTCTTGATCGGCCGGAACTTCTCCTCCACCAGCCGCACGTAATCCGCTTGCGACGCCGTTTTCAACTGCCACTGATTCTTGAACAGCGCCGTCTCGTTGATATATGGGAAAACATCGCGCACATCGTAATGCTTCACCCGCACTCCCCAGAATGGAGGCTCCGGAATATTCGGCGCGTCCGTAACCACCGCGCTCCGCTCCGCAAACACCGGACCAGTCTCCTCATCCACCGCCGCCGCTTTCGCGTACTCCTTCACCGTTCGCCCGTCCTTCAGCCGCGTCTCCCGCGCGCCATCCTCCGTCACCAGGTCTTCCATCACATGCAGCCCGGCAAACGCGTCCTCCGCGTAAAACACGGCATTCTCATACTCCCGCCGCAAATCGTCTTCCACATATTTCCGCGTCAACGCTGCGCCCCCGCAAATCACCGGAAACTCGAGCTTCTGCCGCTGCAAATCCTGGATCACATACTTCATCTCCAGCGTTGATTTCACCAGCAGTCCGCTCAGCCCAATCGCATCCGCCCCATGCTCCTGCGCCGCGCTGATAATCTTGTCCCCCGGCTGCTTGATTCCCAGGTTCACCACTTTGAATCCGTTGTTCGACAAAATGATGTCCACCAGATTCTTTCCAATATCGTGGACATCTCCCTTCACAGTCGCGAGCACGATCGTGCCTTTCTGCGACCCGCCCACCTTCTTCTCCATCTTCGGCTCAAGATAAGCCACGGCCTGCTTCATCACGCCCGCCGAATCCAGCACCGAAGGTAGTTGCATCTTGCGCGCGCCAAACAAATCACCCACCGTCTTCATCCCATCGAGCAACACCGTATTGATCAACTCCAATGCGGAGTACGATCCCAGCGCCTCTTCCAGCAACTCCTCCAGAGATTTCTTATGCGCGCCCTCGCCCACCGATTTCTCGCCGTTGATGATGGCGAACTTCAGCTTGTCCTCCACCGACAGCGTATCCACGTGCGCCGTCGTCGAAGCCGCCGGCTTCCCCTTCAGCCCGGCAAAGTGGTTCATGTATTTCTGCAGCGGATCGCCATCCGACACGTCGCGGAAAATCAGCTTCCGCGCCAGATCCACTTCTTCCTGGGGAATCTTGTACAAGGGATAGATCTTCGTGTAATTCACGATGGCCATATCCAGCCCGCGGTTCACCGCCTCGTGCATGAACACCGAATTCAAAACCCGCCGCGGATAAGCATCCAGCCCAAACGAAATATTGCTCACGCCCAGAATCGTCTTCACATCGGGCAATTCTTTCTTGATCCGCTCCACCGCGTTCAGCGTCTCGATTCCCGCGCTCCGGTACTCCTCCTGCCCCGTCGAAATCGGCAGCGTCAGCGCATCGAAAATCAAATCCGTTCCGTCCAGCCCATACTTCTTCGTCGCCAGATCGAAAATCCGGTGGGCAATCGCCGCCTTCTTTTCGGCGGTCAGCGCCATGCCGTCTTCATCAATCGTCAGCGCAATCACCGCCGCGCCATACCGCTTCGCCATCGGCAGCACCAGCGATGTTCGCTTCTCCCCATCCTCCAGATTGATCGAGTTGATAATTGCCCGCCCCGGAATCCGTTTCAGCGCCTCTTCCACCACATCCGCCTCGGTCGAATCCACCAGAATCGGCGCCGGAACCCGCGTCGCAATCCTCTCCAGAATCGAAGTGATGTATCCCTTCTCATCCTCGCCCACAATCGCGCAGCACAAATCCAGCATGTGCGATCCGTCATTCACCAGTTTCTTCGCCAGCGCCAGAATGTCGTCGTATTTCTTTCCGCGCACCAGATTCCTGAAATGCTCGACGCGGGTCGTCGTATTCATCTCTTCGGCGACGATCAAAGGCTTCGGTTCCAGATCGAGAGGAACGGATGTATACGCGCTCGAAGCCGCGCCCGCCCGTTTCACCTCCCGCTTCGCAGGTTCCACTCCGGAAACCGCGTCCACCACGGCTTTCAAGTGCGCCGGAGTCGTTCCGCAGCATCCGCCAACAATTCGCACACCGTAATCCACGACAAAATGCTTGTGATACTCGGCCAGTTCGTTCGGCGTCAGCTTGTAGACTGCGTGTCCTCCTTCGTTATGTGGCAACCCGGCATTGGGCAGGACCGATATTTCCTTCGTCGAATTCAGCGCAAGGTAGCGCACCGCATCGTTCATCTCCTTCGGTCCCGTCGCGCAATTCAGTCCGAGGATGTCAACATCAAACGGCTCCAGCGCCGTCAAAGCCGCGCTAATCTCCGTACCCAACAACATGGCGCCGGTTTCCTGCAGCGTCACTTGCACCGCGACCGGCAATCGCTTGCCCGCTTTCCGCATCGCCTCCAGCACGCCAATGGCTGCGATCTTCGCCTGCAACAAGTCCTGGCAAGTCTCGATCAACAACACGTCTACGCCGCCCTCGATCAGCGCCGCTGCCTGCTCTTCATAGGCGACTACCATCGCATCGAAACTGATATGTCCCAGCGACGGCAGCTTCGTCGTCGGGCCCATCGATCCCGCCACAAACCGCGGCCGATCTTTTGTCGAGAACTCCTGCGCCACTTCCCGCGCCAGTTGCGCCGCCTTCACGTTGATTTCGCGCACTCGATCCGCCAGTTCAAACTCACCCAGCACGATCCGCGATCCGCCAAACGTGTCCGTCTCCACGATGTCACAGCCCACTCGGAAGAAGTCCGCGTGAATCTCCCGAATGATGTCGGGGCGGCTCAGCACCAGCACCTCGCTGCAATTTTCCTTGCCCCAGTAATCGTCCAGAGTAGGATTGCGCGTCTGTATGTTCGTCCCCATCGCTCCGTCATAGACGACGACGCGCTCTTTCACGGTCTTTAAGAAATCAGTCATTGGCAAGTACCATTGTCATTCCGACACGCGACCGAAGCGAGCAAGGAGGAATCCCTTTCCCCAAAGGCGCTTCCGTTCAAACTCGCTATATACAAACGCCGGCCCTCGCGGACCGGCGTGAGTGCTTCGCACTTGAAGATTCTAACTCCCCGCAACCATCTCCTTGGGAGCCCCACCGTCCACATCGGCTTGATTGAACACAACGTTCGCTCCCATGTGTGCTGGCCGGGGGGCCAGCATTTGCTCCTTGCGATAAACCAGATTGCTGGCATTAAACGTCGCCAGCTCAAACCCGTGCCCGTGCGTAATCGCGTCCGTAGGACAAGCCTCCACGCAATATCCACAAAAAATACACCTGTTGTAATCGATGTTGTAGATTTTGGCGTAGCGTTCGGCGCCGCTCACGCGGTGTTCGGCGGTGTTGTCGGCGGCTTCGATGTAGATGCAATTCGAGGGACAATTGGCCGCGCACAAAAAGCAGGCTACACATTTCTCCAGGCCGTTTTCGTCGCGCTGCAGAACGTGTGCGCCGCGGAAGCGAGCTTCGACGCGCGCGCCGCGCAGCGGACCTTTGCCGTCGGGATAATTTTCTACCGTCGTGGGCTGGAACATCTCCATGAAGGTGATGCTCATTCCCTTGGCGATGGCAGCGATGTTTTTCAGAACCGGCATACTTATTTAGTATACCGAAAGACTGAAATTTCAGGCTGCTTCCCAGCTGCTGGCTGGTTCCTGGCCCACCAACCACACTCCAATCTGCGCAGACAATCTTTCCCACGGCCGAAGCAACCGCGGGTAAGCCCTTGTTCCGCCTGCTTTCCGGGCGTATACTCCCGGCCTGCGGGCAGACAGGTCCGAGCAAAAGGAAAGTGAGGTCCAACACCCATGAATTGGAAAAGCAAGCTGACCCTCGGCGTGCTGACGGCTCTGGCGATGATGTTGCTTACGTTTGCACTCCCCAGAGGTGGCGCGTTGCGCGATGAGGCGGTGGTGCAGTTTCCTCTCACCGTGGGAGTGTGGGCGATTTACGTTTTGCTCTTCGTAAAGCTGAAATAGGATTCGATGAAGTCCTACATCCTGCCAGTCGTGCTGCTGTGGTTGCTGTCGGTTTTCGCTACGCCGTTATCGAGAGCTGCGAACGGCGGCAGCAAGCCGCTCGACCTCGGTCCTCAGGTACGTTTCTCTGCCGACAATTTCGACTGGCGCGAGATGGTTCCGTATCTTTTCGCGGCCGCCGCACTGCCTGAAGCGGAAGGCATCAAGTCAGTGCTGGAAAACTCCAAGGCGCTTCGCATCTTTGTCGCGAACGAAATTCGCGCAGAGTGCCGTCCGGATCAGGGCCGCTGCGTCGCCATGCGCGACGGCTTTACGCTGGAAGGGGAAGTGGACAAAAGGATCGACGGCATCGTGCGGGAAGGGATGGTTCATGGGCACAAGACGGCGAGTGTGGACTACCCGCTGCAAGGCCAGCCTTTTCCTTTCTCTGAAATTGCGGCACTCAAAAGCGACAAGCGGCAGGATGCCTACCTCATCCTTCAACTCGCCGACCGCAACTATACCGCCGCCCAGCTACAGGCCAAGTACGGTGTCCCGTATGACACCAACATTTTTCAGTCGTACAGCGTTTTCACCTACCGGCTGGACAGCGCAGCTTACACGAGCAAAGCTGTATTCGAGGTTGATCCTGTGGATGGAGCCGTGATGAAGATCGCGATCAGTTTGAAGGCTAAGAAAGCTAAGAGGAGGGAGTAGCCAGCTCTCGGGCCGGTTCGAAGCGAAAAATCCCTCTCTCCGGTCTGCGTCCCACCGTTTGGCGCAATCGAATGCATACTCGCAATTGCCGTGACAGGGTAAGGGCTTGTGTGCCTACTGCATATCGTTCCCCGTCTCGCAAGTCTTGAATTGTTTCTGAATCCAGTCGTATTCCAAGCAAAATCTCGTATAGCCGGTCGGCTGCAACGGAGCGTCTTGTTGGGGATCGGACATGCCACGTAATCCCCAATACAGTACACTTCCCCAGAGATAGAGAAATTGCTTCCCGCCGATAATGTCCTCATAGACTTTCCGAACTTCTTGTTTGTCCGAATCGTCCATTGTGAGGATCAGAGGTGTACCAGGAGCTATAGCGCCGACACTGTGACAGGGGCCAAGTTTGTCTGGATTGGGCGGGCCGTACCATTCGCCTATCGAGATATTCATGCTCCAGCAAATCCTGCCATTGCGTGCGGGAGTCTTTCCGCTGTTGATCAGAACGACCTGAGCCAAAAACATTTCCGTCTTGGACAACGTAACGATGTTGGTGGTTCGGAGGCCAACCCAGGGACGCTGATCCAATTCTGCTCTCTGGATAGTGAATGCCAACGACTGTTGGGCATTAACGATAGACTTCTCCGCATTATTCGCGGCATTCTGGGACGCCTTAGCCGAGTCGGCGGCAGCTCTCTTGAACTCCTCAACGGCAATGCTAGCGGTCCCCGAGAAGCTTTCGGCAGCGGCGGCGTTTCTGTTGGAAGCGTCGGCAATCTTTTGGGCAGCGAGAGCTTGAGTGTCAGAGGCGGTAATCAGTTTCTGCGTCTGGCCGCCTTGGGAATCCATTATTCCCTTGATCTGAATGTAAACAATGACCATCACTATCGTTGCAGTGGCTGTAAGCAAACTTCCGAGAGTGCTCCAGGCATTCGCCGTTGGCCAGTGGTGGCTGCGCTGTGCTTCTATGGTGGGGTGGTGGGGATGTTCGGGCGCTGGAACGGGGACGACCGGCACGTCTGGATCGCTGCCAAAATCGTTGGGATTGCTTTGACTATTGTCTTCATCGTGCTCGTTGTTCATAACTTTAACTTGATCTTCCCTCTGGACTGTGGATATGAAGCAACCTGAATACTCCGAGGGGCCGGAAGTAACACAGAACTTTGAAGACGGCATGAAAGCCCTCTTTAAAGTTTCCAAAGGCGACCTTGTAAAGGCCGAGGAAGGGGAAGGCTTCTTCCCGCGTTTCGAGTGTACGTAAACCGAATCTTTCCGACAAGGACCTAGAACGGGAGTGGAGTTCAAAATCCCCACCCCTTCGGCAGGCTCAGGCAGGCTCTGTCGCAAAGAACGCGACAAGGGTGGGGTACCCACGGGCTCGAAATCTTGTCAAGAGGGCAAATGTGAGCTTTTTCGCTTAAGTACATGATTAGCTGGGAGATATAAATGTGGGTTTCATGTCCCATTTACCCCCTGCAGTTTGGTATTCTGGATATATAGGGTAAAAACAAACGGCACAGGCCTACCGGTCTGTGCCATTCGTGTTTTTGGGCCCAATCAGAATCATCCGAACCAGATCATCCGAACCAAGGGAAGTGGGGCAAAAGTATGAAAGCGACAACGCGTAGCGGGAAGCGCCTCGGCCGTCCTCCAGGGACAGCTTTCGAGCGAACCGACAGGGCTCTCCATGAGCGCGCCAGAAAGATTGTTTATCCCACATGGAAGCACGCCACTCGCAAGCAACTTGGCGAACTGGCCGAGATGATGTTCATGGTGAAAGCCACCACCAAGGGTCTCATCGTGGCCAAACCTTATGGCGAAAGCCACCGCTACGACTTCCTCGTCGATTCCGGCAAACGCCTCTGGCGCGTCCAGGTAAAATCCAGCACCTGCACCCACTGGCGCGCCTACACCGTGAACGCCTATTGGAAAACCACCCGCAAACACCTGCCCTATCGGCCCTCTAAAGTCGACTTCCTCGCCGTAGTCATCCTCGGCACCGACATCTGGTATCTCATCCCCGTCCGCGCCCTCGCCCGACGCCTCATGGTCCGCGTCTACCCCTTCGGAGGCGATCGCCGCGGCAGCCGCCGCCACGAAAAGTACCGCGACGCCTGGCACCTCCTCCAGTCCCGGAAATGCTGCCGCCCTCGCTCGAGAATCAGCTCGCGTCAGACGGACAAGTGAGCGGGGCGGTCAGGCAGATCAAAATCCCCACCCTCCCGCAAAGAACGCGGGAAGAGTGGGGTACCCGAACCGGGGCCGCTATCGATGAGGGTGCCCCGTCCTTGTCCCTGCGTTTTTGGCAGGGACAGGGCGGGGACTTTGATCTTGAGGTACCAACTGCGGCGTGATGCCGAGTTGTTCTCTCCTGCGCGCCGTCCACTGGGACTCAATCTCAACGACGCCCTCGACTCCCGAGACATGGTGTCGAAAACTGCTCCACGCCCACTGCTCGGGGCTTGCCACCAATCCTCTACTCACCGGATTGCGATGGATGTAGCGCAGCTTCTCAATGCGTTTGGGCTCGCTCCTGACATTGAAGTCGTAGTAACGAGATAGCCAGAACGGTCCGCCCTCGGGCTCGGGCAGTTGCCGAGCTACGTTCTGTTTGAGCATTTGGAGCGCGATCGAGAGTTTTGCCCTCTCCGGCTCGGTTATGAGCAGGTGAACGTGCTCGGGCATGACCACATATCCGGCGACGCAGAATCCGTACCACTGGCGCACGTCTTCCAAAGTCTGTTCGAAGATGTCGCGGGAGCGAGGAGTGCCCAGACGAGCCGCGCGATCACTGCAACTGAAAGTGATGAAGTGCAGACAGCGCGCTTCCTGAAATCGTTGGAGACTCCAAGGCATACGGCATCATCGTATGCCGGGTTGGAGGGCACGAGTTCAGGTCGAGGGGGATAATATTCTCTGGTTTTCCGGGAATAGGAAAGGGGATCGCACGTCAAAATCCCCACCCTGTCGCAAAGAACGCGACAAGGGTGGGGCACCCACGGAGGCGTCTATCGATGAGGGTGCCCCGTCCTTGTCGCTGCGTTTTGTGCAGGGACAGGGCGGGGACTTTGATGTTCGTCCCGCACCGGATCACTCGATCCCCAATTCTTTCGCTAACGCTTTCCATTTGCTATCGACCAGGGCTTTCGTTTTGGCATCCATCACAATCTCATCGGGCCAGGGGCGGGTGAAGCCTTCGGTGGGCCATTTGCGGGTGGCGTCGATGCCCATCTTCGAGCCGTAGTTGGCCAATCGGCTGGCGTGGTCGAGGGAATCGACGGGGCCGAGAGTGAACTGGATGTCGCGTTCGGGATCGATGTGGTTCAGAACTTTCAGAGTGACATCAGGAATGTTCTGCACGTCGACATCTTCATCGACCACGATGATGACCTTGGTGAACATGGCCTGGCCGAGCGACCAGATGGCGTTCATCACTTTGCGCGCCTGTCCGGGATAGGACTTGCGAATGGAGACGATCATCAGATTGTGGAAGACGCCTTCGATGGGTAGATTGATGTCGATCAATTCAGGAATGGTGAGGCGCATCAGCGGGAGGAAGACGCGCTCGACGGCCTTGCCCATGTAGGCGTCCTCCATGGGAGGCTTGCCGACGATGGTGGTGGCGTAGATGGGATCCTTGCGGTGGGTGATGCATTGGACGTGGAAAACGGGGTAGAGATCGGCGAGGGAGTAGAAGCCGGTGTGGTCGCCGAAGGGGCCCTCGGTGCGGAGTTCGTCGAGGTTGACGTAACCTTCGAGAACGATTTCGCTGGAGGCGGGAACTTCGAGGTCGACGGTTTCGCATTTGACGAGTTCGACGGGAGCGGCGCGGAGGAAGCCGGCGATTAAATATTCTTCGACGTCTGGAGGAGCAGGGACGATGGCGGAGAAAGTTACGGCGGGATCGGTGCCGATGGCGACGGCGACTTCCATGCGGCCGGAGGGGTGATTGGCGTCGGAGAGGACCTGGCCGCCGGAGGTGCGGGCCATGAGGTCGACGGCAGCCGCTTTGGTGGAGGAGGATGGAAGATCAAACTCCCCACCCTGTCGCAAAGAACGCGACAAGGGTGGGGCACCCGGTTCTGATGAGTTGGTCGCGTTGCGCAGGCGCTGACGGTAGTGTTCGGCGGCGACTTTTTGGCGCTGCCAGTGGGCGCCGGTGGTGGTGGCGTCGTAGACCTGGAGGCGATACATGCCGACGTTGCGTTTGCCGGATTTGGGGTCGCGAGTGACGACGCAGGGGAGGGTGATAAAACGTCCGGCGTCTTGCGGCCAGCATTGCAGGATGGGGAAGTCGAGGAGGGAGAAGTTGTCGCGCTGGATGACTTCTTTGCAGGGGCCTGTGGGAACGGTCTTGGGAAAAAACTTTCCGGCTTCGGTGAGGAGCGGGAGCATTTTGAGTTTGTCGAGGAAGCCTTGCGGAGATTTGAGGTCCATGAAGACGCGGATGCGGTCGGCGAATTCGTCGAAGGAGTTTACGCCGAGAGCAAGTTTCATGCGGGCTTCGGAGCCGAACTGGTTGATGAGGACCTGGGAGTTGGGATGATTTCTTATGTTTTGAAAAAGGAGAGCAGGGCCACCGGGAGCGTGGGCACCGTCTTTTGTGATGGAGGATGGGGAGTCAAAATCCCCACCCTGTCGCAAAGAACGCGACAAGGGTGGGGCACCCCCTTCTTTTTTCTGCATGTGCATCTTGCTGACACGGTCGGTGATTTCGGCGATTTCGAGGATGGGGTCGACTTCGGTTTGAATGCGCTGGAGTTCGCCGGCGCGGTCGAGGGCGGCGATCCACTGGCGAAGGTCATCGAAGGGCAAAGGTGGTCTCCTGGGAACGAATGATTATAAACAGTTGGTGAGAGATGGTCGCTTGCGAGCTCGCCCCAGCGGCTAAAGCCGAGATCGCTTTCCCGGCGGACGGCACGACTGAAGTCGTGCCCTTCCCGATCTGTGCCGACGGCTGCTGTCCCTTATAGTTTGGAGCGGAGCATGGTGATTACGTCGTCGGAGGTGATGACGCCGACGAGTTTGCTGTGTTCGTCGATGACGGGGAGGGTGACGAGATTGTATTTGTCGAAGAGTTCAGCGACTTCGTTGTCGCTGGTGGCCTCGTGAGTGGAGATGAGCGGCTCGGAGGTGAGGGAGAGGAGCGGCGTATTGGGCTGGGCGAGAACGAGTTTGGCGAGGGGAACGGCGCCAGCGAGCGTGCCTTTGGAGTCGACAAGATAGATGGTGCCGACGGTTTCAACGCCGCCTTCGAATTCGCGGAGGACGCCGATCGCGTTCTCGACGGTGGCCGTAACCGGGAGAGCAAGGAACTCGGTGGTCATGCGGCCGGCAGCGGTCTCTTCGCGATGTTCGAGAAGTTCGACGACTTCCTGGCTGGCCTCGGGCTCCATTTCGACGAGGATTTGCTCGGAGTGATCCTGGGATAGATCGGCGAGAAGATCGGCGGCGGCGTCGGGATCCATCTCCTCGACGATCTCGGCGGCGCGCTCGGAGTCGAGGGATTCGACGATCGACTTCTGAATATTGGGCTCGACTTCTTCGAGCGTCTCGGCGGCAACATCCTCGTCGAGGGTGCGGAAGACGGCTTCGCGTTCATCGGGGGCGAGGTCTTCGACGATATCGGCAATATCGGCGGGGTGGAGCTTGGCGAGACCGTCGTGAGAAATTTTGAGTTTAATGCGCCGGGCGGGATCGGTTTCGATGAGATCGACGAAGGTCCAGGGAATGGTGCGGGGAGGAATCTTCTCGACCAGGAGATGCAAGGCGGCACGGGGTGCAAGGCCGCGCAGGAGGCGGCGTACGGCGCCGCGGGCACCGATATCGATGGAGGTAACCCGCAATATGGTGTGGGTGGTGCCGCCATCGATTACGGAGTCGATCTGAAGGTCAACATCGTTCACGCGAACGACCTTGCGCCCGTTGATGTCGATGACTTGCTGATCGAGCAGATCGCGATCGAGGAGGAATAATCCTTCAGAACCGTTGGCGGCGGGCCAGTCTGCGGGACCGGTGGAGGCGTGAATATTATCGTCGATGGTTGAGATAGCAGAGAAGGGAAGAACGCGACTGCCAGATTTTGTTTTAACAATGAACGAGGCGATACGGGTGCGGTCTTCCTGAGGGGCGAGGGTGACTTCGCGCACGCGGCCGGACGGCGCGCCGGACGGGTCATACACCGTGGCGCCGAGAAGTTCGGAAAGAGGCAGCGTGGTCATCCCGGGTAGAGCATAACGGAGTTCTGCGGGAGAAAGAAATAATTTATGGGGGTTTGCGAAATAATTTTCAGGGCCTAGCGGGGTCGGTAGGCGGAGCCTTCGGGGTCAACTTGCGGATGACGAACTCCTGCAGCAGATTTGCGACGGCGCCGGTCGCGATGCCGATGGCGCCGTTTTCCAGGGTTAAACTCACGCCGTTTCGGTCTTGATCCGGATAGTAGAGATTGGAGATACCGCCTGAGGCGAGGTTTCCGAGGATGTTCGAGTAGTTGGGCTGCCAGCGACCGTTGTCGCCCTTGCAAATCACGGAGGCGGCAAGGGCATAGAGAAACCGGGAGCGGAAGCTGCCGGTCGCTTTATAGAAAAAACGGGGATCCTGCTTCAGAAGCGAGGGCAGGATGGCGCCGCCGATGAATATGCCCGAAAAGGTGTCGGCATAACCGGCACCGAAGCGCTTGGCATAACCTTCGGTGCCCTGCCCATATTCGCGGAAGTGGTTTTGTGCCTGCTCGACTCCGGCCGCGGCGCCCACAATCACGAAGGTGACGGGATCCACGGATGTTCTCCAGGCGAGCTTGAATTTTTGCTTAGGGGTAAGAGGAGCCGCATTGGGGGTATAGGTGACATAGAAATTCGGGACGATGCCAAGCACGCGCTGGGTCTCTTCCACCTTGATTTGTTCTTCCGCCACTTCTACCCGCGAGAGACCGACGTTCACCTCCGACACATTGGCAGCCACCGCCAATGCGATTTGCGGGACCAGGAACATTTCTCCCGAATGCAGGGTTCCGGAAGAGGTTTGCGGGGCGAAGCCAGGGGACGAAATGGCTAGATGAAAACCACCCGGAGCGACGTTGGCAAAGGAGAATTCTCCGTTGGTGCCGGACTGCACCTCCTGATTCAGGGATGGATCGTCACCCGTGAGCTTTATATGAGCTCCGGTGACGATAGCTCCACTTTGATCGACCACCGTTCCGCTGATAGTTCCGGGCACGGGTGGGCTCGCCGGCGGCGTGCCGTCGGTTGACGTTGCGGGCCGTTCTGGAGCGTGTTGTTCCGGGGCGGGGGCAGGTTGAGGGGACTGCGCCAAGCAGGACGAGCTCAATCCGAACGTGACCAACACACAAATTAAGAGAGCAGACTTGAATTGGAGCGACATGAATAAACTTAACTTTATCCTCTTCCCGGACTTTCTATCTTAAATACCTTTCCATCCAAATTACGTACGATGATCGATGGCTGAGCCTTGGGTACGAGAACGGACGACCTCGGGTGCGGGGTATGGCTTGGCTACCAATTGAAAATGCTAGTTTTTTGTGGATTTCGGATCTCGCCCGCGAACCGGCTCTGCGAACTGTGATGCTGAATCTGAGCAGACGTTTGCATCGGATCCGTCAATGAGTGTAAAGGAAGGCGTCAATAAATAAGCTTCGTTTTGACGACATAGGTACGATAGCCGGAATAGAGATGTTGCTCGCGAAACGCCTGGCCGCTGACATCGACATTAATCACCACTTTTTGGGGCAGCCATAAAGGCTCGGTCTGCGCAACCTGGGTTACGCCAAAATCAATGGCGGCGGTGAGCCTTTCCAGGTGAACCGCAGGAATGGGAGCGAGGAGATCGGTACGGAGGCGCACGATGTGGAAGTTCGACTCCTCAACCCAGGCGATACCCTGGTAGTAGATGGGAAGCGTCTGATCCTCAAAGTGAAGCTCTCCGGGAGATTGCACGGAAGCCGGCACTTGCGCGAAGGCGATCACGAAGTTGTTATGTCCGTTGACGCGCTGTCGTCCCAGGTAGCGGAAGGATGCTTGAGAGCGATTGGAAGGATAGAAATACACCCAGCCGTTGGCGAAACCCTGGCTCAGAGGAAGAGGTCCTTTGTTGTGTGTGTTGGCCTCCATATTCAGGCGTTCGAGGTCGGCCATTGATACCCCGCCCGAGATGACCGCCGCAGGGTTGTAGGAGTCACCCAACGTTTGGGACGCGGTGTGCAAATCGACGCGATACTCATCGAGAGTGACGTCCTTTTCAGTGTGATGAGAGAGGATGAGATATTCGAAGTTTTGCCGGGTGGGCTTGGCGTTGCCTCGCGCCTGTAGCACTTCTTCATGCGCGATGAGGCTGGGCATTTTGTGAAAGAGAGTTTCGGCGGTGACGCCAACTTTGTCGAGAAGAGTGGGGAGCTCTTCCTGGTCCTGTGCGGGCTCGAGGCCCCGGAGTTCTGGAATGGATTTTAGAAGTTGCGGGAACGAGAGATCGACGACGGTTGGAGAAGTTTCGGAGGGCTGATTGGCGGCTGAGGCGGCTGGCGGCGGGACAACTTGACCGTACGCTCCATGCAAAAGCCAAAGCAGAAAGAGGCACGCCCTGACGGCGCATTTCATAGGGTGATCATAGCTCACCGGGAGGGCTGGGGCGCAAGATTTGGAGACCGTATAATCAGTTGCATGCGGCTGCTGTTCGACATCTTCGGGCAAACCTTGCGAACGCTGTGGGGACACAAGCTACGGTCGTTTCTGACTATGTTTGGAATTGCCTGGGGAGTGTTTTCACTGTTGCTGCTGGTGGGGCTGGGTGAGGGATTTCGATCGGGAAACAAAAAACAGTTCGACACGCTGGGCGAGAATGTGATGTTTATATGGTCAGGGCGAGCTCCGGCGGTGCAGGGGAGCTTCACGGCGCTGCGGCAGTATTACCTAACCTACCGGGATTACCTGGATATTCTGCGAGAGTGCCGAAGCGTGGGAGCGGCGGCGCCGGTGATTTCGCGGAATGATATCCGGGCGGTGAGCGATTTCTACCAGGCTAGCGGGCAGATCAATGGCGTGCTGGCGATGTTTAACCAGATCCGTTACCTGCCGATTCAGGATGGGCGTTGGCTGGATGCGATGGACGATGCGCAGAAGCGGCCGGTGATTGTGCTGGGCGACGAGGCGCGGCGGACTTTGTTTTCCGGGCGGCCGGCGGTGGGGAGCACAATTTTGCTGAACGGAGTGCGGTTTCAGGTGGTAGGAACGCTGCAGCGCATTGGGCACGGGGACAACAATAACCAGAATCTGAAATGCTTTGTGCCTTACAACACGATGCGCGAGTATTTTCCGCCGACGAATGTGGGCGAGGCGGAAGGAGTGATCTCGCTGATCGAGTACCAGCCGAAGTCGCGGGCACTGCATGAAACGGCGATGCAGGAAGTGCACCGGGTGATTGCGCGGAATCATGGATTCGATCCTAACAATCCAGATTCCTTCGATGAGTGGGACACGGTGAATACGGTGGACCAGGTGGGAAAGATTTTTGACGCGATGAATGTTTTTCTGGGAAGCGTGGGTCTGGTGACGCTCGGGCTGGGAGCGATTGGGATTATCAACATTATGCTGGTCGCGGTGGCAGACCGGACGCAGGAGATTGGGCTGCGGAAGGCGCTGGGGGCGACGAATGCGAGCATCATGTTTCAGTTTTTTGTGGAGGGGGCGTTTCTGACGTTGCTGAGCGGACTCACGGGAATTGCTGGGGCGGCGGGGGTGATGGCGGCGTTGTCGTCGGTGTCGCTGGGTGAGGGATTCGATCCTCCGAAGCTGGTGGCGCGGACGGCGGCGTTGGCGGTGATTTCGCTGGCGGTTGCGGGAGTGGCGGCGGGGCTGTATCCGGCGAGGAGAGCGGCTTTGCTGCAGCCGGTGGAGGCGTTGAGGAAGGAGTAGAGCAGTGGCCAGTGGACGGTGATCAGTGGCCAGCGAAGAAGACAGTCTTCGGTGCGGGCGCAGGCGGGGAAAAATCCTAAACACAGGGGACGCTGGGGAACACAGCGTAGAGAAAAACAATTTATGCATCGGGATTTGTTGGGACAGGCGTTTGCGGCGATGCGGCATGACTTGCGCAAGACCACGCTCACCATGGCGGGAATGGCGTGGGGGATTGCGACGGTGGTGTTGCTGCTGGCTTATGGGAACGGATTTGGACGGGCGATTGAGAATATTTTTGAGAGCTTCGGGGCGACGGCGGTGGGGATATTTCCGGGACGGACGTCGCAACAGGCCGGGGGAAATAAAGCTGGAGTGCAGGTGCGTTTCACGAACGAAGATATCGAACTGCTGAGGAATAATGTGCCGCTGTGCAAACATGTGGTGCGAATGTCGCAGAAGGATTCGTCGGTGCAGAAGGGGAACCGGACGTTCACGATGCCGGTGATGGGGCTGGACGCGGCGATTGAGGAGATATGGAATTTGGACATGGCCGAGGGGCGTTTTCTCGATGATGAGGATAACGATCGGCACAGGCTGCTGGCGGTGATTGGGTCGGAAGCGAAGGATAAATTGTTCTCGGGGATGCCGGCGGTGGGGGACGATATACGGATCAATGGCGTGGAGTTTCAAGTGGTGGGAGTGGTGAAGCCGCGCATGCAGGAGGGCGACGACGACGATAACCGGACGATTTACATTCCGTATAACGCGATGAATGTTCTGAAGGACAACCATTATCTGGATGGGATCTGGATGGATTCGCAGGGACTGGATCATGATCGGCTGGACAAGACGGTGCGGGATACGCTGGCGGCGGCGCACAACTTCAAGGCGGATGATAAGCGGGCGATTTCTGTGTTCGACGCGCAAAAGCAGCTCTCGCAGTTCGGGATCATTTCATTGGCGCTGAAGGTGCTGCTGGGATTTATCGGTTCGCTGACGCTGGGGATTGGCGGCGTGGGGCTGATGAACATGATGCTGGTTTCGGTGACGCAGCGGACGCGTGAAATTGGAGTGGAGAAGGCGCTGGGCGCGCGGCGGCGGGACATTTTATTTCAGTTTCTGGCGGAGGCCATGGCGATTACGGCGGTGGGCGGGGCGCTGGGGATTGCGCTCTCGTATGTGGTGTCGGTATCGCTGGGACGGATCACGTTTTATAGCGCGATGGCGAAACATGCGGAGGCGGGCGACATACGGCTGATTGTGTCCCCGATGATTCTGCTGGTGGCGGTGGGGATATTAGCGGTGGTGGGCGTGGTCAGTGGGATGGTGCCGGCGATGCGGGCGGCGGGGCTGGATCCGATTGAGGCGCTGCGGTACGAGTAGCAAAGAAATTATTTGCCACGGATTTTCACGGATTCACAGCGATTGCAAAAGAGCGAAACACAGGGGGCACGGCGGACACGGGGTAGATCAGATTGGGCGATGACATTTTAAGCTTGGCTCCGCCGAGGGCTGATGCGCGAGCGGCTTACGGCAGCGATGCGAATCAATTTATTGATTTGCGAATGCCGAAGGCGAGTGGAGCGCATCCTCTGGCGATTTGCATTCATGGCGGGTTCTGGCGAGCGAAGTACGATCTGGAATATTTGGGGCATCTGTGCGCGGCGTTGAAAGCGCAGGGGATTGCGACGGCGAATTTGGAATACCGGCGAGTGGGGAATGCGGGCGGCGGATGGCCGGGGACGTTCGAGGATATTCGGACGGCGTATCAGTTCCTGTTGCAGAATGCGCAGCGGTATGGGTTCGATACGCGACGGGTGATCGTGCTCGGACATTCGGCGGGAGGTCAACTGGCACTGTGTTTAGCGGCACATGAATCGGGACTGGCCGCAGCAGTCTCGCTGGCGGGAGTGGTGGATTTGCAGCGGGCTTACGAGTTGCATTTGAGCAACGACGCGGTGGTCGAGTTTCTGGGCGGCAGGCCAGCGGAGGTGCCCGAGCATTATCGGGAAGCGGATCCAATGAAAGTGGTTATTCGCACGAGGCAGTGGCTGGTGCATGGGGCAGAGGATGATATTGTGCCGCCGGCTCTCAGCAAGAATTACGTGGACGCGAAAGTGAAGAGCAAGGAAGATGCGCGTTTGGTGGCGATTGCAGGGACGGGGCACTTTGATGTGGTGGATCCGCGGTCGGGGGCTTGGGCGCAGGTGGAGAAAGTTTTGGTTGACGGATTGGGAAAGGCTTAAACACAGAGGGCACGGGGGGGCACAGGGTAAGGCTGGGCTCTCGGTCGCGATCAGGCGACTTTTGGTTTCTTTGTGGTGGGCCGAGGGCGGCCGGTGGAGTGTTCGGGATTGCTGCCGGGCTCGGGGAAGTCAGAGTCCGCGTCTTTCAGCATTGGATCCTGATCGCGGTGACCGAGTTGGTCGGCTAAGCCGGTGTTGCCGTCGTGATGGTGCTGTTCGTCGTCGGTGGCGCCTTTGGCGCGGTCGGGATCGTTGTCAGAAATTTTGGTCATGGGGTACTCCTGTTGCCGTTAGCCTCAGCGGCTAAAGCCGCTTTGGGGTGGCGCTTTTTATCGCAGCGCTGAAGCGCTGCGCCACCCAAAATCTTGCCACCTAAAATCCTGCTTCCAAAATCCTGCCACCGAAATCTTGCCACCAGAGTCTTGCCACCCGAAATCTGGACCACTGGTGTCGGCGCCTTCTGGTGAAATGGCGGTGCAACTTTATTCGCCGGTGTGTCCGCTAGAAGAGACTCCGAGTTTGCGCAGGCGCTCGCGGGCTTGCAGAGCTTCGGGGGAGCGCGGGTAGCGCTGGATGACGTGGCGTAGTTCCGCGACTCCGTCCTCCTGTTTGCCGAGTTCGATCAGCGAAAAACCTTTCTTCAGTTGAGCGGATGCGACCTTGCTTCCGGTGGGAAAATTCTGCAAAACCTGGTCGTAGTTCTGCGCGGCTTGCTGATAGTTTCCCTGTCGGAATTGAATTTCGCCGAGATAGAAGTAACAATTTCCGGCGAGATCGGTGTTGGGATAGAACTTGATGTAATCGGAAAACTCCTGGATGGCGAGATCGTTCTTGGCGCCGTTGTAATCGCGCAGGGCGTTGTTGTAGAGAACGTCGGGCGGAGGAGCGGCGGCCATGGCCTGCTGTTGCGCTTGTTGCTGCGCGGCCGTTGCGGCGGTGCTTTGCTGCGTGGACTGCATGTCCTCGAGTTGCTTGCTGACTTTGGCAAGGCGGGCTTTGAGTTCGTCGAGACTGTCGTTGAGCGATTGGATCTGGCCGGAGAGTTGATCGACGTGCGAGGCGGAATCGCCCTGCTGTTTTTGCAGAGTGGATTGCAGCAGTGTGACGGCGGCGGCGACTTTGTTGACGGCGTCAGTATCGCGTTCGACGAGGTTGTTCATGACGCCCATGCGTTCGTCAAAGCTACGCTGCATGGCGGTCATCTGCTCCTGCAGTTGCTGGACCTGGGTTTGCAGTTGAACCATTTCTTTGCTGACGCCCCACGCCGGCATGGTGGCGAGCGAGAGGGCAGCGAGCAGGGCGAATCGAGTGCAGCAACGTCGTAGTTTCATAAGCAAAGGTTTCCTAAAACCATTTTAGATGGATCGGGCGTGGCGTGGGTTGTGAAGAGTTGGCCGGGAACAAGGAAAGTCAGGGGCGAAGAGATCTCCGCCCCTGACCGAAACGGCCAACTACTTCTGATAGACGAAGTGACCGCGGCGGTTCTGCTGCCAGCAGGCTTCGTTTTCTTCCATACAGAACGGCTTCTCTTTGCCGTAGCTGATGGTTTTAATACGACTGGCGCTGACTCCGGCGGCTACCAGTGCGTTCTTTACCGAGGATGCTCGCTGATCGCCGAGGGCCAGATTGTATTCGGTTGAGCCGCGGGAATCGCAATGTCCCTCGACGGTGAAGTTAATGCCGGGATGCTGGTTGAGGAATTGAGCATCGGCCTGGATGTCACCCTGCTGATCGGCGCGAATGTCAGACTTGTCGTAATCGAAGTAGACATCTTTCACGTGCTGGCCGAAGAGATCTTCGTCCGTGGGCGACGGGGTGGCGGCCATCGGAGGTGGCGGCTGAGTGACCGTGAGGCGCGTCGTCGCCTCTTGCGATCCGCCGGAACCTTTGGCCGTCAAGTGATAGGTGGTGGACGCAGTCGGGCTGACCGATTGCGATCCGCTGGCCTGAACCGCGCCGATGCCACCGATAGAAACGTCGGTGGCGTTGGTGGTCTGCCAGGTCAGAGTGGCGGACTGGCCGGTCTGGATGGTATCGGGACTGACCGAGATGGAGGCCGTTGGTGAAGGCGGCGCTGGCGGTGGCGGCGGCGGTGGCGGTACCTTTGTCTTGTGGCAGGCTCCGAGCATGAGAATGGCGCTCAGCGCGATGACGGTGGCGACTGATTTGAAAAGTTGACGTTTCATGTTGATCCCCTTCACGTTAAATCCTCCTGCGAGCTCGAAATCGGATTCGAACTCAGACGAAGTGTTTTATTTCCAACTCCAATTCGGTTGCGAATTACGTCCAGTAAAAGTCAGTTGATGGAGCTTGGTGCCATCGGCCAGCATTTCCCAGATCTCTTCCTTACCGGAACGGCTGGATTGGAAGACGATGTGGCGGCCATCCGGAGACCACCAAGGGAAATCATTGCGGCCGCCGTCGTGGGTGAGCTGAACCCATTGCTTGCTGGCGATGTCCATCAAATAAATATCAGAAGAGCCGGGCTCGCCGGGACCATATTTACGGATCCAGGCGAGAGTGAGAAATTGTCCGTTCGGCGACCAGTTTGGCGAGACGGCATAACCTTGATCGGTCATGCGCTGCTGGTTGGTGCCATCGGCTTCCATGGTGTAGACCTGGGGCAATCCGGTGCCGCCGCCGACGAAGGCGATTTGCGCACCAGTCTTGCGATTCCACGAAGGCGAAACATCGGGGCCGTGGCCGGTGGTCATGGGATGAAGATTGGCGCCGGAAGAATCACAAACATAAATTTCCGAATGACCGCCGCGCGAGGAAGAGAGCGCCAGACGAGCGCCATCGGGAGACCACGACGGCGAGAGATTGGTGCCGCCGAAATGCGGAAAGCTGACCAAGCGGTTGAGATCGATCGAGTACATCAGGATTTCCCATCCTGACTTGGTTAGAGAACTGAAGGCGAGGCGCGAACCATCGGGCGAGATGCGGGGTGAGAGCGAGATGGAACTCTGGCGAGTCAGTTGACGCTGGTTGGAACCGTCGTAATCCATGACCCAGATTTCTTTGTGGCCGGAGCGATCGCTGACAAAATAAATTTTGCTTTCGGCGATTCCGGGAATGCCGCCGCCGAGACGGAAGATGATCTCATCGGCGAATTTATGGGCGATGAGGCGGGCTGCGTCGTCAGTTGGGACGTCGGTATATTGCTTGCCGAGCACCAGCGGAGACGCGGTGTTCTTGACGTCGTAGAGCCAGCCCTGGACGGTAAGTTTGCCTGCGGCGACGGCGAGATTGCCGAAGGCCAGCATGGCGGCATTGGGAGGCGGAGAGTTCCATACGCCGAAGGTGACTTCGGGAGGTTGGCCGGGAACCTCCATGGGATAAAAGCTCTTGGAAATTAGTTCGACGACGCCGGAGTTATCGAGATCACCCCAGAAAGTATCGTTGAAAGTCTTGAGCAGCGCGGTGTTCTGCGGATCGCTGGAAGAGGGCTTGAAATCGGGAACCGCGAGGCGAACTTTTTCGACGCCGAGGCCGGAACCGGTGCGCACCCAATCCTGAGCGAACGATGGGGAAGCGAGCAAAAGAACAAGCGCGAGGAGGGAACTCAACCCGGCAAAAAGCATGACGCCGGGAACTGGAAGCGGAGATTGTCTATGGCTATCGTCCATCCGTTTGGAGCCGTGACGCAGGGCCGGGCAAAAGGATACTGCACACGACAATATCGTACTCCGATATGTTCTCATTGGCAAGTTATGAACCATCATAGTCATGAAACTGGAACCTGAAGAATAATCAAGTGAATGCGTGTCGACTTTCGTCCATCGGATTGGAAATTCAAGGCATCAATTTATGGATGTTCGTGACCGGCTCGTGGGTACGCGGGCACGAAAATTTATCTCTTGTAGTCGAACCAGTACTCCACGGAAATTTTGCTGCCGCTATAGTCGGGCGGAAGCGGGCCGAAAGTGTCGATGCGCTGCAGGGCGCGGGTTGCGGATTGATCAAGTGAAGGTACCCCGCTGGATTGCTCGACCTGCACGTTGAACGGATGACCGTCGCGGGCAACGTCGAAGGTGATGTAGACGCGCTGCGCGGTGGTGACGCGGGGATCAACTTCGTACTTCAGCCAATTCTCCGAAACTTTCCGCTGAATCACCTGCACGTACCAGCCATATTTGGTGCCGAAGTCGCCACCGCTGCCGGTAACGCCGAAGCCGCCCTTGGCGCCCCCGGCGGCAAAACTGCCGTAGGGTCCGCTGACCGGGCCACCTTCGCCGAAGGCAACCTGATTGGTTTCTTCCTCGGGCTCGGGCTGAGGCTTTGCCTTGGTCGGGGTGGGAGGCTTCTTCGGCTTGACCTTGGCGTTCTTGCCCTGGATTTCGATCGCGTCGGGTTCTTTCTCTTCTACCTTCGGTTCAGATTTGGTTACGCCTTTGGATTCGTTGGCGAGAACGTTTTGGGTCTGGGCGGGAGTGGTGGGTAAGGGAACGGAACTGACGAGGGTAACTCCCATCGCGTCGCCACCGCCGCCAGTGCCCCAACCTTGGCCAGTGGGTCCGGTGAAGAAAACGGAGTAAATCACGATGAGAGCGGTGACGGCGACGTGGAATCCGGCGGACCAGGCAAGGGCGCGCGGCCAACTATCGTGTTCGAAAAAAATCTCAGCGTTTTGCGCCATTTTGTTCGATCGGCTGAGTGACGATGCTCACGTTGGTGATGCCTGATTGTTTTACCGCGTCCATGACGGTGGCGAATGCGCCGAAGGGAACATTTTCATCGGCGCGGATGAAAATGAACTGGTTGTGAGGGTCGCGAATTTTCTGGCGGAGCCGGGCGGCGATCTGATTGATGTTGATGGCGTCGTTGCCGAGGAAGACGCGCTGGTCTTTATTAATAGTAATGACGGTGCGTTCTTCGGTGATCTCTTTGACCGTGCGAGTTTTGGGTACGCTGACTTCGATACCCGACTGCAGAATGGGAGCGGTCACCATAAAGATGATGAGCAGGACGAGGACGACGTCAACCAGGGGAGTGATGTTGATATCGGCGAGGGCCGACTGAGTGCGGCCGTTGGAGGAAGTGAAAGCCATCAGCGCCTCACTTCAGCTGCAGCTTGCGGCTGGATGCTCTCGATGGCGTTAAGGACTTCGAGAGAAAAATCATCGCCACGAGCGGCGAAGACGCGAATGGAGTTGCCGATCAGGTTGTAGGCGATGACGGCGGGGATCGCGGCAGCGAGTCCGGCAGCGGTGGTGATGAGAGCTTCGGAAATGCCGGGGGCGACGGCGCGAAGCGTGGCTCCGCCGGCAGTGCCGAGGCCGTGGAAAGCGTCGATGATGCCCCAGACCGTGCCGAACAATCCGATGAAGGGGGTGACGGCGGCGGTGATGGCGAGCCAAGGCACGTTGCGCTCCAGGCGAGTGATCTCTTCGGAGGCGCCAATCTGCATGCCACGCTGCACGGCGGTGAGGCTGCGCAGAGTTGCACTGGGAGTGGAGAGCTGGCGTTTGTATTCCTGGTAGCCGCCCTCGAAAACTCCGACCAGAGGACTGGGCCGGAATTGATCGGCGACGGTGGCGAGATCCTGCATGCGTTGAGCCTTGCGGAAGGCACGCAGAAAGCGTCCACTTTGTATGCGGGCGCGGCGCAGCAGGCTCCATTTGGTAAGGATGATGGCCCAGGAGATGAGGCTGAAAGCCAGTAAGGTGATCAAGACGAACTTGGCGACAGGACCGGTGCTCGAAACAAGGTCGAGAATTTCGCCGCCGACGAAAAAGCCAGAGTATGGGAGCAATTGCATCTTGGTTTGGAGGATACCTTCGGGAGATTATAGATGATTCGAGCGGCGGGCTTCGCGGGGACGTATCCTAATCATAACCCTCAGAGGTTGAGAGCGACGGCATTACGCGCGGCTCCCGGCTTCGAATCCATTTATCTTGTTATCTTTCACCTCGTATCTTCAATTCTTGATTCGCAAAATAAATTTCCCTGATATACCCGTGGCGCCAGAGTGACATCCAAGGGACGCACGGGCTAGAAATTTTGCGGAGGAAGAATTTATGGCGAATTACGGAATGCTGCGAGATTATCGCTTCACGGATGCATCGGAAGACATACGGGGAGCGAAGTTGTATGGCTTGGATGACGAGAAACTGGGCAAGATTGACGATGTGATTTTCGACTATTCCACGGGATTGATTCGCTATGTGGTGGTCGATACCGGGGGATGGCTCACGACGAAGAAGTTTATCGTCCCGGC
Organism: uncultured Acidobacteriaceae bacterium; assembly: GCA_963773675.1. Classification (GTDB taxonomy): domain Bacteria; phylum Acidobacteriota; class Terriglobia; order Terriglobales; family Acidobacteriaceae; genus Sulfotelmatobacter. The sequence goes on from CAVZCG010000007.1 coordinate 353,583, forward strand.
AGGGCGGCTGCGGGCGTCGGCCAAGCACGATGACGACTTTGCGGTGGATTTGACCAAGGCGCAGGTGGAGAGTTTTCCGCCGTATGAGGAGACGGACCTGGAATCGGACGAGCAATGGTCGGACTATGAAGGACGCTATCGATCGAAATGGGAGGCTGATCCAGTGATGCACCGGGCGGAGACGGATCGGAATATCACGCCGACGACGCAGCAGATACCGGGGAATTCACCTTCGGCACGGGCGGCGGGTGCCTCGGATGCGTTTAGAGGCGAATCTGTGGAAGGTGCGGAGATGGCGGACGCTGAATCAATCGAGCCCGGATATGCTGCGGGGACGAGTACGGTGGACATCGACGTGAGCGCGGTTGGTATTGGACCACGCTGGGACACGTTCCAGGATCGCTTGCGTGAAAGGCGGAAGGAAGTGATCGGGACGGGAGGGAGCGAGGACGAATATCGAAAGGCGGGTTAATAGGGATTACTCTCTCTAGAGCCACGGCTGCGGCCGTGGCTTTCTTGTTGGCGGGAGTGATCCTCGACAGTCCGAAAACGGTACAAACGTAACGAACTCTCGCTCCGGGATGCGTCTAAAATCCTCTATGGACCTTTTGTTGTTGTTCCATCGAGAGATCAAAGTCATGCGGCTTTACGGGAGGGTTGGCCTTTCCATTTCACTCCTCGCTTGTATTGGCCAAGCTACGTTCGCGCAGTGCCCCCATTCGACAACGCTGACACGAGAACAGAGGGAATTGGAGGATCGCTCGGTTCTGTTGACGTTGAAGCTGAGCAAGGGAGGAGCCGTCCGCGATGCGACAGTGCTCAGAGGGCCGGAAACGCTGCGAGGACCCGCGATTAAGGCTGCAAGGGCGCGAAGGTACAAGCACCGCGTTGTGTACAGTTTCCCGGATCCTCGCGAGATGATGGTTGAAGTGGATTTTCCTAAGGATGGGAGCGGAACGCCTGACATTCGGCAAGCATTACCCGCCGGTGTATCGAGTTGTGTGTATGCCACAACCGTGCGAGTCTCGCCAGAAGTCATGCAGTCCCGTCTCCTGAAGCACGTCGAACCCGAGTTTCCATCAGTCGTGCAGGAGGTGGAAGGCACACTCGTTCTCCGATTGTGGATTGACAAAGACGGAGATGTATACCAAGTGGAGAAGGTTAGCGGACCCGATGCTCTTGTCGCACCCGTCAGCGAAGCGGTCAAGGAATGGAAGTACCAACCGTTCGTGCTCAATGGTGATACAGTCGAAGTGGAAACAACGGTAGAGTTGAAGTTCCCGAACTAATTCCTCGTTGGCGAAACGTCCCGATTACACTCACTGACCCTTAAATCAGCGTTAGGTCTGCGATCCGAAGCGTCGGTAGGGAGAAACTAATTTGGCAGGGCCTTCGAGGGATCGCTGAGGGCAATCAATTTGCCGACGGGATAGTCTTCCTGAGAAATGGGGAACTCAGGCTCCGGGTTCAAAATGGTTAAGACATCGCCACTGTGAACGCCGCGCACGCGGAGGCGATCATTCTCGACGCCAACCACCCGATATTTTTCATCGAAAATTGACATAATTCTCCGCGCTGACGAATTGTTGATTGGATGCTCGACAGTGGTCGCGCGATGCCGACGAAATTGCGGATGATGCAATCGAAGGTTCTATATCGGGAAATGTATCGGGAGGTTACTAGAGGGCAGATAGTGAAACGAAGAGGTAGACCGGGCTCCTCAGGGGCTAAAGCCCGCATCCTTATTGGGTCTAAGCGGCACGACTGAAGTCGTGCCCTTCCCGAAACCAGTGATGAGATGCTCTCCGAGATTTTGCAGAATAGACTGGCTTACGCGGGACGGCCTGACAATTCTTCCTCCGCACCTCGGAATAAGGATCGCAGAGCCCGGATAACGATTCGGACCAACAAGAGAATGATTGCGAGCAAAATCGCGACGATGGTCGCGGCGGCGTAGGGATGGCGGCTGGCGAGCCAGGTCAGACCTACGGCGAGAACGTCTTCTCCTAAACTTAACGTGATATTCGAGACAGGTTCTGGGGATGGCGTTACGGCAGCGCGTAGCGCGGTTTTGCCTCCGTGGGCGGCGAGAGCGATGGCCGCACTTAAGAAAGCTGCGAGAAGTTGATCGGCGGGGCTGAGTTGCGCTGTGGCTCCATAAGCGAGCAAGGCCGCGACGGGCACGCGAACGAAGGTGTGAAGAGCGCTCCAGATTAGGTCGAAGGCTGGAATCTTATCGGCGAAAAATTCGATCACGAACAGGATGGCGCTGGCTGCGATCACCGGCCAAGTTTCGAGCAAATGCAGCGACGGAGGAAGAGGAAGGTGGGAGAAGCGGGCCAGCAAACCTAGGGCTGCGACGGTGGCATAGACATTAAGGCCAGCGGCAAAGGCGACGGCTGCCAGCACGGCGAACAATTCCGGAAGCGGGATGTGCAACCAATCGAGCACAAAAAAGAAGGGCCGCGATCAGCGACCCTCGAAAGTACTTTTCGAATTCACGCTTAGAGCGTGGACTCTATCTCGAAGCCCCAAGCTTCCAGAAGAGGCTCAGGGATGTACTTGGAATTCTTGTTGCGGCGCGCCCACTCCCGCAAACGTGTGGAGCGCAAATATTGATCGGGGGTGAGCTTGTACTCCCGCACTACCTGTTCAAACTCCGTAATAGTAGGGACTACCGGTCCTATTGGCTCCGGCTTGCCCCAGTTTGGATTTCCGCGTCGCTTCGCCATGAACGAATGCCTTTCGTACAGATGGGGGATCAACCCTTAAAAAGTAGCCTAACTATATGATTCTCCGAAAGCTCCTTGGATTCACGAAACAGAACAATCTCTCAGGATTGCTAGACAGAGCTAGAGTCCAAGGGGCCCAAAAAGCTAGTCGGAGACTGAACATAGTAGGGCAAGATGCCGCGGAAGTCAATGACGATTTGTGGGGAATTAACTTTACAAATCCTCCATAAGTTGTTGGGTCGTTGTGACTTGCCGTGATATTTCCGAGTCGACGGCACGCTCGGGCTTGACCTTTAGGAATCTGCAAGATCGTGGTCACGAACATGGGAACGCACCGTTGGGAAATCGGAGAGGGTTACGAGGGTAACCTTACATGCTAAGACATCAATTGCCTGGGCTTTGCAGGCGGGCTTAGAGTTGAGGGTATTCCTCGCAGGTGTCGGGCGGAATACTCTGGACTGGGAAACGTTCTAAGAGCGGGCTATGACTCTGAAGTCACTGTTGCTGTGTTCGGACGATAAGATCGTGCGCGTACTGCGCCGCACCCTGGGCGACCTCGACATTGGGGTTGAACATTGCACGAACTCGGAGACCGCTTTGCGACATCTGACCCGGGACCGGTTTGAGGCAATTATTGTGGATTGTGCAGGACCGGGGGCGGCCGATGTGTTGCGAGGCGCCCGCATGGCTCCCTGCAACAAACGCGCTGTGGCCGTAGCCATCCTGGATCCGGAGATCGGGCTGCGATCGGCATTCGAGATTGGGGCGCACTTTACGCTCTACAAGCCAGTTTCCGCCGAGCGGGCGAAGTCAAGTTTTCGCGCGGCGCGAGCCTTAATGAAGAGGGAGCGCCGGCGTAATTCGAGGGTCTCGGTACGTTTTCCGGTGGAGATGGTGAGTGCTCAGTCGGGAGCCCGCTTCAAGGTGAATACGACCGACGTTGGCGAAGGTGGGTTGGCGATCACGCTTCCCAAACGCAGTAAGCCACAAGGCAAATGGGATTTGTCATTTACGCTCCCGGGCTCGACCACGAAGCTGGAGATGCCGGCGGAGTTCGCGTGGGAGGGAAGCGGGACACAGGTGGGAATGCGTTTCCTGGATCCATCTCCGGAAGTTGCGCGTCAGTTGCGCGAATGGCTTGGCCGCAACACTCCGGACGCAGAAAAGGACGATCCTCCGGTCCGCTGCCAGCTTACGGACTTGAGTTTGGGTGGCTGTTACCTTGAGATCAGTTCGCCATTTCCGGTTTCCACAAGAGTGACGCTCTCCATGCGCGCCGCCGGGGTGGAGTTGCGATCGGAAGGTGTGGTTCGAGTGATGCATCCCGATAAAGGGATGGGGGTGGAATTCACCCAGACCACAGCGGAGCATCGCACCCTGCTGGAAACATTTCTCAGCCGGCTGACGGAAACTCCTGATGCAATGCCGGAGCTTCTGGTTGAGCCGGAAGGTCTGGAAAACGAAATCGGTCAAAGATCGAAAGCCGCCTCCGAAGCTGGGGATGGAGATGATCCGCTGCTCGGTCTTTTCCGCAATCATGCGGAACTGGCGGCCGAGCCGTTTGTGGAGATGCTACGCAAGCAACGCGGGCTCGGCGCCACCGCCTCTTGATAAGGGAAGCTTTGGGGCTGCTTTCCGGCTATTGCGGCAGAGGAGTTCCTTCTGCAGGTCCACCTTTCATCAGATCAGTCTTGACCGTCGATTTCTGATTGGCCACCAGATCGATATCAGTCTCGAAGGTTTGATAGCCGGGCAGGCTGATCGTGACCTTGCGCTTGCCCGGAGCGACCAACAGAGCCCTGCCCATCCCTCCAAACTCGGCGACGTGGCCGACGAATACACCGTCGACAAAAACGGCGGCGCGATTGGGGTTCACTTCCAGCTTGATTTCAGCGGTGATTTTAGGAAGTTGAACCCGTGTGTCTTTCTCCAACTTTACGGCGACGCTTTGGGTCTCTCCCCCGCGCACCGTAGCCTTGTGAACGAAGTCGACGTATCCGCCCTGGCGAACGATGATTTCGTGCTCACCCGGAAGAAGCAGGATTTTTTTCGATCCCTTGAGTTCGCGCAGATAGCCGACGTATTGGCCGTCGATCCAAACGCCGGCATCTTTTTCCACTTTGGTTGCGCCTTCGAGATCGATTTGACCAAGCACGTCGTTTCCGGCGTGCAGGGGCGGAGCCAACCACAGCGAGAATAAAAGAGCGAGCAGACACACCACGCTGGACGATTTCAACGGAACGTTCATGCGACCTCCACGGTGTTGTTGAGATGCTGGCGTATGAAGAAGGGTAGCCCGTGAGAGTGGTCAAGTAAATGACAATGGGGGCACAGGGCAGAGAGTGCTGTCGGCGGAAGAGACAGGCTGGTAGGCTAGAATGATCGCGAGCCGGGATGGCGAAATTGGCAGACGCAGCGGACTTAAAATCCGCAGGGGCGAAAGCTCTGTGGGGGTTCGATTCCCCCTCCCGGCACCAAAAAGTGAGGCTGAAAGCGGAGACCTGATCACGAATACCAGCGGTGAGCGTCCATCCCTTGAAGAGATTTAAATAGGCTCGGGGTTTGTACACTCCCGGTTTTAAGGATGGGAACAGATGGCTACCATTACTCGACGGGCATTCCTCGGAATGGCGGCGGCGATCGGCGCCACGGCGGCGTGGGGGAATCCGTTGGGGAGCAGGTCCCGCCTCGCGTTACGTGAACGCCGCGATCTGTTTCCTGAGGGAGTAGCGTCCGGAGACCCCGACAGCAGTAGCGTTTTATTGTGGACGCGTCGGCTCCCAGTTGGTGAAAAACCGGTGGTGAAGTTGAATGTGGAAGTCGCCGAAGATGAGGCGTTCACTCGGGTTGTAGCGACGGTCGTGGCTCCGGTTTCGGCGGCGTCCGACTGGACTTGCCGCGTACTGGTGGGAGGGCTGAAGGCAAGCCGTGTTTATTGGTACCGCTTCGCCGATCCTGAGGGTTTTGGCAGCCGCGTGGGCAGGACGATTACAGCGCCTGAGGTTGAAGATGCGAGGCCGGTTCGTTTTGTTTTTGTGAGTTGCCAGAATGCGAACGACGGGGCGCAGAACGCCTACCGGCGAATGATCTACGAGGATGAACAAGCTTCGGACGCGGAGCGAATTGGCTTCGTGTTGCACCTTGGCGACTTTATTTATGAAATTGTCTGGTACCCGGAAGACCGTCCGCAGGGCATGTATGACCGTCGCCTGCGCGATATCGTGCGCTATCCGCATGGCGAGAAGATCAAAGACTTTCACATCCCGACGACAGTGGACGACTATCGCGCCGTTTATCGCGCGTATCTGAGTGATCCGGATCTGCAGGACGCCCGCGCACGCTGGCCGTTCGTCAATATGTGGGATAACCACGAGTTCAGTTGGCTGGGCTGGCAGTCGTTGCAAAGATTTGGAGGAAAGAATCTGCCCGCACAGACCCGCAAAGTTGCGGCCAACCAGGCGTTCTTCGAATACCAGCCAGCGCGAATCACGAAACCGAGCGGGCCGTCGCTGGATCGGTTCGATCCTCCAAAGGTGGTGGATGCGCCGATTACTCGTTTTGACGAGCACGGCTTCGGTCAGGAAGCGAACAATCTTGCCGCGGTGGGAAGCCTCAAGGGATACCGCACGCTGCGATGGGGACGGAACGTAGAGTTGATCGTCACCGACCAGCGCAGCTATCGCTCCGAAGAACCGACGGACCGTCCTGAGTTGGCGCCTCTGGCAAGTGATGACTTTCCCGAGTTCGTCCCGGAAGATGCTATAGAAATCCTGGATGCGGGGCGAACCTACAATGGCGGTCGACCACCGGCGTCGATCCGCTTCGGAAGTGTCGAGATCGCTAATTTCTGCAAAGACGCTCCGGCACAGACGATTCTTGGTGCCGAGCAGAAGGCCTGGTTTCTTGAGCGCTTGCGCAACTCGAAAGCGACCTGGAAGATTTGGGGCAATACCACGGCAACGCTTGACATGCGCGCCGATCTGCAAAACCTGCCGCATGGGACTGCAAAGCCGTGGCCGGAGAGCGGTTACGCGATTTCCCCGATGGGAGATCACGGTAGCGCGTATGTGGAGCGCGAAGAAATCTACGACTTCGTCGAAGCCAACCGAATCACTGGCTTTGTCACGGTGGCGGGAGATCGCCATAGCTTTTGGGCAGGATTAGCTGCGAAGTCTCTTCCGCCAAAACCCTTTGTGCCAGTGGGCATTGCCTTTGTGACGGGGTCAATCTCTGCGCCGGGCGTGGTCGAGGCACTGGAACACGCGTTGCCGAAAGACCATCCGCTGCGGCCGCTCTACGTAGGACAAGGGCCCGGAGACCGCGCAGCGCAGCCAGTCGTTAACCTGCTGCTCCGGCACGGAGTGCGGTCCTGTTTCGAGTACTTGCAGAGTGGCGACATTGCGAAGGCGCGAGCACTGTCGAATCCTGAATTGTCGCCGCATCTTTCGTTTGTCGATATGGGAGGCCACGGCTACTCGGTGGTGCACGCTACAAGCGAATTCATCGAGACTGAATTTGTCTGCATTCCTCGCCCGATTGAACGGAGTGAACGCGCGGATGGAGGGGCTCTGAGCTATCGCGTGAAATTTCGAACCGGTCTCTGGAAAGATGGTGAGGCTCCGAGACTCGAGATGCAGATTCTCGAAGGCGATCCGAAATTTTCGGTGTAAGGCGAATTGAAGCCGTTGGCACGGAGATTCCAGCTCAAAGTAAGGAAGGCCAGTCGCTCTGCGCCTGGCCTTCCTTATGTTTACTCCACCTTTACGGATTGGACGGCGTCTGCGGCGTGCCCGCGGGCGCTGCCGAACCAGCTCCCACCAAAGCCTTCACAACCGGTGTCCCAATCCCTGTGGACACGTTGTAAGTGGGACTGATGTTGGACTGAATAAGTCCGTTGAAGCCAGGGATCTCGGTATGCAGGTATTTCGCAACCGCCCCTTCCTTCGCCTGCTTGGCGGCGATGGAATACAGATATGTGTTCACGTTGCCCATTCGCCCGCGCTGCTCGACCAGGAGTGCCAGGGCGCCGGCAAATTCGGGTGACGAGAGGCTGGTGCCTATGAATCCATAAAATCCACCGCCATCTCCAACGGCGAGTGCGAAAATCCCGTAGCTTCGGTCCGTATTGCCGTCGCCATTGTTCGGATTGTCGCCGCCGTTGCAAAATTGGGTCCTCGGGTTGACCACGGAAATGCCGCCGGGGCAGCCGCCAACCTGCATCCCGATATCCGGTACTGCCCGCGCGGTGGATCCCGTGTCTACCAGCGACTGATAAGCGGGCGCCGGCCACATTTGGCTAAAACCGCCACCGGCCCCCCACACACCACCCGACGCAGTCTCGCCGACGCCATAGGGGTCGTAAGGTATTTCCGGATCCGACCACGCATTCTCCGTCGCATATCCGGAATCGAGGGACCCCGGTATGTACACGGTCACCAGGTTGGTACCGCCCACCGCCGTCACATTCGGGTCGGACGCTGGTATCGATACTCCCGCCCGGAATACCCCTGGTGCTCCGAAAAAGTAAGGTACGCTGGGACATGCCTTGCCGGCACTGTCGCCGGAAGCGGCGAGAAAGGTAATCCCCTGCGAGTTGCCCTGCAGGAACAGCTCGTGATAGGCCCTCAAAATGCCGCGGTAATCCTGGCCCTCATTGTATTTCGGGAAGTAGAGAAGCTCGCACTCGCCGAACGACGAGCTCAGCACATCCACCTCGTTCGCGTCGATTGCGTCGACATAGCCGGCAAAAATGCTACCGTCCGTCAGGTCCGGTATGTCGTAAAGGATGACATGGGCGCCCGGCGCGCCGGTGATCTCGGACTGCGTATCGATCGATACCTCGGCAAAAGCCCCACCGAATAGCCCGCCGCCTCCATCGATCGCAACGTCCTTATACAGGGTGGGGTCCGGCTCACCGGTGATCACCGACCAATTCTCGTAATCGAATACCGCCGCGACATCGGTCGGCAAATAGTCGCTCGACATCAGCACGCCGATTGTCGCCCCGGTGCCGTCCAGCCGCTGCGTCTTGCCCTTCACCGTCACCATGGTTTGATACGACGGATATCGATATGCCTCCTTGAGGTCATCGAACCAATAGCCGCCATCTTGACTGTAACGGTTATAGGTGCCGCTCAGGGGCGGCGTGGCCTGGCGCGACATGACATGGGCTTCGTTTCGCCCAAAACTGACCACTGTGGCGCCGGCCTCCTTCAGTTCGGACGGCAATTGCAGCGCGCTGGCCGATACGACGCGTGTGCCCTGCGCATTGGTATCGGCGTGCGCCAGTTGCAGACGCGTGCCGAGCGTGCTTTCCACCAGCGCCACCGGCCCGCTGACATGCAAACTGCGTGAATGGGTTTGCACCGAAAGTCCGCGCGCGCTCAGCGCCGCGACCACCCTGTGCATCGTCGCCGCATCGGGCCCGAAACTCGCAGCGAACTGCGCCGGCGTCAGCCAATGATGGTATTGCGGACTGGCCGGATCATGCAGCGCCGTCAGCAGATCATTAAGCTGGTCCGCATTGTGCAGCGGCAGCGCCACTTCGAAGCTAATCTGGCTTTTCGCATCCGGCGCGCCGACGAGGGTCAGCTGCGCTTGAGCGACGCCGAAGCTAAGCAGCAGCGTCAGGGCTGCGCCGAACAGGCTGAGTTGTCTAGCGATGGTTTTCTTGTTCATCGTCCGATCTCCCCCTAAATTTTTTGCTCTTTGCTGGAATTTCCTTTGACCCAGAAAACGGGCCCCATTGTCCCCTCAATCTCTTGTTGCGTCAATGTGAAAGAATTTTCATCACCAGCGAGGGTATTTCGGTCGTGAGTTATTGTTGTAGTGTTGGCGTAGAATCCCGATGTCACCGACGGTTCGTGCGCATGAGCCCGGGGAAAAAATGAACTGGAAATCTTTTGGCAGAACGCTCAGATGGATTGGGCCTATCTCGGTGTTGTTGACGGGTCTGTGGGGGCCGTTACCGGTGTGTGCCCAGGCCTCTTCCGCAGCGCCCTCGACACAACGCAAGACCAGCAATCCCTACACTGGTGACCTCTCCATTTTTGATGCTCCGGGGCGCGATGAGCGCCTGCAAATCAATCGCGTCATGGACATGCTTGGCATTGAGCCCGGCAAGAACGTTGCCGACATCGGTGCTGGGTCGGGCTGGTTCACAGTACGCGCCGCTCGCCGCGTTACGGGCTTGGGCACGGTTTATGCGGTGGACATCAACCCTGAGGCAATTCATTCCATTGACCAGCACGCGAAAAAAGAACAGCTCCAAAACATAAAGACGATCCTGAGCAAACCTGATGATCCACAAGTCCCATCCGATAGTATCGATGCCGTGCTCCTGCTAAAGACTTACCACGAGGTGGCCCATCCGGTTGTGCTGCTCAGGAACCTTCGCCGATCACTTCGACCGGGCGCGAAGATCGGCATCATTGATCGCAATGGCAATGGAGAAAATCATGGCGTGAGTAGGGACGTGGTGGTTCGCGAAGCCGCCCAAGCCGGATATGAACTGCGCGGCTCGCAGGATTTTGTGAAAGCCGACGGCATGGATTATTTTCTGATCTTCACCGCGAAGCCGGATTAGGCACACTTCTTTGGTTTTCGAACACTTCGCATTGACGGTACGTTTCTCAGGAATTTCTTCGCTTCAAAATACTTAGCGCCAGCGGTGACAAGGTCACCGGGTCGAATGGCGACGAATAGCTCGCGGGCGTTTATCGCCGGGCAGGCGCAATGTCTCCGAGGCTCCGGTTGGCTGAGTCAGGACGTTCTCGATTTGTTCGCGCAGCCAGCGATTTGCCGGGTCATTCTCGACACTCTCGTGCCAATACAGGTGAGCTTCCAGACGAGGGGCGGAGAGCGGGAAGGGGAACATCTGGTTGATCGATGCCGTGTTCAGCAAGCGCGCATGGCGCTCCGGCAAGGTCAACAACATGTCGGTCTGGCTCACCACCATGCATGCTGTGAAGTTGTGTTGGCTGCGCAGACAAACCTGTCGGCGAAGTCCTCGCCGGCTGAGCTCGACGTCGATAAGACTGGGACCACGGCGACGGGAGGAGACCTGAATATGGCGCTGCGAAAGATAGGTATCCAGGTCGAGAGCGCCCGCGATGGCGGGGTGACCCCGGCGAGCAATCACAACGAAGGGCTCATTCAAAAGCCACTTCTGCCGAATGCGATCACTCACGGTCATCGGAATCTCGATCGCCAAGTCGAGTGAACCGCTGGCCAACTCAGTTTCAAGGTCTCTGCGCTTGACGCGTGACGTTGTGATCGACATTCCGGGGGAAGCGTGGGTCAAACGACGTAGCAGCGGCGGAAGGATGAGGGCCTCGAGATACTCCCACATGGAAAGGTGAAAGTTTCGCCGCGAGTGTTCGGGAACAAATTTGTGGCTCTGGCTGACGTTCCCTTCCAGGATTTGCAGCGCCTCTCTCACTTGCTCGATCATGTTGCGGGTGAACGGCGTCGGCATCATGTGCGCGCCCTGGCGGACAAACAGCGGGTCCTGAAGCATATCGCGCAATCTTTTCAGCGCGTGGCTGATTGCCGGTTGCGTAAGGTTCAGCTGCTGACCAGCGCGGGTTATATTGCCCTCGCGATAGATGGCTTCGAGGACCACGAACAGATTGAGATCGACCTGACTTAAATGCACGGTGCGTATATTACAGGATTCATACAATTCATTTGGAGAATTATGCAGGAATCGTTAGGCTAAAGTGCCTTTCTTGTGAGCGGAAATCATGGACTTTTCCTCATCGCCGCGGGCTCAAAGCTATGTCCAGCGCCTGTCCGCGTTTGTTCGAGAGCGCGTGTTGCCGGCGGAGCCTGAGTATTACGCGCAATTGCGAAACCTTCCCGACTGGCGGAATTGGAAACAGCCTCGCGTGATGGAGAGTTTGAAGGCGCGGGCGCGGGCGGAGGGTTTGTGGAATCTGTTTCTTCCCGATGGGGAATTTGGCGCAGGACTCACGAATGTGGATTATGCCCCCTTGGCGGAGATCACTGGCCGCTCCTCGATTGCTCCCGAGGTCTTCAACTGCAATGCTCCCGATACCGGAAACATGGAAGTCTTGGTGAAATACGGCTCGTCAGAGCAGAAGCGACGTTGGCTCGCGCCGCTGCTGGCGGGCGAGATTCGTTCTGCATTCTGCATGACAGAGCCGGATGTGGCTTCCTCGGATGCCACGAACATGAAAGCGACGGCGCGCATCGATGGCGATCATGTTGTCCTCGATGGACGAAAGTGGTGGAGTTCAGGCATCGGTCATCCCCATTGCCGGCTGGTTATATTTATGGGCTTAACCGATCGGTCCGCCGCAAAATACCAGCGCCATACGATGGTGCTGGTGCCGATCGATACTCCGGGGGTGAAGATCGAGCGGATGGTGCCCGTGTTTGGTTCGTACGACGCCCCGTTCGGACACGGAGAAGTGAGCTTCACGGGTGTTCGAGTTCCGCTCGACCACATTATCGGCGGACCGGGCAGAGGTTTCGAAATCGCGCAAGGGCGACTCGGTCCGGGGCGCATTCACCACTGCATGCGCACGCTGGGAGCGGCTGAACGCGCGCTTGAACTCTTGTGCTGCCGTTCGTTGAAGCGGGTGGCGTTCGGAAAACCGCTCGCGGAACTCGGTGGTAACGTCGATGTTATTGCCAATGCACGAATCATGATCGAGCAAGCCCGGCTGCTGACTCTGAAGGCTGCATGGATGCTCGATGAAGTTGGCACCAAGGGAGCGCGCAGCGAAATCTCGCAGATCAAGGTCGCCGTGCCAAATATCGCTCTGCGGATTATTGACCAGGCCATTCAAATCTACGGAGGCGCCGGCGTCTCGGCAGATTTTCCGCTGGCCGAACTGTTTGCGACGATTCGCACTCTGCGAATCGCAGATGGCCCCGACGAAGTTCATCGGGCCTTAATTGCGAAGCTGGAGTTGGGGAAATACAAAACAAAGTGCGTAGCTTCGGCGTAACCACACCAGGGTCCGCGAACTGGCCGCGAGCAGTTCGTCAACGTTAAAGCGCAGCCTCAGAACGTGAGGCGCACACCGAGTTGGACCTGGCGCTTCGGGAAGGCGGAAGTGAAGGCGAGTGGCGTGCTTGAAGTCGCCGTCCCGCCACCGGCAATCGCTGCTCCCGGTTGAATGCCGCGCACGTTGAAAGTTGTAAATCCCGGGGTGAATCCGAAGAGAGGACTTACCTCATTGTTTACGCTGGCATAGTTGGTGTGGTTCGCGATGTCGAATCCTTCCGCGGTAAATTGCAGGTTGGCGTTCTCCCACAGTTTATGTGCCCAGGATAAACGCATGTCGAAGTCGAAATAGTCGGGACCGAGACCCGTATCCCGCGGGGCTCCGATGGGACGTTCATTGGTAGTGTGGTTATTGCCGTTCACCTCGCCTCCGGCGAGCAAGTTGAAGGGATGACCACTATGGGCAGAGAAGATGGGAGCCAGTTGGAAACCGGACAAGATGCTCTGTTTCCAAGGGCTGTCGATCACGCCAGCAATCACTAATTTATGCCGCTGATCAAATTCGGAAAGGGCGCGATCCGCGTTTAGGTTCGTGGGATCCTGCGGGCCGTAGTCGGTGTTGTAGTCGGTGGATGTGTCGAAGCCTTTGCTGAAGGTGTAATTCCCGAAGACGCTGAAGTGGTTGCCGAAACGCTTTTTCACTTCAGCGATGCCGCCTTCGTAAAGAGCATAGGACTCCGAGCTGTATTGGTTGTTTTGAACAATCAGCGGATTTACAAAGCAGTTCGCTGTGGCGCAGGGGAGGCCCTCGGTTCCGCCCAGCGGGTCCGTCTCCGGGCTCGTATTCCAATTACGATAGGAAACCGTTTCGCCATTCGCGAGAGTTACCGTGCTGAAGGGCGCCGGCAGGAGATTGGTGTCGATTGCGATCGGGAGTCTCTGGGTGTGAACGTAAACTCCAGAGAGAGAAATCGACAATCCAGGCGCAAGCTCCCGTTCGATTCCGAAGGAAGCCTGTTGTGCGATGGGAGGGCGATAGTTCGGCTGGTTCACGAAAAGCACTTGCAACGGAGAGAGAGGGCCGGTATTGGTCACGTCGATGCCTAACGGGGCCACGGCAGCGGGAGTGATGCAAGCATTATTTCCGGGGGTGGGAGTGGTGCACTGAATCAATCCCTGGGCAAACAGCGTCTGGAAAATGGTTGCCGATCCGGCGATGCCCAGAGCCGGAACTCCGGCGAAGCCATCCGCGTAGATGGAAATTTCCCGGTTGCAGGGACTGCCTCCTGAGCCGGGGATGATCGGAATACCAAACTGTGAGACCCCGCAGATTCCGCTAACGTTGGCGACCTGGCCGGCGCCTGTACTGTTCTCGACCGCGGACTTGTTCGCATTCAAAGCCCCCAAGCTGTAGTCGACGTCGGGGATTTGAACATCCACAGGTCCATAAAAGATTCCGTAGCCGCCGCGGATTACCGTCTTGTGATTATTGCCGGGGTCCCATGCAAAGGAAACCCGGGGAGCAAAGTCCTTTTTGTAAGTCGTCAGAGGAGCGAATTGCGAGTCAAGTTCGTAGCGGAGGCCGTAGTTCAAGGTGAAGTTAGTGGCGATCTGCCAGGAGTCTTGAGCGTAGATCCCTGTCAACGGACGGGTGTAATAAGGATAGGTCGGGACGCCGAAGCCCTGCTGATAAATCTCGGGCAGGCCCAACGATGCCGCTTGTAGCGGATTGATGGTGGTGCTGGCAAGTTCGGGGCTGAGCGCGGCGCCGGGGAGCGATCCGAAGACAAAGCGGCCGGGGAAAAATGTGTGCGATTCGGTGTGATTGCCACGGAGAATTTCGTCGGCACCGAATTTAAAATTGTGGTGCCCGCGGATTACGGTCAAGTTGTCGGCGAATTCATACCGCCGGAGAATGGTGAGGTTGGGCAGGAAAATATTCGTTCCCAGGTTATTGATGAAGCTTGGTATCTGCAATCCAACTTCTGCCGGGGCGTTCGGAATCACGTTGAAATGCCAGTAATCCCACTGCGCACGAGCTTCGTTCTGGGTTGCCGCGCTAAACTGGCGATACCAGGCGACTTGGAAATCGTTATCGTAGTCGTGGGTCGAGCTTCCTGCCGAATATGCGGTTAGCGACTGAACATCGGGAGACTCCTCGAGATCGTGGCCGTACCTGTAGGTGACGGAGATTTCGTTGTCCGCGTTGAAGCGGTGATCGAGGCGCCCTGATGCCAGGTATTCCCGCGTGTCATAAGGAAAAAGTCCGCCCTGGGTTTCAAACTGATTTTGCAGGAAGACATTTAGCGCGGCTTGGCCGGGAGTGATGAAAGGGTTGGTGCCGGGGTTCGGATTTAGTGTCAAAACGCTTTGCAAAGCAAAGGCGCATATGTTCGAAGGCAAAGTGACGCCCGGCAGGCAGGGTACCACTGTGTTGGACGCTGCCAGTCCGCCAATAATGGCGTTCTGCGCGGGAGTCGGCCGGAAAATATCCGTATTGGTTAAGATTGGAACCGCGTTCTGCGCATTCTGCCGTAGGCCTTCGAAGGCAACAAACAGAAACGTCTTATCTTTCTTGATCGGAAGGCCCAGCGTTCCGCCGAATTGCTGACGCGTCAAGGAATCCTTAATCGGCGAGCCGACTGTGTCGGTGTTAGCAGGATTGAAAGTCTGGCCGGGCTGCAGAGCCTGAGTGAACGAAAAAGGATCACGAGCATCCAGCGCATCGTTGCGAAAAAAGCCGAAGAGCGTGCCGTGCACGCGGTTGGTGCCGGACTTGGTGACGATGTTGATGGAAGCGCCGGTAGCGGCTCCGAGGTCTGCGGAGTAGTTGCTGCGATTAATTTGGAATTCCTGTACGGCGTCCTGGCCCACGGTCAGGCGCACGCCACCGCTGTCGCCCGAAGTTTCGCCGCCGTCCACCGTGATGTCATTCCCTCTGCCGTTGCTGCCGTAGAAGGATAGGCCGCTCTGCGGCGTTTGCGCGACTCTGAAATCCTGATCTCCCGCCAGCCGCGTGGAATCGGATACACCGGGGGCGAGCAACGTGAATGTAAGGTAATCCCGGCGGTCGATCGGGAGGTCGGCAATGTAGGTCTGCGAGATCCTGTCTGCCTGGCTTCCACGTTCCGTTTCTACCACCGGCGGCTGATCCGTCACTTCGACGACCGTCGCCACGCGCGAAGGATTCAGTTTGAAATCCGAGATGACCGTCTGCCCGATGGCAACAACCACACCTTTTCGGATTTCGGTTGCGAAACCTGACATTGCTACGCTGACCTCGTAAGTGGCGGGCGAGAGTCCCGTGATTCGGAACTGCCCGGTGCTATTTGTGACGGCTGTGCGCGTCAGACCGGTCTGCGCATCCACAACCTTGACGGTGGAGTTGAGCACAACATTTCCGGCAGAGTCGGTCACGGTTCCGGTGATCTCTCCTGACGTACCTACGCCTTGGGCGTGGGCCGTCAGAGCGGTGAACACGACGCACGCAAGAACGCGCGCGATCAATTTCAACGGGAGCTGGACAGATATCCGGCTGCAAGTACAGGCCAAATTACGTGAAGCCGCACGACGATCAACGTTGATCTGTTCGAGACTCATACTCCCCCTGTGTAACCAGGTTGTTGAATCACAACAATCTGCGAGCACTCAGCCGGCGCCGTGGCAGGCGAGCTCCTACAATCTCACTGTTTCCAGCAAAGACCATTCGCTTTGTTCTGTATTGAATTCGCTGAATGAAAACGAAAAAAATTCCTGCGCTCCGGCCAGGGCGCCGTATCTGCATGATGGCGCGTAGCGTATCCGCATTTGTAGAATTCATCAAATGAATTATTTTGATGATGGATTATGCTTGGCGTGAATTGACTGAAGGCCTCTCGGCGCGACTGGAGGTTGGCTCAATGCTGTGTTGGCTGTTCTGTTGCAACATGCGACAAAAGAAATTCCAGTATTTCCTTGTGAGCCAGGCGAGTCTGGTCGGTGAGAAACAGGTGGCTTGCGTGCTCGATCAAAACCAGTCTCACATTTGGAATCAGGCTCGCGATCAGTTCGCCATTGGCACAGGGAACAAGTGCGTCCGACTTTCCGTGGATGACCAGCGTGGGTGCTGTGATTTGAGCGATGCGAGTGTAGCCTTCCCAGGCCTGAATTGCCTGAAGTTGTGCGGTGTAGCCTTCCATTGACGCGAGCCATTTCCGGCGCAGGTTCAGGTCCTCCTCGATTTTCTCTCGCGGCGTATCTGCATCGTAAATGTAGGGAAGTATGGCCTCCCGAGCTTGCTCCAGAGTCATGCCCCGGGCCATCAGAATGTTCGAGACGTTTCGCTCGGCGCGCACTGCTGAGGGTCCGCCGGGCGACGTGCAGCCCAGAATCAGCGAGCGAGTTCTTGACGGATACTGCACGGCGAATTCCTGCGCAATCATGCCGCCCATGGAAACTCCAAAAATATGGGCACGGGAAGCGCCGGCCGCGTCAAGAACCGCGGCCGCATCGGATGCCATCGTGGCAATGGAATACGGACCGGGAGGAATATCACTCAGGCCTACGCCTCGATTATCGAACGCGACGGTGCGAAAGTGTTGCGACAGTACTGGGCGCGAGCGATGCCACAGAGCCGAGGGATAGCCGAGCCCCATGATCAGCAGCACCGGCTCTCCTCGCCCCTGTTCATCCCAATAGAGCTTCGCTCCTTGATTCTCAACGAATGACATCGGAGTCTTCCGTCACACCGTGTAGCGTTCGCTCGCCAACAAGCGTCGTGCAATCTGTCGCCGCAGTTCAATCGAATTCACCGGGTCGTGCGCGGCATAGGCGTGCAGGCGTGCGAGATTGCTCCGGAGTTCGTCGCCCTGCGCGCAGGCGCTTAGCACCGTCCTTGATGACGATTCGATCCTGCCGATGGCGTCACGCAAGTACACAGAGCAGGCATCTGCGGCATTCGCTCCGCCGCCGGCGGCGGCCAGCTTTCGGGTGCGGAGCAGGCTCGATTCCATGGCGAACACTTCCATGATGATGTCAGACATATTCAGGATGATCTCCTGCTGCTGTTCGAGCTTCGCGCCATGCTTCTCGTACGCGAGCCCGAGCGTCAGGAGGGCAATCTTTTTCGCATTGCGAACCAGGCTCAGTTCCGGATCGCCGGCCACAACAACGGGTCGAGCGTCGTCACTTTGCGCGTTACTCAGTGCGTTACTCTGTACAACGGCACGGGCGGCATCGAGCAGAGGGAGAAGCCCACGTGCTGCGCGCTTTAGCGGCATACCGGTGATCACCAAGCGGTTAATTTCGCTGGTGCCTTCAAACAAACGATTGATGCGCGAATCGCGATAGGCGCGTTCCACCATGTAGTCCTGATGGTATCCGTAACCTCCGTGAATCTGGACTCCTTCGTCGACCACATAGTCCAGCATTTCGCTGACGTAGACCTTGATCATGGAGCACTCGGCGGCAAACTCTTCGATCGCCTTCAGTTCCTGCGTGCCGTCCGCAGAGGCTGGGGAAGCAGCATGCATTTGATTCTCGATCTGTCCCACGACACGCCAGGTCATCGACTCCGCCGCGAAAATGCGGATCGCCATTTCCGCGAGCTTGTGCTGAATTGCACCGAACTCGGCAATCGCCGAACCGAACGCTTTGCGCTGCTTGGCATATTTCAGACAAATTGCGAGCACGTTTTTCGCAGCGCCAACCCCAGCCGGACCCAGCTTTAAGCGTCCTATGTTGAGGATGTTGAATGCGATCACGTGTCCGCGGCCGATTTCACCCAGCACGTTTTCCACCGGTACGGGAACGTTATCGAGATACACCGCCGTGGTCGAACTGCCGGTGATTCCCATCTTGTGTTCTTCGGCGCCGCTGGTTACGCCGGGAAAAGTTCGCTCGACCAGAAACGCGGTAAATTGTTCGCCACCAACTTTGGCGAACACGGTGAATAGGTCAGCCGCGCCGCCGTTGGTGATCCACATCTTCTGGCCATTCAGGATGTAGTGCTTGCCATTGGGCGCGAGGTCGGCGCGGGTGCGCGCGGCCAGCGCATCAGAACCCGCCAGTGGCTCGGTGAGCGCATAGGCAGCGAGCATTTCAACCTTCGCGAGCTTGGGCAAATACTTCCGCTTCTGCTCCGGAGTGCCAAAGTAGACCACCGGGAGGGTGCCGATTCCAGTGTGAGCCGAGTGCCAGCCACCGTAGGAGCCGTCCCGTCCCATGCGTTCCGCAGTGACCATGAGCGACGGCAAATCCATGGCCATGCCGCCATACTCTTCTGGGATCGCCATTCCAGTGAGACCCAGCTCGACGGATTTGCGCAGCACGGACATGGCGACGCCTGGCTTCTTCTCGCGGATTGCGGGCAAATTCGGTTCTACTTCGTTGGCCCAGAATTCATCGACCATGTGGCCGATGGCGAGATGTTCTTCGCTGAGGTCCTCCGGTGTGAAAATATCTTGCGGGGCAGAGTCTTCGATTAGAAAGCCCGTCCCTTTTGTCGTCTTGCGTGTCAGGTCTGTTAATGTCGTCATAAAGAACTCCTATGCCACCTTTTGAGATTGAGAATCCAAGTTGCTTGAAACAGTTCGAGGGACGTGAATTCCCCGCAACCAGGTGGTTCGTGGTCACGCAGGATCGCATCCAGAGATTTGCCGATGCCACCGAAGACCGCCAGTGGATTCACCTGGACCCGGAGCGCGCTCAACGGGAATCGCCCTTCGGCGGAAGCATCGCCCACGGTTTTCTCACACTTTCGCTGCTGAGCTACTTCCTGAAAGAGGCGATCCACATCGGCTCTGGCGTTCGAATGACCGTGAACTACGGGCTGAATAAAGTTCGTTTCCCCTCCGCGGTTGGCGCCGGTTCGAAGATTCGCGCTCGCGTGACTCTGATCTCGGCGAAAGAGTCGTCTGAGTTTGTGGACGCCACCTATCTCATCCGTGTTGAGGGTGAATCCGCCGAGAAGCCACGCTGCGTGGCCGAGTGGCTGGTGCGGTATTACCGGCAGTAAGCGCTTTTTCATATCGTCCCGCGTTGCGCGCAGTGCAGTGAAGCACGCAAGAGAATCTTGATTCTCTGCGGCATGGCCGCGAAACGTTCGTCGTGCGTTAATCCCTGGGCGTAACGGTAGTAAATCTGCTGGATGATGACGGCAACCTTGAAGCGGGCGAACGCAAGGTAGAAGCTCATATCCCCGGGATTCAAGCCGGTCATCAAAGCGTAGCGCTCGACCAACTGCGCCCGGCTTAAGGTTCCGGGTAACGTGGTGGGTGCGGGGCGAATTTCGCGGAGCTCTTCGGGATCTTGCGGATCAGTCCAGTACGCAAGGGCGGTTCCCAGGTCCGTCAGAGGATCTCCCAGCGTGCACATCTCCCAATCGAGCACGCCGATGATCCTCGTCGGATCTGCAGGATCGAGCACGAGATTGTCATACTTGTAATCGTTGTGGATCAGAGCGGTTTGATCGCGAGTGGGCATTCGTTCGATAAGCCGCGCGGAAATGGCTTCGACTTCCGGCAGATCATGCGTTCTTGAATTGTGGTAGCGCTCGATCCAGCCCTTCACTTGGCGTTCAAGGTAGCCTTGAGGTTTGCCCAGGTCAGCCAAGCCGATCGCCGTGTAGTCCACCCGGTGCAGACATGCAAGAGTGTCGACGAAAACTTCGCTCAATCGCCGCGCCGTCTCGGGCGGGAAGGGAACATCCGCGGGCGGGTCACGGCGAATGATCATTCCTCGGATCGGCTCCATCAGGTAGAAGGGAGCCCCAAGGATCGACAGATCATCACAAAAAAGGATGGCCTTCGGCGCCGCGGGAAACGAAGTGTGCAGTTTTGACAGCACGCGATACTCGCGACCCATGTCATGTGCTGACCGCACTTTGCTTCCGAAAGGGGGACGCCGCAACACAACTTCATGGCTCCCGAGCCGCACCAAATAGGTCAGGTTGGAGTGGCCGCTAGGAAACTGTTCGACGGAAATTGATCCGCTTGGACCCAAGTGGTCGGACAGGAATGACTGCAGCCGGGCCAGATCGAGTTCTTCGCCTGCCCTCACGGTTCCGGCTTGATCGCAAAGTGCCACCATACTCGCAAGTCCTGTCTCAGCTACCAGTAGGTCAGCAGTGAATCCTCGTCGAGATGCGGATATGCATTGAACGCGCTCAGCATGAAACGCTCGCCCGATGCTCGAAAGTCAGTGAACGAAGCATTGCGCGACATCCAGGAAAGCTGCAGCGCGTCCTCCGCAGATAAGTGCAGAGCCCGGCGCATCGCGGCTGCGATGGGACCCGAAGAAGTGAAGACCACAGCGGCGGCCGCCGGCGTTGTACCGCGAATTACTTGCAGCAGACCGCGTTCCACTCGTAAGCAGAACTCGTGCCATGATTCAATGCCATCCGCGGCGGTCTCTCCCGCTACCCATTTGCCGATCACGGCTTCGAAGAGCCGTTGAAAGGTTCTCCGGCGCTCGTCCGGCGCACGGGCGCTCTCATAAGCTGTGCTCATTTCTCTAATCTCGGTGCTCACTGGCAAAAGTTGTGGAAGGCTCGTGCGCATGACGGCCTCGGCTTGATATTCATCGAATTCACTCGTCACCTCAATCTCGGGAAAACTTCGACCCGCGGCGCGATAGACATCGGCCACAATCCTGGCGGTCTCTTGCTGCCGCAGGCGCGGACCCGAGTAGACGTTGTGAAAAATCATGCCTCGCCGCAACCAATACTCTCCTAATAATCTGGCTTGAGCCTCACCATTGGCACAGAGCTTGTCGTAATTCGCCTCCAGAAACGAAGCTTGCGCGTGGCGCACCAGCGTGACGTGCCTCATACTGAATTCACCCGCTCCAGCAGTCCCGCTGCACTCTGTTCTTTGTCGAACTCAGCGAATGTCTTACCGGATTTCGCAAGACGCTTTAGTAGAGGAGCCGGCTCCCACAGTTCTCCATGCCGGTGGTGAAATTCGCAAATGCGCTGATAGACCTTCGGTAGACCCACCGTGTCGGCATGCCACATTGGTCCGCCGCGATACGCGGGGAATCCGTAGCCGTTGAGATAAATGATGTCGATATCGACGGCACGCAGCGCGAATCCTTCTTCCAAAATCCGCGCGCCTTCGTTGACTAACGCATAGATGCAGCGATCCACAATTTCTTCGGCGGAGATTTGTCGCTGCGGGATTCCGGCTTCTGCACTCCAGTTCCTCAGCAAGGCCGTTACTTCGGGATCCACAGTAGGGCGCCGGTTGTCGTCGTATCGATACCAGCCCTTTGAGGTTTTCTGGCCGTAGCGCCCCAGTTCGCAAAGTCGATCTTCGGCGAACGGCTGGCGGATTCCGGGTTTTTCAAGATGGCGGTACTCTTTGCGAATTCGCCAACCAACGTCGAGGCCCGCCAGGTCGCCCGTCGCCAGCGGGCCCATCGCATTTCCGAATTCCACCAGCGCTTGATCCACCGCTTCTACATCTGCGCCTTCTTCGATGAGGAATTGAGCTTCGCGGCGATACGGACCAAACATGCGATTACCAACAAAGCCGCGACAATTGCCGACGAGCACGCCAATCTTGCCCAGCCTTTTGGATAGTTGCATGCAAGTGGCGATCACCTCCTTGCTGGACTTTTTTCCGCGCACAATCTCGAGCAAGCGCATCACATTGGCGGGACTGAAAAAGTGGGTTCCGATCACAGCCTCGTGCCGCGAAGTGGCTTCCGCGATTTCGTCAATATTCAGCGTGGAGGTATTGCTGGCAAGAATTGCTCGCGGTTTGCAGGCGCGGTCCAGGTCGGCAAACACGCTCTTCTTCAACGCCATGCCTTCGAAAACCGCTTCCACCACCATGTCCACATCGGAGAAGGCATCATAGGTGAGCGCCGGCGTGATCAGCTGCAGACGTTCGTCCACGAAGGCCTGCGTGAAACGTCCGCGCTGCACGGAACTGGCATAGTTTTTCCTGATCTTCTCCATGCCGAGGTCGAGCGCCGCCTTATCCACGTCCTTGAGCAGCACCGGAATGCCGGCGTTGGCAAACACCATCGCGATTCCTCCGCCCATGGTTCCAGAGCCGACAACCGCAACTCGGTTCACAGGAATTAAGGGAGTTTCCTTGGGAATGTCAGGAATCTTCGCCACTTCGCGCTCGCCAAAGAAAACATGAATGAGCGCTTTCGACTGGTCGGAGAAAAGACATTCGGTGAAAAGTTTCTGCTCGGCCTGGCAACCCTCTTCGAACGGCATTGTGGTAGCCGCTTCTACCGCGTCGATCGCCGCCAGCGGAGCCTTCATCCCTCTTTGTTTTTTTCGAACGGCATCGCGCGCCGCCGCAAAGACTACCGTATTCTCCGCGAGGGTTCCCAGTTTTCCCAGGCGTTCTCGCGTTTTGGGAGCGGGCTTACTGGCGATTTCACGGGCAAAAGCGAGAGCACCGGTAAGCAGGTCTCCGTCGATCACGCGATCGATCAGTCCTAGAGCAGCAGCGTCGGGGGCTGAAACCGGCTTACCCTCGGCACACATCTCTAATGCTTTGGCAACGCCCACCAGACGCGGCAGACGCTGAGTTCCCGCGGCTCCAGGAATAATTCCCAGCTTTACTTCCGGTTGGCCGACCTGCGCGGTTGGCGATGCAACCCGGTAGTGGCCGGCCATGGCCAGTTCCAGTCCCCCGCCAAACGCGGCACCGTGAATCGCCATCACTACCGGCTTGCGGCTGTCTTCAATGCGAAGGAGAAACGGCAGCAGAGTTCTGCGGGGAGACGCTCCGGAAGTCATCTTGCCGAACTCCTTGATATCGGCTCCGGCAACGAAGGTGCGGCCTGCTCCGATGACAACGGCAGCTTTGACTGCCGGGTCAGCATTCATTTCATCAATTGCCGTCCCGATGGCCTCCGGCACGCCTGGACTGAGGGCGTTCACCGGCGGGTTGTCGATGGTGATGACTGCGACATCATTCTCTCTAGTGCTTTTCACGAACTGGTTCATAGGGCAATTCCTGATATTTCTTTCGCAGCTCTCTCTTCAAAACCTTCCCCGTGGCGGTTCTGGGCAAGCTGTCGGAAAATTCAATCGATTGCGGACACTTGTAATGAGCCAGACGAGCGCGACAGAACTCGATCAATTCCGCTTCGGTCACCTTGCATCCTGGCTTGGGCACCACCACCGCCCTCGGCACCTCACCCCATTTCTGATCGGCCACCGGGATCACAGCGGCTTCGAAAACTCCAGGGTGTGCGGCCAGCACCTTCTCGACGTCGAGCGAAGAGATGTTTTCACCGCCGCTCACGATAATGTCCTTCTTCCGATCGACGATTCGGATGTATCCGTTCGGCGCGATCACTGCCATGTCGCCGGTGCGAAACCATCCGCCGCGTAAGGCTTCGGCCGTGGCTTCCGGTTGCTGCCAATAGCCCGCCATTACACCGTCGCTGCGGGCAATGATTTCCCCCATCGTCATGTCGTCGTGCGGAACATCGTTGTCTTCAGCGTCCACGACGCGAAGCTCGCACCCAGGGAAGGCCCAGCCGGTCATGGCCTGGATGGAATGGCGTTCCTCCGGAGTACATTGCATATCCGGTTTCAATTCGGCCGAGGAAAGCGAAGGGGCGCATTCGGTCAGTCCGTATCCTGAAAAGCATTTGAATCCGAATGCCTGCTCGGCATCGCGTATCAATGCCGGCGACGATGCAGCGCCGCCGATCGTGGCCCAATCAACGCTGCTGAGGTCATACTTGGAGCGCGCCGGTGAATGGATCATGGCCGCAGCCATGATCGGGACAAGGCTGAGCTGGCGTACTCGTTCCCGCTCGACGAGGCGGAATACCTCTTCCGGGACAAAGCGCGGAAGCATCACATGGGTTCCGCCAACCATCGTGACCGTGTGGGCTGCTCCCCAGCCGTTGGCGTGAAACAAAGGAATGGTGTGGAGCACCACGTGGTCGTAGGCGATGTGATAGTGCAAAGCGATGTTCATCGCATACAGATACACATTGCGATGCGTAAGCATCACGCCTTTTGGGCTGGCGCTGGTTCCGCTGGTATAGAACATTTCCGCCACCGAGTTTTCATCAAACGTCAGCAGATCTTCGCGGAAGGGAATCGCCGCGGCCAGCATCTCCTCGTAGTTTTGGTGGCTGACCCATGCAGCTTCTGGCTTGCCACTGAGTGGAATGAAGGCGCGCACTGTGCGTAAGTCTCGGCGGAGGGAATCTACAAGACCGACGAACTCTTCTTCGAGGAACAGCACCTCCGCCCCCGAATCATTCAGAATGTAGGTAAGTTCTGGCGCCGCCAAGCGGATATTGAGGGGAAGCAAAATGGCCTGGGCTTCGAGAACCCCGAAATAAGCCTCCAGCAGGCGATGGCAGTTCAGGCTGAGAAATGCGACGCGATCACCGGGCTTCACTCCGGCGCCGCGCAACGCTCCGGCCAGACGACCTACACGATCGCCAAATTCGGCGTAGGTAAACCGGTGCTCGCGACAGACCACTGCCGTCTTGCGAGGAAACTGCTGTACCGAGTAACGGAGGAAGCGTAGGGGCGTCAACGGAAGGTTCATAAGAATTCGCCCTTACCAGGCAGACTGGCCTCCATCGACGACGAGCACATGTCCGGTCACGTACGCGGAGGCGGCCGATGCCAGAAAAACCACAGCGCCTTTCAAATCGTCAACACCACCGAAGCGGCCCAAAGGAATTTCCGTCAGAAGCGAATCTTTGCGATGCTGGATGACCCAGTCCGACATATGCGTGGGAAACCATCCAGGGGCAATCGCGTTCACCTGGATGTTGTGTGGCGCCCACTTGCACGCCAGATCCTTGGTGAAGGCAATCACCCCGCCTTTGCTTGCGTGGTATCCGATGGCTTGCAGTTCTGCAGATGCTCCGCCCAATCCCGCTACCGATGCCAGGTTGATGATTTTGCCCGAGCGTCGCGCGAGCATGGCCTTGCCGGCTGCCTGACAAAAAAGGAATGTGCCGGTCAAGTTGGTGGAGAGGACTTTATCCCATTGTTCGAGCGTCATTTCTTCTACGGGAGCCGCCCAGGACACTCCGGCGTTGTTCACTAAAATGTCGATCCGGCCGAAGCTTGCGAGCGTCGCGTCCACGACTGCCTGAATCGCCGCACGGTCTCTGACATCGCAGGCCAGCGCAAGAACTTGCACGCCCAAGGCACGTAATTCTTCCGCTGCTTGCTCGCAGCGTTCTTTCTTGCGGGCGCAGAGCACCAAGCTCGCTCCCATCTCCGCGAGGCCCTCAGCCATCTGCCGTCCAAGCCCGATCGAGCCGCCCGAAACAATGGCGACGCGTCCGGTCAGATCGAAAAGCTGTTTGACATTCACCGAGGTGGCCTTTCTGGCAAGCGTCCCACAAAAGTGATAGTTAATAACATATTATAGTTACCAACAGCAACAAGGATTTTTATAGGCCTCGATTGGCACCAGCAAAGGCAAGGGAAACTAGTTCCGCAAACGGAGCACTACTCGCCCCGCGATCTCGCCACGACTCAGTTGCCCTAGA